>NZ_DATKDZ010000037.1:0-1264 GCF_035512415.1 Pseudomonas sp. | reverse complement strand
CGTAGTTTCTATGAATGAAGTCAAGGATGAGCCATTGCACTGAGCGATGAAGGTCTTGAGGGCGCGCAGCCACCGGTGGGGACCGGGCCAGGGCCTGCGCCCCGCGGGACACGGCGTCTCGATGCGACGGTAGCCGGGCTTGATGGACGAGACTACGCCGCTGCGCGTCTTACTGGGGGCTGCGCCCCCAGCCCCCCGCTGGTGAATGAACTCATGCCGCCCCAACCAAGGACGGGTTGAACGGCTGCTGAGTAGTCCACACGGCGAAGGCGATGCGCAGCAGCTTGCGCGCGATGGTGCAGTGCGCCTGGGTCGCGGTGCGGCCCTTGGCCACGAGCTTGTCACGCAGGGCACGGAACAGCGGGTTGTTGCACGCGCTGACCGCTGCGATGTAGATCAGCCGGCGCTCCTCGGCATTGCCCTGCTTGGACAGCCTGCGCTGACCGCGGAACTGACCCGAATCGCGTACGCGCAAGTCCATGCCGAAGGCGGCCACCACTGCGTCGCTGTTGGCATAGGGCGTGCGGCTGAGCCGCGCTGCCACCGCGGCGCTGACCAAGGGTCCGAAGCCCAGGATGGAGCACAAGTGCTTGCGCCGCACCTGCAACGCAGCATCGCTGCGGTAAGCCGCCTCGATCTGCGCGTCAATGGCCGCCAGCAGCCGCTTGAAGGCCTCCTTGAGCGCCTTCAGCTGGGCATCGCAGTCAGGCAAGTCGGCCAAGCTCATGCGCAGGCTGTCGCGCTGCTTGACGATCTGATGGCGGCGCTGAATGAGCAGCGCCATCTTGGCGTGAAACGGCCCGGGCGGCACGTACGGATGGCAGCCAACGCTCTCGTTGAGCACGTAGCGCGCAATGCCGCGTGCATCCAGGACGTCAGTCTTGGCGCGCGAGCGCAACGCCGCCAGGTACTTGGCCACCTTGGCCGGGTTGAAGACGTAGACGACGTGGCCGGCACGCCAAGCCAGCTCGGCCAAGCGCTCGTGGTACCGGCCCGTGGCCTCCATCCCAATGCGGCAGCCCGGGGGCAGCGTCTTGAGCCAGCGGGTGATCGCTGCATCCGTATTGGCAATGGTGGTGACTGGCGTATCCAAGGTGCTTGCGTCGGCCGGCGCCACCGCCAGCGCCTTGCTGCCCACATCTGCCCCAATGCACTTGACCGCACCGGCCGGGGATTGAACTCGAACTGGCATGACCCGTACCCCGCTGCTCAGCGCAGCGGCTAGACTGAAACAGTCGGGGTGGGCGTTTGCGTTCGCGTTGGC
>NZ_DATKDZ010000036.1:0-2177 GCF_035512415.1 Pseudomonas sp. | reverse complement strand
TGTCAGGAACGGGTGTAAAAGTCACCAAAACTCCGGATTAAAAAGTCCACCAAACATCGCATAGAATGGCCTCCACTCTTTTCCGAAGACGGAGGCCGCTATGCTCAGTAAGGAGGACTTTACCGTGATTAAATCACTTTCCAACCGCGGTGTCTATAAGAAAGACATTGCCCACAAGCTGGGGGTGCACCCCCGCACGGTCCGGCGAGCGCTGGCCCGGGACGGCGCCCCGGCTCGCAAACGCCCCAAACGGGGCAGCAAGCTGGATCCGCACAAAACCCGCGTCGACGAACTGCTCCAAGATGAGGTCTGGAATGCAACGGTGATCCTGGATGAAATCCGGAAGGACGGCTACACTGGCAAGCTCACCGTCCTGCGGGACTACATCGCCCCGAAACGGGTCTTGCGGCAGAGCCGGGCCACGGTGCGCTTCGAAACCGGACCGGGCAAGCAGCTGCAGAACGACTGGGGCGAGCTGGAGGTGGAGATCGCCGGGGAGCGGGTGCGGGTCTACTTCCAGGTCAACGTGCTGGGTTTCTCGCGGCGGTTCCACTTCTGGTGCACCGACAGCCTGGACGCCGAGCACACCTATGAGGCGCTGGTACGCAGCTTCGAATACCTGGGCGGGGTGGCCGAGGAGGTCCTGTTCGACAACCAGAAATGTGCCGTGCTTTCGTATCAAGGTGGCAAGCCGCGTTTCAACGAGCGGCTGCTGGACCTGGCGCTCCTGTACGGCTTCACCCCCAGGGCCTGCCGGCCCTACCGGGCACGGACGAAAGGCAAGACCGAGCGGATGGTGGACTACGTCAAGACCAACTTCTTCCAGCGCTACCGGAGCTTCGAGAGCTGGGCGCACCTGAACCAGCTGGCCGAAATGTGGCTGGCGGAAGTAGCCGACCCGCGCGTGCACGGCACGCACAAGGAAGTTGTGCTGGAACGCTTCGAGCGGGAACGGCCGCTGCTGGGGCCGCTGCCTTCCAAACGCTTCGACACGTCCTACCGGGAGACCCGCCAGGTGGCCTGGGACCAGTACATCGACGTGAACGGCAACCGCTACAGCGTCCCGGACCATCTGGGCGGGCAGGGCGTGGTGGTGCGCATCGGTCTGGACGGCCTGCTGCGGATCTACTCGCTCGACCTGGATCCGGAGCAGGACAAACCGCTGGCCATTCACCGGCTGCAGCCGGCCCGGACAGGCTGGGTGACCGTGCCGGAGCACCATGCCCGGCTGTGGCAGGAAACCCTGCAGGTCGAGCAGCGGCCGCTGCTGGTCTACGAGGAGGCGGCGTCATGGAGCTGACCAACCTGCTCGGAAAATTGAAAATGGACCACCTGGAAGCGCAATTGGATGTCGTCTGCGAACAGGCCGCCAAGCGCGAGCTGGATTACAAGAGTTTCCTGAGTGAGGCGCTGCAGACCGAATGGCAGGGCCGCCACCTGCGCGGGATTGAAGCCCGGCTGCGCCTGGCGCGCTTTCCCTGGGTCAAGACGCTCGACCAGTTCGACTACGACTTCCAGCCCAGCCTGGACCGCAAGCAGGTGCGCGAGCTGGCGGGTTTGAGCTTCGTGGAGCGGGCCCACAACGTTGTCATCCTCGGCCCACCGGGGGTTGGGAAAACCCACCTCTCGGTCGGGCTGGGGGTCAAGGCGGTCGAAGCGGGCTACTCCGTCCTGTTCCTGACCCTCGAGTCCCTGATGACCCGCCTGGTACGGGCTCAGCACGAGAACCGGCTCGAACGCAGCCTGCAGCAGCTGACCTATCCGAAGCTGCTGATGATTGACGAACTCGGCTACCTGCCGCTCTCCCGCACCGAGGCTAGCCTGTTCTTCCGCCTGGTCGTGCGGCGCTACGAACGCAGCAGCCTGATCGTGACCAGCAACAAGAGCTTTCTGGACTGGGGCGAGATCTTCAACGACCACGTCCTGGCGACCGCCATCCTGGACCGGCTGCTGCATTACTCGACCACGCTTAATATCAAGGGCGAGAGCTACCGGCTGAAGGAGAAACGCAAGGCGGGTCTACTGGGCCAACCCCGGGCCGAAGCTGAAAACGAGGAGGTGATCACTGACGCTTAGACAACCCCCTCCCCCAAAACCGTCCTCAGTGGACAAATCGCTCGGAGAAAAGTGGACATTTTAATCCGGAGATTTGCGGACAAATTAAGTCGGTCTTGACA
>NZ_DATKDZ010000035.1:0-100474 GCF_035512415.1 Pseudomonas sp. | reverse complement strand
CCCAACGTCACCGGCATCCCCTTGGCCGGCAGTTCGCCGCTGAGCGGCAACACGATCCGCGCCCGCCCCTGGTTGAGCAGTTCGACGGTAATGCCGCCCGAGCCCGAGCCGATCACCTCGCCGGCCATGAAGTTCATCTTCGGCGAGCCGACGAAGCCGGCGACGAACTGGCTGTTCGGATCTGAATAGAGATCGAGCGGCCTGCCGATCTGCTCGATATTGCCGGCATTGAGCACGACGATCTTGTCGGCGAGCGTCATCGCCTCGGTCTGGTCGTGCGTGACGTAGATCATCGTCGTCCCCAGCTCCTTGTGGAGCCGGCTGATCTCGACCCGCATCTGGACGCGCAGCTCCGCATCAAGATTGCTGAGCGGTTCGTCGAACAGGAACACTTCGGGCTCGCGCACAATGGCGCGGCCGATGGCGACACGCTGCCGCTGCCCGCCTGAAAGTTGCCGCGGCCGACGCTGCATCAATTCGGAGATGCGCAGGATCTCGGAGGCGCGTGTCACCCGCGCCTCAGTGTCGCTCTTCGGGTTTCCCGTCATGCGCAGCCCGAAGCTCAGGTTCTGCTCCACCGTCATGTGCGGATACAGCGCGTAGGACTGGAACACCATGGCGATGCCGCGGTCGGCCGGCTCGACGTCGTTGACCACCTGTCCGCCGATCGAAATCTCGCCGCCCGAAATGTCCTCGAGCCCGGCGATCATGCGCAGCAGCGTAGACTTGCCGCAGCCCGAGGGGCCGACGAACACCACGAATTCGCCGCTGGCGATCTCCAGGCTGATATCGCGCAGGATGCGCAGGCCGCCCAGTTGCTTGTTCACTTTGTCGAGTTTCAACTTGCTCATGCTGTTGTTCCTTATTCTTGTGGGCTCAGCCCTTGAGCGCGCCAGTGGTGAGGCCGGAAACGATGCGCCGCTGGAACACCAGCACCAGCAGCACCAGGGGCACGGTGACCATGACCGAGGCGGCCATCAGCAGGCCCCAGGGCAACTCGTGCTGGCTGCCGCCGGAAATCAGCGCGATTGCCACCGGCACCGTGCGTTCCTGGTCGGTCAGGGTGAAGGTCAGGGCGAAGAGGAACTCGTTCCAGGCGGCGATAAACGCCAGCAGTCCGGTGGTCACCAGCGCCGGCCAGAGCAGCGGCAGCAGCACCCGGGTCAGCGCCACCCAGGGTGAGGCACCGTCCATGATTGCCGCCTCTTCCAGTTCGCCGGGCAGTTGCCCGATAAAGGTGGTCAGCACCCAGACGGTGAACGGCAGGGTGAAGATGGTGTAGCTGAGGATCAGCGCCCAGGCGCTGTTGTACAGACCCAGGGCGCGGATCACCTCGAACAGCCCGGAGAGCACCGCAACCTGGGGGAACATCGACACCCCCAGCACCAGCAGCAGGACAGTCCCGCGGCCGCGAAACTTGACCCGGCCCAGGGCGTAGGCGGCGGTCAGGCTGAGAAACAGCGCCAGCGCTACCACGCAGAAGGCGACGAACACCGAGTTGCCGATGGCCTGCAGAAACGACGCCTGCTGCAGCACCGTGGTGTAGTTGGAGAAGTCCGGCTTATCGACCCAGTAGCTCACCTGGAACAAGGCGCTGGACGGCTTCAGCGAGGTCAGTACGGCGTAGTAGAAGGGGAATACCGCGTAGAGCAGCAGGATGCCGATCGCGGTCCAGAAACCCAGACGCAGCAGGATTTTCTTGAGTAGACGCAGGTTCATCAGCGCACCTCCATTTGCCGGCGGCCGAGGTAGAGGTAGAGCACAGCGATCACCGCGACGATGAGAAACAGCAGGGTCGAGGCGGCGCTGCCGTAGCCGACGTCCTGGAACTCCACCAGTTGCTGGCGGGCGTAGATCGACATGCTCATGGTCGACGAGGAGTTCGAAGTCAGCACATAGATGACGTCGAATACCCGCAACGAATCGAGAATGCGGAAGATCGCCGCCACCAATAGCGCCGGCATCAACAGCGGCAGGGTGACCCGCCAGAACACCTTGAGCGGATGCACGCCGTCGACTCGGGCCGCCTCGTAGCAATCGCCCGGCAACATCTGCAGGGCAGCCAGCATCAGCAGCGCGACGAAGGGCACGGTCTTCCACACATCGACCATGATCACCGCCCACATCGACAGGCTGGCGTCGGCGGTCCAGGCCAGGGGCGCGTCGATCAGACCCAAGCCGAGCATCATGTGATTGATGATGCCGAACTGGTCATTGAGCATCCACGCCCAGATCTTCGCCGAGACAATGGTGGGAATCGCCCAGGGGATCAGGATCATCGCGCGCACCAGGGCCCGGCCGGTGAAGCGGACATTCAACAGCAAGGCCACCGCCAGACCGATGATGATTTCCAGACCGACCGACACCACCGTGAAGTGCAGGGTGTTGCGCACGGCCTGCCACCACAGCGGGTCGACCAAAATGCCCGTCCAGATATCGCCATCGTGGGCCAGGTAGTTGCTCAGGCCGACGAAGGCCCCGGCACCGCTGTCGCTCAGGCTGGTATCGGTGAGGCTGAACCAGAAGGTGCGCAGCAGCGGCCAGCCCGCCACCAGCAGCAGGCACAGCAGCATCGGCGTGAGAAACAGCCAGGCGGCCCGCACGCGACGGCGTTGCACGGGCGTTTCCTTGATGGGCAGGGGCTCGTCGTAAAACGGCTGCGCCTGGGAGAGAGTGGTAGTCATGGCGGTTCCTTGGCGGTTACCAGTTGCGGCGCTTGATGCGCTTGAGATCGCTGCCCAGCTCGGTCACCGCCTGATCGACGGTCGCTTCGCCGGAGAGCACGCCGTGCACGCGGTCGAACAATGCATTGGACACCCGCGGGTAACGGTCGGCGGTGACCGCCGCCGGGCGCATCACGCCAGCATCGAGGATGGTGCGCAGCTGGCTGTAATAGGGCATGGCCGCGAGCAGCTCGGGGTCTTCGTAGAGCGATTCGATCACCGGGTTGTAGGCACCCACCAGAGCCCGATGCTTCTGTTGCTGGGCGCTGGTCAGGTAGGCCACCAGTTCGCCGGCGAGCTTGGGCTCGGCGCTGTAGCGCGACACCGACAAGCCCCAGCCGCCGAGGGTCGAGGCATGGCTGCCGCTTTCACCGCCCTTGGGCAGCGGGGCGATGCCGACCTGGTTCTTGACCGCGCTGTCCGGGCTCTGCACCAGCGCCCAGGCATAGGGCCAGTTGCGCATAAACAGCGCATTGCCGGACTGGAATACGCCGCGGCCTTCTTCTTCGGTGTAATTGAGCACGCCGCGCGGGGAGATGTCGCCCACCCAGCTTTTCGCCAGGGTCAGCGCGGTGCGCGTGGCCGGGCTGTCGATCAGGATCTCGCCCTGGGCATCGATCAGTCCACCACCCGGCTGACTGCCGATCCATTCCAGGGCGTTACAGGTCAGGCCCTCGTAGGCGCGGCCCTGGAACACATAACCCCACAGATTGGCGTTGCCGGCGTCGCGCTCGGTCTGCTGGATCTCGCGGGCGGTGGTGGTCAGTTCGTCCCAGGTTTGCGGTACCGCTTTGCCGTGTTTTTCCAGCAGATCCTGGCGGTAGTAGAGCAGGCCAGAGTCGGTGAACCAGGGCATGCTCACCAGTCGGCCGTCGACGGTGGCGTTGTCCAGCTGCGCCTGGAAATAGCCCTGGGTGGCGTTCTCTGGAAGCACCTCGCGCAGATCCAGCAGATGGTTGGCGAGCATGCCGGGCCAGACCACGTCGATCTGAATGATGTCGATGTCGGCAGACCGCGCACTGAGAATCTGCTGATAGAAGGACAGCCGCTCGGTCGCGGAGTTGGGCGTCGACACCACCTCGACTGTGTGGCCGGTCTGTTTCGACCAGGCCTCAACGCCGTCCTTGCACAGCTGCAATTCGGCACCCACAGCGCCGCAGGAAATGGTCAGGTTGGCCGCGCCGGCGAGCGCGGGCAGGCCGCTGCAGATCGTCAGCAACGCCGCCGGAAGAAGCGATTTCAGGTGTTTCATAAAGCCTCTCTTAATTTTTATTTTTGTTGAAGATAACGTTAACATCGCTAATATAACAGCGCATCCTGAGATGTAAACCCACTTTTCAAGGTTCTCCCGACTGATGGGTCACGGCCCAGAGTTGGCTCGCAAAATAAAAACAAAAGAGGATTTCACCCATGCAGCACAGATCACTATGGCTGGCCGCCAGCCTGCTCGGCGTTTGCGCACTCACCCCCCTGGCCCAGGCTGCGACACCGCTAAGCCTGGAAGAGCGAATGGCCGCGTTGGAGGCCCGAGCCAGCGCCGCCGAACGCCGTGCATTCGCCGCCGAACAGCAAGCCCAGGCAACCGCATTGGAACTGCAACGGCTGAAAAACGGTACTGCCCTGCCCGACTCATCTCCGGCACTGGACGCGCGCCTGGCGCAGGTCGAAGCGACCCTGGAACAGCAGCAGGATACGAGTAAAAGCAGCAGCAACCTCAGCGATGGTTTCAGCTTCAACGGCTATGCCCGCTCCGGCCTGCTGGTTGGTGAGGGACTCGGTGGTGGGCGTGGCGGGCCCTATGTCACACCGGCCGGTTCGGTCGGTGGCGCGGTCGGCCGGCTCGGCAACGAAGACGACACCTATATGCGCATCGATCTGTCGAAAGAGGCCTACGCGCAGAACGGCACCCGCTCGAAATTCATGGTTTCGATCGCCGATGGGGTGGAAACCTCCAACGACTGGACGGCCGACGAGAGCAGCCTGAATGTGCGCCAGGCCTACGCCGAGCTCAGCGAGCTCGCCGCCTTCAAGGGCAACTCCATGCTGGAAAACGCTACGCTCTGGGCCGGCAAGCGCTATGACCGCGACACCTTCGACATCCACTGGCTGGACTCGGATGTGGTCTATCTGGCCGGTACCGGCGGCGGTATCTACGACGTGCAGTTCGGTGACAACTGGCGCTCCAATTTCTCCCTGATGGGCCGCGACTATGGCGATTTCAGCGCCAGCGGCGGTGACGCCGACGTGGAAAGCTACATCCTCACCGCCAACCAGTTCTTCGCCGAAGACCGCTGGCAGTGGATGGTCAACGCCATCGGCTCAAGGAAGAACGATAGCCGCACCAATGCCGCCGGGCTGACCCCCGCCGACTCCGGCGTGCAAAGCATGTTGGCCCATCATCAGAAGGATTTCTTCGGCCGCGAGGGCTTCTTCAAGACGGCGCTGCTGTATGGCCAGGGTTTGGGTGCCGAGGTGAAGAACCTGGGTTCGGACGGCGAGCTGCTCGACGATGCCAAGGCCTTGCGCCTGGCGCTCTATGGCCAGACACCACTGGCCCGTGGCTGGCGGATCGCCCCGAGCCTGCTGGCTGAGCAGAGCCAGGACCGCTATGTCGGCGGCGACGATTACAGCTGGCTGACCCTCAACCTGCGCCTGGCCCAGGAGATCAATAGCAACTTCGAGATGGTTTACGAAATGAGCTGGCAAACCATGGACCTCGAACCCATGGGCTACCAGCAACGCAAAGCGGTCGACGGTGATTTCTGGAAGTTCACCGTGGCCCCGACCTTCAAGCCGGACATGGGCGACTTCTTCACCCGCCCGGAACTGCGCGTGTACGCCAGCCTGATGGATTGGTCGGCGGGGCTGGATAACTACAGCACTTCCGACGCCTTCGGTGAGGATGGCTTCCAGGCCGGCGGCCTCTGGCAGTTCGGCGTGCAGATGGAAACCTGGTTCTAAGTCTCGGGGGCGCACGGCAGCCCAGCGGGTATTGGCATGTCTCGCTGGGCTGCGCGCCCCACTCTACGGCTTATCGCCTTGCAGCACGCAATGGGGACATAGCCTTTTCGATGTTCTGTTGATCTGGAGACACCCATGTATCTGGTTTGTGGCGAAGCTCTGTTCGATTTCTTCAGCCTGGAGCCCGGCGCGCGCAGCAGCGAGCTGGCGTTCAAGGCGCTGGCCGGCGGTTCGCCCTTTAACGTCGCGGTTGGCTTGCGCCGCCTCGGCAGCGATTCAGCGCTGTGCACCGGCATTTCGACCGATCACCTCGGCACCCGCTTGCGTCAGGTATTAGCCGAGGAAGGGGTCAATGGCGATTACCTGGTTACCAGCGAGGCAGCGACTACCCTGGCGATGGTCGGCGTCGATGCCCAGGGTTCGCCGCAGTATTCCTTCCGCGGCGAGGGCTGCGCCGACCGCCAGCTACGCCGCGAGCATCTGCCGCAATTGAGCGAGCGGGTGCGTGGCCTGCATGTCGGCTCCTACTCGCTGGTGGTCACCCCGGTCGCCGACACCCTGTTGGAGCTGGTGCGCCGCGAATGCGAGCAGCGCCTGATCAGCCTCGATCCCAATGTGCGGCTCAATGTCGAGCCGGATATCCAGCTGTGGCGTCGACGTATCGAGGCCTTCGCCGCTCACGCGCACCTGATCAAGGTCAGCGAGGAGGACCTGAGCCTGCTCTACCCCGACCAGGACCCGCAGGCCGTGGCCCAGCGCTGGCTCGGCGAGCGTTGCCAGCTGGTTTTCCTGACCCATGGCGGCGAAGGTGCCAGCGTGCACAGCCGCACCCATGGCCACTGGTCGGTGCCGGCCCGGGCGGTGCACACCCGCGATACGGTCGGTGCCGGCGATACCTTTCAGGCCGCCTTGCTCGCCTACCTGGCCCGCCACGACCTGGACAGCCCGTCAGGCTTGGCCGGCATCTCCCGCGAACAGCTCGACGCCATGCTCAGGCTGGCGGTCGGGGCCGCCGCGCTGACCTGTTCGCGGGTTGGCCCCGACCTGCCCTATGGGCATGAACTCGACGCGTTCTGATTAACCGCCTCGCCCCTCAGGAGCTGATATGCCGCACTCTGCCACATCATCCGACGTCACCCGCCTGGCCAGTTGGCAGGCCCTCACCGCGCACCGCGACCAGCTGGATGGCTTCTCCCTGCGCCAGGCCTTCGCCGAGGATCCACAGCGTTTCGCCACATTCTCGCTGAACGACTGCGGGCTATTTCTCGATTACTCGAAAAACCTGATCGACAGCCGCACCCGCGAACTGCTGGTTGACCTGGCCAATGAGGCGGGGCTGGCGCAGGCGATCCGCCACTTGTTCGATGGTGCCCTGGTCAATGCTTCGGAGCAGCGTCCGGCCCTGCACACCGCCCTGCGCCGGCCGATTGGCGACCAGGTGCGGGTCGATGGCGTCGACGTCATGCCCGAGGTGCAGCGTGTGCTCAACCGCATGAGCGAGTTGGTCGGGCGGGTGCACAACGGCCTGTGGCGCGGCTACACGGAAAAGCCGATCACCGATGTGGTCAATATCGGCATCGGTGGCTCCTTCCTCGGCCCGCAACTGGTGTCCGAGGCGCTGCTGCCGTTCGCTCAGCGCGGCGTGCGCTGTCATTACCTGGCCAATATCGACGGCAGCTCGTTCCATGAGCTGGCGGCCAAGCTGCACGCGGAAACCACCCTGTTTATCGTCTCGTCGAAAACCTTCGGCACCCTGGAAACCCTGAAAAACGCCCAGGCCGCGCGTAGCTGGTACCTGGCCCAGGGCGGCAGCGAGGGCGAGCTGCACCGGCACTTTATGGCGGTGTCGAGCAATACCCAGGCCGCGCTGGCCTTCGGCATCCGCGAAGAAAACATCCTGCCGATGTGGGACTGGGTCGGCGGGCGTTATTCGCTGTGGTCGGCCATTGGCCTGCCGATCGCCATGTCGATCGGCATCTCCAATTTCAAGGAATTGCTCGCCGGTGCCTACCGCATGGACCAGCACTTCCAGAGCGCGCCGTTCGACCGCAATATGCCGGTGCTGTTGGCCTTGCTGGGCATCTGGTACGGCAATTTCTGGGGCGCGCAGAGCCACGCGATCCTGCCGTACGACCACTACCTGCGCAATATCACCAAGCACCTGCAGCAGCTGGATATGGAGTCCAACGGCAAATGCGTGCGCCAGGACGGCAGCCCGGTCACCACGGCCACCGGGCCGGTAATCTGGGGCGGCGTCGGCTGCAACGGCCAGCACGCCTATCACCAGTTGCTGCACCAGGGTACGGCGCTGATCCCGGCGGATTTCATCGTGCCGGTGAGCAGCTACAACCCGGTCGCCGACCACCATCAATGGCTGTTCGCCAACTGCCTGTCGCAAAGCCAGGCGCTGATGCTGGGTAAGTCCCGCGGCGAAGCCGAAGTCGAGCTGCGCAGCCAGGGCCTCGACGAAGATCAGGTGCAGCGTCTGGCACCGCATAAGGTGATCCCCGGTAACCGGCCGAGTAACACCCTGGTGCTCGAACGGGTCAGCCCGGGACGCCTGGGTGCCTTGATCGCCCTGTACGAGCACAAAGTATTCGTCCAGAGCGCAATCTGGGGCACCAACGCCTTTGACCAGTGGGGTGTGGAGTTGGGCAAGCAACTGGGCCAGGGCGTGTATGCGCGCCTGGTCGGCAGCGCGAAAGAGGTTGCCGAGGATGGCTCGACCCAGGGCCTGATCGATTTCTTCCGCGGCCGTCATCGTGGCTGATCGAACAGGCGAGCATTGACTGGGTTCGTGGTGACCAACGGGGCGCGTCGAGTGTCCAGTAAAGGTGCGCATCACTGGTTCGGGGCATTTCCGAGCCAGGAGGATGCAATCCCGCAGATTTCGAGGTCATCCCTATGGATAAGCAACAGCAGCAAACCAGCAGCCCGGCGGAGAGCGCGCAAGAGGCGCTGCAACATATCGTTGAGGGCTTCCAGCGTTTTCGCCAGGAGGTGTTTCCGCAACAGCAGGCGCTGTTCAAGAAACTCGCCCACCAGCAGACGCCACGGGCCATGTTTATTACCTGCGCCGACTCGCGCATCGTCCCCGAGCTGATCACCCAGAGCGATCCGGGCGATCTGTTCGTCACCCGCAATGTCGGCAACGTGGTACCGCCCTACGGGCAGATGATGGGGGGTGTGTCCACCGCCATCGAGTACGCGGTGATGGCCCTCGGTGTGCAGCACATCATCATCTGCGGGCATTCCGATTGCGGCGCGATGAAGGCGGTGCTCGACCCGCAAACCCTGGAGCGCATGCCCACGGTCAAGGCCTGGCTGCGTCATGCCGAAGTGGCCAAGACGGTGGTGGCGGACAACTGCGGCTGCGCCGACCACACCACCCTCGGCATCCTTACCGAGGAAAACGTGGTGGCCCAGCTCGATCACCTGCGCACCCACCCCTCGGTGGCCTCGCGCCTGGCCTGCGGCCAGCTGTTTATCCACGGCTGGGTGTACGACATCGAAACCAGCGAGATCAAGGCCTACGACGCCGAGCAGGGTGCTTTCCGCCAGATCGGCGACGGCCCGCTGCCCATGGCCACGCCACGCCCACGCTACCTGCCCAGCTAATCTGCGAGTCGCGCAGCGACGCCTTCCCTATTACCCTTCTCCCTCCGGGAGAAGGTGGCGCGAAGCGCCGGATGAGGGAGCGTTACCCACAGTCACCGTAGGATGGGGGGGCCGCTTAGGTGACAACCCATCGCCGCGATTGATGGGTTGTCACCCACCCTACGACCCCGCTCTCTCGCCCGCTTCCGCTTAACCGGCCACCCGGCTCTCGTCCAGCTGCAACTCCAGCCCTAGCTGCCGCGAAAGGCACGGCCAGCGCTGCCAGGCCGCCTCGGTCTGCGGGTCGCTCAGGCGTTCGCGGTAGGCCTGCACCGAGTCCTGGGCAAAGCTGGCGTCATCGAGCATACCCTCCACCGCATGTTGCACGGCTTCGTCCAGCTGATTGGCGAAGGGTTCGCCGATCAACTGGTGGGCGATCAGGTTGGCCACCGTGGTATCCAGCGGAATCAGCGGCTGGCCGAGGTGGGCGATATAGCGATCATTGACCTCTTCGACCAGGCGGTGGGCCAGATAGGCCTCGTCGAGCAAGCCGTCGAGGCCTTCGTGGCCGGCCATCAGCGCTGGCGGCTGCAGGAAGAACTGCTCGGCGACCTTGAGCACCGGCTTGATCTGCGCCTCGATGCCGGCCTCGCGCGCCACCTGATTGGCCGCCTGCAGCACCTCGGGCACCAGGCCAATATAGGCGCTGACAAAACCCTGTAACACGCCCGAACTATTGTCGCCTGGTACGCGAATGGAGGGATGCAGGCGTTCCAGCTGGGCGTGCATCTGCGCGGCTAGCTGACCGGTACTGGCTTCGTGCTGGAGCGCACGTTCGATCAGTTCGTGTAAGGCAGCAATATTCATGACGGCTCCGGAAAAAAGGACATGGGCGTGAACCATAGCTGGCTGAGCAGCGTGGCTAAGACCCGATTGTCATAATTATTAAATACTTATGCGAGTCCGCTATATAGCGCGCTCCACTAAAAGGTCCCTGCCGCCGTCGCAGTGGCCTTCTGCCCATGGCGCGGCCATGCAATTCATTTCAGTTTTTTGCGTTGCCAGGTGCGGGTCCGTGTCTATACTCGACCTCGAAAGGCAGTACCTGATAACACCGAATAGACCTCGGCATGGATAGGGTGAGTTGGCGTTTGCACTCTTTTGAACGCCCGAGACCCTGGCCGCAGGCTTATTCGGCGGGATAACAAGAATCATAAGGGGAACCCGCAATGATGCGACATCCACGAGTCTGGATGGGCCTCCTGTTGTGGCTGGTATTCAGCTCGGCTTACGCCGGCTGGGGTGTCAATATGACGCCCGGTGCCACCGAGGTCAGCCGCTCAGTATTCGATTTGCACATGACCATCTTCTGGATCTGCGTCGTTATCGGCGTGATCGTGTTTGGTGCCATGTTCTGGTCGATGCTCGTCCACCGCCGCTCCACCGGCCACAAACCCGCACACTTCCACGAAAGCACTACAGTCGAGATTCTCTGGACCGTGGTGCCCCTGGCCATTCTGGTTGTAATGGCCATACCGGCCACCAAGACCCTGATCGAGATCTACGACAGCTCGGAATCCGAGCTGGATATCCAGATCACCGGCTACCAGTGGAAGTGGCACTACAAATACCTGGGTGAGGACGTCGAGTTCTTCAGCAACCTGACAACGCCCAAAGCGCAGATCAACAACAAGGCCGAGAAAGGCGAGCACTATCTGCTTGAGGTGGATGAGCCGCTGGTGGTGCCGGTGGGCACCAAGGTGCGCTTTCTGATCACTGCCGCCGATGTGATCCACTCCTGGTGGGTACCGGCCCTGGCGGTGAAGAAAGACGCCATCCCCGGCTTTATCAACGAGTCCTGGACGCGCATCGAGGAGCCCGGCATATACCGCGGCCAGTGCACCGAGCTATGCGGCAAGGATCACGGCTTTATGCCCGTGGTGGTCGAGGCCAAGTCGAAAGAGGACTACGCCGCCTGGCTGGCCGAACGCAAGCTGGCCGCGGCCGCCGAGCGTGAGCTGACCAGCAAGGCATGGACCCTGGACGAGCTGATGGAGCGCGGCGAGAAGGCCTATGTCACCGCCTGTGCCGCCTGTCACCAGGCCACCGGTGAAGGCCTGCCGCCGATGTTCCCGGCGCTCAAGGGCTCGCCCATCGCAGTCGGTCCGGCTGCCGGCCATATCGATATCGTGGTCAACGGCAAGCCTGGCACCTCCATGGCCGCCTTTGGCAAGCAACTCTCGGAAGTTGATCTGGCCGCCATCATCACCTACGAACGCAACGCCTGGGGCAACAAGGTCGGTGACATGGTCACCCCACAGGACATCGTTGCCTTCAAACAGGCTCAGGAGTAAGGGACATGAGTGCAGTGATCGATCCGGGCCATGCTGGCCACGGTCATGCCGGACATGACCATCACCACGGCCCGGCCAAGGGCCTGATGCGCTGGGTGTTGACCACCAACCATAAAGACATCGGCACCATGTACCTGTGGTTCAGCTTCGCCATGTTCCTCCTTGGCGGCAGCATGGCCATGGTGATTCGTGCCGAGCTGTTCCAGCCGGGCCTGCAGATCGTGCAGCCGGAGTTCTTCAACCAGATGACCACCATGCACGGCCTGATCATGGTCTTCGGCGCGGTGATGCCGGCGTTTGTCGGCCTGGCCAACTGGATGATCCCGCTGATGATCGGCGCGCCGGACATGGCCCTGCCGCGGATGAACAACTTTAGCTTCTGGCTGCTGCCGGCGGCCTTCGGCTTGCTGGTCAGCACCCTGTTTATGGAAGGCGGCGGGCCCAACTTCGGCTGGACCTTCTATGCCCCGCTGTCGACCACCTACGGGCCGGAAAGCACCACCTTCTTTATCTTCGCCGTGCACCTGATGGGCATCAGTTCGATCATGGGCGCGATCAACGTGGTCGCCACCATCCTCAATCTGCGCGCCCCCGGCATGACCCTGATGAAGATGCCGCTGTTCGTCTGGACCTGGCTGATCACCGGCTTTCTGCTGATCGCGGTCATGCCGGTACTGGCCGGCTGCGTGACCATGATGCTGATGGACATCCACTTCGGCACCAGCTTCTTCAGCGCGGCCGGTGGTGGTGACCCGGTGCTGTTCCAGCACGTGTTCTGGTTCTTCGGCCATCCCGAGGTGTACATCATGATCCTGCCGGCATTCGGCGCGGTCAGTGCGATCATCCCGGCCTTCGCCCGCAAGCCGCTGTTCGGCTACACCTCGATGGTCTATGCGACGGCGAGCATCGCCTTTCTGTCGTTTATCGTCTGGGCGCACCATATGTTCACCGTCGGCATCCCGCTGACCGGCGAGCTGTTCTTTATGTACGCCACCATGCTGATCGCCGTGCCGACCGGGGTGAAGGTGTTCAACTGGGCCAGCACCATGTGGCGCGGCTCGATGACCTTCGAGACGCCGATGCTGTTCTCGGTGGCCTTCGTCATCCTGTTCACCATCGGCGGCTTTTCCGGCCTGATGCTGGCCATCGCCCCGGCGGACTTCCAGTACCACGACACCTATTTCGTGGTGGCGCACTTCCACTACGTGCTGGTGCCGGGTGCGATCTTCGGCATCTTCGCCTCGGCCTACTACTGGCTGCCGAAGTGGACCGGGCACATGTATGACGAGACCCTCGGCAAGTTGCATTTCTGGATGAGCTTCATCGGCATGAACATGGCGTTCTTCCCGATGCACTTTGTCGGTCTGGCCGGCATGCCGCGGCGCATCCCGGACTACAACATGATGTTCGCCAACTTCAACATGGTCTCGAGCATCGGTGCCTTTATGTTCGGCGCGACCCAGTTGCTGTTCCTGTTTATCGTCATCAAGTGCATCCGCGGTGGCAAGCCGGCCGCGGCCAAGCCCTGGGACGGTGCCGAAGGTCTGGAGTGGACGGTCCCGTCGCCCGCGCCGTACCACACCTTCAGTACTCCGCCGGAAGTGAAATAGGAAGTCGCGACCATGAGCGAGACCCTGCCGATTCGCCGTCTGGTCATCCGCCTGTGCCTGGTGGTGGTGGGCATGTTTGGCTTCGGTTTCGCCCTGGTGCCGATTTACGACGTGATGTGTCAGGCCTTCGGCATCAACGGCAAAACCGCTGGTGCCTATGAGGCCGGGCTGCAGAGCAGTGATGAGTCGCGCCAGGTGCGGGTGCAGTTTCTTGCCACCAATTCGGCCGATATGGTCTGGGAATTCCGCCCGTTGGCCGATGAGGTGACGGTGCACCCCGGCCAGAGCACCGAAATGGTCTATGTGGCTTACAACCCTACCGACAAGCCGATGTCCGCTCAGGCGATCCCCAGCGTTGCGCCTTCCAAGGCCGCCGCCTACTTCCACAAGACCGAATGCTTCTGCTTTACCCAGCAGGTTCTGCAGCCAGGCGAACGCATCGAAATGCCGGTGCGTTTTATCGTCGATAGAGACTTGCCGGCCGATGTACGCCACCTGACCCTGGCCTACACCTTGTTCGATATCACCGCGCGCAAGCCGCCGGTGGCACAGGCGACCCTTACCCGGGCGACTCCATAAGGAGAACAACAATGTCGAGTCACGAGAGTCACGAAAACTATTATGTCCCGGCGCAGAGCAAGTGGCCGATCATCGCCACCCTCGGCCTGCTGATCTCGGTCTACGGGGTCGGCACCTGGTTTAACGACCTGTCGGCCAGTCGCGAGGGGTCCAACGGCCCGCTGATCTTCTTTATTGGCAGTCTGTTTCTCGCCTATATGCTGTTCGGCTGGTTCGGCAACGTGGTCAAGGAAAGCCGCTCCGGCATGTACAGCCCACAGATGGACCGCTCGTTCCGCTGGGGCATGAGCTGGTTTATCTTCTCCGAGGTGATGTTCTTCGCCGCCTTCTTCGGCGTGCTGTTCTATGTGCGCACCTTCGCCGGGCCCTGGCTCGGCGGCGAGGGCGACAAGGGTGTAAGCAACATGCTCTGGCCGGGCTTCGAGTACGCCTGGCCACTGCTCAATACCCCCGACCCGAAACTCTATCCGGCACCGAGCGGCACCATCAGTGCCTGGGGTCTGCCGCTGATCAACACCATCCTGCTGGTGGCTTCCAGCTTCACCCTGACCTTTGCCCACCATGCGCTACGCAAGAATCACCGCAAGCCGCTGACCCTCTGGCTGGCGCTGACCGTGATCCTCGGTCTGGCCTTTCTGGTGCTTCAGGTCGAGGAATACGTGCATGCCTATACCGAGCTGGGCCTGACCCTCGGCTCCGGTATCTATGGTGCGACCTTCTTTATGCTCACCGGCTTCCACGGGGCCCACGTGACCTTCGGCGCGATCATGCTGACGGTGATGCTGGTGCGGGTGATGCGCGGGCACTTCAGCGCCGAGCAGCACTTCGGCTTCGAAGCTGCCGCCTGGTATTGGCACTTTGTCGATGTGGTCTGGCTGGGGCTGTTCGTGTTCGTCTACGTGATTTGACGGAAGCCAAGCTACAAGCCGTAAGCCGGAGTGCTTATGGCTTGCAGCTACCAGGTAACCCGGGTAACCAGTTGGCCCGTGTAAAAGCCCCAGGCAATAAGGGCGACGGTCAAGGCCGTGAGACTGACGCGCAGCGTCAGTGCGTTAACCACCTTGGAGGTCTGACCTTCATCCTTGACCAGAAAAAACAGGCCACTGAATAAGCTGACCAGAGTAGCCAGTAGTAACAGGACGATCGCGGCCTTGAGCATGCGTAACTCCGGGGGAAGCAAATGGGGTGCAGGTGCAGTATAGCTAGCTTCGGCTGGCCTTCAGGGAGGGCGTTATGAGCGCTTTTCGACCCGGTCTGCTGCCCAGCATTCTGGTCCTGTTGCTGTTGCCCGGGCTGATTGCCCTGGGTTTCTGGCAACTGGCTCGCGCCGAGGAAAAGCGCGAACTGCTGGCCGCTCATCAGGCGCAGCAAAGCGCCGCACCCGTCAGCCTCAGCGAGCTTGAGCGCTATCCCGATCCAGCCTATGTGCGGGTGCAGTTGCAGGGCTTCTTCGATGCACGGCACAGCCTGCTGCTGGACAACCGCACCCGTGGCGGCCTGGCCGGGGTGGAGGTGCTGCAACCTTTCTATGACCAGGCCAGCGGCCTCTGGCTGCTGCTTAATCGCGGCTGGCTGCCCTGGCCGGATCGCCGCATCCCCCCGACCTTCGCCACGCCTGATACGCCGCTGCGTCTGCAGGCCTCGATCTATGTGCCGCTGGGCGAGGCATGGCAACTGCAGGCCGACCAGCCCGGCAGTGACTGGCCGCGGCTGGTCAGTGCGGTCAGCCCCGACACCCTGTGGCAACAGCTGGGCCGCGGCGGTCTGGCCTACGAGGCGCGCCTGGAGCCGGGGCCCGCCTCCTTCCAGGTCGACTGGCCAGTGGTGGCCATGAGCCCCGACAAACACCTTGGTTATGCCGTGCAATGGTTCGCCCTGGCGGTGGCATTGCTCTGCCTGTTTATCTATTTAGGTCTATCTAACGCGCGGGAGACTCGCCATGAACCCAGCCACCATTCTGCCTGACGCCTTGCCTGAAGTGCCGCCCGCACAGCGTCGTCGCGGGCGCTTGCAGTTGATCCTGATCCTCGCCGTGGTGATCGCCCCGATGATCCTCGCCAGTGCCATGTATCAGTGGCGCTTCTGGGTGCCGGAAACCCGCAGCTACCATGGCGAGCTGATCGGCAACGGCCAGAGCCGCGCGGATCTGGGCATCGCTGCCGCCACGGAGACCCGCTGGCAGTTGCTGGTGACGGTGCCGCAAACCTGCGACAGCGCCTGCAAGGAGCTGGTGTTTCTCGCCCGGCAGATCCATATCGGCCTGAACCGGGATGTGTCCCGCGCCAGCCATGCCCTGGCCGTTGCCCAGCCCCTGGCCGCGGACTATGACGCCCAGCTGCAGCGCGAATACCCGCAACTGACGCGCTATCCGCTGGAGCTGGATGCCTACGGCAAAACCGCTGGCGAGGCCAAGGACGCGCAACTCTGGTTAGTCGACCCCCATGGCAACCTGGTGCTGCGCTACGACGCCACCAGCAAGGGCAAGGAGATTCTTAACGATCTGCGCCATCTGCTGAAAATTTCGCAGATTGGTTAACCCATCGGCGCGTTGTTGGTGTCTACCCCTGCTAACACCGCTACAAGGAGTCCATCGATGGCTAGACCCGGTTACCGTTTTGCCCTGTTCGCCACCCTGCTGGCGGTCGTGGTGGTTATGCTCGGGGCCTACACCCGCCTGACTCACGCCGGCCTCGGCTGTCCGGACTGGCCCGGCTGCTACGGTTTTCTCGGCGTGCCCATGAGCGAGCACAAGCAGGCGCTGGCCTCGGCGCGCTTCCCCGAGGCTCCGGTGGAAGTGGCCAAGGGCTGGTACGAGATGGTCCATCGTTATTTCGCCGGGGCCCTGGGCCTGGTGATCCTCGGCTTGGCCGTGCAGGCTCTGCGCCGTCGCGGTGAGCCAGGGCAGCCGTTGAAGCTGCCGCTGTTCCTGTTGGCCCTGGTATGCCTGCAGGCGGCCTTCGGCATGTGGACCGTGACCCTGAAACTCTGGCCGCAGGTGGTCACCGCCCATCTGCTCGGTGGTTTTGCCACCCTCAGCCTGCTGTTTCTGCTGACCTTGCGTCTATCCGGCCCTGTGCCGGTCATGCCCACTCTTTCCGCGCGGCTGCGTAGCCTGGCGGCGCTGGCGCTACTGCTGGTGGTCGGCCAGGTGGCCCTCGGTGGCTGGGTCAGCAGCAATTACGCGGCGGTCGCCTGTGTCGACCTGCCAACCTGCCACGGCGAGTGGTGGCCGGCGATGGATTTCGCCAACGGCTTCCACCTGACCCAGCATATCGGCCCCAACTACCTGGGCGGCCAGCTCGACAGCGACGCGCGCACCGCCATCCATATGAGCCACCGTCTGGGCGCACTGCTGCTGACCCTGGTGTTGCTGCTGCTGGCCTGGCGACTCAGAGCCAACGGCCTGCCACGTCTGGCCGGCTTGTTGCTGTTGGCACTGGCACTGCAGATCAGTCTGGGCATCAGCAACGTAGTCTTCCACCTGCCGTTGCTGGTGGCGGTGGCGCACAACCTTGGCGGTGCGGCCCTGCTGCTGACCGTGGTGCTGATCAATTACCGGGTGCGCGCCGTAGCGCTGGCATCCCAGGCGACAGTCGCGCAAGCTGGCCTTGCTCCGCTGCCAGGCAAATAACAAGAACAATCGAGGAGAGACCCGATGGCTACTCTATTGCGTGAACAGCAAGCCCACGCCACCTGGCGCGACTACCTGGAGCTGACCAAGCCCAAGGTGGTGGTGCTGATGCTGATCACATCCTTGGTCGGCATGTTCCTCGCCACCCGGGCGGGCGTGGCCTGGCAGGTGCTGATCTTCGGTAACATGGGCATTGGCCTGTGCGCTGGCGCGGCCGCGGCGGTTAATCATGTGGTGGACCGGCGTATCGACTCGATCATGGCGCGCACCCTCAAGCGCCCGGTCACCAGCGGCAGGGTGTCCCCCGTCGCGGCGCTGGGCTTTGCCCTGCTGCTGGCGGTAGTGGGAATGGCGCTGCTGCTGACCTTTACCAACGAACTGGCGGCCTGGCTGACCCTGGCCTCGTTGCTCGGTTACGCGGTGCTCTACACCGGCTTTCTCAAGCGCGCCACGCCGCAGAATATCGTTATCGGTGGGCTGGCCGGGGCGGCACCGCCGCTGCTCGGCTGGGTAGCCGTTACCGGGCATATCAGTGCCGAGCCGCTGCTGCTGGTGCTGATTATCTTCGCCTGGACCCCGCCGCACTTCTGGGCCCTGGCCATTCACCGCAAGGACGAGTACGCCAAGGCCGATATCCCCATGCTGCCGGTGACCCATGGCGAGCACTACACCAAGGTGCATATCCTGCTCTACACCTGCGTGATGTTCGCCGTCACCCTGCTGCCCTATGCCATCCATATGAGCGGCCTGCTCTATCTGGTCTGCGCCATCGGCCTGGGCGCGCGTTTCCTGCACTGGTCCTGGGTGCTGTACCGTGACAGCAAACCGCACGCCGCGATCAACACCTTCAAGTACAGTATCTGGTACCTGTTTGCGCTGTTTATCGCCCTGCTGGTCGACCACTATCTGCTGCTTAACCTGTAATTGTTGGTGCCATGACCCGAACCCAGATCACCGTTTTTGTTCTCGTTGCCATTGTGGCGCTCGTCCTCGGCCTGACCGTCAACAAGGTCCTGAACGGTAAAGGCCAGGGCGACCCCACGGCATTACTCGACGCCGGTATCGTCCTGCTGCCCCAGAGCCGCAGCCTGCCGGAGCTGAGCCTGACCAATCAGGATGGCCAGGCCGTGGCGGTAGATCAGCTGAAGGGGCAGTGGAGCCTGTTGTTCTTCGGTTACACCTTCTGCCCGGATATCTGCCCGGCGACCCTTGCCCAGCTGCGCCAATTGCAGGGCCAGTTACCGCCGGAAACCCTGAGCAAGCTGCGGATCGTACTGGTCACGGTCGACCCCAACCGCGACACCCCGGAGCAGTTGAAAAAGTACCTGGACTACTTTGACGCCGGCTTTATCGGCCTGACCGGTGAGGAGGCAACCCTGCAGAAACTCGCCAATGCGGTCAGCATCCCCTATATCCCGGCTGACACCAGCAAGGAAAACTACACCGTCGACCACAGCGGCAACCTGGTGATCATCGGCCCGGACGGCACCCAGCGCGGCTTTATCCGCGCCCCCATCAACAACGCCAAGCTGGCGGCGCAGTTGCCCGGGTTGATCGGCACGGTCAATTGATTTGATGGGTTATCACCTGCGCGGCCCGACCCGTTCACAAAGACCAAGACCGTAGGATGGGTGATAACCCATCAGCCGACCCATGGATGGGAACGCATGACCGAATACCGACGTATCTATCGCCCCGGTGGCACCTACTTCTTTACCCTGACCCTGGCTGACCGCCGTCAGGACTGGCTGATTTCCCATATCGCGGCACTCAAGCAGAGCGTCCACGCTGAGCAGCAGCGCGCGCCTTTCAGCCTGCAAGCCTGGGTGGTGATGCCCGAACACCTGCACTTGCTGATGCGTCTGCCCGATGGCGATCATGACTTCTCCAATCGAATCCGACGTATCAAAGGCAATTTTTCCCGCGAATTACCGCGCGGCGTTGTTCGCGCGAGCCAGTTGCTAAAGGGTGAGCGGGGCATCTGGCAGCGGCGCTTTTGGGAGCACCTCATCCGTGATGAGCGAGACTGGCAGCAGCACTTCGATTACATCCACTACAACCCGGTCAAACATGGTCAGGTGCAGCGGGTTATCGATTGGCCGCATTCATCCTTCCATGCCTATGTCGAACGGGGCATTTATCCACGGGACTGGGCCGGTGGTGAGTCGGCCGCTGTTCAGGTAGGCGAGTGATTTTGATGGGTTGTCACCCATCCTACGGCCTGCTGCGTAGATCGTATGGGTGACAATCCATCACCTGGCTACTTAGCGAATAACTGGCCGATATCCTTGAACGCCTTGAACTCCAGGGCGTTGCCGCAGGGGTCGAGGAAGAACAGCGTGGCCTGTTCGCCGACCTGGCCGGCGAAGCGCACATAGGGTTCGATGACGAACTGTGTGCCGCCGGCTTGCAGGCGCGCGGCCAGGGCGTGCCAGTCATCCCAGTCCAGCACCACACCGAAATGCGGTACCGGTACGTCGTGGCCGTCGACCGGGTTGCTGTGCGCCTCGATCTGCGTCGAGGTCTTCGGGCTCTGATGGATCACCAGCTGATGGCCGAAGAAGTTGAAGTCCACCCAGTGCGCGCTGCTGCGACCTTCGGCACAGCCCAGCAGCTCGCCATAGAAGGTGCGGCAGGCCGTCAGGTCATAAACCGGAATGGCCAGGTGGAAGGGACTGAGTGCCATGTTGTGATTCCTTGAGCCTAGGGTCTGTTGATTCTCAGCAGCAGCTATACTGATTAAAAGCGAATATCCTTGCTCGTAAGCACAAATAAATTTGATCAATTGAGGCGTCGATGCTGCGCGAGCTGAAAACCTTTGTGGCGGTGGCCCGCCATGGCACCTTCGCCGCGGCCGGCCAACAGGTCGGCCTGACTCAATCGGCGGTCAGTGCGCAGATGCGCGTGCTGGAGCACGGCCTGGGCGTGCGCCTGTTCGACCGCAGCGGGCGCTCAGCGGTACTCAATGCCGCCGGCCGCCATGCCCTGCCCCTGGCGCAGCAGATGCTCGCGCTCTATGGGCAGATGGCCCTGCCCACCGCGGCAGCCGAGTGGCAGGGCGAGCTGAAGGTCGGCGCGATTGCCACTGTGCAAACCGGCCTACTGCCCGAAGCGCTGCCGCAGTTTCGCGCGGTCGCCCCGCGGGTCGAGCTCAAGCTGGTGCCCGGGGTGTCGCTGAACCTGTTGAGCCAGATCGATGCCGGCGAGCTGGACCTGGCGCTGCTGATCAAGCCGCCGTTCGAGCTGCCCAAGGAGTTGCTGCAGATCAGTCTGGCCCGTGAGCCTTTCGTGCTGATCACCCCGCTCGACGTGAGCGCAGACGACCCGCTGCAGATCCTCGCCGAGCAGCCCTTTGTGCGTTACGACCGGCGCTCGTTTGGCGGCCGGCGGGTCAGTCAGTTTCTCCGCGAGCAGCGCCTGAGCGTGCAGGAAGCGCTGGAACTGGACGAGCTGGAAGCCATCGTGCGCATGGTCGAGTGCGGTCTGGGCGTGTCGCTGATTCCGCGGGCCGGTCTGTGGCTGCAGCGGCCGACGCAGTTGCGGGTGATCGAGTTGGGCGAGCTGACCTTTCACCGTGAGCTGGTGGCGATATTGCGCCGCGCCCAGCGTCAGCCGGCCCTGGAATGTTTGCTCGATTGCCTGTTGGCAGCGGGCGTGCGAACGCACGGGTAGGTTGGCGTTGAGCGCAGCGAAGCCCAACAGAGAGGTCGTAGGATGGGTGATAACCCATCGGCCAATTGATGGGTTATCACCTAGGCGGCCCCACCCATCCTACGTCCTGAAGTGCCTGCGCGAGGCCGCCGCCCGGGCATAAACGACAAACCCCGCACGGGGCGGGGTTTGGTAGATGGTGCAGATAGTTCGGGGGCTTAGAACGCCGGCACCACGGCACCCTGATACTTCTCGGCGATAAAGGCCTTCACCTCGGCGCTGTTCAGGGCCTTGGCCAGCTTCTGCATGGCGGCGCTGTCCTTGTTGTCCGGGCGCGCGACCAGGATGTTGACGTAGGGCGAGTCGCTGCCTTCGATCACCAGGGCATCCTGGGTCGGGTTGAGCTTGGCTTCCAGGGCGTAGTTGGTGTTGATCAGCGCCAGGTCGACCTGGGTCAGCACGCGCGGCAGGGTGGCCGCTTCCAGCTCACGCACCTTGATGGCTTTGGGGTTTTCCACAATGTCCTTCGGCGTGGCGAGGATGCCCGCTTCCGGCTTGAGGGTAATCACCCCGGCCTTCTGCAGCAGCAGCAGGGCACGGCCGCCGTTGGTGGCGTCGTTGGGGATGACCACGTTGGCAGCCTGGGGCAGGTCGGCCAGGCTCTTGTGCTGGCTGGAGTAGGCGCCGAAGGGCTCGACGTGAACGCCAACCACGCTGACCAGCTCGGTGCTACGGCTCTTGTTGAACTCGTCCAGGTACGGCTGGTGCTGGAAGAAGTTGGCGTCCAGGCGCTTTTCGGCGACCTGTACGTTGGGCTGCACGTAGTCGGTGAAGACCTTGATGTTCAGCTCAACGCCCTCGGCGGCCAGGGCCGGCTTAACGAACTCGAGGATTTCCGCGTGGGGTACGGCAGTGGCCGCAACGCTCAGGCTTTCGGCCTGGGCAGAGAGTGCTGCCAGGGCAGCGACTGCAGCGATCAGTTTTTTCATCATAAAGCTCCTTGTTGAATTGGCTTGGGCGGTGGGTAGCCGCACCCTGTCAAAAAATCTATTTGCGGGAAAAGTGCACCACCAGCCGATCGCCGACGGTTTGTAGGATCTGTACCAGCACTAGCAGTAGGATCACCGTCACCGCCATCACGTCTGGCTGGTAACGCTGATAGCCGTAACGCACCGCCAGGTCGCCGAGGCCGCCGCCGCCGATCAGGCCGCTCATGGCGGTATAGGACACCAGGGTGATGGCGGTTACCGTCACGGCGGCAAAGATGCCCGGCAGGGCCTCGGGCAACAGCGCGTTGACCACGATCTGCCGGGTGCTCGCGCCCATGGCCTGGGTCGCTTCGATAATGCCGCGGTCAACTTCACGCAGCGCGGTTTCCACCAGCCGCGCAAAGAATGGCGTGGCACCTACCACCAGCGGCGGGATGGCCCCGGCGACCCCCAGCGAGGTGCCGGTGACGATAACCGTGAAGGGGATCATCACGATCAGCAGAATCACAAACGGCACCGAGCGCAGAATATTCACCAGCAGCGACAAGCCACCGTAGAGGGCCTTCTGCTCGAACATCTGCCGTGGGCTGGTGAGGAATAGCAGCACCCCCAGGGGCAGACCGAGAATTACGGTGAACAGCAGTGAGCCTCCGAGCATGCTCAGGGTGTCCAGGCTGGCATAGCCGATTTCCGCCCAATCGACGTTCGGCAGCAGACGGGTCAGTAGGGCGTCCATCAGCGCAACACCTCCAGGTGTACGTCGGCGGCGGCAAAACGCGCCTGGGCGGCGTCGAGGTCGCCGCCGGTCAGGGCCAGGGTCAGCTGGCCGTAGGGGGTGTCCTTGATGCGGTCGATACGTCCGGCGAGGATGCTGTAATCCACCCCGGTTTCCCGCGCCACGCTGCCCAGCAGCGGCGCATAAGTAGCCTCACCCTGAAAGGTCAGGCGCAGGATGCGGCCCTGCACATGGGCGAAATCGTCGTGCTGCTCGTTCTCGTCGACCTGCTCGGCTTCCTGGACGAAGCGCTTGGTGGTGGCGTGCTGCGGGTGCAGAAACACCTGGGCGACTGGCCCCAGCTCGACAATGCTGCCGGCATCCATTACCGCCACGCGGTCGCAAACCCGGCGGATCACGTCCATCTCGTGGGTAATCAGCACGATGGTCAGGCCCAGCTCGCGGTTGATCTCGGCCAGCAGTTGCAGCACAGACGCGGTGGTTTGCGGGTCGAGAGCACTGGTGGCCTCGTCGCACAGCAGGATCTTCGGCTCGGTGGCCAGGGCACGGGCAATGCCTACGCGCTGTTTCTGCCCGCCAGAGAGTTGCGCCGGGTACTTGCTGGCGTGGTCCTGCAGGCCGACCCGGGCCAGCAACTCAGTGACGCGGGCGTTGATGGCACTGCGCGACAGTTCGCCGGCCAGCTTCAGCGGCAGGGCGACGTTGTCGGCGACGGTCTTGGAGGAGAGCAGGTTGAAATGCTGAAAGATCATCCCGACCCGCTGGCGAAAGCGCCGCAGGCCCGCCGCATCAAGGGCGGTGACCTCTTCGCCGTCGATCACGATGCGTCCACCGCTTGGTTCTTCCAGGCGGTTGATCAGGCGCAGCAGGGTGCTCTTGCCAGCACCGGAGTGGCCGATGATGCCGAACACTTCGCCACGGCCGATCTGCAGATCGGTGGGCTGCAGGGCGGGAATATCCTGGCCACTGACGCGATACGCCTTGTGCACCTGATGGAAGTTGATCACGGGTTAAACCTTTTGGGTTTGCTTGAGCGGCCGGGTAAGCGCAAAGGTTGCGTAGTCTACCCGGCGCTGTTTAGGCCGCAAAAATCTTTGTAGACCTATGGTTATAGCTAAATAGTATTAAGTTTTTATCTGCCCAGAGGGCAAGCCGGCTGATGCTCTTGCTGAGGATCAGCCGCCGCCTTTGCCCTGGGCTGATGACCTGCGCTGGGTGGCGCTCTAACCGCTGGCCTGGACGAGAACCCGGGCGAGCATCTGGCCCCGAAAAACCAACGTCTGGCTCACTGTGCGTCTCGAATTGTGCAAAAAACGCGCAAGTTTACACGGCGAAATCGGGCAGAACCAATCTTTCAGGCTGTGCGTCGGGGCAGGGCAAAGCTCAGCAGAAACAGGCTGGCGGCGGACACCACGATGGATGGCCCGGCCGGGGTGTCCTGGAACCACGACAGGCTAAGCCCGCCGCATACCGCGACTATCCCCAGCAGGCTGGCACCGAAGGCCATCTGCTCCGGGGTGCGGGCGTGGCGTTGGGCGGCGGCGGCGGGAATGATCAGCAACGAGGTGATCAGCAGCACCCCGACTATCTTCATCGCCACGGCGATCACCACGGCGATCAGCAGCATCAGGCTCAGGCGAATCGCCGCCACCGGCAGGCCTTCGACCTTGGCCAGCTCCTCGTGCACGGTAATCGCCAGCAGCGGCCGCCACAGCAGCGCCAGCAGCACCAGCACCAAGGCGCTGCCGCCGATGATCCAGGCAAGATCAGTGGGGCCGACGGCCAGCAGGTCGCCGAACAGGTAGCCCATCAGGTCGATGCGCACATCGCGCATAAAGCTCAGCACCACCAGGCCCAGGGACAGGGTGCTGTGGGCGAGAATGCCGAGCAGGGTGTCCGAGGCCAGCGGCTGGCGGCTTTGCATGGTCACCAGCAGCACCGCCAGCAGCACGCAGCCCACTGTCACCGCCAGGGTCGGGCTGACGTCGAGCATCAGGCCGAGGGCCACGCCGAGCAGCGCGGCGTGGGACAGGGTGTCGCCGAAATAGGCCATGCGCCGCCACACCACAAAGGAACCCAGGGGGCCGGCGACCAAGGCCAGAGCCAGGCCGGCAAGCAGGGCGTTAAGCAGGAAATCAGCCATGCTTGCAGTCGTCTCCGTGGACATGAGGTTTTACCGGGCCCTTGATGCTCAGGCCGGCAGTGGCTTCGCTGACCACCGCGCCATGCAGGTCGTGCTCGTGGTCGTGATGATGGGTGTAGATCGCCAGGCTCTTGGCATCCTGGCCGAACAGCTCGACGAAGGCCGGGTCGAAGCTGACCTGCTCGGGGTGGCCGGAGCAGCAGACGTGACGGTTGAGGCAGACCACCTGGTCGGTGGTGCTCATCACCAGATGCAGGTCGTGGGAGACCATCAGCACGCCGCAGCCATGGCGGTCGCGCAGTTGGGTGATCAGCCGGTACAGCTCGGCCTGGCCGCTGACGTCGACGCCTTGCACCGGCTCGTCGAGCACCAGCAGCTCCGGTTCGCGCAGCAGCGCCCGGGCCAGCAGCACGCGCTGCAGTTCGCCGCCGGAAATGCTCTGCAGCGGGCTGTCGATCACTTGCTCGGCACCCACTTCGGCCAGCGCCGCCAGGGCCTGCTCACGCTTCACGGTGGGCACCAGGCGGAGAAAACGTAGCACCGAGAGCGGCAGGGTAGCGTCCACATGCAGCTTCTGCGGCATATAGCCGATGCGCAGCTTGGGCTTGCGCCAGACGCTGCCGCTGTCTGGCTTGAGCAGGCCGAGCACAGTACGCACCAGGGTGGTCTTGCCGGCCCCGTTAGGGCCGATCAGGGTGACGATCTCTCCCGGTTTGACGCTTAGCTGCACATCCTGCAGCACCTTTTGGCCGGCAAAGGTCACGCTAATTCCGGCGAGACGGATCAGTGCACCGCTCATAGCGTTTCCCGGCAACCGGCGCACAGGCCCACTACTTCCACCGTCTGGCTTTCCACGGCGAAACCGACACCGGCCGCGCTGCTGATAATGGCCTCGCTGATCGCTGGCTGTTCCAGTTCGATGGCCGCGTGGCAGCCCCGGCAGATCAGAAACTGGCCCTGGTGGGCGTGCTCCGGATGGCTGCAACCGACAAAGGCGTTGAGCGATGCGATGCGATGCACCAGGCCATTTTCCAGGAGGAAATCCAGGGCGCGGTAGACGGTCGGCGGCGCTGCGCGGCGGCCGTCTTCATCGCTCAATACGCCGAGAATGTCATAGGCCCCCAGCGGCTTGTGGCTGGCCCAGACCAGCTCCAGCACCCGTTTGCGCAGGGCGGTCAGGCGCAAACCCTGGCGCGTGCAGATGCTTTCCGCCTCGGCCAGGGCATGGCTGACGCAGTGGGAATGGTCGTGTGGGCGTGAAGCCAGGGGTGCTTGGGTCATGGGCAACGACGAATAAGGCAAGAGACGTTATTATATTACCCGTTCCTTCCTGTTTGAGTGCTCCCCGTGTCGCGTCTTTTTTCCCTTGGCAGTCTGCTGCTGCTTACTCTGCTCTCCAGCTCCGCCGCCCTGGCCGAGGTGCGCCTGCTGACCAGTATCAAGCCACTGCAACTGATTGCCGCCGCCGTGCAGGGCGATCTCGGCAGCCCCGAAGTACTGCTGCCGCCCGGTGCCTCGCCGCACCATTACGCCTTGCGCCCGTCCGATGTGCGCCGCGTGCGTGAGGCCGACCTGCTGTACTGGATCGGCCCCGATCTGGAGAGTTTCCTGCCGCGGGTGCTGGCCGGGCGCGCCAAGCCAGCCGTGGCCACCCAGGACCTGGCGGGCCTGCACCTGCGGCATTTCGGCGACAGCCACGAAGCGCATGAGCAGGCTGGGGAAGCCCATGACGAGCACGACCATCATGACGAGCACCCCTCTGCAGAGGTCGCCGATCAGCACGATCACGACCATCGTCCCGGTACTCTCGATGCGCATCTATGGCTGCTGCCGGCCAATGCCCAGGTAATAGCCGCGAAGATGGCCGCCGACCTGGCGAGCCTCGACCCGGCCAACGCCGCGCGCTATCAGGCCAATGTCCAGGCCTTCGGCGAGCGCCTGAACGCCCTCGACCAGCGCTTGAAAACCCGTCTGAGCGGCCTGGCCGGCAAGCCCTATTTTGTCTTCCACGAAGCCTATGACTACTTCGAGGCCGCCTATGGCCTCAAGCATGCCGGGGTGTTCAGCGTTCTCGGGGAAGTGCAGCCCGGTGCGCGGCATGTCGCCGCCATGCGTACGCGCCTGCAGCAAACCGGCCCGACCTGTGTGTTCAGCGAACCACCGCTGCGTCCGCGTCTGGCCGAAACCCTGGGCGCCGGCCTGCCAGTGACCCTGGCCGAGCTGGACGCCATGGGCGGCGCACTGCCCGTGGATGCCAACGGCTATGAGGCCCTGCTGGAAAACCTGGCGGGCGAATTGGCGGGTTGTCTGGAGGCGCTGTAGCCAGCGCTCGGGGCTTAGAATCTGCCTACGATCTCGCGAGCTAGAGCCATGCAAGGCGCTACGTAGTAACAGCCTCCGGCTGGTCAAAACGGCGAGGAAGCGGAGTGTACGAGCTGTACATGAGCATTCCGAGCCTGTTTTTAACGCAGCAGGGCCGACGCGCAGCAGATCGTAGACAGGTTCTAGAAGGCGAACGGTAGCGCCAGCTCTACCTGCTGGCGCTGGGCCAGACGGCGCTGGAACTCCGCCGGGTCATGGATCAGCACTTCCTGGCCAGCGAACGACTCGGCTGCAATCAGGCGAGATAGCCAGAAGCGCACGCAGGCGATGCGCAGCATGGCGGGCCACAGCTCGGCTTCTGCCGCAGTAAATGGCCGCAAGCCGGCATAGGCACCCAGCAGCGCTTGCGCGCGTTTGCTGTCGAGGCTGCCGTCTTCAAAAGAGCACCAATCGTTCAAAGTAATCGCCAGGTCGTAGAGCATCGGCCCCGCACAGGCGTTATAGAAGTCGATCACCCCGCTCAGGTGGTTGCCGTCGAACAGCACGTTGTCGCGGAACAGGTCGGCATGCAGATTGGCCTGCGGCAACGCGAGTATGCGCGGCTTGAGTGCGTGAATCTCCGCCAGCGCATCGCGCAGCAGCGGCAACTGTTCATCGGGCAGCTGCAAGGCCAGGCTGGGCCCTTCGGCTAGCATCCAGTCCAGACCACGGTCGCTCTTACGCGGCAGCGGCTGATTACGGGTGGCCAGGTGAATACGTGCCAGCAGCCTGCCCACCTCCTGACAATGATGCGGGTTGGCCTCGCGCACATGCTGGCCGGGCAGGCGCGGCTGCAGCAGCGCCGGCTTTTCCGCCAGGCTGCGCAGCGCCTCGCCCTGGTTGGTGCGTAGGGCATAGGGCACAGGCAGGCCGGCATCGTGCAGCACGTCGAGCAGGTCGATAAAGAATGGCAAATCAGCGCTTGGGCCGCGCTCGATCAGGGTCAGAACGAATTCGCCCTGCTCCAGGCTAACGAAGAAATTGCTGTTCTCGCTGCCCGCAGCAATACCCTGGAAATCGCGCAGGCGACCCAGGGCATAGGGGGCGAGAAATTCCTCGAGCTCATGGCGCTCAAGCGGGGTAAACACCGACATTGCAGAACTGCCTTCTTACCAGCTGAAAATTTCCCAGGCCGGAATCAACATATCCGGGCTGTCCGAACGGACGAAGTTGCCATCGCTGCCATCGGCGCGTACCAGGAAGTACGGTTTGCCGCCTTTGGGGATGACCTTGACCGCGTAGAGAAAACCGTTGACCCGGTATTCATGGATGGTCTTGTCGCCGTCCTGGCGGATGGTTACGTCTGGATCTGCGGAGACCGGGTCTTCGGCGTGAGCGGCCAGGGTGGTGAATGCCAGCAGGCTGGCCAGCAACAGGCGATTGAGTGCGCGCATGATAACCTTGTCCTTTTGATTTCAATGGTGCGGCCATTCTACCGCCGCCCCCGCCGAAAAGGTTGATCCTGCTCATGAGCCAAGCTCCTCTCGTTCTGGTTGACGGTTCTTCTTACCTGTACCGCGCCTTCCACGCCCTGCCGCCGCTGACCACCTCCAAGGGCTTGCCCACCGGCGCGGTCAAGGGCGTGCTGAATATGCTCAAGAGCCTGCGCAAGCAGTACCCGGACAGCCCCTTCGCGGTGGTGTTCGACGCCAAGGGCGGCACCTTCCGCGACGCGCTGTTTGCCGAGTACAAGGCCAATCGCCCATCCATGCCGGACGAGTTGCGGGTGCAGGTCGAGCCGCTGCACGCCAGCGTCAAGGCCATGGGCTATCCGCTGCTGTGCGTCGAAGGCGTCGAGGCTGATGACGTAATCGGCACCCTGGCTCGCCAGTGCGCGGCCGAGGGCCGCGATGTGGTGATCTCCACCGGCGACAAGGACATGGCCCAGCTGGTTTGCCCGCACGTTACGCTGGTCAACACCATGACCGGTAGCGTCTATGACATCGATGGCGTGAAAGCGAAATTCGGTGTCGGTCCCGAGCTGATCATCGACTACCTGGCGCTGATGGGCGACAAGGTCGACAACATTCCTGGCGTGCCGGGCGTGGGTGAAAAAACCGCGCTGGGCCTGCTGGTCGGTGTTGGCGGCGGCCTCGATGTGCTTTACGCCAACCTCGATAAAGTACCGGAACTGCCGATTCGCGGCGCCAAGACCCTGCCGGCCAAGCTCGAAGAGCACCGCGACATGGCCTACCTGTCCTACGAGCTGGCCACCATCAAGCTCGACGTGCCGCTGAATATCCAGATCGACGCGCTGCACCCAGGGCAGATGGATGTGCCGGCGCTGGTGGAGTTGTATGCCGAATTGGAGTTCAAGAGCTGGCGCGAAGACCTGCTGCGCAGCAACCCGGCCGCCGCGGTTAAGCCGCAGGCTGCGCCGGCTGCCGACGATCTGTTCGCCCTGACGTCCAGCGCTAGCGCCGCGCCCGAGGTCACTGCAGCCGTGCCGGTTGCCGACGAAGCCGCCGCTGTTGCACCCGCTGCGCCGCCCTTGGGCGATTACCAGTGCATCCTCGAGCAGGCTCAGTTCGACGTCTGGCTGGAGAAGCTGCGCAACGCCGAGCTGATCGCCTTCGACACCGAAACCACCGGCCTGGATGCGCAAAAGGCCCAGTTGGTCGGCCTGTCCTTTGCGGTCAAGGCCGGCGAAGCAGCCTATATCCCGGTCGCGCACTCCTATATGGGCGTACCGACTCAGCTGGACCGTGACGCGGTGCTGCAGGCGCTCAAGCCGATTCTCGAAGACCCGAACAAGGCCAAGGTCGGTCAGCACGCCAAGTACGACATCAATATCCTCGCCAATGCCAGCACGCCCATTGCAGTGCAGGGCGTAGCCTTCGACACAATGCTCGAGTCCTACGTGCTGGACTCCACCGCCACCCGTCACGATATGGACAGCCTGGCGCTCAAGTACCTGGATCACAGCAATATCCGTTTCGAGGACATCGCCGGCAAAGGCACCAAGCAGCTGACCTTCGACCAGATCGACCTGGCCCAGGCCGCGCCCTATGCCGCCGAGGATGCCGACGTGACCCTGCGTCTGCACCAGCATCTGTGGGCCAAGCTCTCGGCCGAGCCGAGCCTGGCCAAGGTGTTGCAGGAGATCGAGATGCCGCTGGTGCCGGTGCTGGCGCGCATCGAGCGCCAGGGCGCGCTGGTGGATGCCAAGCTGCTCGGGCTGCAAAGCAACGAGCTGGGCGAGAAGCTGGTGGCCCTGGAGCGCCAGGCCTTCGAGATTGCCGGCGAGGAGTTCAACCTGGCCTCGCCCAAGCAGCTAGGGGTGATTCTTTACGAGAAACTCGGCCTGCCGGTGATCAGCAAGACCGCCAAGGGCCAGGCCTCGACCGCCGAAGCGGTGCTGGCCGAACTGGCCGAACAGGACTTCGAGCTGCCCAAGGTGCTGATGCAGTACCGCACCCTGAGCAAGCTGAAAAGCACCTACACCGACCGTTTGCCGGAGCAGATCAACCCGCGCACCGGGCGCATCCACACCAGCTATCACCAGGCGGTGGCGGCCACCGGGCGCTTGTCGTCCACCGACCCGAACCTGCAGAACATCCCGATCCGTACCGCCGAGGGCCGTCGCATTCGCCAGGCCTTTGTTGCGCCCAAGGGCTACAAGCTGCTGGCGGCGGACTATTCGCAGATCGAGCTGCGCATCATGGCCCACCTGGCCAAGGACGAGAGCCTGCTGGATGCCTTCCGCCACGGTCGCGATGTGCACAAGGCCACGGCTGCCGAGGTGTTCGGCGTGCCGCTGGATCAAGTCACCGGCGATCAGCGTCGCAGCGCCAAGGCGATCAACTTCGGTCTGATCTACGGCATGAGCGCCTTCGGCCTGGCCAAGCAGATCGGCTGCGACCGCAAGCAGGCGCAGGCCTATATCGATGTGTATTTCGCCCGTTATCCCGGCGTGCTGGCCTATATGGAGCGCACCCGTGAGCAGGCTTCCGAGCAGGGCTATGTGGAAACCCTGTTCGGCCGTCGCTTGTACCTGCCAGATATCCATGCCAAGAACCAGGGGCTGCGCAAGGCGGCCGAGCGCACGGCGATCAACGCGCCGATGCAAGGCACGGCGGCGGACATTATCAAACGTGCCATGGTCACGGTGGACAACTGGCTGAGCGAGTCGTCCCTGGACGCCAAGGTGATTCTGCAGGTCCACGACGAACTGGTGGTGGAAGTGCGCGAGGATCTGGTCGAGCAGGTCAGCGAACGGATCAAGGCACTGATGAGCGCGGCCGCCGAACTGGATGTGCCGCTGCTGGTGGAAGTGGGTGTGGGCAACAACTGGGATGAGGCCCACTGATCGGCTCAGTGGCCGAGGCTTGGGAGGCGTAGCCCAGGCCCTGTAGGGCTTAAAACCAAAGAGCATTAAGCCTTTGGTTTTTATAATTAATGGATTAAAGGAAAAGGCTGAACTTTGCTTTAAGCCAGGCAGTCAGAGACTACGAATGGCCCATAAAGCCTTCAATGCTCCTTGTTGTGTTAAGTGTTGGCAGACATCTGAACCCCCGCCCTAGCGGTTCAGACACTTAAACCCCGAACTTCCCTCCCCCATAAGAAGTTCGGGGTTTTTTTTGTTGGCTATGTCTGAGTTGGTTGTTGTCGACATGCTCAGCCCTTGTAGGAGCGGGCTTGCCCGCGAATCGAGGTCAATAGAAGAACATCGCGGCCAAGGACTCGGCGTCCCCGCCGCTCCTACAGGGTTCGCAGAACCCGCCAGCACCACTGGCAACGCTTAATGGGGACATAGCCTTTTTGTTCGCCGTCCCTGGCGAGCTTAATCAGGCTTCGGCTTCTTCATCGTCCGGCAGGGCGAACTCGCCCAGTTGCAGCCATTCGGCCAACACCGCATGGGCGTCTTCGATGCCTATGCGCTTGGGGGCGGAAAACAGCTGGATGCTGACCCGCTCGCCCCAGCCCTTGCGAATATCCTGCTGCACCTTGAGCAGGGCGGTCTTGGCGGCACCGAAGGCCAGCTTGTCGGCCTTGGTCAGAAGGATATGCATGGGCATCTCGCTGGCCGTCGCCCAGTCCAGCATAAGGATGTCGAATTCGGTCAGGGGATGGCGGATATCCATCATCAGCATCAGCCCGCGCAGGCTCTCGCGGCTGCCCAGATAGGCTTCCAGGTGTTTCTGCCAGTGCAGTTTCAGCGGGATTGGCACCTTGGCGTAGCCATAGCCCGGCAGGTCCACTAGGCGGCGCTCGTCGTCCAGGCGGAAGAAGTTGAGCAACTGGGTGCGCCCCGGGGTCTTCGAGGTACGCGCCAGGCTGGCGTGGGTCAGGGTATTCAGGGCGCTGGACTTACCGGCGTTGGAGCGTCCGGCGAAGGCCACTTCATGGCCGAAATCCTCCGGGCACTGGTCGACCTTGGCGGCGCTGATCTGGAAGCTGGCCTGTTGGCACAGGCCGATAATGGGGTTCTTGGCTTGCATCTGGGTATCCGTGAGGGCGTGCGTATAGGGGCGTTGCAGGCGCGCTGCCGTTGCGACATAAGCGCGCAGGCTGCCTTGCAACATGCAGCGCGGCAAGCTGCGTCGTTTCAGTTTCAATGACGCCAGTATATAATGGCGCAGATTTTGTGTGCGCTTTCTCCCATCCGCTGGACAAGTGTTCACGGGAACGCTTTAGATCATCTGCGCAAAGAACGCGGTACGTTCCCCTCCCTGATGAGGTTGATCTGATGAAAAAATTGCTGATTGTGGCCGGTGTGCTGATGCTCTCGTTCAATGCCCAGGCCGCACAAGACCCGGAAGCCGTATACGCTCGCTCCTGCGGTGTGTGCCACAACGGGGCGATTCCGACCGCGCCGCTGAAAGGCGATAAGGCTGCCTGGGAGCCGCGTTTGGCCAAAGGTATGGATACATTGGTGCTGAGCGTGACCAATGGCCTGAATGCCATGCCGCCACGCGGTCTGTGCACGGACTGCTCGGCCGAGGATTACCAAGCCGTCATCAAGTTGATGACCGAGTAAGCCCGGCTTATAAACTCTTTCTCTTAGCCGTAAATTGGATTAGCTGATGAACAAAGTAATCGTGAGTCTGCTGTTGACCCTGGGCCTCTCCGGCCTGGCCCACGCCGCAGGCGACGCCGAAGCCGGCCAGGCCAAGGTTGTCGTATGTGGTGCCTGCCATAGTGCTGATGGCAACAGTGCTGCCCCGAACTTCCCCAAGCTGGCTGGGCAAGGCGAACGTTACTTGCTCAAGCAGTTGAAGGACATCAAGTCCGGTGCCCGCCCGGTCGTCGAGATGACCGGCTTGCTGGATAACCTCAGCGATCAGGACATGGCTGACATTTCCGCTTACTACGCCAGTCAGCAGATGAGCGTCGGTGCAGCCGATCCGAAGTTGATCGAGCGTGGTGAAGCCCTGTTCCGCGGTGGCAAGCTGGCCGAAGGCATGCCGGCCTGCATCGGCTGCCATTCGCCGAATGGTGCTGGCCTGGCGGCCGCCGGTTACCCGAAACTGGGTGGCCAGCACGCTACCTACCTGGCCAAGCAACTGACCGACTTCCGCGAAGGCAACCGCACCAACGATGGCGACAGCATGATCATGCGTGCCATCGCGGCCAAGCTGAGCAACAAGGATATCGAAGCGGTTTCCAGCTTCGTGCAGGGTCTGCACTGATCGCGCCAGCAGGCAAAATCCTGTAGTAGAAAATGGGTGGCTTAGGCCACCCATTTTCGTTGCAGGCATCGCTACAATAGATGGAACCCGCCTGTACCCCGCTGGTCGAACCATGGTTCGTCACTGCGCACCGTTTAAACCAAGGAGTAACGCATGCGTAACCTGATTCTCAGTGCCACCCTGATCGCGGCCAGCCTGTTCGGCGCGACGGCTGCTCATGCCGAATTTGAAGCCGGCAAGCAGTATGTCGAGCTGAACAAGCCGGTACAGATCGCCAAGCCGGGCAAAATCGAAGTGGTCGAGCTGTTCTGGTACGGCTGTGGCCATTGCTACCAGTTCGAGTCGACTCTCAATCCCTGGGTCGAGCAGCTTCCTGAAGACGTCAATTTTGTGCGCATCCCGGCCATGTTCGGCGGCATGTGGAACGTTCACGGCCAGCTGTTTATCACCCTCGAAGCGATGAAGGCTGAGCCCAAGGTGCACGCCGCTGTATTCGATGGCATCCACAAGCAGGGCAAGAAGCTGGCAACTCCGGAAGAGATGGCTGACTTTCTCGCCGGCGAGGGCATCGACAAGGACGCCTTCCTCAAGACCTACAATTCCTTCGGGGTGAAAAGCCAGCTGGAAAAGGCCAAGAAACTGGCCATGGCCTACCAGATCAGCGGCGTGCCGGTGATGGTGGTCAACGGCAAATACCGCTTCGACATCGGCAGCTCCGGTGGCCCGCAGCAGGTACTGCAGGTGGCGGATCACCTGATCGGTAAAGAGCGAGGGGCTCAGTAAGCGGCCGCCGCGCCGATGTTGCGCCGCCGGCCCGCCCAGCGCACCGTTGGTCTGTGCGACCCACAGATCAACGCGGCTTGTGCGCCAACCGGCGACTGGCCCAGTGATGGTTGCCTGCGCTTGCTCAGTTTCAATATCCAGGTCGGCATCAGCACTCAGCGCTATCACCACTACCTGACCCGCAGCTGGCAGCATCTGCTGCCCCATGCGGGGCGCGCCAGCAACCTGCAGCGCATTGGCAGCATGCTCGGCGATTTCGACCTGGTCGCCCTGCAGGAGGTCGATGGCGGCAGCCTGCGTTCCGGCTATGTCAACCAGGTCGAGCACCTGGCCCATCTCGGGGCCTTCCCCTACTGGTATCAGCAGCTCAATCGCAACCTCGGGCGTTTTGCCCAGCACAGCAACGGCGTACTCAGCCGCCTGCGGCCGACCTTGCTGGAAGATCACCCGCTGCCCGGGCCGGCCGGCCGGGGCGCGATCCTGGTGCGCCTGGGTGAAGGGGCCGATGCCATCGTGGTGGTAATGATGCACCTGGCTCTGGGGGCGCGCACCCGCACTCGCCAGTTAGCCTATATCCGCGAACTGATCGGCGACTATCGGCACCAGGTGCTGATGGGCGATATGAATACCCACGCCAACGACCTGTTGGAGCATTCACCGCTGCGCGACCTCGGCCTGCTGGCACCGCAGATCGAAGCTACTTTTCCCAGCTGGCAACCGCAACGCTGTCTCGATCACATCCTGCTTAGCTCGGGCTTGCAACTGGAGCGCTGTGAAGTACTGTCACACGCGATCTCCGATCATCTGCCCGTGGCCATGCAGATTCGCCTGCCCAGTTCACTCTGCAGCCCGCAAACGCCTATGCTGATAGAGCCCTAATAGCGAATCGCAACCATGACCGACGATGCCCAGCGCTGGAAAAGCAAATATCTGCAGGGACTGGAGCAACAGGAACAACTGGAGCGTCGCTGGGAAGCCCGGCTCGACCTGCTCAGGCGTGGTCTGGTACGCAGCTCCCTGGCCGCCGAAGGCAGTGACAAGGCCGTCGACCAATGCATGCAGGAACTGCGCGACATCCTCCGTCGCGACGATATCGACAGCGGCCTGTCGGCGCTGATTCCGCGCCTGGAAAAAGCCGTGCTGGACTCTGAAAAGCGCCGCCAGGACCGCGTCGCGCAGAATATCTCCGGGGTCACCAGCCTGACCGATCAGCTGCTTGCTCTGGAGCCACCGCGCGAGGTGCGCAAAGCGCTCAAGCAGTTTGCCAAGGGCATCGAGGAGCGGGCCAGCCAACCGCGTGAGTTGCCCGCGCTGCTCAGTGAGTTAGGTAGCCTGCAACAGCAAGTTCTGGCGGCGCTTGAGGCTGAGCCCAGTGCGGAGCGCCCAGGTTTTCTGCAGCGCCTGTTTGGCGGCAAGGAAGCTGCACCTGGCAGTCCTGCTAGCAGTGAGCTGGCCCCGGCCGAACTGGCGCAGCCAGTCGCGCCCGCTCCGGTTGTTATCGCTCAACCTGAAACCGCCCCACAGGCTGCGCAAGTCTCGATAAACCCTAGCAGTGAGGTGCCTGCGCCTGTAGCTGCGGCCATTGCCACTGCGACTGCCGAGCCAGAGCCAGAGCCAGAGCCAGAGCCGCAGCTTGCGGTGGCAGTAGTGCCCCGCACTGCACTGGTACCTGAAGCGCCTGCGCCAACCCAGGGTGCGGGCGATCCAGCCTACGCCCTGCCGGAGATTCCCGAGCCTGGTTACAGTGCGGTTGCCCCGCATATCGGCGACAGCCTGATGGGCCTGCTCGATGAGCTGGAGCTGCCGGAGCGCCATCAGCCCCAGGGCGAGTCTTTGCGCCAGCGGGTGCAGGGCGGCCTGAACTGGTACGAACTGGTGGCGGTGCTGGACGATCTGGCGGTGCTGGTGCTGGCCGTCACCGACAGCGGTCAGCGCGAATTTGCCAGTTACCTGAAGCAGCTTAACGAGCGTCTGGCCTCCTTTCTTACCACCCTCAGCGAGGCCCATGAGGGCTACAGCGAGTCGGTGGAAAGCGCGCGTACCTTTAATCAGGAACTGCGCGAGCAGGTCAGCGGCTTGCAGGCCAGTGTGCAGGGTGCGGTGGATCTGCCGTCCCTCAAGCAATCGCTGGAAGCGCGCCTGGATGGTTTGCTAAGCACGGTCACCGAACACCAGAAGCACCGCGACGGCCATGAAGAACAAGTGGCGCAGCGCCTGCAAAGCCTGACCCAGAAGGTCGCGGACATGGAACAGGAGGCGCAGAGCTTCCGCGACCATTTGGAGGAACAGCGGCAGAAAGCCCTGATCGACCCCCTTACCGGCCTGGCCAACCGCGCCGGCTGGAGCGAACGTCTGGAACTGGAGATGGCGCGCTGGAAGCGCTATGGCGGCGAACTGCTGCTGGCGGTGCTGGATATCGATCACTTCAAGCGCATCAACGACAGCTATGGCCACCTGGCTGGCGACAAAGTGTTGAAAATCATTGCCGGCGAACTGTCCAAGCGCATGCGCAAGACCGACTTTATCGCCCGTTTCGGCGGCGAGGAATTCGTCCTGCTGATTCCCAGTACCCCGCTGGACGGCGGCCGGCAGCTGCTGCAGACCCTGCTCGAGGGGGTCGAACAGTGTCCCTTCCACTTTCGCGGCGAACGGGTGGTGATCACCCTGTCGGCCGGGCTCAGTGCCTTCAACCACGACGCGGACAGCAGCGACAAGGTGTTCGAGCGCGCTGACCAGGCCCTCTACCGCGCCAAGAGCGGTGGACGCAACAGAGTCGAACTGGGCTAAGGGCGCGCTCGCCCGGTCACCGGAACAGCGTCAGGCGACATGGTGCAGGTAGGGCTTCCAGCTCTCCGGAATACTTGGTAGCTGGGGGTAGCCCAGGCTGCGCAGCTGTCCGTCGGCAAGCAGGAACGGCGTATGTCGCAGGGCCTGCGGCACATCGCGTAACTCCGGTAGCCAGAGGCTGACGTAATGCGCCTCGGGGTCGTATTGACGGGCCTGGCGCAGGGCATTGAACACCCGTTGTTGCCGCGGGTCATTGCCAACCCCGGCCAGGTAGGCCCAATTACCCCAGTTACTGGCCGGGTCGTAGTCGATCAGGTGTTCTTCGAACCAGGCCGCGCCGTAGCGCCAATCCTGCTGCAAGTCATGGATCAGGTAGCTGGCGACCACCTGACGGCCGCGATTGGAGATAAAGCCGGTGGCCGCCAGCTCGCGCATATTGGCGTCCACCAGAGGCATGCCGGTACAACCCTGGCACCAGGCCTGAAAGCGCCGGTCGAGCGGCCTCGGTGCTGCCTCGCCGCCCTTCAACCCCGCGGCCTGGAACAGGGCCGCGCCATGGCGCGCCAGGGTCCAGCGGAAGAAGTCGCGCCAGAGCATTTCCACCCATAACCACTGGGTCGACTCATTGCGGGTGAACTGCGCCTCGTGGCGGCGCAATTCCGCCACCACCCGGCGGGCGGAGAGGCTGCCATTGGCCAGCCAGGGCGAGAACTTCGAGGAATACTCGCTGCCGATCAGACCGTTACGGGTGTCCTTGTACTGGCGCACGCCCTGGCTTTTCCACAGGTAGTCGCGCAGCCGTGCCAGGGCAGCGGGCTCGCCGCCGGCGAAGGGGAAGGCACTGGCGGGCACGCTGAGCGGCTCCCCCAGGCCCAGTCGCGACAGGTTGGGGATGGGCTGCAGCAGGGCCCGTGCACCATCCGGCAGGGGCGGCAGATGATCCGGGGCATGGCGCGGTTGAAACACCTGCAGGCGTTCTTCCGTCAGCTCGCGGAAGCGGCTGAACACCGTCGGCAACTGCTCCAGGCTGCAGGGTAATTCTTCCCGGCGCAGCAGGTTATTAGCCGGGGCCTGCAGCAGTGGCACCTCGCCAAGCAGGTCAGCCACGCGGGCAACCTGGGCCTGCTCATCCGGGGCGATTTCCTCCAGGGTCAATACCTGCTGCAGTGCCAGGTGGCTCACCAGCTGCGGGATAAGCTGCTCGGGCTCACCTTCGAGCACCAGCAGCTGCGAGCCGCGCTGGCGCAATTCGCCATCCAGGGCCACCAGGCTTTCCAGGAGGAAGCGTGCGCGGTGCACGCCCATGCGGCGCATGCCGAAGGCGTTGGCCTGCAATTGCCGCGGCTCCAGCACATAGACGGGCAGCAAGCATTCTGCGCTCAGTCCGGCCTGCAGCGCCGGATGATCATCGAGGCGAAGATCCTTCTTGAACCACAACAGCGCACGCATGGGGTGGGTCTCCAAATCCATACAATAGCTATACAGAATGCTGGTCCATGTAGAGTTTTAGTCTAGCAGGGCACGTGCACTTCTGCCTGGTCAATAGACCGGTGTTAGCAATCTGCCGCACCAAAGGCGTTTTACCCACTGACAGGGGTGTAGGCACTAGACTGCGACAACCTGTTGAGGAGTTCCACCATGGATATTTTCGGCATCGCCGTACTGCTTTTTCTGGTCACCGACCCCTTCGGCAATATCGCTATCTTTATCGCCGCGCTGAAGAACGTACCGGCCAAGCGCCGCCTGTGGATTGCCGCGCGCGAATTGCTGTTCGCCTTGGCCCTGCTTCTACTGTTTCTTACCTTTGGTGACAAAGTGCTGAGCGCCCTTGGCCTGTCGAGGGAGGCAACCGCGATCGCCGGCGGTATCATCCTGTTCGTGATCGCCATGCGCCTGATCTTTCCCGGCCCGCAAGGCGTGCTCGGTGATGTGCCGGATGGCGAGCCCATGCTGGTGCCGCTGGCCACCCCGGCGGTGGCGGGGCCTTCGGCCCTGGCGGTACTGATGACCCTGCGCAACACCCATGAAGGGCCGCTCTGGGAACTCTACGCAGCGCTGCTGCTGGCCTGGGCGGCGACCGCATTTATCTTGCTGCAGGCTTCGTGGCTGCAGCGTTTTCTTGGACCCCGCGGGCTGACCGCAGTGGAGCGACTGATGGGCATGCTGTTGATCATGCTCAGCGTCGACATGCTGCTGGACAACCTGCAAAGCGTGTTGCATATCAGCCCATGAGATTTGTCTGCCTCGCCCTATGTCTCGCCCTGCTCGCCGGCTGCGCCAGTGGCCCGCGCATCGACACCCGCTACAACGCCGTTGGCCAGAACAGCCGGGTGCAGTACATCGTTCTGCACTACACCTCCACCGACCTGGCGCGCTCGCTGCAACTGCTGACCGAGGGCGAGGTGAGTAGCCACTACCTGATCGGCGACAGCCCCGCGACCATCTACCGCCTGGTCGACGAGGACCGCCGCGCCTGGCATGCCGGGGTCAGCCAGTGGCAGGGGCGCACCTGGCTCAACGGCACCACGATCGGTATCGAGCTGGTCAACCAGGGCTTTTACCAGGGCCCGAACGGGCGCTACTGGCAGCCCTATGCCCCGGCGCAGATCGATGCGCTGATCCCGCTGCTCAAGGACATCGTGCAACGCCACCAACTGCCCCTCGGCAGCATTATCGGCCATAGCGATATCGCCCCGCAGCGCAAGGTCGACCCCGGCCCGCTGTTCCCCTGGCAGCAGTTGGCCGATGCGGGGCTGGTGCCCTGGCCGGACGCCACCGCGGTGGCCCGCCAGCAGGCGCTGTTCAGCGTCAGCCTGCCCAGCGTGGCCTGGTTCCAGGCGCAACTGGTGCGTCAGGGCTATGAGGTGGCGGAGCATGGTGAGCTGGATACGGCCACGCGCAATGTACTGGCTGCCTTCCAGATGAAATACCGCCAGGCCAATTACGACGGCGAGCCAGATGCCGAAACCGCCGCCCTGCTGCTGGTGCTTAACCAGCAGCTGCAGCCTTGAGGCCTTACGCCTGTAACGATGGGCTTGCCGCAGCCGAGTCAGGTGAGACCGGCAACAGCAGGTAGAACTGCGCGCCTTGGCCGACCTGCGAGCGCACGCCGATATAGCCGCCGTGCAGCTGGACGATTTCCTTGCACAGGGCCAGACCCAGGCCGGCCCCACCGCGGCGCTGGCCGAACTGGACGAAGGGCTCGAAGATCCGTGCCTGCTGGTTGTGGGCAATGCCCTCGCCGCTGTCTTCCACGCTGATCAGCACTCGCCCGCCCTGGGGGCTGGCGTGCAGGCGGATTTCGCCGCCTGGCTGGCTGTGGCGCAGGGCATTGCCGATCAGGTTGTCGAGCACCCGCTCGATCTGCAGCGGGTCGATCTCAAGTGGCGGCAACTCGGCCTGCAGCTGGGTACTGATGGCCACTCCCAGTTCCTCGGCCTGGACGCTAAAGCGTTGTTGCGCCTGCAGCAGCAGGGGTTCGAGAACCTGGCTCGACAGCTTCAGGCTCTGCAGGCCGTTCTGGTAGCGCGAGAAATCCAGCAGGTCGTTGATCAGCCGCAGCAGCCGGTGCATTTCCTCGTCGAGGGTGCTCAGCAGATCCGCCTCGCGCGAGGCCGGCGGGAAGTCCAGGCGCTCCTGCAACAGCGACAAGGCCATCAGCATGCCGGTAACCGGGGTGCGCAGTTCGTGGGAGGCGCGCAGCACGAACTCGCTGCGCACCTGCTCGAACATGCGCTGCTCGGTGACATCGCGCAGCACCATCACCGCGCACATAAAGCCGCCCTCGCCGTGACTGACCGCCGACAGGCTGTAGGCCAGCAGGCGTTTCTCGCCGGCGACCTCGATCTGCAGGTCGTCCAGTTCCCCATCCAGGCTTTCGCCCTGCAAGACCTGCTGCAGCTGCGTGCTCAGTTCGGGACGCTGCAACGCTTCGCCGAGTTCGCGGCCCAGGTACTTGGCGTCCCAGCAAAGCTGCCGTCGCGCCACCGGGTTGAAGTGTTCGATGCGGCCCTGGCAGTCGAAGATCAGCAGGCCATCGTCGATGCTGTCGAGCACTGCCTGCAGGCGGTGCTGTTCGGCCTGCAGGGCCTCGACGTCGCTGTTCTTGAACTCGCGCAGGGCCTCGGCCATCAGGCCGAAGCGCTGGCTCAGGGCGGACATCTCCGCCACCGGGGTGACGGGCAAGGTGACCCGAAAGTCGCCCTGACCAATCTGGTCGGCGGCGCGCGCGAGGATTTCGATCGGCTGGCCGAAGCGCTGGGCGATGCCGTGGGCGCTGGCGAAACCGATCAGCAGCATGGCCAGGCCAATCAGCCCGAGTAGCCCGGAGATCAGCCAGGCGCGCTGGCGCGAACTGGCCTCAGCCTGTTCCACGGCGGCGACATAGCGCAGCTGCACGGCATTGATACGTTCACTGAGCACGTCCATGGCCTGGCCGAACTGGTCATTGCTGAGCAGCTCGCGGCGTACGGTCAGCGGCTTGGCCAGCAGCTCGTCGAACGGGGCGTAGGCGCGCTTGATCTGGGCAATGGCCTGGCGGTCGCTGGCATCCATCGCGCTCTCTTCGGCGCGCTGCAGCCATTGCCGGAAGCGCTGGTTGGAGGCTTTGAGCGCGGGCCGGTCGAGGTCTTCGGCCAGCAGCAGGAGCACCTGCTTGCCCTGTTCCTGACGCAGGCCCAGGCTGGCATCGATGATCTGCAGGTTGCGCTGCATCGCCTGGCTTTGCACCTGGGTCAGCTGCAGCACGCTGAAGATCCCCAGCAACAGGCCAATCAGCGCCACCGTCAGCAGCGCGCCGCTGCTTAGCAGCAGGCGGTTGCGTAGCGTCACAGGCTCAGCTGCTTGCGCTTGCGGTACAGGGTCGAGGCGTCGATGCCGAGGGTTCTGGCGGCCTGATCGAGGCTCTCGCAACTGGCCAGGATGGCGCTGATATGGGCTTTCTCCAATGCCTCCAGGCTCAGCGGATCGCCGACCTGGGGCTGGCTGGTGCAGTGATGAACGCTCAGCCCCAGGTGGCTGATCTGCACCAATGCCTCGGTGCAGATAATGCTGGCGCGTTCGACCACATTTCGCAGTTCGCGGATATTGCCCGGCCAGGGGTACTCCAGCAGCGCCGCCCGCGCGTCGTCGCTGAAGTTGCGGGCGGGGCGGGCATACTCCACCACGAAGCGGGCCAGAAAGCGCTCGGCCAGGTCGAGGATATCCTCGCGACGCTCGCGCAGCGGCGGCAGGGTCAGGGTGATCACGTTCAGGCGGTACAGCAGGTCTTCGCGAAAGCGCCCCTCGCGTACCATCTCATCCAGATTGAGGTTGGTGGCCGCGAGGATCCGCACGTCGGCCTGGCGGGTCACCGGGTCGCCGACGCGCTCGTAGGCCTTGTCCTGGATAAAGCGCAGTAGCTTGGGCTGCAGGATCAAGGGGAAGTCGCCGATCTCGTCGAGAAACAGGCTGCCACCATCGGCCTGGCTGACCCGTCCCAGGGTGCTCTCGCTGGCCCCGGTAAAGGCCCCGCGGCTATGGCCGAACAGTTCGCTCTCGAGCAGTTCGGCGCTCAGCGATGGGCAATTGATGGTCACGCAGGACTTTTTCGCGCGCTTGCTCCAGCGGTGGATGGCCTGGGCCAGTTCGCCCTTGCCGGTGCCGGATTCGCCGAGAATCAGGATATTGGCATCGGTGTCGGCTACCTGCCGGGCAGTCTCCAGCACCGCCATCAGCGCCGGGCTTTGCGAGTCGAGGTCGGTGCCGGGCTTGCGCACATAGCCTTCCAGGCTTTCCAGGCGCTCGACCATCTGCCGCGCTTCCAGCTGCTTGGCGGCGGCCAGACGCAGCTGCTCGGGGCTGCAGGGCTTGACCAGATAGTCCGCGGCACCGGTCTGGATGGCATCCACCGCGCTGTCCACCGCCGAATGGGCGGTGACGATCACCACCCGCATCCAGGGGGCCTGCTGACGCATCTGTGCCAGCACTTCGAGGCCATCATCCGCGCCCAGGCGCAGGTCGAGAAAACACAGGTCAAAGACCTGGCGCAGCAACAAGGCATGGGCTTGGGCCGCGGTGGTGGCAGTGCTGACCCGATAGCCCTGGTCTTCCAGGCAATAACGGAAAGTTCGCAGAATGGCCGACTCGTCATCGACCAGCAGAATGCGCCCGTTGTTCTGTTCCATCGCCGTTGCGTGCATGTCCTTCTCCATATACCGAGTGCAAGGGGTTAGTCCGCGGGATGTCGTGCAAGTTGCACGGCGCTGCACGGACGATCATGCAAGCTGCATGCAGGCGCTCATCTGTTTGATTGAATAAGTATTTGATAACAAAAGGTTTATTTATTAATTGAGGCTGGCACGGGGCTTGCGAAGTATGGGTAACAGCTGCGACAAGCGGCTGATTGATCGTGACTAAATTGGAGCAACTGCCATGCATAAACTGAAAACTCTGGCCCTGGCCACAGCAACCGCAGGCCTGATTGGCCTAGTGCCATTTAGTGCCTTCGCTGCCGAGGGCGATACCAGCCGTCAGCTTACCGAGGCCCGCCAGGAAGGCTCGATCTGGACCACCTTCGCCCTTAACCGCCACCTCAATCCCTTCACCATCGACGTGGATGTGGAAAACGGCAGCGCCAAGCTCACCGGTAGCGTCGAAACCGACGTCGAGCGCGACCTGGCCGAGCAGCTGGCCCTGGGCATCGAAGGCGTGACCAAGGTTGATAACCAGCTCAAGGTCGACCCCAACGTCGAAAGACAGACCAACAGTAAGCCGACCATGGCGCAGCGTTTCGATGACGCCACCACGGTCGCCACGGTGAAATCCAAGCTGCTGTGGAACAGCAACACCGAGGGCCTGGATATCAAGGTGAAGGCCGACAACGGCAACCTCACCCTCAGCGGTGATGCCCAGAGCCAGGCGGCCAAGGACCTCGCCGGCAGCCTGGCGAGCAACACCGATGGCGTGCGCAAGGTCGATAACCAGATCAGCGTCAGCGGTGACGCCACTGCCGCGGCCAAGACCCAGAACGCCGCTGATGATGCCGGCCAGGCCATCAGCGATACCTGGATCACCAGCAAGGTGAAATCCAGCTTTATCTACAACCGCAATCTGGACGGCCTGGACATCTCGGTCACCACCAAGGCCGGCCAGGTCAGCCTCGGCGGCAGCGTATCGAGCAGCGAACAGAAGCAACTGGCCGTCGAAACCGCACGCAATATCCGCGGCGTTCGCGGGGTCAAGGCCGACGCCCTGAGCGTCGCTGGCTAACCCATTCGGACAGCGGCCCTGTGGCCGCTCAACCCGCCCAATAGCGTGCAACCCATGCACGCCCAAGGAGTTACAAGATGAGCGACAAGACTGCGCAACTGAATGAACTGATCGAAATCACCCGTGACGGCCAGCAGTTTTATCAACATGCCCACGATGAAGTGAAGGACGTGCGTCTGCAGGTGTTGTTCCGCGACATGTCGCAGAGCAAAACCGAGTTGATTCGCGCGCTTTCGGTAAAGGTCGCGGCCAATCAGGAAACCCCGGCTACCGGTGGCACCTTTACCGGCAAACTGCGCCAGGTTTATGCCGATACCAAGGCGAGCCTGACCAGTGACAAGGAAGCCACCTACGTAGCCCAGCTGGAAGAAGCCGAAGATCGCATCCTGCATGCCTTCGAGGATGCGCTGGAAAGCGCCGAGCCGGACGTGCACGCACTGCTGACGGTAGAAATGCCCAAGGTCCGTGCCAACCATGACCGCATGCGTGCCCTCAAGCACTCCCTGCAGTAACCTCTAACGGGGCGGCCCGCCCGCCCCGTTCGTCAACAGGCCATCGCGGCCAAGGAGCAAGACCATGTTAAGTTGGGCCATTACCTTTCTGATCATCGCCATCGTCGCCGCCGTACTGGGCTTTGGTGGTATCGCCGGCACGGCTACGGGTATCGCGAAGATTCTCTTCGTGGTGTTTCTGGTGCTGTTTGTTGTGTCCTTTATCATGGGCCGCCGCCCTCGGGGCTAAAGCCACGGGCCTTGCTGTACGGGCTTAACGCCCTGCAGCGGGCCCGCCCATCGCCGCCAAGCATGCTCCGTTCAGCCGCGCTATCATCGCGCCCATCGCATTTAAGGGGGATGGGGCATGCTTAACGGCTTGTGGCTGGGATTTTTCGTGGTCGCGGCGTTCGCCGCGCTGACGCGCTGGCTACTGGGCGACGACCCGGCGGTGTTTGCCGCCATGGTCGAAAGCCTGTTTGCCATGGCCAAGCTGTCAGTGGAAATCATGGTGGTGCTGTTCGGCACCCTCACCCTCTGGCTGGGCTTTCTACGCATCGCTGAAAAAGCCGGCCTGGTCAATTTGCTTGGCCGCGCCCTCGGCCCGCTATTCGCGCGGCTGATGCCGGACGTCCCCCGCGGCCATCCGGCGCTGGGTTTTATCACCCTCAACTTCGCTGCCAACGGCCTGGGGCTGGACAATGCCGCCACCCCGATCGGCCTCAAGGCCATGCGCGCCCTGCAGGAACTCAACCCCAGCCCGACCGTGGCAAGCAATGCGCAAATCCTCTTTCTGGTGCTCAACACCTCATCCCTGACCCTGCTGCCGGTGTCGATCTTTATGTACCGGGTGCAGCAAGGCGCGGCCGACCCGACCCTGGTGTTTCTGCCGATTCTGCTGGCCACCTGCGCCTCCACCCTGGCGGGGCTGCTGGCCGTGGCCCTGGTCCAGCGCCTGCGTCTGTGGGATCCGGTGGTGCTGGCCTACCTGATTCCCGGGGCGCTGCTACTGGGCAGCTTTATGGCGCTGCTGGCGGGGCTGTCGAGCACGGCCCTGGCGGCGCTGTCCTCGCTGCTTGGCAACCTCACCCTGTTCGGCCTGATCCTGCTGTTTCTGCTGGTCGGCGCGTGGCGTCGGGTGCCGGTCTACGAGAGCTTTATCGAAGGGGCCAAGGAAGGCTTCGACGTGGCCAAGAGCCTGCTGCCCTATCTGGTGGCCATGCTCTGCGCCATCGGCGTATTCCGTGCTTCCGGGGCCCTGGATTTCGGCCTGGACGGGGTGCGCAGCCTGGTCCAGTGGCTGGGTTGGGACACCCGCTTTATCGATGCCCTGCCCACCGCGCTGATGAAGCCCTTCTCCGGCAGCGGCGCGCGCGCCATGTTGATCGAGACCATGCAGACCTTTGGCGTCGACAGCTTCCCCGCCTTGTTGGCCGCGACGGTACAGGGCAGTACCGAGACCACTTTCTACGTGCTGGCGGTGTATTTCGGCGCGGTTGGCATCCAGCGCGCCCGCCATGCCGTGGGCTGCGCGTTGCTGGCGGACTTTGCCGGGATACTCGCGGCCATTGGCGTATGTTACTGGTTCTTCGGCTAAGCGGCGCAGCCGCCAGGGCGCGCTCCGGGGCTGGTGAGGCTCTGGGTGGGAGGGGCTTTCGGCTCGGGCATCCTGCTTCGCTCTACCTCCTGCATCCCGGCAGTCGTAGCCACGAAAGCCGCGATCAAGGGCGCTGCGCGCCAACGCCGCTAAAGCGCCTCCCACGGTCAATTTGCAGTGCTCCAACCTACCCGCTACTCCGCCACCTTGAAACGCAGCACACCGATCATCTGCCCGGCTTCGGTCAGCACCTGCACCTGCCAGTTGCCCGCCGGTTGCCCGGGGAAGTTCTGCTTGTGGGTCCAGGCGCGATAGCCCTCCTTGCGCCCACCATGGATATCTAGGGCGATCCGTTCGATCTCGCGGCCATTGTGCCGCCAGACGTGGTAGATCCGCTCGCTCAGCCCGCGCGGGGCGTTGATCGCGGTATAGGCGTACAGCCCCTCGCTGCGCAGCTGGGCGACGCTGATCAGCTTGAGGCTTTGGCCCGGGGCACGGTTCTTGTTATCCAGATGGATGGTCACCGCCACCTCGGTCAGCCACAGAGTCGCCGGTGGTACCCAGACCCGCGCCAGCCAGCCGCCCGCAGCCAGCACCAGGGTCAGGCCGACCAGCAGCAGGCCGCGCCACCAGCGCCGCACGGTGATGATGGCGAACAGCGAGGGGAACGACAGTACCGCCGACGCCGCCAGCGCCAGCTGGTAACTCTGCGGGGTGGTCAGTTGGAAGATGATCGGCAGCGCCGTAAGCAGCACCGCGAACAGCGCCAGGCTGTGATAGGCGAGAAACAGCCAGCGCTTGGGGGCCAGCCAGCGGTAATACAGCGGGTCGATGATCGACAGCAGTGCGGCGATCCCCAGCAGGCCGGTGAACAGGGCCTGGCCGCTGTTCCAGGTGGTGGTGATAAAGAAGAACGGCAGGACGAAGAACAGACTTTCCTGGTGAATCATCTGGGTCGCATAGCGCAGCAGGGGCGGCGGCAGCTCGAAACCGAACCACTGGGCAATGCGCTCGCGCAGGATGTTTTCCAGCATCAGCCATAACCAGCTGACCAGCATCACCGAGGCCAGCACCTGGGCCAGTTCGGCATGGCGTTCGACCAGCAGGAAACTTGCCAGCCCCGAGGCAAAACCGAAGATCGCCACCAGCCCGGGGTGACGCTGAACCAGGGCGACCAGGCTTGGTAGCAGGTTTCTCCAGATCATCAGCGAGCACTCGGCATGGCGGTCGTACGGTCAACGGCTTGCCAGCGGTGCATGGCGCTACTCCTGGAACGGGCAGATAAGACGAGGCGCAGAGCATAGCGCGGCGCACCGGCAAAAGAACCAGCCCTTTGGCGCAAATAGTCACGGCCACTGGCCCGGCCTGCCACTGTCGTCTGGCAGCTGCCGTTTTAGGCTGCAGGGACAACCCGCCAATCCACGATCAAACCAGCGCAGGACGCGCCCGGAGTACTGCATGCGTGTCTTGATCACCGGCGCGGCCGGCTATATCGGCCAGCAACTGCTCAACCAGTTGGCCATCCAGCAGCCGCAATGGACGCTGATCGCCGCCGATATCCGCGCCCAATCCAGTGCCGCCCTGCCGGCCAATGTCGAACCGGTGCTGCTGGATATCAGCCAGACGCTGGCGGTGCAGCAGTGCGTGGCCCGCCACAAGCCCCAGGCCATCGTGCACCTGGCCTCGGTGATCACCCCGCCGCCGGGCATGAGCGAGGCGCAGCTGCACGCCATCGATGTCGGCGGCACCCGGGCGATCGTGCAGGCGGCCGTGGCTCAAGGCGTCGAGCAACTGATTGTCACCAGTTCCGGAGCCGCCTACGGCTATGACCCGCGCAATGCCGAATGGCTGGACGAAGACCAGCCCCTGCGCGGCCATGCCCAGTTCGCCTATGCCCGGCACAAGCTCGAAATCGAACAGTTACTGGCCGACGCGCGCCTGCACCAGCCGCAGCTCAAGCAGCTGGTGCTGCGGCCGGGCACCATCCTCGGCAAGCAGGTCAACAACCCGATCAGCGACCTGTTCAAGAAGCCCGCGGTGCTAGGCATTCGCGGCAGCGACAGCCGCTTCGTGTTTATCTGGGATCAGGACGTGATCGACATCATCTGCCGCGGCCTGCGCGAGCGCAGCGAGGGGATCTTCAACCTGGCCGGGGATGGCGCACTGTCGCTGCGGGAAATCGCCGCGCTGCTCGGCAAACCCTACCGCGCCCTGCCGGCCTGGCTGGTACGCGCCGCCCTGAGCCTGCTCAAGCCCCTGGGGCTAAGCCAGTACGGCCCCGAGCAGCTGGACTTTCTGCGCTATCGTCCGGTGCTTAGCAACAACCGGTTGAAACAGGACTTCGGCTATAGCCCGCGCTATAGCTCGCGGGAGGCGTTTCTAGCGTTTCTCCAGGCTCAGGGCATGGCCAGCCGCAGCTGATCCTAGTCGGGCTGTTGCCGACTGCGATATTCCCCCGGCGTTAGCCCAGTCCATTGACGAAACGCGCGGAAAAATACACTGGGCTCGGAGTAGCCCAGCAGCAGGGCTATTTCCGCGGCTGGCAGTTTGCCGCTGTTCAGGTGGTGCTCGGCCAGTTGGCGGCGGGTGTCGTTGAGCAGTTGCTGGTAATTGCAGCCCTCATCCGCCAGGCGTCGTTGCAGGGTTCGTTCGCTCAGGTGCAGGTGGCGCGCCAGCTCGGCGCGATCCGGTTCGCCGCGGGCCAGCTGTTCGCCGAGCAGGGCCACCACCCGGGCGCTCAGGCCGGCGCTGGGCAAGCGTGCAAGCAGGGCCTCGGCATGCTGGCGCAACAGGTTCTGCAGCGGCGGGTTGGCCTGGATCAGCGGCGCGTCGGCCAGGGCTCTGGGCAGAACCAGGCCGTAATCGGCGGCGGCAAACTGCAGCGGGCAGGCGAACACCGTCTGGTAGGCCTGCAGGTCCGCCGGCTGGGCGTGGACGAACTGCGCTCGGAGTAATTGCCACTCATTGAGCAGCGGTTGGAACATTTGCACCCAACAGGCCATCAAAGCCAGAACCCGGGTGCGGGTGGCCGGCAGGTCCGGGTGCAGGGGGCGATACAGCAGCTGCAACTCATCGGCCTGCTCGCGCAGTTGCACTTCGCCGCCTTCGCCGACCAGACGCTGGTAACGCAGCCCGGCAGCCAGGGCATCGCCCAGGGTTGGGCTACTCTGTAGCAGGTATCCGAGCACGCTGAACGGGCCGGGGGCGAGGTTGCTGCCCAGGGCCAGCCCGGGTTCGCCGTGGGGCATGCGGCTTAAAGCCTGCCACAGGCGCTCCTGGGTGCTGAAGGGTACGCGGGCGTCGGGGTCGCTGAGCTGGCTGTCATCCAGGCCGCATTCGCTCATTAGCTGGCTGCGCACCAGGCCCATGCGGCTGGCGGCATGCAGTACGGCCAGGGTGATGCTGGCGCTGACGGAGGTGTGTTGCGAGTCGAGTGGTGAGTTTGCCATCGCCCGATTCTGCCCAAAGCTGTGGCCTGAGGGTAGTTTTTAGACGTCTAGCTGCATAGGGCGTTGTGCAGGCCGGTCAAGCGGTCGGTTAATACTCGGTAACCAGCGCGGTGCTATTACGCCGTGCAACTTCTGACCGAGCGGTTAGACTCTCGTCCTTCCGGTGCGGCCCACAAGGTTCGATCGGTTTTAATAACAAACAGAAAAGGAGAACACCCCATGAAAGGCAAATCCCTGGCATGGGCCCTGTCCGTCGCACTCGCAGGTATCACCCTGAGCAGCGCGGCACAGGCCGAAGAGAAATTCGTGACCATCGGCACCGGCGGTCAAACCGGCGTCTATTACGTTGCAGGGCAGTCGATCTGCCGCTTCCTCAACCGTGGCGCAGCTGACCACGGCATCAAGTGCAACGCACCCGCCAGCGGCGGCGGCGTGGCCAACGTCAACGGCATCCGCAGTGGCGAATTCAACTTCGGCATCATGCAGTCGGATCACCAGTACAAGGCCCTGAACGGCGCTGCGCCGTTCGAGAAAGAAGGTGCCATGGCGGACATCCGTGCGGTGTTCTCGCTGCAGAGTGAGGTGTTCACCATCCTCGCCCGCCGCGATGCCAAGATCACCAGCTTCGATGACCTCAAAGGCAAACGCGTGAATATCGGCAACCCGGGTTCCGGTCAGCGCGACACCCTGGAAGAGATCATGCAGGTCAAGGGCTGGGATCGTTCCGCCTTCTCCCTGGCCGCCGAGTTGAAGCCCGCCGAGCAGGCGTCTGCCCTGGGCGATAACAATATCGATGCGATGACCTACTTCGTTGGCCACCCGAACGGTGCCATCCAGGAAGCCACCACCACCACCGACGCGGTACTGGTACCGGTGACCGGTGCGGAAATCGACAAGCTGCTGGCCGCGAAGAGCTACTACACCAAGGCCGATATCCCTGGCGGCGTGTACAAGGGCAACGACGCGCCAACCCCATCGATCGGCGGCAAGGCGGTGCTTTCCACCTCGGCCAAGGCCAGCCCGGAAGTGGTCTACCAGCTGGTTAAATCGGTATTCGACAACATTGATCGCTTCAAGCGTCTGCACCCTGCATTTGCCGACCTGAAGGAAGAAGACATGATCAAGGTCGGCCTCAGTGCAGAGCTGCATGAAGGTGCAGTGCGTTACTACAAGGAACGTGGCTGGATGTAAAAACCTGCTGACGATCTGCTGCGCGTCGGCCCTGCTGCGTTAAAAACAGGCTCGGAATGCTCATGTACAAAAGTACACTCCGCTTCCTCGCCTGTTTTTGCCTTGCAGGGCTCTAGCTCGCGAGATCGTAAACAGGTTTGACGCTTCCCCTTGCCCATAAACGGGTAGTGTCTCCAGATAAGCAAACCCGCAGCTGTACGGCTGCGGGTTTTGCCGTTTTCCGTACTCTCGAATGCAGGTTCAACCCATGCATGACAAGCAACTGTCCACCGAAGAACTGATTGCCCAGGATGTCGGTGCGCGCATCCCGCTGGGGGCCATGGCGCAGGTGATCACCGGCCTGGCTCTGCTCTGGTCGCTGTTCCAGCTGTGGATCGCCTCGCCGCTGCCGTTCGTGTTCGGCATTGGTGTGTTCAACGACACCGAAACCCGCTCTATCCACCTGGCGTTTGCCCTGTTATTGGCGTTTCTCGCCTACCCGGCCTTTCGCAAGTCGCCGCGTGATCGTGTGCCGCTGCTGGATATCGCCCTGGGCCTGGTCGCTGCATCCAGCGCCGCCTACCTGTTTATTTGCTACCAACAGTTGGCCTTGCGCCCCGGCAGTCTGACCACCGCGGATATGCTCACCGCGTGCATCGGCATCCCGTTGCTGCTGGAAGCCACCCGCCGAGTGCTTGGCCCGCCACTGGCGATCATCGCCCTGCTGTTCCTCGTTTACAGCCTGGCCGGGCCCTATATGCCGGGGATGCTGGCGCACCGTGGGGTCAGCTTCAATGCCATGGCCAACCACCAGTGGATCACCACCGAAGGCGTGTTCGGCATCGCCCTCGGCGTATCCACCAGCTTCGTGTTTCTCTTCGTGCTGTTTGGTGCCTTGCTCGAGCGCGCAGGCGCGGGGCATTACTTTATTCAGCTGGCCTTCAGCATGCTCGGCCACTTCCGCGGTGGCCCGGCTAAGGCAGCCGTAGTGGCGTCGGGGCTGACCGGGCTGATTTCCGGCTCGTCGATTGCCAACGTAGTAACCACCGGCACCTTTACCATTCCGATGATGAAACGCACCGGTTTCTCCGCGGAGAAGGCCGGCGCGGTGGAAGTGGCGTCGTCGGTCAATGGCCAGATCATGCCGCCAGTGATGGGCGCGGCGGCCTTTCTGATGGTCGAGTACATCGGCATGCCCTATGTCGAGATCATCAAACACGCCTTCCTGCCGGCGGCGATTTCCTATATCGCGCTGCTGTATATCGTCCATCTGGAATCCCTCAAGCTCGGCCTGCAGCCGGTGGGCGGGCACCAGCCCAAACCCTGGCTGCGCCGCCTGACCGGCTTCGCCTTCGGCGCGGCGCTGATCAGTGGCCTGTCACTGGCGGTGTATTACGGCCTCGGCTGGCTCAAGCCGGCGCTGGGTGAGTACGCCCTGCCAGGTGTCGGCGCGTTGCTGGCGCTGGTCTACCTGGGCCTGCTGAAAATCGCCGCCAGCGTGCCGGTGCTACCGGCAGAAGACCCGGACGCGCCGCTCGACAAGTTGCCGCAAACCCGCGCCGTATTGCTTTCCGGGCTGCACTTTCTGCTGCCGGTAGTGGTGCTGGTCTGGTGTCTGATGATCGAGCGCCTGTCCCCCGGCCTATCGGCCTTCTGGGGCAGCGTGATGCTAATCATCATCCTGCTGACTCAGCGTCCGCTGCTGACCTGGCTGCGCACCGATGGCACGCATGCCCACGGCTCGTTTATGGATGGCGTGATTGACCTGCGCGAAGGCCTGATTGCTGGCGCACGCAATATGATCGGTATCGGCATTGCCACGGCGGCGGCGGGCATCATCGTCGGCGCGGTGTCGCAAACCGGGGTTGGTCTGGTGCTGGCCGATCTGGTCGAGCTGCTGTCGATGGGCAACCTGTTGCTGATGTTGGTGCTCACGGCGATCTTCAGCCTGGTGCTGGGCATGGGCTTGCCAACCACCGCCAACTACATCGTGGTATCCAGCCTGCTGGTGCCGGTGATCGTCACCCTCGGCCAGCAGAACGGCCTGATCGTGCCGCTGATTGCCGTGCACCTGTTCGTCTTCTACTTCGGCATCATGGCCGACGTGACGCCGCCGGTGGGCCTGGCCTCGTTCGCTGCGGCGGCGGTGTCCAAGGGCGACCCGATCAAGACCGGGATTCAGGCCTTCTATTACAGCCTGCGCACGGCGGTGCTGCCGTTCCTGTTTATCTTCAACACTGACCTGCTGCTGATCGACGTGGATTTCTGGCACGGGGTGTTGATCTTTATCATCGCCACCGTCGCCATGCTGATCTTCGCCGCCGGCAGCCAGGGCTACTTCCTGGTGCGCAGCCGCTGGTACGAAAACGTGCTGCTGTTGCTGGTAGCGTTCACCCTGTTCCGTCCGGGCTTCTGGATGGACATCGTGCATGACCCTTACCGCGACATCCCGCCTGCACAGCTGGCCCAGGCCCTGGGTGATGTGGCCGATGGCAGCCAGCTGCGTCTGCGCATCAAAGGCGAGGATGCCGTGGGCGATGCCCGCGAGTTCAGCCTGCTGCTGCCCGTGCCGGAAGGTGCCACGGGTGAAGAGCGCCTGGGGAAACTTGGCCTGCTGACCTATGAAGAGGGCGGCAAGGTGCTGGTCGACAGCGTCACCTTCGGCAGCCCGGCGGCCGAAGCCGGCCTGGAATTCGATCAGGAAATTCTCAACGTCCGCGCCCCGACGGATCGCTGGACCAAGGAGCTGATGTGGATTCCGGGCTTCCTGCTGTTCGGTCTAGTCATCTGGCTGCAACGGCGGCGACGCGAGCCTGAAGTGAAAACCGTACAGGCCTGACTGACGTGTCAGCGCGCCTCGGGGCATTGTCCCTAGGCGCGCTGGCGCTCGGTTGGTTGGATCTTGTGCGGACGCGCATAGGCAGTTGCGCCGGCCCCGTTATGGCCTTATTCGCCCCCCGCTTCCTCGGCGTTCAGGGCCCCGCTTTCCCCCGCCTCCAGCACCACATAGGCGCTTGAGCAGAACATCGAGTTGAGCCGTTTCATATCGCCGATCAGGTCCAGGTGCAGGGAGCTGGTTTCGATGCTCTGCACCACCTGGCGGTGCAGGCGGCCGACATGGGCGTGGGCCAGGCGGCGCTCCTGGGCGCGGAAGCGGCGCTTCTCGCGCAGCAGCTGACGGGCGCTTTCCTTGTCGCCGGAGAGAAACACCGAAAGCCCCAGGCGCAGGTTGGCCAGCAACTGCGCATGCAGGCTGTTGAGTTCTTCCAGGCCGCTGTCGGAGAAGGAATGACGCTGGGCGGTCTTCTGGTCCTGCACTTTGCCGAGCATGCGCTCGATAATGTCGCCGGCCTGTTCCAGGTTCACCGCCAGTTCGATGATCTCCGCCCAGCGCCGGCTTTCGTGCTCGCTCAGCACTTCCCGCGGGACCTGGGCCAGGTACAGCTTGACCGCGCTGTACAGCGCATCGACATCGTCATCCAGGCGGCGCAGTTCCTTGCTCAAGGCCGGCTGGCTACCTTCTAGCACCTGCAGCAGATGGTTGAGCATGGTTTCCACCAGATCGCCGATGCGCAGGGTCTCGCGCACCGCATTGGCCAGGGCCAGGCTCGGTGTGCCCAGGGCGGTGGGGTCGAGGTGGCGCGGGCGGGCCACGCCGCTGGTTTCGGCGCGATCCGGCAGCAGCCAGTTGCAGAAGCGCGCCATCAGCCCGACCGTGGGCAGCATCAGCACGCAGCGCAGGCTGTTGTAGAGCAGATGGAAGCCGATTACCAGCTCCTCGGGACGCCAGTTCAGGCTGTCCAGCCAGCTCACCAGCGGGTCGAGCAGCGGCATCACCAACAGCAGCCCCAGCACCTTGTACAGCAGGCTGCCCAGGGCCACCCGGCGTCCGGCCGGGCTCTGCAGGCTGCTGTTGAGAAAGGCCAGCACGCCGCTGCCGATATTCGCCCCGATCACCAGGCCGATAGCCACCGGCAGGCTGATCAAGCCGGCACCGGTCAGCATGGCGGTAAGCAGCACGGCCGCCAGGCTTGAGTAGGAAATCAGCGCGAACAGCGCGCCAACCAGGGCGTCGAGCAGCAGGTCGCCGGTCAGCGAGGCGAACAGCACCTGGATGCCGCGGGCCTCGGTGATCGGCGTGGCGGCCGCGACTATCAGCTCCAGGGCCAGCAGCATCAGGCCCAGGCCGATGGCCACACGGCCGAGCTGGCCGGCGCGGGTCTGCTTGCGCGAGAGAAAGAAGATCACCCCGAGAAAGATCAGCAGCGGGCTTAGCCAGCTCAGGTCGAAGGTCAGCACCCGCGCCATCAGCGCGGTGCCGACATCCGCGCCGAGCATGATCGCCAGCGCCGGGGCCAGCGCCATCAGGCCCTGGGCGACGAAGGAGGTGACCAGCAGGGCGGTAGCGTTGCTGCTCTGCACCAGGGCGGTGACGCCGATGCCTGCGGCAAAGGCCAGCGGCTGCTTGCTGACGTTATGGCTGAGCACCTTGCGCAGGTGCGAGCCATACACCCGCAGGATGCCACTGCGGACGATATGGGTGCCCCAGATCAGCAGGGCGACGGCAGACAGAAGATTAAGCAGGGTGAGCATAACGGCAGCCTCCCTGGCGGCAGGCCGGCGGTTATTGGCTGCCGGCAACGGGTAACGTCACCAGCAATGTTTCTGCGGCCCTGTATTGAGCTATAGCTGCTTATACGCCGCCCGCCAGTGGCAGGTCAGAAATCTCGCATCACCTTGTGCTCGTTGTCGTCCGCGCTGAAGCCGCGTTCCAGCTTGACCTTGAGGCTCAGGTCGGTGCGCGAATCGGCGAACTTGAGCGCTTCGGTCAGGCTGATCCGCCCGCCTTCCAGCAGCCGGTAGAGGTGTTGGTCGAAGGTTTGCAGGCCCTGCTCCAGGGCCCGCCCTGTGGCTTCGCGCAGGTCGCTGAGCTGGTCGCGCTGGATCAGGTCGCGGATATAGGGCGTGCCGAGCATCAGCTCGATGGCGGCCACGCGCTTCTGCTGCAGGCCCGGCACCAGGCGCTGGCCGACCACCGCCAGAAGGTTCTGCGCCAGGTCGGCCAGCACCTGCTTGCGCGCCTCGTCAGGGAAGAAGCGCACGATGCGCTCGATGGCGTGGCTGCTGCTGGTGGCGTGCAGGGTGGCCAGGCACAGGTGGCCGGTTTCCGAATAGTGCAGGGCGTGCTGCATGGTCGCCGCGTCGCGGATTTCGCCGAGCATGATCACGTCCGGGGCCTCGCGCAGCACATTGCGCAGGGCGTCGGCAAAGCTGTGGGTGTCCAGGCCCACCTCGCGCTGGTCGATGATCGACTGCTGGTGGCTGTGGAGGAACTCGATGGGGTCTTCGATGCAGACGATATGCCCGCCCTTGTGGCGGTTGCGAAAATCCAGCATGGCCGCCAGGGTGGTGGATTTGCCCGAACCCGCCGCGCCCACCACCAGGATCAGGCCGCGGTCCTGCATGCTGAGTTTCTCCAGCAGCCGGGGCAGACCCAGGGCCTCGAAATTGGGGATGCTGCTTTTGATCAGGCGCACCACCATGCTCACTTCGCCGCGCTGGTAGTAGACGTTGACCCGAAAGCGCCCGGCGTTCTGCACGCTGACCGCCAGGTTCATCTCCAGGTCGCGCTCGAACTCCATGATCTGCTTCTGGCTCATCAGCTGGTAGGCCAGCTGCTGCACCTCGCCAGCCCTGAGCACGCGCTGATCGAGGGCCTGGCTGATGCCCTCGATCTTCATATGCGCCGGTGCACCGACACTGAAGAACAGGTCGGAGCCGCCACGCTCGTAAAGCTGCTGCAGATAAGGGAACACATCCACCGTGCCGACTGCCTCTGTATCGCTCATCACACCTCCCGCTGATCTGCACTGAATCCTAGCAGCAAGGGTCTGTTGCCGTTTCATTCGCGGCCGCGCCGGAGCCTGTTTTTGCGCGAGACAAGGCACGAGGAGCGCGGTTTGGTCATTCCAAATAAGCGACGAGAAACGCAGCATCGCGCAAAAACAGGCCTGGCCCTTCGGGTTGCGCGGGAAATGGCCCCCGCTGTTGTTGCAGGACTTGGCAAGGGAATAACCATTACCTGCGTCCTGCGCCTAACCGGGGACCATTTCTCGCGGCAACGCGGCTCGCGATGAAGCGGCAACAGACCCTAAGCGCGACACCGGCTGTCGCGCCACGCTGCCAGACTGGTTACCCTAGCGTTTCGCAAAGGACGCCATGCTGACCATGCTCAATCTTTATCACGCCCCTGACCTGGAAACCCTTGGCGCGCTGGCCACCCGCCTGCTCGCCACACCCATGCGCGAGCCTTTTGCGCCGGCGCTGGTGGTGGTGCCGAGCCAGGGAATGGGGCGTTGGCTGACCCTGGAGCTGGCGCGCAAGCAGGGCATTGCCATGCAGCTGGAGGTGCAGTTGCCGGCCAAGTTCGTCTGGGACTTGTCGCGCCTGGCCTTGGGTCAGCTGCCAGAGCAATCGGCCTTTAGCCCCAGCAGCCTGAGTTGGCGGCTGTATGACTGGCTGTGCGAGCCGGCCAACCTGGCCGAAGCGCCGCGTTTGGCGCATTATCTGGACGGCGGCGATGAACGCAGGCGGCTGTCACTTGCCGTCAAGATCGCCGACGTATTTGACCAATACCTGCTGTATCGCGACGACTGGCTGGCCGCCTGGGAGCGCAATGACTTGCAGGACCTCGGCCCGGACGAGGCCTGGCAGGCGCTGCTCTGGCGCGAACTGACCCGCGACGGCCACCCGCACCGCGCCCGTCTGCTGGAAGAGCTGCTTGCTCGTCTGCATCAACCCGAGCCCATGCCGGGTTTGCCCGAGCGCGTTCTGGTGTTCGGCATCAGCTCGCTGCCGCCGCATCATATGCGCGTGCTCGAAGGCTTGGCGCGGCATACGGAAGTGATCATTTTCGCCCTTAACCCCTGCCGTGAAGCCTGGGGTGAGATTCGCGATATCCGTGAGTTGGCCAGGCAGTCGCACAGCGCAGCGGCTAATCAAGAGATAAGCCCGGATGACTGGTATCTGGATGTCGGCCATCCGCTGCTCGCCAGCCTGGGCAAACAAGGCCGCGACTTTTTCGACAGCCTGTTTAGCCTGGCCTCCGGCGAAGGTAGTCAGGAAATCGGCCTGTATTCCGAGGATGACGACCTGCACGACGCCAGCCTGCTGCAGGCGCTGCAGAACGATATTCTGCGGCTGCGCACGCGCTCGACGGATGAGCGCTTGCAGTTGCGCGACGATGACCGCTCGCTGGAGCTGCATATCGCCCACTCGCCGTTGCGCGAGGTGGAAATCCTGCATGACCAGCTGCTTGCGCGCTTTGCCGCCGAACCCGGCCTGACACCGGATCAGGTGGTGGTGCTGACCCCGGATATCGAGCGTTACGCGCCCTATATCGAGGCGGTGTTCGCGCCGCGGGAAGGCGTTCCGCGGATTCCCTTTAGCCTGGCCGACCGCAGCCTGCGCGCGGAAATCCCCCTGCTGGAAGCCTTCCTCAATCTGCTGGCGCTGCCGGATAGCCGCTTTGCCGCCGAGGAAATCCTCGCCTGGCTGGAACAGCCGGCCATCGCCCGCCGCACCGGTATCGAAGCTGAAGATTTACCGCTGCTGCGCGACTGGCTGCGTGAAGCCGGGGTGCGCTGGGGCCGCGATGGTGCGCACCGCGAGCAGCTTGGCCTGCCCGCCGATGCCGCCTTTACCTGGTGCCAGGGCCTGGATCGTCTGCTGCTGGGCTTTGCCGCGCCGCCGCAATTGGCGGGCAGCCAGGCCCCGTTGCTGGGTGCCAGCTGGCCGCTGGATGCCCTGGAAGGCGGTCGTGCGCAACTGCTCGGTCGTCTGGCCGGTTTTGTCGAACGCCTGGCCGCCTTGGCGCAGAGCCTGCAACGACCACGGCCTTTGCGCGAGTGGGCCGAGAGCCTGCAAGTGCTGATCGACCAGCTGTTTGATGAGCGCGAGGCCGGCGACACCCTGTTGCTGCTGTCCAAGGCCTGCGCCGCGCTCAAGGAGCAGGGAGACGCCTCGGGCGTTGAGCGGCCAATCGAGCTGGCGCTGATTCGCCAGCAACTGACCGCGGCGCTTGAGCAGGGCAGCGCCGCCTCGGGTTTTCTCACCGGCGCGGTGACCTTCTGCACCATGGTGCCGATGCGCAGCCTGCCGTTTCGCCTGGTCTGCCTGCTCGGCCTGGATGACGGTGCACTACCACGCCGCACCCCGGCGGCGGGCTTCGACCTGATCGGCCAGAAACCCCGGCGTGGCGACCGCGCCCGCCGCCTGGACGACCGCTATCTGTTGCTGGAAACCCTGCTCTCGGCCCGTGGCGGCCTGTACCTCAGCTACGTCGGCCGCGACCCGCGCAGCAACGCCGAACTGCCGCCCTCGGTGCTGGTCAGCGAGCTGCTGGATGTGGTCGACCTCACCGCTGTCGCGCCAACCGCAGAGCAAAAAGCCAGCGCTCGCATCACTCACCATCACCCGCTGCAGCCCTTCGCCCCCGGCAACTTCGCCGGCAACCGGCATGCCGGCTTTGCCGCACCCTGGTTCCGCGCCGCGCAGCGTTTGAGTCAGGCGGTGGAGGCACCGGCACCCTTTGCCAGCCGCCTGGATGAGCCGGACAAGGACTGGTCGGGCGGCGCTCCGCTCAGCATCGAGCCAAGCCAGTTGATCCACTGCTTCAAGCATCCGGCGCGTTACCTGCTGGAACAGCGCCTCGGCCTGCGCCTGGCGCAGACAGAAGAAACCCTGGCCGGCGACGAACCGTTCAGCGTCGAGTGGACCAGCCAGCATGGCCTGCGCCAATTGGCGTTGCAGGCTATCGAGCAGGGCTGGAGCGAGCGCCAGGAGCGCGCCGTAGCTGCGGCCTCTGGCTGGCTGCCGGTGGGCGAATTGGGCCAGGCGCACTGGGGGCAGATTCGCGGGCCAATCCGCGCCTTCGCCCCGACGCTGTTCGACGAACGCCCGGATGACGCGCCGCAACCGCTGCTAGTGGACCTCGAACTGGCAGGTGTGCGCATCCACGGCTGGCTCGATGGCGTGACCAGCGCGGGCCTGTTCGACTACCGCCTGCGCGACCTGGGTGCCTGGGAACTGGCACCGTTTTGGTTGCGCCATCTGCTGCTTAACTGCGCCGCCACATCCGGTATCAACCGCGACAGCCGTCTGCTCTCGCCGAAAAGCGAATGGCGACTCGGACCGCTGGCCGATGCCCGAGGGCTGCTGCTGCCCTGGCTAGAGGCTTACAAAAGCGCGCTGTGCGAGCCGCTGCCGCTGTTCGCCAAATGCAGCCACGGTTTTGCCCGCAAATGGCGCAACCCCGGGCGCAAGGAGCCGATTGATGCCGCCCGCAGCGAAGCGCGGCTGATGTGGCAAGGCAACGACCATATGACCGGCGAAGGCCAAGACCCTTGGAATGCCCTGGCCTTCCGCGACCGCGAGGCATTGGACGAACGCTTCGAGGCCCTCGCCGAGCAGCTCTACGGCCCGGCGCTGGATGCCCTGCAAGGCAGTGAAGAGGACGAAGCATGAGCAGCGCCAGCCTTAACCTGCTGCAGGACAGCTTCAGCGGTCGCTCGCTGATTGAGGCCAGCGCCGGCACCGGCAAGACCTGGACCCTGACGGCGCTCTACGCCCGCCTGTTGCTGGAGAAGCAGCTCAGCGTCAGCCAGATTCTGGTGGTGACCTTTACCACCGCCGCCACCGCCGAGCTGCGCGAGCGCATTCGTAAACGCTTGGCCGAGTTGTTGGCGGTGTATGACAACGGCCCGGGCGACGATAAGTTGCTCAATGATCTGCATGCCCAGTATCCGGGCGCGGCCAGCCATCGGCGTTTGTTGCTGGCGGTGCATGGCTTCGATGAGGCGGCGATTTTCACCATTCACGGCTTCTGTCAGCGCGCCTTGCAGGACGCTGCGTTCGAGGCCGGTGGTGATTTCGACAACGAGTTGACCCATGACGATCGCGAGATTATCGACGCCCTGCTCGCCGATCTCTGGCGGCATGAGCTGGCCGCCGCCGAGCCGGAATGGGCGGCGTTTCTGGTGCAGCAGAAGATCACTCCGCAGAGTCTGCGCAAGCGCCTGCGCAATCACCTGGGCAAGCCGTATCTGCGTATCGAGCCGCAACCCGGTGCCAGCAGCGAGATGAGCGCCCTGCGCGCCGCCTGGCAGCAGGCGCAGCGCTGCTGGCTAAGTGAAAGTGCCGCCTGGCTGGCGCAGCTCAAGGCCTTCGACGGCTTTAAGAGCAATATGTGCAACTCGGCCAAGTTGGGCGTCTGGCAGGCCGAGCTGGACGGCTATTTCAGCGATGCGGCAGCGCTGTTCAGCAAAACCGAAGCGCACCGCCGGTTGGCCCGCGAGGGGCTGAACAAGGCCAGCAAAAAGGGCTGCGAAGCGCCGGCCAATCCCCTGGCTGCTGCGCTGCAGGAACTGTGCGATGCGCTGGATGCAGCGCAGCCCGAGGCCGAACAACGGTTGATCGACCTGCAGGTGCGCCTGATCGGCCAGCTCAACGAGCAACTGCCGGCGCGCAAGGCCGCGCAGCGTCTGCTGGCCTTCGACGACCTGCTCAACAAATTGCAGCAGGCGCTGCAGGGCGAGGGGGGTGAACACCTGGCGGGCACCTTGCGTACGCAATATCCAGTGGCGCTGATCGACGAATTTCAGGACACCGACCCGGTGCAGTACCGGGTGTTTCATCGCATCTATTCAGACCCTGGCGTAGCGAGCGACTTGCTGGCAAGGACAAATTCGCCGGGAGCGAATTTGGACAGCTCTGCTGGCCCGCAGGGTGAAGGTCAGGACGACCTTCACCAGGCTCCGAGCGAAGGGCGAGGCAGTACTGGCTGTACGGCGAGCCCTGAGCGAGGAACTGACGCAGTCAGCGAGGCGCGCAGTAGCCAGGCTGGTGATCTGTGTTTTGTCGGCGACCCCAAGCAGGCCATCTACGCCTTCCGTGGCGCGGATCTGGCGACCTACCTCAAAGCCCGCAGCGAAGCCGCGCGGCAATACAGCTTGGCCACCAACCATCGCTCCACGCCTGAGCTGATCGCCGCGCTTAACCAGCTGTTCGACCGGCCCATGCCCTTTGCCGAGCCGGGCTTGGCCTATCAACAGGTAGGGGCCAGCGACAAGGCGCGAGCGCAGCTGGTGCTGCCGACGGTAGAGGGCGAGGCGGACGCGCCGCTGGCGCTGGTCTGGCTGGATAACGACTACCTGGGTAAGGGTGAAGCGGGCACCTTGGTGGCGCGCGATACGGCGCGACGTATCGCAGCGGTGCTTAGCGCCAGCAGTCAGGGCCAGGCCTATTTCGAACAGTCGGGTACCCATACACCGCTTAAGGGCGGCGATATTGCCGTACTGGTCGCCAGCCACCGTCAGGCCAGCGAAGTGGCTGCGGAACTGGCCGCCCGTGGCGTACCCAGCGTGCGCCGGGGTAAGGAGAATGTCTGGCACAGCGAAGAGGCCGCCGAACTGTCCGCCGTGCTCGCCGCTTATGCCGAACCCGGCCGCGAAGGTGCGTTGCGCTATGCCCTGGCCAGCCGTCTGCTGGGCCGCAGCGCCCAGGTGCTGGCTGCTTGTGCCGAGGATGCCCAGGCCTGGGATCGCGAGCGCGAAGATGCCGAGCGCTATCACCAGCTCTGGCAGCAACAAGGCTTTATGCGCGCTTTCCGCGCCTGGCTGGATGATCAGCAGGTGGCCCAGCGCCTGCTGGCGCTGGTCGATGGCGAGCGCCGCCTGACCAACCTGCTGCACCTGGCCGAGCTGCTGCAGACCGAAAGCCTGCAACGCCCCGGTCTGGAACAGTTGCTCGCCTGGTTTAACGCCCAGCGCAGCGCCGAGGCCCATGGCGAAGACGCCCTGCTGCGCCTGGAAAGCGATGCCGAGCGGGTGCAGATCGTCACCATCCACACCTCCAAGGGCCTGGAATACCCGCTGGTGTTCTGCCCTTATCTGTGGGACGGCGCGCTGCTGCGCCAGAGCGAAGACATCAGCTGTCACGCTGACGACGGCACGCCGCTGCTGGACCTTGGTGGCGAGCAGATCGACACGCACCGCGAGCGCGCCCGCCATGAGCGTTTCGCCGAGAAACTGCGCCTCACCTACGTGGCCCTGACCCGCGCCCGTGACCGCTTGTGGTTGCACTGGGGGCCGGTGGACTGCAAACCCAGAAAAGACGGCACCCTCGGCGACAGCGGCCTGCATAGCAGCGCCCTGGCCTGGCTGCTGCACGGCCGCCACTTGCCGGGGGACGATGCTCTGGCCGAGCTTGCCGGCCATCTGCAAAGCCTCAGTCCGCAAGGTTTGCGTGCAGAAATCGAGCAGCTGATCGCCAGCAGCCAGGGCCAGATGACCATTCAGCCCCTGCGTGAGGGGGAGGCCAGCGCCGCCGGTGAGCAGCGCGCGCCAGCCCCGCAGCAACTGGCCAGCCTGCAGCGCAGCCTGCATAGCGCCTGGCGTATCGGCAGTTTCTCGGGGTTAGCCGCCGGCATGCATATGGAAGCCCCGGATCGTGACGGCCTGGTGCTACCGGATGCCAGTGAGCCGGGCACCGGCTTTTTCGCCTTCCCCCGTGGCGCGCGGGCCGGTACTTGCCTGCATGCGATTCTGGAAGATTGGGCGCGCGGCAAAGCGGCGCTGGCCGAGCTGATCGAACCGGGATTAAGCGGCCACGGTATCAGCAGCGACTGGCAGGCCGTGGCGTTTGACCATCTGCAACAGGTGATCGACGCCGATCTGGATGGCAATGGCTTGACCCTCGCCGGCCTTAATCCGGTGCGACGCTTGCCCGAGTTGGGCTTTACCTTCCCCCTGGCCGGGTTGGATGTGCAGCGCCTGCGGGCGATTCTCTGTGACCCGGCCCATGGTTTGGCCGCGCCCATGCGCGAGGCGGCGGCGCGGCTGGAATTCGACAGCCTCAAGGGCTTTCTCAAGGGCTTTATCGACCTGACCTTCGAGCACGACGGGCGCTGGTATATCGCCGACTACAAGTCCAATTGGCTCGGTCCGGACGCCAGCTACTACGGCGGCGAACGCCTGCTACAGGCCCTGGCCGCCGAGCATTACTACCTGCAATACCTGATCTACCTGGTGGCGCTGCGACGCTTTCTGCGTCAACGCCTGGACGATTTCCACAATGACCAACTGGGCGGTGCCTACTACCTGTTTCTGCGCGGCATGCCGAGCGCCGGGGTGTATTTCTCGCGGCCCAGCGATGGGTTACTGGATGCCCTGGATAACCTGTTTGCGGAGGGCGCGTGATGCTTAACGATCTGCCCTTCGGCCCGCTGGAACGCGCCCTGGTCGATAGCCTGCAACGCCTCGAACCGGCGGCCTCGCCTCTGGTGCTGGCTTCGGCGGCGCTGCTCTGTATGGCCTTGGACAAGGGCGACGTGTGCCTGCCCCTGGCGCGCCTGGCCGGGCAGCGGCCCTGGCCCGAGCACGACTTCCGTCTGCCGGCGCTGGGCGAATGGCAGGCGCAGTTGCAGGCTTCGGCACTGGTGGGCGGCGACGGCGATTTCACCCCGCTGATTCTCGAACACGGCCGCCTCTATCTGGCGCGCTACCAGGCCTACGAACGCCAGTTGGCCGAACAGTTGTTGGCGCGTGCAGCCGATCTGCCCGAAGTCGACGAAGCCCAACTGAGCGAGAGCCTGACCCGGCTATTTGCGTTCAATACGCAACAACCCGATTGGCAGCGTCTGGCTGCCGCGCAAGCGGTGCGGCGCAAGCTGGCGGTCATCTCCGGCGGCCCCGGCACCGGTAAAACCACCACCGTGGTGCGTCTGCTCTCCGCCTTGCTAGAACAAACGGGTTGTGAACATCCGGGCGGCGCTCCGCTGGCCATCGGCCTGGCCGCGCCCACCGGCAAAGCCGCTGCGCGGATGGCCGAGGCGATCCGCAATGCCAAGGCCGATCTGCCGGTCAGCGAATCGATCAAGGCGGCGCTGCCGGATGAGGCGCGCACCCTGCACCGCCTCCTTGGCAGCCGTGGCGACAGCCCGCAGGTGCGCCATCATGCGGCCAACCCGCTGGCGCTGGATGTGTTGGTGGTGGACGAAGCTTCGATGGTCGATCTGGCGCTGATGGCCAAACTACTCGACGCCCTGCCGCCCAGCGCACGCTTGATCCTGCTCGGCGACAAGGACCAACTGTGCGCCGTGGAAGCCGGCGCTGTATTCGCCGAGCTGTGCGAGGGCCGTGGCTTTGATGCTCAGGCCGCAAGTGAGCTGCAACGTATCACCGGCCAGCAGGTGCCGGTCAGCGAACCAAGCTCGCAACTCGGCGATGCGGTGGTGCTGCTTACCCACAGCCACCGCTTTGCCGGCGACAGTGGTATCGGCGAGCTGGCGCGGCGGATCAACGGCGGCGATGTCAGCGGCACCCTTAACCTGCTTAAGGAAGACCGCAGCGACCTGGCCTGGAATGCCCAGCCAGCGCCAAACGATCTGCTAGAGCGTCTGGATCAGGGCTACGCGCCCTTTATCGCCGCCGCCAAAAGCGCCGATCCGGCGGCTACCTTCGCCGCCTTTAACACCTTCCGCGCACTTTGCGCCCAGCGTGAAGGTGCCTGGGGCGTGGCCGGCATCAACGAAGCGCTGGAGGCGCGGATCAAGCGCCGCAGCCAGGTGCCCAGCCGCGAACGCTGGTATATCGGCCGGCCGGTGATGGTGCGGCAGAACGACTACGCCCTAGGCCTGTTTAACGGCGATATCGGCATCTGCCTGCAGACCGAATACGGCCTGCGGGTCTTCTTTGAGGGAGAGAGCGAAGGAGAGGACGGCTACCGCCCCTTTGCCCCGGCGCGCCTACCCAGCCACGACAGCGCCTTCGCCATGACGGTGCACAAAAGCCAGGGCTCTGAATTCAGCGAAGTGCTGCTGGTGCTGCCCGAACAACCGAGCCCCCTGTTAAGCCGCAGCCTGTTCTACACCGGTATTACCCGGGCCAAACACAAGGTGGAAATCTGGGCCCTGCCGCCACGCCTGGGCGAGGCGGTCGCCACCCGCGCCGAACGCGCCGCGGGCTTGGCTGAGCGGCTGCAGGCAAAGTCGGCGCAGGCTGAAGTGCGAGCCGCGGCGGTTAAAGCGCCCCCGGCCAATCAACTCGATCTATTCTGATGGCTGCAGACGTGATCGACTGGCTATCCCGAAGTCGTCGCGATTGCCTACAATCGCCAGCACCACTAACAGTCCGTTGAAAAACTACCTGCGTTGGCAATACTGCGTTAAAAACGGCCTCGGAATGCTCATTTACAGCTCGTAAACTCCGCTTCCTCGGCCGTTTTTGCCTTGTATTGCCTGCCTCGCCTACATTTTTCAACGGACTGTTAACCGGCGACGGACGGTTGCATCAATTGCTAGGCTCACCAAGAATGCCCCACGCCTGACCGGCCGCGCCTGACTGGCCGTGCCGTCAGTCATCGATGGATTGCCCGCTTACCGCAAGGAGACACCATGTTCGCTCGTCTGACCAATATCCTCAAAGGCATGCTGTCGCTGTTTATCAAGGACATCGAGCGGCAGAATCCGGAGGCGTTGCTGGAGCTGGAGCAGGAAAACCTGCGTAAGCAGATCGCCAATTTCAACCAGGGTCTGGCCGCCCATGCGGGCCTGGCCGAGCGTTTGATGAGCCAGGTGCGCAAGCAGGAGACCGAGGAGCGTGAGCTGCACGCGCGCACCACTGCCCATCTGCGTGCCGGCAACAAGGCGGCCGCCGCGCAGAACGCCCTGCGTCTGCAGAACCTGGCCCGCGAGCTGGAAGAGAATCGCCGCCAGCTGGCTCAGGCTGAAGAGACCTACCAGAACCTGACCAAGGCCCGCGAAGTGGCGGTAGCCGCCGCGCGCAGCAAGATCGAGGCGCTCAAGGGGGCGATCAACGACCTGCGGATGAAGACCGCCATGGCCGAGATGAACGAGATGGCCGCCGGTATGGTCAGCACCATCGGCGGTTCCGGCGACACCCTTAGCCGCCTGCATGAGATGGTCGAGGAAGAACGTACCAAGGCCGCCGGTCGCGCACGCATGGCCCGTGACTCGATGGACATGAGCGAAGTGAACCTCAAGGAGGCCGAGATGGACGCTCTAGCCGACCAGGCCCTGGCCGATTTCGCCGCCAAGGAAGGCATCAGCCTGCCCGGCCAGGAGACCAGCGAGGCCCCGGCGGCCAACCGCAGCATGGGCGGCAGCAATCCGCAGTCGGAAAGCCAGTAACTCATGCCCGAGCAATCGCCTGTACCCGCCTGGGTCGCCGAACTGCGTCTGGCCTATGAAAGCGCTGCCCACGGCCAGTTCGTGCTGTACGGCAATGTTGCCGACCGTTTCCCTCTGGATGGCCGCCTGGTCAGCCTGACCCGTTACCTCGAGGCCAAGCTGCTCGGCACCTTCGATATCGTCTTTCTCTACGACCCGGGCAACGGCCTGAGCCTGTTGCGTGGCGGCGAGCGTTTCGCCCAGTGGCCGGCCGCGGCGCAAATCCAGTGGCCGCTGGACCCGCGCGAGGCGGTGCAACTGATCAGCCGCTATCTGCGTTACCGCGCCAATCTGCAGGCCCTCGGCCGGGGTGACAGCGAGCATGTGGCGGTGATCTTGCGCGGTGCCGAGCTGGTGCTGCCGACCAGCCGCCAGGGTGATTTCGCCAGCGCCAGCCTGGCCAGCCTGGTGCGCGATTGGGCCGCCGAGCCGCCGTTCGCCGATATGGCTTTCGCCAGCCTGCTGATCGCCGACAACCTCAATGACCTGCACCCGCTGGTAGCCAATAACCCGCGCATCGACCGGGTGCAGGTGCCGCTGCCGGACGCCGACAGCCTGAGCCAGTGCCTGGCGCAACTGCGCCTGGACCATCCCGCCGCTTTCGCCGACGAAGACAACGGCGCGGTGCAGGCCCTGGCCGGGGTCAGCCTTAGCGCCCTGGCCAGCCTGGTCAAGCGCCGCGCCCATGAGGGCAAGGTGCTCGGTGCTCAGGACTGGATCGAAGCCAAGAAGGAGTTGGTGGAAAACGACAGCGCCGGCCTGGTGGAATTTATCGAATCCAAACGCACCCTGGACGACTACCACGCGCAGGAGGCGCTGAAGGTCTGGCTGCGTCAGGACATGGCGCTGTGGCAGGCCAGTGATCTGCGTGCGCTGCCCAAGGGCTATATCTTTTGCGGCCCGGTGGGCACCGGCAAGACCTACCTGGTCGAGTGCCTGGCCGGCGAGGCCGGGGTGCCGGTGGTCAAGCTGAAGAACTTCCGCGACCGCTGGGTCGGCTCCAGCGAGGGCAATCTGGAGAAGATCTTCCGCCTGATCCGTGGCCTGGGCCGCTGCATCGTCTTTATCGACGAAGCCGACCAGAGCCTCGGCAAGCGCGACGGTGGCAGCGGCGATAGCGGCCTGTCCGGGCGCCTCTATTCGATGATCGCCCAGGAAATGGGCGATGCCGATAACCGCGGCAAGGTGATCTGGATTCTCGCCTCCTCGCGCCCCGATCTGATCGAAGTTGACCTCAAACGTCCGGGCCGGGTCGATGTGAAGATCCCGCTGCTGCCGACCACCACGGTCGAGGAAAGCGCGGCGTTGCTCAAGGCCTTGCTGGGGCGTTTCGAGCTCAAGCTGGAGACCAAGGCTCTGGTGAAACTGCCCCTGCCGCTGCTGCTTACCCCGGGTGCCGCCGAGGCCCTGGCGGTCAAGGTCTACCGTCAGGTGCGCACCGCGCAGATGCAGCCCCTGGCGGCGCTCAAGCATTGCCTGCAGGGTTATCAGCCGCCGGTGGCCGAGCAGGTGCTGCGCCTGCAGATGAGCATCGCCATCCGCGAGGCCACCGATATGGCCTTCGTGCCTGAATCCCTGCGCCACCTCGGCCAGGAGCCTCCACAGCCATGAGTGGTCGTTATCTATGGGCCGCCTTTAACGCCCGCCCGCTGCGGATGCCGCTGCCGCCAAACTGGTTTGGCCTGGCAGCGTTCGGCCTGCTCGGGGCCTTTGTCAGCCCGGGTTTCTGGGTGCTGGGTGCCGGCCTGGAACTGGGCTATCTGCTTCTGCTGAGCGGTAGCGCGCGCTTTCGCCGCACCGTGGACGCCCAGCAGGCGCAACCGGCCGATCCCGCCAGCCAGCGTTACGAGGCCACAGTGGCGCTGCTCGATGCCACGCAACGCAGCCGCCAGCAGGCGGTCGAGGCCCGTGCCCGTGAGGTGTTGCAGCTGCTCTCGCGTTCGCCGCTGATGGCCTCCCATGCCGACAGCCTCGAGCAGTTGGTGTGGCTCAATCTGCGCCTGCTGGTGGCCGGCCAGGCCCTGAACGTGGTGGTGGACACCGCGGCCAAGGACAGCGTCGAACTGCAACAGCAGGAAGACCAGATTGATGCGCGCCTGGCCAGCAGCGAGCTGAACGACGAGCTGCGGCGCAGCCTGGAACAACAGAAGCAGGTGATCGATGCGCGCCAGATGGCCCATGTCGAAGGCCTGCGGCGCAAGGAACATGTGGATGCCGAACTGCAGCGCATCGAGCAGCAGATCGCCCTGATCCGCGAGCAGACCCTGCTGGCCACCGACGAGGAGCAGATCGGTGTGGCGCTAAATGCCCTGACCAGCTCGTTCAACGAGGCCAGTCGTTGGCTGAATAGCCAACGCGACCTGCTCGGCGTACTCGAACTTAACGAACACCAGGCCCTGCCGCGGTATGTATTGCAGGGCCAGGGCGACAAGCCGGCGCAAGCTGAGTCGCTGCGTCAGTGATGGCCGAGTTAGAGGTTGGTTTTTGTAGGGTGGACATAGCGAAGCTTTGTCCACCGCTGATGGCGCAGACGGCGGACAAGCCTTCGGCATGTCCGCCCTACGGATTTGCGTAAGTCTTGTAGCCCGGATGCAATCCGGGCAGCGCTCCAGGCTGTGAACACTTTTGATTGGCGAGCCGCTGGCTCGCATCCGACAGGGAGAGGCGTCATGTATCTATCCACATCCGGGCAGCGTCAGCGCGGCAATGCCGCCGGCAAGCTGCTGACCATTGTGCTGGTGATCGGCCTGTTGGGGCTGGGAGCCTGGTTGGTCAGCAAGGACATGCTCGAAGAAGGCACCGGCAGCGTGCTCAGCGGCCTGCCCGCGAGCCTTGGCGGCAGCACGGGCCCCGAGCCGATTGAGCCGGTCAGCGGCACGCCGACCCTGCAATCGGCCGCGCCCTACGAGATGAAAAACAACATCGTCGACGTCGATATGAGCGAGTACGCCGGCTACGGCGGCCTGATCGTCGCCAACGGCGGTCTCGCGCCCAATCCCGACTCCTTCTTCGCCAAGCAGTACGGCTTCCAGCTGCGCCTGAGCAAAGGCGAGAGCGAGGAATGGTCGGCGCTGAACAACGGCCAGATGGCCGCTGTGGCCACCACCGCCGACGTGCTGGCAGTGCTTGGCCGTCAGTTCGAGGTCACGGTGCCGGCGCAGATCGCCTTCTCCCGCGGGGCCGACCAGGTGGTGGTGGACAGCAACATCGCCAGCGTCAACCAGCTCAAGGGCAAGGTGCTCGCCGCCACCCAGTTCAACGAAAGCGAGTTCTTTATTCGCTACCTGGCCAGCGAGGCCGGCGTGGCGGTCAAGGTGCTGCGCGACCTCGAGGCGCGTCCGGGGCCCAACGAGCTGGGCCTGGTGTTCTACGAGGATGCCTTTATCGCCTGCGATGCCTATGTCGCCGAACTGGCCGGCAAGCAGCGCCTGAACGGCTGCGTCGGCTGGTCGCCGCGCACCGACGAGGCCGTTGCCGAGTCCGCCGGCGCAGCGAAGATGCTGGTATCCAACCGCAACCTGCTGGTGGTGGCCGATATCCTGGTGGTCAACAAGGGTTTCGCCAACGCCCATCCGAAAATCGTCAAAGGTCTGGTACATGGCCTGCTGGAAGGCAACCGCCTGCTGCGTGACGATCCCCGAACCCATGCCGGCGTGGTCGCTCAGGCGTTCGGCTGGACCCAGGAAGAAACCCTCGACGAGCTGAGCAAGGTGCACCTGAGCAACCTGCCGGAGAACCTGGCGTTCTTCGATGGCAGCATCGATTCGGCCGGCTCCTTCCAGGGGATTTTCCAGTCCTCGGTGCTGGCCTACGGGGCGTTGATCCGCAACCCCGCCGACCCGGAGCGCTTCTCCGACCTGAGCCACCTCAAGGCGCTGCAGCAGGACGGCCTGTTCCAGGGCCAGAGCATCGCCATCGCCCCGATCCGCACCAGTGGCAAGGTCGCCCTGGAAGGCGATGCGCTGCTGAGCAAGGACATCCGCTTCTTCTTCGAAGCCAACTCGGCGGCCCTGGACAACGACGCCAAGGCCAACCAGGACTACCTGGACACCATCAAGAAGTTTCTCCAGGTCAGCCCCGGCTCCATCGTCCTGCTGCGCGGCCATGTGGATAACGCCATGGTCGCCGACTTCGAGCGCCAGGGCGGTTCGGCGCTGGTGCGCAGCATGGCGCTGAAGGCCATGGAGTTGTCACGCCAGCGTACCCTGGCGGTCAAGACGGCCTTGCTGGCGCGCCACCCGGGCATCGCCGACGACCGCATCGAGCTGGTCGGGCGCGGCTGGGAAGAGCCCCTGGGCCAGGACAGCGAGCAGAACCGCCGGGTCGAGGTGCAGTGGTTTACCCTCGAATAAAGAACCTGGGAGCTCTGAGTATTGCCCTGATGCCACCGCGCGTGCTGGTCTACCTGTTGTCGAGCCTGTGCCTCTGCGCCCAGGCCGACAACCTGCGACTGGTTACCGGTGATAACTACGCGCCCTTTACCGGCCAGGCCCTGCCGGGCGGCGGCATGCTGACCCAGGTGGTAAAGGCCGCGCTGGATGAACGGAGCATCGGCCATAGCCTGGACTGGCGGCCCTGGAACCGCGGCTACCTGAAGACCCTACAGGGCGAGTACGACGCGACCTTCCCCTATGTACGCACGCCGCAGCGGGAGCAGGAATACCTGTATTCCGCCGCCTTGTTCGTTGCCGAGCAGCATATCTTCAGCCGCGCCGCCGAGCCCATCGAGCTGGATGATCCGGCCAGCCTGCAGGGCCGGCGCTTTTGCTACCCCCTTGGCTGGCAACCGCCGAAGGTTCTTCAGGAGCTGCTCGATCAGGGTTTGCTGACCCGCCATTCGCCTATTGGCCTCAAGGAATGCGCGCGCCTGCTGCTGCTCGGACGGGATGATTTCTTTATCTCCGACCTGCGTCTGGGGGAAACCGCGTTGCGCCTGACCGGTGCCGACCTGAGTCTGTTTCGCCGCTCTGTCAGCGCGATCAGCAACAGTACCCTGCACCTGATCGTGCCGCACAAGCACCCGCAGGGGCCGCAGCTGATCGAGCAGTTCAACCTGGGCCTGCGCGCCCTGCAGGACAGCGGCCGCTACCAGCAGCTGATCAGCGACTATATGAGCCAGGACGCCAGCTCAACCGAGCAGTAGCAGGCTGTTGAAAAACTACCTGCGTTGGCAATACTGCGTTAAAAACAGGCTCGGAATGCTCATTTACAACCCGTAAACTCCGCTTCCTCGCCTGTTTTTGCCTTGTCTTGCCTGCCTCGCCTACATTTTTCAACGGCCTGCTAACAGCAGCAATAGCGGCAGGCTGGCCGCCGCCAACAGGGTCTGCAGGGTAATCAGGCCGGCCATCAGCTGGCTGTCGCCGCCCAGCTGGCGGGTCAGCACATAGGCGGTGGGGGCGGTCGGCAGGGCGAAGAACAGCACCAGCAGGGTGCTTTCCATAGGCGGTAACTGCAGCCCATAGGCCACCGCCCAGGCCAGCAGCGGCATAGCCAGCAAGCGCAGCAGGCTGTTGCTGAGCAGGGCCGGAACTTCGCCGCTCAACTGTTCGGGCTTCAATGCCGCGCCGACGCAGAGCAGGCCCAGCGGCAGACTGGCGGCGGCCAGCAGGCCGAGCAGACGCTCGCTGCCGCCGGGCAGGCCGATGCCGCTGAGGTTGATCAGGGCCCCGGCCAGACAGGCGAGAATCAGTGGGTTCTTCAGGATCGGCAGCAGCAGGCTGCGCGCGCTGACGCCGCGCTCGGCGGTCAGCGACCAGACCGACAGCACGTTGACCGTGGGCACCATCAGGGCCAGCATCAGCGCGGCCAGGCTCAGGCCTGGTTGGCCAAACAGGCTGCCCACAGTGGCCAGGCCCAGGTAGGTATTGAAGCGCAGGGTGCCCTGGCTGAAGGCCCCGAAACGCCCCGCCGGCCAGCCCCGCACCCGGCGCACCAGCAGCAGGGCCAGCCAGGCCAGGCCCAGGCCCAGCATCACCGCCAGGGCCAGGCGCGGCAGCGCGGGATTATCCAGCGGAGCCGTGGCCAGGCTGCTCAGCAGCAGCGCGGGAAACAGGATGAAGTAGTTCAGCCGCTCGGCACCGGGCCAGAACGCCTCGTTGGGAAAGGCCTGGCGGCGTAGTAGATAACCGGCGACTATCAGGGCGAACAAAGGCCACAAGGCCAGCAGCAATTCGAGCACGACAACCCTCGTCTAACAGACCGTTGAAAAACTACCGGCTAAGGCACAAGCGCCCATCTTGAGCAGCCCGGGCGGGCGACGCAAGCATCGGCCGGGCGAAGGAGATAACGATGAGTTTATTGCAGAGCGGCGGCTGCCACTGTGGTCGCCTGCGTTACCGCTTCGACGCGCCCCTGGTGGATATCGCCCACTGCCACTGTTCGGACTGCCGGCGCAGCAGCGGCGGCATCCTTACCACCTGGATCACGGTGCCGCTGGCGAGCTTTCAGTGGCTGGCCGGCACGCCCACCGAGTACGCCTCGTCGGCCACCTGCACGCGCAGCTTCTGCCCGACCTGCGGCGCGCACCTGACCCTGTTTACCCGCCTCAGCCCAGAGACCCTGGATGTCACCGTCGCCACCCTCGACCACCCGGAGCAGGCCCCGGCGGATCGGCATATCTGGGTGCAGAGCGGCTTGCCCTGGCTGCAGGTCGACCCGCAACTGCCCGAGGAGCAGCAGGAGCTGATTCCCTAGAGCGGTTTGCCGGTTGATGCATACCCCGTAGGAGCGGTTGTGCGGCACTCCGCCATGCCCGCGAAATCCATCGCGGGCATGGAACTGGGCGTCCCCCCGCTCCTACAAGTGCCCAAGCCGATAGGCGCACTTACATCCCAGTTTGCTGCGCGACAGCGAGGCGTCTGGACGACGGGGGATTTCCTACGTCAGGCGCTTTAAAGCGCCTTTTCAAACACCTGGGAGTTGCGCTGGTAGTTGTACAGCGAGGCGCGGGCGGCGGGCAGGCGGTCGACGCTGCTGGGCACGAAGCCGCGCTCGCGGAACCAGTGGGCTGTGCGGGTGGTGAGCACGAATAGGGTCTTCAGGCCCTGGGCGCGGGCCCGTTCCTCGATGCGTTCGAGCAGCTCGTCGCCGCGACCGCCATGGCGGTAGGCTGGGTTGACCGCGAGGCAAGCCAGCTCGCCGAAATCCGAGTCGGCAATCTGGTACAGCGCGGCGCAGGCGATGATCAGGCCTTCGCGCTCGACGATGCTGAACTGCTCGATTTCGCGCTCCAGTACCTCCCGCGAGCGGCGCACTAGAATGCCTTGATCTTCCAGCGGGGTGATCAGCTCCATCAGGCCGCCGACATCTTCGATGGTCGCCTCGCGCAGGGATTCGAACTGCTCCTGGGCCACCAGGGTGCCGTTGCCGGTGCGGGTGAACAGTTCGCTGAGCAGCGCGCCGTCTTCGGCGTAGCTGACGATATGGCTGCGGCGTACCCCGGCCTTGCAGGCCTCGGCGGCGGCGTCGAGCAGTTCGCCCTGATAGCTGCTGCCTAGGCGCTGCAGATGCTGCGGCACCTGCTGGGGGCGCAGCTCGCGGACCAGGCGGCCGTTCTCGTCGAGCAGACCACTCTCGGCCCCGAACAGCAACAGTTTGTCGGCGTCCAGGTCGATGGCGGCGCGGGTGGCAACGTCTTCGCAGGCCAGGTTGAAGATTTCCCCGGTGGGCGAATAGCCCAGCGGCGACAGCAGCACGATGCTGCGCTCATCCAGCTGACGATTGATGCCCTTGCGGTCGATGCGCCGCACTTCGCCGGTGTGGTGATAGTCGACGCCATCGACCACACCGATCGGCCGCGCGGTGACGAAGTTGCCGCTGGTGACACGCAGGCGCGAGCCCTGCATCGGCGAGCGCGCCATGTCCATCGACAGGCGCGCTTCGATGGCGATGCGCAGCTGGCCGACGGCGTCGATCACGCACTCCAGGGCCGGCCCGTCGGTCACCCGCAGGTCGCGGTAAAAGTGTGGGGTCAGGCCCTGGTTGGCCAGGCGCGCCTCGATCTGCGGGCGCGAGCCATGCACCAGCACCAGGCGCACGCCGAGGCTGTGCAACAGCACCAGGTCGTGCACGATATTGCCGAAATTCGGATGGGCAACGCCCTCGCCCGGCAGCATCACCACAAAGGTGCAGTCGCGGTGGGCATTGATATAGGGCGAAGCGTGGCGGAGCCAATTGACGTGGTCGAACATTATTGGAGGAACCTGTGGGGCAAATAGGGAACGCATGGAGAGGCGCGGCGATGGGCATGCCCACCCTCATCCGGCGCTACGCGCCACCTTCTCCCGGGGGAGAAGGGGATGGGAGGACGTTGCTGCGCAACTTGCTGTTGATACGAGGCAGCCGATAGCAGCGGGGGTTATCGTCGCAGTTGGGGCAGCTTCACGCGTTCTCTCCTCCAGGTGGCACCGCGCTGGCGGGGTGCAGGCAATAATGTTCAATCAGTTGTTGCAGCAGACGCACGGTCGGCTGCAAACGTGACATGTCCAGATATTCCCCTGGTTGGTGGGCGCAATCGATATCGCCTGGGCCGAGCACCAGAGTTTCGCAACCAAGCTGCTGAAGATAAGGCGCTTCGGTGGCAAATGCTACCGCGCAGGCACTGTGCCCGGTGAGGCGTTCGGCGATGCGCACCAGCTCACTGTCGGCGCTTTGCTCGAACGGTGGCACGCTGGGGAACAGCGGCGCGTAGTCGATCTTGACCTGGTGTCGCTCGGCCAGCGGCTGCAGCTTCTGCCGAATCGCCGCCCGCAGCACCTGCGGGTCCATGCCGGGCAGTGGGCGCAGGTCGAACTCCAGGGCGCACTGGCCGCAGATGCGATTGGGGTTGTCGCCACCATGGATGCAGCCCAGGTTTAGGGTCGGCACCGGCACGCTGAACTGCGGGTTGCTGAATTCGCGCTGCCACTGGTTGCGCAGGCCGCGCAGCTCGGTGATCACGTCCTGCATGGCTTCCAGGGCGCTGTGACCGAGGCTGGGATCGGAGGAGTGACCGCTCTGACCGAGGATGTCGATGCGCTCCATCATGATGCCCTTGTGCAGGCGGATGGGCTTGAGGCCGGTTGGCTCGCCGATCACCGCGGCGCGCCCCAGGGGCCGGCCGGCAGCGGCCAGGGCGCGGGCCCCGGCCATCGAGCTTTCCTCGTCGCAGGTGGCGAGAATCAGCAACGGCTGCTGGAAGCGTTGTTCCAGCAAGGGTTGCACCGCCTCGATGACCAAGGCGAAAAAGCCCTTCATATCGCAACTGCCCAGGCCCACCCAGCGGCCGTCGACTTCGGTCAGTTTGAGTGGGTCGCTCTGCCACAGCGCGGCGTCGAACGGCACGGTGTCGCTGTGTCCGGCCAGCACCAGGCCGCCGGGGCCAGTGCCATAGCTGGCGAGCAGATTGAATTTACCGGGGGAAACTTGCTGCACATCGCAGTGGAAGCCGAGGTCGCCGAGCCAGCCCGAGAGCAACTCGATCACCGCGCGGTTGGATTGGTCCCAGTGGGGCTGGGTACAGCTCACCGAAGGCGCGGCGATCAGCGCGGCGAATTGCTCTTTTAAGGAAGGCAGGGGCATCGGGAGTCTCCGCGGGCGAGGCCCATCATAGGGCCATCGCCGGCAGAGATAAAACCGCTAACTCAGAGGAAGATGCCGCGCAGCACGTAGAAGAACACGATGGACAGGGCCGCACCCACTGGCAGGGTGATCAGCCAGGACATAAAGATCTTGCCGATCACGCCCAGGTTCAGCGCGCCGATACCGCGGGCCAGGCCCACACCCAGTACCGCACCGACCAGGGTATGGGTGGTGGACACCGGCAGGCCGATGGCCGAGGCACCGACCACGGTGGTGGCGGTGGCCAGTTCGGCGGCGAAACCGCGGCTCGGGGTCAGCTCGGTGATTTCCTTGCCAATGGTGGCAATCACCTTGTAGCCATAGGTGGCCAGGCCGATCACGATACCCACCGCGCCCAGCAGCAGCACCCAGGCCGGCAGCGCCGCCTTGGCCCCGACCGCTTCACCGCCGGACTGGATCACCCCGACAATCGCCGCCAGTGGGCCGACGGCGTTGGCCACGTCGTTGGAACCGTGGGCAAAGGCCATGGAGCAGGCGGTGAAGATCATCAGCACGGCGAAGACCTTTTCCACACTGGCGTAGTGGAAGTCCTTGTCCGCCTCGACGTCGATCTTGATCCGGCTGAGCAGGGCGATACCCAGCAGCATCACCAGGGCACCGACGCCCAGCGAGAGCATAAAACCCTCGGTGCTGGAGAGGTCCAGACCGATATGCTTGAGGCCTTTGGTCAGGGTCATGATGCTGACCATAAAACCAGTGGCAAACATATACAGCGGCACAAAGCGCTTGGCGTTGAGGAAGGGCTCATCGGTATCGATGATCAGCTTCTGCACACTGACAAACAGGCCAAAGGCGACGAAACCGGACAGCACCGGGGAAACCACCCAGCTGGCCACGATCGGGCCGACGCCGGCCCAGTTGACCGCGTCCATGGACACGCCCACGGCAGCGAAGCCAATCACCGCGCCGACGATGGAGTGAGTGGTGGATACCGGCCAGCCGCGGGTCGAGGCGATCAGCAGCCAGGTACCGGCCGCCAGCAGCGCCGACATCATGCCCAGCACCATCAGGTCCGGGGTGATCATCGAGGCATCGACGATACCGCTCTTGATGGTTTCGGTGACCTGGCCGCCGGCCAGGTAGGCACCGGCGAATTCGAACACCATGGCGATCAGAATCGCCTGTTTGATGGTCAGCGCGCGCGAGCCCACCGATGTACCCATGGCATTGGCCACGTCATTGGCACCCACCCCCCAGGCCATGAAAAAGCCAAAGAGACAGGCAAGCAGCAGCAATACGAGGCCGTAGTCCGCAATCAGAGACATAAATAATTAATCCGTAGATTCCAGAAAGGACACTGGCGCTTAGCGCGCCAGCAGTTGTTCCAGTCGGTTGCCGACGCGTTCGGCACGGTCAGCCACATCGCCGATCCACTCGATGATCTGGTAGAGGAACATCACGTCGACCGGGGGAAGATCCTTCTCCAGTTTGAACAGGGCGCGACGCACGTCGATCTGCATCAGATCGGTGTCGCGCTCGATCTGCTCAAGCTCCATGACCATGGACTCGACCAGGGCCGCTTCGCGACCGCCAAAGCCGGTTTCCAGCAGCTCGTCCAGCTCGTTCATGGCTTTCAGGGCCTGGGCGCTGGCATCCACGGTGCGCTGCACAAAGGTCCGCATCAGCGGTTGCAGCGCCTGGGGAATGGCCATTTCGCGGCCTAGCATCAGGCCGGCGATGTCCTTGGCGCGGTTGGCGACTTTGTCCTGTACACTCAGCAGCTCCAGCAGATCCGAACGCGGAACCGGCAGAAACAGGCTCTTGGGCAGGTGCAGACGCACGCTTTTCTTCAGCTTGTCGGCTTCGTCTTCCAGTCGTGCCATGTCCTGCTGCACGTGCTGCACCTGGGCCCAGTCCTCGACCATCACGGCTTCGAAAAACGGCACCAGGTTCGCCGCGCACTCGTGAGCTTTGGCGAAATGCTTCTGCATGGGCCCGATAGGCGAGCGACCGAACAGGCTGGCAAAAGGATTGATTGGCATAGGGTGAGCCCCGGCGTTGAGAAGGCCGCAAGTATACGGATCACCCGGTACGCCCGCCAGTTCGTGTCATCAGATGGTAATAATTCGATTGTATTGGCCCCGGCTGGGGCTGTTGCACAGTAAAGGCACCCGAGGTCGCGGCATGACATTCGCCCAATTGAAACGCTACTGGCATATCGAGTTGCTCGGCGGCGCGCACAAGCGCTTTTCCTGGCGGCGCTTGCTGGCCAAGTACCGTCAGCGTTCGCGTTATCGCTACCTGTTCTGGTACCGCTTCGCGCAATTTCTCCACCAGTCCGATTCGAAGTTCTGGCGCAATCGCGCCCGCCGGCTCAGTGACCGACTTAGCGAGCGCTTCGGCATCGAGATCCCGCTGGATACGCAAATCGGCGAGGGTCTGTTTATTCCCCACCCGGTCGGTATTGTGATTACCCGCAAGGCGGTGATCGGCAGGAATTTCAGCATCTTCCAGAACTGCACCATCGGCCAGAAGCATGACGAGGGCGGCCCGATCGTGATCGGCGATAACGTCAGCGTGGGTGCCAACGCCTGTATCATTGGCGACAATCTGCGCATCGGCGACTACGTCACCATCGCCGCGGCCTCGTTCGTCAATAAAGACATCCCCGACCGGCACACCCATATCAGCCTCTACACGTCGCGCCTGGTCGAGAATAAAACCGACTACTCACCGATTAGTACGCCGCACTCGCGCAAGGCGCGCGACAGTTCGGCCAGCTGAATTCACGTATCCAGACCTAGAGTCCCATGAACAAAGAAACCGAGATCAAGCTGCGAGTCAGCCGTGCAACCCTGACCGCCCTGCGCGACCACCCGTTGCTGAAGAAGCGCAACAAGAGTGGCTGGGAGCAGCACGAACTGTTCAACCAGTATTTCGACACCCCCGAGCGCGACCTGGCCACGGCCAAGGTCGCCCTGCGTCTGCGCCGCGATGGCGACCAGGTGATCCAGACCCTGAAAACCCGCGGGCAAAGCGTGGCCGGTTTGTCCGAGCGCAATGAGTGGGACTGGAACCTGGCCAAGGCGAAGCTGGACCTGAAAAAGCTCGATGACAGCTGCTGGCCGGCGGCCCTGGCCGAACTGGACAAGAAGCAGCTGCAGCCCATCTTCACCACCGACTTCGTTCGCCAGCGCGCGGAAATCGCCTGGGGGCGCGGCAAGGCCCGCGTGGTGATCGAAGCGGCGCTGGACCTGGGCAAGGTGATTGCCGGCGAAGGCGAAGAAGAAATCTGCGAGCTGGAGCTGGAGCTGCGTCAGGGCGAGCCTGAGGCGCTGCTCGAACTGGCCGCCGAGCTGGCGGCTGACTTGGCGCTGATGCCCTGCGATATCAGCAAGGCCGAGCGCGGCTACCGCCTGTTCGATGCCGGCAGCTACAGCTTGAGTCTGCCAGCCCCGGTGCTGAGCGGCGAAACCAGCCTGGACGACAGCGTCGCGGCGCTGGGCTGGCACCTGCTGGGCAGCAGCCAGCGCCTGGCCGAGCAATACCGCTTCAATGGCCACTGGCGTTTGCTGGTCGAGTGGCTGGAGCAGCTGATCGGCTTGCGTGCGCTGCTCAGCAGCCTTGGCCAGGCCGCGCCGCGTTCCAGCAGTCATGCCTTGCGTGAATTGCTGGATGCTTTGCTGCTGGAATGGCGTCCGCGCCTGCTGGCCGGCCAGGACGATGACAGTCTGCGCAAGAACGCCCCGGCGCTGTTCGCCGCCGAACTGCAGGGCAACCGCTGGGGGCTGTTCTCGCTGAACCTGTCGCGCTGGCTGCTGGCGCGCAGCTGGACGGTGGAGCGCAATAACCGTGGCAACCGCCAGGGCGCTGCGCCGCTGGGCAACTGGCTGCCGACCCTGATCGCCGATGAAGGGGCCGCCCTGCAGCTCAAGCGCTATGTGCAGCAGCCGGAAGACCTGGCCGAGCAACTGCCGCGTATCGAGCGTCTGTTGGTCTGGCTGCACCTGGCCCGCGAGGTGCTGGAGGTGCCGGAAGTCGACCGCCTGTATGGCGAGTTGAACAAGCTGGCCGAACTGGCCAACCAGACCATCGATCCTGAAGTGCTGGCTGCGCGCAAGGCGCAGTCACTGGCCGTTGGTTCGCTGAAAGCCTGGCGTCAGCTGGTCAAGTAAGACTTGTGAGACCGTAGGGTGCGCCGTGCGCAGCAAGACTCTCGGATACTTGCGCACCCTGCGCGGTAAGCGCAGGCCGTAGCCCGGATTTCATCCGGGCTCCTCTCGCATCATTCAACTGCCATCACGAAAGCGTGCCCATACCTCGGCCACGCTGGCGCTGTGTTTCTCCGAGACGGTTTCCAGGGCATGCAGGCGGCGTTTGGTGTCGCGGTCCGGGTACAGGCCCGGCTGATCGCGCAATGCCGCGTCGAGGAAGTCCCTGGAGTCGGCATTGCCGCTGGGATAAAGCGTTTCGGCGGTGATCAGCGCGGCCACCTCGGGCTGCATCAGGTAGTCGATAAAACGGTGGGCCAGATCGGCGCGCTCGGCGCTTGCGGGGATCACCAGATTGTCGATAAACAGCACCGAGCCTTCATCCGGCACCAGGAAGCGCACCGGCTGCCCGGCATCGGCGGCGGCCAGGGCGTCGCCTACCCAGGCCATGGCCACGCACAGCTTGCCCTGGCTGAGGTCGTCGATATAACGCTCGCTGTCGATATAGCGCAGATGCGGGCGAAGGCCGTCCAGCACCTGGCTGGAGCGCTGGATGCGGCTCGGCGCGCTGCGTGCCAGGCTGCGGCCCTGGTAGTTGAACAGCAGGGTCAGGGTTTCCTCGGGCGCGTCCAGCACGCTGATCCCGCATGCGGCCAGGCGCGCGCTCTGCTCGGCATCGAACAGCAGGCTCCAGCTATCGGGCAGCGGCCCGCCAAAGGCCGCCTCGGCTTGCGGCGTGTTGATCGCCAGGCCCACCGCGCCCCACAGGTAAGGCACCGCATGGCGGTTGCTCGGGTCGAGGGCGGCCAGAGTGCTGAGCAGCTGCTTGTCGAGGTGCTTGCGGTTGGGCAGCAGGCTGAAATCCAGGGGTTGGATGCTGCCGTTGTCGATCAGGGCCGGCAGGTCGTTGTGCGACGGCACTGCGATATCGATGGCTTCGCCGCTGGCCAGGGCCGCTGCCAGTTCTTCGGCGGTGCTAAAGGTGCGGTACTCCACGCGGATGCCGGTCTCGGCCTCGAAATCCTTGAGCACCTGCGGGGCGATATAATCGTTCCAGTTGTAGACGCGAATCACCTCTTCGGCGCTGGCCAGCAGCGGCGTCAGGGCAAGCAGCAGTGAGGCAAACAGGCGAGGCATGGAGGTCTCCCGAGTAGGTTGATGTCGCGTCAGCAGGAATTTGCGGCGCAGGTTGCCCGTCATCGCGCCGAGGCGTGAATAAAAGGGCTGGGGCTACGCCGCGTGTGGAATAGAAAACGCCGGCTCAAAGGCCGGCGTTTAGGTGTTGCATCAAACCGTGTGCAGGTACCAGTTGTACTCGAGGTCGGAGATCGAATTCTCGAACTCGGCCAGCTCGCTTTCCTTACAGGCGACGAAGATATCGATGTATTTCGGGTCGATATAACGGGCCAGCACTTCGTTGTCGTCCAGCTCGCGCAGGGCATCGCGCAGGTTGTTCGGCAGGCTTTGCTCGTTCTGCTCGTAGGAATTGCCTTCCACTGGAGCGGTCGGCTCGATCTTGTTGGTCAGGCCGTGGTGCACGCCCGCCAGTACCGCCGAGAGCAGCAGGTAGGGGTTGGCGTCGGCACCGGCGACGCGGTGTTCGATGCGTACGGCATCGGCATTGTCGTTCGGTACGCGCAGGGCCACGGTACGGTTGTCGATACCCCAGCACGGCGAGTTCGGCACGTAGTACTGCGCGCCGAAACGGCGGTAGGAGTTGACGTTCGGGCAGAGAAAGGCCATCGAAGCCGGCATGGTTTCCAGCACGCCGCCGATGGCATGACGCAGGGCGTCGTTCTGCACCGGATCTTCGCAGGCGAAGATGTTGTTGCCCTGCTTGTCGAGAATCGAGATATGCACGTGCAAGCCGTTACCCGCCTGGTTGGGGTACGGCTTGGCCATAAAGGTGGTGTCCATCTCGTGGTCGTAGGCGATGTTCTTCACCAGGCGCTTGAGCAGCAGCGCGTAGTCGCAGGCCTTGATCGGGTCAGCGACATGATGCAGGTTGACCTCGAACTGCGCTGGGGCGCTTTCCTTGACGATGGCATCGGCCGGGATGCCTTGCTCTTTGGCACCTTCGAGGATGTCCTGCAGACACTCGGCGTATTCGTCGAGGTCGTCGATCAGGTACACCTGGGTCGACTGCGGGCGCTTGCCCGACAGCGGCGACAACGGCGGCTGCGGACGGCCGTTCACGTTGGCCTGGTCGATCAGGTAGAACTCGAGTTCAAAGGCGGCGCAGATAGTAAGGCCCAGTTCGTCGAACTTCGCGACCACCTGGCGCAACACTTCCCGTGGGTCAGCGAAGAACGGCTCGCCTTCCATTTCATGCATGGTCATCAGCAGTTGCGCGGTTGGGCGCTTCTGCCAGGGCTCATTGCACAGGGTGTTGGGGATGGGGTAGCAGATACGGTCGGCGTCACCGATATCCAGGCCCAGACCGGTGCTTTCCACCGTGGAGCCGTTGATATCCAGGGCGAACAACGAGGCTGGCAGGTTGATGCCGCGCTCGTACACCTTGTGAAGGCTGGCGCGTTCGATGCGCTTGCCGCGCACCACGCCATTCATATCTGCAATAAGAAGGTCGACGAACAGGACCTCAGGATGTTTCTTAAGGAACGCGTTCGCTTCGTTAAGCTGAACGGCACGCGGGGGTACCGACATGATGCAACACCTTTGTTGTTAAAAATATCAATCATGCAACTGCACAGGGTTGAGTCAATCCCAAACGCCTGATGCTGTCAAGAGAGCTACATATTGCCCTAAAAGGGGGCTGTGTGGCCAATTTTAGGGCGTTGCAGGGCAGCGCAGTGCCGGCGAACCCCAGGTTTGACAGGGTGCTCAGTGGGGTGTGTTCAATTTTTTACATGGCTATTGTGAAAAAAAATGAACAAGGCTAAGCTCGGCTCAAACCCATAACAGCAATAAAACGGGTGTCTCATGTCGCGCCAGCCGATAATCGGCGTTAGTGCCTGTACCAAGCAGATCGGGCACAACATCTACCACACCGCCGGTGACAAATACCTGCAAGCCATCGTGCATGTTGCCGGGGGCATGCCATTGATAGTCCCCGCGCTGGGCGATCAGATCGATCAGACCTACCTGCTGCAACAACTCGATGGCCTGGTGTTCACCGGCTCGCCGTCGAACGTCGAACCCCATCATTATCGCGGCCCAGCCAGCGAGCCGGGCACGGCTCATGATATCGCCCGCGACAGCACCACATTACCTTTAATTAAAGCAGCAATTGCCGCCGGCGTTCCCGTGCTCGGCATTTGCCGCGGTTTTCAGGAAATGAACGTGGCCTTCGGCGGCACCCTGCACCAGAAGGTGCATGAGGTCGAAGGCTATATGGACCACCGCGAGCCCGGCGACATGCCGGCCGAGCAACAGTATGGCCTGCGTCACGCGCTGCAAGTGCAGCCGGGCGGGCTGCTCGCCGGTATCGGCCTGGCGGGCGAGATTCAAGTCAATTCCATTCATGGCCAGGGCGTTGAACGTCTGGCGCCGGGCCTCCGCGTGGAAGCACTGGCACCAGACGGGTTGATCGAAGCCTTCTCCGTCGAAGCGGTGCCAGGCTTCGCGCTGGGGGTGCAATGGCACCCCGAGTGGCAGGTAAGATCCAACCCGAATTATCTCGCCATCTTCCAGGCCTTTGGTGAGGCTTGCAGGAAGAGGGCGGGGCAACGCTGAACCGACTATATATAGGTCGGCTCTCACCAACCCTGAGGTCTCTATGAGCACCAAATTAGACCAGCTTTCGAGCTGGCTCAAAGAACGCAAAATCACCGAAGTTGAATGCCTGATCAGCGATCTTACCGGCATTGCCCGCGGCAAGATTTCGCCGACCAACAAGTTTCTCGACGAGAAGGGCATGCGCCTCCCCGAGAGTGTGCTGCTGCAGACCGTAACCGGCGATTACGTCGAGGACGAAATCTATTACGACCTGCTCGACGAGGCGGACATCGACATGTTCTGCCGCCCGGATGAAAACGCCGTGTTCCTGGTGCCGTGGGCCATCGAGCCGACTGCGATGGTGATCCACGACACCTTCGACAAGCAGGGCAACCCGATCGAGCTGTCGCCGCGCAACATCCTCAAGAATGTACTCAAGCTCTACGCTGACAAGGGTTGGAAGCCGATCGTTGCGCCGGAGATGGAGTTCTACCTGACCAAGCGCAACAGCGACCCGGACTTCCCCTTGGTCGCGCCGATGGGCCGCTCCGGTCGCCCGGAAGTGGGTCGTCAGTCGTTTTCCATCGATGCCGCCAACGAATTCGACCCGCTGTTCGAAGACGTCTACGACTGGTGCGAAATCCAGGGCCTGGACCTCGATACGCTGATCCACGAAGACGGCCCGGCGCAGATGGAAATCAACTTCCGTCACGGCGAGGCCCTGCACCTGGCCGACCAGATCACCGTGTTCAAGCGCACCATGCGTGAAGCGGCGCTCAAGCACGATGTGGCCGCCACCTTTATGGCTAAGCCGATCACCGATCAGCCGGGCAGCGCCATGCACATCCACCAGAGTGTGGTGGATATCAAGACCGGGCAGAACCTGTTCTCCAATGCCGATGGCAGCATGAGCGAACTCTTCATGCACCACATCGGCGGCCTGCAGAAGTACATCCCTGAGCTGCTGCCGCTGTTCGCGCCGAACGTCAACTCGTTCCGCCGCTTCCTGCCGGATACCTCGGCCCCGGTGAACGTCGAGTGGGGCGAAGAAAACCGCACCGTGGGCCTGCGCGTGCCGGAAGCCACGCCGCAGAACCGTCGCGTGGAAAACCGCCTGGCCGGTGCTGACGCCAACCCTTACCTGGTGCTGGCAGCCTCCCTGCTGTGCGGCTATATGGGCATGGTCGGCGGTCTTGAGCCCAGCGTTCCGGTCAAGGGTCGTGGCTACGAGCGCCGCAACCTGCGCCTGCCGATCACCATCGAGCACGCTCTGGAGCGCATGGAAGCCTGCAAGGATGCCGAGAAGTACCTGGGCGAGAAGTTCATCCGTGGCTATGTCGCGGTCAAGCGCGCCGAGCACGAGAACTACAAGCGGGTGATCAGCTCCTGGGAGCGCGAGTTCCTGCTGCTGTCGGTGTAACCGTCAAGTGGCTGGCGTGGGTGATCCCTGCGCCAGTCACTGCCAAGAATTTTTATCGGGCTGCAACGTGCAGCCTGTGTAAGCAAGGTGTCGTTATGAACAGTCAAGTGACCAACCCGAAAACCCGCGAGTGGCAGGCCATGAGCCGCGAACACCACCTCGCGCCGTTCAGCGATTTCAAACAGCTGGCGGAAAATGGGCCGCGCATCATCACCAAAGCCGACGGCGTGTACCTGTGGGACAGCGAGGGCAACAAGATCCTCGACGCCATGGCCGGGCTCTGGTGTGTGGCAATCGGCTATGGTCGTAAGGAACTGGCAGACGCCGCCGCGAAACAGATGCAAGAGCTGCCCTACTACAATATGTTCTTCCAGACCGCCACGCCGCCGGCCCTGGAGCTAGCCAAGGCAATCGCCGAGCTGGCCCCGCCAGGCATGAACCATGTGTTTTTCACCGGTTCGGGCTCGGAAGGCAACGACACCATGCTGCGCATGGTGCGCCATTACTGGGCGATCAAGGGCCAGCCAAACAAGAAGGTCATCATCAGCCGCATCAACGGCTACCACGGTTCCACCGTGGCTGGCGCGAGCCTGGGCGGCATGAAATATATGCACGAGCAGGGCGACCTGCCGATCCCGGGCATTGTGCATATTCCGCAGCCGTACTGGTTCGGCGAAGGCGGCGATATGAGCCCCGAGGCATTCGGTATCTGGGCCGCCGACCAGCTGGAGCAGAAGATTCTCGAAGTCGGCGAAGAGAATGTCGCCGCCTTTATTGCCGAGCCGATCCAGGGCGCGGGTGGGGTGATTATTCCGCCGGACAGCTACTGGCCGCGCATCCGCGAAATCCTCGCCAAGTACGACATTCTGTTCGTCGCCGATGAAGTGATCTGCGGTTTCGGTCGCACCGGCGAGTGGTTCGGCAGCGACTATTACGGCAACGCCCCGGACATGATGACCATCGCCAAGGGCCTGACCAGCGGCTATATCCCCATGGGCGGCCTGATCGTGCGCGACAGCGTGGTCGAGGTGCTCAACCAGGGCGGTGACTTTAACCACGGTTTCACTTATTCCGGCCATCCGGTGGCTGCTGCTGTAGCCCTGGAAAACCTGCGCATTTTGCGCGAGGAAAAGATTGTCGAGCGGGTCAAGGCAGAAACGGCACCCTACTTGCAGAAACGTCTGCGTGAGCTGGCCGATCACCCTCTGGTGGGTGAAGTGCGCGGCGTTGGCATGCTCGGGGCCATCGAACTGGTTCAGGACAAGGCCAGCCGCAAGCGTTTCGCCGGGTCTGTGGGTGTGGGCATGCTCTGCCGCAGGCACTGCTTTAATAACGGTCTGATCATGCGCGCCGTGGGCGACACCATGATCATTTCGCCGCCCCTGGTGATCAGCAAGACCGAGATCGACGAGCTGCTGGAAAAGGTCCGTCTTTGCCTGGACCTGACCGCCGCCGAGGTCCTCGGCCAGGCGCAGGGCATTTAACGGTTTCAAGCTGCAATAGCGGAAAGTTGTAAAGAGTGCCGAGACCTTGCCAGACTGCCCCCGTGCGTTGGCCAGGCTCACCGGAGGGTGATGCGGATTGGCCGCTCACCCGCTGGAAAACCAATACGACAACAGGAGCTGTACGCATGAAAACATTCGGCAAAACCCTTCTAGCGTTGTCCCTGGCGGGCGCCATTACTGGCGTTGCCCAGGCCGAGGATAAAGTGCTGCACATTTACAACTGGTCGGACTACATCGCCGAGGACACCCTGGAAAACTTCCAGAAGGAAACCGGCATCAAGGTCGTCTACGACGTGTTCGACAGTAACGAAACCCTGGAAGCCAAACTGCTCTCCGGCCGTTCCGGCTACGACATCGTGGTGCCGTCCAACCAGTTCCTGGCCAAGCAGATCAAGGCCGGTGTGTTCCAGAAACTCGACAAATCCAAGCTGCCGAACTGGAAGAACCTCAACCCTGACCTAATGAAGGCTCTGGACAGTTCCGACCCGGGCAACCTCTACGCTTTCCCCTACCTGTGGGGCACCACCGGCATCGGCTACAACTCCGAGAAGGTCAAGGCTGCCCTGGGCACTGACACCATCGATTCCTGGGATGTGGTGTTCAAGCCGGAGAACATGGAAAAACTCAAAGCCTGCGGCGTCTCCATGCTCGACGCACCGGATGAAGTCTATGGCGCTGCGCTGCACTACCTGGGTCTGCCGCCCAACCCGAGCAACGTCGAGGACGTGAAAAAGGCCGAAGACCTGCTGATGACGGTGCGTCCTTACATCACCTACTTCCACAGCTCCAAGTACATCTCCGACCTGGCCAATGGCGATATCTGCGTGGCCCTGGGTTGGTCCGGCGATATCTTCCAGGCCCAGGCCCGTGCCGAAGAAGCGAAGAACAACGTACCGGTGGGCTATACCATTCCCAAGGAAGGCGCGGCCTCCTTCTTCGACATGATGGCCATCCCGGCCGACGCCAAGAACGTTGAAGAAGCCCACGTGTTCCTCAACTACATCCTCACCCCGGAAGTGATCGCGCCGATCTCCGACTATGTTGCCTACCCGAATGGCAACAGCGCCGCCACGCCGCTGGTGGCTGAGGAAGTGCGCAACAACCCGGGCATCTACCCGACCGAAGAAGCGAGCAAGAAGCTCTACACCTTCACCGAGCTGAGCCCCGCCGTGCAGCGCGCCATCACCCGCAGCTGGACCAAGGTCAAGTCGGGCCGTTAAGCCCGCGCAGCAGTACCTTTCCGGCGGGTTCGCCCGCCGGAAACCCCCAAAACAATAAGGAAGGCGTTATGCGTCGCATCACTCTCCTGGCTGGCCTGGTTGCCGCAGCCCTGGCCGTGCCGTCCGCGCAAGCCGCCGCGCGCGAGGTCAAGGTCTACAACTGGTCCGACTATATCGGCGAAACCACCCTGGCCGATTTCCAGAAGGCCACGAGCATCACCGCCCTGTACGACGTGTTCGACTCCAACGAAACCCTGGAAGGCAAACTGCTGGCCGGCCGTAGCGGCTACGACCTGGTGGTGCCGTCCAACCATTTCCTCGGCAAGCAGATCAAGGCGGGGGCGTTTCAGAAGCTCGACCGCACGCTGCTATCGAACTGGGACAACCTTGACCCGTTGCTGCTCAAGCAACTGCAGGTCAACGATCCCGGTAACCAGTATTCGGTGCCCTACCTGTGGGGCACCAATGGCATTGGCTACAACGTGGCCAAGGTCAAGGAAGTACTCGGCGTCGAGCAGATCGACTCCTGGGATGTGCTGTTCGAGCCGGCGAACATGAAGAAGCTCGCCAGCTGCGGCGTCAGCTTCCTCGACTCGGCCGACGAGATGATTCCCTCGGTGCTCAACTATATGGGCCTCGACCCCAATACCCAGAACGCCGAGGACTACGCCAAGGCCCAGGCCAAGCTGCTGGCGGTGCGTCCCTACGTGACCTACTTCCACAGCTCCAAGTACATCGGTGACCTGGCCAACGGCAATATCTGCGTTGCGGCCGGTTACTCCGGCGACATTCTGCAGGCCGCCGACCGCGCCGAAGAGGCCGGCAAAGGCATCGAAATTGCTTACAGCATCCCCAAAGAGGGGGCCAACCTGTGGTTCGACATGCTCGCCATCCCGGTGGATGCCGGCAACCCGCAAGAAGCCCATGCCCTTATCAATTTTCTGCTCGACCCCGCGGCCATTGCCGGGGTCAGCGATTACGTCGGTTACGCCAACGCCAATACCAAGGCGGGCGAGCTGATGGACCAGGAAGTGCGTAACGACGAGTCGGTGTATCCGCCACAAGCGGTGCTGGACAAGTTGTTTATCTCGGCGGAGTTGCCGGTGAAAGTCCAACGTTTGATGACGCGTAGCTGGACCAAGGTCAAGTCGGGTCAATAATTTCCAACGCCGGGCCGTTGTGGCCAGGCGCTACTTTTGCGGGAGTTTTGGTAATGGCAGTTGCTTCTAGTGCCTATAAAAAGGTTCTTGAGGGGGATCAGAAACCGAAAGAGGTTCTGGTCAAAATCGAGCGTGTGACCAAGAAGTTCGATGAAACCATCGCGGTCGACGACGTATCCCTGACCATCAACAAGGGCGAAATATTCGCCCTGCTCGGCGGCTCCGGCTCCGGCAAGTCGACCCTGCTGCGCATGCTCGCCGGCTTCGAGCGGCCGAGCGAGGGGCGCATCATCCTCGATGGTGTCGATATCACCGACCTGCCGCCCTACGAGCGGCCGATCAATATGATGTTCCAGTCCTACGCCCTGTTCCCGCATATGAGCGTGGCCGACAACATCGCCTTCGGTCTCAAGCAGGACAAGCTGCCCAAAGCCGAAATCGACGCCCGCGTCGACGAGATGCTCAAGCTGGTGCACATGAGCCAGTACGCCAAGCGCAAGCCGCACCAGCTTTCCGGCGGTCAGCGTCAGCGTGTAGCCCTGGCCCGCTCGCTGGCCAAGCGGCCGAAGCTGTTGCTGCTCGACGAGCCAATGGGTGCTCTGGACAAGAAGCTGCGTTCGCAGATGCAGCTTGAGCTTGTCGAGATCATCGAGCGCGTCGGCGTAACCTGCGTGATGGTGACCCACGACCAGGAAGAGGCCATGACCATGGCCCAGCGCATCGCCATCATGCACCTGGGCTGGATCGCCCAGATCGGCAGCCCGGTGGATATCTATGAAACCCCGACCAGCCGCCTGGTCTGTGAGTTCATCGGCAACGTCAACCTGTTCGAAGGCCAGGTGGTGGACGATGCCGAAGGCCACGCGCTGATCGACAGCCCGGACCTGGAACGCAATATCTTCGTCGGCCACGGCGTCAGCACCTCGGTGCAGGACAAGAGCATCACCTACGCCATCCGCCCGGAAAAACTGCTGGTCACCACCGAGCAGCCAAGCTTCGAATACAACTGGTCGCGCGGCACCGTGCACGACATCGCCTACCTCGGCGGCCACTCGGTGTTTCACGTCGAGTTGCCGAGCGGCAAGATCGTCCAGTCCTTCGTCGCCAATGCCGAACGGCGTGGCGCACGGCCGACCTGGGACGACGAAGTATTCGTCTGGTGGGAGGACGATAGCGGGGTGGCATTGCGCTCATGAACATCTCAAGAAGCATTAGCCGCCGCCTGCCAACGGGCCGTCACTTCGTCATCGGGGTGCCCTTCCTCTGGCTGTTCCTGTTCTTCCTGCTGCCCTTCATCATCGTGCTGAAGATCAGCTTTGCCGAAGCCGATGTCGCCATCCCGCCCTACACCGACGTGTACACCTGGGCGGAAAACAAGCTGGCGATCTTTATCAACCTGGGCAACTACATCTTCCTTAGCGAAGATGACCTGTACCTGGCCGCCTACCTCGGTTCGCTGCAGATGGCCGCGATCAGTACCCTGCTGTGCTTGGTGATTGGCTTCCCCATGGCCTACGCCATCGCCCGGGCCGACAAGGAAAAGCAGCTGGTATTTCTGCTGCTGATCATGATGCCGACCTGGACCGCGATCCTGATCCGCGTCTACGCCTGGATGGGCATTCTCAGCAACAACGGCCTGCTCAACGGCGTGCTGCAGGGCATTGGCCTGATCAGTGAGCCGCTGCAGATCCTCAACACCAACGTCGCGGTGTATATCGGCATCGTCTATTCGTACCTGCCGTTTATGATTCTGCCGCTGTTCGCCAACCTGGTGAAACACGACCAGAGCCTGCTGGAAGCCGCTGCAGATCTGGGCTCCAGCCGCTTTAACAGCTTCTGGAAAATCACCGTGCCGCTGGCCAAGAACGGCATCATCGCCGGTTGCATGCTGGTGTTTATCCCGGTGGTCGGCGAGTTCGTGATTCCCGAACTGCTCGGCGGCCCGGAGACCCTGATGATCGGCAAGGTGCTGTGGCAGGAGTTCTTCAACAACCGCGACTGGCCGGTAGCCTCCGCCCTGGCAGTGGTGATGCTGGCGATCCTGATTATTCCGATCATCCTGTTTAACCGTAACCAAGCCAAGGAAATGGAGGGTCGTCCATGAGTCCGTTCATCCGCATGGAGCCGATCATTCTGTTTAACCGGCTCACCCCGCACTGCCGAGCCAAAGAGATGGAGGGCCGACCATGAAGCGTTTCAGTTTCTCCACCTTTATGCTGTGGGCCGGGCTGGTGTTTATCTACCTGCCGATGGTGATCCTGGTCATCTACTCGTTCAACGCCTCGCGCCTGGTAACGGTCTGGGGCGGCTGGTCGCTGAAGTGGTACGTCGGCCTGCTCGACAACACCCAACTGATGAACGCGGTGATGCGCTCCCTGGAAATCGCCACCTACACCGCGATTGCCGCGGTGGCGCTGGGCACCATGGCCGCCTTCGTGCTGACCCGGGTGACCCGCTTCAAGGGCCGCACCCTGTTCGGTGGCTTGGTCACCGCGCCGCTGGTGATGCCCGAGGTGATCACCGGTCTGTCGCTGCTGCTGCTGTTCGTGGCCATGGCCCAGCTGATCGGCTGGCCTGCCGAGCGCGGCGTGCTGACCATCTGGATCGCCCACACCACCTTCTGTTCCGCCTATGTGGCGGTGGTGGTGTCGTCGCGCCTGCGTGAGCTGGACCTGTCCATCGAGGAAGCGGCCATGGACCTGGGTGCCAAGCCCTGGAAGGTGTTCTTCCTGATCACCATCCCGATGATCGCGCCTTCCCTGGCTGCCGGCGGCATGATGTCCTTCGCCCTGTCGCTGGACGACCTGGTGCTGGCCAGCTTCGTCTCCGGCCCGGGCTCCACCACCCTGCCGATGGAAGTCTTCTCCGCCGTGCGTCTGGGCGTGAAGCCGGAAATCAACGCCGTGGCCAGCCTGATCCTGCTGTCGGTGTCGTTGATGACCTTTATCATCTGGTTCTTCGCCCATCGCTCCGAAGAGAAGCGCAAGAAGGCCCTGCAACAGGCCATGGACGAAAGCACTGGTGCCCACCTGCAGAACGGCCCGGACAGCCGCCGCGACCCGTCGCAGATCCACGCCCCCGCTTAAACGGTTGCCTGGGTAAAACAGAAAAGGGTCGCCGCGGCGACCCTTTTTTGTGGGCGTGTCCCGATGATGTGCCTTGCGATTGCACGGCTAACGCGGATAAGTCCCCTCGCCCCTCCGGGGGCGGCCGGCTAGGAGAGGGCTAGGGTGAGGGGCCAGGCCTGCGCCTCCGCCCGAGTCCTGCCCCCATGCAGCTTTCTTCCATCGAACGATTAACTGTACATCCATACAGATTAAGCTTGCCTGAGTCCACGTCACTGCGCATGCTGTGCAGCATCAGCGACAAGGAACCAATGATGGCGGCCATGCGGCTCTTCCTCTGTGAAAAACCTTCCCAGGCCAAGGACATCGCCAAGGTGCTCGGGGCCACCCGGCGCGGCGACGGTTGCTGGCTGGGCAGCAACCTGACGGTGACCTGGTGCATCGGCCACCTGCTGGAAACCGCCCCGCCGGACGCCTACGACGCCCGCTACAAGCGCTGGGTGCTGGCCGACCTGCCGATCATTCCCGAGCGCTGGAAGATGCAGGTAAAGCCCAAGACCGCCGGCCAGTTCAAGGCGGTCAAACGCCTGCTCGGCGAAGCCGACGAACTGGTGATCGCCACCGACGCCGACCGCGAAGGCGAGATGATCGCCCGCGAGCTGGTCGAGCATTGCCGCTACCGTGGGCCGATCCAGCGCCTGTGGCTGTCGGCCCTGGACGATGCCTCGATCCGCAAGGCCCTGGCCGCGCTCAAGCCCGGCGGCGACACCTTCAGCCTTTATCAGTCGGCCCTGGGCCGCTCGCGCGCCGACTGGCTGATCGGCATGAACATGAGCCGGCTGTTCACCCTGCTCGGTCAGCAGTCCGGCTATCAGGGCGTGCTGCCGGTGGGCCGGGTACAGACCCCGACCCTGCGCCTGGTGGTCGACCGAGACCGCAGCATCGCCGCGTTCGTGCCGCAGCCCTACTGGGCCATCGAAGTGCCGCTGCTGGCCGACGACACCGCGTTCAGCGCCCAGTGGCGCGCTGCGCCGCAGGTCTGCGACGAACAGGGCCGCTGCCTCAATCAGGCCCTGGCTCAGGAGGCAGCAACGGCCATGGGCAACGCCGCCAGCGCCAGGGTGGTGCAACTGCGCACCGAGCGCATGCGTGAGCCCGCGCCCCTGCCGTTCGACCTCGGCACCCTGCAGGAAGTCTGCTCGAAGAAGCTCGGTCTCGGAGCCCAGGAAACCCTGGATATCGCCCAGGCGCTCTACGAAACCCACAAACTCATCACCTACCCGCGCAGCGACTGCGGCTACCTGCCGCTCAGCCAGCACGCCGAGGCAGCGGCCATCCTCGTCGCCCTGGGCCGCGCCGATCCCGCGCTGGCTGGCCTGCGCGAACACCTTGAGCCGCAGCGCCGTTCGCGAGCCTGGAACGACGCTAAGGTCAGCGCCCACCACGGCATCATCCCGACCGCCGCCGCGCAACAGCTCGAACGCCTGAGCGGCAAGCCGCGGGCTGTCTACAGCCTGATCCGCGCGCGCTACCTGGCGCAGTTTCTGCCTAATCACGAATACGACCGCACCCAGGCCGACTTTGACTGCGCCGGCCAGGCCCTGCGTGCAGTCGGCAAGGTGATAGTCGAACCCGGCTGGCGGCGCGCCCTGCCCGAAGCCCTGACACCCGCCAAAGGCCGCGAAGCGCCCCCCGCCCAAGCCCTGCCGGCCCTGCGCGAAGGCCAGGACTGCAGAGTAACCGGCGTCACCCTCAAGGATCTCTGGACTCAGCCACCGAAACCCTTCACCGAGGGCGACCTGATCAAAGCGATGAAAAACGTCGCCAAACTGGTCGACGACCCGCGCCTTAAACAGAAACTCAAGGACACCACCGGCATCGGCACCGAAGCGACCCGCGCCGGCATCATCCAGGGCCTGCTCGACCGCGGTTACCTGCTTAAACAGGGCAAGGCCCTGGCCGCCACTCCAGCCGCCTGTAGCCTGATCGACGCCGTGCCCCGCGCCATCGCCGACCCCGGCACCACGGCGATCTGGGAACAGGCGCTGGACATGGTGCAGAGCGGCGAGATGAGCCTGGACGAATTCGTCGCCAAACAGTCGGCCTGGATGAGCAAGCAGGTGCAACGCTGCGCCGGCCTGAGCCTGATCATCAGCGGCCCCGCGAGCCCGGCTGGCGTTCCCTGGAAGGGCAAGCGCAAGCCCGGCAAACGCAAGGCCGCGGCAAGCAAACGCGGCGGGCAGCCAACGTCAGGTCGCGCGGCAAAGGCCTGAGAGCACCCATAACTCGCACGCAGCCAGATGCTTTTGTAGGAGCGGGCTTGCCCGCGAGCCTTTCCCGAGCCGCACTCGGATAGGCAAAGCCACGGCTGCGCGAACTACAGCCCGGAACCGGGCGGATATACCCCTGCAAGCCGGCTGTTACGGCGTTTTCAGCGTCACAGTGGGGATGTCGTCGGTATTCTTGATCACGGGACGCTGCGGCAGGTAATTAAGCAGCAGTTCCGTTTCTTTCTTGACCACCGCGTAGCACTCGCAACTCAGCGCTTCAAGTTTCGAGCGGTCCAGCACCTTGATCAGCCCGCGCGAATAGGAAATCACGCCTAGCTGCTGCAGCTTCGACGCCGCATGGGTCACGCCTTCGCGGCGCACGCCGAGCATATTGGCGATAAATTCCTGGGTCATGGTCAAGTGCCCGTGTGACAGGCGATCCATGGACAGCAGGAGCCAGCGGCACAGCTGCTGGTCGATCGAGTGGTGACGGTTGCAGACGGCAGTCTGAGAAACCTGGGTGATCAGGGCCTGGGTGTAACGCAGCATCAGCATCAGCAACTGGCCGTGACGGTTGAACTCCTCCTTCACCCGTACCCTGGGAAGTCGATAGGCGTAACCGGCGCTCTGGACCAGTGACCGGCTCGGCGTACTCTCGCCGCCCAGAAACAGCGTAATGCCCAGCAACCCTTCATTGCCCACCACGGAGATTGCCGTTGATGCGCCGTTTTCCATCACGTACTGCAGCGAGACGATGGAATCGGTGGGGAAGTAAACGTGGCGCATGGGCCGCCGGGACTCATACAAAAGCGCGCGCAACGGCAGTGGCACTAGCTCTAGGTGCGGAAATAAACGGGTTTGCACCTCGGGCGACAAGGCGGCCAGAAGATGATTCTGCTGAGGCGTGGGTTTGGGCGGGGATTTAGCGGACACTTTGGCGCTCTTGGAGCTAATAAGTAGCTAGAGACTACCCGATCACAGCCGTTTGAGCGCACTTATTATCTCGCGTCCATTCGGCGCATTAACCTACAGACAGCCAGAGGCTGAGCGTTCGCAATAAGACTCGGTTAGGTTAGGTTTAGTCGGTTCGCGATCAAGGGAAGGGGCCGGCTTTGGCCGGCCCGGTGAGTTCTGTCAGCTGCGTTTAAATCCACACATCATTTTGAGCGGTACGCTCACCGTCTTCATGACCCGTATTCAATACACCGCGGGGCTCAATAAGCAGAATTTGCACTTCGCTTTCTGCGAACGGTTTGTGCTCCTTGCCCTTGGGCACGACAAACATCTCACCTTTCGACAAATTGACATGCCCATCCCGGAAGTCGATGCGCAGCTTTCCGTCCAACACAATAAAGGTCTCGTCTGTGTCCTTATGCTCATGCCAGACAAAGTCGCCTTCGATTTTAACGACCTTAAATTGATAGTCGTTCATCTCGGCGATGACCTTGGGTGTCCATTGCTCATCAAAGAGGGAAAGTTTGTTTGCGAAGTTCAGTGCCTCATATTCCATTGCGTAGCTCCTGTCACTGACGATTAATAGCGGGCCGGGCGTTAGCTCGTTGCGATGGGCGAGGCGAACGGCTTGGCGCGTATGTCAGGTTCTGTTAAGCACCGCATGCTCTTTAAGCTCCGCCTCAGGGGGCAGTTATGCCGCATTACGCAAGGCCAGCAGCATGGGCTGCACCATTAGCGACGAACCCGCCCTAAGCTCCTCCAACTGCCCTGTAGGAACAAACCCCGACGCTCTATACAAGCCCACCGCCGCTTCGTTGTTTGTCGTTACCGCCAGCATCAGATGCTTACACCCTCGCCCAGCAGCCCATGCTTTGATTTCACTCAGTAGCGACCTTGCTATACCTTTGCCTCTTAGCGCAGGCGAGGTCCACATCTGATAAAGGTGTGCGGTTTCCAAATCTTCTGCGTGTATCAGCCCCCAGGCAAGGCCCACTGCCTTGCCATCCATCTCTGCGACTAATGGCAAAGCATCCAGGGCTCGCGCTTGCAAATCCAGGCGAGTTTGCCACTCCGCGTCTGAGAATATTGCTTCCTGTTCGTAAGTCGAACCAAAAGCATCGGGCGAATCCTGGAGAGCGCTCAACCGAAGCGACTTATAAAGCGCCCAATCGTTTGGGGTTAATACTCTGATCGTTAAGCCGCTCATTGTTCTGGCCGTGGTGAAAAACCTTTGACCACAAGGTAAAGCAGTGGGCCAATAGAAACGAAAAGGGCAGTAATTAGAATATATGGTGCTACCGATACAAATGACTTGCCGCTAGATTTGTTGTCGTGATACATCCAAATGCAGGCAAGTATAGCCATAATATAAAGGTCGATTACGACTTGCGCGGTGTCCAGGCTTGACATGAGTTGTATGCCAAATTGAAGAAGCGACTGCTCAGCCTGCAACATTGAGAAAATGGTGTACGCAGTAAATAAGATCAACGCCAGCAGTGGTAGTGCGGCTTTTTTCATGGGGCCTTCCGTGGTAATAAAGTAGATGTGACGTTTGGTTAAGGGGCGGGCTTTCGGCCATCCCAGTTAGCGAGGCGAACGGTTTGAAGTTGTTAGGCATGCCGTTCACAGTATGTCTTAAGGCCGATTAACCTTGCCATTACAACTTTCTTAAAATACAGGGATGCAATGTATTCGGAAATTAGTGGGATTGCCCAGGCCTTTATTTTTATCGAGTAGCGGAATTTTGCTCTGGTTGAGTTTTGGCTAAGAGGTTTAAATACCCAGCTACCGCCAAAGCTGTGAATAAATGCCGGACCTTGGGTCATGATAATAGCGGCCGTTGTTGGAGGTGCAACTTGTACAAATTGAACCTCCATTTTTAGACCTGATTTAGCTATTACGAGTGTCTTCACGCCAATACCAACTTCTGTTGCCCCGTCCAAGAGTTCAATTTTTTCAGGGAAGGGATCCCACTGGTACCTAATAGAATAGTCTTGTGATGCCTTATAAACTTCGGCAGGAGATGAGTTGATTGTCAGCTCGCACTCGATTATGGCCATGGCTGTGCCTAACGATTAAGCTAAGGGGCGGGCTTTAGCCCGTCCCAGTGAGCGCAGCGAGCGATTTGAACCACTTGTTAGGCGTTACCCAATGTCTTTGCAATGACAAAACCATAGAAGCCAATTGCAGACACAATGCGCCAGGCTTTGTAACCTTCAGATTGTAACCGAAGGCTATAATTTTGAAGATTATCCTTCCAAAACCTTACTCCATACATGCGGTTCCATTCAGTGATTTCGTTGCCATATTCTTGCATGATGTCAGAGATTTCTATTTCTTCGATATCAGTGATGATGGCGCTCGTAGTATGCGAAAAATTATAAAGCGCAACACTTGAGAACTTTATATGTGAGTCATCGGTTTCTTCTTCGGGGTAGCCATACACCAAATGAAAAGCAATGGTCTCACCACGATCTGATACTTCGTATTTCTTAAGGTGGTAATCGTGATAACGCATAAAATGCCTAACGATAGGTTAAGGGGCGGGCTTTAGCCCGTCCCAGCTCACGACGTGAGCGACTTGAACTTATTGTTATACGCCATTATCGGGAAGCTCAACGGCCTCCATTAATAATAGCGATGGGACAGGCGTTAGCCCCAATGCCTTTTCGACAAGTGAGATTATTTCCTCAAGATCTTTGATAACCCGATTGGCATCTAAGTGGTCGATAATCTTTTGCCATTTTGGTTTTGGCCAATTCTGAGGGTTAGCATGCTTCTCTTCATCGTAGGGTAAGTACTCAGTTTCGGCGTGTGCTAACTCGTTTCTTAATTCCATAACCTTTTTAAAGGTCTGAAATGGGCTTTTGCCGTAGTCTGGCTCAATTTTTGCCACTTCGCACAGGAACGCCATTTTTCCTGTTGGGCTAAGTTTAGGCTTTAAGTGTTCATCCCATGTTTGGCAGGCATAATGTCCTGCGTGATTCAGAAACGACTCATATGTGAATGCTGCAAAAATATATAAAGATAGTTGTTGCGAAAGTTTTGCCTCTGAAAAGTCTACATCTCTTTTTAACGACTCAATTGAGGCGTAAAGGTATCGAAAGCTGTAATAGGCTAACTTCTTGGCCATGCCGAACTCCGTGGCGTATAACGATTAAGCTAAGGGGCTGGCTTTAGCCAGTCCCAGTGAGCGAAGCGAACGATTTGAGCGCCTTGTTAGATGCCGTAATCACGCTCGACCTTGGATATTCTTACTTTGAATGATGAGTACCATTTCTCATGCCCGGATTTTTGAGCCTGTTTGTGCTCGATATTGGCCTTCCAGTTTTTTATTGATTCAAGATCAGACCAATATGAAACAGTGATGCCTAGATCTTCTCTCGCAGACTCGACACCTAGATAGCCGGGCTGCTGGGCTGCAAGTTCAACCATTTTAGTTGCCATATCACCATAGCCGTTATCACCATCTGTACGGTGAGAAGTAAAAATAACGGCGTAGTAAGGTGGTTTTGGTGTTGCTGCGATTATCGACATGGTTTTTCCCGCAGGCATCTAACGTAGCTGTAGAAAAACCCCAAGAACACTCAACCCTTCAACCCCCGCGGCACTTTTTTGAAGAAGCCGGGCAGGTATCGGGACATGGTTGTTCTGGGGATAGTGAAGTTGCTCTGGCCATCCTATAGCGCATATTG
>NZ_DATKDZ010000034.1:0-113686 GCF_035512415.1 Pseudomonas sp. | reverse complement strand
TCGGCGTTCAGCGTCAGCGTGCCAAAGTCGCCATCAATGGACACAGCCACGTTGCCAGACACCGGATTACTGGTGTCAGTGCCCGCAGCAACACCCACCACAGTGCTCGCCGCAAAGTCATCTGCACCCGACTCATCATTGACCAGAACATTGCCGCCGACACTGCTGCCCTCGCTCCCCTCTACTACATCGGCCAGGGCAGTCGGACCATCGTCATACACCACAGCATCCAACGATACCGTCGGCGATACATCACCATCGCCATCAAATACCCGCACCGGGAAGCTCTCGCCGACCTGGTCGGCTGCGCCTGTTGCGCCGGCATTACTGTGATCCAGGGTGTTGGCATTGAGGGTGTAAACCCAGTTACCCGCTGCATCGAACTGCAAGGTGCCGTATGCACCTACAACGGTGCCGCCGCCCAGTACGTTGACCCAGACACCATCAGCACCCTGTATTTCAATCCGGGAAACGCCATCCGGCGAGTTGATAACCAGGCTGCCATAGGTGAACTCGGCAGTGCTGCCTGGGTTACTGCCACTCCCAAGGGCGGCCTCGTCGACTACACCGGGACCAGCCACTACTCCGGGCTGATTACCGCCGCCATCACCACCGGGCGGACCATCCAGATAGATCACTTCGATTACAGGAGAGAAGTCAGGTACTTCAGGCGGAGGGGGCTCGGGGGTATCGAGCAATACATCGGGGTCAGGATTGGGAAATTCGGGGCCACTCTGCAGTCCCTCTGTAGGGAAGCCGATCACCGGATCAAGCTGGCCGCCAACCTCGCCCAACAAGACAAAGGAGTGGCCGCCTCCTGCACCGCCCGCCGCTCCACCTGCACCTGCGCCTGGCCCGGCAGCAGTTGCCTCGCCAGCCAGGGTTGGGTCGACACCGGCTTCGATGGCCGCCTGCAGTTGTTCGACATCGGCTAGCTCGCTGTCACTCGGCGCGGCCGGCGAAGTATCGGCAGCCGGCGCTTGCGAGTCGGGACGGTAGGCCAGCATCTGTTCCGTAAGGGTCAGGCTACTGTCACGCCCGAGGGTCAACTGCTGGCCATTGGTCATTGCGACCGCGATGGCTCCCGCCGCCCCTGTGACGATCTGCTCGCCGGCGAAAACGCGGTCGCCTTCAGCCAGTGGTCGCCGCGTTCCATCGCTGGCTACCGCATAGACTTCGCCGACGACCTGACTGACGACACCAATTAGAGTAGCCATGATTCCATCCTCACTACAGCTGTCGACCACCGCCGACACGTATTTTCAATACGGTCAGATCACCTTCCGAAGTCGGGATGAAAACAAGAACTGTGAGTGAGCAAGCGACGCAGGAAGCTATTAATAAAAACGCTAACGACAAAAAATTGTCACCAAAGCCTGCGTTGTACTACTCCATCAAACAACTCCCGCCCGAATCGTGTCTGACCACCTGCTTTAATCTGCGCATACCTGCGAGAAGCCCAAAAGTTCAGGCTAGTCTTCCAGAACAATGTGCTGCTTTTCTCGGAGTGCATAAGATTTTTTCCTCATAAGAGGTGTAATCAATTTTTCTAAGCTACAACTAAAGATGTTCTTAGCTGTGATGTTAGAAGCTCAGATCAGTCCGACAGTTAAATAAGCCATTTTTTTGGCGTCCGGATTCAGAACATCTAAAAAGGAGAGTCACGATGCGCGTACTCAACCCGCTATGGGCCGCTGTATTGCTGGCGTCGATCAGCACGCAGGCCCAGGCCATTAGTCTTTCGGAAGCTATCCAAAGCACGCTGGACAACCACCCCGAAGTGCATGCAGGTGCCAACAACCGCCTGTCCTCGGATGAAGAGGTGAAAATTGCCAAGGGGGGCTATCTGCCCACTGTTGATCTGCTGATGGGTTATGGACGGGAATACACGGACAACCCCACGACCCGAAGTGCAGGCAACCACAACACGGAAACCCTGACTTACGGCACCTCGGAGCTGCGTTTGCGGCAGATGCTGTTCGACGGCTTCAATACGCCCAATGAAGTAGCCCGCACCCAGGCGGTGGTCAACTCCCGCGCCTATCGTCTGCTGGGTACCTCGGAGAGCCTGGCGTTGAGGACCGTAGAGGTTTACCTGGATGTGCTGATGCGCCGCGAAATGCTCGAACTGGCCCGCAACAACCTGCAGGCCCATCAGCGCATCAATGACCAGATCGGCTTGCGCAGCCAGCAGGGTGTTGGCAGTACAGCCGACCTCGACCAATCCGAAGCCCGCCATGCATTAGCCCAGAACAACTTCTACACCGAGCAGGTCAACCTCGCGGACGCGGAGGCCAATTTCTTCAGTGCCGTTGGGCGCATGCCCGATGAGCTGGAATCCCCGAGTTCGGTCAAGGGCACAATGCCGGAAGACCTTGCTTCGGCACGCCAGACCGTGATGGACAACAACCCCTTCCTGAAATCGGCTCAGGCCGATGTCAGTGCTGCCGAGAAGCAATATGAGGTAGCCAAGTCGCCATTCTACCCACGCCTTGATGTGGAGCTGGCCACCGCAGCCAATGACAACACCCAGGGCATCGGCGGCCATGACAACAGCTGGCGCGCGGCCGTGGTGATGAACTACAACCTGTTCAATGGCATGCGCGACAAGGCCCGGCTGCAATCGGCCGCACACCAGATCAACGAATCGATGGATATTCGTAACAACGCCTTGCGGGTGCTCAACGAAAACCTTTCCCTGGCCTGGAACGCCATGGACAACGCTCGCCAGCAAACCCCAACCGCCCGTGACTATGCCGACTACACCGCGCGAGTTCGCGAGGCTTATCAGCAGCAGTTCAGCCTGGGCCAGCGCACCCTGCTCGATCTGCTCGACAGTGAAAACGAGCTGTTTACCGCCAACCGTCGTTACAGCGAGGTGCGTTTCCTCGAAGAGTTCTCCATGTACCGCGTGATTGCTGCCATGGGTGACCTGCTGCGCCAGCAACAAGTTGTAGTACCGGCTGAAGCTGTAGCTCTGAGCGAAGTGAAGAGTGAGGCGCGTTTGCCGGCAATGAAGTAGTAGCGGCTCGGGAGTAGTTCAATTTGACCACCATGGAACGGCCTGGGGCATCCAGCGATCCACGTCTCAATCACGATGATCCGCTGCTCGATGGCCTGTTGATACTTTGCAAACTCCACGGCTGCTCGGTCAGCCGTGGCAGCCTCAGTGCCGGCCTGCCGATGCCTGAGCAACGCCTGACCCCCGCTCTACTGCCTCGCGCAGCGGCGCGGGCGGGCTTGCAGGGGCGTCTGTTACGTCGCGACCTGGCCAGCATCTCACCACTTAACCTGCCGATTCTGCTGCTGCTGAACGATGGCCGCAGTGCGGTATTGCGCCAATGGGGGCCGAAGAACCAGGCGCAGATCCTGCCCTGTGAAACAGACGGCGGCGCGCAATGGGTTGACCGGGAAAAACTGGCCGCCGAGTACAGCGGCCAGGCCTTCTTCGCGCGGCCGCGGCATGAACTGGAAGAAGCTCGTACGCCGCTGATACCGCGTATCGAAGCCTGGTTCCGCGACACCCTCAAATTGTCTCGCTGGCTGTATACCGATGCCATGCTGGCCAGCCTGCTGATCAACCTGCTGGGTCTGATGATCCCGCTGTTCGTCATGCAGACCTATGACCGCGTGGTACCGAACCAGGCCACCGCGACGCTCTGGGTACTGGCGCTGGGCCTGTTTATCGCCATGGGCTTCGAGTTGCTGCTGAAGATACTTCGTGCCCATCTGCTGGATACCGCCGGCAAGAAAACCGATGTGGTGCTTTCCGCCACGCTGTTCGAACGTATCACCGGCATGTCGATGAAAGCACGACCGGCCACAGTGGGTGGCTTCGCGCAAAGCATTCATGACTTCCAGGGGCTGCGGGACTTTCTCACCGCCGTGACCCTGACCAGCCTGATCGACCTGCCCTTCTCGTTTCTGATGATTGCGGTGATCTGGCTGATTGGCGACTGGCTGGTGGTGATCCCCCTGCTGGCGTTCCCGATTACCGCGCTATTCGCCTTTGCCGTGCAGGCCCGCCTGCGCGACACCGTTGCCAAGAGCCTGCAGCTGGCCTCGCAACGCCAGGCCCTGCTGATCGAAACCCTGGGCGGCCTGGAAACCCTGAAAGCCTGCGGTGCCGAAAGCGAGCGCCAGCACCAGTGGGAAAAGACCCACGGAGCCCTGACCCGCCTGGACGTGCATGCCCGCTCCCTGGCCGCCATCGCCACTAACGGCACCATGTTCCTGCAACAGTTCGCCGGTATGGCCACCATCGTTGCCGGGGTCTACAGCATCATTGCCGGCAACCTCAGCGTCGGGGCCCTGGTGGCCTGTTACATGCTTGGCAGCCGGATCCTGGCCCCCCTCGGCCAGATCGCCGGGCTGATTACCCGTTACCAGCAAGCACGCCTGACCATGGTCAGCACAGACGCGCTGATGGCCCTGCCCCAGGAACGCCAGGCCAAACAGCGCCCGCTGGATCGCACCCAGCTGCAGGGTGCCCTGGAGCTGCGTCAAGTCACCTTCAGTTATCCGGGACAGAGCACACCCGCCCTGGCAGGTATCAGCCTGCGCATGAATGCCGGTGAAAGGGTCGGCATCATCGGCCGCAATGGCTCGGGCAAGAGCACCCTGGCCCGCCTGCTGATGGCGTTTTACACCGCAGATGAAGGGCAGATCCTGCTCGATAATATCGACCTGCGTCAGCTCGATGTTGCAGATCTACGTCACCAGATCGGCTATGTCGCCCATGACCTGCCATTGTTAGCCGGCAGCCTGCGCGACAACCTGACCCTGGGTGCCCGCTATATCAATGATGCACGCATGCTCGAAGTCGCGGAAATGACCGGCGTAGTCGACCTCGCCCGGCAGCACCCGCAGGGTTTCGACCGCCCCGTAGGCGAACGCGGCCAGCTGCTTTCCAGCGGCCAGCGCCAGGCCGTACTCCTGGCCCGCTCCTTATTGCTGGACCCACCCATCTTGGTGCTGGACGAACCCACCAGCTCCATGGACAACACCAGTGAGGACCTGCTGCGCACCCGCCTGCAAGCCTGCGCCCAGGGCAAGACCCTGCTGTTGATTACCCACCGTGCCTCCATGCTCAGCCTGGTCGACCGACTGATCGTGCTGGATAACGGCCATATCGTTGCCGACGGCCCGAAAGAGGCGGTTATCGAAGCGTTGCGCAAAGGCCGGGTCGGCCCGGCAGCGGTCTAGGAAGCCAAACATGAACCAGTCGCTCCGCAGCTATTTCGCCAGTATGCGCCAGCACAAGCAGGACACCGAGTTCATGCCCGAGGTGGACGGCGCGATACTCGAAGACTCCCCCTGGTTTACCCGGATCACCGTCTGGGCGGTCAGCAGTTGCCTGCTGGTCGCGCTGATCTGGGCCCACTTTGCCGTACTGGAGGAAGTCACCACCGGTGAAGGCAAGGCCATCCCCTCAAGCAAGATCCAGGTCATCCAGAACCTTGAGGGGGGCATCGTCACTGAGATTTTCGTCCGTGAAGGCCAGGTGGTGGAAAAAGGCGATGTTCTGTTGCGCCTGGACGACACCCGCTTTATCTCCAATCAGGGCGAGACCGAGGCCGACCGGCTGGCCCTGGTGGCCCGTGTCGAGCGTTTGACCGCAGAGGCGGAAGGCCGTCCCATCGCTATGCCGCAAGAGATTCTGCGCCAGGCCCCGCAACTGGCCGAAGACGAAATGGCCCTGTACCAATCGCGCCAGGGTCGCCTGCAAAGCGAACAGCGCACACTGGGCGAACAACTGCGGCAAAAAAGCCAGGAACTGGCCGAATTTCGCGCCAAAGCCCAGCAGTACCGCGCCAGTATGGGGCTGCTTCAGCAGGAGCTGAACATGTCACAACCGCTGGTCGCAAGCGGTGCCATTTCCCAGGTTGAAATTCTCCGTTTACGCCGCAGCCTGGTGGAAATACGCGGCTCGCTGGATGCCACCAACCTGGCCATACCCAGGGCGGAATCGGCGATGGCAGAAATCAAAAGCAAGATCGAAGAGTCCGAACTGGGCTTTCGCTCCGATGCCTTCAAGGAGCTCAATGAAATCCGCACTGAGCTGACCAAGCTCACCTCCACCAGCGTCGCGATTCAGGACCGGGTCAGCCGCACCACCGTGGCCTCGCCTGTGCGTGGGGTAATCAAGCAGCTCAAGGTCAACACCATCGGCGGCGTCGTCCAGCCTGGCAGCGATATGCTGGAAATCGTCCCCCTGGACGACAGCCTGCTGGTCGAAGCCAAGGTACGTCCCCAGGATGTGGCGTTTCTTCATCCAGGACAGAAAGCCATGGTCAAGTTCAGTGCTTACGACTTCACCATCTATGGCGGCATGAAAGCCAACCTGGAGCTGATCAGCGCCGACACCATCACCGATGAAGAAGGTAATAGCTTCTACCTGATCCAGGTCCGCACCGATAAAAGCCACCTGGGCAGCGACGAGCACCCGCTACTGATCATCCCCGGCATGGTGGCCACCGTGGACATCATCACCGGCAAGAAAAGCGTGCTCGACTACCTGCTCAAACCGGTGCTGAAGGCCCGCGCCGAAGCCCTGCGCGAACGTTAGAAGTGGGTCGCGGTAAAAGCGCTTTTGTAGCCCGGATGCAATCCGGGGAAATCTTGCGCCTACAAAGCCGCTCCCGGATTTCATCCGGGCTACCCAGTGCCGCCGGCCTTTCAACCTTTCTAGCCTGAACGAGTGACTCAAGGTGGGAGGGGCTCAATAGCCACCGCGTAAAGCTCGCCGCTGAAGCGCCTCCCACGGTTCGTAGCACGGGTAAGCGCCAGCGCAATCCGGGAAACCTAATCCCGGATTGCGCCAAGGCTTGTTCAGGCTACAAGGTGCGCGTCTGGGCGATGCAATATGGCGAAGCCCTCGAGCGTTCAGCTCACACCGAATCCACCCGCAGTGCCTGGTCGCCAAACAAGCCATCGATCATCCGCGTGGTATCCACGCCGCCGCTGACGATGCCACCCGCGCCGGGGGTGACGCCGTAATGAGTGGCCAGGTCGATACCGGCCAGCTCGATGGTCTGGGCCGCTGGGCCTGTACCACTGGGGCTGACCGAGATCAGCGTGCTAAGCGACCCGCCGCTATCGACCACGGCGAAGTTGAGGTAATCGCTCAAGCTGCCGGAGGTCTCGCCGCTGAGTAAGTCGCTCAGATCCAACGCATCGCCCTCGCTGCCGCCCAGGGTGAAGTCAAGAATCCGATCGTGCCCCTGATCGCCCGCATTCCAGACGAATGCATCCTGGCCACTACCGCCAATTAGCAGGTCATCGCCCATCCCGCCGATCAAGGTGTCGTTGCCGCCCTGGCCGAACAGCACATCGTTACCGGCCCCGCCTACGAGCAGGTCAGCACCGCCGCGCGGGTCGCTGCTGAGGTTGAGCGTCATGGCATGCTCAACGATGTAGCTACGCACCTGCTCCACGCTGGGCACGCCCCCGCCATTACTGGCTTGCAGGAAGTCGAGCAGGGCCTGATAGCCCTGGCCGTCGTGGCTACCGGCAGGATTTCCGTCCCAGGCCAGATGATCGGTGTTCAGGCTGTCGCCGAAGAGGATGTCGTCGCCTGCACCGCCGTAAAGCTGGTCGTCGCCGAGCGGCAACGGGATAGTATCGGTGGAGTCGCCGATCAGCAGCGCCTGCAGCTCTTCGGCGCTGTGCACGATTTGTGAATCACCGGTCGGGGCTGTGACCGTGCTGCCGTCGGGCAGGTTTACTGTGCCAGTGCCGCTTGGGCCGGTGTTGTCGAACATATCCAACACCGCCGAGGTGCTGGCCGAACCTATGCTGATCGCATGCACCTGGATCGGATTACCGCCAATGCCGGTGTGCAGCATGCTGTTGGCGGCCTGCAGGGCTTCGTCGACATCGCGGAAATTGGAGATATTGGCGGTATCGAGCACCGGGTTGCCCGACTCGTCCAGGTACATGGTGGGCTGGCCGTCGGAGAGGAAGAACGCCAGTTGCTCGAAGTTGTTCGCATTGTCCGCACCGGCAGTGACAATCTGCTCGTTGAACCATTGCGTGGCCTGGACAAAAGCCGCCTCGTAGTTGGTATGGCCGGTCAGGCTCATGGCGTCGATGGCGGCCAGCAATAGGCCGACGTTGGCGGCATTGAGTCCATAGATGGTGGTCACAGTCCCCACCGTGCTGCTGAACGGCATCAACTGCACGTTGATCACGCCGTCATGGTCCTTGATCTGGTTGGCCAGGTGAGTCAGGGCATCCTTGGTCAACTGGATACGCGACACCCCCGAGCCGGAATCGCGCTCCATGCTGCCGGAGATGTCCACAATCAGGGCGATGTTGTAGTTGGTGCCGGGGGTGATCAGGCTCTGCACCCCGCCGGCGTCGCCGACCAATACATCGTTACCGGAGCTGCCGGTCAGACTGCCGGCACCATCGTCGTCCAGCGGGCTGGCCACCAGATGCGGCGCGCTGCCCCCCGCTTCGTCGTCGGCATTGCTACCGACCACCAGTAAGGGCGGCGACTGCGGAGGATCCACTGGCGTGACGGGATCGATTGGCGGCGTTACCGGAGGATCCACTGGCGTGACGGGATCAATTGGCGGCGTTACCGGAGGATCCACCGGCGTGATCGGATCGATTGGCGGCGTTGGCGTGCTCGGAACCGCGGGGTCGACACCATCCTGCGTATCAGCGGCCGGCCGCAGCGTTATATCCAGGCTGGCAAAAGGCAGAGGCCCGGTCTCGAAACCGATCTCCGGTTCCAGCTGGCCGCCCGTCTCGCTCAGCAGCACGAACGAATGACCGCCGCCACCGCCATTACCACCCGTCTGCGGCCCGGCCGCCGGGGCCTCTGCGATCAGGGTCGGGTCTTCATTAGCGGCGATGGCACGCTGCAGCGCCTCCACCTCGCGCAGTTGCTCGGCGCTGGGCTCAGGTGGTAACTGCTCCACTGCCTCGCCGGCGAGCCATGCCGGGCTGAGCAACAGGCTACTCGCGCGCCCCATGGTCAGATCGCCGCCTTGGTCGAGGCGAATTGCCACGGCACCGTCGTTGGCGCAAACCAAGCGCTCGCCGAGAAACACTCGGTCGCCTTCGACCAATAGACGGGTTGAACCATCGCTAGCGACAGCCGAGACCTTGCCAACAACCTGAGTAACCACCCCAATGGAATTGCTCATGCATTCTCTCCTTGATAAGCGGCAGAGCAACGCAAGAGGCGCACCCGATCCGATCTGTAGTGCCAAGTCAATGCACAAGGCTTGGGCAAGCGGATCGAGTATTTGGTTTAACTAATCGTTAAGACCGTTTTATCCATAATAGGCAATGACTTATCGCGATTTAGGCTAACCACGCCATATCGCCATGCAGACAGTTATTCAACGGTCCGCTGGGTCCAGGTGGTTACGCTGAAAGGTCTGCTCGCCCATGGCCGCAATCTGCCCCTCGATCAGGGCCTCGAACGGCCTGAGCAAGGCATCAAATTGCGCCGGGGCCTCCAGGGTTGCCAGCGCGCTGACAATGGCTTCGATAGTCGAGAGCACCCCCGCTTGCGGTGCCTTGCGCAACCGGTAACGCGACTGCAAGCCAGGCTCCAGGCTGACCCGCGGCAAAGCAGCCAGCAGCGGATTGCAGTGCAACAACTTGCGCGCCTTACGCCAGGTGCCATCGGGCACCACCAACAGGGTTGGCTGCCCAGCCGCTTGTTCGGCGAACTGCAGCAACGGCAGCGCGCCCTCCCCCGGAAACAGCAGGCAAGCCTGGTAACCCGGCTGCGCCAGCAACTCGGGCAAATTCTCGAACACCTCACCCACCCGCAGTTCGGCGTTGCACAAACCCAAAGCGGCCAAGCGCGCGGTATTTAGCGCATGTTTGACCTCGCTGGGGTGCTGCAGAATCAGCAGCCGGGTACGGCTGTGCAGTTGCGGGATAAGGGCACACAAACAGTGCTCGAGCGGGCGGCTACAACGTGGGCATTGAGGGCGTGACATCGGTCTCTCCTGATGTCGCGCAGTTTGCCATAAGGCCACGCATGGCTTTAACAGGCATTGACTGCGGCATTATCAGGAGTAATGTAGCGATAGCTACCAATTATGTAGTATCAGCGATGAAAAAATGGCTAACCCTGATCCTCGGTCTACCCACCGCCAATGCCACCGCGCGCATGCGTGCCTGGCGCGCTTTGAAGGCCAGCGGTGCCGCCGTGCTACGCGATGGCGTCTATCTGCTGCCGGACAACCCGGCCTGCCGCGAGGCCATGGTGGCCATCGAACGTGACATTCTGGCGATCAACGGCACAGCCTATCTGCTGCCGATCGACGACCCCGAAGGCGAGCGCTTTATTCCGCTGTTCGAGCGCAGCGCCGATTACGCCAAGCTGCTCGGCGAAGTCGACGCCTGCCATGCCGGGCTCAACTCAGAGAATGCGCTGGCCTGCACCAAGCAGATTCGCAAACTGCGCAAAGCCTTCGCGCAACTGGCGAGCATCGACTTCTTCCCCGGCCAGGCCAAACAGCAACTCGACGACGCTCTGCAAACCTTGGAAAGCGTGGCCAGCCGCGCGCTCTGCGCGGACGAGCCGAGCAGCCAGGATCTGCCGATAGCGGTACTGAACCGACATGACTACCACGGCCGACTCTGGGCCACGCGCCAGCGGCCCTGGGTCGACCGCCTCGCCAGCGCCTGGTTGATCCGCCGTTTTATCGACCCCGACGCGCGCTTCGTTTGGCTGCGTTCGCCCGAGGAATGCCCCGCCGAAGCCCTGGGTTTCGACTATGACGGCGCGACCTTCAGCCATGTCGGCCAGCGCGTGACCTGCGAAACCCTGATCGCCAGCTTCGCCCTCGGCGAACCCGGCCTGCAACGCGTCGCCACCTTGGTGCACTACCTGGATATTGGCGGCGCGCAGCCAGCGGAAGCCGCCGGGGTCGAGCGGGTACTGGCCGGGCTGCGTGAAACCCTGATGGACGACGACCAATTGCTTAACGCCGCCAGCAGCCTGTTCGATGGCTTGCTGGCCGCCTTCGTAAAGGAAGAAACGACAGATGACTGAGCCCATAGCGACTGCCGAACAGAGCGTCGAACCCGTCAGCTTGTTACAGGCGTTCTGGTTCTGGCTCAAGCTCGGGTTGATCAGTTTCGGCGGCCCGGCCGGGCAGATTTCCATCATGCATCAGGAGCTGGTGGAGCGACGCCGCTGGATCTCCGAGCGACGTTTCCTGCATGCGCTGAACTACTGCATGTTGCTGCCCGGCCCGGAAGCGCAGCAGTTGGCCACCTATATCGGTTGGCTGATGCACCGTACCTGGGGCGGGGTGATCGCCGGCGGGCTGTTCGTGTTGCCGTCGCTGTTTATCCTGATCGCCCTGTCGTGGCTGTATATCGCCTTCGGCGACGTGCCGCTGGTGGCCGGAATCTTCTACGGGATCAAGCCGGCGGTGACCGCCATAGTGCTGCAGGCGGCCTATCGCATCGGCTCGCGGGCGCTGAAAAACAATTGGCTGTGGGCCATCGCCGCCGCCTCCTTCGTCGCCATTTTCGCCCTCGATGTGCCCTTCCCGCTGATCGTGCTCGGCGCGGCGCTGCTGGGTTATATCGGCGGGCGCTTGCTGCCAGCGCAGTTCAGCGTCGGCGGCGGCCATGCGGCCAGCGATAAATTCTTCGGTCCGGCGCTGATCGACGATGACACCCCACCCCCCGCCCATGCGCGTTTCAGCACCCTGCACCTGGCGAAAATCGCCGCCATCGGTGCCACGCTCTGGCTATTGCCGATGGGCCTGCTGCTCTGGCTGTACGGCTGGGACGGCACCCTGACGCAGATGGCCTGGTTCTTCACCAAGGCTGCGCTGCTGACGTTCGGCGGTGCCTATGCGGTGCTGCCCTATGTCTACCAGGGGGCCATCGACCATTACGGCTGGCTGACCCCGACGCAGATGATCGACGGCCTGGCCCTGGGCGAAACCACGCCGGGGCCGCTGATCATGGTGGTGGCTTTCGTCGCCTTCGTCGGTGCCTATGTGCAACAGGTGTTCGGGCCCGAGCAGGTATTTCTCGGCGGTGCCGTGGCGGCGACCCTGGTCACCTGGTTCACCTTCCTGCCGTCGTTCCTGTTTATCCTCGCTGGCGGGCCGCTGGTGGAGTCGACCCACGGCGAGCTGAAATTCACCGCACCGCTGACCGGCATCACCGCCGCGGTGGTTGGGGTAATCCTAAATTTGGCGTTGTTCTTCGGCTACCACGTGCTCTGGCCGGAAGGTTTTAGCGGCAGCTTTGATTGGCCTTCGGCGCTGATCGCCCTGGCCGCGGCCGTGGCGCTATTGAAGTTCAAGCGCGGGGTAATCGAGACCATCGCGGCATGCGCCTTGGTCGGTTTACTGGTGCATCTGGGACTGAACTGAATGGGAGCCGAGCGATGAACCGAATCACCATAAGCGAACTGGCGCAGTGGCAAGCGGCAGGACACATTTTCAGCTTGGTCGATGTGCGCCGGGCCAGCGTGCGTCTGGCCGACGCGGCGCAGATTTCGGGAGCGCAGTGGCGCGACCCTGATGCGCTATTCACTTGGAAAGACGAAATCCCCAGAGACAGACCGGCGATTTTCTACTGCGCCCATGGTCACGAGATCAGCCAGGGCTGCGCCGAGACCCTGGCCGCCATGGGCCTGGATGCACGCTATCTAATCGACGGTTTCGCCGGTTGGCGCGCTGCCGACCAAACTATCGAGAGCCTGGCCGACTAACCTGCTCTGCGCGCTGTCGGCGGGGTGGAATTGAAACTAGCGACGCGGACGCTGACGCGGCGCTTTCGGGGCGCGCGGGTCGTCATGGCGTACGGGGATGGGTTGCAGCTTCGGCCGATCAAGCAAGCCAAGGGCAACCAGCATGTCCTCTAAGACGTTATACAACTTGGCGCTCATGGAAATTCCTCCTGCCAAGGACTGCGACAGGGTGCGAGTTGCACCCTCTGTCAGCGTAGATTAACCGCGGCAAAAATGCCGGGGCGCGGCTCAGATCAAACAGCGCTGAGACGAACGGTTGTTCATCCGCGACTAATACACTTATCGGCAGCGCCGGCGATGCCTGCAGTTCAGCCACGCCGCGTGCCCATAATTGATAGGTCATAGATGCGCCCGCCGCCCCAAAGATTCAAGGGCACCGACACACCTTGCCATCTATTCACGGCCCTACGCCCTGCGGACTGACGCAATCGTCCGTTACAGCCCTACTCCAACTGTTCAGCCTTGCGCCTGTAGGGGAAAACGTCGATCACCTTGCCAGCACGAATCGCATCCTGCAGGCTTTTCCAGTAGTCGGCGTCATACAGTTCGCCATGTAACTGACTAAACAGCTTGCGCTGCTTCATATCCGCAAACAGGAACGGCGGAAACTCTTCGGGGAACACATCCAGCGGGGCCACTGAATACCAGGGTTCGGAGGCCATTTCGTCCTCGGGGTAACGCGCCGGCGGAATACGCCGGAAGTTGGCCTCGGTGAGAAAGCAGATCTCGTCGTAATCGTAAAACACCACCCGGCCGTGACGGGTCACGCCGAAGTTCTTCAGTAGCATATCGCCTGGGAAGATATTCGCCGCCGCCAGCTGCTTGATTGCCAGGCCGTAATCATCCAGCGCGTCGCGCACCTGGGCCTCGCTGGCACTTTCGACATACATGTTCAGCGGGGTCATGCGCCGCTCGGTCCAGCAGTGGCGCACCAGCACCGTATCGCCCTCCACCACCACAGTCGAGGGTGCTACTTCCAGCAACTCGGCCAGACACTCGGGCTCGAACTTGGACAGTGGAAAGCGGAAATCGGCGAACTCCTGGGTATCGGCCATGCGCCCGACCCGGTCGACGGTTTTCACCAGGCGGTACTTCTCGATCACCGTACCGCGGTCGACGTTCTTCGACGGCGAGAAGCGATCCTTGATGATCTTGAACACGGTATTGAAGCCCGTAAGGGTAAACACGCTCATGACCATGCCGCGCACCCCGGGAGCCATGATGAACTTGTCGTCGGTGGTGGCCAGGTGATTGATCAGGGCGCGGTAGAACTCCGACTTGCCATGCTTGTAGAAGCCGATTGAGGTGTACAGCTCGGCGATATGCTTGCCCGGCAGAATGCGTTTGAGAAAGCTGACGAACTCCGCCGGGTAGCCGACCCGCACCATGAAATAGGAGCGGGTGAAGGAGAAGATGATCGACACCTCGGCCTCGTCGGTGATCAAGGCGTCAATCTGGATACCCTGACCTTCACGGTGCAGCAGCGGAATCACCAGCGGCCATTGCTCGTCACGGGTGTAGATGCGCCCCACCAGATATGCGCCCTTGTTGCGATACAGCCGCGAGGCGAACAGCTCGATCCGCAGCTCCGGGTCCTTGCATACCCAATCCGGTAGGTTTTCGCGCAGCTGCTTGAGCAGGCGCAACAGGTCGCGCTCCAGGTTTTCATAGCCCACCTCGAAGCTGAAGTCCTCGAACACCTGGCGCAGGGCCTGCTCCATATTGCCTGCGGGCTCGTAGACCCGGGTCTGCGGTGCCCGCACGTTGCCGCGCAAGGACGGCCGCGTGGTATGGATAAACATGCAGCCGTCATTGATCTGGTCGTGACTGAACAGGCTGCAGAAGATCGAGTTGAACCAGGTTTCCGCCAGTTCGTCGTCGTAGCGTGGGTCGATCAGGGCGATATAGGCCGACTTGACCAAGGGCCACTGCACCACGTCCAGCAGCACCTCGTCGGCATAGGCCTGGTGCAGGCCTGCACTGACCGCGCCGACGCACTCTTCATAGAGGGCAATACGGGCGGCCGAGGCCTGCTGGATCTCCTGCCACTGCGCCTGTTCGAAACGCACGCGCGCGCCATTGGTGATCTGGCGGAACTGCTCACGATAATCGTCAAAACCATCGAGGATAAGCTGGGCGATAGCACCAGCGGGCCATTGCTGCGGCATGAACGAACCTCTGCGCGAAGAAAGACGGAGCACCCGGCGAGCTTAGCCAGTGGCGGCGGCAAGTAAAAGCCGGCAAAGACCGTAAAGGGTCTTAACTGCGGCGAAATATTGGCGAACAGCTATTTGAAAGCGTTTTTCGAATTGCCTTGATGCCCTGGCCGGGCAACACTGCGCGGCCTTTTCAACTGCTGTGGAGTCTGTCGTGCGCCTTGCCGACCTGCTGCGTCTGCTCTTGCTGGCTGCCATCTGGGGCGCGAGCTTTCTGTTTATGCGCATTGTCGCGCCGGTGCTTGGCAGCATGCCGACGGCCTTCTTCCGCGCCAGCTTCGGCATGCTCGGCCTGCTCGCGATTCTGCTGTTGATGCGGGTCAGCTGGGATTTTCGCGGCAAACTCAAGCACTGCCTGGTGCTGGGCGTGATCAACGCCGGCCTGCCCTCGGCCATGTACTGCATGGCGGCCCTGGTACTGCCGGCGGGTTACTCGTCGATTCTGAACGCCACGACCCCGATGATGGGGGTATTGATCGGCATGCTGTTCTTCGCCGAAGCGCTGACCTTGAGCAAGGCCGCCGGCGTGGCCATCGGCCTGTTTGGCGTGGCGGTGCTGACCCGCACCGGGCCGGTCGAGTTTGACCTGGATCTGCTGCTGGGCGCGGCAGCCTGCTTGGTGGCGACCATCTGCTATGGCTTTGCCGGTTTCCTCACCCGACGCTGGATCGGCCAGCAGGGCGGCCTGGACAACCGCCTGACTGCCTTCGCCAGCCTGTGCGGTGCCAGCCTGTTCCTGCTGCCTTTATTTGCCGGCGCGCTGGCCCTGCAGCCGCCGGCCAGCTGGGGCGGTCTGAATGTGTGGTTGTCCCTGGCGAGTCTGGGGCTTATCTGCACCGCCTTCGCCTACGTCCTGTATTTCCGTTTGCTCAGCGATATCGGCCCGATCAAGGCCTCGACCACCACCTTTCTGATCCCGCCCTTTGGCGTGCTCTGGGGCTGGTTACTGCTCGACGAGCCGCTGTCCTGGGCCTATCTGTATGGTGGGGTGCTGATCGCCGTGGCGTTGTGGCTGGTGGTAAGGCCGAGCGCGGCTAAAGCGTAGGATGGGTGACAACCCATCAATCGGCTGATGGGTTGTCACCCATCCTACGGCTACGCGCACCCTACGAAAAAGCCGCCCGAAGGCGGCTCGTTCACAGGCGCAGCGTGACGCTTACTGCTGCAGTTCCTGCTCGGTAAACATATCGCTGAACAGCATGCTCGACAGGTAGCGCTCGCCGGAATCCGGCAGGATCACCACAATGGTCTTGCCCTGCATGCCGGGCTCGTTTGCCACGCGCAATGCGGCTGCCATGGCTGCGCCGCAGGAGATACCGCAGAGAATCCCCTCCTCGCGCATCAGACGCTGGGCCACAGCCTTGGCGTCGTCGTCAGTTACCAGCTCGACCCGGTCGACCATGGCCAGATCCAGGTTGCTCGGTACAAAACCTGCGCCAATGCCCTGGATCTTGTGCGGGCTGGGCTTGACCTCGTCGCCGGCCAGGGTCTGGCTGATCACCGGCGAGCCCAGCGGCTCCACCGCTATCGAAAGAATCGGCTTGCCCTGGGTCTTTTTGATATAGCGCGAAATACCGGTGATAGTGCCGCCCGTACCGACGCCTGACACCAGCACATCAATTGCGCCATCAGTATCGTTCCAGATTTCCGGGCCAGTGGTCCTTTCATGAATCGCCGGGTTGGCCGGGTTATCGAACTGCTGCGGCATAAAGTAGGTGCTGCTATCCGAGGCGGCGATCTGCGCAGCTTTCTCGATAGCGCCCTTCATACCCTTGGCCGGCTCGGTCAGCACCAGTTCGGCACCCAGAGCCTTGAGCACCTTGCGCCGCTCCAGGCTCATGGACGCCGGCATGGTCAGCAGCAACTTGTAGCCACGGGCCGCGGCGACGAAAGCCAGGCCGATACCGGTGTTACCCGAGGTGGGTTCAACTATGGTCATGCCCGGCTTGAGCACGCCGCGATCTTCCGCATCCCAGACCATGCTCGCGCCGATGCGGCACTTTACCGAATAGGCTGGGTTGCGCCCTTCGATCTTGGCCAGGATGGTGACGCCTTTAGGCCCCAGGCGATTGATCATCACCAGCGGCGTGTTGCCAATAGATTGCGCGTTGTCTGCGTAGATGCGGCTCATGGCAGTATCCTTGTGCGAAGTTGCCGAATAAGCTCTCAAGCCTATGACGCCTGTGCCTGGCCGTCCAGCCCGCTTGTTTACAGAGTCGCAACCCCTACCCTCCACCACGAGTCTGTCCTTTATGAAGAAACGCTACAGCATTCCTCAATGGATACTCCTGGGCATAGTCGTCGCCCTGGTGGCGCTGCATTTCGCCCTGCCCCTGCTGGTGCGCGACTACCTGAATGACAAGCTCGCCAAGATGGGCGACTACCGCGGGCATATCGCCGATGTCGACCTGGCCTGGTGGCGCGGTGCCTACAAGATCAACGACCTGCGTATCGTCAAGGTCGACGGCAAGGTGCCGCTGCCCTTTGTCGAAGCCCCGCTTATCGACCTTGCGGTTAGCTGGAAAGCGCTCTGGAATGAGCGCGCCGTGGTGGCCGAGGTGGTGTTCGAGAAGCCGGTGGTCAACTTTGTTGACGGTAAAAACAAGCAGAGTTCACAGACCGGTCAGGGCACCGACTGGAGCGAGCAGCTGACCAAACTGCTGCCCATCACCCTCAATGAGGTGCAGGTGGTCGAGGGCGTGGTGCATTTTCACAACCTGACCTCCACGCCCCCGGTGGATCTGCAGGCGACCCAGGTCAATGCCAACATTTACAACCTGACCAATGTCAGCGACAAACAGGGCGAGCGCGTCGCGCGCTTCGAAGGCACCGCCCAGTTACTCGGCCACGCACCGCTGGAAAGCAGCGCAACCTTCGATCCCTTGCGCGGGTTCGAAGATTTCCAGCTGAAGTTGCGTGCCACCGATATCGACCTACCGCAGCTCAACGACTTTTCTGCGGCCTACGGCAAGTTCGATTTCAAGGCCGGCAGCGGCGATCTGGTTATAGAAGCGAGTGCCGATGACGGCCAGCTCCGCGGCTATATCAAGCCCCTGTTGCGCAATGTGGAAGTGTTCGACTGGCAGCAGGATGTGGCCAATCAGGACAAGGGCCTGTTGCGCGGCCTCTGGGAGGCCCTGGTTGGCGGCGGCGAAACCCTGCTGAAGAATCAGCGCAAGAATCAGTTCGCCACCCGCGTGGAACTCAGCGGCAACGTGCGCCAGCAGAATATCAGTGCGCTTCAGGCGTTCCTCGCCATCCTGCGCAATGGTTTTGTCGAAGCCTTCACTACCCAGTTCGAAAACCCGGCCAGCCCGCGCGAACCGGTCAAGGAGTGACGGACCATTCAGTGACTGAATACGCCGTCTACGTTCACAGTGGCCCGGCTCGCGCGTTATAGTCGAACTTTTCAAATACTGAACCCGCGGGTATGGCCCTGCGCGTTACCGTTCGAGGATTTACCGATGAAGTTCGAAGGCACCCAGTCCTACGTCGCCACCGACGACCTCAAGCTCGCGGTCAATGCCGCCATCACCCTGGAGCGTCCGTTGCTGGTCAAGGGCGAGCCGGGCACGGGTAAGACCATGCTGGCTGAGCAGCTGGCTGAGTCCTTTGGCGCTCGCCTGATCACCTGGCACATCAAGTCCACCACCAAAGCCCACCAGGGCCTGTACGAGTACGACGCGGTCAGCCGCCTGCGCGATTCGCAGCTGGACTCGGACAAAGTCCACGACGTGCGCAACTACATCAAGAAGGGCAAGCTGTGGGAAGCCTTCGAATCGGACGAGCGGGTCATCCTGCTGATCGACGAGATCGACAAGGCCGATATCGAATTCCCCAACGACCTGCTGCAAGAACTCGACAAGATGGAGTTCTACGTTTACGAGACCGACGAGACGATCAAAGCGAAAAAGCGCCCGATCATCATCATCACCTCGAACAACGAAAAAGAGCTGCCGGACGCCTTCCTGCGCCGTTGCTTCTTCCACTACATCGCCTTCCCGGATCGCAACACCCTGCAGAAGATCGTCGATGTGCACTACCCCAATATCAAGAAGGATCTGGTCGCCGAGGCGCTGGACGTATTCTTCGACGTGCGCAAAGTGCCGGGCCTGAAGAAGAAGCCCTCCACCAGCGAACTGGTCGACTGGCTCAAGCTGCTGATGGCCGACAATATCGGCGAAGCGGTGCTGCGCGAACGCGATCCGACCAAGGCCATCCCGCCTCTGGCCGGTGCTTTGGTGAAGAACGAGCAGGATGTGCAGCTGCTTGAGCGCCTGGCCTTTATGAGCCGCCGCGCCTCGCGTTAAGGCTTGTCTCCCCTCTCCCCCTGGGAGAGGGGCCGGGGGTGAGGGTTCCGGCAGGCCACTCGGTGTCGCCCGCTTGCCCTCACCCTAACCCTCTCCCAGGGGAGAGGGGACTGTTCGCAATATCCTGTGAGGATGCAGCCATGCTGCTCAACCTATTCAATGAAATGCGCGCCGCCAAAGTACCGGTCTCGGTGCGCGAGCTGCTCGACCTGATCAACGCGTTGAAACACAACGTGGTGTTCGCCGATATGGACGAGTTCTACTTCCTTGCGCGGGCGATTCTGGTCAAGGACGAACGCCATTTCGACAAGTTCGACCGCGCGTTCGGGGCCTATTTCAAGGGCCTGGAAAACCTCAACCAGCATATCGAGGCCTTGATCCCCGATGAGTGGCTGCGCAAGGAATTCGAACGCTCACTGACCGATGAAGAGCGCGCCAAGATCGAATCCCTCGGCGGCCTCGACAAGCTGATCGAGGAGTTCAAGAAGCGCCTCGAAGAGCAGAAGGAACGCCACGAAGGTGGCAACAAGTGGATCGGCACCGGCGGCACCAGCCCGTTCGGCTCCGGCGGCTTCAACCCGGAAGGCATCCGCGTGGGTGACGCCGGCAAGCGCCAGGGCAAGGCGGTCAAGGTCTGGGACCAGCGCGAGTACAAGAACCTCGACGATCAGGTCGAGCTGGGTACGCGCAATATCAAGGTGGCCCTGCGCCGCCTGCGCAAGTTCGCCCGTCAGGGCGCTCAGGACGAACTCGACCTCAACGGCACCATCGATCACACCGCGAAAGACGGCGGCCTGCTGAATATCCAGATGCGTCCGGAGCGGCGTAACGCGGTCAAGCTGCTGATCCTCTTCGACATCGGCGGCTCGATGGACGCCCACGTCAAGGTCTGCGAAGAGCTGTTCAGCGCCTGCAAGACCGAGTTCAAGCATATGGAGTACTTCTACTTCCATAACTGCGTGTACGAGTCGGTGTGGAAGAACAACCTGCGCCGCACCTCCGAACGCTTCTCCACCCAGGGCCTGCTGCACAAATACGGCGCGGACTACAAAGTGGTGTTCGTCGGCGACGCGGCCATGGCGCCCTACGAAATCACCCAGGCCGGCGGCAGCGTCGAGCACTGGAACGAGGAGCCGGGTTACGTCTGGATCAAGCGCTTTATGGAGAAGTACAAGAAACTTATCTGGATCAACCCCTACCCCAAAGACACCTGGGGCTACACCGCTTCGACCAATATCATGCGTGAGCTGTTGGAAGAGCAGATGTACCCGCTAACCCTGCAGGGGTTGGAAGACGGGATGAAGTTTCTCTCCAAGTAAGACAAGCGGGCCCAGCAGGGCCCGTTGTTCTTTTAGACGCTTTAAGCTGGACTGGTATCGCTGCCAGTCAGGCAGTCGACCAGTGCCGCAGCAAACCCCGACAACAGCTCGCGCTTGCGCACACATACTTTCAAATCGCGCTGAGCCCAGGGTTCTTCCAGCTCAATCACCGCCAACTGCGCGCCAGCGGTTACCGCACTGCGCGGCACCAGGCCGATGCCAACGCCGGCGCTGACCATGCGACACACCGCCTCAAAGCTGCGCACCTGAATCCGCACCTCAAGGTGTCGCCCCAGCGCGGCGGCGGCATTCATCGTAAAGGTATGAATCGCCGAGCCTGAATGCAGCATCACAAAGGGGTAATCCAGTACCTGGGCAAACAGGCTGCTGGTCCGCGCTGCTAGCGGATGATCGACCGGTGCAATCAGCACGAGTCGGTCGGCCCGATATGGAATCAGTTCAACCTCAGCGTCCGCAATCGTCCCCGCCACTACGCCAACTTCCACCTCACCGCGCGCCACCGCCATCAACACGTGCGGACTGGTGTGTTCCTCCAGGGAAATACTGACTTGCGGGTGGCACTGCAAAAAGGTCGAGAGGCTGTCGGGCAGAAAGGTATGGGTAGCGTGGGTGTTGGCCCACAGGCTGACATGGCCACGCACGCCTTTGGCGTAGGGCGTAAGGTCGGCATGCATCTGTTCGAGCTGGGCAAACACCTGGCGCGCATGGCGCAGCAACGCCTCGCCGGCGCGGGTCAGGCTGACGCCGCGAGGCTCACGCAGCAACAGCGACGTGCCGATCGACGCCTCCAGCAGACGCATACGATGGCTGGCCGAAGACGCCGCCAGATGCACGCGCTCGGCACCTCGGGTCAGATTCTTCGCTTCGGCAATGGCGACAAACAGGCGCAGATCAATCAGGTCGTAATGCATAGCGTTAGTTAAATCCGAACGATAGGTTGCGAAAAAGCCAATTCCATAAGGATTCTATACCCAGCACCATTCGGCTCAGCACAACTCTATAGGACGTTTCTTACCATGCCATGGAAAACCTGGTCAGCCGAACGCTTAGGCATCGCACTCGCGGTACTCGCCGCCTTCGGTTTCTCGTTCAAGGCGATTTTCGTCAAGCTGGCCTATGCCGCTGCGCCAGTGGACGCGATTACCCTGCTGACGCTGCGCATGAGCTTTGCCCTGCCTATCGCGTTGTGGGCCACGCTGTGGCTTTGCCGCGCAGCGCCGCCGCTTACGCGCAAAGACTGGAGCATGCTGATCGCCCTGGGGCTGCTGGGCTACTACGGTGCCAGCATTCTTGATTTTATTGGCCTGCAGTACATCTCAGCGGCGCTGGAGCGCCTGATTCTGTTTATCTACCCGACCATGACCGTGCTGATCGGCGTGCTGTTTATGGGCAAGCGTCTGGAGAAGCGCCAGGTGGCGGCGCTGCTGCTTTCCTACGCGGGCATCGGCCTGGCGTTCGCCCACGACCTGCACGTGGCGGAGGATCTGCATACGGTACTGATCGGTGCCGCCTTTATCTTCGGCTCCGCATTGTCCTACGCGCTGTACAGCTCCGGGGCCGAGGTGGCGATTCACCGGCTAGGCACCATCCGCTTCGCCTCCCTGGCGATTATCGTGTCCACCTTCGCCACGCAGATTCACTTTCTCGCCACGCAACCGTTTTCTGCACTGCAGCAGCCCGTAGAGGTGTATGCGTACAGCGCGGCGATGGCGATTTTCTCCACGGTGCTGCCGATATTCTGGCAATCGGCGGCGCTGCGCCTGATTGGCTCGGCGCGTACCGTGCTGATTGGCACGCTAGGGCCGATCCTGACGATTGTTTTCGCCTGGATGCTGTTATCGGAGCCGGTGTCGCTCGCCCAACTGGCGGGGGCTGGACTGGTTCTGGCGGGGGTGTTGTTGGTGTCACGGCGTAAAACGGTGCCCGTACAGCCTGAGCCTGTTGCCGAGGGCGTTCAAACCAGCAAGCAGGCGCTTGCCACGCCGGCTTCACCCGGCCAGTAGGCTTAGAAGCGGATCAGCAGAAACACAAGGGCTCTTGCGAGCCCTTATGTGATTCAACTTAGCGCCAGTGCCGCTGCTGCACCGTCTGGCTGCGGCCGACGCCCAGCAGCATGCCAACCAGCAGCGCCAGACTCTCCAGCAACCAAGCCAGCAGCATCGCGCAGGCTATGCCCCAGGCGATGGCCTCGGGGGCCAGCAGCACCTGGTAGCGGTAGGCGGCGAAGGTTTCTTCCATCAACTCATGGTCTGCTGCGGTAGCCAGATGCCAGACCTGGCCGTACCAGGGCCCTTGCATGGCCTTGGATTCGCGCTCAAGGAATGTCGAACGTTCGACCAGCGTGCCCAGGCTCTGCGCATCGCTGCGCATCACCGGGTCGGCGCTGGCCTGGTAATGGCCGACCAGCGCGACCAGATCGCCTTTGAAAAAGCGCCGAGCCGTTTCGCGAAAGCCCTTGAGCCCCAACTCCGATTCGATGCGATGGGCTTCGACGCGCTTGCTGTAGTCGTCGATAAACCCCGGTACCTGCACCCCAACCAGCAACCCCAGGGCAAACAAGGCCAACCGCAGATAGCTTCTAAACATGTTCCCTCCCCCAATTCAGTCCGTTATGCCTTGCGCCACACATTCACCGCCACGCCACAAACGCCACTCGCCTGGCTGGTAAAGCGTCCAGCTCTCGTTATCGGTCAACGGCTCGGTCGCCAAAACGCTGACCACGTCATTGGGCGTGGTTTCCGCCTGGAAATCCACCTGCATATCGGCATCTTTCAGATGTGCCGGGCCAAACGGAGCGCGCCGGGTGATATGCGCCAGCTTGCTGCTGCAAAAACTGAACAGCCAGTCGCCATCGCTGAGCAGGCAGTTGAATACGCCTTGCTGGCGATACCCGGCGCAGGCACTGACCAAGGTGGGCAGCAATTCCTCTACCGCCACCGGCTCGGGAAACGCCTGGCGCAGGCGATTGAGCAGATCACAGAAGGCCGCTTCGCTGTCGGTGTCGCCAATCGGCCGGTAGTTATCCTGACGCGGGGCAAAATCAGCCAATTGGCCGTTGTGCGCAAAGCACCAGTTACGCCCCCACATCTCGCGTACGAACGGATGGGTATTGGCCAGGCAGACGCGGCCGACATTGGCCTGGCGGATATGCCCGATCACCACTTCGCTCTTGATCGGGTAGCGCTGCACCAGCTGTGCCACCTCCGATTCGCTGCTAGCGCGTGGGTCCTGAAACAGACGCAGGCCGCGCCCTTCATAAAAACCGATGCCCCAGCCATCGCGGTGCGGGCCAGTACGCCCGCCGCGCTGCATCAAGCCGGTAAAGCTGAAGACGATATCGGTCGGCACATTGGCGCTCATTCCCAGCAATTCACACATGGCGCAACGCCTCGCGCAGTTGTTGCGCCTCAATCGCCAGACGCGCCTCGATGCGCTTGCGCGCCAACGGCAGGAAACGCGTCAGGGCGCGCCACAGCAGTTGCATGACATCACCGCCGCGTCGTGGAATCAGGTGCAGATGCAGGTGTGGTACATGCTGATTGGAGGTCGGCCCATCATTAACCAGGAAATTGATGCCCTGCTCACCATAACCGGCCGCGCGCAAGGCGGCGGCCATGCGTTGCGCCAGCGGCAGCAGCTGCTCACAGGCAGCAGTGGAAAGGTCTTTGAGAAAGGGCACGTGTTCGCGGCTGACAATCAGCACATGGGCCGGGCGCAGAGGGAAGATATCCAGCAGGACGAAGAAATGTTCGTCCTCATAAATACGCTGTGCAGGTAGCTGGTTGCCGGCAATTGCACAAAACACACAGTCCATAAGCCCTCCTTGTAGGCGAAGGGCCATGCTGAACGGCCGCGTAGCCGGGCGCAAGGTTTACAGCGTGATGCGCGCCTCACTCAGAGACGCGGTTCCAGCCGGCCGCCGTGGTCGCGTTGGGTGTCGTAGGATTCGGCGGGGTAATCGTCCTGTTCCAGCATTTCGCGCATGGTCGGCTCATTTTCACTGCTTGCGGTCTCACCTCTCCGGTCTTTCCACCAGCGCACCACAGGCCAGCGGATCGCCACGAACAGCAGATAAAGCGCCAAGGCAATCAGGCTGTACATGGCCAGATCGGCCACCGCTCGCCAGACGTTGTTGCCGACATCCAGTAGCAGGTCCATGGCGCTGATCGCCACGGCCGGGGCAAACTGCTCCTTGGCCGGATCAACAATGGTCGGGCTGAATAACAGCACGGCCATCAGCACCCGCAGCGGTTCGCGCAGGTAGCGCCACATCCAGCCGGTCAGGCGAAACCACACCACCAGGCAGCCGAATGCGGCGATCAGGTAAGCGCCCCAGGCAAGTAAATAGTCGTTTTCACTCATAACGCGGTGGTTCTCTAGACATAACGGGCCAAACAGGCCTGGAAAAGCGGCCGGGCTGCACTTTTCCGCGGCCGGCTGACAAACTGGCGCTTATGATAACGGCTTTTGCCTGCTGCGGCGTCCCCGCCGTCAGCCGTCCGCCTCTGGAGTTGCCCTATGTCGCATGCCCCCATCGCCCGCGCCGAGAATACTGACGACCCTTATCGCTGGCTGGAAAATCGCGACAGCGCCGAGGTGCTCGAATACCTCCAGGCGGAAAATACCTACCTGGAAAGCCAGCTGCGCGGGCAACGCGAATTACGCGAGACGCTGTTTGAGGAAATCAAAGGCCGTATCCGCGAGACCGACCTGAGCCTGCCCTCGCCCTGGGGGCCCTATCTGTATTACCAGCGCACCACCGCCGGCGACGAGTACCCGCGCCATTACCGCTGCCTGCGCCCGGCCGATGGCTCACTCCAGGTCGATGACGCCAGCGAACACCTATTGCTCGACCCCAATGCCCTGGCCGACGGCGGCTTTATTGCCCTCGGCGCGTTCAGCATCAGCCCCGACCACCAGCGCCTGGCCTACAGCCTGGATACCAGCGGCGAAGAAACCTACCAGCTGTTCGTCAAGGACCTGAACGACGACAGCCTCAGCGAGCTACCCTTCGCCGACTGCGACGGCAGCATGACCTGGGCCAACGACAGCCAGACACTATTCTTCGGCGAACTGGACGAAACCCACCGGCCGCACAAGCTCTACCGCCATCGCCTGGGCAGCGCGACGGCCGAACTGGTGTTCCATGAAGCCGACGGACGCTTCTTCCTCAGTTGCTACCGCAGCAGCTCCGAACGCCAGCTGGTGCTGCTGCTCGGCAGCAAGACCACCAGCGAAGCCTGGGTGCTGGATGCCGCAACACCACAAGGCCGCTTCAGCTGCGTGGCTCCGCGCGAGGAAGGCCACGAGTACGACCTCGACCACGGCAAGCTGGGCGACGACTGGGTCTGGCTGATCCGCAGCAACCAGAACGGGATCAACTTCGCCCTGTACCAGGCTCCCGAGCAGTCGCCCCAGCGTGAACACTGGCAGCAGCTGCGCGGCCATGATCCCCTGGTCATGCTCGAAGGCATCAGCCTGAACCAGGAAGCCCTGGTGCTCAGCCTGCGCGAAGGCGGCCTGCCGATCCTCGAAGTGCAGCCCCAGGGCCAGCCAGCCTACCGCGTGCAGTTACCGGATGCGGCTTACAGCCTTTATGTACAGGACACCCTGGAGTTCGCCAGCCCGGTGATCCGCCTGCGTTACGAGGCGCTCAATCGCCCGGCGCAGATCCGTCAGCTGCAACTGGGCACTGGCGAACAGCAGGTGCTCAAGGAAACCCCGGTGCTGGGCCCGTTCGATGCCGACAGCTATGTCAGCCAGCGCCTGTGGGCCACGGCCAAGGATGGCAGCCAGGTGCCGATCAGCCTGGTGGCCAAGCGCGAGGTACTCAGCGACGCAATGCCCGCCCCGCTCTATCTATACGGCTACGGGGCCTACGGCGAAAGCCTCGACCCCTGGTTCTCCCACGCACGCCTGTCCCTGCTGGAGCGCGGCTTCGTCTTCGCCATCGCCCATGTACGCGGCGGCGGCGAACTGGGCGAGGCCTGGTACCGTGCCGGCAAGCTGGAACACAAGCAGAACTCGTTCAGCGACTTTATCGCCTGCGCCGAACAGCTGATCGACAGCGGCTACACCAGCAGCGACCGACTGTGCATCAGCGGCGGCAGCGCCGGTGGCCTGCTGATAGGCGCGGTGCTCAATCAGCGCCCCGAGCTGTTCGCCGCCGCCGTTGCCGAGGTGCCCTTCGTCGATGTGCTCAACACCATGCAGAACCCCGACCTGCCGCTGACCGTGACCGAATACGACGAATGGGGCGATCCCCACGAGCCCGAGGTGTTCGAGCGGATCAAGGCCTATGCGCCTTACGAGAACGTCAGTGCACAGGCCTACCCGGCGATCCTCGCCGTGGCCGGTTACAACGACAGCCGGGTGCAGTACTGGGAAGCCGCCAAATGGGTGGCCCGGCTACGCGCGCGCAAGACCGACAACAACCTGCTGTTGCTGAAAACCGAGCTGGATGCCGGCCACGGCGGCATGAGCGGCCGCTACCAGGCGTTCAAGGATGTGGCTTTGGAATATGCCTTTATCCTCAAAGTACTGGAACTGAACCCCCAAAGGTCTGCGGAATAAACCCATGCAAACGCTTCTCTACCGCTGGCTATTGCTGATCGGTATCGGCCATGTCGCCCTCGGATTACTCCTGGCATTCACCGCCCATGCCGGGTTTCTGCAGCCCTATTTCGACTACCTGCATGCCAGCGTCTCGAACGAGCTGCCATCGCCGCAGTTCCAGACCCTGCTGAAAAGCATGGTGCAGTTGTTCGGCCCCACCGTGGCCAGTTGGGGCGTGATCTTCAGCCTGCTTATAGTGCTGTACCTGTTCAGCCGGGATACATGGGTAACGCATGTCGGGATACATGGGTAACGGGTTGATGATCCTCACTTGCGCTTTCTCAAGTCGAGCTGGCGGATGGTCTTGTGGATGAAAATTACATCGTAGACGTCATCCACCTTGGTCGGGCGGATGGCCACCCGCTCGGCGACGGGCACCAGTGGATGCCCTGGATACATCTGGACGACGTGCTCGATAGCTGCGCATTTCTAATGAGCAGGCCAGACATCCAGGGCGCGGTTAACCTTTGCGCGCCAGAGCCCGTCACCCAGGCCACATTCAGCCAGCAGCTGAAGCAGCATATCCGTCACGCACTATTCAGCGTGAAGGTGCCGGCCGCGCTGGTACGCCTGCTCGTCGGTGAAATGGCCGACGAAGTGCTGCTGAAGGGCCAACGGGTAATACCGACCAAGTTGCTGACACAGGGGTATGTGTTTCATTACGGCGACTTGGCGTCGGCACTGGAGCAGTTAACCCAAACGCGCCCAGACTGACCGGCTATCGTTACACTTGTTCCAGCAAACATCGGCAGGCCAGCTAACGTCGCTACCTAAGCCGCGCGCACCCATTTACCCTGACGACTGAAAAAACCATGTCCGACAGTTCTACTTTGATCAACGAAATCCGCGACATGCTACTCGACTGTGGCCTGTTCAATAGCCTGCAAGCGAGCGATCTGCTCTGCGCGGCAGGTTATTTCAGCATCAGCCGCTGTGAGCAGAACGAGGTGATTTGCAATGAGGGTGATGCCGGCAGCTTTATGTGCATCATCCATTTCGGCGCGGTATCGGTGCTTAAAACCAACTCCAACGGCGACGCTATCGAGATCGCCAAACTGCGCAGAGGCCGTGCCTTCGGCGAGATGGCAGTGTTGGACGGCGAAAGGCGTTCGGCCAGTTGCGTGGCCATCAGCGAATGCAACTTGCTGATTCTGTCCAAGGACTCCCTGGACAAGATGCTTCAGGACGCCCCCAAAACCGCCGCCAAGGTGATTCGCTCAATTGCCGTGGCCATGTCGAAACGCCTGCGCATGACCGATGGTCAGTTGGTCGAGCAGCAACTCTAGAACGTAGCTCAGTCCGCCCGCTTGCCAGGTTTTTCTCGATTGTGCTGACGTTGTTGCTCCAGCAGCGGCAAATCCCGGTCCGGTAGCGGTACGGCCGGGTTCGGGGTATTGGGTAGCGGTCTTAGCAGCGGCGGGTTATGCGGCGTGCGCTGGGGCACCTGGCTTGGCTGCACCGGCGTCGTATAGGGTTGCGGCGTGGCCGTACCGGGCGCGCCCGCAGGTCGGCCATCGACACGCGACCCAGCCGCCTGCTGGGCCTGCACGGCCGCTGCACAGAGCAGACCCAGGGCGAATATCCAGGGCGATAAGCGATGCATTCTCGTGCTCCTCGTTTGCAGTGATGCAGTTTGGGCCACGGCTTGGCGGCAAAGTGCCGACAACACGGTTCTCAGTGACCGCCGGCAGCGCTAGACTGCTGACATAGGCCTTATTTATGAGACTCCAGATGAGCAGCGATAAATCCCCCTCACCCACCGCCAAGCTTGACCGCATCCTCGCCGAGGCCCAGCGCGGCCGCGAAGAAGGCTATCGCGACAAGGCCCTGAAGATGTACCCGCATGTCTGCGGCCGCTGCGCCCGGGAGTTTTCCGGCAAGCGTCTAAGCGAACTGACCGTGCACCACCGCGACCACAACCACGACAACAACCCTCAGGATGGCTCCAACTGGGAGCTGCTGTGCCTGTTCTGTCACGACAACGAACACGCCCGCTATACCGACCAGCAATATTTCGGCGAAGGCTCCACCGCCAGCCAGCAAGGGCCGAAAGTAACCCACAAGGCCTTTGCCGACCTGGCCGCCCTGCTGAAAAAGAAAGACTAGAACAATACTGCCGCTAGGCGCGCCGCGCACACCAAGAACGCCTGCCCCTCACTGGTGCGCACCACGGATAACGATGCAGACGCTATCGCTTGCGGACTCAGGGAGCCTTGATGCCCCGTGCGGCTTCGGCCAGGTAGAACCAGGTCGGCGCATCCAGCTGCAGCTCGGTGCCGGCCAGCGCTTCGTCGATACGCGCCTGGCGCAGGCTGCCGAGAATAGGTAGCGGGCTGCCGGGCAAGCGGCGCAACCAGGCCAGGGCGACCTGGGTCGGGGTCGCCTGCAGGGCCGTGGCGACTTCGCCCAGGGCCTGCTGCAAGGTCGGTGGAAACTGCCCGCCGGCCAGCGGCGACCAGGCCAGCACCTGCAGTCCGGCGGCCTGCATGGCCTGCAACTGGCCATCCCAGGCCGGTTGCTGGGCCAGCAGCGACAGCTCAATCTGGTTACAGCGCAGCGGCAGTTCCCTGGCCAGCACTTGCCAATGCAGCGGCTCGGCATTGGACAGGCCGATCCAGCCTACCTTGCCGCTGGCCAGCATGGCCTGCAGCGCGCGGGTCACCTCCTCGACCTGCAACAGCGGGTCGGGGCGATGCAGCAGAAAGCCGTCCAGGTGCTCGACGCCCAGGCGCGTCAATGAGGCCTCCAGGGCCTGGTTGAGGTAGCTCGCGGCGCTGTTGTAGTGCTTGACCCGCCAGCGCGACAGGTCCTGGCTGGCCGGTACGATATCGGCCTTGCTGATCAGTTCAAGCCCTTGACGCACCTGCGGACGCAGCCTCAGGGCCGCGCCGAAACGCGTTTCGCACTCGCCCAGGCCGTAGATATTGGCGTGGTCGAAGCCGTTCAGGCCACGCTCCACGCAGCGCTCGATAAACCCCAGCAAGGCCTGGGGCGCGGCCAGCTCGGGGTAGTCGAGCAGGCGCATCATGCCCAGCAGCAGGGGTTGCCGCATTGCCTGGGTCACAGGTTTTCGAGCAACTGCAGAGCTTCGCTGCTGCATTGCTGAATACGCGCCCAGTCGCCGTTCTTGACCCACTCGCTGTCGAACATCCAGGTGCCCCCGACGCACATCACGTTGGCCAGGGCCATATAGCGCTGCACGTTGTCCGGGTTGATGCCGCCAGTGGGGCAGAATTTCACCCCGGCAAAGGGACCGCCCAGGGCCTTGAGCGCCGCGGTGCCGCCGCAGACTTCTGCCGGGAACAGCTTGAAGCGGCGGTAGCCGAGGGCATAGCCGAGCATGATGTCGGAGGCACTGCTGACACCGGGCAACAGCGGCACCGGGCTTTCCAGGCTGGCCTGGAGCAATTCCCGGGTCGAACCCGGGGTGACGATAAACTGCGCACCGGCTTCGAGCGCCGCATCCAGCATCGACAGATCCAGCACGGTGCCGGCACCGACGCACAGCTCGGGGCGCTGCTCACGCAGCAGGCGGATGGCATTGAGGCCGTGGGCGGAGCGCAGGGTCACTTCCAGCACCGTCAAGCCACCGGCAGCCAGGGCATCGGCCAGCGGCAGGATATCCGCCTCGCGGGCGATGGTGATCACCGGCATGATCCGCGCACGGGCGCAGATGCTGTCGATCTGGGCGATCTTCTCGGCCATGCGGGCCTGCGGGGTATTTTCGTTGTGGGTCATATCGGCTGGTCCTTCGGCCCTAGGGGCACCAGTAAATCTCAAGGGGAGAATGCAGCAAGGCGCGGATCGGCATATGCGCCACGTCGTCGCCGGCCAGGGCCGCACGCAGCGTGGCCAGCTTGTCCGGGCCCTGAATCGCCAGCAGCGGCAAACGCGCCGCCGCCAGCAGCGGTAGGGTCAGGCTCAGGCGCTGGGCCGGCGCACTGGGGGCCTGCATCGGCAACACCCGGTGCGGGCAATCGGCCTGCAGGGCCAGGTCCAGATTGGGGCTGGCCGGGAACAGCGAGGCGGTATGGCCGTCGTCGCCCATGCCGAGTACCAGCACATCGATCGGCGGCAAATCGGCCAGAGCTGCATCGGCCAGTTCGGCGGCCTGCTGCAGACTGCTCGCCACCCGGTACAGGCTGAGAAAACGTGCCTCAGCCGCAGCGCCACGGAGCAGATGACGGCGCACCAGCGCCTCATTGCTGCTGGCATGATTGGTCGGCACCCAGCGTTCGTCCGCCAGGCTGATCAGCACGCGCTGCCAGTGCAGCGGTTGCTGCGCCAGGGCCTCGAAAAAGGCAATCGGGCTGCGCCCGCCGGACACCACCAGGGTCGCCTGACCACGGCTTTCAATGGCTATCCGCAGCGCCTCGGCCACGGCCACGGCCTGCGCCTCGGCCAGGGCCTGGGGGGCGGCGTGGCTGTGGGCAACCACGCCCGGTGGCAGTTCGAGATCAGAGATCGCCATACCAGCTCCTACCGTCGCGGGTGATCAGGGCAATCGAGCCCATGGGCCCCCAGGTACCGGCGGCGTAAGGTTTGGGCGCATCGCCCAGGCGCTTCCAGCCGGCGATCAGCTGATCGCACCACAGCCAGGCGTGTTCGATTTCATCCTTGCGCACAAACAGGTTCTGGTTGCCGCGCATCACTTCCAGCAACAACCGCTCGTAGGCATCGGGCACCCGGGCGCTGCGGTAAGTATCGGAAAAATTCAGCTGCAGCGGGCCGCTGCGCAGCTGCATGCCCTTGTCCAGGCCCTGGTCCTTGGTCATCACCTGCAGGGCGATGCCTTCGTCCGGTTGCAGGCGGATGATCAGCTTGTTGCCGATCAGCTGGCGCTGCTCCGGGTCGAAGATGTAGTGCGGCGGCGCTTTGAAATGGATAACGATCTGCGACATCTTTTCCGCCATGCGCTTACCGGTGCGCAGGTAGAACGGCACGCCGGCCCAGCGCCAGTTGCGGATATCGGCACGCAGGGCGACAAAGGTTTCGGTGTCGCTGCGGGTGTTGGAATTTTCTTCTTCCAGATAGCCCGGTACTGCCTTGCCATCGCTGCTGCCGGCCACGTACTGGCCGCGCACCACCTGTTGGCTGAGTTGCTCGCCTGTGATCGGGGCCAGGGCCTTGAGCACCTTGACCTTCTCATCACGGATGCTGTCAGCGGACAGGTCGCTGGGCGGGTCCATGGCGATCAGGCAGAGCAGTTGCAGCAGGTGATTCTGGATCATGTCGCGCAGCTGCCCGGCCTGGTCGAAATACCCCCAGCGGCCCTCGATACCGACCTTCTCTGCCACGGTGATTTCCACGTGGGAGATATGGTTCTGGTTCCACTGGGTTTCGAACAGGCTGTTGGCAAAACGCAGGGCTATCAGATTCTGCACCGTATCCTTGCCCAGGTAATGGTCGATGCGATAGGTGCGGGTTTCCGGGAAATACTGCGCGACCGCATCGTTGACCGCCCGCGAGGACTCCAGGTCATGACCGATGGGCTTTTCCAGCACGGCGCGGGTGCGCTCGGCCAGGCCGACCGCCGCCAGGTTGGCGCAGATGCCGCCGTAAACCGAGGCTGGGGTGGCGAAATAGGCGATCAAGCGCTCGCGGTTACCGACCTGTTCGGCCAGCAGCAGGTAGTCATCGGCCTCAAGGAAATCCATGCTCAGGTAGCTCAGGCGCGCCTGGAAGCGTTGCAGCACGGCGGCGTCCACCTCGGCGGCCGGCACATGGCGGCGCAGGTGCTGCTCGATTTGCTGCAGGTACTGCTGCGCATCGCCAGCGTCGCGGGCCAGGGCGAGAATCTGCGTATCGGCGTGCAGCAGCCCGGCCCGATCCAGCTGATAGAGCGCCGGAAACAACTTGCGCAGGGCCAGGTCGCCGAGCGCACCGAATAAGGCAAAAGTACAGGATTCAACGGTTATCGAAGGCATGATGTTTGTTCTTTTATCAAGTTAAGCTAGAAATACCCGGTTGCAACGGATTAATCAAGGTTGAATGTAGTAATAAAAACAACATTTTCACAAATTCCACTTTGCAGTGGTCGTCACCTGGCCCCATCAGTACGATAGGCCAGCAAATTCAGTGCAGGTTTAAGGAATCAACATGGATCGCGTGCGCAATCTACTGGAGCAGATCCAGGGCCGACTCGACAGCCTGAACAAGGCCGAACGCAAGGTCGCCGAGGTGATCCTGCTCAACCCGCAACAGGCCACCCGCCTGAGCATTGCCGCGCTAGCCCAGGCCGCCCTGGTCAGCGAACCCACGGTCAACCGCTTCTGCCGCTCCTTCGGCGTCAGCGGCTATCCGGAACTGAAGATGCAACTGGCGCAGAGCCTGGCCAGCGGCGCGGCCTATGTCAGCCGCGCAGTGGAAGCCGACGACGCCCCGGAAGCCTATACCCGCAAGATCTTCGGCAGCGCCATCGCTTCTCTGGACAGCGCCTGCCAGACCATCGACCCGCAGCTGATCAGCCGCGCCGTCGACCTGCTGATCCAGGCCCGGCAGATCCACTTCTTCGGCCTCGGTGCCTCGGCCTCGGTGGCCCTGGATGCGCAGCACAAGTTTTTCCGTTTCAACCTCGCGGTCACCGCCCATTCCGACGTGCTGATGCAGCGCATGCTGGCCTCGGTGGCCCACACCGGCGATCTGTTTGTGATCATCTCCTACACCGGACGCACCCGCGAGCTGGTGGAAGTAGCGCGCCTGGCCCGGGAAAACGGCGCATCGGTACTCGGCCTCACGGCCGCCGGCTCGCCCCTGGCCCAGGCCAGCACCCTGAGCCTGGACATCCCGCTGCCGGAGGACACCGACATCTATATGCCGATGACCTCGCGGATCATCCAGCTCACCGTGCTCGACGTACTGGCCACCGGCATGACCCTACGCCGCGGTGTGGACTTCCAGCCGCACCTGCGCAAGATCAAGGAAAGCCTTAACGCCAGCCGCTACCCGGCCGACGAAGAGCCGATCTAAGCGCCCACGTACGCCAGCGCCAACCGGCCTGCCTGGTGCGCACAGCACACCCTACGGGCCGACTCGCGCCTCATCCGTAGGGTGCGCCGTGCGTACCACCGACACCAGGCCGCCTGATGCGTGCAGCGCACCCTACCCCCATGCACCCTAGAAAATGTAATCGGTGGTCAGAAAGCTCGATTCGCGGTTGCGGATGATCTCACTGACCAGCGCCTTGTTGCTTTCCTGGAACTTGGTCGCCACCAGGGTGCGGATGGAAAACACCCGCAGCGCGTCATGCACCGACAGGGTGCCCTCTGCCGAGTTCTTGCGCCCGTTGAAGGGGAAGCTGTCCGGGCCGCGCTGGCACTGGCTGTTGATATTGATCCGCCCCACCTGATTGGCGAAGGCATCCACCAGCCGGCCGACCTGGGCCGAGTCGTTGCCGAAGATGCTCAGCTGCTGGCCGAAGTCGGAATCGAGCACATAGTCGATCACCGTCTGCAGGTCGCGATACGGCACCACCGGCACCAGCGGGCCGAACTGCTCCTCCTGATAGACACGCATCTGCGCATTCACCGGATAGAGCAACGCAGGGTAGAAGAACGACTCGCGCGACTCGCCACCGCCGGCATTGACCACCTGCGCACCCTTGGCCACGGCATCAGTCAGCAGGGCCTGCAGGTACTCGCTCTTGCCCGGCTCCGGCAGCGGCGTCAGGGCCACACCCGGCTCCCAGGGCATGCCCGGCTTGAGCGCGGCCAGCCCGGCGCTGAATTTGTCGAGAAAGCTGTCGACCACATCCTCATGGACGAAGAGGATCTTCAGCGCCGTGCAGCGCTGCCCGTTGAACGATAGCGCCCCGGTCAGCGCCTCGCTGACGGCGTTATCCAGGTCGACCTGGGGCAGCACGATGCCCGGATTCTTCGCATCCAGGCCCAGAGCCGCGCGCAGGCGGTGCGGGCGCGGGTGGAGCTTTTTCAGGTCGCTGGCCCCCTTGTGGGTGCCGATAAAGGCGAACACATCAACCTTGCCGCTGGCCATCAGGGCGCTGACGGTTTCCCGGCCGCTGCCGTAGATCACGTTGATCACCCCGGCCGGGAAGCTGTCGCGAAACGCCTCCAGCAGCGGGCGAATCAGCAGCACGCCGAACTTGGCCGGTTTGAACACCACGGTATTGCCCATGATCAGCGCCGGGATCAGGGTGGTGAAGGTCTCGTTCAACGGGTAGTTGTAGGGGCCCATGCACAGGGTCACGCCCAGTGGCACGCGGCGGATCTGGCCGAGGGTATCCTGCTCCAGCTCGAAGCGGCTGGAGCGACGATCCAGCTCCTTCAGCGCCTCGATGGTGTCGACGATGTAATCGCAGGTACGGTCGAACTCCTTTTCCGAGTCCTTGAGGTTCTTGCCGATCTCCCACATCAGCAGCTTGACCACCGCACTGCGCTGCTCACGCATGCGCCCGAGAAAGGCCTCCACATGCTGGATGCGCTCGGCCACCCGCATATTCGGCCACTGCCCCTGGCCATTGGCATAGGCACGCACCGCGGCATCCAGGGCCGCCAGCGCCGCTTCGGCATCCAGGCGCGGCGTGCTGCCGAGAATCACCTGCTTATCACCCTCCTCGCTGGCCAGAAATACCGGGCTGCGCACCGCAGCCAAGGGGCCCTCCCAGGTGCGCAACTGACCATCGACCAGGTACTCGCGCTGCTCGATGGGCGCGTCGGGGCGGTAGGCTTCGGGAATCTCGGCCAGGGTGGGAAACAGCGTGTCGAGACGTTTAGGCGCGGTCATGGCGTTCACTCCTTTCAAGGGATACGGCATCGGCGCAGTAGGCGGCGCGCCCCTGCAGAGCCTCTTCGATGCGCAACAGCTGGTTGTACTTGCCCACCCGGTCGGAGCGACACAAGGAGCCGGTCTTGATCTGCCCGGCGCACGTGGCCACCGCCAGGTCGGCAATGGTGGTGTCTTCGGTTTCACCGGAGCGGTGGGAAATCACCGCCCGGTAGCCAGCATCCTGAGCCATGCGAATGGCAGCGAAGGTTTCGCTGAGGCTGCCGATCTGGTTGAACTTGATCAGAATCGCATTACCGATGCCGCGCTCGATACCTTCCTTGAGAATCTTGCTGTTGGTAACAAATAGATCATCCCCCACCAACTGCACTTGCTGCCCCAGGCGCTCGGTCAGGTAGGCCCAGCCCTCCCAGTCGCTTTCGTCCATGCCGTCTTCGATGGAGCTGATCGGGTAACGCTGGCACAACCCCGCCAGGTAATCGGCGAAGCCCCGGGAATCGAAGGAGCGATCCTCCCCGGCCAGTACATAGCGGCCGTCGTGATAGAACTCCGAGGCCGCGCAATCCAGGGCCAAAACAAAGTCCCGACCGAGGCGGTAGCCGGCGCGCAGCACCGCTTCCTCGATCACCACCAGCGCCTCTTCGTTACTGGCCAGCGAAGGGGCAAAACCGCCCTCATCGCCCACCGCCGTGCTCAGGCCACGCTCGCGCAGCACCTGCTTGAGGCTATGGAACACCTCCGCGCCCATGCGCAGCGCCTCGCCGAACGAGGCCGCCCCCACCGGCTGGATCATAAATTCCTGGATATCCACGTTATTGTCGGCGTGCTCGCCGCCATTGAGGATATTCATCATCGGCAGCGGCAGGCTGAAGCGCCCGGGCTGGCCATAAAGCGCCGCCAGGTGCTCGTACAGCGGCAGGTTCTGCGCGGCGGCAGCCGCCTTGGCGCAGGCCAGGGAGACCGCGAGAATCGCATTGGCCCCCAGCGCGCTTTTGCTCTCAGTGCCGTCCAACTCGATCATCGCCGCATCGACTGCGCCTTGCTGCATTGCATCGAGACCCAGCACGGCGTCGCGGATCGCGCCGTTGACATTGGCCACTGCACGCAGCACGCCCTTGCCGTGGTAACGCGCGGCGTTATCGCGCAGTTCGAGCGCCTCGCGGCTACCGGTGGAAGCCCCCGAGGGCACGCTGGCAACGCCCACCGCGCCACCGGCCAGCGTCACCACCGCTTCGACGGTCGGATTGCCCCGCGAATCGAGAATTTCCCGCGCACTGACCTGGCGGATCAGGCTATTGCCGATGGCCTGGGCTGCCCCAGGAAAGCCGCCAGACTGCACAGCGCCGGGCGCACCCGCGAGCAGCTCACGCTGTTCGGCATAGGCCTCGCGAAAATCGAAATCCCGCGGCCACTTCGGCTCGCCAGGGTTGCTGGAATCGTTCATGGTTGCTTCCTCGCTTAACAAATGCTGTCGCCCACGCGGATCACCCGCAGGCAGTTGGTGCCACCCTGGGCATGGCTGTGATCGCCGCGGGAAATCAGCACGTGATCACCCTCGGCCACCACGCCACGGCACAGCAGCTCGTCGACCGCGCGGCCGTTGACCTCGGCCAGAGGAAAACTGTCGCTGTCGAATGGAATGGTCTGCACCCCGCGAAACAGCGCCACGCGGTTCTGCGTGCGCGGGTTGCGCGAGAAGGCATAGATAGGCAGGTGCGAGCGGATCCGCGACATCAGCCGCGGCGTGTCGCCGCTTTCGGTCATGCAGATGATCGCCTTGACCCCATGCAGGTGATTGGCGGTGTACATGGCGGCCATGGCAATCGACTCGTCGATGCGGTGAAACTGCTCGTCCATGCGGTGCTTGGAGCGATGAGCCAGGGGATGCTTCTCCGCGCCGATGATGACCCGGCGCATGGCCTGCACGGTTTCCACCGGGTAGGCCCCGGCGGCGGTCTCGGCCGAGAGCATCACCGCATCGGTGCCATCGAGCACGGCGTTGGCCACATCGAACACTTCGGCGCGGGTCGGCATCGACTGGCTGATCATCGACTCCATCATCTGCGTGGCGGTGATCACCAGCCGATTGCAACTGCGGGCGCGCTCGATGATCAGCTTCTGCACCGCCACCAGCTCGGCATCGCCGATCTCCACGCCGAGGTCGCCGCGGGCCACCATTACCCCTTCGGACGCCAGGATGATGGCATCCAGGATCTGCAGGTCATTGACCGTTTCCGCCCGCTCGATCTTGGCGATCAGGCCGGCCTCGCCACCCGCCTCGCGCAGCAAGCGACGGGCCTGGTGGATATCCTCGGCATCGCGCGGGAAGGACACCGCCAGGTAGTCGACCTGCATGGCCGCGGCGGTCTTGATATCTTCGCAGTCTTTCTCGGTCAGGGCCGCCGCCGACAGGCCGCCACCCTTGCGGTTGATGCCCTTGTTGTTGGACAGCGGCCCGCCCACCAGCACCTCGCAGAGCAGGCGACTGCCTTCCACCGACCGCACTTCCAGCTCGATGCGGCCATCGTCCAGCAGCAGGATATCGCCGGGGCGGCTGTCGTCGACCAGGGCCAGGTAATCGATGCCCACCGCCTGCTCGTCGCCGGCATTCTTGTCGAGGCGCGCATCGAGGCAGAAGGACTGCCCCTTGAGCAACTGCACCTTGCCCCGAGCGAAGCGGGCGATACGAATCTTCGGCCCCTGCAGGTCTGCCAGCACCGCAACGAAACGCCCCTGCCGACGCGCCGCTTCCCGCACCAGACGCGCCCGCTCGATATGCTCGGCGGCGCTGCCGTGGGAGAAATTCAGGCGCACCACGTCCACCCCCGCCTCGACCAAAGCCTCGATCGCCTCAGGGCTTTCGGTAGCCGGCCCCAGGGTGGCCACGATTTTCGTTCTACGACGCATAGCTCAGGTTCCTCGACAGCGTTTTTTGGGGGAAAGGGGGGTAACCACAGGGCAAGCGGCAAACCCGGCCGACACCCCGAGAAACAGCGCCAGGAGAGCGGAAAGCTTGTTGCTTTAACCAATTGCGCTATTTTTACTCGGACAAAACAGATACATCAAGACTAAATGTTGTAATAAAACAACATTTAGTCTTGATGTGATAAGCCGATGCGCAAAACCCCAGTACCCATGCTGGGCAGAGACTTGTCGAAGGGGGTAAAGAGTCGAAACGTCGGGGCTGGAAACCTTTCAGCCCAGCTGCGCACTCAGCTGCAACAACGCTTCCTGCCCAGGCTGCAGAGTCAGGCTGTCGGCGGCGCAACAGGCGGCCTGAACACTGAGAAAGCCCAGCGCCTCGCTCCAGCCGACATCGGTCAGGGGGCGGCTGCCGGGATGCCAGATCACGCTGTTGGCAGCGCCATGGGTATTGATCGACAGGCTGCGTTGCCAGGCTAGGTCCTGCAGTTGCAAAAGCCCACCACGCCGAAAGATGCGGTGGCAACCATCCTCGACTCGCAATGCGCCGCGCTGTTGGCAGGCGGCGCGGCGGAGCAGGTCATGGCCATGCGCGCCATCCAGGCCGAGCACGGTCACCCGCACCACATCGCTGACACGCCAATAGGCATGCAGGGCATGGCTCAACTGGCAGGGTTCGCTGTCCTGATGGCTGCTGCGCAGACGCAGGTGCATGCCCTCGCCCAGTTCGGCCTCCAGGGTCACCTGCCAGTCGCACAGCTGCAGTTGCCAGCGCAGGCGCACGCCCTGCTCGTCCACCGTGCAATCGAGCAGCTCCCAATCACTGAGCCGCGCCCAGCCATGGGATGGCCAGCCGCTTTCGCTGGGATGCCGGCCAAACCAGGGCCAGCACACCGGCACCCCACCGCGAATCGCCCCGCCGCGCTGCCAGTGACTGGCGCACCAGAGCCAGGGGCGCTGGCCTCGCGGCTGAAAATGCAGAAGCTGGCCGCCCTGACGGCTGAATGCCGCCTGAAAACGCGGGTGTTCGATCAACAACAGCTCGCGCTCCTGATGGGTTACCCAGCGCAGGGTTTGCCCGCCACCCGGCACAAACAACCCGGCCAGGGGGTGCTCTGCAGCAGCCCCTGGCCGAGTGGTAGCCGGCGCGGATACGCGCCGTGGTTTAGCCGGTAGCATCAACCCGCCTCGGCTTCACAGCGCCGCGCGCCCTGTTATTTCCACCAGTATTCGACCTGTACGCCGAAGTTGGAGCCATGCCGGGCATTCTCGAAGGCACCGCTGTCGGATAGCGCCGAACCCGCCGCCTGCAGACTTGCCGCACGCTGCGCTGCCTTGTTCCAGCTGGCATAGGTGTAATACAGGCGGATTTCCGGGCGCGCCCAGAAGTCCTGGCCGGCGGGCGACCAGGTCGGGGCCACGGTGAACTTGGTCAGCTTGCGCGTGCCGTCAGTGGCATCGACCTGATCGTGACCCAACTCGCCGACCAGCTTGAACTGCTCAGTAAAGGCATAACTGGTACGCCCACCCACCGACAGCCAGTTCTGGTCGTCGCCATCGGGACGCACATCCTTCTGGTAGACGAACTGCGCCTGGCCGCCCCAGCGTGGCGTGGCCTGCCAGTTGTAGATTTCCACCAGGCGATAGCTCTTGTTGTCGTCATCCAGGGTCACATCGCCGGTGTAGCCCAGGCCGGTGCCGGGGCCCTGGCCGTACTGCAGGGCCAGGGTATTGCTGCCGCCGAGAAAATCGGCCTGCTTATGCTGCGCGGTCAGCGCCCAGCCGCTGTTGGCATCGGTGCTGTCGGGCTTGTCGATAAAGCTCAGGCCGAACTCCAGCTCGCCGCCCGGATTGGGCTTGAAGCCGGCGACGTTGAAGTCGTGGCGGTTGATATAGGGTTCCTGGAAGTAGCTGTCCTTGCGCGAGAAGGCGTAGCTGTATTTCAGCCCGCCCAGCTCGTAGTCCTCGATACCGGCACCGGTGCCGCTCTGGTTCCAGTAGAAGAAATCGCTGATATGAATATCGTTACGCTTGTAGAACCGCCGCCCGGCCCACAGCGAGCCGCCGTTAAGCGCTGGCACCTTGCTCCACTCGGCGTACATCTGGTTCATCCGCGCGAAACCGTAATCGCCGGTAAATTTCGGCGTATGGCCATAGGCGTTGTACAGCTGCGCCATGCCCTCGACGCTGACCACCGAGCCGTCGTCCAGGCTCAGCAGATCCTGGCGCAGATCCAGCTCCATATACTGCTCGCACTCGTTACCCAGGCGGTATTTGCTCTGCGCGCCAGGCAACTGGAAGCACGACTGGGTGCCGCCGTTGGACGAACCACCGGCACCGCTACGCACATACCCGGAAAACTCCAGGGCCTGTACCTGAGGTGCGGCCAGGGCCAGGGCAAGCAGGAAAGGTGCGCCACCGGCGATACGCGACGAGGGCATGTTGAGACTGATCTTCATGGCTGCTCCTAATTGTTTTTATTGTGTGAAGTACTGCGGTTAACCGCCGCAGTGGCGGGTTTTACTCAGGTAGTTGCGGTGTGCATGGACGAGTTCGTGGGTAGGTTGGCGCTGAGCTTGCGAAGCCCAACAAGGGACCGCGCAACGCTCTGTTGGGCTTCGTGCCTCAACCCAACCTACCGGCTAGCCACGCTTTAACTGGGCGACCTTGTGCTCAGCCGTTTGCGGCTTTCCCGGCAACAGGCGCTCGCCGCTCTGGGCATCGAACAACAACACCTTGCTCGGATCGAACTGCAGCTCCAGGGTCTGCCCCACCTGCGGCGCATCGTCCGGAGCCAGACGGCAGCAGACCTTGGTCTGGTTCAGTTCGACAAACACCAGGGTGTCCGGCCCGGTGGGCTCGATGACCTCGACCTCGGCACGAATCGACGATTGATTGCGGCTCTCGGCCGTGGCCAGAAGGATCTGCTCGGGACGAATGCCGAGGATCACTTCGCGGTTCTCGAAGCCCGCCTCCATCGCGCCCAGGGGCAGCTCGCAACGGGCCTGACCACTATCGAGTAGAGCCAGCAACTGACCGTCGCGACGCTGCAGGCGCAGGGGAATAAAGTTCATCGGCGGCGAGCCAATAAAGCTCGCCACAAACAGATTGGCCGGGTCGTTGTAGATCTGCTTGGGGGTGCCGAACTGCTGGATGATGCCGTCCTTCATCACCGCCACCTTATCGCCCAGGGTCATGGCCTCGATCTGGTCGTGGGTGACATACACCGTGGTGGTCTTCAGGCGCTGGTGCATCAGTTTGATTTCGGTGCGCATCTCCACCCGCAGCTTGGCGTCGAGGTTGGACAGCGGCTCGTCGAACAGGTAGATCTTCGGCCGCCGCGCCAACGCTCGGCCCATGGCCACGCGCTGCTGCTGGCCGCCGGACAGCTGACCGGGCTTGCGCGCCAGCAGATGCTCGATCTGCAGCAGCTTGGCCACCCGCGCCACTTCTTCCTCGATGGCCGCGGGGGCCATCTTGCGCATCTTCAGGCCGAAGGAGATGTTGTCCTTCACGGTCATGGTCGGGTACAGCGCATAGGACTGAAAGACCATGGCGATATCACGGTCCTTGGGGCTCATGCCGCTGATGTCCTGATCGTCGACCAGGATCGCCCCGCCGCTGATTTCTTCCAGCCCGGCGATGCAGTTCATCAAGGTGGACTTACCGCAACCCGAGGGCCCGACCAGAATCAGAAACTCGCCGGACTCGATGGAAATCTCGATGTTCTTCAGGGTGTCCGCCAGGCCGCTGCCGTAGGACTTGTTGACGTTGCGCAGTTCGAGGGTTGCCATAATCGTTCTCCTAACCTTTGACCGCGCCGGCTGTTAGCCCGCGCAGGAAATATTTGCCAGCCAGGATGTACACCACCAGGGTTGGCAGGCCGGCGATCATCGCCGCGGCCATATCGACGTTGTATTCCTTGGCCCCGGTGCTGGTGTTGACCAGGTTGTTCAGGGCCACGGTGATCGGCTGGGTATCGCCGCTGGCGAACACCACGCCAAAGAGGAAGTCGTTCCAGATCTGGGTGAACTGCCAGATCAGGCAGACCATGATGATCGGCGTCGACATCGGCAGCAGAATGCGCCCGAAGATGGTGAAGAAGCCCGCCCCATCCAGCCGCGCCGCCCGCACCAGAGCATCCGGGATGCTCACGTAGTAGTTGCGGAAGAACAGCGTGGTAAAGGCCATGCCGTAGACCACATGGATCAGCACCAGGCCGCTGGTGGTATTGGCCAGGCCAAGATGCCCCAGGGTGAAGGACGCCGGCAGCAGCACCACCTGGAACGGCAGAAAGCAGCCGAACAGCAGCAAGCCGAAGAACAGCTGCGAGCCGCGAAAGCGCCACATGGCCAGCACATAACCGTTCAGCGCACCGATCACGGTGGAAATCAGCACCGCCGGGATGGTGATCTTCACCGAGTTCCAGAAGTAACCGCCGACGCCGTCCCAGGCCTTGAGCCAGCCGATGGCGGTAAACATCTCCGGCCAGGAGAGCAGGTTGCCGGTGCGGATGTCTTCCGGGCTCTTGAAGCTGGTCAGCAGCATGATGATCAGTGGAATCAGATAGACCGCGCAGGCCGCCAGCAGGGTGGCGTAGATGGCCACGCGACTCAGGCTAATAGCCCTCATCCGGCGCTGCGCGACGTTCGCGTTAATGGCACGACTAGTCATGGCGTTTGCCTCGCAGTTCGGAATACAGATAGGGCACCAGGATCGCCAGCACCGCGCCGAGCATCAGGATCGCACTGGCTGCGCCGAGGCCCATCTGGCCGCGGGTAAAGGTGTGGGCGTACATAAACATCGCCGGCAGATCGGAGGCATAGCCGGGGCCGCCAGCGGTCATCGAGGCCACCAGGTCGAAACTCTTGATCGCGATATGGGCGAGGATCATCAGCGAGCTGAAGAACACCGGACCCAGGCTCGGTAGGACGATACGCAGGTAGATATTCGGCAGGCTGGCCCCGTCGACCTGGGCGGCGCGGATAATCGACTGATCGACCCCACGCAACCCCGCCAGAAACAGCGCCATAACAAAGCCCGAGGCCTGCCAGACCGCGGCGATCACCAGGCAGTAGACCACCCGATCGGGGTCCACCAGCCAGTCGAAACGGAAACCTTCCCAGCCCCAGTCGCGCAGCATCTTGTCGATGCCCAGGCCAGGGTTGAGCAGCCACTTCCAGGCGGTACCGGTGACGATCATCGACAGCGCCATGGGATACAGAAAGATGGTGCGGATAAAGCCTTCGCGGCGGATGCGCTGATCCAGCAGCACCGCCAGCAGCACGCCGATCACCAGGCTGATACCGATAAACAGCCCGCCGAAGACCATCAGGTTCTTGCTCGCCACCCACCAGCGGTCGTTGTCCAGCAGACGCGCGTACTGCTGCAAGCCAACCCAGCTGTAACTGGGCATAAAACGCGAGCTGGTAAACGACAGGACAAAGGTCCAGAGGATGTAGCCGTAGAAGCCGACCATGATGATCAGCATGCTCGGTGCCAGCACCAGCTTGGGCAGCCAGCGTTGCAGCGCATCCAGCTTTGATGCCTTGGTGAAAACTGCGGTTGAACTCATGGGTAACTCCATTGCGACAACGATGGAAACAAGCCCCCTCTCCCTCGGGAGAGGGTTGGGGTGAGGGGTAGCGATACACCGGAAAATCCGAGTCGCCCCCTTCCCTCACCCCCAGCCCCTCTCCCGGAGGGAGAGGGGAGCAAAACGCGGCGCAGCCGATCCCACTGGTGCATCCGTTTGGCGATGCACCATGGTCATAAAGGGGTACTGATAGCCGCCGGCGAACCGGCGACCGAGCGGGCCTTACTGCACGGCCTGGATGGCCGCGGCCAGCTGCTGGGCAGCCTTTTGCGGGTCGGCCTTGGAGTCGTTGAAGAAGTTGGTCACCACGTCAAACACCGCGCCCTGCACATAGCTGGAGGCGGCCATACCGTGGGCCAGGCTCGGCTGCAGGCCACCATTGCCGGCGGCTTCCTTGAAGTCGGCCATGGATTGCTGGGCACAAGCGTCGAAGCTGCTCATGTCCTGGTCCAGACGAACCGGGATAGAGCCCTTGTTCTGGTTGAAGAACTGCTGGAACTCCGGCTCCATCACGGTGCGCGCCAGGTCTTCCTGGGCCTTGCGGTTTTCCGCATTGCTCAGCTTGAACATGGCCAGGGAATCGATGTTGTAGGCGAAGCTGCCCTTGGTACCGGGGAACGGCAGGCACTGGTAGTCCTCACCGGCGATCTTGCCGGCAGCGGTCCACTCGCTCTTGGCCCAATCGCCCATGATCTGCATGCCGGCCTTGCCGTTGATAACCATGGCGGTGGCGCTGTTCCAGTCACGCCCGGCGGCGTTGGCATCGACATAGCCGCGCAGCTTCTGCAGGGCGGCGAACACTTCGACCATCTTGGCGCTGGTCAGCACGGACTCGTCCAGCTCGACGAAGGCCTTGCGGAAGTCATCCGGGCCAAGCACGGCCAGGGCCAGGTCTTCGAACACGGTGCTGTCCTGCCAAGGCTGGCCACCGTGGGCCAGGGGCATAAAGCCGGCGGCCTGGAGTTTTTCCGCGGCGGCGAAGAATTCGTCGAGGGTGGTCGGCGGCGTGGCACCGGCCTTGGCGAACACCTCGGGGTTGATCCACAGCCAGTTGACCCGATGCACATTGACCGGCACGGCCACGTAGTCGCCGCCGAACTGCATCACCTCGATCACCTGAGGTGGCAGCAGCTCGTCCCAGCCATTCTGTTCGGCGACCTGATTGAGGTCGGCGAGCAGACCCAGCTCGCCCCACTCCTGAATGTCCGGGCCCTTGATCTGCGCGGCGGCAGGCGGGTTGCCGGATACGGCGCGGGTTTTCAGTACGGTCATGGCCGCTTCACCACCGCCACCGGCGACGGCGAAGTCCTTCCAGGTGTGGCCCTTGTCTTCGACCAGTTTTTGCAGGGTATCGGCGGCGCGCTTTTCACCACCGGAGGTCCACCAGTGCAGCACTTCGACTTCGCCGGCATGGGCAGCCAGCGGCAGCAGGGAGACGAGGGAGATAGCAGTAGCCAGGCGGGAGATCGCATTCATGAGCAGTAGTACCTTTATTGTTGTTATTCACGGACAAGTCTGGTGCTTGCGCTGGAATCGAGTCTAACCAAGGGTCATTGCCCGGCGGGTAACGAAGGGATGCGCAAAGGTCACGGGATGGTTACATAAGCAGACCGCCATCGCGCCACATGGATCCCTACGCAAAACGCGGTAATACCAGGGTCACCCGCAGGCCGCCCTCGCGCAGGTTGCGCAGGCTTACCTCGCCGCCGTGGGTATGGGCGATATTGCGTGCGATGCCCAGGCCCAGGCCGTAGCCCTGCTGCTGCCCGGCCAGGCGGAAATGCGGCTCGAACACCTGTTCCAGGCGCTGCTCGGGCACCCCCGGGCCTTCGTCGTCGACATGCAGGACAAAGGCCTGGTCGTCGTCCTCGATATACAGATGGGCGCGTTCGCCGTATTTCAGCGCGTTGTCCACCAGGTTGCCGATGCAGCGCTTGAGTGCCAGGGGCTTGCCCGGGTAAGCAGCCAGCGCCTGACCGGCCAGGGTCACCCGGCCGTTGCCCTGGGGTGCCAGGTAGGGCTCGATCACACAGTTAAGCAACTGGTTGAGTTCCACCGGCTCGATATTCTCGTGGATATCGGTGTCCTTGACGCATTGCAGTGCGCCCTTGACCAGCATTTCCAGCTCGTCGAGGTCGCGACCGAACTTGGCCTGCACGGCTTCATCGTCGAGCAGTTCGACGCGCAGACGCAGGCGAGTGATGGGGGTGCGCAAGTCATGGGAAATGGCGCTGAACAGCTGGCTGCGCTCGCGCAGGTAGCGGCCGATACGTTCGCGCATGGCATTGAACGCCCGACTGACCTCCACCACCTCGCTGCCGCCCGCCTCGGCCAGCGGCTCGACGTCGCTGCCCAGAGACATTTCCCGCGCCGCCACCGCCAGACGCTTGAGCGGCCGGCTCTGCCAGTGCACCAGGATGCCGATAAACAGCAGCAGAAAACTGCTGGTGAGGATGATAAACCACAGCTGCTGGGCCGGCAGACCCTGCTGCTCCAGGCTGACATAGGGCTCGGGCATCAAGGACGCGAGGTACAGCCATTCGCCCGGTGCGATCTGGATCTGCGTCACCAGCACCGGCGGATTGAGCGGTTCCAGGCTCAGGGCGTAATGGGCCCAGGAGCGCGGCAGCTCGTCGAGTTTCAAGGCGTTGTTGAAGATGCGCAGGTCTTCCGGGCTGACAAATTGCACCAGCAGGTCCAGGTCATTGCCCAGACGCTCGCGCAGGGTTGCATCCACCGCATCCAGCACCGCGCGCTTGCGCGGCGTCTGTGGCAGCACGCGCATTTCCAACGGATTGTCGTTAAGCGAAACGAAGAAGCGCGTACCGCCCATATTGCGCAACTGATCGAGCACCAGCGGCCGGTAGCCCAGGGGCAGCGAGCGGAAATAGCTGACGCTGGCGGCCATCGACTGGGCCAGGCTGCGCGAGCTGGTCAGCAGGCCTTCCACCTGGCTGGCGCGCAGCTGCGAAACCCAGATCAGACTGGACAGGGCCTGGGCCAGCAACACCACCAGCAGAGTCAGCAGCAGCATACGCCCGAGCAGCGAGCGCGGTATCGGCAACCACTTGCGCAGGTTAAACATGGCCCTAGACATGGTTATAGGGCGTAACCGCCGCCGCCAACTGGTAGCCGCTGCCGCGCACGGTGCGGATCAAACGCGCCGGCTTTTCGGTATCACGCAGACGCTGGCGCAGGCGGCTGACCGCCATATCGACGATGCGTTCCAGCGGCATCACCTCGCGACCGCGGGTGGCGTTGCCGATGGTGTCGCGGTCGAGGATCTGCTGCGGGTGGTCGAGAAACAGCTTGAGCAGGGCAAAGTCGGCACCGGAGAGGATCACCTCCTCGCCATCAGCATGAAACAAGCGGTGGCTGACCATATCCAGCCGCCACTCGTCGAAAGCCAGCACCTCGTTACCGCGCTCCTGGGTGAAGTGCGCACGGCGCAGCAGCGCCTTGATCCGCGCCAGCAACTCGCGCGGGCTGAAGGGCTTGCCCAGGTAATCGTCGGCCCCCAGCTCCAGGCCGATCACCCGGTCGGTTTCATCCGAGCTGGCGGTGAGCATGATGATCGGCACCTGGGCAAAACGCTGATGCTCGCGCACCCAACGGCAGAGGCTGAAGCCATCCTCGTCGGGCAGCATCACATCGAGAATCACCAGATCCGCCGTCTCAGCGCACAGGCCCTGGCGAAAGCCCGCACCATCGCCGACGGTACGCACCTGAAACCCGGCGCGGCTCAGGTAGGTATGTAGCAATTCGCGAATCTCCTGATCATCGTCGACCAGCAGAATGGATTTACCGGGCTGGCTCATGGTCCGCCGTCCTTATTGTCATGCACTCGCCAAAAATGGCATGTAGATAGCGTTTTGTAGGAGCGGCCCATGGCCGCGAATCGCGGGCATGGGCCGCTCCTACAAGGAATACCTAAGACCGCCCAACCGCCTGCTGCAAAGCCACACCCGCGCCCATCAGCCCCGGGTATTCGGCGGTCACCAGCCATACCGGGATGCCGGCAAAGTAATCACTCATGCAGCCTTTGTCACTGAAGCTTTTGGCAAAACCGCTGGCCAGAAAGAATTCGGCAAAGCGCGGCACCACGCCGCCGACGATATACACCCCGCCGCGCGCGCCCAGGCTCAGCACGTTGTTGCCCGCGGCGCGGCCAAGCCAGACGCAGAACTGTTCCAGCACCGCCATCGCCAGCGCGTCACCGGCCAGCGCCGCGGCCGTGACTTCTGCCGGCGAACTCAAGCGCGCCTCATGCCCATCCAGTGCACAGATCGCGCGGTAGAGCAACAGCAGGCCGCTGCCGCTGAGCACGTCCTCGGCGCGCACATGGCCGAGCTGGCGATACAGCTGCTGCCAGAGTTCGGCCTCGCGCGGGCTGCCGATCGGCAGGTCGACATGACCGCCCTCGCCCGGCAAGGCCAGCCAGCTGCCATCGGCCAGGGCCAGCAGCGTGCCGACCCCAAGGCCAGTGCCGGGGCCGATCACCACGCAGGGCCGCTCGCCCTCAGGCATGCCGGGGCAGACCTGCAGGCATTCGTCATCACGCAGCCGGGTCATACCCAGGGCCATGGCGGAAAAATCGTTGACCAGCAGCAACTCGCGCACCTGCAACTCGCGGCAGAAGGCCGCGCGGCTGATGCGCCAGTGGTTGTTGGTAAAGCGAAACAGGTCGCCGCTGACCGGCCCGGCGCAGGCCAGGCAGACCGAATCCAGCGAACCCGGTGCCAGGTCCAACTCACTCAGATAGGCCTGAATCGCCGCCTCCGGCCCTGGGAAATCGGCGGTGGCCAGCACCCGCACGGATTCCAGCTGGTCGTCGCGCCACAGGGCGAAGCGCGCATTGGTGCCGCCGATATCACCGACCAAGGCCAGCTTCACTGCAGCGATTCCAGGCTGGTGGTGAAGGCGCTTGCGCCCTGCTCTGCCGAGCTGAAGGACTGACGCATAAAGGCGAACAGCTCGCGGCCGCAACCCACGGCATTGTCCAGGGTGCCGCTCGCAGGCGTGCGCGCGGCCAGCTCGGCGTCACTGAGCAGTACGCACAATTCGCCGGTATGACCGTCGAGACGAATCATGTCGCCGTTACGCACCCGCGCCAGCGGCCCGCCGCCATAAGCTTCGGGGCAGACATGGATGGCCGCGGGAATCTTGCCCGAGGCCCCAGACATACGCCCGTCGGTGACCAGCGCCACCTTGAAGCCGCGGTCCTGCAGCACGCCGAGGAAGGGGGTCATCTTGTGCAGCTCCGGCATGCCGTTGCTGCGCGGGCCCTGGAAGCGCATCACCGCAACAAAGTCGCGCTCCAGCTCGCCGGCCTTGAAGGCATCGGCCAGTTGCTGCTGATCCTCGAAGACCAGCGCCGGGGCCTCGACCAGCTGGTGCTCCAGAGCCACGGCGGAGACCTTCATCACCCCGCGACCGAGGTTGCCCTGCATCAGGCGCAAGCCGCCCTCGACGGAGAAGGGATTGGCCACCGGGCGCAGCACGCTTTCATCGTGGCTTTTGCTCGGGCCATCGCGCCAAACCAGCTTGCCGTCCTCGAGGAAGGGTTCGCGGGTATAGCGCGAGAGACCATGACCGGCCACGGTGTTGACGTTTTCGTGCAGCAGCCCGGCATCGAGCAGCTGGCGAATCAGGAAGGCCATGCCGCCGGCCGCCTGGAAGTGGTTGATATCGGCCTTGCCGTTGGGATAGACGTGGGCCAGGGTCGGGGTCACGGCGGACAGGTCAGCCATGTCCTGCCAGGTCAGCTGAATGCCGGCGGCGCGGGCGATGGCTGGCATATGCAGGGTGTGGTTGGTCGAGCCGCCGGTGGCGCTCAGGGCGATGATGGAATTGACCAGGCAGCGCTCGTCGACGATCTCGCCCAGCGGCATAAATTGCCCGCTCTGCTTGGTCAGACGGGTGACCTGCTGCGCCGCCTCGTGGGTCAGGGCATCGCGCAATGGGGTGCCCGGGTTGATAAAGGACGCGCCCGGCAGATGCAGGCCCATCACTTCCATCAACAGCTGGTTGGTGTTGGCGGTGCCGTAGAAGGTGCAGGTGCCGGGGCTGTGGTAGGCGGCCATCTCGGCGGCCAGCAGCTCGTCGCGGGTGGCCTTGCCCTCGGCATAGCGCTGGCGCACATCGGCCTTTTCCTTGTTCGACAGCCCGGACGGCATGGGCCCGGCCGGTACGAACAAGCTCGGCAGATGGCCGAAGCGCAGGGCCCCCATCATCAGGCCGGGGACGATCTTGTCGCAAATCCCCAGGTACAGCGCGGCGTCGAACATGTTGTGCGACAGCGCCACCGCGGTGGCCATGGCGATCACTTCGCGGCTGGCGATGCCCAGCTCCATGCCCGGCTCGCCCTGGGTCACGCCATCGCACATAGCCGGCACGCCGCCGGCGAACTGGCCCACCGAGCCGATTTCGCGCAGGGCCTGTTTGAGCTGCTCCGGGTAATCCTGGTAGGGCTGGTGGGCCGAAAGCATGTCGTTATAAGAAGAAACAATCGCCACGTTGGCCGCATTCATCAGGCGCAGGGTCTGTTTGTCCTCGCTGCCGCAACCGGCCACACCGTGGGCGAAATTGGCGCATTGCAGCTTGCCGCGCTGCGGACCTTCGCTGGCCGCCGCGCGAATCATCGCCAGATAGGGCTCGCGCGTGGCGCGGCTGCGGGCGATCAGGCGGTCGGTTACCTCAAGTACGCGGGGATGCATGTGGTTGACTCCAGGCTGGTGGATGGCAATATTTTGTACTTAATACAAAAATACTGCCACTTAAAACACTTGATTTCTAGGCTTACGGGCATAATCTTGTAATTCCAACAACAAAACAAAGAACGGACCTCAGCCATGACTATCCGCATCGCCATCAACGGCTTCGGCCGTATCGGCCGCAATGTGCTCCGCGCCCTCTACTGCCAAGACTACCGCCAACAGCTGCAGGTGGTCGCCATCAATGACCTGGGCGACAGCGCGATTAATGCCCATCTACTCAAGTACGACAGCGTTCACGGGATTTTTGACGGCAACGTGGAAAGCGATGGCGAAAGCCTCACGGTCAACGGCGACCGCATCGCCGTCAGCGCCATTCGCAACCCGGCCGAGCTGCCCTGGCAGGCGCTCGGGGTGGATGTGGTCTTCGAGTGCACCGGGCTGTTTACCGAACGCAGCAAAGCCGCCGCCCACCTCGCCGCCGGCGCACGCAAGGTAATCATCTCGGCACCGGCCAAGGGGGCCGACGCCACCATCGTCTATGGCGTCAATCACGACATCCTGCGTTCCTCCATGCAGATCATCTCCAACGCCTCCTGCACCACCAACTGCCTGGCCCCGGTGGCCCAGGTGCTGCAGCGCGAGCTGGGCATCGAACACGGTCTGATGACCACCATCCACGCCTACACCAACGATCAGAACCTCTCCGACGTCTACCACAGCGACCCCTACCGGGCGCGCTCGGCGACCCAATCGATGATTCCGACCCAGACCGGTGCCGCCGAAGCGGTGGGCCTGGTACTGCCGGAACTGGCCGGCAAACTGACCGGTATGGCCGTGCGCGTGCCGGTGATCAATGTCTCGCTGGTCGACCTGACCCTGCAGGTCAAGCGCGACACCAGCGCGGAGGAAATCAACCAGCTGCTGCTGAACGCCAGCCGCACCTCGCCGGTGCTGGGCTACAACAACCTGCCGCTGGTGTCCTGCGACTTCAACCACAACCCGCTGTCGTCGATCTTCGACGCCAACCACACCAAGGTCAGCGGCCGGCTGGTAAAAGTCATGGCCTGGTACGACAACGAATGGGGCTTTTCCAACCGCATGCTCGATACCTGCCTGGCGCTATGCAAGGCGGCGTGAGGGTCCGGCGCTGCACGCCCGTAGGAGCGCACTGATAGCGTAGACCCGGAAGACCTGCGACTTCGCAGAAGGGATGGCTCTTGTAGCCCGGATAAGCCTTGGCGCAATCCGGGAAATATGCAGCGGCCGAAGCTGTGCGGGGGGCCTCACATAGCTGATCCGCTATCCATCGCACTCCCGGACTGCGCTTGAGCTTGTCCAGGCTACAGACCCTAGGTCGTGGAGCGTAACCCGGATGCAATCCGGGAAATTGCCATCCCCGGATTGCATCCGGGCTACCCAGCCAAATCCAGGACCCGAATATGAGCCGTATCAGCTTTACCACCGCCACCCTGCCCGAGCGCAAGCGCATTGCCCTGGTGGCCCACGACCACTGCAAGGAATTCCTGCTCGACTGGAGCGAACGTCAGCGCGACAAGCTGGCGCGTCATCATCTGCTGGCCACCGGCACCACCGGCCTGCTGCTGGGCCGTCGCCTCGGTTTGCCGATCGAATGCATGATCAGCGGCCCCCTCGGCGGCGACCAGCAACTGGGCGCGCGTATCGCCGAACAGCGGGTGGATATGCTGGTGTTCTTCTGGGACCCCTTCGAGCAGCAGCCCCACGACCCGGATATCAAGGCCCTGCTGCGCGTTGCCGCGGTGTGGAATATCCCCGTGGCCTGCAACGAGAGCAGCGCCGACTATATGCTCAGCAGCGCCCTGCTGGACCAGGCCCACGACTACCGAGTGCCGGATTACCAGACCTATCTGGATAACCGCCAATAACAGGCTGTTGAAAAACTACCTGCGTGGCCGGTACTGCCTTAGAAATGGCTATTCCCAGATATGTGTTGTGCGGCTGTTCAGCTGCTCAGATTACCCCCTCGCCCCAATCGCCCTTTATGAGGGTGAGAGGAGCGAATCGCGCCTACAAGCAACTGTTGCACGATTACCCGACTTACGCCGATTAGTCCCCTCGCCCCGCCGGGGAGAGGGTTAGGGTGAGGGGCTGCGCCATTCAAGTCTGCACAACTGGCGGTTTGACACCCTTTGCCTTGTCTCGCCTAAGTTTTTCAACGGCCTGATAAGCGTTAGCCGCTCTCTCGTGCCTCGCTGTCGAGGCAACAGTCACGGCTGTCCAGCGCCTCCAGCAAGCGGCAATGTTCGGCCTCGGCGCTGGTGCAGCCGGCGAGTTTGCTTAGCTCGGCTTTCATCTTCTGCAGATCACGAATCCGCGCATCGATGGTCTGCAAATGCTCCTGCACCAATTGGTCAGCTTCCGCACAGGGGCTGTGGGGTTGCGCGGCCAAGCCGAGCAAGGTGCGAATCTCATCCAGGCTAAAGCCCAGCTCGCGACCGCGGCGGATAAAGCGCACCCGGCGGATATCGGCGTCTTCGTAATGGCGATATCCCGAGGCGCTGCGCTTGGGCTTCGGCAGCAGTTCACTGCGCTCGTAGAAACGAATGGTCTCCAGATTGACCCCGCTCTCGCGGCTCAACCCACTGATGGTCAGCGGCTTGCCCATGGCTTGACTCCGTAGTGACTACAGGGTTTAGCGTACTGCCCATACCGTCTCAGGAGAAGCCTAATGGGCGTCAATTGCTGCAACAGCGCATCGAGCTGCGAAACCACCCGTACCAGCAAGCGCTACCGCAAGATTCTCTGGGTCGCCCTGGTGGTCAACCTGGGCATGTTCGGCGTGGAAATCGTCGCCGGCATGCGCGCCGACTCGGTATCGCTATTAGCGGACTCGCTGGACTTTCTCGGCGACGCCGCCAACTACGGCATCAGCCTGTGGGTGCTGGGCATGAGCCTGACCCTGCGCGCCAAGGCCTCGCTGTTCAAAGCCCTGTCCATGCTGATATTCGGCATCGGCGTGCTGATCGCGGCAATCTGGCACCTGCTCAGCGGCCAGGTGCCCGACGCGCCCACCATGGGCGTGGTTGGCACCCTGGCGCTGCTGGCCAATGTCGGCGTGGCCGCCCTGCTCTACGCCTACCGCGAGGGCGACAGCAATATGCGTAGCGTCTGGCTGTGTTCGCGCAACGACGCCCTGGGCAATATCGCTGTGCTGTTCGCCGCCCTCGGCGTATTCGGCACCGGCAGCGCCTGGCCGGATCTGCTGGTGGCTAGCATCATGGCCGGTCTGGCGGTCACCTCGTCCTATCAGGTGATGCGCCATGCGCGCCAGGAACTGGCCGAGGAAGCCGCGACCTGAACGATCACGCCAGGGCTAGGCCTCAAGCAACTGGCCGGCGAGGTAGTCGAGAAAGCAGGCGATGCGCGAGGCCAGCGCGGTATTGCGGTAGTACACCGCATGGATCGGCTGACGCACCTCGACCGTATGCGCCAGCAGAATCTGCACCAGCTCGCCGCGGGCACGGTCGGCGCGGGTCATAAAATCCGCCAGGCAAACGATACCGGCATCGGCCAGGGCCAACTGGCGCAGGGTTTCGCCGCTGGAGGCGCTAAGGCTCGGGGTGATGCTGTAGGCGTCGCCAAGGGCATGGCGCAGTGGCCACTGGTTAAGGCTGTCGGGCTGGGTAAAGCCCAGCAGGCTATGTCGGCTCAGTTCCTCAACGCTTTTCGGCGTGCCATGCGCCTTGAGGTAGGCCGGACTGGCAAGCACGCGCAGGCAGTTGCTGCCCAGCGGCCGCGCATGCAGGGTCGAGTCGCGCAGCGGGCCGATACGGATGGCGATATCGGTGCGCTGCTCCAGCAGGTCGATGATCTGGTCGCTGCTGTGCAGCTCAAGCTGGATATCCGGGTACTGCGCGCGAAAGCCCGCGATCAATGGCACCACGGCATGCAGCATAAAAGGCGCGGCGGCATTCACCCGCAAGCGCCCCGCCGGCTTCTGCCGCCGCAGCTTCATCTGCTCCTCGGCATCCTCCACCGCATCGAGAATCTTGCGCGCCTGGGCCAGAAAGGCCTGGCCCTCCTCGGTCAGCTCCAGGCGGCGCGTGGTCCGGCGCAGCAAGGTGACATCGAGTTTGTCTTCCAGCCGGCTGAGGGCGCGACTGACACCTGAGGCGGTCTGCGTCAGCTGCTCGGCGGCGGCACTGATCGAGCCGCTGTCCACCACGCGCACAAAGGCCTGTAGTTCATCTAGGGTCGTGTTCATTCGTGCATATTAGTCAAATATCCCACCCGGTAAATCGTATTTATCCGCACTAATCTGCCGGAAACACGCTACCTCGGGCGGCCCCTGTACGGCACTCAGAAATCCACCTTGCCGCGCCCCGCCTTGATCGTGCCACGGATGCTCTTGCCTTCCAGGCGGCGCTTCTTCGAGCCCAGGGTCGGCTTGGTCGGGCGGCGGGCTTTTTCGGTTTTAACGGCGCTGCGAATCAACTCGGCCAGGCGCTCCAGGGCATCGGCGCGGTTCTGCTCCTGGGTGCGGTACTGCTGGGCCTTGATAACCACCACGCCTTCGGCGGTGATACGGCTGTCGCGCAACGTCAGCAGCCGCTCCTTATAGAACGGCGGCAAGCTGGAAGCCTGGATGTCGAAGCGCAGATGTATCGCACTGGACACCTTGTTGACGTTCTGCCCACCCGCGCCCTGGGCGCGGATGGCGGTCAACTCGATTTCAGCGTCCGGCAGGTGAACGCTGTTGGAAATGATCAGCATGCTATGAGGAACCAAGAGTAACGATGGGGCACAGGATAACTCGCTCGCCTTATCAAATAGCGGATTTGCCTTGGCATCTGGAAAGAGGAACAGACTCGGGCTGCAGCCGACCGCACCTTACTGCTGACTGATTTATCAAAGAGGCAAGCCCTGCAGCCCGAATGGCAATCCCTCCATTGCCTGGTGCTTTTCCGGGCTTCAAAAGCCGCTCAACTGCTGCGCGAACATCTTGCGGAACGCCGTTGGCGAGGAGCCAACGCGCTGCTGGAACAGGCGGCGAAACGAGTTGCTGTCCTCATAACCCACCCTGGTGGTGATGCTTTCCAGGCTCAGCTGGGTGGTTTCCAGCAGATGCTTGGCCCTTTCCAGGCGCAGTGCCTGCAGATAGGCCAGCGGGGTGTAGCCCGTTGCCGCACCGAAACGCCGCTTGAAGTTGCGCTCACCAAAACCAAAAAGCTCCGCCAGCTCGGCAATCTGGATGGGCTGATCGAAGCGCTCCTCCATCCAGTTTTGCACTCGCAGGATTGCCTCGTCGCCATGTTGCTTGGGCATCGACCAGAGTACATAGACCGACTGCTCAGTGCGCACATTGTCGATAAGCATATAGCGACTGCAGTGCTGAGCCAGTTCAAGGGAAGCGAAACGACGGATCAGGTGCAACAGCAGGTCTATCGCCGCACTGGCTCCACCGCCGCTGATCAGGCGCTCGCTCTCGCACAGGATACGCCGCTCATCAAGCAACACCTGCGGATAACGGCGGCGGAAGAAATCGGCAAAAGCCCAGTGAGTGGTGGCCTGCACACCATCGAGCAAGCCTGCTTCAGCAACCATAAAACTGGCCGTACACATCGCGGCGATAAAAGCGCCCTGCGCATGCTGCTGGCGCAACCAGGGGGCGTACTCAGCCAACGCCGGCAAGACCTCCCGCAGGCTGAACAGAAAGCCCGGGATAACCACCAGATCCGTCTGCTTGATCTCGGCCAGCGACCTGTCCACCTGCAACAGCTGGCCAACCTGGCTTGCAACGGGCTGGCCATCGATAGAGGCGACAACCACTTGGAAGGGTTGCTTGCTGCCTTCGGCAAAGCGATTAGCCGCGTCCAGCAACTCCAGCACCAGGCTGGCGCTGGCAAGCGAGCACTTATCGGCAAGCAGAAGCGTTACATGCATACGGGGCCCCATTGCACTTCTCGCATGAAATAAGTCATTCCTGCATCTACCTTAGCGCAAAGATGCTCACTAGAGTGCGCCCTCTCTCTCGCGGGTGCCTGCTTATGAATCTCTGGTTTCGTCTTATATGGATGCTGCTGCACCGCCCCTGGCGACGCCCGGTGCCAGGCCTGGCTACCACGATTATCAAATTACGGGTGTGGCCGCTGGATCTCGACTTCAACCGGCATGTCACCAATGGCCGTTATTTCACCCTGGCAGATGTCGGGCGCATGGATTACGTGCTGCGCAGCGGGGCCTACCGGGTTGCCCTGCACCACCGGGCGCTGCCTATCGTTGGCGATGTATGGGGCAAGTTCCGCCGTGAACTGAGGCTGTTTGAAGCCTTCGAAATCCACACCCGCATGCTGGGTTGGGATAACAAGTGGAGCTTTGTCGAACACCGCTTCGTCAAGGATGGTCGCGTACTCGGCGTGGTCATCATGCGCGGCCTGTTCCGTAGCCCCAAGGGCAACGTATCGCCCGCCGAGTTCGCCAGCGAACTGGGCCTGGCAGAGCAATCGCCACAACTGCCAGCCTGGCTGACCGACTGGTCAGCAAGCTGCGACCAACTAAGCGCTCAACTGCGCGGGGAAGAACCGCAAGGGGCTGGATGACCGGCCTCCACGGGGCGCGGATGGCTGCCATATTGGAGGATTCCGATCCAGAGCTCAGCAATCGGCCAGGGGCGGCCCTCAGCATCAATACCGTGGTCTGCCCCCGATTGTTGTCCCCAAAGCCTGATTCAGCGAAGCAGGACGAGGAACACCTTGCTGCTGTTGAACCTCCATTTCAGCCAGCAGTGACAGGTTCGTCTTGAACGGTGTATTGACCTTAGCCGAATTGCTAAAAATCGATACCAGCTTGCGCGTTATGCCTGCCATTTGAAGACAATTTACGGATTTATCTTCTTTAGTCGACTGCAGTGGGGCGGCTTCGGCCAGGCACGCCTTGTGAGAAGTCCATCCTACGGGCTGCTGGCCCCGTCAATACCAGTAGATCGATGACCATCAGGTCGCGTCGTCAGCGTTGACGACGAAATAAGCGCTCGGGGAGGCGACTTGCAGCTGCGCTGCCAGCACGGATCACAGCACTAATTGCCGGCAATTTCGGCAAATTCCGCGTGCTGTGTACGCGAACGGACAGAACTCCTTGGCGATTCTCGCCATCATGCAGTGGTTCTGGCAAAGGCCTGGAAGGGATTGCCATGCCGTTGCTCAAAGGATGCTATGTCGATCTCCACTCATCCGCGCGAAAATCACTTGCTGGCTGCCTTGCCTGGCAACGATCTAGCGTGCCTGCTGCCTTTTCTCGAGCTTGTTCCCTTGCTCGCGGGCACGGTGCTGTACGAGCCCGGTGAGCCGATGCGCTATCTCTACTTCCCAACCAACGCCATCGTTTCGCTGCTGTACAGCGTCGAAGATGGCTCGTCGGTCGAGATCGCCATCGTCGGCAATGATGGGGTGGTTGGCCTGGCCATGTATATGGGCGGCGAGACCACCCTAAGCCGAGCCGTCGTGCAGAGCAGCGGCTCGGCCTACCGCGTGAAGGGGCAGGTGCTCAAGTCACCCTTCGATCACGCAGGCGCGTTGCAGCAATTGCTCCTGCGCTACACCCAGGCGCAGCTAACGCAGATGGCCCAGCGCCTGGTCTGTACCCGTGCGCATTCGCTGGATCAGCAATTCTGCCGCTGGCTGCTGCAGTACTTTGATCACTTGCCGGCTAATACCCTGCAAATGACCCAAGAGTTGATCGCCAGTCTGCTTGGGGTAAGGCGCGGCGGCGTGTCCGAAATGGCCGGCAGTCTGCAGCGTGCCGGGGTCATCAGCTATCGCCGCGGCTGCATTACCCTGCTCAATCGGCCGGGGTTGGAAGGGCGTTCCTGCGAGTGTTACGAGGTGGTCAAAGATGAGTTCGAGCGTTTGTTCCCACGAGCCCTGCGAGTCCCGTTTCACTCCGGCGATTACTGCTCCAGTGGCAACCACTAAGCGTCAGTATAAAAAGGGGACAGATTTGAATGGCACTTACTTAACCCTCTTTGGATGACCACTTCTCTTGATTGCTGCGCGGGCGGACTGACGTGTTCGAGTTAGCAATGGATAGGGTTTCGGCCTTCGCTTGAGGGCTCGTGGTTCTGCCCGCCCAGCACGGTTTCCAACACGCTGTTGAGCGATCAGGAGCAACAGGCCATCCAAGTGTTCACTCCGTCCCAGGTCATCAGCAAATTGCCTCCAGGCCAGCCATAACTGGAGGCTGTGCTTGAAGCTCAGCTCACGTGGCAAGCAATCAGCCAATGATGCCGATTGCGCCATGATCAACCGAATCAGGTTATGCGCCAGCAGGTAAACCCAGAGTTCCTTGATGGCCATCGAAGGTGTTTTGCAACTCAGCATCTCAAGCCCCATCGTGGTCTTGAGATTGCGCAAATCCAACTCGACATGCCAACGGCTTTTGAACAGGCTTTTCAGCTCGGCCTTGGGCGTGCGATTGGCGCAGCACAGTGTCGTTACCAGTATCTTGCCCCCGACTTTCAATTCCCGAATCTCCAGTCTTTCGGGGACTTGCTCATAGTGCGCCAGGCTCATCCATGCCGGGCGCTTTTGGGGTTTGCCCAGGCCAATCAGGTGATCGCGCGCGCCCAAGCGTTTACCGCGCCGAAAATCGGTACTGCGTCGGCGCGCGCCATATTGCTCGAACACGCCATCAATGCCTCTACGCTGCAATTCGCACAGCAGAAAGTAGGTCGCGTAGTAGGCATCTCCCACCAGAACATCGCCGGCATTCAACGTGTCGAGCATTGACCGCAGTAGTGTTTGCTCATCGCCACCTTTACCCCGAAAGCGCCCCAGTGCGGCGTTAAGCACCGCACCACTGGACAGACAAACAATTCCAACCAGCCGACAAATCGGAAAACCTAGTCCAGGTTTTTGCCCCCGTGATTGCGGATAAGCCGCCTGATTGGCTGCCGTATCCGGCATCGACACCGTTGTGCCATCCACGAGCCGCACCGGTCTCCCCATCCATTGCCAGCCCTTGGCTGAGTAATCACTGATCAAGCTGCCGGTGCTTCGCACCAAGGTGGAAACCATTTCTACAGGCAACCGCTTGCGGGCTCGACAGTAGCCACCAGTATGCGTGCTGCAAGGTTTCAAGCCGCCGAGCAGTTGTTTGACAGCCATGTCATTGACGGCCTTCTGACAGGAACGATCGGCACTTAACGCCTGGGCCATGAACATGGAAAGCGTCTCCGTAGGCGGGAACAGACTCTCCCGATGATCCGGTAACAATGATTCGACGCAATCGAACAGTTCGGGACTGGTCAGCAGGTTGAAGAAGGCATAGGCATCAGTACTCGAAGCTTCTCGACGGGCACGCTGCTGTTGATGAATGACGGCTTGGCACCTAGGATTCATGTGGGCTGCTCCTTGGACTCGGTGTGTGTTCGCAACTATCACCGTAGACCAAGAGCAGCCTTTCTTTTTCCAATCAATTACTTAGCACTAAGTAAGTGTCATTCGGGACGGATTTATTTACACGTGACCCAAGGACAACGTATCGCCCGCCGAATTCGCCGGCGAGCTGGGGCTGGCAGAGCAGTCACCGCAACTGCCGGCCTGGATGACAGTTTGTGTCGGAGAGATGCGACCAACTAAGGAAACTCTGAAAAAGCTCGGCTTTTGCGATATGGCAGGTCTGAAAGCAGCATAGTTACTGGGCTGCATGTTTCGGAGTAGGACTTTTTCAGACCATCCCTAATGCCGAAGGCCATGGCGAGCAGCCACGACCTCCTGCCTCCCGCGCTACAGGCGGAAACGGCTGACCAGGGTTTGCAGCTGATTGCCCAGGCGCGCCAGTTCTGCGCTGGAGGCGGCGGTTTCGTCGCTGGACGTGGCGGTCTGTTCGGAGACGTCGCGCACGCTGAGGATGCTGCGGCTGATCTCTTCGGCCACCGCACTCTGCTCCTCGGCGGCTGCGGCGATCTGCTGGTTCATCGACTGGATGTTGGACACCGCATGGGTGATGTTGCCCAGTGAGTCGCCGGCCTTGCGCGTCAGTTCGACGCTGCTGTCGGTGAGGCTGCAGCTGTTGCGCATGGCCGCGGCCACCTGCTTGGTGCCGTTCTGCAAGCCGGCGATCAGCGTCTCTATTTCCTCGGTGGATTTCTGCGTGCGCTGGGCCAGGCCGCGCACCTCGTCGGCTACCACGGCGAAACCACGACCGGCCTCGCCTGCACGCGCGGCCTCAATGGCGGCATTGAGCGCGAGCAAATTGGTCTGCTCGGCCACCGCCTTGATCACGTCCATCACGCTGCCGATCTTGTTGCTCTCCTGCTGCAGGCCATTCATTGCCTCGCTGGAGCGGCTGACCTCGGCGGCCAGGCGTTCGATCTGAGCGATTACTTCGCCCACTACCTTGTCGCCCAGGCGCGCCTGGCCGTCCGCTTCGTTGGCGGCCTGCGAGGCCTGTTCGGCGTTGCGCGCCACTTCCTGCACGGTGGCCGACATCTCATGCATGGCGGTGGCCACCTGGTCGGTCTCGCTTTTCTGGCTGTTGGCACCGGCGCTGGTCTGCTCGGTGACTGCGGACAGCTCCTCGGCAGCGCTGGCGATCTGCGCCACGCCATCGCGGATGCCGCCAATCAACTCGCGCAGGGTCGCGGCCATATGCTGGATGCCCTGCTGCAGTTGGCCCATCTCGTCGCGGCGGTCGACCCGCACGCTGGCGGTCAGGTCGCCGTCGGCGATGCGCTGCACCGCGCCCAGGGTGTCCTGCAGCGGACGGGTGATCTGCCGAGTGATAACCCAGGCGGCGAGCACGCCGAAGAGCATGGCCAGCAGCGTGGCGGCGATCTGCAGGCTGCGCGCCTGGTCGCTCTCGATGGCCAGGCGGTCCATCTGGAACTGGTATAGAGCCTCGCTGATGCGCACGATCTCGCCCTGCTGCTGGGTCATTTCCTGGCGGGTGCGGGCAATGTCGCCGGTGGCGAGCTTGAACGCTTGCAGCGTCTCCTCGTAGTGGCCCAGGGCGGTAGCGATGCGGCTTACCGCACCCTGTTGGGCGGCACCGAAGGCCTGCTCCAGCGGGCCAAGGCTGGTGCGGGCGGCGGCGAGATGCTCAACCAGCGCTTGCTCGGTTTGCGCATCGGCGGCGCTGTCGTAGCGTTCGAGCAGGTAGCGCAGGCGTAGCAGCTCAGCCTGGGTGCGGGTCAGCGCCTGCAACTGGGCGAAACGGCCGCCGTCGTATTCGGGTAACAACTGCACGCTGCGTTCCATGGCGCTTAGCAGCTCGCCGAGCTGTTGGGTCTCGCCCGCCACTTTGCCCCGCGCGTCGTTGGCCGCAGCGTAGGCGGCGCGCATGCCACCCAGCGAGCGCTGGAACTCCTGGTTGTAGCGGTCCTGCTCCTGCAGCAGCTTGACGTTGACCGGGTTGGTAAAGCTGCCGAGCAGCTTTTTCTGCTGCTGCAAATAGCTATCGAGGTTGTTCAGCATGCGCTCGCTGCTGGCTGCATCACCCTTGGCCAGCATGAACTGCAGACGGGCAATGCGCAGATTGGTCAGGGTGGTGTTGAGCTGGGTGATATCGCTCATCCAGGTGCTGCGCTGGATGACGCTGCCTAGGCCCGTCCAGGCGACCCAGGCGAGGGCGAGAGTCAGGGCCAGCACCAGGCCAAAGCCGAGGGCCAGCTTGCGGGTGACGCTAAGGTTGGCAAACCAGGTGTTCATAAGAATTCTCCAACTGTTGTTAAGACAGGCAGTTCGGGTTTCGCTGGAGAATTGTTTTTGTTGAAGCCAGCACGAGGCCTGTGCTGACGCTCTAGCACGGGCTTTCGGCACACATTTAACGGGACAAGCCAATGACGAAGGCTATGTACCCGTTGCGGGTTGAAGCCTGGGGACCGCAGATGATGTCTAGACTGCCCTGCTTCGTGGGGTGGGTTACGCCGCGTGCAGGGTGAGGCGATGTATGGCAATCCCGCATGCGGCTAACCCACGCACGCTGCTTGCACCCGGTAATTGGGGCATAGCCATAAAAATGGCTACAGCATTTCTTCGCTCCAGCACTTGTTGGCAGGGCCTTGCTCCGCGTCCGCACCTAATGCTCGCTGGGTTGCACGTAGCGGCGCTGGATGCGCTCCAGCTCGCCCGAGTGGCGCAGCTGTTCCAGGGCGTGGGCCCAGGCAGCGACCAGTTCGTCGTCACAGTCGCGGCTGAAGGCGATGTACAGCGAAGCGCGATAGATCTCGATGGGAATCTTGCGCAGCGTGCCGGGGGCGATATTCAACTGGCTGCTGTAATAGGCCACGCCCGCATCGGTGTCGCCGATGATGATGCCGGTGCGCCCGGCCAGCAGCATGCGGTAGAGCTGCAGGTTCACGGTGGCACTTTTGTCGAGGTTGTTGAAGCCCAGCGACTCCAGCACCTTGGGCACCAGGCCGGCATGGCGTGTGGTGATCTGCGGGGCGTTCAGCAGTTGCTCCAGGGAATGCACCGGCTGTGGCGCATTGGCCAGCTGATAGGGGTGAATGGATTCTTCCACAATGGGCCCGACCCACTTGTACAACGGCTCGCGTTCCGCCGTGCGGAACATGGAATACATGATGGTCTTGGGCCGGCCCTGCAATACCTGGGTGGCTCGCATACTGGGCAGCAGCACAATCTCGAAGTCATCTCCGGTCAACGCCATGATGGCCTGCACGATCTCCGTGGTCATACCCTTAAGCTGATTGTTCTCCTGGTAGTTGTAGGGTGCCCACTCCTCGGTAACGACCTGATACGGCTCAGCCCTGGCAAGAGTGCCGAGCAGTAGACAAAGCAGCGCTGCAGTAGGTGCCGATAGCTTCACGTGTTCTGCCTGATGGCTGGGTGGCGCTGATTAAAAGGCCATGCTGACGCGCCTCTATCACCTGGCGCAGCCTTGCAAAGGCGAGATTGATGACGCGGGCTTGCTGCCTATTTGCTTCGACAGCGCCTGGCTCAAATTTAGACCGGCCTACTCCATCCAGGTTTCGGCGAGAGCATCGCCCACCCCGCTTCGCCCAATCTGTACAACCTTCGTATATGCCTGCCGAGCACGCATTGCTTAGCCTGGCACGCCGTTTGGCGGTCTGCACGCAGCAGCCAACTGCACAAGTGCGGGTATTTCAGCCATTTTCCGGACATCTATGCAGCGCCACTACCGGCCATCTGCCATTACCGGCCACGTACAAACAAAACCTGTACAAAATCTATTTTATGTATAGGATTTGCACAAGGCAGCACTTGAGACCTTGCAGCCACCCCACCCGCCGCACATCGCAGTCGCCCCGAGGGGCAGAGGAGTTCATCCCATGTCATCGCAAATGAGCATCGCCCAGCGCCTGGGCCTGGGTTTCGGTCTGATTCTGTCGCTGATGATTCTGATCAGCCTGTTCGGGGTGCAGCGAGTCGGCTTTATCGACAGCACCCTGACCGAGGTCAGCGAAGGGGCTACGGTCAAGCAGCGCTATGCGATCAATTTCCGCGGCAGCGTACATGACCGCGCTATCGCCATTCGTGATGCCGTGCTGGTGGACAACGATGCTGCCCTGAACAGCTAGCTGGCAGAAATCCAGCGCCTCGACGCCTTCTACCAGGAGTCGGCCCAGGCCATGGATAGCCTGCTGCGCGAACAGGCGCCGAGCGTCACCGAGCAGCGCCTGCTGGGCGATATCAAGGCCATCGAACGCAGTACCCTGAGCCTGACCGAGCGTCTGATCGCCCAGCGCCGCCAGGGCGATAGCTCGGCCATCCAGGCTCTGCTACTTAACGAGGTGTCGCCGGCGTACGGTGAGTGGCTCAAGCGCATCAACGGCTTTATCGACCACCAGGAAGAAACCATCGGCCGCGATATCGGCGCGGTGCGTGAAGCCGCTGGTGGTTTTCGCCTGCTGATTCTGCTGGTTACCGCCGCGGCAATCCTGCTCAGTGTGGGTGTCTCGCTGCTGATCATCAATCAGCTGAAATCCACCCTGGGTGCCGAGCCCCATGAAGTGGCCCAGGTCATTCATCGCCTGGCCGATGGCGAGCTCAACCAGCGCATCCAGACCCGCTACCCGGACAGCGTTATGGGTGCCCTGCAGAGCATGATCAAGCATCTGGCCGAGACCATCACCCAGGTGCGCAGCGCGGCAGGTGAGTTGACCCTGTCCTCCGACCAGCTGCTGACCACCTCGGCCAGCAACAATCGCCAGATCCGCCTGCAATCCAGCGAAGCCGAGCAGATGGCCGCCACCGTTAATGAAGTGGCCAGTTATGCCGCCAGCGCCGCCTCCGCCACCCGTAGCGCCGACAATGAAGTGGCCACCGGCAACCGCGTGGTCAGCGAAACCGCCAGCGCCATCCAGAACCTGGCGAAAACCCTGGAAAGCGCCGCCCAGAGCGTGCAGCAGGTGTCCACTGACAGCGAGAGCATCGAGAAGATCATCGAAGTGATTACCTCGATAGCCGAGCAGACCAACCTGCTGGCGCTCAACGCCGCCATCGAAGCGGCCCGCGCCGGTGAGCATGGCCGCGGCTTCGCCGTGGTGGCCGACGAGGTGCGCTCCCTGGCCACCCGTACCCAGGACTCGACCCGGGAAATCCGCGGCATGATCGGCAAGCTGCAGGACGGTGCCGGCAAGGCCGCCGAGGTGATGCGCAGCAGCCGTCAACTGGCTCAGCAGACCGTCGAGCAGACCGCCGTGGCGGAAAGTGCACTGAACAAGATCAGCTCCGAGGTCACTGCCATCAACGATATGAACGCGCAGATCGCCAGCGCGTCGGAAGAGCAGAGTTCGGTGGCCGAAGAGGTCAACCAGAACATCAACCGCATCCACAACGCCACCCTGGAAACCTCCGCCGGCTCCGAACAGGTGGCCTCCTCCAGCCGTGAGCTGGCCACCCTGGCCAATCGCCTGACCGAGAAGGTCAGCTTCTTCAAGCTCTGACAGGCGCTGCAAAACCCAGCTGAGGCCGGGATGGCGAACGCCCTCCCGGCCTCAGTGTGCGCGCCATCGGAACGTACGCCACGACCGTGCAACCCAGCAGCTCGATTGAACATTCTCACTCGCGCACAGTCATAATGGCCAGGTGACATCATATCTACATCTGTTCGACAATTTGATCCGCGCGTCTTTACTGAAGTAGTGCCCTCTATTTTCAGGAGCCACCATGATCCTACCCAGTCTTCGCCTGCCTCTGGCTCTGTCCGCCCTGCTACTGAGCGCTACGCTGCAGGCCGACCCGACCTGGCAGAGCCAGCCGGCCAACCCCGTTATTCTCACCGTGAGTGGCGAACTGGATTGCTGCCCTGATGGCACCGCCTATTTCGACCTGGAGCGCCTGGATGCCCTGGCGCAAACCACAGTCAAAACCATCACCCCCTGGACCGACGCCGAGGAAAGCTTCCAGGGCGTGCGTCTGGACCAACTGCTGACGGCCCTGGGGGCCAAGGGCACCCACCTGGAGGCCGTGGCCCTGAATGACTACAGCACCCGCTTCGACACCAAGGCCCTGCTGCGGTACCCGGTCATACTCGCCACCCGCAAGGAAGGCCAACTGATGCGCGTGCGCGACAAGGGCCCGATCTGGATTATCTACCCCTTGAGCGACTACCCGGCCCTGCGCAAGGAGGAGCACCACCATGCCATGGTCTGGCAGCTCAAAGCCCTGACCGTAAGCCGGTAAGCGCGGATGAGACGACTGCGCTATCTGTTTCTCTTGCTGGTCACCCTTGGTTTCGCGGTAGGCATAATCGCCTCCCTGATCAACAACCAGCGCAGCGCTGAGCTGACCGCCACCCGTATCCAGCTCTCGGCCTGGTCGTTGGCGCAGCTCGAACATGAATTCATCCGCTTCCACACTTCCATGCGCCTGTTCCAGGCCGATGCCCTGCCCGCTTCACGTCTGCAACTCGACTACGACCTGCTGTGGAATCGCCTCGAGGTCTTTCTCAACGGTGACGAGAACCTGGCCATACGCCAACGTTTCGGTGCCGAGCAGATCGCCCAGGATCTGCTCACCCAGCTGCAACAGGATGAAGCCCTGCTGTTCGCCCCAAACCTGCAACCCGGGCCGCCGCTGGACGAGCTGCTGGAACGCTACAACCATTACCTGCACCCCATCCGCCAGCTGATCGTCAACAATTTCACCGGTCCCGAGGCGGCGGGCATTGTCGATGAACTGCATAAGCATCTCGGCCTGACCCAGGTCTTGCTGCTGGGCCTGCTGTTCTGTGGCGGTGGGCTATTGCTGATGCTGTTCTTCGAGAGCCGGCGAAACAACTTCCTGGCGCGCCACGACTCCCTCACCGGGCTGCCCAACCGCCAGAGCCTGCTTGCCCTGCAGGACAAGAGCGACAGCGCGCAGCGTTACAGCGCCATCGCCGTGATCGAGATGAGCAATTTCCGCGCGGTCAACGAACATATCAGCCACGAAGCCGGCGACCAGTTGCTCAGCCGCATCGGCAACATCCTTAACCAGCTCAAGCCCCAGGGCAGCTTTATTGCCCGGGTTGGCGGCGACGAATTCATCATGACCTTTAGTCAGGACTTCCCACCGGAGCTGGTGATAGAAACGCTCAAGGCCCTGGCGCAAGCGCTGCACTTCGACTTTCAGAACGACAAGCAGCTGTTTCAGGTCAGCGCGCGCATTGGCGTGGTGCTCAACAGCGACCAGGCCCTGGGCATAGAAAAGCTCTACTACTGCGCCACCCTGGCGGCGCGTGAACTGCGCATGACCCATGACCAGGGCATCCAGATATTCGACGAGGAGATCAACAGCCGTTACATGCGCAGCCGCCACCTGCTGAGCGATCTCAAGCAGGCCATCGCCGGCAAGTTTCCTGGGCTGTCGCTGCACTACCAGCCGATTCTCGGGCTGCAGCAATCCGCCCTGGGGGTGGAAACCCTGCTGCGTTGGATGCACCCACGGCTGGGCCCCATCTCGCCACTGGAAGTAGTGGAACTGGCCGAGAACAATCAGCTGGGCCAGCAACTGGGGCACTGGATCCTGCAACGCCTTAAGCAGGATCTGCGCAGGCTGCCCGGCAAGATACGCGAGCAGCTGTACTTTTCCGTCAACCTGTCGCCTTCGCAGTTCAGCCCCAGGTTGCCCGGCAGCCTGAGCCAATGGCTGGCCGACGCGCCCATCGCTCCACAGCAGCTGTTGCTGGAAATGACCGAGTCGATCTCGGTGGTCAACTTCGCCGACAGCCAGAGCATTCTGCAAAGCATCAACGCCCTGGGCATCGATATCGCCCTCGACGATTTCGGCACCGGCTACTCCTCGCTGTCCTACCTCAGCAGCCTGAAGGTGCAGCGGATCAAGATCGACAAATCCTTTATCCAGGGCGTCAGCACGGACCTGCAGTTGCAACGGGTGGTGCGCAGCATCATCGAGCTGTGCCACAGCTTCAACTTCAGCGTGATTTGTGAAGGCATCGAAGACAGCGCCGACGACCAGCAGGTGCGGGCGCTGGGCAGTGACTACGCCCAGGGCTACTACTACGGCAAACCCATGCCCCTGGAAGCCCTGATCGCCTGGTATGGCACCTATCACGACCCGGCCATGGCGCGTCTCCAGGGGCCCGAAGCGCCCCTCAGCCAGCTGCGCCACTGAAACCTTTGCTTGAAAATTACCAGCGGCCAATTTGCCCCGGCTCGGTTAAGTTAGCGATCTGACCCAACCTGAGAGCTGTCGCGATGGATTCGATTACCCAGGCCGTGCTCGGTGCCACCATCCAGGGCACCCTGCTCGGCCGCTGGCAAGGGCGCAAGGCCCTGCTTTACGGTGCCATGCTCGCCACCCTGCCGGATATGGATGTGGTTATCGACTACGGCGATGCCGTGGCCGATATGACCTACCACCGCGGCTTCAGTCACTCGCTAATCGTCCTCACTGGCCTGGCCCTGCTGCTGACCTGGCTGACCCGGCGCTTGCGGCACAACCCCGGCTATTCGGCGCAACGGCTGTTTTTCACCCTCTGGCTGGTACTGCTTACTCACCCGCTGCTGGATGCCTTTACCAGCTACGGCACCCAGCTGTTCTGGCCGCTGATGCCGGCACCCACCGCGTGGTCGAGCATCTTTATTATCGACCCGCTCTACACCCTGCCGCTGGGCATCGCCGTGGTTATGGGCCTGCTCTATGGGCTGCGGGACAAGACGCCCAGGGCACCGGCCATCGCCCTGCTGCTCTCGACCCTGTACCTGGCCTCGACCCTGGGCGGCAAATATATGGCCGAACAACGGGTGGAAGCCGAACTGGCCCGCCAAGGTATTCAGGCCGATGCGCTGTTCAGCACGCCAACACCCTTCAACAGCCTGTTATGGCGGGTGATTGTGCTGGAGGGCGAGGATTATCACGAAGTGCTGGTCAGCTGGCTGGACAGCGCCCCACCGCAGCTCGGCAAAATTGCCCGCGGCACCCAGCTGGCCGAAGCCCTGGCCGACTCGCCGGCGCATGCGCGCCTGGCCTGGTTCACCGACGGCGTGCTGCGCTACGACCAGCTCGGCGATCAGTTGGTGGTAACCGATATCCGCCTGGGCATGACCGGCTTCCACCCCTTCCGCTTCGACTTCGCCACCCTGGAAGACGGCCAATGGCGCGTACACGATGAGATTCAGCGCCTGCCCTTCGAGCGCGGCGATATAAGCCGGCTGCAATTGCTGCTGACACGCATCTGGCAACCCGAAGTGAATGTGCCGCTGGTGGCCTGGGCCAACGAGCTGGGCAAACCCCTGGCCGGCCATAGCGAAACGACCTGCGTGGGCAATGCGGGGTTAAAAACGGCCTGCTAGGCGCATGTGGGATAGCTGCGGCAAGGCTGGCGGGCGGCGTTCGGATGAGCGCTTGCAGAGGAACAAACCAGCCTGATTCAGACAGCTTTGCCGAAATATACGGGTGCCTTCCGAACTAAGAAGCGGGAGTTATCAAATCGCCAGTTGTGCAGACTTGAATGACCCAGCCCCTATCCCTAACCCTCTCCCCAAGGGGGCGAGGGGACTAATCGGCGCAAACCGGACAATAGTGCGACAGTTAACGGATACATAGCCTTTTTAGGTACGGAACTGCGCGACCAGGCCCTGCAACTCGACACCCAGGCGCGCCAGTTCGGCACTGGAGGCGGCGGTCTGCTCGCTGGCGCTGGCGCTCTGCTCGCCGATATCACGCACTCGGGTCACGCTTTCGCTGATATTTTCCGCCACCGCGCTCTGCTCTTCGGCGGCCGCGGCGATCTGCTGGTTCATCTGTTCGATGGTGCTGACTGCCAGGGTGATCCGCCCCAGGGCATCGCCCGCTTCGGCGGCCAGGGTCACGGTGCGCTGGGTCAGGCTGCGGCTGCTTTCCATCTTTTCCACCGCGCCCTTGGCCATGCGCTGCAGGCTGCCGATCAGGCTTTCGATCTCTTCGGTGGAGTCCTGGGCGCGCTTGGCCAGGGCACGCACCTCGTCGGCCACCACGGCAAAGCCGCGGCCCTGCTCGCCGGCGCGGGCGGCTTCGATGGCGGCGTTCAGCGCCAGCAGATTGGTCTGCTCGGCGACATTGCGGATCACCTCCAGCACGCTGCCGATACGCGCACTCTCCTGATTCAGTGCAGCAATGGCTTCGGCCGACTGCTCAACCTCCCGCGCCAGGCTGCCGATCTGGCTGACCGCCTGCTGCACCACACCGTTGCCCTGCTGCGCCTCGCGATCTGCATCGCGTGCCGCCTGGGAAGCCTGCTCGGCGTTCTGCGCCACTTCCTGCACAGTGGCGGCCATCTCATGCATGGCGGTGGCGGTCTGCTCGGTTTCCATCTTCTGGTTCTGCACTCCGATGCTGGTTTGCGCGGTGATTGCAGACAGCTGCTCGGCAGCGGCGGCAATCTGGCTGACGCCACCGCCAATGCGCCCCACCAGGGTGCGCAGGCTGAGGCTCATGGCCTGCATGGCCGCCATCAGCTGGCCCACTTCATCGCGGCGGTTGTGCTGCAGGTCCTGGCTGAGATCGCCCTCGGCAATGCGCCGGGCAAAGGTCACGGCCTGCTGCAACGGGGCGACGATGGAGCGGGAAATCAGCAGAGCCGCCAGCATACCCAGCACCACAGCCGCCAAGCCCATGGCCCCGAGCAGCAGCAGGGCCTGGCGGCTGTCGGCAGTCATCGCCTGGTCTTCGCGATTCTTGGCTTCCTCGGCCTGGGCCAGTACGGCACGCGCCTGCTCGACCATGGCCTGCTCACTGACCTGGCTCTGCTCACGCATCTGCTGGTAATTGGTAAAGGCCGTCTGGTACTGGGTCAGGGCCTGCAGGGCCGCCTCGATGGCGCGCTTCTGATCGTCGTCCAGCCAGACCATCAGGCTGCGCGCTACGGTCTGCAGGTCGTCGTTGATATAGGTCCACTCCTCCAGAGATTCGGCCGAGCCATCGATGATGAACTGGCTCTCATGGCCACGCAGATCGAGCATCCGCTTGCTCAGCCCCGAGGCGGTTTCCGCCAGGGTCAGCGGATCACTGCCGCGCAGCTTGTCGCCAGCCAGGCGCAGCTCACGTACGGCGTCGTACATGTCCAGCTCAATCACATCAAACTGGTCGCGAGCCTCCCCCGCCGCTTCGCGCATGGTCGTGCGCGCCTGACGCGCATTGCCCAGCAGCTGAACAAAGCCATCGAACTGGCGGCGGTAATCGGCAATGGCCTGCTGCATGCCCTGCAAGCGAGCACGGTCCTGAGCCGCACTGGCCTGCAGTTGCTCGGCCAACAGCGCGTCAACCTTGTCCAGCTGTTCCCGCACCCGCGCCGCCGCCTCATCGTTCTGGCGCAGGGCAAAATCCCGCTCGAAACGCCGCGCCTGGAGAATCATGCCGTCGATCGCCGACAGCCGACCGACATTCTCATGGCCCTGCAGCACCGCCTGCACGGCCAGAAAACCACTGCCGGTCACCGCGACCGTTAGCAACAGCACCAGGCCGAAACCACAGAGAAGTTTTTTCCCGACGCTGAGGTCGGCGAATAGGCGGGCGGCAGACGACATGACAATGACTCCGTTTTTATTATCGGGCGGCCTGACAGCGGCTGCTCTTTGTAATGACTGCAAGCAGTTTAGCCGCTACTCCCTGCAACCCCTGCGCCAGCCCATGGAAAAAATCAGGGCCACGGCTGCAGACAGCGCCACAACTGGCCTGCCGCGAAACGATGGCGGAGGATCCGACGGCATCCGTTTGCCGGTATCAGCCGTGATCGGCGACTTTCCGCCGCATCCCAAGCCTAGATGGCGGCTTATCGCCATCAGTTAAACCCAGAACCGTAAAAAGGCTCACGCTGCATGCAACAGGTAGGAGCGGGCCATGCCCGCGAAAGTATCTGGCCTCGCGTAGTTCTCAGGCATGGAACTGCGCAGTCCCACCCGTGCCTACAAGGAGTTGCTGCATGCAGCACATAACGGCTACATCACCATAAAAAAGAGGGCACACCCTTACGGTCATGCCCCCTGCATCGTCCACCCCAAAACCTTTTAGCGCCCGGCCAATACCGGCATCACCCGTGGCCGCAGCACTTCACCCAGCACCGCCAGCAGGCCGATGGCTCCGGCGATCCAGTACCACTGGCTAACCGGGTCGAACAGCAGCCAGTCGAGGGCGTGGAGGAACACCACCATGATCAGCACCGGGCTGACGTAGCGCACCATAAACAGCCACAAGGCATAGCCCAGCGGCGGCAGGTTCAGCTCATCACGCATGATTTCATCGCGCAGGGCATAGCCGGCCAGCAACACGATAAAGATCCCGCCCAGGGGCATCATCCAGCGCGAGGTCAGGTAGTCCAGCCAGTCGAAGAAGTTCTTGCCCAGCGGCGTCCAGCCGGCCAGCAGGTTGAACGAAAGCATGGCCAGCAGACTGATCACCAGCAACACGCTACCGGCCAGGACTGCAGCCTTGAAGCGGCTGATACCGTGCTTCTCGTTCAGATAGGCCACTGTGGCTTCGATCATGGAAATCGCCGAGGTCAGCGCGGCAATCGATACCATGGCGAAGAACAGCACACCGAAAACGGTGCCGAGCGGCATCTGCTGGAAGGCCAGCGGCAAGCTCATAAAGATCAGCCCCGGCCCCGCGCCAGGGCTCATGCCGTTAGCGAAGATAATCGGAAAGATCGCCAGCCCCGCCAGCAGCGCCACACAGGTGTCGCAGATGGCTACGACAAAGGTGGTGCGCGCCACCGACTGACCGTCCGGCAGGTAGGAGCCGTAGGTGAGAATCGCCCCGGAGGCCAGGCTGAGGGTAAAGAACGCATGGCCCAGCGCGGCCAGCAGTGCTTCACCGGTGATTTTCGAGGCGTCGAAGGTGAACAGGAAATCGAAGCCAGCGCTAAAACCGCCACTGGTAAAGGCATAGCCCACCAGAATCAGCAGCATCACGGCCAGGCCCGGCATCATCCAGCGCACGGCATTCTCGATGCCCTTCTGCACGCCTTTGGCAACGATCCACAGGGTCAGCAGCGCCACCAGCACGCTCCAGCCGCCGAGCTGCCAGGGGTTGGCGTTATGCGCCTCGAACACCCCGCCGAGCGCTTCCACGCTGGTGGCAGCCAGGGAGCCGTCGAGCATTTTCACGGTGTAGGCAAAGGCCCAACCGGCCACCACCACGTAGAAACACAGGATCATAAAACCGGCCAGCATGGCCATGCCGCCGACGGCTTTCCACAGCGGGTTGCCGCTGTTTTCCTTGACCACCCGACCAATTGCATCGATGGGGCTGCCACGGCCGCGTCGGCCAATGGCGATCTCGGTCATCATCACCGGAATGCCGATGGCCAGGATGCAGGCCAGGTACATCAGTACAAACGCACCACCGCCGTATTCGCCGGTGATATAGGGGAATTTCCAGATATTGCCCAGGCCCACAGCGGAGCCGGTTGCAGCAAGAATAAAGCCCCAGCGCGAGAGCCAGAGGTTTTTGGGTTTTTCACGGGTCATGCGTCACCTGTTTGTTTTTATCTGTGACGAAATGGAACCCGCAGCGCTTGTGGCGCGGCGGAGTGCAAGGCATTCAGGTCGGTTAAAGCTAGTGCGCTCGGCTATGCCGCTTTGCGCCTACCTGAGGGAGCCGGATTCGCCAGCCCCTAGCGGCGGCGAAGCCGGCTGGGATCACTGAGCGTCGGGTTGCACCTGCGGCGCGGCCTGTTGGAAGGCCGGCAGAGATTCACAACGCGCCGCCATGGCGAGAATGCGTGGGTACGCATCGAGGTCACAGTTAAAACGGCGGGCATTATACAGCTGCGGCACCAGACAGGCTTCCAGATATCCAGGCCGTTCGCCGAGCGACAGCCGATCATCGAATACCGCAAGCCCAGCCTCGACCGCAGCCATGCCCTTGTGCAGCCAGTGCTGATACCAGGCGTCTTTCTCCGCCTCGTCCACCCCAAGCTCGCCGCTCAGGTACTGCAGCACCCGCAGGTTGTTCAGCGGGTGCAGGTCGCAGGCGATATGCAGGGCCAAGGCACGCACCTGGGCGCGTTGCGCCGCATCGCTGGGCAGCAACGCCGGAACGGGGAAAACTTCTTCGAGGTATTCGAGAATCGCCAGCGACTGGGCGATACGCACCCCGCCGTTGCCCTTATCCACCAGCAAGGGCAGCAGCTCCTGCGGATTCAGCGCCTGATACTCGGCGCTGTGCTGCTGGCCGCCGTCCTTGACCAAGTGCACGGGTACTTGCTGGTAGGCCAGGCCCTTGAGGTTAAGGGCGATACGTACCCGGTAGGCGGCGCTGGAGCGCCAGTAGGAATAGAGTTTCAACATGCCGAACGTCCTGTAGCCGTAGGGTGGAAAACCGCGAAGCGTTTTCCACGGGGTGGCCATCCACCGAATATTTGAGCACCCTGGTGGATGTGAAAAGCGACATCCACCCTACGATTTATAGACCGTAGGATGGTTGAGCCTGCGATACCCATCGGCTCAAGGTGATGGGTATCGCTGCGCTAAACCTACGCGGCCCGACCCATCCGACGAATTCACACCTCGTATTTTTCCACCACCTGATCAATCGCGCCGAACAGGCTATGACCAGCGGCGTCGAACATCTCGATACGCACCCGGTCACCGAACTTGAGGAACGGGGTTTTCGCCTCGCCACTCTCGATGATTTCCAGCATGCGTTTCTCAGCCAGGCAGCTAGAGCCGGCACTGCGGTCGTAGTTCGACACGGTGCCGGAGCCGATGATGGTGCCGCAGCACAACGGCCGGGTCTTGGCGGCGTGGGCAACCAGGGTTGGGAAGTTGAAGGTCATGTCCACACCGGCATCCGGCTGACCGAACAGTGCGCCGTTGATATGCGAAACCAGCGGCCGGTGCACCTTGCCACCCTCCCAGATATCCCCCAGCTCATCCGGGGTAATCGCCACCGGCGAGAAGCTCGACGAGGGTTTGCTCTGATAGAAACCAAAGCCCTTGGCCAGCTCACCGGGAATCAAATTACGCAGCGACACGTCGTTGACCAGCATCAGCAGCTGGATATGTCCGGCGGCCTCGGCGGCGGTTGCGCCCATCGGCACGTCATCGGTGATCACCGCAATCTCGGCTTCCAGGTCGATGCCCCAGGCCTCGTCGGCCATTTGAATCGGGCTGTGCGGCGGGATAAAGCAGTCGGCACCGCCCTGGTACATCAGCGGGTCATGCCAGAAGCTTTCCGGAATTTCGGCACCACGCGCCTTACGCACCAGCTCCACATGATTGACGTAGGCGCTGCCATCGGCCCAGTGATAGGCGCGCGGCAACGGGCTATGGCAAGCGGCCTGATCGAAGGCAAATGCGCCCTCTTCCAGGCCATCGTTCAAGCGCTGATACACCGCCTCCAGCTTGGGCTTGCTCACCGCCCAGTTATCCAGCGCGGCCTGCAGAGTGTCGGAAATCGTCGGGACCTTGGTGGCGCGGCTTAGGTCGCGCGATACCACGACGAGCATGCCGTCGCGGCCTTGATTCAGTGATGCGAGTTTCATGGTTCAACCTTCAAATTGTGTGGCGCTTGCATCCCTCACCCCAACCCTCTCCCAGAGGGAGAAGGGGCGGAGCGCAGGCGCTCTCAGGAGTCTTTCCCCGGCGCACGCCAGGAGTTCACATATTCGGGTACATCCACCGCGGCGGCGGCTTCGCCGACTTCCAGGGCGCGGCGGGTATCGATCATCACCGCCACTTCATCGATAAAGGTGGCCGGATCGACCTGAGCCTTTTTCAGCGCCTTGGGATGCGGGCCGTGGGGGAAGCCGCAGGGGTGCAGGGTGACCATGCCCTGCTCGATATTGTCGCGGCTGAAGAAGTTGCCACGGTGGTAGAACAGCACTTCGTCGTAGTCGTCGTTGTTGTGATAGAACGGCACCTTCAGCGCGCCGGGGTCGCTCTCGACCGGGCGCGGGGTGAAGGTGCAGATGACAAAACCATTGGCGACAAAGGTGGTGTGCGCGGACGGTGGCAGGTGGTAGCGGTGGCTCATCAGCGGGCGGATATCGCGCCAGTTGAGGCGTACCACGGTGTTGTCGCCATGCCAGCCGACCACATCCAGCGGGTTGTAGGGATAGGTCACGGTGCTGATCTGGCTACGGCGCTTGATGCGGATCTGCCAGGTGTTCTCGTCCTGCTGGGCTTTGAAGGCGTCATCTAGCTTCGGATGATCGAGCACCGCCGGGTCGAAGATCGCCTGTGGGCCGAGCAGGCCCTTGTCCGGCAGCTGATAGGCACCGTCGGTGCTTTCGATCAGCAGCATAAAGGTCGGTTTACTGGCCTCGATACGCCAGGCGGTGCCGCGCGGAATCAGCAGGTAATCGCCGTCACGGTAGGTCAAATGACCGAAGTCGCAATAGAAGTGCCCTGCCCCCTCATGGATAAACAGCAGGTCATCGCCATCGGCGTTGCGCACCAGATGACGCATGGTGCCGTGGGTTTTCCACACGCGCAGCTTCACATCGCTGTTATGCAGGGTCAGCGGCGCGGCCAGCGGGCAGTCGCGCTCGCTGGAAATATCATTGAAGTTGAACGCATGGGGGCGCAGCGGCCCCTGCCAGTCGATCCAGCCGGTCGGCGGATGCTTGTGGTGCAGGTGCGCCGTAGGGCCGAAAAAGCCCTCGCGGCCCATCTCGCGCTCGTAGGTGCCTTCGGGAAAGTCGCAGTGCGCCTGGCGCGAACACTCGCCTTCACGCAGGGGAAAACTGATCCAGTTACGGCTCATCTCGAAGCTCCAGATGTGTAGGGTGGAAAACCGCGAAGCGTTTTCCACGGGGTGGCCATCCACCTGATATTCGTGTTCCCTGGTGGATGTAAACAGCGACATCCACCCTACGACTCAATCGGCGCTGATCACGCCGCGCTTGATCTGGTCTTCCTCGATGGACTCGAACAGCGCTTTGAAGTTGCCTTCGCCAAAGCCCTGGTTGCCCTTGCGCTGGATGATCTCGAAGAAGATCGGGCCAATCACAGTATTGGTGAAAATCTGCAACAGGATGCCGTCATCCCCCGGAGCCCCATCAATCAGGATGCTCAAATCACGCAGCACATCGCTCGGCTCGCCATGCCCGGCCACGCGGGTATCGACCTTGTCGTAGTAGGTGCCGGGAGTGACCATAAACTGCACGCCATTGGCCCGTAGCTGGCGCACGGTGGCGTAGATATCCTCGGTGCTCAGGGCGATGTGCTGGATGCCCTCGCCGTGGTATTCGCGGATAAATTCCTCGATCTGCGACTTGTCGTCGGCCGACTCGTTGATCGGGATGCGGATCTTGCCGCACGGCGCGGTCATGGCACGCGACAGCAGGCCGGTGAGCTTGCCTTCGATATCGAAATAGCGGATCTCACGGAAGTTGGCGATGCGCTCGTAGAAGCCCGACCACACGTCCATCTGCCCACGTTTGACGTTGTGGGTCAGGTGGTCCAACTCTTTCAGGCCGACCGCATTGTCGTTCGGCGTGCGGCCTTCGATGTACTCGAAGTCGACGTCGTAGATGCTCTTGTCACCATAGCGATCCACCAGATACAGCAGCGAACCACCAATGCCTTCGACGCAGGGGATATTCAGCTCGCCGAAGTTGGCGTGGCTGCCGACCAGTTTGGCACCCTGGGACTCGACATAGGCGGCCGCCTGGGCGGCGTTCTGCACGCGGAAGGCCATGGCGCAGGCACTCGGGCCGTGCTTCAGACCGAACTCACGTACGTGCCCGGTAGGGCTGCCGTTAAGCACGAAGTTGATATCGTTCTGCTGGAACAGCCAGACCTCTTTCGAGCGGTGCTTGGCGGTTTCGGTAAAGCCCATGGCGGTGAACAGCTCGCGCAGCTGCTGGATGCCTTCCGGGGTCGGCGCGGTGTATTCAACGAACTCGAAGCCGTCGGTACCGATAGGGTTGTGCTGTTCGATCTTGTTCACGGCGTTCATTGCGCCTCCTCGTTGTTGTTTTGATCAGCCGCTGCGTCAGCGGAATTGACCTCATAACAACCGAGCGCAGAGCGCCAAACAAGCCGGCTAGAGCCGCCCTACCCCAGGCCAGGCCTGGGCTTTCGGCAAGTTTTTAATACACCTTGAGAAACAGCGCGTTTGCTGACTGCAAACACTTGCCACGCGTAACGAAATATTTACAGAGCGGTTGATTTAACTGCCAGAAGCAAGGCCGCAGGGAACCAGACCCTATGCAATCGCCACAGCAAATCGCGGGCATGGCCCGCTCCTACGCCGGTAGGAGCGGGCCATGCCCGCGAAAAAATCTTGCGCTTACAAAGCAACCGTAGGGTGGATGACGCCTTTCTCATCCACCATGAGAACGCATTGGTGGATGGATAAAGCGCCATCCACCCTACGGATTGGCCGGCCTTGCGCAGCTATCAGTGCTGTAGATGGCCGTAGAGCTTGGCGTACAACCCGCCCTCAGCAATCAATTCTTGGTGGCCACCGTCTTCGGCGATGCTGCCGCCGTCGAATACCAGCACCCGGTCCGCCTGCTTCACCGCGCTCAGGCGGTGGGCGATGATCAGGGTGGTGCGGCCGTTGAGGAACTGGTTGAGCGCCTGATGCAGGGCGTATTCGGTGGCGGCGTCGAGGGCCGAAGTGGCTTCATCGAGGATCACCACCTTGGGCTCGGCCAGGACCATACGGGCGATGGCCAGGCGTTGGCGCTGGCCGCCGGACAGGCGCACGCCGCTGCGGCCAACCATGCTGTCCAGGCCTTGCGGCAGGTTGCGAATGGTGTCGGCCAGCTGAGCGATTTCCAGGGCACGCCAGCAACCTTCATCGCTGCGCTCGCGGCCCATGCACAGGTTGGCGCGCACCGTGTCGTTAAACAGCGCCGGGTGCTGCAGCACCACCGCGACGTTCTCGCGCACGCACTCCAGGCCGATTTCCTCTTGGCTGCTGCTGCCGAAGCGGATGGTCCCGGCCTGCGGGGTATAGAGCCCAAGCAGCAACTGCACCAGGGTACTCTTGCCGCCGCCGCTGGCCCCGACTATGGCAACCTTCTCACCCGGCGCGATGCTCAGGTTGAGGTGGTCCAGCACCGGTTCGTCGTTGTAGGCGAAGGTCAGCCCGCTGACTTCGATACCCACGGTCTCACGGCCTTTGAACGGGTCGACCCGCCCCGGGTAGTGCGGTTCGTCCTGGCGCGCCAACAGCTGGTTGATCCGGGTCAGCGCGCCGCCAGCGGCATAGAAGGCGTATTGCAGGCTGAGCAGCTGCTCGACCGGGCCGATCATAAACCACAGGTAGCTGAACACCGCGAGCATCTGGCCGATCGACAGGTCGGAGAACAGTACGGTGAGCATGGCCGCCGCGCGGAACACATCGATACCGAATTGAAACAGCAGGCCGCTGGCGCGGTTCGACGCATCGGTCCTCCACTGCGAGGCCATGGCGTGATCGCGCACCTCCCGCGCCCGGCCGCCGAGGCGACCGAGGAAGAAGCCCTGGCGGTTGCCGGCACGGATTTCCTGAATCGCATCCAGGGTTTCGGTCAGCGCCTGGGTAAAACTCGCCGTGCTGTCGTTTTCCAGTTTCTTCAGGTGCTTGACCCGCTTGCCCAGCAACACCGTGGCGTAGATCACCAGGGGGTTGAACAACAGGATCAACAGCGCCAATTGCCAGTGCATCCAGATCAGGATCGCCGAAGTACCGGCCAGGGTCAGCACCGCCACCAGAAAGCGGCTGAGGGTCTCGCCGACGAACTTGTCCAGGGTCTCCAGATCGGTGACCAGGTGAGTGGTGACAGTGCCGCCGCCAAGGCTTTCGTACTCACCAAGGGAGATGCGTTTGAGCCGTTCGATCAGGCGAATGCGGATGCGGTAGACGATGTCCTTGGACAGACGCGCGAACAACTTGGCCTGCAGCACGTTGAAGATCAGCGCCGAACCGCGCAGCAGCAGGGTCAGCACCAGCATCAGGCCGATATAGCCGGCAGCGGTTTGCCATTGCCCAGGGAGGAAGTTGTCCATCACCTTGAGCGCCGCATCACCGTCCTGCAGCAGCACTTCGTCGACCAGCAGCGGCAGCAACAGCGGAATCGGCACGCTGCACAGGGTGGCGAACAGCGCGACCAGATTGGCCAGAATCAGGGCTTTCTTGTGGTGCAGGGCCAGCCGGCGGATTTCCGCCCAGCTCAGGCGATCAGGCATGGGCGGCGCGCTCCAGCCAGCGCGCAAGCAACGGCTGCAGCACTTCAAGGGGTTGATAACCGTTGGTCAGCAGGGCCAGCTGGCCATTGCGTTCGGCCAGCAGAGTCGGGAAGCCAGCGATGCCCAGATCCTGCACCCAGCTGACATCGGCGGCGGTGGCGGCGCGTTGCTCGACGCTGTCGAAGGCTTCGGCAAACACGATGCGCGGAATCCCGGCGCGCTCGGCCAACTCCACCAGCACGCTGGCACGGGTGACATCCACGCCTTCGGTATAGAACGCGCGCTGGATCAACTGAGCCAGCGGCCAGACCATATCCGGAGCCAGGCTGCGCGCGGTGACCAGAGCACGGCAGGCCGGTTCGGTGTCGTACACCAGGCCCTCAGGCAAGCCTGCTTCGAAGTTGAACAGCTGACCGGTGCTGGCATTGACCGCCTGCCAGTAGCCCAGGTAACGCACCCGGGCGGCCGCATCGATGGCCACGCCATCACGGCGCAAACCGCCCAGCACCAGCTGCAGGCCGACGCCTGCCGCCGCAGCCTGCTCGGCGAGGGACTCGAGCACCGGGGCAAAGCCCCAACACCAGGAACACATCGGGTCCATCACATAGAGCAGGCGTGCTTGCATGTTTAAGCCTCGCGCGATTGTCGGGGGTTGTAGCCCAGTGGGTGCGGCTGATTACGCGCCTTGGCCAGTTCGATCTGGCGTTGGCGCTCGCGGGCACCGGCGCGGGTTTTCTCCGGCAGCGAGTCCCAGCAATGCGGGCAACTGACGCCCGGGGTGTAGAACTCGGACTGGCGATCTTCCACCGACACCGGCGTGCGACAGGCGTGGCACTGATCGTAGTCGCCTTCGCTCAGGTCGTGACGCACAGTAACCCGGTTATCGAAAACGAAGCAGTCGCCTTGCCACTTGGTCTGTTCCTGCGGCACTTCTTCGAGGTACTTGAGGATGCCGCCCTTGAGGTGGAAGACCTCCGCAAAACCTTCGCCGAGCATATAGCTGGAGGCCTTCTCGCAGCGGATGCCGCCGGTGCAGAACATTGCGACCTTCTTGTGCTTGGCCGGGTCGAAATGCGCCTTGATGTAGTCGGGAAACTCGCGGAACGACTTGGTTTGCGGGTCTACCGCGCCCTCGAAGGTGCCAATCGACACTTCGTAGTCGTTACGCGTATCGATCAGCAGCACTTCGGGGTCTGAGATCAGCGCGTTCCAGTCCTTGGGCTCGACGTAGGTGCCGACCTTGCTGTTGGGGTCCACGCCCGGCACGCCGAGGGTGACGATTTCCTTCTTCAGCTTGACCTTGGTGCGATAGAACGGCTGCTCATCGCAATAGGATTCCTTGTGGTCGATATCGGCCAGGCGCGCATCCTGGGCAAACCAGGCCAGCAGGCCGTCGATACCGGCGCGCGAGCCGGAGACGGTGCCATTGATGCCTTCCTCGGCGAGCAGCAGGGTGCCCTTGATGCCGTTATCCAGCATGGCCTGCAGCAGAGGCTCGCGCAGGGCCTGGTAATCGGGCAGGGAAACGAATTTATACAGCGCGGCGACAACGATCTTGTCAGTCATATGCATGTCCTTCAGTAGTCGCCCACGTAAAGGGCGGACCGGGATACAAAAAAATACGCCGGCCCAGGGTTGTTCACCTTGAGCCGGCGGTGGCGCAGTTTACGTTTCTTCAGACCTGGCGTGTAGGGGCCAATTGTCTCAGGACCGGCGCAAAGCCGGCTTTAAGCGGGTTCTCAGTGGCCGCCCTTGCAGGTCGGCGAGGCCGGCACGCTGCCCTGCTCTGCCCACTCATCGGGCGTGTAGGTATGCAGCGCCAGAGCATGGACCTGACTCATCAGCTCGCCGACCGCGGCATAGGCCTTCTGGTGGCGTTTGACCGCATTCAAACCGGCAAACTGCTGGCTGACGATCACCGCCTTGTAGTGGGTTTCCAGACCCCGGCTGTGCATATGGCTTTCATCCAGCAGTTCGAGGTGCTGGGGCTGCAGTGCGGCAAAGGCCGTCTGCAACAGATCGATTTTCGGCATCAGAGCGCTCCCTTTATGGCGTCTTGGGGGTCAGCTTGGCGCTCATCTCCGCCAGCAACTTGTTGACCTTGGGCACCGCGCTTTCCAGCTTGCTCTGGGTCAGCTGCGCCGACTGCGCAGTCAGGGACGGCATTTGCTCCAGAACCTTCTTGCCCAGGGGCGACTCATAGAAGGTGATCAGGTCTTTCATTTCCTGTTCGTTGAAGTTGCTGGTGTACAGCTTGATCATGTCCGGCTTGAGCTTGTCCCAACCGATAGCCTGCTCCAGCGCGGCGTTGGCCTGGGCCTGGTAGGTTTCCAGCAGGGCCTGATTGCTCGACGCTTCCTTACTTTCGGCAAAGCGCTGGGCAAACATCTCTCGCACCTGGCCATAAACCGGTACGGCCAGCTTGTCGGCGCGCGCCAGCAGGAGAAAACGCTCGGCATCGGCGGCATGGCTGCGCGCATCGGCGAAAACCTGGGCACTGGCGCAAGCCAGCAACAGTGCGGCACAGAGGGTGGATAAACGTGACATCGATGACTCCTGGGTCGAGGATTGAGCCCTGTTGGACTCCAGCAACCGGCATTTTGTGCCCAAGCGCCACATGCACTCAAGCGTGGCGTAGCGCACAAAGCGACTGTGCACTGGCGCACTGCCCGCTTAAAGTCCAAAATGCCAGCACTTGCCGGAGCGACTGCAGAGTGATCATGCTCGGCAGATCAGCCATTTCCTGCTACGCCGGGTCGATTGACCACTGCCTGACGCCCGTACACACATGGACGTGTTAGATGAACAGTTTCGCCTTCCCAGCGCCCCTGACGGCCATCCCGCTCTGCAGTGAGCAGGGCCAGCTCAACTCGCAGGCTATTGGCTGGTCGCCACGCCCGCTGGTCGATTGCGCCATCCCCGGGCACTACGGCCGCCGTAAGCGCTGGAATCACTGGTGCATCACCACGCCGGACTGGATGCTCTCGCTGACCCAGGCGGACCTCGACTACCTGGGTTATGCCGCCGCCTATTTTCTTGACCTGCAAAGCGGCCAGGCCTTCAGCTTTAGCAAGTTTCGCCTGTTCGGCATCGGCAGCCACCTGCCGGACCATCCTCAGCAAAGCCACGAATTCAATCATCCGCGCCTGCAACTGCGTGTCGCCGAACATACCGGGCGCACCCGGATAACCGTCAACGCCTCGGATATTGGCGGACAGGCACTGAATGTCGCCCTGGATATCCAGCGCCCGGCGCACCTCGACTCAGTCAATCTGGTGGTGCCCCTGGGCCCCCGCAGCTTTCATGCAACCAGTCGGCAACTGGGCCTGCCCTGCAATGGCAGTGTGCAAGTGGGCCAGCAGCACTACAGCTGTGTCGGCGGCCAGAGTTTCGCCGCCCTGGACTTTGGCCGTGGGGTCTGGCCGCTCAATAGCCACTGGACCCGCGCCGCCTTCGCCGCCCCCGGCGGCATCGCCGGCAATTTCGGGGCCGGCTGGACCGACTACAGCGGCCAGACGGAAAACACCCTGTGGTTTGGCGGCGAACTGCAGCACCTCGATGCGCCGATCAGCATCGCCCCGACAACCCCCGGCCTGCTGGCACCCTGGCAGCTCAGCAGCGCAGACGACGCGGCCAGCCTGATCTTCACCCCGCGCCAGCGCCATCAGGCCTACCGGCGACTGGGCCCCTTCTATGCCGATACCCAGCAATGGTTTGGCCACTACCATGGCGTACTACGCGGCCCGCAGGGCGAGCGAGTTCCCGTCAATAATGCCCTGGGCTGGCTGGGCGAGACCCACGCCCGCTGGTAATCCTCAGCGCATTGGAACCTCTGGTCCTTCGCGATAGCCTAAGCTTGCGCCACCTTCCGGAGAGCCCCCATGAGCCGTACAGAGACTGACAGCCTAGGCCCCATCGATGTACCCGAAAATGCCTACTGGGGCGCGCAGACCCAACGCTCGCTGATCAATTTCGCCATTGGCGAGGAGCGCATGCCCCTGGCCGTGGTGCATGCCCTGGCGCTGATCAAGAAGGCCGCGGCCCGGGTCAACCAGCGCATTGGCGAACTGCCCGCCGATATTGCCCGGCTGATCGAACAGGCGGCCAACGAAGTGATGGCCGGCCAGCACGATGAACAGTTCCCCCTGGTGGTCTGGCAAACCGGCAGCGGCACCCAGAGCAATATGAACGTCAACGAGGTGATCGCCGGCCGCGCCAACGAACTGGCCGGCGGCGTGCGCGGTGGCAAGAGCCCGGTGCATCCCAACGACCACGTCAATCGCGCCCAGAGTTCCAACGACAGCTTCCCCACCGCCATGCATATCGCCACCGCCCAGGCGCTGCAACAGCGGCTGCTACCGGCTATTCGCGAGCTGCGCGACGGCCTGCAGGAACAGGCCGAGCGCCATGCCAAGCTGGTCAAGACCGGGCGCACCCATATGATGGATGCCACGCCGATTACCTTCGGCCAGGAGCTCTCGGCCTTTGTCGCCCAGCTGGCCTATGCGGAAAGCGCGATCCGCGCGGCCCTGCCCGGCGTCTGCGAACTGGCCCAGGGCGGCACCGCGGTTGGCACCGGGCTCAACTCGCCCCAGGGCTTTGCCGAAGCCATGGCGGCCGAACTGGCGGCCCTGAGCGGCCTGCCGCTGGTCAGCGCCGCGAACAAGTTTGCCGCCCTCAGCGGCCACGAGCCCCTGGTGCAACTGTCCGGGGCCTTGAAGGTGCTCGCCGTGGCGCTGATGAAGCTGGCCAACGACCTGCGCCTGCTCGGCTCCGGCCCCCGCGCCGGCTTTGCCGAAGTGCGTCTGCCGGCCAACGAGCCGGGCAGCTCGATCATGCCCGGCAAGGTCAACCCGACCCAGTGCGAAGCCCTGTCGATGCTGGCCTGCCAGGTGTTGGGCAATGACACGACCATCGCCTTTGCCGCCAGCCAGGGGCATCTGCAGCTCAATGTATTCAAGCCGGTGATCATCCATAACCTGCTGCAATCGATACGCCTGCTGGCCGACGGTTGCCGCAATTTCCAGCAGCACTGCATCGCCGGCCTGCAAGCGGATAGCGCGCAGATGGCCGCGCACCTGGAACGCGGCCTGATGCTGGTGACCGCGCTGAACCCGCATATCGGCTACGACAAGGCCGCGGAAATTGCCAAGAAGGCTTATCAGGAAGGCAGCACCCTGCGTGAGGCAGCGTTGCAGCTGGGCTACCTGAGCAACGAACAGTTCGACGCCTGGGTGCGTCCCGAAAACATGCTAGAGGCGGGTCAACATGAGTGAAGAAGCAAAGAGCGGCGCAACGCCACTGGAAGGCGACGGCAAGCGCATCCTGATGATCCTCGGCACGCCGAAAAGCACCAGCCTGTGCCACGCCCTGGGCGAAGCCTATGCCCAGGGCGCGCGCAGCAAGGGCCATGTGGTGCGCCAACTGAAACTGGGGGAAATGAACTACGACCCGGTGCTGCGCGACGGTTACGAACAGAGCCAGACCCTGGAGCCGGACCTGCTGGAAGCGCAGCGGCAGATCCACTGGGCCGAGCATCTGGTGTTCGTCTACCCGGTCTGGTGGGGCGGCATACCGGCGCTGCTCAAGGGCTTTTTCGACCGCACTTTTCTGCCCGGCTTCGCCTTCAAATACCGCAACCGCTCACAGCTGTGGGACAAGCTGCTCAGCGGCCGCACCGCCGACCTGCTGGTGACCATGGACACCCCGCCCTGGTACTTCCGCTGGATCTACGGCGCGCCGGCACATCGGCAGATGACCCGTACCATCCTCGGCTTCAGCGGCATCAAGACCCGCCGCCTGGCCGAATTTGCCCCAGTGCGCCCCTCCTCCGAAGAGCAGCGGCAGAGCTGGTTGCGCCGCGCCGAACGCCTGGGCCTGCGCGCCTAGCACCCTGCCGGGGCTGCGTGTCCGAACTACAAGGCCCATGACCACGTAGGGAGGACATGCCGAAGGCTTGTCCGCCATCTCGGTGCCAGCGGTGGACAAAGCTGCGCTATGCCCACCCTACGCAACTGCCCTCACTACGCTCAACGATCAGCCGTCGACCCGGGAGCGGAACAACGCCTGATGCTCGCGGCATTGCGCGGCCGCGAGCAGAAACACGCCGTGGCCGCCGCGCTCGAATTCCAGCCAGGTGAAGTCGACTTCCGGGTACAGCGCTTCGACATGCACCTGGCTATTGCCCACCTCGACGATCAACAGGCCCCGCTCCGTCAGATGATCGGCCGCTTCGGCCAGCATGCGTCGCACCAGGTTCAGGCCATCCTCGCCACAGGCCAGGCCCAGGGCCGGCTCGTGCTGGTATTCGGCCGGCATATCGGCGAAGTCCTCGGCATCCACATAGGGCGGATTGGAGAGGATCAGGTCAAAGCGCTGGCCCGGCAAACCGGCAAAGCCGTCGCCCTGCACGGTGTACACGCGCTCATCCAGGCCATGCCGTTCGATATTCTGGTTGGCCACTTCCAACGCCTCGTAGGACAGGTCGCCCAGCACCACCTCGGCCTCCGGAAACTCATAGGCGCAGGCGATGCCGATGCAGCCAGAGCCGGTACAGAGGTCGAGGATGCGCTGGGGCTCCTGGCCCAGCCAGGGCTGCAGATGCTGCTCGATCAACTCGGCAATCGGTGAACGCGGCACCAGCACACGCTCGTCGACGATAAAGGGCAGACCGCAGAACCAAGCCTCGCCCAGCAGGTAGGCGGTTGGCACGCGCTCGTCGATGCGCCGCTTGAGCAAATCATGCAGGTGCGCATGCTCGTCGTCTTCCAGGCGGCAATCGAGGTAGCTGTCGGCTATTTCATAGGGCAGGTGCAGGGCTCCCAGCACCAGCTGGCGCGCCTCATCCCAGGCATTGTCGGTGCCATGGCCGAAAAACAGCTCTTCGCCCTGAAAGCGGCTCACCGCCCAGCGGATGTAGTCGCGCACGGTGCGCAGGCGGGTGTTGAGAGCAGGGGTGGCGGTCACGGCAGCGGTCTCCGGGGGCTAAAGATCGCGCATTCTAGCCCAAGGACGCATCCCTGCACGAAAACGCCGCACCGGCACGTAAGTAGCACTGCCAAAGCCCAGGGGACAGGCATATAATTTGAAACACTTTTTTAACCCTTCCCTCCCCCTCCTCCGAGACCTCCACAAAATGGTCATAGATCCGTTCTCGATCACGGGCTTGCTCGTGCTGGCGATATTCCTGATTGGCATGACGCTGATCGTGTTTGAAGCACAACTGGAAATGGATAAGTTCAAACCGGCGATGTTTATGATGTCCGGCCTGATCGTTATCGGTGCCCACTATGCAATCAACGACCCCAATGGTTTCCAGTATTTCCTCCATGCGCAGAATGAGACCAAGGAAGAACTCTTTGGCCTGATCGCCTTTATGGCGTTTATGTGGATGGTGGTCGAACTGCTCAACGAGCGGAACGTATTCACCGCCCTCAACGGCTATTTGATGCGCAAGGGCCTGGGTGCCAAGGGCATGTTCTGGGCCACTGGGGCACTGTCGGCGCTGCTCTCGCCCTTTCTCAACAACATCACCACGGCGATGATCTTCGGTAAAACCGTCAAGAGCATCTCCACCAACCAGCGCTACACCCATATATCGCTGTGCAATATCGTCGTGGCGTCCAACAGCGGGGTGTGGTTTCTCGGCACCTCGACCAGCCTGATGGTGGTGCTGGCCGGGAAAATCAGCATCGCAGGGCTGTTGCTGCTGATTCCTTCGGCGCTGATCGGCTGGCTGCTGTTCGCCGCCACCCTGCACCTGTTCTACCTGCGCAAACTGGACGGCGAAAGCCTGGTGCATATGGCCGACCAGGCGGAAACCGGTCTCAAGCCGGGCGGCGCGGGCCTGGCGATCGTCGGTTTCTTCGCCGTGTTTGGCGCGGTGCTGTGCAACATTCTGCTGAAAGTCAGCATCGAGTTCGCCATCGGCATCGGCCTGGGCTTTGTCGCTCTGTATGCCTGGTTGCTGATGCAGCGCGGCATCGAACTGCCCTGGCAGGATCAGCTGCAGAAGGTCGAGTGGAACGCCCTGCTGTTCTTTATCGGCATCATCACTTCGGTGGCCTGCCTCAATCATGTCGGCTGGCTGTCGTATATCTCGCAGCTGTTTGAAGTGATGCACCCCACCGCGGTCAACGTGGTGCTCGGGGTGGCGTCCGGGGTGATGGATAACGTGCCCGTGGAAGCGGCTGCGCTGATGTCCAACCCGCAGCTGGGGCTCGATCAGTGGGCACTGAATGCGCTGATGGTGGGGATTGGCGGCTCGCTGACAGTGGTCGGTTCGGCCGCCGGGGTAATGGCCATGTCCCTGGATAAGACCTACAGCTTCGGCGTGCACCTGAAGTTCCTGCCGGCCATTCTGGTCAACTTCTTCGGCTCGCTGGGCGTCTGGTACCTGCAGTTCGAACTGCTAGGCCTCTACTGACGCCAGGCCACATAGGGCCGCGCCGGGGCTTGCTCCAGGCGCGGTTCAGCCGCGCTTCTGGCGCCGCTCGCTCAGGGCTGGATCATCACGTTTGAGACTTAATTCGCGCAGCACGGCGATGGAAATCGCCAGGGCGAATAACAACCAGAAGTGTTCGGAAAACAGCGATACCAGGCTCATTGGGCAACTCCTTTTGCTTTACGACACCCCATCCTCGGGAGTGGTTCGATTCTGCTCGTCACCTCAGCCATACGCAAGGCCAGCCGCAGCGCAGCAGACAAGCCCCGCGCAGTAACGGCTTAGGCCCGGCCAATGCCGCCAGCAAGGCAATGATTCAGGCGCAATCACCCGTAGAGGTTCACAGCAGCAGCCCAGAGGCGGACAATGCAGGAAGTCGTCCATGCCAGCCTGGAGTTCCCTGCCATGTCCATCCCCCAAACCCTGTTCACGTTGACCGGCCGCGGCCATGCACCTGCCAGCCTGAACAATGCGACCCTGCTGATCATCGATGCTCAAGAGGAGTATCGCAGCGGCGTCCTGAAACTGCCGGGGCTGGATGCTGCGCTGGAAGAAATCGCCACTCTGCTGGCAGCGGCCCGCGCCCGGGGCTGCGCCATCGTCCACGTCAAGCACCTGGGTATTCCCGACGGTCTGCTCGACCCACGTGGCCCCCGCGGCCATCACCTGCCCGAAGCCGCGCCGCTGCCGGGAGAAATCATCGTGGAAAAACGCATGCCCAATGCCTTTTCCGGCACCGACCTGCACGAGCACCTGCAGAAGCTAGGGCACCTGGACCTGATCATTTGCGGTTTCATGACCCACTCCAGCATCAGCACCACCGTGCGCGCCACCAAGGATTACGGCTATCGCTGCACCCTGGTCGATAGCGCCTGCGCCACCCGCGACCTGCCAACCCTGGACGGCCAGGTGATCAGCGCCGCCGACATGCACCGCGCCGAAATGATCGCCCTGGCGGACAATTTTGCCGCGGTGGTCCCCCGCGCCAGTGCCTTGCTGTAAAACCGAATGTCCTCACTCGCCGCGTGCAACTCGCGCTCCCCGTTGAACCACGCCAGTAGCAGCAGGTCATACCGGCGTTAGCCTCTAAGGAATTCGCAATGAAACCATCCGATGGTTTTGATGCTCGCCGCTTGCGGCCCCGCAGCTCCGGCAACTGGCGCTCGCGCCTCGGTGCAGGGTTGGCGGCGCTGCTGTGCATGCTCGGCGTACTGCTGACCATGGCGGGCGCAGCAACGCTGCTCGGCCGCCCCGCAGCCCTCGGCCCGCTGAACGAGTCGCCGGCCGCAGGCGTGGCCTTTGTGGCAATCGGCCTGCTCCTGCTGTATTTCGCCATCATGTTCTGGCGGCGCTGTCGCCGCCGCATGCGCCAACACGGCGACCTAAGCCTCGCCCCACACCTGATGAAAAAGCGCGACTGATAGCGGGCCGATCCAGTCCGCACTTGAGCCCGCACCTTGGTTACACTAGCGGCCTTCGCGGAGATATAGGGTCTGTTGCCGTTTCGTCGCGAGCCGCGTTGCCGCGTAATATCTCGCCAGGCCAAGCGGAGGACGCAGGTAATGGTGTTCCCTTGCCAAGTCCTCCAACACCGCATGGCGAGATTTTACGCGCAACCCGAAGGGCCGGGCCTGTTTTAGCGCGATACTGCGTTTCTCGACACTCATTTGGAACCACCAAACTTCGCGTCTCGTGCCTTGCCTCGCGCTAAAACAGGCTCCGGCGCGGCCGCGAACAAAACGGTAACAGACCCTAAATGCAAGACGACGATTTATCCCTGTTCAAAGCCGAGCTACACGGCGTCAAACCGATCAAGCATGACCGCGCAGACACCGGTAAACCGAAACCCAACCGGGCGCAACTGGCCACCCTGCGCCAGGCGGCCACGGCGCGCGTGGAATCGGTCAAGGTCGACGGCCTGTCCGACCAGTTCGTGATCGATGTCGGTGCCGAAGACCCGCTGTACTGGGCCGGCAACGGCGTGCAGGAAGGCCAGATGCGCAAGCTCAAGCTGGGGCAGATCAGCTTCGAAGGCAGCCTCGACCTGCACGGCATGACCGTGGAAAAAGCCCGCGACACCCTGTGGGAGTTTCTTGCCGAGGCCAACAAGCTGGAGGTGCGCTGCGTGCGCATCACCCACGGCAAGGCGGTGCGCATGGACGGCCGCAAGCCGATGATCAAAAGCCACGTCAACACCTGGCTGCGCCAACACCCGCAGGTGCTCGGCTTTACCTCCTGCCTGGCCAAGCACGGCGGCACCGGCGCGGTTTACGTAATGCTCAAGCGCACCATGATGGATGGCCGCGACGAGTAAGCAGACCGCCGCCACACTTGCCAGCCAGGCCCCCGCGGCCTAACCTGCGCCCTTTAGAAAGACCTACGAGATTGTCCATGTCCCTGGAACAGAACTACACCGCGATCCTTGGCCAACTCGGCGAGGACGTGTCCCGCGAGGGCCTGCTCGACACACCCAAGCGCGCCGCCAAAGCCATGCAGTACCTGTGCAAGGGCTACCAGCAGACGCTGGAAGAAGTCACCAATGGCGCGCTGTTCAGCTCCGATAACAGCGAAATGGTGCTGGTGAAGAACATCGAGCTGTACTCGCTGTGTGAGCATCATCTGCTGCCGTTTATCGGCAAGGCCCATGTCGCCTATATCCCCAGTGGCAAGGTGCTCGGTCTGTCGAAGGTCGCGCGTATCGTCGATATGTACGCGCGCCGCCTGCAGATCCAGGAAAACCTCAGCCGGCAGATCGCCGAAGCCATCCAACAGGTCACCGGTGCCCTCGGTGTTGCGGTGGTGATCGAAGCGCAGCATATGTGCATGATGATGCGCGGCGTGGAGAAGCAGAACTCCTCCATGGTCACCTCGGTGATGCTCGGCGAATTCCGCGATAACGCCGCCACGCGAAGCGAGTTCCTTAGCCTGGTCAATAACTGATCAAGCCCACTGCAGAAGAAACCGGCCATGGCCGGTTTTTTTGTACCTACTCTGGCGACAACCCGCCAGACTCTGCGCTAAAACCGCCAAAATATGGCGGAATCACGCCATTCCACCCTGGAAAATCTTCCTGTAGCACTGCGGCAGAGCACCGCAGCCCGCGGCTTTGCAGTGGCGGGCATGCTTCTTGCGATTCTTTCAAGTAGCCCCAGGCAACGCCAGTCGCCGCGCCTTGAGCCGCTGCCGTTATGCACACGACGCCTTGCACCCCCCGCCCCGCGCCTGTCGCCCGCCGACGGGCCAGCACGCTATTGCCACACGCCTGACCCCGTGTCGGCGCAGGTCGTCATTCTGACTTCACCGAGAAGATGGTTGGTTTAATGAAAAAGCTCCTGTTGACCCTGCTGTGCCTGAGCGTGATTGGCTGCGCCAAGCACCCCGAGCCGGAAAAAACCGTGGATGTTCTGTTGATTGGCGGCGGCATCATGAGTGCCAGCCTGGGCACCTACCTCAACGAGCTGGAGCCGGGCTGGAGCATCGACATTTACGAGCGCCTTGATCAGGTCGCCGAAGAAAGCTCCAACGCCTGGAACAACGCTGGCACCGGCCACTCGGCCTTTTGCGAGCTGAACTACACCCCGCAACTGGCTGACGGCAGCATCGATATCAGCAAGGCGGTGGCGATCAACGAGTCGTTCGAGATTTCCAAGCAGTTCTGGGCCTACCAGGTTGAGCGCAAGGTGCTGAACAACCCGCCGTCGTTTATCAACAACGTGCCGCATATGAGCTTTGTCTGGGGCGATGACAACGTCGACTTCCTCAAGAAACGCCACGCAGCCCTGCAGGCCAGCTCGCTGTTCCGCGGCATGGAATATTCCGAAGACCCGCAGCAGATCAAGCAGTGGGTACCGCTGGTGATGCAAGGCCGCGAGCCTGGGCAGAAGATCGCCGCCACCCGCGTATCGATTGGTACCGACGTCAACTTCGGCGAAATCACCCGTCAGCTGTTCGGCTCGCTAAGCCAGCAGGACAACGTCAGCCTCAACCTGCAGCATGAAGTGCGCGGCATCGAGCGCAACGCCGACAACACCTGGAACGTGCAGGTGGCCGACCTGGCCAACGGCGGCGCAGAGAAAACCATCAACGCCAAGTTCGTGTTTATCGGCGCTGGCGGCGCGGCGCTGAAACTGCTGCAGATGTCCGGTATTAGTGAAGGCGAAGGCTATGCGGGCTTCCCGGTGGGCGGCTCGTTCCTGGCCACCAGCAACCCGGAAATCGTCGCCCAGCACCAGGCCAAGGTGTATGGCCTGGCATCGGTAGGCTCACCGCCGATGTCCGTGCCGCACCTGGATACCCGCGTGATTGATGGCAAGAAGGTGCTGCTGTTCGGGCCGTTCGCCACCTTCTCCACCAAGTTCCTGAAACATGGCTCGCTGCTCGACATGTTCAGCGCCCTGACCACCGACAACATCCTGCCGATGACCCACGCCGGCATCGATAACTTCTCGCTCAGCACCTACCTGATGGGCCAGCTGATGCTCAGCCAGGAAGACCGCATGGACTCGCTGCGCGACTACTTCCCAGAAGCACAGTCGGAAGACTGGGAGCTGATCCAAGCCGGCCAGCGTGTGCAGATCATCAAGAAAGACGCCGAACACGGCGGCATTCTGCAGTTCGGCACCGAAGTGGTCAGCGCCGCCGATGGCAGCCTCGCTGCCCTGCTCGGCGCATCGCCAGGTGCCTCGACAGCCGCGCCGATCATGCTCTCGGTACTGGAGAAAACCTTCAAGGACAAGATGCACAGCCCGCAGTGGCAAACCAAGCTGAAAGAAATCATCCCGTCCTACGGCCAAAAGCTCAACGACGACCTGGCGCTGACCAACCAGACCCGCGCCTGGAGTAGCGAACGCCTGCAACTGGAGTTCGTTGAAGTGCCGCCGCTGGCCCTCATCCCAGAGGTCAGCCAGGCGCAGTAAGCGCCTGCCGGCAATGCAAATTGCCAGAAGCACCTTTTGCCGTCGCCTCACGCGACACAAGCTGCGGCCATGGATGGCACGCAATAAAAAACCGGCCACAAGCCGGTTTTTTATTGCCCCGTGAAAAGCCTACTGCCCCTTGAACGGCACACGCGGCTTGGTGCGTAGCGGGTCGAGCAGGCCCGACAGGCCGTTGTGATCGATCTCCTGCATCAGCGCCAGCAGCCGGCCGATTTCACCCTGGGGGAAGCCTTCGCGGGCGAACCAGTTGAGGTAGTTACCGGGCAGATCGGCGAGCAAACGGCCTTTGTGTTTGCCGAAGGGCATCTCGCGGGTTACCAGCAATAACAGGTCTTCAGGTTTCATCGCAGGCTCGGCAGGGTTCGGCAATCGAACGCGGATTATGCCGTTGGGCGCAGAGCCAGACCAGCGCCGACGCCAAGGCGAGAAAACTCGGGTAAGCTGCGCGCCCCTGTTTATCGACCCAAGGTTTGCCCCCGCATGATTATCAAGGCACTGCGCATCGGCCTCGGCCAGTTGATCATCTTCCTCGACTGGATCAGCCGTCCGGCCAAGCTCAAACGCACCCCTGAAGCTCAGGCTGCGGTCGAGCAAAGCGCCAGCAACCTCGCGCTGTACCAGTTCCACGCTTGCCCGTTCTGCGTAAAAACCCGCCGCACCCTGCACAAGCTGAACGTGCCGGTAGCTCTGCGCGACGCGAAGAACGACGCCAAAGCGCGTAGCGAGTTGGAACAATTTGGCGGCAAGATCAAGGTGCCGTGCCTGCGCATCGAAGAAAACGGCCAGAGCACCTGGCTGTATGAGTCCAAGGCGATCATCGCCTATCTGGACGAGCGCTTCGCCAGCGTCTGACGTCCGATACTGCACCGGGGTTTGCCCCGGCGCAGACTTGCAGGGCTTACTTGATAAAGTACTTGCCCCAACGCTCGATATTACGCACCGACTGCTGACGCTGCAGGGCACGGCCTTGTTGGGCCTGCTCGACGGCGGCAATTTCATCATCGATGACCTTGGTCGACAGCGACAGCCAACTGGTCGCGAAGGCCATGGCGTCGCCATGCAGCTCCAGTGCATCCATATTGATATTGTCGATGTTGTCGCAGGCATCGTGATAGCACGGGTCGAATGGCTGGTTGGCCGCACCGCCGAACTTCTGCGCCTGCTCCTCGCTCTTCAAGTCTTCGGCACCGGTGAACAGGCCGCCAAAGGCAATGCCTTCCTCGAAGAACTGCGCATAATCGGAACGGAAGTCGATCTCGGTGCCCTCCGCCGGCGCACCACGCAGGCCGAAGTAGGCTTGCAGCAGCCGCTCGATGGCAGCCGAGCCGGGCGGGCCCTGCAGGCCGAAATCCGAACCGTCGCCGTCATAGATAAAGTTGCCGAAATTCGGCGAAGCGATCATGTCGAAGTTCAGGTAGGCCTTGATCTGCTGCTTCTGCTCGTCCGGCAACTGGCTGGCGTAGTAGGTCGAACCGACCAGCCCCGACTCTTCCGCGCCCCACCAGGCGAACCGCACCTGATTGAGAGGACGGGCCTTGCTCATCAGCACCGCCATTTCCAGCAGCGCGGCGCTGCCCGAGCCGTTGTCGTTGATACCAGGGCCCTCGCCCACCGAATCCAGGTGCGCACCGACCATCACCACATTGTTCGGGTTGCCGCGCCGGGTCTGGGCGATCACGTTATGGGTTTCGGTACGACTACGCTCGACGTCGGCCACCATGCGCACTTGCACCCCTGCGGCCTGCGCCCAGTCGGCACCGATATCGTAAGTGGTGAACAACACCGGGATACCGCCGGCATAGGTATCGCCCAGGGTCGCGTTCATCAGGCCCTTGCGATCCTCGCTATCGCCCTGATTGAAGATGATCGCCCCCGCCGCACCAGCCGCCGCGGCATTTTCGGCCTTCTGCTGAAAGCTGCAGGTGCCGCGCTGGATCAGGGCGATGGAGCCACTGGGGAAGGCCGCGAAATCCTCCGTTTCACAACCGCTGCTGGAGGTATTGCCGGCACCGAGCATCAGATCCACCGGCACCACGGCGGCGCTGACATCGCCGGCTTCGGTTTGCGACAGGTAGGTGAAATCCTCGTCCCAGACGTAGTCGGTCGGCGTCGGCAGCAGCATGCTCAGGGTGCCTGGGCCAATCGGTTCGTAAGAGGTGAAGGGGAAAGCCTGCAGGGTGACCTGGTAACCGGCCCGTTCAAGCGTCGTACGCACGTAGTCGACGGAGGCCTGATAGCCCGGCTGCGCGGCGGCGCGGTTGCCGCCATTGAGGCTGGCGATATCCTGCAGGGCTTGCAGACGGGTCAGCACCTTGCTGGCCTGCATGCAGTGGGGCAAGCCCAGCGGAGTGCCCACCAGCAGCGGCGATTTGCACGCCGATAGCGGCGGTTTGCCAGGGGTCCAGAAATCATTGAAGCGCTCGCTGTCACTGGGCGAGGCGGCAATACCGGCGGTGGAGGCGATTAAAGCGAGCGAACCAACAACCCAACGAACATTGTTCTTCTTCGTCATGGGAAATCATCCTTGGATAGACATTGTTGTGGCTGGTCGTCTATGGCATCTGCCACTGCCCCCTACGGCTCCCTGGAGACGCGACCATAAGCAGTGACTCGCGCCTGCCCCTTCGGTTCTGTATTTATTGATCGAACGCCGACCCAGCGCGCAAATTTGAGCACTAGGTCAAAAAAATCCTCACCAAATATTGCCCGGGCGCACCGGGGCAGCCCAGAAACCCCTAGTGTGCGAACACCCTAGGCTGCCAGGTGCCCAAGTGCCGAGCCGATGCCGATAGAACTGGCCGGCCCGGTGGCGGCGTTACTGCGCGCCCTGCAGCTCGGTCACGACGAACTTGCTGCCCTGCTGCTCGACGACAAAGCCGACCTTGTCGCCCACCGCGACCCCTTCGAGCAGCGCGGCGTCCTTCACGTCAAACACCATGGTCATCGGCGGCATGCCGATATTGGCAATGGGGCCATGGCGCAGGGTAATCTTCTGCCGGGCCGCATCGATCTTGCGCACCTCACCCTGGCTCATGCTGGCGTTGGCCTGCACGGCCTCGTGGCCCTTATGGCCGCTGTGTTCATCGCTGGCCTGTACGCTAAACGCCAGGCTGCCCAGCAGGCAGGCAATCAGTAGTTGCTTCATGGTCTTGCTCCTCAAGTCAGACGACCCAGCGGCCGCCCTGATCATTTATCGGCCCGCGCAAGAATTACGCTGCCGCTATTACGCCGGCCAGCACAGGCTGATCCGGCTTTGCACGCCTCTGTCAGTTCGCCACAACCCGCACCTTGCCAACCATCCCAGCCTGGTAATGGCCGACGATCAGGCAGGCAAAGTCGAAGTCGCCAGCGCGGTTGAAGGTCCAGATGATCTCGCCGGTCTGACCCGGGGCAACGTGGGCCATATAGGGCTCGTCATGCTCCATACCGGGGAACTTGACCATCAGCGCCGCGTGCTTATCCAGATCGTCCTGGGTGCCGATGACGAATTCGTGCAGCACCTGGCCGTTATTGCGGTGGAGCAGGCGAATGGTTTCGCCCTGCTTGACCTCAAGGAAGTCGGGAGTAAAACGCATGGCATCGCTCATGCCGATCTCGATGGTGCGGCTGACCTGCTCGGGATCGCCGGCTATGCCCCAGGGCTTCTGCTCCTTGATCACCGCCGCGCTGTGAGGCGCGTTAGGTTTCTCGCCATGGGCCAGCAGCGGGCTGCTGACAAAGACGCCGACAATGCCCAGCAACAGGGCACTAAGGTTTGACGATAGATTCATGACTAACTCCTCGAATTAAATAAACGCTGCTCGTGTGGTGTAGGAGCGGATGGGCGGCACTCCGCCCAGCGGAGTGCCGCCCAGCCGTGCCTCCCTGAGTCAATGATCTGCATGCCCCCCGGGTTTACGCACCTGCACCTCAACCGGCTCGTCGATCGGCTGCTTGAGCGGCATCGACTGCCCGCCGGCCTCGCTCGAACGCGCGGGTTTGGCCAGGTCCCCTTTCCATTCATAGGCCACAGTGCCGGCCGGGTGCTTGAACCAGCCAGGGTCGCGGTAGTCGCCCGCGGGCTGGTCTTTGCGCACCTTGAGCACGGTAAACATGCCACCCATTTCCACCGAACCGAAGGGTCCGTCGCCGGTCATCATCGGTGCGGTGTTGTCCGGCAGCGGCATCTGCATTTCCGCCATATCGGCCATGCCGCGTTCGCCCATGACCATGTAATCGGGGATCAGCTTGGCGATCCTGCGAGTCATGTCGCGGTGGTCGACGCCGACCAGGGTCGGAATGGCGTGGCCCATGGCGTTCATGGTGTGGTGGCTCTTGTGGCAGTGGAAGGCCCAGTCGCCCTCCTCGTCGGCGAGGAACTCGACCTGACGCATCTGCCCCACCGCCACATCGGTGGTCACCTCCGGCCAGCGCGAACCCACCGGGGTCGGCCCGCCATCGGTACCGGTCACTTCGAACTCATGGCCATGCAGGTGGATCGGGTGATTGGTCATGGTCAGGTTGCCGACGCGGATGCGCACCTTGTCGTTATGCCGCACCACTAGCGGGTCGATGCCCGGGAAGATGCGGCTGTTGAAGGTCCACAGGTTGAAGTCGAGCATGGTCATGATCTTCGGCGTGGCCGCCCCGGGCTCGATGTCGTAGGCGTTAAGCAGGAAGCAGAAATCCCGATCCACTTCGCTGATCAGCGGATGATGCGCCTTGGGATGGGTGACCCAGAAGCCCATCATGCCCATGGCCATCTGGGTCATTTCGTCGGCATGGGGGTGGTACATAAAGGTGCCGGGGCGACGGGCGACGAACTCGTAAACGAAGGTCTTGCCCACCGGAATCGCCGGCTGGGTCAGCCCGGAGACGCCGTCCATGCCATTGGGCAGGCGCTGACCGTGCCAGTGGATGCTGGTGTGCTCGGGCAGTTTGTTGGTGACGAAGATGCGCACCCGGTCGCCCTCCACCACCTCGATGGTCGGCCCTGGCGACTGGCCGTTATAGCCCCACAGGTGGGCCTTGTAGCCGGGTGCCAGCTCGCGCACCACGGGTTCTGCGACCAGGTGGAACTCCTTGACCCCGTTGTTCAACCGCCACGGCAGGGTCCAGCCATTGAGGGTGACCACCGGGTTATAGGGCCGGCCGTTCTGCGGCTGCAGCGGCGGCTGGGTATCGGCACTGCCCTGGGACACCGCTTCCGGCACGCCGGCCAGGGATACCCGGCTGACCGCCGAAGTGGCGACAGCGGCGGTAATGGCACTGGCACCGAGAAAGAAATCACGTCGTGAAACCATGGGAAATAGTCCTTGATCAGTGCCCGGCGGGCTCGTCGGTGACGGCCATAGCCGGTGTGCTCGATGACAGGCTGGGCGCACCCAACAGGGCCATATCCAGATCGGCCTTGGCGATCCAGAAATCGCGCTGCGCCTGCAGGTAGCCATCCACCGCCAGCACCTGCTTGCGCGCATCGGCCAGCAGCTCGAAGGTGCTGATAAACATGCCGTTGTACTGCAGGACATTTTCCTCGGCGATGCGCGCGCGCAGCGGCAGCACCTCGTCGCGGTAATGCCGGGCAATGTCATGGCTGGCCTGGTAACCCAGGTAAGCCTCGCGCACCTGCGAGCGCGCGTTGATCGCCGTTTCGGCCGCGCGGTTGAGCATCTGCCGGTACTGCGCCTCAGCCTTGGCCACCTTGGCTCCGCTCCAGTCGAACAGCGGCAACTCGACGCTGATCTCGTAACCGCGCTGGGTCGGCTCCTCATTGGAGCGGTTATTCACCACGCCCAGCTCCAGCACGTTGATAAAGCGCGTGGTCTTGCTCAGCCCCAGGTTCTTGGCCAGACGCTCGGCGTCCAGGCGCACGGTCTGGATATCCAGACGCTGGGCCATAGCCAGGCGTTCGACATCCGCCAGCTGCTCAGCCGTGGCCGGCAATTCGGGCAGGCGTGCGGGCAGCTGGAAGTCGAGCTGCTCACCCCACAAGCCAAGCAAGCGGGTCAGCTGCTCGCGGCTCTGCACCCGGGCCTGTTCGGCGCGGATCAGATTAAGCCCGGCATCGGCATAGAAGCTCTGCTCCTGGGCCCGTTGCAGGGTGCTGTAGTTGCCCACCGCCGCCAGCCGCCTGGCCAGCTCGGCAGAGATTTCAGCCGACTCCATCACCTGGCCCATAAAGCCCAGGCTCTCCTGCGCCGCCACCGCGCGGTACCAGGCCTTGCGGGTCTGGCTGGCCAGTTCGAACACCGCCAGGCTGGTCTGCCGCTGCACCTGCTCGAAGCGCTTGGCCTCCATGCCGGAGGTCAGCGGCATGGCGATCAGCCGCGCCAGGTTGATATGCAGGCCGCGCTCGTACTCCACCTCGCTGCCCTTCTCCATACGACCGAAGGAAAAGCCCGGATTGGGGATACGCCCGGCCTGGACACGCTCGGCTTCGCTGATACCCAGCTGGTCGAAACTCGCCTGCAGACCGGGGTTGTTCAGCAGCGCCACCTGCACCGCGGCATCCACCGTCAGCGGCTCGGCCAGTAACTCGGCGACCCGCTCGGCCACCTGGCTGCGCTGCTCCGGGGTTTTCACCCAGGTAACCTGCTTGTCCAACTGCACCTGGCTGGCCTGCTCGACCGTGGCAAAACCACCGTCCTGGCTAAAGCCGGCGCAACCGACCAGCAACAAGGGGCTACAGAGCCCGGCCAGGCGTAAAAAGCCATTCAGTCGCCGCGCGTTAGTGATGGCCATGGTGCTGCTCCATTGGCTTGGCCGGCGGCTCGACAGCCGGCTCAGTGGGCTGCTGCGCCGAGACTTCCTCGGCGTAAGGCTCCTGGGCGTAGGTGCGCCAGCCGCCGATACGGCCGACCAGCTCATTGGCCTCGCGCCAATCCTGCAGCGGTTGCTCGCTAAAACTCTGGTAGGTCTTGAGCGGTGATTGATAGTGCACAGCCGGCGTGGCGGCCTGGGCATCCAGCGGGTCGGGCAACTCGGCCCAGGCGCTGACAGGCAGCGCCAACAGGACCTGGCAGGCAAACGCCCGCCGGGCAACAAACAAACGCAGCATCGGATGATCTCGCGTCAAGCGCAGTAGCCGGCAACAGGCCGGGCAGCCACGCAACTAAGACAAAAGCCATATACCGGCGGATCTAGCAGCAGGCGCGGATTGCGTTCCTTTCCCCAAGGGCGGAACTCAGCGCACAGCTCTAGCTAACAGGCGATATAACAGGCTCAGTAAGGGGCACCGTTAAGGCGCACTCCTGGCTTAGGCGCGAAACAGGCGGGGGGGTCTTTCCGGGGTCTCGGCGATAAAGCCGATAAAGCGATCCAGTCGCGCCAGGGAAGGCTCGACGGCATGTGGCAGGCTATTGCTGGTAAGCACCGTACTCAGCGCCACCGCACCCACGCAAAAGGCGCAGAGGCTGCATAGGCTGTTATCGGCGGGCTGTATGGAGGTGCTGGAAGGCGCGGCACTGTCGCCACCATGATGCTCACTATGGGCGGAGGCCTGCATGGCCTGGGGAGCCATTACAGCCGGGTGATGGGCCGCCATCTGCTGGCTGCTTGAGTCGCCCGCGCCGCCCTGAGTCAACGCACATAACTGCATGCCAATGGCTGCCATGCTCTGCGCCGGAAGGGCGAGCATCAGCATCCAGATCAGGGCAATTCGCAGAGTGCGCATGGCGATAGGGCTGTCTTCGAATAAAGGTGGGTGAGCCGGATTATCCACCGATTCGGTCACTTGTCCATGGCCGGCAAGCGCCTGAGCTTGATTTGCCCGCAGCCGACCATCGATATAACCCGCAACCCCATGGGCAAACACCGGCCAGGCTGGCTATGATCGCAGCCCATGACAACCAACCCGCCCATCCGCCAACCCTGCCCGCCCGGAGCCTGCGACTGCGGCCGCGAGCAGCTGCTGGAAAGCGCCGACAGCGACCTGCGTATCCTGCGCCTGACCCGCCAGGAGGAAAAACGCCTGCTCGATCGCCTGGAAAACCTGCAGAGCCTGAGCGAGCTGGAAAAACTGCAACAGCGCATGTACGAGCAACTCGGCATCCGCCTGGCCGTCGCCCCCGGCTTCAACGAAGTACGCAGCATGCGCGGCATCAGGATCGAGATCGACGAACTCCCCGGCCTCTGCCGCAAAACCCGCCAGGCGCTGCCCACCTCCATCCGCCGCGGCCTGGAAAAACACCCAGAGATCGCCTACGACCTGCTTAACGCCCATGACCTGTTTCGGGGTATTTGAAGGGCTGGGAAAAGTAGCTGAAGTCGGACAGGAGCGGATCGGCACAACGGATAGCTAACAGCTAAGAGAAACCATTCGCTCTAACATTCTGGCTAAGGTCTATAAATATAAATAGTCGGATTTATTACTTATAATCAAAAAAGCAAATTTATATTTCCAACCACGATTAATATTAATTTATTTAGTTTATTTGCTAATCAAATTTATTAGGCCTACGCTGGAGTGTCAATTACGACATTTAACTCAAAGGATCGGCATGAAAGCCAGCTTAATTTCTGTAGCTGTGGCAGCCGCCATCGTGGCTTGGGCCCCGATCAGTCTGGCTCGTGAGGCCGTTGCGCTTCCCGGTGTAGTCGGGGCTGAAGGCGAGCTCAATGGTGTCGATACTACGGGTGGTGCCACATTGACCATTACCGATGGTCAAAACATCAATACCAATAACGACCTCGGCGGTGCCTTTACCACGGATGCCAATAACACCGGCGATCTTCTGTTTCTCGGTGACTCAACAGTAACAGGGTCAACCGGCCAGCCAGGCGTGCTGTTTCTAAATATCAGTGCCGGCGCTACTGGCAATACGGTTAACTTTAATGGCGACGTATTCGCTACTACGTCGCAAATTAGCGGGGAAGGCATTGTAAATTTCAATGGCGACGTTATATCGGCACCTGTATTCGTTGGCGATGGCTTTCTTAATCTCGGCGCAGGTCAACTCCTGACGGGCGCAATCACGACTAATACTGCCAATACCGGCACGTTGACCCTGAATAACGGCAGTCATGTCGATGGGGCCATTGGCGGTGCAAGCGGGCTGAAGCAAATTAATGTCTCTGGCGGTAATGCATCCATTACCGGTGCCGTACAAGCCCAAGGATTCAACCTCGGCGCGAATACCCTGGCCATTACTGGGGCATTGACCACTAACGCCAATGGCACGATTGCGACCTCCCTGGCCGGCAATACCGTCTACGGCAATATCCAGCCGTCCGGTGCCTCAAATATCAATGCTGCCGGTATCACGGTAATCCCAACTGTTACGGGCGTACTTACTGCCGGCACGACCTTCACGATTGTCGGTGGCCTGGCGGGCACCAACGGGGCGACTGTAACCGTACTCAATACCAACCCGCTCTACACCTTCTCCAGCGTGCCGACCACTACTGGCGATGTACTGATTACAGTTGAGTCCGTTTCATTGGGCTCACCCGTTGCCGATGTGGCTGCAGGGGCACTGCTGGGTTCGCCTGCTCCAGTAGGCTCCGATGTGCAAGTTGTTCAGGGTGCCGTGCTTGCTCTGCCCAGCGCAGCTGCCGCCAGTAATGCACTGGTTCAATTGGCTCCCAGCAACACCAACCTGGCAGCTCCCTGGGTAGCTGGGCAGACGACGCGCCTGATGGAAGACATGCTGCAAGCGCGGGTGGATGAAATCCAGAACCTGTGCTGCGACACCAGCTGTGGGACCGATAAGCCCCAGCAAGATCTGCGCAAGTGCAACGGTGATGAGCAACCGAGCAATTGGTGGGCCAAAACCTTTGGTAATGCAGGTAGCCAGGGTGATGTCGATAATAACTTCGGTTACGACACTAAAACCTACGGTTTAGTGCTGGCGTACGACCGGCCGGTGGGCGAAAACACCCGAGCGGGTATCAGCGCCGGTTATGCAAATAGCACCATTGACGGCAACAACTCTTCTGCTGAGACCACAATCGACTCCTACCAGCTGACGGGCTATCTCAATTACACCCCAGGCCCTTGGTATGTGCAGGGTGCTTTGACTGCCGGCATGGATCGATATGAAGGGGAACGCCAGATCACCTTCCCTGGCGTTAATCGCATGGCCAAATCTGACTACGACGGCCAGCAGTACACTGCTCTGGTTTCGGCCGGGAAACATTTCTACTTCGATCAGGAAGTTACTGTTACCCCTTTCGCCTCGTTACAGACGTCACTTATCAAAGTTGACAGCTATAAAGAAAGTGGCGCTGGCGGCTTGAATCATCGTGTGGATGATCAGGATTACAACCTGACCCAATCAGGTGTGGGCGTTAAGGTCGAGCGTGTTATTCGATCCGGCTCCATCACCTACTCCCCTGAAGTTCATGCCAAATGGATGCATGATTTTAGCGATACCTCTACTGAGCAAACCGCAGCCCTCACCGGGGGCGGGTCGGCATTTAACGTGGAAGGCATAGAGCAGGATCGGGATCTGTACAATGTCGGCGCAGGCATCACCTTCCTGTCCTGCAATTGTGATAACAGTTCCTGGACAGTCAAAGGGCAATATGACTACAAGTGGAATGACAGCGAGTACTCGTCCAATCAACTGTCACTTATAGCCAGCCTCAAATACTAATAGACAAGTATTGGCAAGGGTGTTGAGCTGCGCGATATTTTCGCGCAGCTCAACACCAACAGCTGAAAACGCAAGTGGGGCGCGGCGAAAACACACGTTAGCCTGCGCCCCAACCTGCCCTCTACTCTTCAGGGACCGAAAAGAGGCGAGTTTATTTATCCCTTCTGGCCTACCTCGCGGCCACCGGCGGTCGCTTACGCAGACCAACTCGATCCCGAGCTGACGCTCGGCGACATCGATATCGTGGTTCCCCGATTGCTCAATCTCTCGCCAAGACATTCTGCATAATCCTGACCTCGCTTACGCCAAGCCGCTTGCAGCCTCAGCGACGCCGTGTAAAATCCCGCGCCCGAAAATGCAGGAGACAACACGTTGGCCATTCACTATTGCGCGCCCCAGGAAAATATTGCATGCGGGCGCACTGGCTCGAACCTGAGCAGCACCCAGGATGTTACCCAGGTGTCATGCAAGCTCTGCCTTCGCACCGTTGAAAAGGGCGCTATTGAGCCTGTGCGCAAGACCCCCACCTTGGCTGAGCTTAGAGCCGAAGCAAAAGCCGCCAAGGCTGCCCTCGCAGCAGCTGAAATGGCGAAAGCGGCCCCTACCCTGTCCCCTCGCGCCGAATGGCAGCAACGCCTGGAGCAACTGCCAGGTAAAAACCGCATCCCGCGCGGCGTAGCTCGGCAGGTATTTATCTAAGCGCTGCTGGCCATAAACGGACGCTTACGAGCGTCCGCTTACTGTGTGATTCGCTCCATCATTCGAGCGAATGGCCCTGAAGATAAATGCACGGACCCTTTTCCTATTAAGCAAAGGCAAGACCTGCCCCTGCGGATACTCTTGAACTCCAGCACTCACGCCATCCTGCGGGCCAGCGCACGGTTTGCAAACGCGATGGCCAGCGCGACAACGATCAGCGCCAGGGCGGCGGCAAAGGTGATGCGCATACCCGTGGCAACGGCCTCGGGATGCGCCATGGCGATATCTGTCGTCGCCGAGGCGAACGCGAACACCGCGCCCATCGCCGATGCGCCGGTGATCAGCCCGAGATTGCGCGACAGGTTGAGCATGCCGGCGATAACACCGCGCTGATCCGCGCTGATATCGCTCATCACAGCGGTGTTGTTGGCCGTTTGGAACAGCGCATAGCCGATGGTAACGACCACCAGGGGGGCGATATAGCCGCCAACGCCAAGCGTCTCCGGCAAGGTCGCCAGCAACAGGCAACCGGCTGCCATACCGCCAAGCCCCAGCACCGTCATGCGTTGCGCGCCAAAACGATCGGCGAAGCGGCCGGCGGGTGTAGCCGTCAACGCCGAGACAAAGGGCCCGACCGCCAAGGCCAACCCCACCCGAGCGGCGTCGAGGCCATGCCCGTCCGCCAGATAGAAAGGCCCTACCACCAGCGTCGCCATCATCACCGTCGAGACCAGTGCGCTCATGGCTAGGCCGCCACACAAGCGTGGATCGCGGAATATCGCCAGGCGAATCAACGGCGATGCCACTCGCGCCTCGACCCATATGAACAGGCCAGCGCCGACTAAAGCAGCCAGCAACAGCGCCATACCCAGGCCGCGGCCCGTGGTCATGGCCAGCGCATAAGCCGCGAGCGTTAGCGCCAGCAACAACGTACCCAAGGGGTCGAAGCCGGCGCGCCCGGCCTTCTGCGCTTGCCGATCGGCGGGCAAGTAGCGCTGCGCGAGCAGCAGCGTCAGCAGGCCCAGCGGCACAGTGATCAGGAAGATCGCCTGCCAGCCGAACCCGGCGATCAGCAGGCCGCCGAGCGATGGGCCCAAGGCGGTGCCAATCGCCGACATGGTTCCGAGCAAACCCATGGCGCTGCCGGTCTTGGCCTTGCTCACCGTCTCGCCGATAAAGGCCATGGTCAGCGCCATCATGATCGCCGCGCCGAGCCCCTGCAGCGCCCGCGCGCCGATCAGCAGCCACAGCGTGGGCGCGAAGCCGCATAACGCGGAGGCCACAGTGAATAGAAATATCCCGGCCAGGAGCAGCCGTCGCCGGCCAATCAGGTCGCCGAGCCAGCCGACGCTGACGATTAGCGTGGTGATGGCGAGCAGATAAGCAATAACGACCCACTGCACGTCCTGGAAGGAGGCATTGAATGCCTGCGCCAAGGTCGGCAAGCCGACATTGGCGATGCTGATACCGAGCGAGGACAGCAACATCGATAGCGACAGGCTGGCCAACGCCAAGCGCACCGAAGGCGTCTGTGGCGCACTGTGCGCTAGGGCCTCACCTTGTCCCGCAATAACTGACTTCATCGCACCCTCCTGTCTTCTGGCAACTCGCGAAACGGAGCTGTCAGAAATCTATCCCTGCGAGTAACCTGGCGGAAGGCGCAGCATTTGCAGGTTATTCGTGCGTGTAACGCCTTATCAAAATCACATCATGTCAGGACCGACAGATGTCCACAGCCGATCTCAATTTGCTGGTCACTCTCGATGTACTGCTCGCGGAAGGCAGCGTCGCACGCGCAGCCAAGCGCTTGCGGCTGAGCCCCTCGGCGATGAGCCGGTCGTTGGCGCGTTTACGCGAAACCATGGGCGACCCGCTGTTGGTCAGGGCCGGGCGCGGCCTGGTGCCCACGCCCCGAGCGCTCGAACTGCGCGAGCGCGTCGCACAACTGGTGCAGGATGCCGAAGCGGTGCTGCGCCCCGCCAAGCAGGTCGACCTGAAACAGTTGGTGCGAACCTTCACCCTGCGCAGCAGCGAAGGCTTTGTGGAAAACTTCGGCCCAGCGCTGCTTGCGCGCATCGCCCAGGAAGCGCCTGGCGTACGTCTGTGCTTTGTACAGAAGCCGGATAAAGACAGCACGCCCCTGCGCGACGGCACTGTCGACCTAGAAACAGGTGTCGTGGGCCAAGACGCCAGCCCCGAGCTGCGCACCCAGGCGTTGTTCCGCGACCGCTTTATCGGCGTCGTATGCGAGGGCCATTCGCTGAGCCAGAGCGAGATCACGCCCGCCCGTTATGCCGCTGGCGAGCACATCAACGTCTCCCGGCGCGGGCTCGACAAAGGCCCTGTCGATGAAGCCCTGCAATCGCTGGGCCTTGCGCGGCAGGTCGTCACCATAGTCGCCGGCTTCTCCACCGCCCTCGCCCTGGCCCGCGCCACCGAGCTGATCGTCAGCGTCCCGGAACGGCACACCACCAGCCTACGCGCCGGCATGCACAGCTTCCCTCTTCCCGTCGCACTAGCGCCGTTCACCGTAGCCATGCTCTGGCACCCGCGAATGGATGCCGACCCCGCGCATCGTTGGTTGCGCGGTTGTTTGCGGGAGGTTTGTGCACAGTAGTCTGCGATACGATCTGCATAGCCGGCGAACGGTGATAAATAACCATTTGGGGTTATAAGCCCCCCCAAAATCGCCTACCGCCCCCGCCCCGCCAGCACCCGCGTCGCCCCTTGAGTTTTCTGGCAGTACCAGAGCACCCGGCTGACGCCACGGGTGATCGCCACGTAGGCCAGGCGCAGGCTTTCGTCCTGCATGGCCTGGTCGTAGCTGTTGTTGAAGAAGCCCGAGTAGGCGTACAGCACATTGCGCAGCGGGTGTGGCTCGGGCGGCATGCAGTCGTCGAGGATGATCGCCACTTCGGCCTGCAGGCCCTTGGCGCGGTGGATGGTGTAGGCCTTGACCGGCAGTTTCTTGTCCAGCTGCGCGGTGATGGCCTGCAACGGCTCGTTGCGCCGACTGAGCAGCAGCACCGCGTTGCGCTCGCGGCTGTTGCGCCCGGCCGCGTGGGCGCATTGCTCGTGGATCTGCTTGAGCAGCTCCGGCAGGCGGGTCTTGCTGTCGAAGCGCTGGATCAGGCGCACGCCGTGGTCGCCCGGCTGCACGGCCTTGCTCGCCTGGCTGATCTTGCCCTGCTTGTAGGCCACCCCACCGAGCACTGCCTCGGCGTCGCGAATAATCGGCTCGATGGAGCGGTAGTTGGTGGCCAGGGTCAGCACGGCGCTGGGCTTGGCCCGCCCCTTACCGGGGAAGTGTCGGTCGAAGTCGATAAACAGCTCCGGCGAGCTGCCGCGCCAACCATAGATCGACTGCCAGTCGTCACCGATGGCCATCAGGCTGACCGCCGCGCCCTGCCCGGCCAGAGCCCGCTGCACGGCCTGCAGCCATTGAACGATGTGCGGCGAAATGTCCTGAAATTCGTCGATCAGCAGATGGCCGAACGGGGCCAGCGCCTCGGCAGGCACGCCCTGCCCGCCCGCGCCCAGACGCTCGGTCAGCTGCTGGAAAGCGGCGTTGAAGGTCGTCAGCCCCTGGGCCTGCAGGCAGCTGCTAAAGCTTGGCCAGAACAGCATCAGGGCTTCGATAAAGCAGCGTTCCTGGGCGCTGCAAACCAGTTGCTGTGGCTGAATCTGCTCGATACGGATGCCAATGCTTTCGATAAAACCGGCCTGGGCGTAGAAGGCCTCATACAGCGGTACAAGGCTAAATTCGCCCTGCAGCTTGAAGCCATCGAGCGGTGCCTTGGGCAGGCGCTTGCCGTCGGCCGGCGGCATGGGCAGCTGTAACAGGCTGTGCACCCGCTCGCGAAACCCGGGCTGTTCGGCGTAGCACTGCTGATAGGCCTGTTTGAGCAGGCGCTGCTGGGCCGGCCGCAGGCGCGAGGCCGTCAGTGGGTTGTCCAGCTCGCGACCGGCGGCCTGCCTGTCGTCCAATTGCTCGAACCAGCGCGGACTGGCGAGCAGCGTCTTAGCCATGCTGCCCATGGCCGAATGGAAGGTACGCACGCATTGCCGGGCCTGGGCGTCATCGAAGGGGTAAGCGAAAAAGCCCAGCACCTTGAGCAGGCGCTCGCGCAGCTCGGCGCAGGAGGCGTTGGTAAAGGAGATCAGCGTCAGCCGCTGTGGCTCGATGCCCAGGTGACAAAGCATAAAGGCCACACGCAGCACCAGGGTGGTGGACTTGCCCGAACCGGCCCCGGCGAAGATCCGCGTCAGGGGATGGTTGCCGAGGATCATCGCCCACTGTTCGTCCGAGGGCGCGCTGACCACCCCGGCCTCCACCGCCCGGGCCACTTGCGCACGCATGGCCTGGATCTGCGCGGCGTCGACCGCCATCAGCGCAGGGCCGTAGATGCCTGCGGTCGAAGGTTTGCTGGCTTTGCTACGGGGCTTGGCGGATTTAGCGGCAGCACCCGTCTTGGTCTTGCGGGCGCTTGCCGTGCCCTTTTTCGCCCGCGCGGCGGGCTTTTTATCCACCACCGCCGCCTCGCGCTCGGCGCGCAGGTAGGCGGTGGTATGCGGGAAGTAACGGGCCAGGGCAGCGGAAATAAGCCGCTTATAGCGCTGCACAGCAGTGGGCATTCGGTGATCCAGTCATTTAGATAGATCGTTGAATGATAAGTGTTTTTCGCCGCGCCCTGACAAGCGATGGCAAACCGCGCCGGCTAATCGAGCATGCCGACATAGCGCGGATGGCTGGCCACGCGCTGCAGCCAGCCGCGAATGGCCGGGTAACCGCTCAGGTCGAAGCCGCCCTCGTCGGCCACGTGGGTGTAGGCGTACAGGGCGATATCGGCAATCGAGAAGTGCTCGCCGACCAGGTAGGGCGTGCGTTGCAGCTGTTGCTCCATCACCTTGAGCGCCTTGCGGCCGCGTACATGGCATTCCTCATATTCAGCGCGGCGCGCCTCGGGCAGACCCTGATACAGCTGGATAAATCGCGCCACCGCGACATAGGGCTCGTGGCTGTACTGCTCGAAGAACTGCCACTGCAGCACCTGGGTACGCAGGCGCGGCTCGCTGGGCAGAAACTCGCTGCCGTCGGCGAGGAAGTTGAGGATGGCGTTGGACTCCCACAGGCAGGTGCCGTCTTCCAGCTCCAGCACCGGGATCTTGCCGTTGGGGTTCTTGGCCAGGAAGGCTTCGCTCTGGGTTTCGCCTTTGAGGATATCGATCGCTATCCACTCATAGGGCAGCCCCAGCAGATGCAGCATCAGCTTGATCTTGTAGCAGTTGCCCGACCGGTAGTCGCCATAGACCTTGTACATCGTCCTGTCCTCCCTCTATCTGTTATCTGTGGCGGGCTGCCGCTTCGCGGCGAGACCGCCCTACTCGATCAAACTGCTGCGCCAGCCTGGGCCTGACGTATCACCTCGGCCAGACGCTTAAGGCCTTCGCTCAAACGCTCCGGGGCGACATGGCTGAAGTTAAGCCGCAAATGCCCTGGATGCTGATCCGGATCGATAAAAAACGGCTCGCCGGGCATAAACGCCACATTCTGCGCCAACGCCGGGGCCAACAAGGTGCGGGTGTCCAGCGGCTGCTTGAGGGTCAGCCAGAAGAACAGACCGCCCTGGGGAATCTGCCAGTCGGCCAGATCACTGAAGTGCTCCTCCAGCACTGCCTGCATGGCATCGCGGCGGATGCGGTAGAAGTCGCGCAGCTCGGCCAGGTGGCCACGGTATTTCTCGCTGCCCAGCCACTGCAGCGCCTGCCACTGGCCGATGCGGTTGGTGTGCAGGTCCGCCGACTGCTTGAGGCGCAGCAGATAGGGGTACAGATCCGGGGTGGCGATCAGATAGCCGACGCGCAGGCCCGGCAGCAAAGTTTTCGACACGGTGCCGGTGTAGATCCAGCTGGCCTTATGCAAGCGGCTGACGATAGGCGTGGCGCTGCCTTCGTCGAACACCAACTCGCGATAGGGTTCGTCCTCGATCAGGGTCACGCCGAACTCATCCAGCAGCGCCGCCACGGCGTCGCGCTTGGCTTCGCTGTAACGCACCGCCGAGGGGTTCTGGAAGGTCGGGATCAGGTAGGCGAAGGCCGGCTTGTGGTTTTCCAGGCGCTGGCGCAGGGCGTCGATCTGCGGGCCATCGGCTTCCTGGGGCACGGCGATGCAATCGGCACCGAACAGCTGGAAGGCCTGCAACGCGGCCAGGTAGGTCGGCGCTTCGAGCAGCACTTCGGTGCCTGGGTCGATAAACAGCTTGCTGGCCAGGTCGAGGGTCTGCTGCGAACCGCTGACGATCAGCACCTGGCTGGCATCGCAGGGCACGCCGAGGGCGCGGGCCTCACTGGCGATGGCCTCACGCAGCGCCGGCTCGCCTTCGCTCATGCCGTACTGGCCCATGCTGGTCGGCATATCAGCCCACTCGACTTTCGGCAGCATGGGTTCGGCGGGCAGGCCGCCGGCAAAGGACATGACTTCCGGACGCTGCGCCGCGGCGAGGATTTCACGGATCAGGGAGCTTTTCAGGCGGGCAACACGTTCGGAGAAGGCCATGGATATCACCGGTAGCAAAGGCAAATAAAAATAGGTCAAACTGTTTGACCGAAATTATGTTTGCCTGAAACTACGACGACCACCGCAGATACGTCAATAGGCTTGACCTTAATGCTGGATCTCAAAAACACAATCACTCAGCAAACCGCCATGGAAGCCTTCTTTTTTGGCTACCAGGCCTTTACCGCCAAAGCCGATGAAATGCTGGCGCGCCGTGGCCTGTCGCGGGTGCATCACCGCATTCTGTTTTTTATCGCCAAGTACCCCGGTTTGAGTATGAAAGAGCTGCTCGCTTATCTGGGCGTCAGCAAGCAGGCGCTCAATACGCCGCTGCGCCAGTTGCTGGAAATGGACCTGGTGCAGAGCCTTACCGCCGAAGACGACAAGCGCAAACGCCTGCTCGGTTTTACTGCCGAAGGAGCCAAGCTGGAACGGGCCCTGCGCCGCGAACAGGCCAAGCTGCTGCAGCGGGCCTTCGGCGAAGTGGGTGACGAGGCGGTGCAGGGCTGGCTCAAGGTCAATCAAGCGCTGGCCGGTAAGGGGCTGGAGTCAGAACCCCGTAACGCGTAATAGCTGGTGCGCACGGTGTTCAGCCGGGATACATGGGTAACGCCTGTCGGGAGACATGGGTAACGGTTTGATGATCGTCACTTCCGTTCTCTCAAGTCGATCTGGCGGAGGGTCTTGTGAATGAAGATCACATCGTAGACACCATCCACGTTGGTTGGGCGGATAGCAATTCGCTCACCCAGCAGCCCACCCCCGACAAAGCGACTTTTGCCTTCAAACTTGACCTGACCGGTTCCCGTCACTTTGAGAACCCGATCTCCCGGCTCATATTCAACCGCCGGCAGCTCCTCAGGGTAGCTGCGTAAACTGGATTGATAGCGCGATATCGGCGGTTGTTGGCCCAGTGCCTCATGGGGACGCTGCTGGTTGTACTGATTACGCCAGTGATCCATCACATACTGGCAGTGCGCCAGATCGCTAAAGGTACGATGCAGCAGCTCCCGCTTAAGGGTTTGATGGAAGCGCTCAAGCTTGCCCTGCGTTTGAGGGTGGTGGGGGCGACTATGGCTGACCTCGATGCCCAAGCGCATCAGCCAGACTTCCATGGCCGATAGGCCACCCTCGATGTTCGAGCCCCAGGGTGGGCCGTTATCCGCTGTCACTCGGCGCGGTAGGCCATAACGGCGAAACACCTGGATCAGCTTTGGGCGTACCAGTTCTAGTCTCTCGCCCTCACATGCCTCCAGGCAGAGCGCAAAGCGTGAGTGGTCATCCAGCACCGTCAGCGGGTGACAGCGCGGAGAGTGGCGATCCGAGAGGTGGAAGTTGCCCTTGAAGTCGATCTGCCACAGCTCGTTTGGCCGGTCGTGCTCGAAGCGACGAGTCGCCGGGGCTTGCGCCTCCCCGGCGTGATAGCGCACCTGGCAATCGTGGCGGTGGAGAATCGCATCAATGGTGCTGTGGTGCGGTCGCTTAACCCCATCGGGCAACAAGCAGAGAAGCTTACGGGCGCCCCAGTAAGGAAACTGGTGATGCAACCGCACCACCTCCTGCTCCAGTTCAGCAGTACTTCGCCCCGGGCTTAGCAAGGGGCGGCGAGATTGATCTTGCAGCCCGGTGTCGCCCTGATCGTGATAACGATTCAGCCATTTGTACGCCGTCTTAGGGCTGATGCCGTAGCGTCGACA
>NZ_DATKDZ010000033.1:0-9648 GCF_035512415.1 Pseudomonas sp. | reverse complement strand
TCAATATGCGCTATAGGATGGCCAGAGCAACTTCACTATCCCCAGAACAACCATGTCCCGATACCTGCCCGGCTTCTTCAAAAAAGTGCCGCGGGGGTTGAAGGGTTGAGTGTTCTTGGGGTTTTTCTACAGCTACGTTAGGTGCCAATTAAAGCCATGGGCGGAATTCAGTGATAAAAATAATTTCTATTTTCTTTGCTGTAACGCTCAGCGTACTCGCCACTGTAATGTCGCAGGTTTCCGCCTTAGGATTATTTTTTGTCGGCACCGTCATATGTTCGGGAATATATTTTCGTTCTAGGTCACTACAAACCGCTGAGGCTATACCCTGAAATCCAGCACAGGTAATCGTGTTGGCCAAGTGCTTATCATAGCTCCGTTAATAACAGCTGCCATAGTGATAGCTGGAATGTCAGGGACTTTTACAAAGTGAAGTATGGGCTCTGCTGGTCGGCTAACAAGTCGCTTAAATCGCTCACCTCATGCGCTGGGATGGTGAGCAACCGGGGACAAACCACGATTAATTTTATTCGTTATGTCAAAACCGTGACCTATTCCCTGATACCCACGACAATACAGACTTTATTCTCAAACTCATCCACAAGCATTTTTCTTCTTCGGCGCTTTTCCTGTTGCGCCCCGAGAATTCTGATTGCCGGCTTGCTTGGGCTTCACGCTGTTGCCTTAACCGCGAGCCTGCAGCCATTCACTGCTGCATCTCGGCCTACATCTGTTTTGATTGTAGATCGGCCTCTCGAAAGCCCTGCTCCATGTTGCCAGCGGACTCGTTTAACGCAGCTTTGACTCTCGCCGCATCAACATTCAGCAGCGGCCGGTCTATCGGGGCAGCAGGATGAGCAAGCAGTGAAGACTCTACGGCTCTGGTCGCCCTACAACCGATGCAGGTTTTCGACCCTTGATCGACACCACCAAACGCCAGAAAGCAAAAGGCCCCGACAACTTATTAGTTATCAGGGCCTTAACTGAATCTATATGGCGGTGAAGGAGAGATTCGAACTCTCGATACGATTTCTCGTATACACACTTTCCAGGCGTGCTCCTTAAGCCACTCGGACACTTCACCGGGTATCGACATTCATTGCTGTCTGTCGAGGCGCGCTAATCTAGCCGAACAGCCCGCCAAAGGCAAAAGTTTTTTTCAGAATTTTCATGTGCTTATAGCCCGCTGCTCGGGATCGGACGGCTGGTCCTGCTCGGCCCGCGGAAATGTCTGGCGGCCGAACAGTAGAAAACCCAGGGAAATAAACAGGCTAAAGGCAAACACGCCCAGGGTGCCCAGCGGGGTCTGGCTGCTGCTGTGGATGGTGAGCAGCAGCAGGCCCAGCAACAAGGCCATGGCCAGCACGGCGCGCCATCTATGTTGTACGGGGGTTGATCTGGGCATTGGGCTTCTCCACGGTCGGATGCGGACCATGAGCCAGCCGCGCGCCAGCAGCCAATTGCCTCTATCAGGCTGTTGAAAAACTACCTGCGTTACCGATACGGCGTTAAAAACAGGCTCGGAATGCTCATTTACAGCAGTAAACTCCGCTTCCTCGCCTGTTTTTGCCTTGTCTCGGCCGCCTCGCCTACGTTTTTCAACGGCCTGCTATTGATCGACGCGATAGGCAGCGCACCCCGCTCCCGGCGGCGCGAACCACCAGCGGCGCTGACTCACCAGTCAGCCATGGCGCTTTACCTGGCCTGTGCGGATGGGTAACGTCTGCTCCACTTCAGTCCAAGGAACCCGACCATGAGCGACCTGATCAGCTACCAACTCGAAGATGGCATTGCCACCCTGACCCTGTGCAACGGCAAGGTAAATGCCATTTCCCCGGATGTGGTCACCGCTTTTAATGCGGCCCTGGATCGCGCCGAACAGGACAGGGCCATCGTTATCATTACCGGCCAGCCGGGCATTCTCTCCGGCGGCTATGACCTTAAGGTGATGACCTCGGGCCCGCAGAACGCGATCAACCTGGTGGCCGCCGGTTCGACCCTGGCGCGCCGCATGCTCGCCCACCCCTTCCCGATCATCGTCGCCTGCCCTGGCCATGCGGTGGCCAAGGGGGCCTTTATCCTGCTGTCGTCTGACTACCGCATCGGCGTCGAGGGTGCCTTCAGCATCGGTCTCAACGAAGTGCAGATCGGCATGACCATGCACCACGCCGGTATCGAACTGGCCCGCGACCGTCTGCGCAAGTCGGCCTTCCACCGCTCGGTGATCAATGGCGAGATGTTCGATCCGCAGGGTGCGGTGGATGCCGGCTTCCTCGACAAGGTAGTGCCGGCCGAACAGCTGCAGGCAACCGCCCTGGCCGTCGCCCAGCAGATGAAGAAGATCAATATGACTGCGCACAAGAACACCAAGCTGAAAGTGCGCAAAGCCCTGCTCGAAGCCCTCGACCTGGCCGTCGAGCTGGATAAACAGCCGATGAGCTGACCCCGCACCGGCCATGCACAGCCCGGCCTTGAGCGCCGGGCTTTTTATTGTGCGCAGGAAGGTGGCTGAACCGGCCATTCTGCCCGCCCTGCCCCCCGCACGATAAGCGCCGATGGCCACAGAAAGCAGTCTGTTTGCAGCAATTGCCGAAAGCAGTGCACGCCCGTACACTGCGCGCCTTTTTCTTATGACGGACGTACTAAATGCTTTTCCTTCTGCGCATGCTGGCGATGGCCGTGCACTTTATCCTCGCCGGCATCCTCGGTCTGCTGCTGGGCATCTGCCGGCCGTTCAACCCCGATAACAGCCGGATCTGCGCACGCCTGTACAGCCTGCCGGCGCTGTGGCTGCTGCGTCTGCGCCTGCAAGCCGAGGTCGGCTCGCTACTCAAGCAACGCGAGCCTTGCGTGATAGTGGCCAACCACCAGTCCAACTACGACCTCTATGTGCTGGGTGCCGTGGTGCCCAGGCGCACCGTCAGCATCGGCAAGAAAAGCCTGAAGTGGGTGCCCTTCTTCGGCCAGCTCTACTGGCTGGCCGGCAACGTGCTGCTCGACCGCGGCAATGCCCTGCGCGCCAGACAAGCCATGCTCACCACTACCGAGACGCTCAAGCACAAGGACACCTCGATCTGGGTGTTCCCCGAAGGCACGCGTAACCTCGGCGATGGCCTGCTGCCGTTCAAGAAAGGCGCGTTCCAGATGGCGATTGCCGCCGGTGTGCCGATCATCCCGGTGTGCGCCAGCACCTACGTCAAGCATATGCAGCTCAACCGCTGGAACAGCGGCGCGATCATGATCCGCGCCCTGCCGCCCATCGCCACCACCGGCCTGGGCCCGGATGACTTGCCGCAGCTGATGGAAAGCTGCCACGCACAGATGCAGCAGTGCATCGAAGCCATGGATCGGCAACTCAGCCAGAGCGCCTGACGCAGCCAGAAACGCCTGCAAAGCCCAGCCCGCGTGCTGGGCTTTTTATTGCCTGATGCAACCCGCATAGCCGCGGCTCCATCACACCGACAGCGAGCAAGCCGCTAAGCTGCGTGCTGAGGTCACCGTCAATAAGGAAACACTATGGGTCGCGTTGTTGCCGCCGCCGTTTACAGCAAGGGCCAGAAGGTCAGCGATATCAGCCTTGATGAAGGCAAGCAGTGGGCGAAAAAGCCTGGTCACTTTGTCTGGATTGGCCTGCATGAACCCGCCAGCGAAGAGCTGACCAACCTGCAGCAGCAATTCGACCTGCATGAACTGGCCCTGGAAGACGCCCTGCAGCGGCACACCCGGCCCAAGCTGGAAACCTTCGGCGATGCGCTGTTTCTGGTGCTCTACTCGCCCATCCTGGTCGACGACGAACTGACCTTTGTTGAAACCCAGCTGTTTGCCGGCAACGGTTACATCATCAGCGCCCGCTACGGCGAATCCGCGCCCTACTCCCAGGTGCGCCAACGCTGCGAGGCGCGTCCGCTGCTGCTGGAGCATGGCGAAGATTTCGTGCTCTACGCCCTGCTCAGCTTCGTGATCGAGAACTACCGCCCGCTGATGGACAGCTACCACACCGAGCTTGAGGAAGTGGAACAGCATGTGCTGAAAAACCCACTGAGCCAGGCCGATGTTGAACGCATCCAGGGCCTGCGCCGCGACCTGCTGCGGTTGCGCCGCTATATCGGGCCGCTGGCGGAAATCTGCAAGGAGCTGCAGCGCCTAGAATTCCCGTTTATCGACAAGAACATGCGCCCCTACTTCCGCGACGTGGCGATCCACGTCAACCGCCTGCTGGAAGACCTGACCGGCCTGCGCGAAATGGCCGACCACGCCATCGAGATCGGCCTGCTGCTGGAGTCCTCACGGCAAAGCGTCACCCAGCGCAAATTCGCCGCCTGGGCGGCGATCCTGGCCTTCCCCACGGCGGTGGCAGGAATCTACGGGATGAATTTTCAGAACATGCCAGAGCTTGCCTGGCAATACGGCTACTTCGGCGTGCTCGGTTTGATCACCACCGGCTGCGTCGGGCTCTACTTCAGCTTCAAGCGTTCCGGCTGGTTATAAAAAACCGTCTGGAGCGATTTTTAACGTCGCGTAGCGGCGGCCCGCAGGGCGGCGGCCATGGATGGCACGCCATAAAAAAGGCCGGTCATTGACCGCATTGCTGTTCACATAAGAAAAATGCCGCTTCTCCCTTACCGGGGGAAGCGGCATTTTTTGCGTTCAGGGCCGTAGGGTGGGTGGGGCCGCCTAGGTGGTAACCCATCAGCCAATTGATGGGTTACCACCCATCCTACGGTCTAACTAACCCACCCGAACGAAATCTGCTTGCTGCGGGTAACGGGGACATCGTCATAAAAAAGCCCGGTCACACTGACCGGGCTTTTTCGTCCAACCGCGAGTTACTCGGCCAGGCCGGCACGGCCATGGGCGACGAAGCGCATCATCCACTCGGCCACGGTGTGGCCCTGGTGGTCGTGCTGCAGGCTGTCGACGCCCTTGGAGTACGCCGGCTCGCCGATATGCTGTTGGCGTAGGTCGAGCAGCGCGCGCGAGTAGTCATGCACGAACTCGGGGTGGCCCTGGAAGCACAGCACCTGGTCGCCGATGCAGTAGGAGGCAATCGGACAGAACTCGCTGCTGGCCAGCAGGGTGGCGTTTGCCGGCAGTTGGGTGACCTGGTCCTGGTGGCTGATCAGCAGGGTCAGGTCTTCCAGATCGGGGCTCATCCAGGTCGGTTTGTTCGCCATGCGGTACTGATGGATACCCACGCCCCAGCCCTGCACCGCGCGCTCGGCCTTGCCGCCCAGCAGCAGCGCCAGCAGCTGATGACCGAAACACACACCCAGCAGCTTGTCGCCACGGTTGTAGCGCTCCAGCAGGTAGGTTTTCAGGGTCTGGATCCAGGCGTCAGGACCAAAGGAATCCGCCTTGCTGCCCGTCACCAGATAGGCGTCGTAGCGCTCGCTGTCCGGCGGGTAATGCCCCTCCATCACGTTGTACACCTTGAACTCGGCAGCAATCGGCTGGCGGGCGAACAACTGCTCGAACATACGGCCATAACTGTCGTATTGGTCGACCAATTCAGGGCGAAGAACATCGGTTTCCAGGATGCAGATCTGCAGCGGCATATGGGCGGTTACCTAGGGCGCAGGAGGGTTGTTTTACCAGCGCGCAAGCGTGCCTGCTGACAGGCTGCAAGGCAATAGCTGCGGGCTAAACCCGACCAATTACTCGAGGCCCATCAGCGCTCTCGATAGTCACCATAAGCACCATTCACTTCTGTCGATAGCGGCACGCGCAGATGATCTGGCCATCGGGCACTGCGCCCCACTTACCAGAGGACATAACCATGACCAGTTTCTCCGCCATCGCCAGCCTGCTTGCCGCATCGGCCTTCAACAGCAACCAGAGCGCGAGCAGCCAGCGCCAAGCCGAGAAAGTGCAAGCCGCACAACTCAAGGCTGACCAGAACCCCGCCAGATAACTGCGCCCCGCAACCAGGAGGACGCCATGAGCATCACCCACGCGCTAAGCCACCAGAACGTCTATGGCGTGACCTACGCCACTGTCGACCGCAATGGCATCCACTTCGAGTCCGAGCTGGCTATCCAGTCGGTCGATGGCAAGTTGACCACCCTGAAGATGCCCACGGGCCTGAGCGAGCGCCAGGCCATCAGCCAACTGCTGAGCACTTGCAGGACCTGACCCCTGGCCGTCCCAGAGGCGCTTTCAGGCTGTCAGGCGGCTATCACTATTCGCTTAGCAGGCGCTGGTTGGACTTAGTGCATTGCGCCTGCTCGCGCGCGCTGCCGCTCAGGCTCTCCAACTGCCCCGTGCAGGCAGCCAGGTTGCTGGTTTTACGCAGGCGCAAACGCGCCTCGGTATCGACCGTTATCAGGTAGGCGTGGTCGTAGCGGTCCTTGTCATACCAGGCATCGATCAGCTGAGCGCTGACCACGCAGCGATACTGGCGCTGCACGGTAAAACCCTGCATGCGATCGCGCATAAAGATGTGGTGGTAGCGCACCCAGTCCCGCTCGCGTATGCCCTGCAGCCGCGCCGCCTCGCAATCGGCCAGGGTGGTGATATCGGGCTCGTGGAGAAACACGCTCTGGGCCAGGTTGGATCCGCCCAGATTGGCCGTCGCCACTAGATACACCCGATCCTCGGCCGCCTGGGCCATACCGGCCAGTGCCGCCAACAACAAAATAGCTGCGCGTAACATGTCCACCTCCCTGAAAAACACGCAGCCTAAACAAGCAGGCCAATAATGGCCATGGGCCATAGACAAAAACCGCTATTGGACCACAAGACTGGGCGGTTGAAGAGCAAGCCGCCGCCAGCCAGTTATCTGCGCGCTGAAACAAAAATGCCGTTCGCCTGGGAAAGCGAACGGCACGGGGTACGCGGCTGACTGTTAGAACGCCTGGTTCTTCGCTGCTTTCTCCAGCAACAACGCAGGCGGCAGGAAGCGCTCGCCGTACTGCTCAGCCAGGTACTGGGCGCGGGCAACGAAATCCTGCACGCCGTACTGGTTGATAAACTGCAGCGCGCCGCCGGTCCAGGCGGCAAAGCCGATGCCCATGATCGAGCCGATATTGGCGTCGGCAACCGACTTGAGCACACCCTCTTCCACACAGCGCACGGTTTCGATGGCCTGGATAAACAGGATGCGATCACGTACATCGATCTGCGAGATCTGCGCATCGCGCTTCTCGAAACGCGCTTTCAGCTCCGGCCACAGGTGCTTCTTGCCACCCGCCGGGTAATCGTAGAAGCCCGCACCCGCCGCTTTGCCCGGACGTTTGTACTCGCCCAGCATCATGTCGATCACGGCAAACGCCGGGTGCTCGGGGATGGATTTACCCTCGGCCGCCAGATCCTTAATGGTCTGCTGACGAATATGATTCATCAGGCTCATCGACACTTCATCGCTGATCGCCAGCGGGCCAACCGGCATGCCGGCCTTACGCGCTTCGTTCTCGATCATCGCCGCGCTCACACCTTCGCCCAGCATGGCCAGACCTTCGTTGGTGAAGGTGCCAAACACCCGCGAGGTGAAGAAACCGCGGCTGTCGTTGACCACAATCGGGGTCTTCTTGATCTGCATGACGTAGTCGAAGCCACGCGCCAGGGTTTCGTCGCTGGTGTGCTCGCCCTTGATGATTTCCACCAGCGGCATCTTGTCCACCGGGCTGAAGAAATGCAGGCCGATAAACTTGTCCTGCTTCTGCACCGCGTTGGCCAGGCCGGTGATCGGCAGGGTCGAGGTGTTGGAGGCGATCACCGCATCCGCCAGCGCCGCACGCTCGGCAGCCGCGGTAACGTTAGCCTTAAGGTCGCGATCCTCGAATACCGCTTCGATAATCAGGTCGCAGCCGGCAAAGTCGGCATCGCTGACGGTGGGTTTGATCCGCGCCAGGATGCCATCGCGCTTGTCAGCGCTCATCTGGCCACGGCCAACCTTCTTCTCCAGCAGCTTGGCCGAGTAATCCTTACCCTTCTCGGCGGCCTCGATGGAGATGTCCTTGAGCACCACCTCGATGCCGGCCACCGCCGACACATAGGCAATGCCCGCGCCCATCATGCCGGCACCCAGCACGCCAACCTTCTTGGTCACGTAGGGCTCGAAGCCTTGCGGGCGAGAGCCGCCAGCGTTGATTTCATTGAGCTGGAACCAGAAGGTACCAATCATGTTCTTCGCCACTTGCCCGGTGGTCAGTTCGGTAAAGTAGCGCGCCTCGATAATCTGCGCGGTGTCGAAGTCGACCTGGGCACCCTCGACGGCGGCGCACATGATCTTCTCCGGTGCAGGGAAGCAGCCCTTGGTCTTGTCGCGCAATACGCTCGGGGCGATAGCCAGCATCTGCGCCACATTCGGACTCGACGGCGTACCGCCTGGAATCTTGTAGCCGGCGACATCCCACGGCTGCTTGGGTGCCGGGTTGGCGGCGATCCAGGCGCGGGCCTTGGCCAGCAGGTCATCCTTGTCGGAGGCCAGTTCGTGGATCAAGCCAGCCTTGAGCGCGGCATCCGGACGGACCTTCTTGCCTTCGGCCAGATACGGCAGGGCCTTTTCCAGACCGAGCAAACGCACCATACGCACCACCCCGCCGCCGCCTGGCAGCAGGCCGAGGGTTACTTCCGGCAGGCCCAGTTGCACGCTGGAACTGTCCAGGGCGATACGGTGATGGCAGGCCAGGGCAATTTCCCAGCCGCCGCCCAGGGCCGCGCCATTGATCGCCGCAACCACCGGCTTGCCCAGGCATTCCAGGCGGCGCAGTTGGCCCTTGATATTGAGGATCATCTGGTAGAAGGCCGGTGCATCGGCCTTGGTGACCTTGATCAGCTCATTGAGGTCGCCGCCGGCAAAGAAGGTCTTCTTCGCCGAAGTAATAACGACCCCGGCGATGGCGTCCTTCTCGGCTTCCAGGCGGTCGACGATCTTGCCCATGGCCTCGCGGTACACCGCGTTCATGGTGTTGGCGCTCTGGCCGGGCATGTCCATGGTCAGAACGACGATATTGTCCTGGCCTTTTTCGTAACGGATGGCGTCAGTCATTTTTCTTATCTCCGCCTCAAACTCGTTCAATGATGGTGGCGATACCCATGCCACCACCTACGCACAATGTGGCCAGGCCGTAGCGCAGTTGGCGCTTCTCCAGCTCGTCGATCAGGGTGCCGAGGATGGCGCAACCGGTCGCACCCAGCGGGTGGCCCATGGCGATGGAGCCGCCGTTGACGTTGACCTTGTCCTCCGAAACGCCCATGTCCTTCATAAACTTCATCACCACCGAAGCGAACGCCTCGTTGACCTCGAACAGGTCGATGTCATTGACGTTCAACCCAGCCTTGGCCAGCGCCTTGCGCGTGGCCGGCGCAGGGCCGGTGAGCATGATGGTCGGATCGGTACTGGTCACGGCGGTGGCGACGATGCGCGCACGCGGCTTCAAACCCAGCTCCTTACCCTTGGCCTCGGAACCGATCAGCATCAAGGCGGAGCCATCGACGATGCCGGAGCTGTTGCCTGGCGTGTGTACGTGGTTGATCTGCTCGACATGGCTGTAAACCCGCAGCGCGGTGCTGTCGAAGCCCATCTGGCCCATCATCTCGAAACTCGGCTTGAGCTTGCCCAGGCCTTCGAGGGTGGACTCGCCACGGATAAATTCGTCGTGATCGAGCAGCACGATGCCGTTCTGGTCAGCCACCGGGATCAGCGAC
>NZ_DATKDZ010000032.1:0-1077 GCF_035512415.1 Pseudomonas sp. | reverse complement strand
GGCGGTTTCAAGTTCCAAGTGCAACAGGTGAATGATGACGCAGTTGCGTAAAGACCTCCAAGGGCGTGGCCCACTCGAGACATTTTCTGGGTCGGGTATTCAACCGATGGGCGATGGTATTCAGGTCGCGCTGAGTATAGCCCGACAAGTCGGTGCCTTTTGGCAGATACTGGCGAAGCAATCCATTTGTGTTCTCGTTTGTCCCCCGTTGCCACGGGCTGTGGGGATCGGCAAAAAATATCCGGATGGCGAGTCGTTGCGCCAAGCGCTCGTGTTCGGCCATCTCTTTTCCCCGATCATAGGTCAACGTTTGGCGCAACGGGGCCGGCACATGCTGAAACTTTCTGATAAATCCCTGTCGGGCACTCCCCGCATCGGTCCCATCCAGCCGTGCCAGGATCACCAGGCGCGACATGCGCTCGACAAGGCTCCCGACAGCCGATCCATTTCGAGCCCCCTTGATCAAGTCCCCCTCCCAGTGGCCCGGCACGGTACGTCCCGCGACCTCTGCAGGCCGTTCGGCAATGGGCGTCATATTGGGAAGCTGGCCGCGTCGGTCTCTGCCCCGCGCTCGAGGCCGGCGCGCTTTGCGCGCCTGACGCAGCGCGGTCAACAGTTCACTCCGCAGAGTTCCGCGCGGCAGCACGTACAGGGCCACATAGATAGTCTCGGCCGACAGGCGTTTCCGCATGTCGTCAGGATACTCGCGACGGAGCCGTCCAGCAATCTGTTCAGGCGAACACCCACGGGTCAAACCTGTTCGGACATAGCGCCACAACCAGGGATCCAGCAGTTTGCGCGATCGCCGTGGGCGACGACTCCGGACCGCGGCCAGGCTGTGCGCCGTACAGGCACGATAGGGGTGCCCCTGGGTGGCATTGCGGGCATATTCGCGGCTCATGCTGCTGGGCGAGCGCCCCAACACGGCAGCCATCGTTCTCAGCGACTGCCCCTGAGACAGGCCCAAGCTCAAAGTCTCACGTTCTTCGAAACTCATGTGCGTATACGATTTCTTTGGCATGGCAACACCTTAGCCGACTCTGGCCTAAAGTGTTGCACTTGGACTTAGAACCTAAG
>NZ_DATKDZ010000031.1:0-44279 GCF_035512415.1 Pseudomonas sp. | reverse complement strand
GCGTGCTTAATATTGCGTGGTTCGACAGGCTGGGATTAGTGCGTCTCTCATAACCTCAATCTCTCGAACCGCCCGGTGCGGACCCGCATGCCGGGTGGTGTGGCAGGGGAGCGGCCTGTGAAGGCCGTCCCCTATGCCGATGGGCACTGTCCCGCGGAACCGACTCTGTAGGGCGTACATGCCGCAGGCTTGTACGCCGTTGGGCAGTGGGGTGGACAAGGCTTGGCCATGTCCACCCTACTGCTTTGTACCGCGCGTCTTACGGTGTCTGGCGCATACGCCGGCGAAAGGCCCCAGGCGTTTCCCCGCACAACTGCTTGAACAGCTTGGCGAAGGTGGCGCGGTCGGCGTAGCCCACCTGGGCGGCGATCTGTTCCAGGGAGTTGGCAGGGTTGAGCAGGGCCTGTTGCGCGCTGCTGATGCGCAGGCGTTGCAGGTAGTCGTTGGGTGTCAGCCCGGTGCCGGCCTTGAAACGGCGCAACAGGGTACGTGGCGAGCAACTGGCCTGGTCGGCCAGGCGCTTGAGATCGATGCTCTGGCCCTGGTGGCGCTGCATCCATTGCAGCAAGGCGGCCAGCTGGCTGTCCTGCACGGGCTGGGTGGGCAGCAGCGGCGCATAGCGCGCCTGGCTGCCGCGCTGGCTATCGAAGACCAGGGCGTTGGCCACCTGCTGGGCCAGTTCGGCCCCCGCCTGCTGGCCGATCAGGTACAAACACAGGTCCAGCCCGGCCTGAGCTCCGCCCGAGCTGAGCAGGTTGCCGTCATGACAGAGCAGTTGCTCGATCTGCAGTTCCACCTGCGGGAAGCGCCGGCGGAACTGCCCGGCCAGGGCCCAGTGGGTGGTGGCGCGGCGGCCGTCGAGCAGGCCGGTGGCAGCGAGCAGAAAGGCGCTGCTGCACAGGCTGGCGAGCTGTTGGCTGGGCGGGCGCTGGGCCAGCCAGGGTAGCAGCGCGGCATTGCTGCTCAGGGTGCTATCGATGGCGCTGCCAGTGGCCGGCAGCAACAGGCAGTCGGCCGTGGCGGCCAGGCTCAGGTCGCCGTCGACGCGAACCCGGGCGAAGCCGAGATCGACCGCCTGGCCATCCAGGCTAAAGCGCTGTAGCTCGAACTGGGCTTGCCCGGACAGGCTGTTAGCCAAGGCAAAGGCATCCATGGCCATGCTCAGGCTGGAGCAGCGGGTTTGCGGGCAGACGTACAGGGCGATCTTCGGCATGGAAGTGGGCCGGGCAAAGAGTTTGGCGATTATTGACACAAAATTGTCTTTAGCGCCAATCGCACGCAGGCGCTTTTAGCGCAATACTCAACCCAGTCCCAACCTGGAGCCATACCCCATGCGCCATGCCAACGCCGAACTGATCACGCGTTTCTATCAAGCCTTCCAGCAACTGGATGCCGAGACCATGGCCAGCTGTTATGCCGAGGATGTGCGTTTCAGCGATCCGGTATTTACCGATCTGCGTGGTACGGACGCCGGTGATATGTGGCGCATGCTCTGCGCCAAGGCCCAGGGCTTTTCCCTGACCTTTGAGGGCGTGGCGGCGGACGAGTACTCTGGCCGGGCGCGCTGGGTCGCCACCTATGTGTTCAGCCAGACCGGCAAGACGGTGGTCAACCATATCGAGGCCAGTTTCGTGTTTCGCGACGGCAAGATAGTCGAGCATCACGACCGTTTTAACCTGTGGCGCTGGGCCGCCCAGGCCTTGGGTACTAAAGGCCGCCTGCTGGGCTGGTTGCCGCCGGTGCAGAACGCCATTCGCCAGCAGGCGGCCAAGGGTTTGGCGGCCTTTCAGAAGAATCGCTGAGGGCGTCTCTGTTAAGCTCGGCGGTCTTTCTTGCTGGCTGCGGATCTGCGTGATGCCCGACGTAATCTGTGTCGATACCCCTGCTGCTGCCAAACCCTGGTTTGTCTACTTGGTGCGGGCGGCCAATGGCGCGTTGTACTGCGGCATCAGCGACGATCCGCACAAACGTTTTGCCAAGCACCAGAGCGGCAAGGGCGCGCGCTTTTTCCATTCCAGTCCAGCGCAGGCGCTGGTCTACACCGAGGTCTGCGCCGGCAAGGGCGATGCCCTGCGCCGCGAGCGGGCGATCAAGGCCCTGGGCAAGGCGGCCAAGGAAGCGCTGGTTGCTGGCTGCACTGTGTTCACTCCAACGTAAAACCTTTCATTGCCTGAACACGTGACTGGCTGCCAAGCCTCATGCTGCTGGCCGTAAGTCGCTTTCCTTACGCTGAGTCCGCGCAAAAGAATCACACAAGGTCCTGTGGTGGTAGGGACGGTTCTCTCCTCGGTTTCCTTCTTGAGTGGTTTTTGTTGGTTTGCGGGGCCGTGTGTGTCGTGCGGTGATAGGTGGACGATCATCTATTCAGTGTGTACTGTACACATTATGTGTGTGCGAAAAGGACAGCCGGATGCGAAGCAGGGAGGTGATTGAGTTGCTAGAGGCGGATGGGTGGTACGAGGTGGCGGTAAAGGGGAGTCACCACCAGTTCAAACATCTAACCAAGCCTGGGCGGGTGACGGTTCCACACCCTAAGTCGGAGATACCCAAAGGGACGCTGCATAGCATATTGAAAACCGCTGGTCTCAAGTGAGGCCAGCAGCCCCTCTCAAGTGTTCGGCCCGTTGTGTTATCTGGGGCTGCTACGGCGCAGCCCCTTAGTTAAATCGTTAGAGGTTCAGGAAATGAAATTTCCAGTCGTACTGCACAAAGACGCTGATTCGGATTACGGGGTGGTCGTGCCCGATGTGCCGGGCTGTTTTTCGGCAGGAGCTACTGTTTCGCAGGCACTGGAAAATGCGCAGGAGGCGTTAGCCCTGCACTTTGAAGGGTTGGTGGCTGACGGTGATGCATTACCCCAGGCGCAAGAAGTAGACGTGCATCTGGCTGATCCAGACTATGCAGGAGGGGTATGGGCTGTCATCGATTTTGACGTGACGCCCTACCTGGGTAAGTCGGTTAGATTCAACGCCACCCTGCCGGAAAACCTGTTGCAGCGCATTGATGATGTGGTGAAAAAAGATCACCGCTATGCGTCCCGCTCTGGTTTTCTGGCTACAGCTGCATTGCGAGAGCTGTCGGTAGGGTGAGCTTATCTACGCTGTGTAGAGACCGCCTGGCGACTGCTGTTATCGCTGCGGCTGATAACGCGCCATCAGCCTAGGCAGGTAGGCCGCAGCGCTGTGCAGGGTTAAGCTGGGGTCTTACCTACAGTGGCGGAGCCCGTTATGCATGAGTTGATCCTGCACCATTACCCGACTTCACCCTTTGCCGAAAAGGCCCGCCTGATGCTGGGCTTCAAGCAGCTGTCTTGGCGCTCGGTGATGATCCCGCCGATCATGCCCAAGCCGGACCTGACCGCCCTGACCGGCGGTTACCGCAAGACCCCGGTGCTGCAGGTGGGTGCCGATATCTATTGCGACACCGCGCTGATCGCCCGCCGCCTGGAGGCGGAGAAATCCACCCCGGCGCTGTTCCCGGAAGGCCAGGAATTCAACGTTGCCAGCTTCGCCCTGTGGGCCGATACCCAGGTATTTCTGCACGCGGTAAGCCTGGTGTTCCAGCCAGAATCCATCGCGGCGCGCTTCGGCAAGCTGCCGCCGGAGTTTCTCAAAACCTTTGTGGCTGATCGTTCGTCGTTGTTCAGTGGTGGCCTGGCCACGCGTATTCCGCTGGAAGTGGCCAAGCACCAGTGGCCGACCCTGATGACGCGGCTGCAACAGCAGCTTGAGCGCGAGGCGGGAGACTTTTTGTTCGGCGAGCCGTCGCTTGCCGATATATCCATGGCCCATCCGCTCTGGTTCCTGCGTGGCACTCCAGTAACCGCAGGGCTGGTCGATGACTACCCGGCAGTGGCCACCTGGCTGGCCAGGGTGCTGGATTTCGGTCACGGTTCGTTCAGCGACATGAGTGGCGAAGAGGCTGTGGCCATTGCCCGCGACGCCAGCCCGGCGGCTCTGCCGGAGCAGGCTCTGGTCGACCCCAATGGCTTTGCCGTCGGCCAGCAGGTGGCAATTTCCGCCATTGATTACGGCGTCGATGCGGTGGAAGGGGAGCTGGTATTCAGCGGCGCTGAAGAGCTGATCCTGCGCCGCGAGGATCCCCGCGCTGGCACCGTGCATGTGCACTTCCCGCGTATGGGTTTTGCCATCAGGGCGTTGTAAGCGCCAACAACAGGCGGCGTGCCGGGCTGGTGGGCGCGCCGGGCTTTCAGTAAGCGGCGCGCATAGCCTGCGGGTTGTAGCCGTGAATAAGGGTGCCCTTGATATTCAGCAGGGGCACGCCGCGCCCGCCCAGGGCCTTGAAGCGCGCATGGCCGGCGGCATCCTTCTCGATATCGACTTCGCGGTAGGCCACCCGGTCGGCCGCCAGCTGCTCGCGCGCCTTGGCGCAGTAACCGCACCACTGGGTGGCGTACAGCACCACCTCGCCTGGTCGATTGGCCTGCGCCGGCTGCAGCCAGTTCTGCAGTTTGTCCCAGTTCTGATAGAGCGCCAGACAGGCCAGCAACAGGGTGATTTTCTTCATGGACGTTCCTTGGTCTCTGGGCTCGTGGGGCTGTTACGTCAGCTGCGCGCGTTGCAGTTCTGCCAGGCTGAACGGGGCCGGGCTGTCCGGCCAGTCCAGCTGTAGGTTTTCCAGCTCGCGGGCCAGCAGGCTCGCCACCAGCCAGTCGCGCAACCAGCGATGATCCGCCGGGATCACATACCAGGGCGCTGCCGGGCTGTGGCTGGCGCTTAGCTGTTCGACCCAGCGCTGCTGGCGCAGGTCATATTCACGGTAGCTCTGCAAATCGCTGACATGCAGCTTCCAGCGCTTGTGGGGTTTCTCAATCCGCTCGCTGAGACGCTGATGCTGCTCAGCCCTGGAAATATGCAGGAAGCATTTCAGCGGATGCAGCCGTTGCTCTGGCCACTGGTTTTCCAGGGCGGCAATCGCCTGTTGCCGCGCCGGCAAGTCGGCGGCGCTGCACAGCCCATCCAGCGGGTCGCTGATCAGGCCTTCGTAATAACTGCGGTTGAACACCCCGAGCAGGCCGAGGGCTGGCAGGCGGCGTTGGTAGCGCCAGAGAAAGTCATGGCGCAGCTCGCAGGCATCGGGTTGCACAAAACTGTGAATGCGCAGCCCTTGCGGGTCGAAGCTGCTGATCACCCGGCGAATGACGCCGTCCTTGCCCGAGCTGTCGGTGCCTTGCAGGATCAGCAGCAGGGCGTCGCGGCGATTGGCCCAGAGCATGCGCTGCTGGCGGTTAAGCCAGGGCCGCAGCTCGGCCATGGCCTGCTGGGCGCGGCATTTGTCCAGGCCGAAATCCCGCGCCGGATCTTCCCCGAAGGGGGCCGCCGGGTCACACAGGCAGGCGTCCAGCAGGGTGTCGGGCAGACGGGCCATGGCTGTTGCCTCAGCCCTTGCGGCGCTTAAGTTGATCGGTCAACTGCGTCGGCAGGTTGCGAATAACCAGGGTGTCGCTGCTTTCGTCATATTCGATCTTCGAACCCAGCAGGTGTGCCTCGAAGCTGATCGACAGGCCTTCGGCGCGCCCGGTAAAGCGCTGGAACTGGCTAAGGGTGCGCTTGTCCGCCGGAATCTCCGGCGACAGGCCGTAGTCCTTGTTGCGGATATGGTCGTAGAAGGCCTTGGGCCGCTCTTCATCGATCAGCCCCGAGAGTTCGGTGAGGGTCATGGGCTCGCCCAGCTTGGCCTGGCTGCTGGCGTAGCCGACCAGGGTCTTGGTCTTCTCGCGGGCCTGTTCTTCCGGCAGGTCTTCGCTTTCGACGAAGTCGCTGAAGGCCTTGAGCAGGGTGCGGGTTTCGCCCGGGCCGTCGACGCCTTCCTGGCAGCCGATAAAGTCGCGGAAGTATTCCGAGACCTTCTTGCCGTTCTTGCCCTTGATAAAGGAGATGTACTGTTTGGAGTTGGCATTGTTCTGCCACTCGGAAATATTGATCCGCGCCGCCAGGTGCAGCTGGCCCAGATCCAGGTGCTTGGCCGGGGTCACGTCCAGCGCCTCGTTCACCGCCACGCCTTCGCTGTGGTGCAGCAGGGCGATAACCAGGTAGTCGGTCATGCCTTGCTGGTAATGGGCGAACAGCACATGGCCGCCGGTGGACAGGTTGGATTCCTCCATCAGCTTCTGCAGCTGCTCCACCGCCTGACGGCTAAAGGCGGCGAAATCCTGACCGCCGTCGAGGTAATGCTTTAACCAGCCGCTGAAGGGGTAGGCCCCGGACTCTGCGTGGAAAAAGCCCCAGGCCTTGCCCTGCTTGGCGTTATAGCTCTCGTTGAGGTCGGCGAGCATATTCTCGATGGCCTGGGACGCGCCCAGCTCGGTGTCCCGGGCATGCAACACAGCGGGCGTGCCATCGGGCTTCTTGTCGATCAGGTGGACGATGCAGTGGCGGATCGGCATGGAGTACCTGGAAAGCAGATAGGGGAAAGGGTGACAGAGTTTACCTGAGCTGCCTTGCTAAGGTGGAGCGCCGCTTCGGTTCTGTTTCTGGCTTGAAACGCTGGAAATTGCTACATAGAGTGGAGTGAGTGATTTCTACGACCAAGGATGGGCCGATGTCTTCTATTGCTTCCAGTGTCACCCTTCTGGAACCCGCACAACTCGCGCAGCTTGAGTCCTTGATTGATCAAGGGCTCTTCCAGCAGGCGCATGCGCTCGCAGCTGTTCATGGGGACTACCGTCATTGGCGGGGCCCTGCTGCCATGGTGATGGCTTCGCGTCTATCCGCTCACCTTGGCGCTCCACGGCTGGGCGATATCCTGGCCTATCTTGGTTATCGACGTTATCCAGAAGCCGCTGAAACGCGTCTGCGTTACGCGCGTTATCTGCTCGCACGCCGCGGCCAGTTTCGCGCGTGGAGCTTTCTTCAACAGTTCGGCAACTGGATGCCAGAGCCCCCAGCGTTGCGTGCCGAGTGGCTTTCCTTTTCTGCCTACCTGTTTGCCCTGTTGCGCGACTTCACCCGCAGCGCTGCATGTAGCGAGCAAGCCATTGCCCTGTCACCGGAGGATCCATGGCTGTTAGTGGAGCGTGCTTATTGTCTGGAGCAGGAGGACCGTTTTACTGAGGCGCTTGGTTGTTGCGAGCAGGCCCTGCGCCTGGCACCTGGCTTACGGTCAGCGATCATCCAGGCGGCGCAGCTGGAGTGGCAGCTCAACCGTGAGGAGCAGGCGCTGGCTCGCTTGCGTAGTGGGGCTCAGGAATGTGAAAGCAGTGGCCTGTGCGCTCAACTGGTAGACCTGTTGATTGAGTGCGGTGAGTTGAACGAAGCCGAGCATTGGCTGGCACGTTCTGAGGCGCAATCACCCCTGTTGGAAAAAGGCTTGAGCCGTTGGTACGCCGGCAGACGCTGCGATATCGCTAGCCTGCGTGGTGCTTACGCATTGGCGGGCCAGTTGGCGTTGGAGGCCGGTGGACCTTTCTATAGTAAGGTCGCTGAGTATCTGGAAAACCCACAAGGGCGGCGATGTTTACTGCCAGTGAGTTTTGTTCGGCAGCACCATATGACCTGCGCCCCGGCGACGCTTACTGCACTCTCGGTATTCTGGGGCCGGCCGGTGACTCACTTGGAGGTTGCCGAGGAAATCTGCTACGACGGCACCTCTTACCAGGCTGAACGTGCTTGGGCTGAACGAAATGGTTGGTTGGTGCGTGAATTTACTGCTGATTGGGCCACCAGCTGCGCACTGATTGACCGTGGTCTGCCCTTCACCCTTTCTGTGCAATACACCGGCAGCGGTCACTTGCAAGCAGTGGTTGGCTACGACCAGCCGCGGGGAACCCTGCTTATTCGCGACCCTGGGTTACCGCAGTTCGGCGAGTGCCTGGGCGAGAGTCTGTTTACTGCGCAGCGTGCCTCGGGACCCCGTGGCATGTTGCTGCTGCCCGTTGAGCAGGCCAGTCGATTGGAGGGGCTGGAGCTTGCGGAGAGTCAGCTATGGGATATTTATTACCGGCTGCTCAGTGCCCTGGAGGTGCATCGTCGAGACGAAGCCTTGAGTGCATTCGAAGAATTGCGCGCCATTGCCGCAGAGCACCGTCTATGCCTCCAGGCACAGCGTGCCTTGGGCTGGTATGACGGTCGCGAGATGCAAGTGCTTGAAGCCACTGAAGCGTTATTGCAGCGCTTCCCAGATGATTCCAATCTGATTCTTTCCAAGGCCAGTTCACTGAGCCTACTGCAGTCGCGAGGTGTGCAGCTGGCATGGTTGGCACAGCACTGCCAGGCGCGATGGAGCGATCCGTTGATCCTTGTCCGGTATGCCAATTTACTGGGTGATGACGGCAGTCAGGGCGCCACTGTGCAGTATCTGCTGAGCCATGCTTTGCGCCAGGCTCCAGGGCAGGCCCCGGCATGGAACGCTTTGGCCAGCTTGCGCTGGGGTGAGGGGATGCGCGAGCAATCCTGCGAGCTGTATCGCTTTGCTGCCTGCCTGCACGCTACCAACGAGGGTTACAGCAACCAATACCTTCGTGCCCTGCGTTGCCTGGGGCGCACAGAGGAGGGGCTGCACTTCTTGCGCCAGCGTCAGCAGCAGCTAGGCGCTTTGGCTGCTGGCCCCAGCCTTACTCTGAGCGAATGCCTTGAAGAGTTGGGGGATGCTTATGCGGCTCGCCAGGTGCTGGAACAGGCCCTCACGCTGCGCCCGCGTGACCCGGATCTATTGCTTGGTCTGGCAGATTTTTATGGGCGTAATGGTGAACTTGAACTGAACCACCAGCTGCTGTTGCGGGCCGAGTCGTTGAGCCGGCGTGGTGCTTGGTTGCGTGCTGCCGTTATCTACAGCCAGCGCAGTGCAGGGGATCTTCAGCAGGCGCTGGTCTGGTGCCAGGAGGCGGCTGAACTTGAGCCATTGAATCTATCAGTGCATCGCCTTTATGCGCAGTTATTGAGGCAGTCGGCTGGCGAGGACGCCGTCGATACGTATGTGGATGCGCTTGCCATGCGCTTTGAACATCATGCCGGCATTGCTGAGTTTGCTGTTGAGCGGGCGCGGCGGCGCTCTCTCGAAGCCGCCGAGTCTGCTTTGCGCCGCCTTCTCCAAAGCCACCCGCAGAATGCCTGGGCGTTGCGCGAGTTAGCTGTGGTTTTGGCTCGGATGGGGCGTAGTGATGAGGCGCTGAGCATGTGCGTGCGGGCATTGGCTATTGATCCACAGGATACCTACTGCCACTCCACTCACGGTTTCGTTCTGTTGCAGGCTGGGCAGCGTGAGACGGCTCAGGAGGCCTTTCGCCAAGCGCTACAGCGCAGTGCGGACAATGATTACGCCAGCAATATGCTGCTCGATACCTGTGCTAGCCAGGACGATGCTGTGCAGTGTTTGGACTTCGTCCACGTCGAGCTAACTCGCCAAGTGACCTTTGGCGATGGTTGGCTGGCTTATCAGCAGCAGGCGCAAAAGCTCTTGGAACCGCAGGCAGTGTTAGACCAGCTTGGCGAGGCCTTGCGGCAACGCCCTGATCTTTGGCAGCTGTGGGTGGTGGTGGCTCGTCAACAGGTCCTTCAGGGGCATATCGAACAAGCCGAGGCGCTCTTGCAGTCTGCCGTTGAGCGCTTTCCACTGATGCCTCGTCTTGCACTGGAGCGCGCCCAACTGCAGAAAAGCCAGGGGCAACTCATCGAGTGCCGCGCGACGTTGCAAGATAGTTTCCGTATCAATCCCTTGTGGACACCGACTGTTCGCCTCTATGTGGAAAGCCTGCTGGATGAAGGAAATAACCTGGGCGAGGCCGAGGCTCTCTTACGCAGTGTGCTTAGCCGGGCACCAGACAACAGCGAGTTGCGCGCTTATCTGAGCTATGTACAAGGCGAGCGCGAGGCATACGGCGAAGCTGTTCTGGAGGCCGAACGTATTCTGCGCGATGAGCCAGGTAACGCCTGGGTGTGGAATCAGTTAAGGCGTTACAGCGCAGCATTAGACGATGCAGGGCACCCTTTGCGGCTTGCTTGCGAACTGGTCGTGTCGCGCGCCGGTGATGCGGATGCCTGGTTGGCATTGGCTGAGCATGAAGAGGACAGTTCCGGGCGCGAGCGCGCCTTGCGTGAAGCGTTGAAATTCAATCCACGCCACCGTGACGTACACGAAAAACTGTTGGATTTGCTGCTGAAAGCCGAGCGTTACGAGGAGTTGCATGAGCTGCTGGTGGCGCCCTGCTGGGGCGGCGCGACTCCGGTCGAGTTAGCGCTTTTCGGGCCGCGGGCCCTCTATAACAGCGGTAAACACGATGCCGCGATGGCAGACTTGCGGCAGTTACTTGCTCGCCACAGAAACAGTTTTGATGCATGGCGTGAGCTGGCTGATTGGCAAGATAACGCCGGTCATTACTCCGACTATGTCTCCTCGGCCAGGGAGATGGTGCGCCTGGAGCCTAAATTAGCCATTTCCCATGGTTTTCTTGGCCATGCGTTGTTGCTTAATGATCATGGCGAGCAGGCGTTACTGTCGTTCTCACAGGCTTTTAGCCTTGATCCCGGTTATAGCTTTGCCGGCCTTAATGAGTTCGACTTGCTGTTGAAGTACGGCCGTCGCGATGACTGTCGTTCTGTATTGGAGCGCCTGCTGGAGGTATCCAATCCTGCTCCGCCCTCGGTACTTTTAAGGGGCCTGGATTTCGCTCAGGCTTATGACGATCAACAACTTAAGCGGCGGGCTCTTGATCCGTTATGCCGGGATGCGATTAACGCCGAGGCTTGGGCTGATGTGCTCAAGAGGTTTGCCTCAGCAGATCGCGACCCTGAGTTGTGGGGCATTGTGGACCAGGCGGCTTCTGAAGGCGCTTTGCATCATGCTGCAGCGCTGTTCTGGTTAAAGCGCGAAGATGCTCGTTGGTGGCCTGGATCGCTGTGGAAAGGGTTTTGCAGGCTGCTGCTTAACGATTCCAGGCATGCGGCAAAGCATGCCATGTTGGATTTGCTGGCTGAGCGTGAAAATGCCAGCCACCTGCTGGTTCGCACACTGCGGGCCTGCCGTGAGGGGATGTGCAACGATGGCATGATTTGGGGCATGGCCAGCTACGCATTGGCTAATCAGGCTCAGTATTCTTCGATGCTTTATTGGTTATCGGATTGGGCGCAGCGTTCGGATATCCCCGAATGGGGGCTGAATAATCTGGCCTTGGGTTTGCGTGCGCTTGGGCGCGATGAACTGGCCGCGAGCGTATCCCATCGCTCGCTTGAGCATATGCCTGATAACTACGAAGCCATGGTCTGGCTCGCTACGGATGCTGCAAAAAAACAAGATATGGAGGCTTTGCGGGAGTGGCAATTGCGCTACCAGAGTGCACAGTTACGCCCTTATTTTGCGTGCATGCAGCATATTCTGGATGGCTATACCGAGGCCGTGACTCAAGGTGATAGCGCCCAGGCGGTCCGACACTTTGCGAATGCCAAAACAGTTGCTCAAGGTGGTAGACATAGCGCTTATCGGCGCTTGCGTCGTCATTTGGCGTACCGCTTGGCATTTGGTCGGTGTACCCCTGTCTTGCTGGCACCCTGGCGTTATGTGCAACTGCGTTTCGAGTAACTTGCTCCGTAGTAATGGCTTTTACTCAGGTGCTGCGCTGTTTTTCGCTTTAAGGCCGTGAAGCCGCTCAACGACATAGCGCAGATGTATATGCAGTTCGTACAGCTCACTGGAGTAGGACAGTGGCACTTCGACCTGCGCCAGCTCGTCTTCCAGGCGCTCCAGGCGGGCGATTTCGGTGTCCAGATCGTTTGGCAGCATGCCCTTGTACAGTTGCTGGTCGATCTCGCGCAGGTGCTTGTACCAGCGGTAGATGCGTGCGCGGATGCGCCACTGGTAGATCGGCCCCACGGCCTTGAACAGCGGGAACAACAACACCAACAGCGGAATGGCCAGGATGATATAGCGGTCGGCCAGCGAAGCGATGCGGAACGGCAGATAGCGCTGCAGGATCGGCAGACCCTTGTCGTAGTAGTAATCGGCCTCGCCGAGGGTGTTCAGCGACAGCGGCGGTTTGGCCGGATAACTGCCGGCCGGATCAAGCAGGCTGCCGTTTTTCAGCACGATTTTCGCTGCTTCGAGAATCAGCGGTGTGAGTGACGGGTGGAACTCCTCGCCGGCTACCAGGGTGGCAACCGGGCCGAGGGTGACGATGTCGCGGTCCGGGGTGTTGTGCGCCATGTCGAGCATGCCTTCGCCAACCTGCAGCTGGCTCAGGTACGGCAAGCGCGCCAGATAGGCTTCAGCGCGGCGCAGGCTGACCAAGTGCACCTTGGGTTCAGCCGCCAGACGTTGAATCAGCGCATTTTCCGCCGGGCCGATAAAAAAGGCCGCGTCCAGCTTGCCGGCAATCAGCGCATCGGCGGCGCGGTTGCCGCCCAGCTGTTGCCAGCGCTTGGGGTACTGCGCCGGTTCAATACGATTGGCGGCGAACAATGCCGCGGTCACCGCCTGGGTACCGCTGCCCTGGGAGCCGACAGCCAGGCGCAGTTTCATCAGATCGGCCAGGCGCTCGAACTTGACCTTATCGCCGAGAAACAGCCACAGCGGCTCGCGGTACATCACCCCCAGGCCGTTGAGCTTGCCGCGCGCCTCATCGCTCAGGGTCAGTTCCTGGCCGCTCTGTACCAGCGCCAGTTCCACTTCACCCTTCCCAAGTTTGCCCAGGTTGTCCTCGGAGCCTGCACTCTCAACCAGCTCCAGGGTAAAGCCCTGCAACTCCAGCTCGGCCTGCAGGCGCTCGCCAAACGCATGGTAGCCACCACCCACCGCGCCGGTCGCCATACGCGCATGCATCGGTGGCGGCGGCGCGGCGAAGTAGAACAGCGCGCCAACCAGCCCCGCAATTACCGGCACGATCCACAGGTTGGTAAGGATCAGGATTTTCAGGTCATGAAGAATGCGGCGCATGGTCAGTCCTTGTCATTAGCTGGGCTCAGGATAGCCGCAATGACTGATCAAGCTAAATGCCGAGTGTGTTCTGATCAGCTGCTTACGCCAGCCAGGCGCATGCTGCGCCGCTCGCGCCAGCGATCGAGTAACCCGAGCACCACCAGCAAGCCCAGGGCATACCCGGCATCCATACCCAGCATCAGCAGCACCAGGCTGCACAGCAGGCAGCTGAATGCGGCCAGAGCGCGCCAGATACCGCGCAGCAGTACCCAGCCGGCGGCCATGCTGAGCAGGTAGATAGCCACGAAGTTGCCGTTGGCGTAGCGGATCAGGTCGTCCACCGTCAGGTTGAGCACGCTGGCCAGGCTGGCGCACAGGGCGCAGCTGAGGATCACCAGCAAGAGTGCGCGGGCTGGCACACCGTGTTTATTGCGCTGGGCCAGGCTGATCGGCAGCTTGCCCTCGTCGGCCAGGCTCCAGATCAGCCGGGCGAAGCCCTGCATATAGACGTTCATCGAAGCGAAGCAGGCCAGATAGCCCACAGTGGCGGCGATCCAGCGTGCCTGGTCGCCCAGCAGCAGGTCGAGCATACGCGGCATGGATGCAGCATCGGTCTGCACATCGCCGTAGGTATGCAGGCTCAGCACCGCCACTGAACAGGCCCAGTACACCAGGCCGGCCAGCAGCACGCCAAACAGCAGGGCCAGGGGAAAGTCGCGCTCGGGGTTCTTGAATTCCTCGCCCATATGGGTAAAGGCCTCGATGCCGACAAAACACCAGAACATCACCCCCAGCGCCGCCGGTAGCAGATGCCAGGAACCGTTGATGGGTGGCAGCAGTGGCTGGCTGTTGACGGGCAAATCGCCCACCCACCAGATCAGCCCAATGGTGGCGATAATCGCCACGGCTATAGCGCCCTGAATCATCCCGCTGGCCTTGGCCGGGCGCTGGCCGAGCAACAGCATGGCGACGAGGGTGGCCAGTTGGATGGCCAGGGCCTGGCCACGGCTAAGATCGAACAGCGCCTGCCAAAAGCCGCTGGCGATATTCAGCGCCGCCGGCAACCCCACCGGTAGCACGGCGAGAAACAACAGCGCACTCAGCCGCTCCATCCGCGCACCGAAGGCGCGGCCGATCAGGTGCGGCGCGCCGCCGGCATGGGGGAAGTGGCGGCCCAGCTGGGCAAAGGTAAAGGCCACCGGCAGCACCAGGGCGATCAGCAGCATCCAGGCCCATAAAGACGCCTCGCCAGCAGCGGTGGCGGCCAGCGCCGGGATCACGAAAATCCCGGTGCCCAGCAGCGAGGTACTCAGCAGGCCAATCCCTTGTAGCAGGCCCAATTCCTGGTTCAGACGACTCATGTTGTATGCTCTGCGGTTTCGTTCGCCATGTTAAATCGCTCACCTAATTGCAGGCAGCTGGCGAAGCGTCGGCTTTCACCGACGAACTGGCGCAATTGCCCGTCAATTTGCCTTTTCCGAGAGCCCCGCGTGGACAAGTTTGATCAGCAGATACTCGCCCTGTTGCGCGCCGATGCGCGCTTACCCGTCAGCCAGATTGCCCGCGAGGTCAACCTGTCGCGTTCGGCGGTCAGCGAGCGCATTCGTCAGCTGGAAAACAGCGGCGTAATAAGCGGTTATCACGCCCAGGTGGCGGTGCCAGGCAATGGGGCGATCAAGGCCTATCTGGAACTGTTCTACCAGGGCGGGCGCTGCGAGCACTATGTCGAGCTGATGCGCGTGTTCCCCGAGGTGCGCCGTTGCAGCGGCATCAGCGGCGAGACCGATATGCTGGTGTCTATCGAGGCCGCGTCGATGCAACGCCTGAGCGAGATTCGCGGCGAGATCGAAAACTTTCCCGGTATGCAGAAAGTGAAGACCCATATGGTGGTCAAGGATTGGCAGTTTTGACTCAGCCCATGCGCATTCTGCACACCTCCGACTGGCACCTCGGCCAGCACTTTATGGGCAAGACCCGCCAGGCCGAGCACCAGGCCTTCTGCACCTGGCTGATCGAGCAGGTGCGCACGCAGGCCGTCGATGCCATGCTGATTGCCGGCGATATCTTCGACACCGGCGCGCCGCCCAGCTATGCCCGTGAGCAGTACAACCGCTTTATCGTCGAACTGCGCGCGACCGGCTGCGAGCTGGTGGTGCTCGGTGGCAATCACGACTCGGTGGCCATGCTAAGCGAGAGCAAGACGCTGCTGGCGCAATTGGGCACGCGGGTGATTCCGGGCGTCTGCGAGCAGCTGGATGAACAGTTGCTGGTGCTGCATCGGCGTGACGGCTTGCCCGGTGCGATTCTCTGCGGCATCCCCTTTATCCGCCCGCGTGATGTATTGCTGAGCCAGGCCGGGCAGAGCGCCCAGGACAAACAGCAGTCGCTGCAGCAGGCGATCCAGCAGCATTATCAGGACCTCTATGCCCTGGCCGAGGAAAAGCGTGCCGAGCTGGGCGGTGAGCTGCCGATTATCGCCACGGGGCATCTGACCACTGTGGGAGCCAGCGCCAGCGACTCGGTGCGCGAGATCTATGTCGGCAGCCTAGAGGCCTTTCCCACCAGCGCCTTTCCGCCGGCAGCCTATATCGCCCTGGGGCATATCCATCGGCCGCAGAAGGTCGGCGGCCTGGAACATATCCGCTACTGCGGCTCGCCGATTGCCTTGAGCTTCGATGAAGCCAAACAGCAGAAAGAAGTGCTGCTGGTTGATCTGGATAGCAGCGGCTTGCGCCAGATCACTGCGCTGCCGGTGCCGCGTTTTCAACCGTTGCTATCGCTGCGCGGCTCGCTTAAAGAGCTGGACGTGCAGATCAAGCAAGCGGCAGAGCAGGGCAGCGCCGAGCAGCCGGTATGGCTGGAAGTGCTGGTCGGCACCGACGATTACCTGAGCGATTTGCAGCTGCGTATCGCCGCGCTATGCGAGGGCTTTCCGGTGGAGGTGCTGCGTATTCGCCGCGAGCGCGGCAATGCCAGCGCCAGCCTGCCGGGCCAGGCCAAGGAAACTCTGGATGAGCTAAGCGTCGAGGATGTTTTCGCCCAACGCCTAAGTAGCGAAAGCCTGGATGACACCGAGCAGCAGCGCCTGCTGGGGTTGTATCAGCAAGTAGTCAGTGAGCTGCGCGAGGGCGAGGCATGAAGATCCTTAGCCTGCGTCTGAAAAACCTTAATTCGCTGAAAGGCGAATGGAAGATCGATTTCACCGCCGAACCATTCAAGGACAACGGCCTGTTCGCCATTACCGGGCCGACTGGCGCGGGCAAAACTACGCTGCTCGACGCCATCTGCCTGGCCCTGTACCACCGCACCCCGCGGATGAATACGGTGTCGGCCAGTGCCAATGAGCTGATGAGCCGACATACCGCCGACTGTCTGGCCGAGGTCGAGTTCGAGGTCAAAGGCGTCGGCTACCGCGCCTTCTGGAGCCAGCGCCGCGCCCGCGATAAAGCCGACGGTGCGCTGCAGGCACCCAAGGTCGAGCTGGCCGCTGCCGATGGCCAGATCATCACCGACAAGATCAACGAGAAGCTGCGCGAAACCGAGCGCCTGACTGGCCTCGATTTCGAGCGTTTTACCAAGTCCATGCTGTTGGCCCAGGGCGGTTTTGCCGCCTTTCTCGAGGCCAATGCCAACCAGCGCGCTGAGCTGCTGGAAGAACTGACCGGCACCGATATCTACGGGCAGATTTCCCAGCGGGTGTTTGAGCAGTGCCGTGAGGTCAAGGTCGCCCTTGATCAGCTACGCGCCAAGGCCGAAGGCGTCGAACTGCTCAGCGAAGAGCAGCGTATTGAGCTGCAAGCCCAAGCCGAACAACTGGCTGTTGATGAAGCCGCCTTCGGCGCACAGCAAGCCGAATTGCAGCGCCAGCGCCGCTGGTGTGAGGACCTGAGCAAAACCCAGGCTCAGTTGCACGCCAGCCAGCAGGCCGAGCAGGCGGCGCAGCAGGATTTACAACTGGCCCAGCCGCAGCTGGCGCAACTGGCCGCCAGCGAACCGGCACTGCGTTTGCAGCCGCTGCACCATGACTGGCAGCAGGCCCACCAGAGCCTGACGCAGACTGAACAAGGCCTGCAGCACAATGCCGGCGAGCAGCGCCAGGTTGAGCAGGCTATTGCCGAGCACAGCTGGCAGGCCCGCGAACTCAGCGCCTTGCTGCTTGCCGATTGCCAGGCGCAGCGCCAGCAGTTGGCCGAGCGCCTGCAGCAGTTGCAGCAACAACTGGCCGCGCAGCCGCAGCATGGCCGTCTGGGTGAGCAGTTGGGCAGCTGGGGCGAGCAGCTTAAGGCGCGCCAGCAATTGGCCGGGGACATCGCCCAGCTGCAACTCAGCCAGCAGCAGCTACAAGACAGCATCGCCGCGCTGCAGGCGCAGCTGAGCCAGCAAACTGAGCAGCTCGGCAGCGAACAGATTCGCCTGCAGCAGGCCCGCGAGCAGGCAGACACCGCGCAGCAGCAACAGCAGGCGCTGCTGGCCGGGCGCAGTGAGGCGGCCTTGCGTGAGCGCTGGCAGCAGCTGCATATCCAGGGCGGCCTGCTGACTCAGCTGGGCGAATTGGCCACGGCCGGGCAGCGCCTGACGGTCGAACAAACGCAACTGGCCGGCACCCTGGTGGTATTGCGCGAGCAGCATCAGACCAAGGGTGCCGAGGTGGCGCAGTTGCGCCTGAGCTACAAGGACTTGCAGCAGCAGGTGCAGGCCCAGGAAAAACTGCTGGAGCAGGAGCAGCGCATCCAGGCCCTGGAAGCCCATCGCGGCCAGCTGCAAGCTGGCGAGGCCTGCCCATTGTGCGGCTCCGAGTCGCACCCGGCGATCAGCGCCTATCAGGCCCTGGATGTTTCGGCGACCAAGGCGCTGCTCAACAGCAAGCGCAACGAGCTTGAGGCCCTGACCGAACAAGGCCGGCAACTGGCTGGCGAACTGGAAAAACTCGCCGCGCGCCTGGAACAGCAGGAGCAGCAGCTGGAGCGTGGCCAGCAGACCCAAGCCGAGCAGGGCGAACGCTGGCAGGCGCTTAGCGCGCAGCTGGAAAGCCCGTTGGCCGATGCCGTTGCCCTGGCTAAGCAGCAGGCGCAGCAGAGCAGTGAGCTGCAACAGCTGCAGCAGCAACTTGAGCAGCTGCAACAGCTCAATAGCAACCTTGAACAGCGTCAGCAGGCGCGGCTGAGCCTGCAGCAGTTGTGCGGCGAGCTGGAACAGCAGCAGGCGCTTAATCGTCTGCAACTGCAGCAACGCCAGGAGCAGGCCGAGCAAGGCCAATTGCGCCTGCAGCAGTTGCAGGGTGTTGCTGATGAACGCACCGCTAGCCTAAGCCAAGCCCTGGCGTCGTTCGGCTATCAGCTGCCGAACGACGCCAGCGTTTGGCTGGCCGAGCGCCAGGCCGAGTGGCAGCGCTGGCAGCACAATCAGCAGCAAAGCCTGGATTTACAGCGCGAGCTAAGTGAGCTGGACCATGGCCTGCAGAGTGCAGCTCAGTTGTCTCAACTCTGGCAGCAGCGTTGGAGTACCCTGAATCTGGCCGAACAGTCGGCCTTGGCCAAGCCCGCCGATGCTCAGGCGGCCTTGCAGCAGGCGCAGGTTCAGCTGGAAGAGACGCAGCGCCGTCAGCAGCAGTTGGCTGGTAGTCGCCAGTCTTTGGTCAATCGCCTGCAGGAGGAACAGTTGCGTCTGCAGCAGGCCGAGCAGCAGTGGACGGCGGCTCTGGTCGCCAGTCCCTTTAATGCTGAAGCCGATTATCTAGCTGCCCTGCTGGATGAGGCGCAGCGCGCTGCGTTGCAGCAACTGCGTCAGCGTCTGGACAAAGCCCTGAGTGATGCCCAGGCCCTGGCAAGTGCCGCCGCTCAGCAATTGGCCGCGCTACAGGCCAGCCCGGCAACCTCACTCGATCTTGCGCAGCTGGACGAACAGTTGCTCGCCCTTAACGCCCAACTAAAAGCCCTAAGCGAGCACCAGGGCGAAATCCGCGCTCAGCTGCAGGGCGATGATGCGCGCCGGCAAGGTCAGCAAAACCTGTTTGCCGCGATCAGCGCCAAGCAGGGTGAATACGATCTGTGGCAGCAACTTAACAGCCTGATCGGCTCGGCCGATGGGGCCAAATACCGCAAGTTCGCTCAGGGCCTGACCCTGGATCATCTGGTCTACCTAGCCAACCAGCAGCTCGAACGCCTGCACGGTCGCTACCAGTTGGCGCGGCGTAGCAGTGGCGAACTGGAGCTGGAGGTGATCGACACCTGGCAGGCCGATGCAGCGCGTGACACCAAGACCCTGTCTGGCGGTGAGAGCTTTCTGGTCAGCCTGGCGTTGGCCTTGGCGCTGTCCGATCTGGTCAGCCACAAGACCAGTATCGACTCGCTGTTTCTCGATGAAGGCTTCGGTACCTTGGATGGCGAAACCTTGGAAGTGGCCCTGGATGCCCTGGATAACCTCAATGCCAGCGGCAAGATGATCGGCGTGATCAGCCATGTCGAGGCGCTCAAGGAGCGCATCCCCGTGCAGCTGAAAGTGCACAAGGGCGTCGGCATGGGTTACAGCGGCCTGGATAAGCGCTTTGCGGTCAAACCACGGGAGAATTGATCCCAGTGTTGGGTTTGCCATGCAGGTTAATGCTTGGTCTCAGTCAGGCGCAGGCGCATGATCGTGCTTCACTCGAACGAGTATTGCCGCATGGCCAAGCCTCCCGCTGTACCTCCTTCTGCCTCTGCGCTGGGGCGCTTTCTTACCCTGGCCGGCACCGCTACGCGCATTGGTGGTGGCCTGCTGGGGCAAAGCCTGCGGCCAGGGCGTAGCGGCATCGACTGGCAGCCGGTGGGCGACCTGCTCGGCGATGTGCTGGGGGAGATGAAAGGCCCGGTACTCAAACTCGGGCAGATGGCGTCGCAGTGGCAGGACATCCTCCCCGAGCCCGTGGCGGCGGCCCTGGGCCAGCTGCAGAACCGCGTACCGGCCTTGCCCTTCAGCGCTCTGCAGGGCCATTTGCAGCAGGTGTATGGCGCGGACCTGGGGCAGTTCTTTCAGCATATCGACGAGCAGCCCTTTGCTGCCGCCTCCCTGGGCCAGGTGCACCGTGCGGTGGCCCTGGATGGTCGGGCGCTGGTGCTCAAGGTGCAGTACCCCGGAATTGCCGAGATCTGCGCGGCGGATCTGCGCCAGCTGCGCCGTTTGCTGCCGTTGGGGCGCTTGTTCCGTGCACCGGCCAAACAGCTGGAAGGGGTGTACCAGGAGCTGGTGGCGGTGATCACCGCCGAGCTCGATTACCCCGCCGAGATGCAGCGCCTGCAGCGTTTTCGCCAGCACTTCGCCGACTGGCCAGGCTTGCGTCTGCCGCAGCCCCAGGAAGACCTTTGCCGGCCTGGGGTGCTGGCCCTGAGCGAGGAGGCTGGCTTGCCCTTTGCCGAGGTCAGCCAGGCCAGTGCCGAAGTGCGCGAGCGTTTGGCCCTGACTTTGGTGCGTTGGCTAAGTGCCCAGGCCTTTGAACTGGGCCTGCTGCATGCCGACCCGCACCCCGGCAACTTCGCCTATACCACCGCGGGTGAGTTGGTGGTGTATGACTTCGGCTGTGTGCAGGAACTCTCTGCAGAATTGCTGGCCGCTTACACCCAGACCTATCAGGCCCTGCAGGCGCGCGACGGCGAACAGCTGGAAAGCGCCTTCCAGGCCCTCGGCACGCGCCAGCCGCAATCGACCACGCCTTATGGCTTGTACCGTCAGCTGCATGGTCTGCTCGGGCCGTTGTTGCAGCCCGGTGCGCACTGGGATTTTGCCGCCACGCCCTTGCATGAGCAGATCCAGCGTCTGCTGCCGGATGTACTGGGGGCGCTCGGCAGCCTGCAACCGGCCCCGGCCACCTTGCTGGTCAACCGCACGCTGGAAGGGCATTACTGGAATCTCAGCCGCCTGGGCGTGGCGCTGCCGGTGGCCGATTTGCTGCAGGTGCAGATGGCCACCCGCTGAGCTGCCGATAGGGCTGCTTAGGGGTTGCGGCGGGTGACAAGACTGGGCGCTAACGTATCAGTGGCTCATCGGGCAGTGCGTCGGGGACTTCCAGCTGATAACGGCCCTGTTGCAGATCGTCGAAATAGCGCTGGTAGCGCCCGCTGTCGCGGTAGTGCTGCAGGCGTTTGTTGAAACGTTCGAGCAGCGCCGGGCTGCCTTCCAGGCTTTTTGGCAGCATCAGGTAGCTGAGGTTGACCAGCAAGGGTTTGGGGTGATGGGTGATCTTGGCCATATCGGCGTCGCTGAAGTGGTTACGCAGGGCGGCATAGCCCACGTTGATTTCCTGCGGATAGAGCACCACCCGCTCCTTGAGCAGTTTCTCGAAGTTCTGCAGATCGCTGGAAACCCGCTCCATTTTCACCTTGCCCTCGGCGAGAAAGGCGTCGAAGTCCGGGCCGTAGCTGTATTCCAGGCCGCCGCCCAGGGTCATGCCGGTGAGGTCGTCAAAGCGCTGCCAGTCAAAGGGCAGGCTTTTCAGGTGAAAGAACACGAACTGTTCGTCGAGCAGCGGCGCGCTGAAGAGAAAATCTGTCTCGCGCTCGGCCTTGTGCATCCACACCGCGCTGGCATCGAAACGCCCCGCCGCAGCGGCGGAATAGGCGCGGGGCCAGGGCAGAAACTGGAACTCGACGCGATAACCTTCATCGGCGAACAGGTCGCTGATCAGGTGGGCGACCACGCCGTTATGTTTCAGCTCGCTGGACAAATAGGGCGGCCAGTCGCCGACGCTGATATTGAGCACGCGCTGTCCACTGGCCTGGGCCGCCAGGCTCGGCAGTAGGCACAGTGCGACGAACAGGTTCTTCCACTTCATTAAAACCCCTTAGTTGCAACCGGGATTACGACGATGCATCTGGTAGTGGCGCAGTATTACCACCTCGGTGGCAAGGATGAAATGCCATCAATACTTCATCAAAGCGTCATTCTGTGGGTGAAGACTGCTGCGGATTTGTTCAATCCCCCTGTCTTTGCATAAGGATAGTTGCTGTGCTGCGAGTCCCTGCGTTTTGTGCGCTTTTAGCCCTGGCTCCGTTGGTTACGGCAATGGAGCTGAAGCCTCTTGCGTTGTACCGGAGTGGCTTTGCCGCCGGCACCGAAATTGTCAGTGTGCAGGCCTCGAGTATGCGCGTGATTGTTTCCAACAGCGCAGAAGGGCTGGTGGATATTCTGCAACTCGACCCGGCCAAGGGCCTCAATCGCATCGCCCGCCACAGCCTGGTGGCGGCAGGCGCGGGGGAAATTACCTCGGCAGTTTTCCACCCCAGCGAAGACCTGTTCGCCGTTTGCATCCGCAACAGCGATGGCCTGAAAAACGGCCGGGTCGAGTTCCGTGCGGCGGCCGATGGCAAGTTGCTCAACACTGTGGAAATTGGCATCTGGCCGGACAGCCTGGCGTTTTCGCCCAAGGGTGATTTTGTCGTGGTGGCCAACGAAGGCGAAGGCTATGTGCGCGACGGCGAGGGTTTGCGCAGTGGTGAAGGGTCGATCAGCCTGATCGACCTGCGCGGTGGCGTGGTGGCGGCCAAGCACAGCCTGATCACGCTGCCGGACCTGGCCGGCCTCGAGGGCGCGACCCAGGCCGAGCACCAGCGTCTGCTGGAGCGGGAAATCGACGGTGAAGAGCTGAAAGTGCCCTTCGGTACCAGCCCGGAGCATATCGAGCCGGAATACGTGACCTTCAGCCCCGACGGCGCGCGCGCCTATGTCAGCCTGCAGGAGAACAACGCAATTGCCGTGGTTGATGTGCTGCAAGGCAAGCTGGACAAGGTGTTTGGCGTTGGCACCGTGCGTCATGCCGCGGATATCGTCGATGACGGCAAGTATGAGCCGACTGCCGAGCTGTTCGCCCTGCGCGAGCCGGATGCCCTGGCGGTGAGCGCCGATGGCCGCTACCTGATCAGCGCCGATGAGGGCGATACCGACCCGAAAATCGCCAAAACCAAGGCCGGCCTGCCCAGCGGTGGTGGGCGTACGGTCAGCGTGTTCGACGCCATAAGCGGCAAGTTGCTCGGCGATACCGGCAGCCAGCTCGATGATATGGCCGCCGAGGCCGGCGTTTACCCGGATGTACGCAGCCCGAACAAAGGCAGTGAGCCAGAAGGTGTGGTGAGTTTTGATGCCTTTGGCAAACGCCTGGCGGTGGCTACCCTGGAGCGCGCCGATGCCCTGGCCCTGATCGACCTGGACCAAGCGGCGCAACCCAAGGTGCTGCAGGTTATCGGCACCGGTGAAGGCGCAGGTTCCGGCCTGTTGGCACCGGAAGGTCTGGCCCACGTTGAACACAACGGTCGGCATTTCCTCGTCACCGGCCTGGAGAAGAGCGGCAACGTCGCGCTGTTCGAATTGCTCAAGTAAGACGCAGCAGTCTGACCCTGTAGGGTGCGCCGGCGCACCACGCGTTCGTGGGTGCCGAGGCACACCCTACCTAGATTTTCCAGGCCGCCAGTTCCCTGTCAACGCTGGCCCCACTAGAGTGTGCAGCGCAATTCTGCGCGTATCCGGATGCAATCCGGGGCGCTTTGCTGGCCGTAGCTCTGTTCCCGGATTACATCCGGGCTACGTTAAACGCGCTATCGCGCTGCCATCCTACGACCAGCGTGCTTTGCGCCAGCTCTGTTGCTGCTCGGGCGGCTGGAAGGTCCAGGCGACAAAGCGGCTCTGCTTCTGCCCCTGGGCCATTTCCACGGTTTGCACTTGCAGCGCACCGGCCTTTTTCAGGGCGCTATAAACGCTCGGCAGGTTGCCGGCCTTGGAAATCAGGCTACTAAACCACAGCACCTGCTGGCCGACCTCGACACTTTCCGTGATCAACTGGCTGACAAAGGCCACTTCGCCACCCTTGCACCACAGCTCCGCCGCCTGGCCGCCAAAGTTCAGCACCGGCAGTTTGCGCTTGGGGTCGAGTTTGCCGAGGTTGCGCCATTTGCGTTTGCTGCCGCTGCTGGCTTCTTCCGCGCTGGCGTGGAAGGGCGGGTTGCACAGGGTCAGATCGAAGCGCTCATCGCGTTGCAGCAGCCCTTGGAAGATATGCGAGCTGTCGCTCTGCTGGCGCAGCTCGATGGCTTCGCTCAGCCCCGGGTTGGACTGCACGATGGCCTTGGCCGAGGCGATGGCGCTGGCGGCGATGTCCGTACCGAGAAACTGCCAGGCATATTCGCGGTTACCCAGCAGCGGGTAGATGCAGTTAGCCCCCACACCAATATCCAGCGCCCGCACCTGGGCGCCGCGCGGTATCTCGCCGCCATTGCTGTTGGCCAGCAGGTCGGCCAGGTAATGCAGGTAATCGGCGCGGCCGGGGATCGGTGGGCACAGATAATCCGCCGGAATATCCCAATGATTGATGCCATAGAACTGCTTGAGCAGCGCCCGGTTGAACACCTTGACCGCCGCCGGGTTGGCAAAGTCGATGCTCTCATTGCCATAGGGATTGATGATCACAAAGGCCGCCAGCTCGGGGCTGGTCTTGATCAGCGCGGGGAAGTCATAGCGCCCCTGGTGGCAATTGCGCGGGTGCAATTGGCCCTTGGCCGTATCGGGCGCACCGGTGCTGGGCTTGTTCGGGACAGGGCTCGGTGCGGTGGGTTTACGGCTGGGGCGTTTCGGCGGCAGGGACATGGCAGGCGGATCTAAGGCTTGGGGGGCGGGATTTTCCCACAGGCGGGCGCAGGTTGCTTGTCGATAGCAGTAAATCAGCCGCGTGACTGATTACGTCAGACCCGAAAGTGGCCTCAGGGATAACCCAGCACACTCTTGATCTGCCCCAGATTGGCGGCAATCCACTGCGGGTCGATTGGCCCCCAGTTGCGAATAACATAGTGCCCGGCGTTATTGCGTTCGCCGCTTTCCTGCTCGAAGGCGCAATCGATATCCAGCTCGGCCAGGGCGCTTAGAGTGTCCTGGGCGGTGCGCCGCGGCATGCCGGTGGCGGCGATCAACGCGGGCACGCTGCAGGCGTTGCCGCTGTCGACCAGCCAGGCCACGTACAGCCTGCGGTAGAAACTGGTTCTGGTTTTACTGATTTCCATGGCGTTCCTTACAGAAAAACGGACGCCACCGGGGCGTCCGTTTACCGTGCAGATTACAGGGCGTAGATGGCGATATAGCTCAGCGCGCCAGCGATATAGCCGGCAAAGGCCAGGCCGCTGACGTACTTCACGTACCAGATAAAGTTGATTTTCTCCATGCCCATGGCTGCCACACCGGCTGCCGAGCCGATGATCAGGCAGCTGCCGCCGGTACCGGCGCAGTAGGCGAGCATTTCCCAGAAATTGCCATTGACCACAAAGTTGCTCAGCCACGGCAGCTCGCTGGCGGCGCTGCTGGCCAGGACTTCCGGGCTGATCAAGGGATACATCTTCATGGCACCGGCCACCATCGGTACGTTATCCACCACGGCGGAGAGCAGACCGATGGAGATGGCGATGGTGTAGATGTTGCCCAGGCTGTCTTTCAGGTAGGTGGCGACATCGATCAGGTGGCCGGCGGTGGACAGGCTGGAAACCGCCAGCAGGATGCCGAGGAAGAACAGCACGCTGGTGACGTCGATGCGACGCAATACGCCGACCACCGAGAGGGGGTCCTTGTCTTCGCTGTTCTTGCTGCGGTGGATGATTTCGGTGGTGACCCAGAGGATGCCTAGGCCGAACAGGATGCCCATATAGGGCGGCAGATGGGTGATGGTCTTGAACACCGGCACGAAGATCAGCGCGCCCAGGCCCATCACGAATACCAGGTTGCGTTCGAATGGGGTGGTCGGGTCGCGGCGGCTTTCACGGCTTTCCTTGTGCTTGGGCGGCTTGATATCGCCCTTGAGTACAAAGCTCATGATGGTCAGCGGTACCAGCAGGCAGATCAGGCTGGGGATAAACAGTTTGACCACGATACCGCTGGCGGTGACCTGGTTGCCGATCCACAGCATGGTGGTGGTGACGTCGCCGATGGGTGACCAGGCACCGCCGGAGTTGGCCGCGATCACCACGATGCCGGCGTAGAACCAGCGCTCTTTCTGATCGTCGATCAGCTTGCGCAGCAGCGAGATCATGACGATGGTGGTGGCCAGGTTATCCAGGGCGGCCGACAGGAAGAAGGTGATCAGCCCCACCAGCCACAGCAGGTGCACGCGCTTGTTGGTGCGAATGCGGTCGGTGATGACCTTGAAACCTTCGTGGGCGTCGATCAGTTCGACGATGGTCATGGCCCCCATCAGGAAGAACAGGATTTCCGAGATTTCGCCCAGGTGGTGGCGCAGTTCGGTAACCACGTAATGGGTGGTGTCATTGCTGCCGTGTGCTAGGGCGGCTTCGATCAGCGGAGTGATGCTGTTCGCGCCTAGTACCAGCACTGTCCAGGCCAATACGGCAGTGAGCAGGGCCGAAGCGGCTTTGTCGATCTTGAGTGGATGTTCCAGGGCTATGCATAGGTAGCCAAGGACGAAAATTAACGCCATTAACGCATACATGGTTGGGGGTCCAGTTTGGGAGGTTTAGAAAGGGAAGGGCATAAATTTTTACAATTGCGCAAAGATGCCTGATTTTCACCCAAATTGGCAGGGCCTTCCTGCGTGTATGCGACCTCTAATTAGTACCGCTACTTAAGCAGCATCGTTCACCGTCTGGGTCGGGGCTGCCTGCGGCCGGGGTGGGGCGGCGAACGCCAGGGCGATGGCCAGCAGCGGCATGATCAGATTGAAAAAGCAGTAGGGCAGGTAGGTCAGGGTGGATACGCCGAGGGTCGCGGCCATATAGGCACCGCAGGTGTTCCAGGGGATCAGCACCGACGTCAGGGTGCCGCCGTCTTCCAGGGCGCGGGACAGGCAGACCGGTGCCAGACCGCGCTTTTCGTACTCGGCGCGGTACATGCGGCCCGGCAGCACCAGGGCGATGTACTGGTCGGCGGTGATGATATTGGTGCCGATGGTGGTGGCAATGGTGCTGGCGATCAGGCTGCTGGTGCTTTTCGCCAGATGCAGGGTGCTTTGCAGCAGACGCTGCAGCAGGCCGAGCTTTTCCAGTACGCCGCCAAAGCACATGGCGCAGATGATCAGCCACACCGTGGTGAGCATGCTGGCCATGCCGCCCTTGGACAGCAGGCCGTCCAGCTCCGGGTTGCCGCTGCTCGACTCATAACCGGCGAACAGCGCGGTCCACAGGGTTTTCAGCGGGGCCAGGGCTCCGGCCGCAGGGTCGGCCAGGCGCGCGATAACATCCGGCTGGAACAGCAAGGCGAACACCGCGCCGAGCAGGGCGGCGAGAAAGATTGCCGGAAAGGCCGGCCACTGACGCACGGCGAGCAGCAGCAGGAAGGCCACCGGCAGCAGTAGGTGCCAGCCCAGGCTGAACTGGCTTTCCAGGGCGGTCAGCACCTCGGAGATACGGCCGGTGTCGTGGCTGCCGTCGGCTTGTTGGCCGAGAACGAAGAAAATCCCCAGGGTAATCAGCAGCGCTGGGGTGGTGGTGTGCGCCATATAGCGGATATGGGCGAACAGGTCGGCTCCGGCGGCGGCCGGGGCCAGGTTGGTGGTGTCCGACAGTGGCGACAGTTTGTCGCCGAAATAGGCCCCGGAAATAATCGCCCCGGCGCTGATTGCCGGGTCCAGGCCCAGGCCTGCCGCCACGCCCATCAGGCCGATGCCCAAGGTGCCTGCGACCGTCCAAGAGCTGCCGATGGACAACGCGGTGAGGGCGCAGATCAGGCAACTGGTGACATAGAAATATTCCGCCGAAATCAGCTTGAGGCCCAACCAGATCATGGTCGGCACCGTGCCGGCCAGAATCCAGGTGCCGATCAGCGCGCCGACCGCCAGCAGGATCAGGTTGGCCTTCATCGCCATCTGGATGCCGGCGAGAATGCCTTCTTCGATCTCGACCCATTTCAGGCCGTTCTTCAGCCCGACCAGACCGGCGACCAGGGCCGCGCTCATCAGGGCAATCTGGTTCGGCCCGCTGGAGGAGCTGTCGCCGTAGAGGTAAACGGAGAGGCCCAGCAGCAACACCAGCACGCCAATCGGCAGCAGGGCGTCGAGCAGGGAAGGGGAGCGTGCGTCAGTCATGTACGTACCGGCCAATCAGCAAAACTGTGGGAGGGGCTTCAGCCGCGACAGCCGCGGCTACGACTGCATGGATGCAGAAGGTAGAGCGAAGCAGGATGCCAGAGCCGAAAGCCCCTCCCACAAAAAAAGAAACCCGCGCCGATTAAGGCGCGGGCTTGCGGGTGTTGCCAGTGGATCAGAGCGCGGCGATCTTGCCGCGCTGCTCAACCATTTTGCTCAGGGCTTGCTCGGCCTCGGCCAGCTTGGCGCGCTCTTTATCGAGCACTTCGGCCGGCGCCTTGGCGACGAAGCCTTCATTGCTCAGCTTGCCGCCGACACGCTGCACTTCACCGCTCAGACGGGCGATTTCCTTGTCCAGGCGCGCCAGCTCGGCGTCCTTGTCGATCAGCCCGGCCATCGGCACCAGCACCTGCATATCGCCGACCAGAGCGGTGGCGGACATCGGCGCTTCTTCGCCCACTTCCAGCACGCGCACCGATTCCAGCTTGGCCAGCTTGTTCAGCAGCGGCGCGTTGTCGGCCAGGCGACGCAGGTCTTCCGTGCTGGCGTTCTGCAGGATGATATCGATGCGCTTGGCCATGGAGATTTTCATCTCGCCACGGATCTGCCGCAGGCCGAGCATCAGCTGCTTGACCCACTCGATATCGCCTTCGGCGGCGGCATCAATGCGGCTTTCATTGGCCACCGGCCAGGCCTGCAGCATGATGGTTTCACCACTGACACCTGCTTGTGCCTTGATGCGCTGCCAGATTTCTTCGGTGATAAACGGCATAAACGGATGGGCCAGACGCAGCGCCACTTCCAGCACGCGGATCAGGGTGCGGCGGGTGCCGCGCTGACGTTCTATCGGCGCGGTTTCGTCCCACAGCACGGGCTTGACCAGCTCCAGGTACCAGGCGCAGTACTCGTCCCAGATAAACTCGTAGAGCGCCTGCGCGGCCAGGTCGAAGCGGAAGACATCGAGTTGGCGGGTCACTTCGGCTTCGGTGCGTTGCAGCGAAGAGATGATCCAGCGATCCACCGAAGACAGCTCGACCGGCTCACCATTGACGCCGCAGTCCTGGCCGTCGGTGTTTTCCAGCACGAAGTTGGCGGCGTTCCAGATCTTGTTGCAGAAGTTGCGGTAACCCTCGACCCGGCCCATATCGAACTTGATATCACGACCGGTGGAAGCCAGCGCCAGGTTGGTAAAGCGCAGGGCGTCGGTGCCGTAGGCGGCGATACCGTCCGGGAACTCGGCGCGGGTCTGCTTGGCGATTTTCTCGGCCAGCTTGGGCTGCATCATGCCGCTGGTGCGTTTCTCCAGCAGCTCGTCGAGGGTGATGCCATCGACGATATCCAGTGGGTCAAGCACGTTGCCCTTGGACTTGGACATCTTCTGGCCCTGGCCATCACGCACCAGGCCGTGCACGTAGACGGTCTTGAACGGGATCTGCCCGGTCAGGTGGGTGGACAGCATGATCATCCGGGCGACCCAGAAGAAGATGATATCGAAGCCGGTAACCAGCACATCGGTAGGGTGGAAGGTCTTCAGTTCGGCGGTTTGTTGTGGCCAGCCGAGGGTAGAGAAGGTCCACAGGCCGGAGCTGAACCAGGTGTCCAGTACGTCTTCATCCTGGCGCAGGTTGGCATCGCCCAGGTTGTGCGTGGCGCGTACTTCCGCCTCGTCACGGCCAACGTAGACGTTGCCGGCGTCGTCGTACCAGGCCGGGATGCGGTGGCCCCACCAGAGCTGACGGCTGATGCACCAGTCCTGGATATCACGCATCCAGCTGAAGTACATGTTTTCGTACTGCTTGGGCACAAACTGGATTTCACCGCTCTCGACCACGGCGATGGCTTTTTCGGCCAGCGGCTTGGTGCTGACATACCACTGGTCGGTCAACCACGGCTCGATAATGGTGCCGGAGCGGTCGCCCCTAGGGACTTTCAGATTATGGTCGTCGATTTTATCCAGCAGGCCGGCTGCTTCAAACGCTGCGACTACCTGTTTGCGCGCTTCGAAGCGGTCGAGGCCGGCATATTCTGTCGGAATTTTGAGGCTTGTCGAGTCGATGAAGTAGGTGTCCATGTGAACACCATTGTGATGATCGTCCTCTTTCATTTTAAGAGTGGAGCGATCTGGTAACTCCAGTTGCGATCCGGGTGTAATGACCAATTCAGCCGTGTGCAGAATTGCGCCATTGCGATCAAGTATGTTGATCAGCGGCAGGTTATGGCGCTTGCCCACTTCATAGTCGTTGAAGTCATGGGCTGGGGTGATCTTCACGCAGCCGGTGCCGAACTCGGGGTCGCAGTAATCGTCGGCGATGATCGGGATACGCCGCCCAACCAAGGGAAGCTCGACGAAGGTGCCGATTAGGGCTTTATAGCGCTCGTCTTCCGGGTGAACGGCTACGGCGCTGTCGCCGAGCATGGTTTCCGGGCGAGTGGTGGCGACGATCAGGTAATCCTTGCCGTCGGCGGTTTTGTTGCCGTCGGCCAGCGGGTAGCGCAGGTTCCACAGGCTGCCTTTCTCGTCGTGGTTTTCCACTTCGAGGTCGGAGATGGCGGTGTGGAACTTGGTGTCCCAGTTGACCAGGCGCTTACCGCGGTAGATCAGGCCGTCTTTATGCAGACGCACGAAGGCTTCTTTAACCGATTCGGACAAGCCGTCGTCCATGGTGAAGCGTTCGCGCGACCAGTCCACCGAGCTACCCAAACGACGGATCTGCCGAGTGATGGTGCCGCCGGACTGCTCCTTCCATTCCCAGACTTTCTCCAGGAACTTCTCGCGGCCCAGGTCGTGACGACCAATGCCGTCGGCGGCCAGCTGGCGCTCTACCACCATCTGGGTGGCGATACCGGCGTGGTCGGTGCCCGGCTGCCATAGAGTGTTGCGGCCCTGCATGCGGCGCAAACGAATCAGGCAGTCCATGATCGAGTTGTTGAACCCGTGACCCATATGCAGGCTGCCGGTGACGTTCGGCGGCGGGATCATGATGGTGTAGGGCTCGCCTGCACCCTGCGGAGCGAAATAGTTGTTCGCCTCCCAGTTCTGGTACAGGGCGGTTTCAATGGCGTGCGGCTGGTAGGTCTTGTCCATGCGCGGCGGGACCCTTATGACGGCTAGACGGAAAAGCCGGCAAGTATAGCGGGGATGGCCTATGTGACGTAAGAACCTGCCCACGATCTGCTGCGCGTCGGCTAAACGGCGTTGAAAACGGTCCGGGAGGCCGCTTGCGGCTAGCGCGCTTTAGCGCGACCCGAAGGGCGAGTGAAGCGAGTAATGCTCATTTACAGCTCGTAAACTCCGCTTGATTCGCTACGCTCACCCTTCGGGCCAGCCTGCGGCTGTTACTTCGCTTCGCTGCGTTTCTCGGCCGTTTTCGCCACCGTTTATCTCTAGCTCGCGAGATCGTACGCAGATTCTACGGCCGAGCGTGGTGGGGCTGACTGGTGGGCGTAAGGCTATTTGGGCCACTCGTAGCCCGGATGCAATCCGGGGCGGCGACCTCCTGGGTTGCGCTGGAGCACTACGGACGACTATTTGCGTGGTGGCAGCAGACGGCTTAGACGCGCCTGCAGGCGGCGTTTCAGCTCGGCCTCGATCTGCGGTACGAAATCGTCGATCACGTCCTGCAGGATCAACTCGGCGGCGGCGCGCAGCTCGCTGTCCAGGCGGTTCATTTCGCTGTCGCGGCTGATGCTTTGCGCAACCGTATCGCGCAGGCTGGGTGCAGGTGCAGGTGCAGGTGCAGGTGCAGGTGCAGGTGCAGGTGCAGGTGCAGTACTGGACTGTGCAGGGCGGATTCCCGGCAAAGGCGGTGGGGTGACGATCTCCGAGAGCAGGGGGATGCTGTCCGGATCGATTGACTCGATCAGCAGCGGCGGCTCAAGGCCTTCGTCGCCCAGCAGTTGGCGGATCGACTCCAGGTCGTTCAGCAGCTGAGCAGGTTTTTGCGGCGGTTTGGGGTTGTCCATGGTGTGCAACTAGAGTTCGACGCGTTTGGGATCATACCCGCGCTGGCGATAACTGCGGAAATTCTCCCGGCAGGCGGTCAGCAGATCGGGTTCCTGGTTGACGATTTCAATCACCCGGCTAAAGCGCTCGACATGGGGCGACAGGGTGCTACCCAGGTTGATCAGCACGCCCTGCTGGTTTGCAGGCTCGTCGTCCAGGCCAATTGTCACTGGGGCCTGCGGATTGTCCTGATGCAGGTCGTGGGGGACAAAGCTTTCGGCCTTGAAACGCCACAACAGTTCATCCAACTCACTGCATTGCTGCGCATCGCTGCCGCGTAGAAACACCGGCAGGCCGGCGCGCCAGGCTTTCATCGCCAACTGGCAGGCCGCGCGCAGGCGTTCGGTCGGGGTGGCGGTGGAGAGAACGTAAAATTCTATTCGAGGCATGGCGGCACAGTTCGGCGTTATTTGCAGGAGCGGCTTGCTGACAGGCGCGCAGCTTACCAGTCAATCGCGGTCAAGACCGCTCCTACAATGCGCCTGGGTTCAGGCGTTACTGCGATCCAGCAGGTACTGCGTCAGCATCGGCACCGGCCGACCAGTTGCGCCTTTTTCCTTACCGCCGCTGATCCAGGCGGTGCCGGCGATATCCAGGTGCGCCCAGTTGTAGGCCTTGGCGAAGCGCGACAAGAAACAACCAGCCGTAATGGTGCCGGCTTTTGGCCCGCCGATATTGGCGATGTCGGCGAACGGGCTATCAAGCTGTTCCTGGTATTCGTCATACAACGGCAGCTGCCAGGCGCGGTCGTCGGCGGTCAGGCCGGCGCCGAGAATCTGCTGCACCAGTTCGTCGTTGTTACCCATCAGACCGGACACATTGCTGCCCAGGGCGACGATACAGGCGCCGGTGAGGGTGGCGATGTCGATCACCGCTTGCGGCTTGAAACGCTCGGCATAGGTCAGGGTGTCGCACAGCACCAGGCGGCCTTCGGCGTCGGTGTTGAGGATTTCCACGGTCTGCCCGCTCATGGTGGTGACGATATCGCCAGGGCGAGTCGCGCCGCCGCTGGGCATGTTCTCGGCGCAGGCCAGCAGGCACACCAGGTTGATCGGCAGTTGCAGTTCGAGCACGGCCTTGAGGGTGCCGAATACGCTGGCGGCACCGCACATGTCGTATTTCATCTCATCCATGCCGGCCGCGGGCTTGATGCTGATGCCGCCGGTGTCGAAGGTGATGCCTTTGCCGACCAGGGCGTAGGGCTTCTCGGTTTTCTTGCCGCCCTGGTAGTTGAGCACGATCAGCCGTGGCGGCTGGTCGCTGCCCTGAGCGACGGCGAGGAAGGCACCCATGCCCAGTTCCTTGAGCTTCTTCTCATCAAGGATTTCGACTTTAAGATTCTTGTAGGCCTTGCCCAGGGCCTTGGCCTCTTCGGCCAGGTAGCTGGGGTGGCACAGGTTCGGCGGCAGGTTGCCCAGATCGCGGGTCAGGGCCATGCCGGCGGCAATTGCCTGGGCCTGGCGAGCGGCGCGCTCGACATCGGCCTGGTCAGCCTTGTCGCTGAGCAGGGTGAGTTTCTTCAGGGCGCTGGCGTCGGCCTTCTGGCTTTTGAAACGGTCGAACTGGTAACCGCCATCGGCCAGGGTTTCCACCATCAGGCGGGCCTTGCCATAGGCATCGCGGCCTTTTACCTGGAGGTCCTGCAGGGCCAGGGTGGCATCGCCGCCGCCGAGGGTTTTCAGTACGGCATAGGTGGCGGTGAGCAGTTTGCGCAGTTGGCGGTCAGACAATTCGCTGTCCTTGCCGCTGCCGACCAGTAGAATCCGCTCGGCCTTGAGACCGGCCAGGTTATGGGCCAGCAGAGTCTGGCCGAGTTTGCCGGCCAGATCCCCGCGTTTAAGCAGGGCGCTGATGGCTCCGGCGCTGGCCGCGTCAACGGCTGTACCGATTTCGCCGAGCTTGCGGCCTTCACCAACAGGGATAACCAGGGTGGCGGTTTTTAGTGTTTCTGGGCGAACGCTTTTAACAATAAATTCCATTACGTGGTGTCCCCAAGACAACGAGTCGGTATTGCAGGATAATGCCGGCTATTTTTCCGATGGTTCATCTTTCAGGTGAGCCGGCAAGCAGTGCGGCTAGTTTGCTCGTAGCCGCCTGAGCCTGACAACCCTGGAGCGTCTGGTTTGATTGTCTTCCGTTATTTGTCCCGAGAAGTGTTGGTGACCTTGAGTGCGGTAAGTGCCGTGCTGTTGGTGATCATTATGAGTGGTCGCTTTATCCGCTATCTGGCCCAGGCGGCCCAGGGCCTGCTTGATCCCGGGGTGCTGCTGCTGATCATGGCGTACCGGATTCCCGGCTTCCTGCAGCTGATTCTGCCGCTGGGGCTGTTCCTCGGCATTCTGCTGGCCTATGGGCGTCTGTACCTGGAAAGCGAGATGACCGTGCTCTCTGCCACGGGCATGAGCCAGCAGCGTCTGTTCGTCTACACCCTCGCACCGGCCACGCTGGTGGCGCTGCTGGCGGGCTGGCTGAGCCTGGGCCTGGCTCCCCAGGGGGTCGAGCACGTAGCGCGGATTCTCAATCAGCAGAGCGCCATGACCGAACTGGATACCCTGGTGCCAGGGCGTTTCCAGTCGATGAAGAACGGCTCGCGGGTGACCTATTCCGAGGAATTGTCCGATGATCGCGGCGAACTGGCCGGGGTGTTTATTTCCGAGAAGCGTTTCTCCACGGCGGGTGACAAGGAGCGCGGTATTTCCGTGCTGGTTGCCGAAACCGGGCGTCAGGAGCTGCAGGCCGATGGCAGCCGTTACCTGATCCTGGAAAACGGCTACCGCTATGACGGCAACCCGGGCGAAGCCAATTATCGCGCCATCCGTTACGACACCTATGGGGTGTTGTTGCCCAAGCCTGAAGTGGTCGCCGACGTGACGGACCGCGAGGGGATTGCGACCCGTCAGCTGCTGGGTAGCAAGGACGGGCGTCTGCAGTCCGAATTGCAGTGGCGTCTGTCGATACCCGTGTTGGTGTTCGTGGTGGCCTTGCTGGCGGTACCGCTGTCGCGGGTCAATCCGCGCCAGGGGCGCTTTCTCAAGTTGCTGCCGGCCATCCTGCTGTATATGGCCTACCTGGCCGTGCTGATTGCGGCGCGCGGTGCGGTGGAAAAAGGCAAGATCCCGCCGGCCCTGGGGTTGTGGTGGGTACATGGGGTGTTCGCCCTGGTTGGCGTGCTCCTGCTGTACTGGGAGCCGTTGCGCTTGAAATGGGCCGCCCGCGGCGTGGCTAAGGAGATGGCCCGTGGTTAAGTTGGATAGATACATCGGTGCCCAGGTGTTCGTCGCCATTCTCGGCGTGCTCGGAATCATCGTCGGCCTGGCCCTGCTGTTCGCCTTTATCGATGAACTGGGCGATATCGAAGGCAACTACAGCCTGCTCGATGCGTCCGGCTACGTACTGCTGACTGCGCCGCGGCGCATTTACGAGATGCTGCCGATGGCGGCGCTGATCGGCTGCCTGATCGGCCTCGGCTCCCTGGCCAGCAACAGCGAACTGACCATCATGCGCGCGGCCGGGGTGTCCATCGGGCGCATCGTCTGGGCCGTGATGAAGCCGATGCTGGTGCTGATGCTGGTCGGCGTGCTGATCGGTGAGTACCTGGCTCCTTATAGCGAGAACAAGGCCCAGGCCGGACGCGCCATGGCCCAGGGCAGCGGCGATGCGCAGAGCGCCAAACGTGGCCTGTGGCACCGCCAGGGGCAGGAGTATGTGCATATCAACGCGGTACAGCCCAATGGCGTGCTGTTCGGCGTAACCCGCTACCGCTTCGATGATGAGCGCCGTATGCAGTCGGCCAGCTTCGCCCGCCGCGCCCAGTACCAGGGCGATCATTGGCAGCTGGAAGACGTGGTGACCACGCATTTCCGTGAGCGCAGCAGTGAAGTCATCGAACAGGCCAGCGAGCGCTGGGATGTCGAGCTGACCCCGCAGCTGCTCGGCACCGTGGTGCTGGCCCCGGATGCGCTATCGGTGAGCGGGTTGTGGCGTTATATCCACTACCTGGCAGAGCAGGGCCTGAATAATGGCCAGTACTGGCTGTCGTTCTGGACCAAGGTGCTGCAGCCGTTGGTGACGGCGGCCCTGGTGCTGATGGCGATTTCCTTTATCTTCGGCCCATTACGCTCGGTGACCCTCGGCCAACGCGTATTTACCGGCGTACTGGTGGGCTTTACGTTCCGCATCGCCCAGGACCTGCTCGGGCCTTCCAGTCTGGTATTCGGCTTCTCGCCGTTGCTGGCGGTGCTCACCCCGGCGGCGATCTGCGCCCTTGCCGGCGTCTGGTTGCTGCGCCGCGCCGGTTAAACCGCTGCAAGAAAAAGCCGGCTACGCAGGTGATGCGTAGCCGGCTTTTTTATGGCTATGTACCCGTTAACTGTTGCCAGCAGTACTCGCGGGTGCTGCGAACCCTGTAGGAGCGGGCCATGCCCGCGATGTTTTTCTATTGAGCCACGATCCGCGGGCAAGGGCTAGGCGTCCCCCCCGCTCCTACAAGGGTTGAGCATGCCGACAACAGCCAACTCAGACAGAGCCTTTTTTATAGCCATGCCATTCATGGCAGCTACCCTTCGGGCCTTTGCCGGGCGAGGTGAAGGCTGCCCTGGGCCTTCTGGCGGGCGTCGAATTACTTCTTGTGGATGTTCTTCGGCAACTGCACCACTTGGCTGCCCGAGTAGATGTCATGCCAGCTGCGCTTCTGCTTGTCCCACAGTACCCAGAGATAGCCCAGGCCGAGCAGCAGCCATGAACCGATGGCGACCAGAAAACGTAGCATCGCCTGCCACAGGCTGATGGCCGTGCCGTCGGCGTTCTGGATGCGCAGGCCCCAGACCTGCATGCCCAGGGTCTGGCCGTTGTGGGTCCAGAACTTGGCGAAGAAGCCGAACAGGCTGAAAAACAGCAGGGTGGACAACAGCGGGTCGCCGTCCAGCGCGCCGGCGTCGGACATCTGCTTGAGCTGCGCCTCGCCGTAGAAGCCCATCAGGATCAGCTTGTAGATAAAGGTCACGACGATCAGCAGGGCGATGCACAGCAAAAAGTCATAGAACAGGGCGGCCAGGCGGCGGGTCAATCCGGCGCTGGGGAAGTCACCCTGCGGGCGCAGCTGGTGTTTCGGCATGGTCGGCTCTTTACTCAATCGGCTAGCGGAATGGCGGCAACAATACGGCATTTGTGGGCATAAAAAACGGCCGGCAGCCATTTTTCACCTCGCCTGGCGGCGGCCCCTAAGGTGACCGCCATGGGTGGGCGAGCATAAAAAAACCCTGATGTTGCCATCAGGGGTTTTGCAAAGCGGCAGGGTTATTCCTGAACTTGAACTTCGTCAGCCTGCATGCCTTTCTGACCTTGAACAGCGATAAAGCTGACTTTCTGGCCTTCTTTCAGGCTCTTGAAGCCGTTGCCTTGGATCGCGCGGAAGTGCACGAACAGATCCGGCCCGCTTTCAGGAGTGATAAAACCAAAACCTTTCTCGTCGTTAAACCACTTGACGGTACCGCTCTGACGATTCGACATGTTGTGTTTCCTTGAACCTGGAGTTGATGACAGCCGCCACTCGATATGAGGGGCTCAATACTGGTTGCAAGGAGATGTGCGACGTCGAGCGGGATGTAGCGGATCTGGGTGATCTACTGCACCAGGTCACGATTTTCGGCGACCCATGCAAACACAGTGGGCAAAACTCTACGCCAACTCCCAGGCAAATGCCAAGCCCCTGCAGGGTGTGCAGTTGTTGGGCTGTAGGTGTGCTGTGCACGCCGCGGATCATGTAATTTGCGCGCAGTCTGGCGGATCCAGAGAAGCGCTATGGGGCCGCTGTTTTGATGTGTCGTGACTTTATCGCAGGCAATAAAAAAGGCCTTGAAACTCAAGGCCTTTCTTCGAATCTATGGTGCCGGGGGAGACTCGAACCAGGCGCTTAAAGTGGCGTTTTTGATGGGCTTCTTTCCTGTGTTGTTTTCGATCTACTCACAAATCTACTCACTATTTTAGGTGCTGCAGTTGCGTGAGCTTCTGGGTTGTCGAGGTGCTGGCTGGAGATGTGCTCAGATGTGAGCACATCTGCTCACATCTGCCCGGGCCACCTTCCTGGCGGCGGGCTCTAATTTCCCCGGTAGGGGCAGCGTGCGCATCGAGTTAACAAACTTAACGAATGGTAAACGCCGAGATGTTAAGAGTTAACAAATCGAATGGACCTATCAAATGCATGAAGCCCTAGAGCCATGAGGCTTTCGGGCATTTGCTGATTTGATTTGCTGATTAACAAATTGTTAACAGGGGGATTTTTTCTGCGCATGGGTTTTTGCGTGGTCAGGTGTAAAATCTCTTTTGATCCTCGAAATACCCCCCCTCTATCAACATTACTCGGGCTCCGACAGCAGGCAGTTGATGGCCCGAGCGCGCGCGTCACGGTCAAATCCACGCTCGTCTAGCTCTACCGGGTTCTTGAACCAGTCTTGGATGTCGCTGACCGAGCCTTCCGGCCGATCATCTTGAGCCGTCCTTCTGATGCATTCATCCATGCCCGGGTTGACGACGTGGAAGGTCGCATGCGCCAGCTGGTACTTCTCGATATGTCTTTGTGCCGGCCGGGTGTGGATGATCCATGCCGACCCACCGCGCGACGCGAGAAGCATGTCGATCACCGCTTCACGGGCAGCAAAGGCGGCGTCTTTGACCAACCCCGTCGCCTTATGGCTTCGACCTGCGCCAAGCGCCTGGGCGAGCTGGTCGTAATCAACGACCACATCACCGTCTGCTTTGCTCAACTGCACAAAGGTGGACTTGCCGGCACAGGTTGGACCGATAACGATATGGATCATTGTTGCGGGCTCCATGGTATTCAGCTTGCTTGAGTGTCTTCTTACCTCTAGGCGCTTCACCGAGTCATGGCACGGTTTGCACAGCGGCTGCCAATTGGATTGCTGCCAGAACAGGTCCTGATTGCCGCGGTGATCTACGATGTGATCCACTACTGTCGCAACTTCTACTCTGCCTTTTTTCTGGCAATAGACACATAACGGGTTATGAGCCAGGAATGTCTCTCTTGCCCTCTGCCAACGGGATCCATAACCGCGTTCTGCAGTGGTTTTCCCCTGCCTCCAGCTATCAGGATTCACCTGCGCAAGCTGGCGGCCCTTACTCTCTTTAACCCTCGGTTTGAGGGTGGTTAATCTGGCCATTATTCGGCACCTCAATGTTAGATGCTTGAAAGAAGGGGCAGCCCATATCTGCGGCCGTCCACAATGCAAGGTGCTGCGCTCAGATCTGAGCGCATCGGTGAAATCGGTCTATCTTCATCCTCTACCCGTGAATACACTGGAATCGGCCGGATCGCCCGCAGGCTCCGGGGTTTCGGGTTTCTGTGAAGATGCAAGAGCAGCCATCTTTGTGCTGGCGGCTTGGTGTGATCGGCGGAAGTTTTCGCCGATTCCTTCCAGGGGCTCAGTAGAACCACAGGACCATCGCGGATCGGTGACCATGAGTGACCGGCATCACTCGATGAAATAACGGGGCAGGGAAGAGGCAGGCCGCGCCATGCAGTCGATCAGCGCAGACCCAGTCTCCGTCTTGGCCCAGAATAATCAGGTCGCCGCCTGAGTAGGTGGCCTCGGGTGATAGCTGCAGGGATAGGGTCAGTCGGCGTTGTACCTGGGCGCTGCTGTCCGGGTGCCAATTGAAGTGCCCGGCCTGGCCGTAGCTCACCAGCCTGGCGGCCTCTACCATCTTCAGCTCTGGTATGCCGAACGATTGTGATGCCTCCGCGATGTACGGGCCGAGGCGGCGCATCAGCCAGGTGAACGAGGCGGCGGCTGGGTTGAACATAGCCTCCTTCGCGATGTATCGATCAGGGTCTACCACAGCAGTGCCTGTTGGGCTGGTTACCAACCCTTCCCTCGACTCGAGCTTGCTGAGCTGAGTTATCAGCCGGCGGCATTCTTCTGGCTTCAAAACGGGGGGCGTCTGAACCTTCAGCGATCCAGTGGAAGGGCGTTCGCCAGCGGCATAGGCTGTGTCTACTGCATGCATCTGAAACCCAATTCGGGCGAAGTGTTCGAATTTAGGCATCGTTCACCTCCACACCCAACTCGGCGGCAAGCGCTTCGGCCAATGCAGTGCCGAACTGATCGAGGGTCGCCAGCCGGTCAAGGTCACCGGCTTCGTAGTGCGCGGCCGAGGCGTGCAAGGCCAACCGCTGAAAGTCTCGGCCGCTCATCCAGTCGGCGTTCTGACCGATCAGCCGGCCAAGCGCGTTCAAGACTTCGTTTTCGTTGTCAGTCATTGGCGTGCCTCCAGTGCTTCAAGGCGCAAGGCCAGGCCCTGCATAGTCAGCTCGGCGACGGTCAGCCTGTCCTGCAGATCCTGGATCAGCTCCAGGGCATCGGCCTGCTCTGCGTCGAGCTGTTTAAACCGCGGGGCCAGGGCCAGCACCACGCCCCTTGCCAGAATTTCCAGATCGGTATGGTTCATAGGGATCACCAGGTCGCGCCGGTCATGTAGCCGACAGCCCCATCGGCGGGCTTCCAGTTCACATAACGAGTGATTCGGAATGCGCTGGTGTTCGTTTGGAACATCGAAACGAGTTCGCCGACCAGCTCACCGCTAGAGTCGAGCACGCCCAGGGCTGCGGATTGTGAGCTTACGATTTCGAGGCCGTTATCGTCGGCGATCAGGATGCGGCTGCAATCGAGAATTGCAATTTCGTCATCAGGCACGCTGCGGTGGGCGACGTGCGCGATGCCGGCCAAGTCGCCGCCACGTGCGCCGCTTGATTCGAAGCCAGCAGCGAAGAGCTTTACGCCAGCACGGGGGCTGGTCAGGATCACGGCGCTGCCAAGGTCGCCATCGAAAGCGTCGATCAGCGCGGCCACATCGTTGGCTGCGTTGCTCGAGCCGGTGCCGGGGGTGACGCCGTGCAAAATGCCGGCGGGTGATTCGCTGCTCCCCGCTACTGCGCTGTAAAAGCCTTGGCTTTCGGCTTCAGCGACCGCGCGCGTAAGTTCACCCGTGACGGCAAAATCGAAGTCATAACCCTTGATAAGCATGTCAGATATCGGAATGATGCCGCCAAGCTTACGCCCGGGTAGGCGGGCGTTTTCGTAAGTAGTCGAGCTGACAGGATATGCACCTCCTTCGCCGATGAATCCGACCTGGCTTTCTCCGGTCTGCAGCAAAGTATCTGTCTCGAACGGCACGCGGCGCATTGGCGACACAGCACGAATTTGCGCCAGCAACGAACGGCGTTCGGCCAGGGCGATCAGCTCGCGGTAAGCGCTTCTCAGCTCGGGGCTGATTGAACCCGAGGTTAACGCCCAGGTTTTGAGGATTTTCACCGGCCCAGATTCGGGCCCGGCTTTGGCGGTGGCTACCGCAATCGCTTGGGACGATTTGCCATCGGCGGCTGCCATGTATTGCAGCGCTTTAACCAGGTGCTGTGCATTTTGCATTAGGTATTCTCCTTCGCCTGGGTAATCCGGGCGTTAGGACAATCGTCCGCCGGTACACCTTGGTGGGCGATGTAGGGAGTGGCGCGTCCGTGCGCATTCGTGAGCATCAATCGTCGGTCACCTCGGCCTCGAGCAGCAGGCGGGCCAGTTCTGAGAGTGGGTACTCAATGCGTCCGGACAATTTGCGAAAGCGCAGAGGCCGGTGCATTCCGCGCCAATTTCTCAACGTGCCAGGCTCCCGGCCCAGCAGCCGGGCGGCGGTACGCTCGGTCACGTAGCCGTCCCAGCTCACGAACCAGCCGGTTTGCTGGCAGGCGCTACGCAGAGCGTCCACACGCACTTCGACGGGATCAGCCGGTAGGAGTTGGCCGCATGCTGGGCAGACGCAGGTCATTGGGTGCGCTCCGCTGGGGTTTGTTCGTAAAACTGCTTCGGGCTGGCGACAGCGGCGACAGTGGCGACACGCCGCGTATTTGCTGGGGCGGTGATTGGCGACAGGCTGGCGACAGGTGGCGACACGTCCGGGGCCTTGTTCAGTTTGTCGCCACTTGTCGCCAGGGTGTCGCCGCAGCTAAAGCCTTGGTGGGCCTGGGCTGTCGCCGTTGTCGCCACTGTCGCCAGCGGGTTGAGGTCGAACTGCTTTCCGTCGCTGGTCAGAAGTTGGTGATGGTCGACCAAGATGGCCAGCAGGTTGTCACGCTGGGCCGCGCTCTTGCGGACAAACCGGGGCCCTTCGCGTTGCAAGGCGCGGGCGTCAAATGTCAGCCACTGATTAACTTGCAGCCACTCCAGCAGCACAGCAGCCTGTTGCAGCTTGGGGTTTACCGCTTCGCTGTCGGTGTAGCGCGCCCACTCGGCCAGGCTGTGCCGCACCAGCACGGTGGCGCGGCGCATGCACTCGCCATCTATCTGCTGCTGACCCTCAAAGCACGCAAACACGGCGGCCAGGCGGCGCACCAGCTCACCAGCGCGCCCTGCAAAGGGGCGCAGGTTGGCGAACTTGCCCAGCGGGGATTGCTCGCCCTCCACTTCGTTATAAAAGTCCAGCCAGTCGCCGGCGGCTTCATCGTCCAGGTCCAGCACCGGCGGCGATACTTCGCCCGTCTGCGGGTCAATTGCGGGCGGGGTTGCGTTGATGGCCTCGCAGCGCGCCCAGTAGCGCTGCAGGCGTGGGTCGGCATATGCCTTGCGGTTGAGCTGATCCGCAGTCAGAAAGCGGGTGCCGGCCAAGCTGGGAGGGCTGGCGAACAGGAAGCGCGGCAAAAAACCTTGGCCACGCAACAACGGATCATCCAGCGCCGAGGCTACCGTCACCGCTTGCGCCAGTAGATGCATGCTCAGGCGGCGGTTGTAGGCAAACCCTGAGCCCTCAGCGTTGCCGTGCGAACGGGTGCGCTCGAATGCGCCAGTATCGAACGCCTTTACCAGGCCGCCCAGGGTGGCGGCCCGGGTGTCGGCCTTGAGCGATGCGCCGCCCAGAACCTGCCCCCCTTCGTCAGTGTCCCAGGATGCAGACGATGCGCCCCGGATCATGTCGCCGGCGATGCGTTCATAGGTGGCGTCGCTGTACTGCGTGCGCGGATCGAAGGGCAGCGGGTGCTCGGCATTGAACTGCTCAAGCGCCTTACCCTTCAAGCCCGCGGCCATGTTGGTGATTTCGTCACAGGCTTTGCGGTGCTCGGTGCGGGCTTTTTCCTCGGCTTCGTCGACGATCTTGAACGCCTGGCGACGAGTCTCGCTTTTGCGTTCGCCAGAGTGGCCCAGGGTCAGCAGGAACATCGTGCACGGCATGCCGCCTGGGTGGTGGATGTGGGGCGCGTTCACTCGCGTTTGCGCCAGGTATACGCCCGCCCCGATAACACACTGACCAGCTAGCGCCAGCGGGGCTTGCACATGCTCGGCAATCGCTTGGGCTGCGTCGCGCATAAGCGGCGGCAGCGCGTCCAGGGGGTAAGGGGCCGCGGCTTCCAGGTCGGGCTGCAGTGGCCGCGGTTCAGGTGCCGGGGTGCTGGCCCGTTTTTCAAGCTGCCGACGGTAGGCTTCGCTCTCGGCGATCAAGGCCTGGGCGTGCGCGTCGCCGCGGATTACGTCCGCCAGGTCAGGGTTGTGGTCAAGAATACCCATTACGCGGTCCTCTTCGGCGGCTTGAGCTTGGTCAGATTTGGGCAAGCCGATCCCGTCGGCGCATGAGCGCCGTTTTTCTTAGTCATGGCTTAAGCCCTCAGTTGTGCGAGGCGCAGGCGCGCTTTGGCGTTGTCCTGGCTGAGCATTTGGTGAGCGTTGCCCGCAAACCCTGCCTGCTCGATGTGGAGCTCGACAGCCGGGAAGGCAGTAGTGATGCGCTCCAGTGCTTCGGCGGCTTCGGTCTCACTGGCGAACGGTCCACACAGCCCGTACGGGTAGCGCGGGCTGTCAGAGTGCTGAACGTAGTGGTACAGGGTGAAGCCGCCAGCTTGGGTGAAGATGCTCATTGCGCACCCCCTTTGCTATCCATGGATTCGGCTATCTCGACTTGACCGCACAGCTCATAGCCAGCCATAGCCACCAGGTCAGCGATGGCCGCGACGGCGTGGTGTAAGCCGTTGATGTTTTCCTCGGTCAGGTCGTGTTCGCAGCCATCACAACCCAGCAGCTCGGAGATGGTTTTCAGGCCCATGCCGGCTTGGGCCAGGGTGCTGCCGAGCTTATTGGCAATGCGGGGAAGGTCGCTCACTGGGCACCCCCTGCGGTTTCTTGCGCGTAATCGAGTTGGGCGGTCAGCTCGCTGGCTCGCTCTGCCAGGTACTCGCGCCATTCGGAGGCGGCGTTAAGGCCAAGGTCCGAGAGATGGCGGGTATCAAGCAACCCACTGCGGATGCCGTCGCTCATCTCTGCGAAAGCGTCGGGGTAGGCTTTGCGGATGGCACGCAGGGTGGCGGCAAGCATATCCAGCTGC
>NZ_DATKDZ010000030.1:0-31833 GCF_035512415.1 Pseudomonas sp. | reverse complement strand
GTGCTTAATATTGCGTGGTTCGACAGGCTGGGATTAGTGCGTCTCTCATAACCTCAATCTCTCGAACCGCCCGGTGCGGACCCGCATGCCGGGTGGTGTGGCAGGGGAGCGGCCTGTGAAGGCCGTCCCCTATGCCGATTTTGGCTATGTACCCGCTATGTGCTGAAGCCTGTGAACCGCAAGATGATGTCTAGAGTGCGCTGATTCGTAGGGTGGGTTAGCGACGCGGTAACACCGTCCGAAAATCCACCCGCGAAAGTGGCGCGGCGCGTAACCCACCAGCCAATGGAACGCGTTGCGCCGTTGGTGGGTTACGCCGCGTGTCGGGTGATGTGATGCTTGGCAATCCCCACACGCGGCTAACCCACCCTACGAAAGCTGCTTGCAACAGGTAACTGGGACATAGCCTTTTTATTGCGCCGCGTTCTGCCCTGCGCGGCGCAGGCCGGTGGGCGAGGGGTGATGGCACTGTGATAACGGCCATGGGGGTACACGTTTGGCTACATATTCCTGACTGTTGCCAGGCGGGAGGGGGTACAGTTTTCGGGCTGCAAGACTGCTGCGGGAGGGGTTCCTACCAATGCTCGGCCGACTTACTCCCAAAGTACCATTTAGTCGTGCGCCGCTCCGGTGCATAACTAGCACTACCGGAATTCGCCGGTTTTGATAAGAAGAGGACCGCGCCATGTGGACTAAACCCGCCTTCACCGATATGCGCATTGGTTTCGAAGTCACCATGTACTTCGCCAATCGTTGATCCGCCTGCCCCGGCTCTGTCGGGGCATCTCACCCGGAATTCGCCATGCATATCCAGATTCTCGGTTCCGCCGCCGGCGGTGGCTTCCCCCAGTGGAACTGCAATTGCCATAACTGCCGCGGCGTACGCGATGGCAGCCTGCGCGCGCAGCCGCGTACCCAGTCGTCCATTGCCCTGTCCGACGATGGGGTCAACTGGATACTGTGCAATGCCTCGCCCGATATCCGCGCCCAGATCGAAGCCTTCCCGGCCCTGCAGCCGGCCCGCAAGGTGCGTGATACGGCCATTGGCGCAATTATTCTGCTGGACAGCCAGATTGATCACTGCACCGGTCTTTTGACCCTGCGCGAAGGCTGCCCGCACAAGGTCTGGTGTACCGAGATGGTGCACCAGGACCTCACCAGCGGCTTTCCGCTGTTCAATATGCTCGACCACTGGAACGGTGGCCTGCAGCACCAACTGATCGAACTGGGTGGGGTGCCGTTCACCATTCCGACCTGCCCGAACCTGTCGATCACCGCCATTGCCTTGCGCAGCAGCGCGCCGCCTTATTCGCCGCACCGTGGCAACCCGCACCCCGGCGACAATATCGGTCTGTTCGTCGAGGACCGGCGCACCGGCAGCACGCTGTTCTATGCCCCGGGCCTGGGCCAGGTGGACGAGGCGCTGCTGGCCTGGATGCGCCGCGCCGATTGCCTGCTGGTGGACGGCACGCTGTGGCGCGACGACGAAATGCGCCACTGCGGAGTGGGCGACAAGCTCGGCAGCGAGATGGGCCATCTGCCGCAGAGCGGCCCCGGCGGCATGCTCGAGGTTCTCGACGGCCTGCCGGCCAGCCGCAAGATCCTTATCCATATCAACAACACCAACCCGATTCTCAATGTCGACTCCCCTGAGCGCGCGCAACTCGCGGCCCACGGCGTCGATGTCGCCTGGGACGGTATGAGCATCAATTTGTAGGGTGCGCGCTGCGCACCGGAGAGCCATGATGAGCCAGACCGCCATGAGCCCCGCCGAATTCGAGCAGGCGCTGCGCGCCAAGGGCGCTTACTACCATATTCATCACCCGTTCCACCGGGCCATGTACGCAGGCAGCGCCAGTCGTGAACAGATTCAGGGTTGGGTCGCCAACCGCTTCTATTACCAGGTGTGCATCCCGCTCAAGGATGCCGCGATCATGGCCAACTGCCCGGACCGCGACACCCGCCGCGAGTGGGTGCAGCGCATCCTCGATCACGACGGCGCACCCGGCGAGGAGGGCGGTATCGAAGCCTGGCTGCGCCTGGCCGAAGCGGTGGGCCTGGACCGCGAGCAGGTGCTGTCGCAGGAACTGGTGCTGCCCGGGGTGCGCTTTGCCGTGGATGCCTACGTCAACTTCGCGCGCAGAGCGAGCTGGCAGGAAGCCGCCAGCAGCTCGCTGACCGAACTGTTCGCCCCGACCATCCATCAGTCGCGCCTGGATGCCTGGCCGCAGCACTACCCCTGGATCGATGCCAGCGGTTACGACTACTTCCGCAAGCGCCTGAAAGAGGCACGCCGCGATGTCGAACACGGCCTGCGCATCACCCTCGCGCACTACACCACCATCGAGGCCCAGCAGCGCATGCTGGAGATCCTGCAGTTCAAGCTGGACGTGCTGTGGAGCATGCTCGATGCGATGAGCATGGCCTACGAGCTGGAGCGCCCGCCGTACCACACGGTGACGGCCGAACGGATCTGGCACCGGGGGATCGCCCTATGAGCCAGTCCCTTGTCAGCATGACCCCCAGGCTGCGCCGCGGCTTTCGCCTGCAGTTCGAGCCGGTGCAGAACTGCCATGTGCTGCTCTATCCGGAAGGCATGATCAAGCTCAACGACAGCGCCGGGGAAATCCTCAAGCAGGTCAACGGCAGCCAGAGCGTCGGCCAGATCATCGAGGCGCTGAGCGAGCGCTTTCCCGATGTGCCAGGGCTCGATGAAGACATCCTGGCCTTTATGGAGGTAGCCAATGCACAGTTCTGGATCGAGCTTCAGTAAGCCGGGCCATGAAGCGGGGCCGCCGCTCTGGCTGCTGGCCGAGCTGACCTACCGCTGCCCGCTGCAGTGCCCGTACTGCTCCAATCCGCTGGATTTCAGCCAGCAGGGCGCGGAACTGTCCACCGCCGAATGGCTTGAGGTGTTTCGCCAGGCCCGCGAACTGGGCGCGGCGCAGCTGGGCTTTTCCGGCGGCGAACCGCTGGTGCGTCAGGACCTGGCCGAGCTGATCAAGGGCGCGCGCGATCTGGGCTACTACACCAACCTGATCACCTCCGGTATCGGCCTGACCGAGGCGCGTATCGCCGAGTTCGCCGAGGCCGGGCTGGACCATATCCAGATCAGCTTTCAGGCCGCCGATGAGGAGGTGAACAACCTGCTAGCGGGCTCGCAGAAGGCCTTCGCCCAGAAGCTGGCCATGGCCCGGGCGGTCAAGGCGGCTGGCTACCCCATGGTGCTGAACTTCGTCACCCACCGGCACAATATCGACAATATCGAGCGCATCATCGAACTATGCCTGGAGCTGGAGGCGGACTTCGTCGAGCTGGCCACCTGTCAGTTCTACGGCTGGGCCGAACTCAATCGCGCAGGACTCCTGCCGACCCGCGCCCAGCTCGAACGTGCCGAGCGCATCACCAATGAATGGCGGGCCAAACTCGCGGCCGAAAACCATCCCTGCAAGCTGATTTTCGTCACTCCCGATTACTACGAGGAACGGCCCAAGGCCTGCATGAACGGCTGGGGCAATCTGTTTCTCGATATCACCCCGGACGGCACCGCGTTGCCCTGCCACAGCGCGCGGCAGTTGCCGGTGCAGTTTCCCAATGTGCGCGAGCACAGCATCGAACATATCTGGCGGCATTCCTTCGGCTTCAACCGCTTTCGCGGCGACGACTGGATGCCCGAGCCGTGCCGTTCCTGTGATGAGAAGCATAAGGACTTAGGCGGCTGTCGCTGTCAGGCCTTTATGCTCACCGGTGACGCCAGCAACGCCGACCCGGTGTGCAGCAAGTCGGCCCATCATGACCTGATCCTCGCCGCACGCCAGCAGGCCGAAGAGGCACCGCTGGAGCTGAACGAGCTGCAGTACCGCAACGACAAGGCCTCGCGGCTTATATGCAAGGCGTAGCCGACCCCGACAGAATCTGGAGCGCTGAGCAGGCTGCGGCGGCCAGCGCCGACTTCGCCGAGTTGCACGCCGCCCATGGCGGCCTGCTGTGGGTGGCCTTCGACCCGCAGCAGGCCCGTTGCGGGCTGTTCTTCTGGCAGGGCGGCGCGGCCCGCGAGCTGACTCCGCCTGGCTATTCGGTGCGCAGCCGAGTCTACGAATATGGCGGCGGTGCCTGCTGCGCCACGGCGCAGGGCGCGGCCTTTGTCAACGAGACCGATCAGCAGATCTACCTGCTTACGTCCATTGATGGTGGTGCGCACGACCTGGGCGGCCCCGCGTCACCCCACGCACTTACCCAACGTCCGCAGTGCCGCTATGGCGAGCTGTCCTTTGTGCCGGCCTGGCAGGCGCTGCTGGCGGTGGAGGAAAGCCATGAGGCCGAGGCGGTGCTGCATCGCCTGGTGCGCATCGGCCTCGACGGTAGCCGCCAGGTGTTGGTCGAGGGAGCCGATTTCTATGCCGGTGCGGTGGCCAGTCAGGATGGTCGGCAACTGGCCTGGATCGAATGGGACCGGCCCAACCTGCCCTGGGTCGCCACGCGGCTATGCCAACGCGAAGAGGGCGGCGCGGTCAGCGTGCTGGCTGGCGGGCAAGCTGATCAAGCGCTGCAGCAGCCGCGCTTCGACGAAGAAGGGCGGCTCTGGGTGTTGTCCGACCGAGCGGGTTGGTGGCAGCCGCTTTGTATCTACAAACCGGGCCTTGGTGGGCACAGCCTAGGCGGCCCCGCGTCACCCTACGATCACGGGGCGGCACCCTGGCAACTGGGTGGCTGCAGTTATTTGCCGCTGGCAGACAGCGAGATGCTGCTGACCCGTTTCGAGGAAGGTAGTGGCGTCCTTGTAGGGTGCGCCGTGCGCACCAATGTACTCGGCGTCGAGGTCGATGATGCGTATGGCCTAGGCGGCCCCGCGTCACCCTACGAGGGCGTGGTCGGCGAACGGCGCTTGGCTGAAAACTTCACTCGTTTTCGCGCCCTGGCAGCGGATGCCGGGCACTACTACTGCATCGCCGCCTCACCGAGTCGGCTGCCGGCCGTGCTGGCGATTGCCCGAGGGGATGGCGCGGTACGGATATTGGCCGGTGGCGAGAGTCCCTTGAACGAAACGCACCTTTCTCTGCCGCAGCCTCTTGACTGCGCGGTGGGCGAAGGCGAGCGCTGCCATGGTTTTTTCTATGCGCCGGTAGAGGGGGGCGAGAAGCCGCCGTTGCTGGTCTTTCTGCATGGCGGGCCCACTTCGGCCTGTTACCCGGTGTTTGATCCGCGTATCGCCTTCTGGACGCTGCGCGGTTACGCCGTGCTCGACCTCAATTACCGTGGCAGCAGCGGCTATGGCCGCGCCTATCGCCTGCGTTTAGCCGGACAGTGGGGAGCGCTTGAGGTCGAGGATATCCGCGCCGCGGTTGCTAAGCTGGCGGGCGAGGGCGCTATCGACCCGGCGCGGGTATTTGTGCGCGGTGCCAGTGCCGGCGGCTACAGCGCCCTGTGCGCCTTGATAAGCGGCGGCTTTGCCGGTGGTGCCAGCCTTTACGGGGTTAGCGATCCGCTGGCACTGCGCCGGGTCACCCACAAGTTCGAGGCCGATTACCTCGACTGGCTGATCGGCGACCCGCAGCGTGATGCCGCCCGCTACCAGGCGCGCACGCCGTTGCTGCATGCAGAGAAGATCAGCGTTCCGGTGATCTTCTTTCAGGGCGGCCTGGATGCGGTGGTGTTGCCGGCGCAGACCGAAACCATGGTCGCCGCGCTGCGCGACCGTGGCGTGCCGGTGGAATACCGGTTGTATGCCGACGAGCGCCATGGCTTCCGCCAGGCGGCCCACCTGGCCGATGCACTGAAGGCCGAGTTGGCGTTCTATCAACGCGTGCTGCAGGGCTGATTGCGCCGGGGCTAGCAGGTCGTTGAAAAACGTAGGCGAGGCAGCCGAGACAAGGCAAAAACAGGCGAGGAAGCGGAGTTTACGTGTTGTAAATGAGCATTCCGAGCCTGTTTTTAACGCCGTATCGGCAACGCAGGTAGTTTTTTCAACAACCTGGTAATGCCTTGGTTGCATTGCATTCACTAGACAATGCAGTACGCTGGCCGGTGATATCCGCCAACCACAGATTGTTGTATGAGCCAAACCCTGAGCCAGCTGCGTAAATTCGTTTCTCCGGAAATCATCTTCGGTGCCGGTTGCCGTCACCATGTTGGCAACTACGCCAGCACCTTCGGTGCGCGCAAGGTGCTGGTGGTGTCCGACCCGGGTGTGGTTGCCGCCGGCTGGCTCGCCGACGTCGAAGCCAGTCTGCAGGCCCAGGGCCTGGAGTACTGCCTGTATACCGGGGTGTCGCCCAACCCGCGGGTGGACGAGGTGATGCTTGGCGCGGAGATATACCGCGCCAACCAGTGCAACGTGATCGTCGCTATCGGCGGCGGCAGCCCGATGGACTGCGCCAAGGGCATCGGCATCGTTGTCGCTCACGGCCGCAGCATTCTCGAATTCGAAGGGGTGGACACCATCCGCGTGCCCAGCCCGCCGCTGATCCTGATTCCCACCACTGCCGGCACCTCGGCGGATGTTTCGCAGTTCGTGATCATCTCCAACCCGCTGGAGCGGATGAAGTTTTCCATCGTCAGCAAGGCGGTGGTGCCCGACGTGTCGCTGATCGACCCGGAAACCACCGCGAGCATGGATCCCTTCCTCTCGGCCTGCACCGGCATCGACGCCCTGGTGCATGCCATCGAGGCGTTCGTTTCCACCGGCAGCGGGCCGCTGACCGACCCCCATGCCCTGGAAGCCATGCGCCTGATCAACGGCAACCTGGTGCAGATGATCGCCAACCCGCAGGACATCCTGCTGCGCGAGAAGATCATGCTCGGCAGCATGCAAGCCGGCCTGGCCTTCTCCAACGCCATTCTTGGCGCGGTGCATGCCATGAGCCACAGCCTCGGCGGCTTCCTCGATCTGCCCCACGGCCTGTGCAATGCGGTGCTGATCGAGCATGTGGTGGCCTTCAACTACAGCGCCGCGCCGGACCGCTTCAAGGTGATCGCTGAAACCCTCGGCATCGACTGCCGTGGGTTGAACCACAAGCAGATCAGCCAGCGCCTGGTGGAGCATCTGATCGCCCTCAAACGCGCCGTAGGCTTTCATGAAACCCTCGGCCTGCATGGCGTCGGCAATTCGGATATTCCCTTTCTGTCGCGTCACGCCATGGGCGACCCCTGCATCCTCACCAACCCGCGTGAATCCAGCCAGCGTGACGTTGAGGTCGTGTATGCCGAGGCGCTCTGACCCCGAGCAAAGCCAGAACGATGCGCTGACCGGGCTGCTCGGCCTGGGCAGCCACTCGACGCGCAAGAGCCATTACCCGGAACTGATCGCCCGCCTGGAAGAGCTGGAAACCGAGCGCAACCGCTATAAGTGGCTGTTCGAGCACGCGGTGCACGGGATCTTCCAGGCCAGCCTGCATGAGGGCTTTCGCGCGGCCAACCCGGCCCTGGCGCGCATGCTCGGCTACGACGACCCACAGGAAGTGCTGTGGTCGCTGAGCGGGCTGGCCAACTACTTGTTTGTCGGCGGCGTCGAGGAGTTGCAGCAGATCCGTCAGCGCCTCGGCAGCGGCCCGGGCCTGTTCGGTTACGAGACCCAGTTGCGGCGCAAGGACGGCAGCGTTATCGACGTGTTGATGAACCTGCTGCTCAAGCCCGGCGAGGAGGGCCTGTTCGAAGGGTTTGTGGCCGATATCACCGAGCGCAAGCAGGCCCAGCAGCGTTTGCAACTGCTCAACGACGAACTGGAGCAGCGGGTCGGTGCGCGTACTGCCGAATTGCAGGACGCCAACCGCAACCTGCAGCAGCAGATAATCGAGCGCGAACGCATCGAACAGGCCTTGCGCGAGGCCCGGGATGCCGCCGAGGCGGCCAACCGCAGCAAGGACAAGTACCTGGCCGCCGCCAGTCACGACCTGCTGCAACCGCTCAATGCCGCGCGCTTGCTGATTTCGACCCTGCGCGAGCGCAGTCTGCCGAGCGCGGAACACAATCTGGTCGAGCGCAGCCACCAGGCCCTGGAAGGGGCCGAGGACCTGCTGACCGACCTGCTGGATATCTCCAAACTGGACCAGGCGGCGATCAAGCCGGATGTCGATGTATACCGCCTGGAAGAACTGCTCGCGCCCCTGGCCTCGGAGTTTCAGTCGGTGGCCGAGGCAGAGGGCCTGGCGTTCAAGGTGCGCATTGCCGAGTGCAGTATCAGCACCGACTTCCGCCTGCTGACGCGCATCCTGCGTAACTTTCTCAGCAATGCCTGCCGCTATACCGAGCAGGGCAAGATTTTTCTCGGTGCACGCAAGCGCGGCGCGTTCCTCGAACTGCAGGTGTGGGACAGCGGCCGCGGCATCGCCGAAGACCAGATGGAGAGCATCTTCCTTGAATTCAACCAGCTGCACGTCGGTCGCGCCGCCGAACGCAAGGGCGTTGGTTTGGGCCTGGCGATTGTCGAGCGCATTGCGCGCATCCTCGGTTACCAGGTGCGGGTTCGCTCGCAGCCGGGGCGTGGCTCGATGTTCAGCATCCAGGTGCCCCTGGCCGAGCATCGGGCTGCGGCCACTGTGACGCCTGCGCGGCAGGCGCTACCCGGCGATCCGCTGCCGGGGCGGCGTCTGCTGGTGGTGGATAACGAACTGAGCATCCTCCACAGCATGGCCGCGCTGCTTAGCCAGTGGGGCTGCGAAGTGGTGACCGCAACCGATCAGCAGGCCGCCTTGCAGGCTCTCGAACAGCGTGCTCCGGACCTGATCGTGGCCGATTACCATCTCGACCACGGGGTGCTTGGCCATCAGGTCGTGGCCCATCTGCGCGAGCATTTCGCCACCCGCATTCCGGCACTGATGATCACCGCCGATCGCAGCGATCAATGCCGCCGCGACCTGCAGCTCATGGGCGTGCCGCTGCTCAACAAACCGGTCAAACCCGGCAAGTTGCGTGCGGTACTGAGCCAGTTGCTGCGTTGACCCCCTAGCACCCTGAGCTGCGGCGGTTTTGTGCTTGGTGATCCCGAGCGCCGCGGCTATGCTCCGCGCGAGCCTTAGCCACTGAATATGTGAAATGCCTAAATCCTTCTTGCCCGTTGTGTGTTTGTCCGCTTCGCTGCTACTGACTGCTTGCACGAGCGTGCCGCTGTCGCCGGAAACTCAACGCCTGCCAGAGCGGGTTGAGCTGAGCGATGTACCGTTCTTTCAGCAGAGCGATGCCCAGGGCGGTGCCTCCGCTTTGGCCGCGCTGCTTAATTATCATGGCGTGATCAGCAGCCCCGGTTTGCTGGAGCAGCGCATGCAGCAGGCCGGGGCTGTCAGTGCCCAGGCGGGGCTGGAATTCGCCGCCAGGTCCCATGACGTGCTGGTGTATCCGCTGCCGGCCAGCTTCGATGCCTTGCTGCAGCAGGTGGCGGCGGGACATCCGGTGCTGGTCTTGCGCAATCAGACGCTGGCCTGGCCAGGGCAGCAGTTCGCCATCCTGGTCGGTTACGACAAACGTGAGCGTACGTTGGTGCTGCGATCAGGCAATAGCAGGCGCTGGCACACCAGTTTTTCCAGCTTCAGCAGTGGCTGGGAGGAGGCCGGGCGCTGGGCGGTGGTATTGACGCCAGCCGATCAGTTGCCGGCGCAACCACAAATGCAGACCTGGCTGGATGCCGCAGCCGCGCTGCGTGACCAGGGCCGCAGCGATGCTGCGCAACGGGCGCTGCGCACGGCCCGCCAGCACTGGCCGGATGCGCAGTTGTAAAGAGTTACTGGTTAACGTCGCTCAGCGACGGCCCGGAGACTGGCCGCCAGGGATGGCAGATCATAAAAAACGGCACCCGCGGGTGCCGTTTTTATTGTGGAGCCGTTACACGCCCAGTTTGTCACGCAGGGTGTAGTACCAGGCCCCCATGGCGCTGAACGGTACCTGGAACAGTTGGCCGCCGGGGAAGGGGTAGTGCGGCAGTTCGGCGAAGGCGTCGAAGCGCTCGGCCTGGCCGCGCAGGGCTTCGGCCAGGATCTTGCCGGCCAGGTGGGTGTAGGTCACGCCATGGCCGCTGCAACCCTGGGAGTAATAGACGTTGTCGCCGAGGCGGCCGACCTGGGGTAGGCGCGACAGGGTCAGCAGGAAGTTGCCGGTCCAGGCGTAGTCAATCTTCACGTCTTTCAGTTGCGGGAAGGCTTTGAGCATCTTCGGGCGAATGATGGCTTCGATGTTGGCCGGATCGCGCGCGCCGTAAACCACGCCGCCGCCGAAGATCAGGCGGTTGTCGCCGGACAGGCGGTAGTAGTCGAGCAGGTAGTTGCAGTCTTCGACGCAGTAATCCTGCGGCAACAGGCTTTTCGCCATCTCAGCGGACAGCGGCTCGGTGGTGATCACCTGGGTGCCGCAGGGCATCGATTTGGCCGACAGCTCGGGAATCAGGTTGCCGAGGTAGGCGTTGCCGGCGATCACCACGAACTTGGCCTTGATCCGCCCGTTGGGGGTGTGCACCACGGGGTTGGCACCGCGTTCAATACGGATGGCCGGGGATTGCTCGTGAATCACCCCGCCCAAGGATTCCACCGCCGCCGCCTCGCCGAGGGCCAGGTTGAGCGGGTGGATATGGCCGCCGCTCATATCAAGCATGCCGCCCTTGTAGATGTCGGTGCCCACTACTTCGCGAATGCGCTCGGCATCCATCAGCTCGAGCTGGGTGTGACCGTAGCGCTCCCACAGCTTCTTCTGCGACTCGAGATGCTTCATATGCTTGGCGGTGTTGGCGGCGAATACGCCACCGTCTTTCAGGTCGCACTGAATGTCGTATTTCTTGATCCGCTCACGAATGATGCGGCCGCCTTCGAAGGCCATGTCGCCCAGCAGTTTCGCCTGCTTGGGGCCGACGCTGCGCTCGATCACGTCGATATCGCGGCTGTAGCTGTTAACGATCTGCCCGCCGTTGCGCCCGGAAGCACCGAAGCCGACCTTGGCCGCCTCGACAATGCTGACCTTGAAGCCGTTCTCCAACAGAGCGATGGCGGTGGACAGGCCGGTGTAGCCTGCGCCGACGATGCACACATCGGTTTCGCTCTCGCCATTGAGTTCGGGGCGGGCTGGCACGGGATTGGCGGAAGCCGCGTAATAGGATTGTGGATAAGCTGTGTGCGCCATTTTGCAACCTCTGTTCTTTATTTTTTACGAATAGACGGATGCTACCTGAGTTGAAAATGCTCGGCTAGTGGCCTGTGCGAAATATTAAACGCACCTCTGAACAGTAAAAAATTCATTTATTCAGGCAGTTAGCTAAAAAACCTGTTGACACTTTTTCGCGTGGCCGTAGAATGCGCACCCATCGTAGGCACGTAGCTCAGTTGGTTAGAGCACCACCTTGACATGGTGGGGGTCGTTGGTTCGAGTCCAATCGTGCCTACCAAATTTGGTAGAAGAAGGGTCGCTTAGGCGGCCCTTTTTTATGGCTTGCCATTCGTGGCTGCCGCCCTGGAGCCGTCGCTGCGCGACGTGGTAGTGGCTCCCGGCTATTTTTATTGGGCCGCTTGCCAGTAAGCCAGGCTTTCTGCAAGCATCCCTGCGGTTAGTTGTCCTGTTCAATAACCTCCAGTGACTCCGGTTCGGTTTTGGTTGGCTCACAAGCTCCTGCCACTGTAAGGCGGGTATACCGCCGAATCGCTTACTGGCTCATCCCAACCCATGTGGCCTTTGGTAGAGGTCACCACTAGGAGAGGAGGCGCCATGCCCATCATTACTCTTCCCGACGGCAGTCAGCGTACGTTCGAACACCCGGTATCCGTACTTGAGGTGGCGCAATCCATTGGTGCGGGTCTGGCCAAGGCTACGGTGGCCGGCAAGGTCAACGGCAAGCTGGTCGATGCCTGCGATCTGATCGACAGTGACGCGACCCTGCAGATCATTACGCCAAAAGATCAGGAAGGCCTGGAAATCATCCGCCACTCCTGTGCGCATCTGATCGGTCATGCGGTCAAGCAGCTGTTCCCCACGGCCAAGATGGTGATCGGCCCGGTCATTGATGACGGTTTCTACTACGACATCGCTTCCGAGCGCCCCTTCACTCTAGATGACGTGGCGGCGATCGAGCAGCGCATGCAGCAGCTGATCGAAAAAGACTACGACGTGATCAAGAAGATTACCCCGCGCGCCGAGGTGATCGATGTGTTTGCCTCGCGCGGCGAAGACTACAAGCTGCGTCTGGTCGAAGATATGCCGGACGAGCAGGCCATGGGCCTGTACTACCACGAAGAATACGTCGACATGTGCCGTGGCCCGCACGTGCCGAACACGCGTTTTCTCAAGGCCTTCAAGCTGACCAAGTTGTCCGGTGCCTACTGGCGCGGCGATGCCAAGAATGAGCAGCTGCAGCGTGTCTATGGCACTGCCTGGGCTGACAAGAAGCAGTTGGCGGCCTATATCCAGCGTATCGAAGAAGCCGAGAAGCGCGATCACCGCAAGATCGGCAAGCGCCTGAACCTGTTCCATACCCAGGAAGAAGCGCCGGGCATGGTGTTCTGGCACCCCAATGGCTGGACTCTGTATCAGGTGCTTGAGCAGTACATGCGCAAAGTGCAGCAGGAGCATGGTTACCTGGAGATCAAAACGCCGCAGATGGTTGATCGCTCGCTGTGGGAGAAATCCGGGCACTGGGCCAACTACGCCGAAAACATGTTCACCACTGAGTCGGAAAGCCGCGATTACGCGATCAAGCCGATGAACTGCCCGTGCCACGTGCAGGTATTCAATCAGGGCCTGAAGAGCTACCGCGAGCTGCCGATGCGCCTGGCCGAGTTTGGTGCTTGTCACCGTAACGAGCCGTCCGGAGCGCTGCACGGCATCATGCGCGTGCGCGGCTTCACTCAGGACGATGCGCATATCTTCTGCACCGAAGAGCAGATGCAGGCCGAATCCGCTGATTTCATCAAGCTGACCCTGGCGGTCTATGCCGACTTCGGCTTTACCGATATCCAGCTCAAGCTCTCGACCCGTCCGGACAAGCGTGTGGGCTCCGATGATCTGTGGGATCGCGCCGAGGCGGCCTTGGCTTCCGCGCTGGACAGTGCCGGGCTGGCTTATGACCTGCAGCCGGGTGAGGGCGCGTTCTACGGGCCGAAGATTGAATTTTCCCTGAAGGATTGCCTGGGTCGGGTCTGGCAGTGTGGTACCCTGCAGCTCGATTTCAACCTGCCTGTGCGTTTGGGTGCCGAATACGTCAGCGAGGACAACAGCCGTAAGCATCCGGTGATGTTGCACCGCGCGATTCTCGGTTCCTTTGAGCGCTTTATCGGGATTCTGATCGAGCACTACGAGGGTGCATTCCCCGCCTGGTTGGCACCGACTCAGGCGGTGGTGATGAATATCACTGACAAACAGGCCGATTTTGCCCTCGAAGTGGAAAAAACTCTCACTCAGAGCGGGTTTCGTGCCAAGTCTGACTTGAGAAACGAAAAAATTGGCTTTAAAATCCGCGAGCATACTTTGCTCAAGGTTCCCTATCTGCTGGTTATAGGCGATCGGGAAGTAGAGATGCGAACTGTCGCCGTGCGTACCCGTGAAGGTGCTGATCTGGGCTCAATGCCCATCACTCAATTCGCTGAATTCCTCGCGCAGGCGGTTTCCCGGCGTGGTCGCCAAGATTTGGAGTAAAGATTATTAAGCGTGAAATGAGACAAGATAAGCGAGCTGCACCGAAGGCCCCGATCAACGAGAATATCTCGGCACGCGAGGTTCGGTTAATTGGCGCAGAGGGTGAGCAGCTCGGGATTGTGTCAATTGAAGACGCGCTTCTTAAGGCCGAAGAGGCCAAGCTGGATCTGGTGGAGATTTCCGCCGATGCAGTACCGCCTGTTTGCAAGCTGATGGATTACGGCAAGTCGATCTTCGAAAAGAAGAAGCAGATTGCCGCAGCCAAGAAAAACCAGAAGCAGATCCAGGTTAAAGAAATCAAGTTTCGTCCAGGGACGGAGGAAGGGGATTACCAGGTAAAACTACGCAACCTGGTACGTTTCCTTAGTGATGGGGACAGGGCCAAGGTATCGCTTCGATTCCGCGGCCGTGAGATGGCGCATCAGGAGCTGGGCATGGAGCTGTTGAAGCGGGTTGAAAATGACCTGCTTGAATACGGCTCCGTTGAACAGCATCCAAAGATGGAAGGACGCCAGCTGATCATGGTCATCGCCCCCAAAAAGAAGAAGTAACCACCAGGGCACGGCAGGCCTTGCGGTTATGTTTATCAACTGAATGCGGAGTATCCGAACATGCCAAAGATGAAAACTAAGAGTGGTGCAGCCAAGCGTTTTCTCAAAACCGCTAACGGTTTCAAGCACAAGCACGCTTTCAAGAGCCACATCCTGACCAAGATGTCCACTAAGCGTAAGCGTCAACTGCGCGGTAGCACCATGGTGCATCCGTCCGACGTAGCAAAAGTGGCGCGCATGCTGCGCGTTCGATAATCCGGTCAAGATAGAGGAAATTACTCATGGCTCGTGTAAAGCGCGGCGTTATCGCTCGCAAGCGTCACAAAAAGATTTTGAAACTCGCTAAAGGCTACTACGGTGCGCGTTCGCGCGTATTCCGCGTTGCCAAGCAGGCTGTGATCAAGGCAGGCCAGTACGCCTACCGCGACCGCCGTCAAAGGAAGCGTCAGTTCCGCGCCCTGTGGATCGCTCGTATCAACGCTGGTGCTCGTGTTAACGGTCTGTCCTACAGCCGTTTCATTGCCGGCCTGAAAAAAGCGTCCATCGAGATCGACCGTAAGGTATTGGCTGATCTGGCAGTGAACGAAAAAGCGGCGTTTGCTGCGATTGTCGAGAAAGCGAAAGCCGTACTGGCTTAAGTCCCCGACAATCACCGGGCTCGCCCGGTGTTGAACGTCACCAATAGGGGAAGAGCCTTCAAGCTCTTCCCCTATTTCGTATCTGGAGTCTGTAAATGGAAAATCTGGATGTGCTGGTCTCGCAAGCGCTTGAGGCCGTTAGCCACACCGACGATGTGAATGCCCTCGAGCAGTTGCGGGTTCACTATCTGGGCAAGAAAGGCGAGTTGACTCAGGTGATGAAGACCCTGGGCAACCTGTCGGCGGAAGAGCGTCCGCAAGCCGGTGCCCTGATCAATGCCGCCAAGGATAAGGTTCAGGAAGCCCTGAACAGCCGCAAGGCGACCCTTGAAGGGGCTGCATTGAGTGCCAAGCTGGCAGCCGAGCGCATTGATGTAACCCTGCCTGGGCGCGGCCAGACTTCTGGCGGCCTGCACCCGGTTACCCGGACTCTGGAGCGCGTCGAGCAGTTTTTCACCCGGATCGGCTACGGCATCGCCGAAGGCCCCGAAGTGGAAAACGACTACCACAACTTTGAAGCCCTCAATATCCCTGGCCACCACCCGGCCCGGGCGATGCATGACACCTTCTACTTCAATGCAAACATGTTGCTGCGCACCCACACCTCGCCGGTACAGGTGCGCACCATGGAATCCCAGCAGCCGCCGATCCGCATCGTTTGCCCGGGTCGTGTGTACCGCTGCGATTCCGATATCACCCACTCGCCGATGTTCCACCAGGTCGAAGGCCTGCTGGTCGACGAGAACGTCAGCTTTGCCGACCTCAAGGGCACCATCGAGGAGTTCCTTCGGGTGTTCTTCGAGAAGCCCCTGGGTGTGCGCTTCCGTCCATCTTTCTTCCCCTTCACCGAGCCTTCGGCCGAAGTCGATATGCAGTGCGTGATGTGCAGCGGTAAAGGTTGCCGCGTGTGCAAGCAGACTGGCTGGCTGGAAGTCATGGGCTGCGGCATGGTCCATCCGAACGTGCTGCGCATGTCCGGTATCGACCCCGAGAAGTATTCCGGCTTTGCCTTCGGTATGGGCGTCGAGCGCTTGGCGATGTTGCGTTATGGCGTCAACGACTTACGTCTGTTCTTCGATAACGACCTGCGATTCCTGGCGCAATTTCGCTAGAGCCGCATGACCCAATCGAATTGTTGAGGAGAGCAGGATGAAATTCAGTGAACAATGGCTGCGTAGCTGGGTAAACCCGCAGGTTTCCCGTGACGAGCTGGTGGCACGCCTTTCCATGGCGGGCCTGGAAGTTGATAGCGTGACCCCGGCTGCGGGCATTTTCAGTGGTGTGATGGTGGGCGAGGTGCTGAGCACCGAACAGCATCCAGATGCTGACAAATTGCGCGTGTGCCAGGTCAGCAGCGGCGCGGAAACCTTTCAGGTTGTGTGCGGCGCGCCGAATGTGCGCCCCGGCTTGAAGATTCCCTTTGCCATGATCGGTGCCGAGCTGCCGGGCGACTTCAAGATCAAGAAGGCCAAGCTGCGTGGCGTCGAGTCCAACGGCATGCTGTGCTCGGCCTCCGAGCTGCAGATCAGTGACGAAAACGATGGCCTGATGGAGCTGCCGGCCGATGCGCCTGTTGGCCAGGATATCCGGGCTTATCTCGATCTGAACGATGCCAGCATCGAGGTCGATCTGACTCCGAACCGCGGCGACTGTCTGTCCCTGGCTGGTTTGGCCCGTGAAGTCGGTGCCCTGTACGACGCGCCGGTAAGTCGCCCTGAGATTGTCGCGGTTACGCCGAGCCACGATGAAGTGCGTCCGGTCGAGGTGCTGGCTGCGCAAGCTTGCCCGCGTTATCTCGGCCGCGTGGTGCGCAATGTTGATTTATCCAAGCCGACGCCGTTGTGGATGGTCGAGCGTCTGCGCCGCGCCGATGTGCGTAGCATTGATGCCGCGGTGGATATCACCAACTATGTAATGCTCGAACTGGGCCAGCCGATGCATGCCTTCGATCTCGCTGAGATCAATGGCGGCATTCGTGTGCGTATGGCCGAGGAGGGCGAGAAGTTGGTGTTGCTCGATGGTCAGGAAGTCAGCCTGCGTGCTGATACCCTGGTTATCGCTGACCACACTCGCGCTTTGGCGATTGCTGGCGTCATGGGTGGCGAGCATAGCGGTGTGAGCGACAAGACCCGCGACCTGTTCCTCGAAAGCGCTTTCTTCGACACCATTGCCATTGCCGGCAAGGCCCGCTCCTATGGTCTGCACACCGATTCCTCGCATCGTTTCGAGCGTGGTGTGGATTGGCAGCTGGCGCGCGAGGCCATGGAGCGGGCTACCGCTCTGCTGTTAGAAATCGTTGGCGGCGAAGCTGGCCCGATTATCGAGGTGGTCGATCAGCAGCAGTTGCCAAGCGTTGCGCCAGTGACCCTGCGTGCCGAGCGTATCGAGCAGATGCTCGGTCTGAAAATGGATGAGGCCGAGGTCGTGCGCTTGTTGCTCGGTCTGGGCCTGGGCGTCAGCGCCAGTGGAGAAGGGCAGTGGCAGGTGAGTGTGCCCAGCCACCGTTTCGATATCAGCATCGAAGTCGATCTGATCGAAGAGCTGGCGCGCTTGTACGGTTATAACCGCTTGCCGGTGCGTTACCCGCAGGCGCGACTGGCACCTCAAGCCAAGGCGGAAGCCGCTGTCGAGTTGCCGGCGTTGCGTCGTTTGCTGGTTGCACGGGGCTATCAAGAGGCGATCACCTACAGCTTTATCGATCCCAAGTTGTTCGAGCTGTTCAATCCTGGCGTTGAGCCGCTGATGCTGGCCAACCCGATCTCTGCCGATATGGCGGCCATGCGCTCGTCGCTCTGGCCGGGGCTGGTCAAGGCCCTGGAGCACAACCTCAATCGCCAGCAGCCGCGGGTGCGTCTGTTCGAAAGCGGTCTGCGCTTCGTTGGTCAGTTAGAGGGTTTGCAGCAGGAGCCGATGCTGGCGGGTGTGCTGTGTGGCGCGCGTCTGCCAGAGAGCTGGGCCCATGGCCGCGATGACGTCGACTTCTATGATCTGAAGGCCGATGTCGAGGCGCTTCTAGCCAGTGCGGGGGCGGCTGATAGCTTCAGCTTCGTTCCGGGCGAGCACCCAGCCTTGCATCCAGGACAGACGGCGCGCATCGAGCGCGAGGGTCGCCTGGTCGGGTTTATGGGGGCCATGCATCCGGAGCTGGCCAAGGCGCTTGGCCTTGATCAGCCGGTATTTATGTTCGAGCTGGTCCTGGCTGAAATCGCTCAGGGCCGCATGCCGGCATTCAAGGAATTGTCGCGCTTCCCAGAGGTGCGCCGTGACCTGGCTTTGCTGGCCGATCGGGATGTACCGGCCTCGGCATTGCTCGCGGCTATACGCGAGTCTGCGGGCGAGTGGCTGACCGACCTCAAGCTATTTGACGTATATCACGGTAAAGGTATTGATCCTCATAGAAAAAGCCTTGCCGTTGGCTTGACCTGGCAGCATCCATCGCGCACTCTTAATGACGATGAGGTGAGTACCACAACGCAAAATATTCTCACCTCCCTGGAACAAAGGTTCAACGCCACGTTAAGGAAGTAGCGTATGGGGGCTCTGACGAAAGCTGAAATGGCGGAACGTCTGTATGAAGAGCTGGGCCTGAATAAACGGGAAGCCAAGGAGTTGGTGGAACTGTTCTTCGAGGAGATCCGCCAAGCGCTGGAGCTCAACGAACAGGTCAAGCTCTCGGGGTTCGGCAACTTTGATCTGCGCGATAAGCGTCAGCGCCCCGGTCGTAATCCAAAAACGGGAGAGGAAATCCCTATCACGGCCCGCCGTGTGGTGACTTTCCGTCCAGGCCAGAAACTTAAAGCCAGGGTTGAAGCCTATGCTGGAACCAAGTCATAACGACGAATTACCGGCCATACCTGGCAAACGGTATTTCACCATAGGTGAGGTGAGTGAACTCTGCGCGGTCAAGCCGCATGTTCTGCGGTATTGGGAGCAGGAGTTTCCTCAGCTCAACCCCGTCAAGCGACGCGGCAACAGACGTTACTATCAGCGCCAGGATGTGCTGATGATTCGTCAGATCCGCGCCTTGCTGTATGACCAAGGCTTTACCATCGGCGGTGCGCGTCAGCGTCTTTCCGGTGATGAAGCCAAGGATGATACGACCCAGTACAAGCAGTTGATCCGGCAGATGATTACTGAGCTGGAAGATGTTCTGGTCGTGCTCCGCAAGTAACGTGACCAATCAAAAAAGTTTCCATTTATCAGAAGCTTAATGTATAGTTCGCGTCGTTTTCGGTCATACGAAAATAGCTTCACGCCTAGTCGGGGCGTAGCGCAGTCCGGTAGCGCACTAGCATGGGGTGCTAGGGGTCGAGTGTTCGAATCACTCCGTCCCGACCATATATTCCTACATTAAAGCCTGGTCAGTGATGACCGGGCTTTTTTGTGTCAGGGACTTTTGCGGGGTTTTCATCCTGCTCTCTTACTCTGTGTTGTCAGCGCCGGTCCCAGGCTTGCTTCCATGCCGAGCCGTTCATCCGAACGTCGATCCGCCGGAATGTCTTATACAGCGAGATCATGGCCCATATGTGCGCGCCGCTTTCGATGAGGCGTCCATGTTCCAGGGCATGAACGCCCGTGCCGGGTTGACCATGCCGGTCGCCCACTGATGCCGAGTTTCTTTTTCGGCAATAGGCACAGCCTCGGTGTGGCTCTCAATTACTGCTTCTGACTGCAGCCCCAGGCCGGTAGGCCTGGGTGTAGGCGGTTAAGCCGGGTCGGCGACGAACAGCACGTTGTTTTCCAGATGAATATGCTGCATCAGGTCATCGTGCAGTTCATTCAGCCCGCGGTACAGCGCACGCCAGGTATTGCAGGCGTCTTCCGGTGGGGTGAGTCCATGGGTCAGGGCCTCCATCTGCCTCAGTGCCAGGCCATGGTGGTCGTGCTCAAAACGCATCATCGCAATCGGAGCACTGGCCTGCTTGGCGCAACCGCTCAGAAGCATGGGGAAGAGGATCTGTTCCTCCTTGAGCATGTGGCTCTCCAGTTCCTGCTGCATATCGCGCAACAGGTCGGCCAGGCCGTTCGGGCAATCGCGACGCTCGCCATGGACCTGTTCCACCCGGCAGGCCAGGCGGATCAGTTCCGGCAGTTGCTCGCGGTGACGGGTGTGGTAGCGCTTGAGGATATGTTCGATCAAGCGCGCACTGGGTTCCGCGCGCCAGTCCAGCTGCGAACTGCCTCTGGCCCGCAGGCTATCCAGCTGGGCGGCGATTTCTTCGGGCTCGATACCGCGCATGGCCGCCGCCTCGCGCAGGCTCTTGTGCCCGCCGCAGCAGAAGTCGAGATTGAAGGCGTGAAATAGCCGGGTGGCACCGGGTATCTCGCAGGCCAGGTTGCCAAGGGGCTGGTCGAGAAGGGTCGAACTCATGGCGATTTCCTTGAATGGGGGACTCCAGGCTCAATAGCAGTACCCGTGCCAGGATCAATCGCTTGAAAACAAAGGTATTTATTCTGCGCGTGGTTGATCGAACCCTGATCTGTTAGGGTTCGATCAACCAAAAAGGGTGATAAATACCATGATGGAAAGTACCCTGCTCGCCGATTTGATCACCGAGCTGCCCAATGCCGTGCGCCTGCAGCGTCTGGTGCATACCCTGCGTGAACACTTCAATTGTGGCGCGGTGGGGCTGTTGCGTCTGGATGGCGACAGTCTGCGCCCCCTGGCGGCCGTGGGCCTGGTGCATGAAGCGCTGGGCCGGCGTTTTGTGATTGCCCAGCACCCGCGGCTGGCGGCGATCATGGCCTCCCGCGAGCCGACCTGGTTCGAGCCCGATAGTCGCCTGCCTGACCCCTATGACGGCCTGCTCGACGCGCATGTCGGCGAGCCCTTGCCGGTGCATGACTGTATGGGCGTGAGCCTGTACGTCGAGGGCCTGCAGTGGGGCGCGCTGACCCTCGATGCCCTGCATGCCGGCACTTTCGACAGCAATGCCCGACGTGATCTGCAGCGCTACGTGCTGATGATCGAAGCGGCGGTGCGGGTGACTCGCCTAGAGCAGGAAAACCGCAGCCTGCGCCTGGCCCGTAGCGATGTGCAGACGGCCGCCCTGGTCACCGAGGAAAGCGAAATCCTCGGCCATAGCCAGGCCATCCACCAACTGCTGAGCGAGTTGGAGGTGGTAGCCGACTCGGAATTGCCGGTGCTATTGCTGGGCGAAACCGGAGTGGGCAAGGAACTCTTCGCCCGTCACCTGCATCGTCTGTCGCGGCGGCGCAACAAGCCGCTGATTCAGGTCAACTGCGCGGCATTGCCCGAGTCGTTGGCCGAAAGCGAACTGTTTGGCCATGTCAAAGGAGCATTCTCCGGTGCCACCAGCGATCGTCCTGGGCGCTTCGATGCGGCCAATGGCGGCACCCTGCTGCTCGACGAGGTGGGCGAACTACCCCTCAGCGTGCAGGCCAAGCTGTTGCGCACCCTGCAGAATGGCGAGATCCAGCGTCTGGGCGCGGACAAACCGCTGCATGTCGACGTGCGCATTATCGCCGCGACCAATCGCCACCTGCCGGACAGCATTCGCGACGGGCTCTTCCGCGCCGACCTCTATCATCGGCTGTCGGTGTACCCGGTGCCGATTCCGCCCTTGCGCGAGCGCGGCGACGACGTGCTGATGCTGGCCGGGCACTTTCTCGAACTCAATCGCGCGCGCCTGGGCTTGCGCAGCATGCGCCTGTCACCCGCGGCAGAGCGCGCCATGTTGGTTTATTCCTGGCCGGGCAATGTGCGCGAACTGGAGCATGTGATCAGCCGCGCAGCCCTCAAACTGCTTAGCCGCGGTGCCAGCCGCACGCAGATTCTGACCCTGGAGCCGGACCTCCTCGACCTCGACAGCGGGGGGCACCGGCCCGCTGCCAGCGCGCAGTTGGAGCAGCAGGGCGCGCCTGTGCCTGCGGCCTGTTCGATGCGCGAGGCCGTCGAAGCCTGTCAGCGCCAGAGCATCCTGCAAGCCCTGGAGTTGTGCGCCGATAACTGGGCCAGCGCAGCGCGCCTGCTCGACCTCGACCCAAGTAACCTGCACAAACTGGCGCGGCGTTTGCGCTTGAAGTGATGGGCCCAGGTGCCATTGCGGCCGCTCCTACGGGTTGGGATGGCCTAAGCGAAGCGGAGCGTCCCGCGCACGCGGCTTTCCCCGCGGTTGATTCAGGTCAATGAGGTTTGCCGGCAATACCCCGACACTGCTGCTCGCGGTCATAAGGGGGAGAGCCCGATGCGGGAAGCCATCAGTTGGGACAGCAAGCTGCTCGGTCGCTACGCCCATGGCGATGTCAGCCATGGCTGCTACCCCGAGACCACAGCCTTTCATCGCGGTATTGGTTCGCTGGATCTGCTGCGCGCCTTGCGGGGCAGTCGGCAGGCCCAGCGCGCGCTATCGCTTGCGGTGCAGTTGCCGATCAACCGCGCCTTCGGCCAGCAGCGCGCAAGTTGTTCGCCAAGGGCTTTCGCCGCCTATCTGGAACGCCTGGAGCGGGAGATCGACATGATCGGCTGCCACCTGGGGCCGCAGCAGCGCGTCGAGCAGTTTCACCTGGCGGGCGGCAGTACGCCCAGCGCCGAGCAGTTGCGCAGGTTGATCACACATCTGCGCCAGCGCTGCAATCTTCTCGATTACGACGAGGGTGACTACAGCATCGATATCCAGTTGCCCCATTCGGATTGGGCGACCATGGGCCGGCTGCGTGAGCTGGGCTTCAACCACGTCAGTATTGGCGTGCCTGATATCGCCGCGGTTACTGGCACCGCGCTGGTCTGGCAGGATCCGCGGAAAATTCGCTCGCTGATCGATGCCGCCCGCACGCTCAACTATCGCTCGGTGAATATCGACATCGGCTATGGCCGTGCCTGGCAAACCCGGGCAAGTTTTGCGCGCAAGGTGGCGGCCATTATCGAGCTGCAGCCGAACCGGGTGACGGTCTTTGACTATGCCGAGCCGCCGCAGCGCTATCGGCCACTGGCGCGGTTTGCCGCAAGCGGCCTGGCCGACCGTGCGGACAAACTGGCCATGCAGCGGCAATGCGTCGAGCAGCTCAGCCTGGCGGGCTATCGCTATGTCGGCATGGGCTTGTTCGCCCTGGCGGATGACGACCTGGTGATCGCCCAGGAAAACGCCAGCTTGCAGCGCAATTGCCAGGGCTTCACTCCGCACGCGGGCTGCGACCATATCGGCCTGGGCGTCGCCGCCATCAGCCAGCTCGATGGTCTTTACGTGCAGAACAGTCGCGACCTTCAGGGCTATCAGGCCCAGCTCGACAGAGGCCAGTTGGCCTGCTGGCGCGGCTTTCGCTGCGGGCCTGACGACCGTTTGCGCGGCGAAGTAATCGAGCGCCTGATCTGTGACTTCGGCCTGGATATGCAGCGCATCGAGGCGCGTTTCGGGGTGGTGTTTCGCGAGTATTTTGCCGATGCCTGGCCGGCCCTGGAGCAGATGCAGCGTGACGGCCTGCTCAGCCTCGACGAGGCGGCCATCGCCATTCTTCCTGCCGGGCGTTTGCTGGTGCATTCGGTGTGTCGGTTGTTCGACCGCTACAGCGGTGCCCCGCGTACGCAATCCGTTTCCCGGGCGGTTTAGTCGGCACAAGGTGGCTGCGACCCTGGGTCGCAGCCGCGGTAAAACCGGCTACAGGCCCTGAGCGCAAGGGCTTTTGGCCCGGGTAGGGGGATCTGCTCCCAGGGGCATACCTCCAACGAGGAATGGGCTGTAGCGACGTCTCGGGGCAGTCTGCGGCCAGACATTTTATGGAGACCTCCAGCATGGCTCATCTGTCCCGCGCCGAATTCCAGGCATTACGCATCGCCGTTCTGACCGTTAGTGACACCCGCACTCTGGCGACCGATACCTCGGGGCAGACCCTGATCGAGGGGCTGGAGGAGGCCGGCCATGCGCTGGTCGAGCGGGCGCTGGTGAGCGACGATATCTGGCAGATCCGCGCGCGGCTCTGTGCCTGGATCGCCGACCCGCTGGTGCAGGTGGTACTGATCACCGGCGGCACCGGTTTCACCGCGCGGGACAATACTCCGCAAGCCGTTGCTCCTCTGCTGGACAAGCAGGTCGATGGTTTTGGCGAGCTGTTCCGCCAGGTCTCGCTGGCGGAGATCGGCACCTCCAGCCTGCAGTCACGTGCCGTGGCCGGGATCAGCAATGGCGTGCTGGTCTGCTGCCTGCCCGGCTCGCCCAACGCCTGCCGCACGGCCTGGGAGAAGATCCTGCGCGAGCAACTGGACAGTCGTACTGGCCCGTGCAACTTCGTCGCCCACCTCAAACGCCTGGCCGATCAGCCGCAGGCCGCGCTTTGCGGAGCCCGCTCATGAGCGCCTGCGGCTGCGACGGCAACAATCTGCGGCCGGTTGACCAGGCCATCGCCGAACTACTGGCGCGCGCCCCCGCACCGCCACCCGTGGAGCGGGTCGCCCTGAGCCAGGCGCTCGGTCGGGTGCTGGCCGAGCCGCTGCATGCACCGTTCGCGGTGCCCGCCTGGGACAACAGTGCGATGGACGGCTATGCCCTGCGCGCTGCCGATCTGCCAGCCATTGGGGGTTGTCTGCCACTGGCCGGGCGGATCGCGGCTGGCGATGCGGCGGCGCAGGTTTTGCCCGCTGGCCATGCGGTGCGCATCTTCACCGGCGCGCCCTTGCCGCCGGGTGCCGACAGTGTGGTGATGCAGGAGCAATGCCGGCTCGAGGAGGGACGAGTGTGGCTGCCGCCGGTACAGGGCGGCGAGCACGTGCGCCGGCGTGGCGAGGAACTGGCGGCCGGTACCCAGGTGTTGAACGCCGGGCAGCGCCTGCGCCCTCAGGAACTGGGCCTGCTGGCCAGCTTCGGCATTGACCGGGTGGCAGTCTATCGGCGCTTGCGGGTCGGCCTGCTCAGCAGCGGTAATGAACTGCGCGAGCCGGGTGAGGCACTGCAGCCCGGGCAAATTTACAACGCCAACCGCTATAGCCTCGCGGGCGTGCTGAGCAGCCTTGGTCTGGAAGTCCACGATTACGAAATCATGGCCGACGAACTGGCCGCCAGCCGCGATGCCCTGAGCCTGGCAGCCTCGGAGTGGGACATGCTGATCACCTCCGGCGGCGTATCGGTCGGCGAGGAAGATCACCTCAAGCAGGCGATCCGCGAGCTGGGCGAGTTGCACCTGTGGCGCTTGGCGATCCAGCCGGGCAAGCCGTTGGCCTTTGGCGAAGTGGGCGGCAAACCCTGGATCGGTTTGCCGGGCAATCCGGCGGCGGCCTTGATCACCGCGCTGGTGGTGGCGCGACCCTTTCTGCTGCGCGCCCAGGGTTGCCAGGACGTAGTGCCGCAACCGCTGCGCCTGCCGGCCGGCTTCGCCTGGCGCAAGATCAACGGCCGCCGCCAGTACCTGCGGGCGCGGCTGCAGGAGCAGGACGGTCAGCTGCGCGTGTGCCTGCACCCGCAGCAGGGCTCGGCCATGCTCACTTCGGCCTGCTGGGCCGACGGCCTGGCGCTGGTCGAGATAGGCCAGACCCTGGAGGAGGGCGATCTGCTCGACTACCTGCCGTTTAGTGCGCTGCTGCACTGATTGACGTAGGAGCGGGCCGCCCTGCCTTCGACGCTGCGCTCGCGCAGCAAACAATGTAGGAGCCAGCTTGCTGGCGATCTTTGTAAATCAAAAGCATCGCCAGCAAGGACTCGGCGTCCCCCAGGCTCCTACAAGTCAGGCGTCGAGTAACCACGGCCTGCGAGTCGGGGCTTGTTGACCGCGATCAAGGCCTAGCCCGGAGCCACCTCCTAAAGTGCCCGACAGTATTCCGCCCGGAAGGAGTTTCCATGCAACTGGTTTGTCCCGCAGGTAGCTTGCCTGCTCTCAAGGCCGCAGTTCGGCAGGGTGCCGACGCCGTCTATGTCGGTTTTCGCGATGACACCAATGCCCGCCATTTCTCTGGCTTGAACCTTGACGACAAGCAATTGGAAAGCGGCCTGCAGCTGATCCGTCAGCAGGGCCGACAGCTCTATATCGCGGTCAATACCTATGCCCAGCCCGACGGTTGGGCGCGCTGGCAGCGTGCGGTCGACCAGGCCGCAGCGCTGGGCGTCGACGCCCTGATTGCTGCCGACCCGGGGGTGCTGGCCTATGCCAGCCGCCGCCATCCCGAGCTCAACCTGCATCTGTCGGTACAGGGCTCGGCGACCAATGCCGCCGCCCTGGCGCTGTATCAGCAGCGCTACGGCATCCGTCGCGCGGTGCTGCCGCGGGTGCTGTCGCTGGCTCAGGTACGTCAGGTGGCGGAAAAGAGTCCGGTGCCGATCGAGGTGTTCGCCTTCGGCAGCCTGTGCATCATGGCTGAGGGCCGTTGCCATCTGTCCTCCTACCTCACTGGCGAATCGCCCAACCTGTGTGGCGTCTGTTCGCCGGCCAAGGCGGTGCGCTGGCAGGAAGATGCCGAGGGGCTGAGCTCGCGCCTCAATGGCGTGCTGATCGACCGCTATGGCAAGGATGAGTCGGCCGGTTACCCGACCCTGTGCAAGGGCCGCTTTTTGGTCAATGGCCAGCGCTTCCATGCCCTGGAAGAGCCAACCAGCCTCAACACCCTCGATCTGATCCCGCAGCTCGCCGCGATAGGCGTCAGTGCGGTGAAAATCGAGGGGCGTCAGCGTAGCCCGGCCTATGTCGAGCAGGTCACCCGGGTCTGGCGCTCAGCGCTGGATGCTTACGCCCGTGCGCCGCAGAGCTACACGGTGCAGCCGCAGTGGCGCAGCGCACTGGACAGCCTGTCCGAAGGCAGCCAGACCACCCTGGGTGCCTACCACCGTTCCTGGCAATGAGGAGATCATCATGAAACTCAGTCTGGGACCCGTCCTGTTCTACTGGAATCGCGAAAAGCTGCTGGATTTCTATGCCGAAATGGCCGAACAGCCGCTCGATGTCATCTACCTGGGCGAAACCGTGTGCTCCAAACGCCGCGCCCTCGGCCTGGATGACTGGCTCGGCCTGGCCCGCGAGCTGGGCGAATGCACCCGCGCCGAATTGGTGCTTTCGGGCCTGGCGCTGGTTGAGGCGGCGTCCGAGCTGTCGAGCCTGAAGCGCCTGTGCGACAACGGCGAAGTGCTGGTGGAGGCCAACGATATGGGCGCGGTGCAGTTGCTGCGCGAGCGCAAGCTGCCCTTCGTCGCCGGCCCCGCCCTCAACCTGTACAACGGCTATGCCCTGGCCGAGCTGATCGACTGCGGTCTGCAACGCTGGGTGCCGCCGGTCGAATGCTCCGGCGCGCTGATCCGCAATACCCTGGCGCAACTCGATAGCCTCGGTCTGGCGCGCCCGCAGGTGGAGCTGTTCGCCTACGGGCATCTGCCCCTGGCCTACTCGGCGCGCTGCTTTACCGCCCGCGCGGAAAACCGGCCCAAGGACGACTGCCAGATCTGCTGCGAGAGCTTCCCCGAAGGCATCGTCCTGCACAGCCAGGAGGGCGAGGCCTTGTTTACCCTCAACGGCATCCAGACCATGTCGGCCAAGGTCAACAACCTGCTCGCCGACTATGCGCAGCTGGCTGCGGCCGGTGCCGACCTGCTGCGCCTCAGTCCGCGCGCCGAGGGCATGGCCGGGGTTATCGCGGCCTTCGATACGGTGCGCTGCGGCGCGCTGCCACCTCTGGCGGTGGAAGGCTGCAACGGTTACTGGCATGGCCGCCCCGGCATGCTGCGCGGCGACGAGGTGGTGTTATGAAGACCTTTGCCCGCTTGGCCATGCGGGTCGCGCCGCCACTCCTGCCACTGGGCCGCCATGTGCCGTTCCCGCTGCAGCGTCTGGTGCTGGAAAAGGTCATTGCCCGGCTGTTTGCCGAGCCCCTGGCGGAGGGCGAATTCGACCTGCTGCAGGGCCGTTGGCTGCGTCTGGAAATCAGCGATCTGCAGCTGGCCTGGTGCCTGACTCGCGACCAGAGTGGCCTGCGCATCGCCGCCGAGGCACCGGTGGATGTCTGCATTCGCGGCAACTGGCGCGAGTTCCTCCTGCTGGCCAGCCGACAGGAGGACCCCGACACTCTGTTTTTTCGCCGCCGCCTGATGATCGAGGGCGACACAGACCTCGGCCTGGGCATCAAGAACCTGCTCGACAGCCTCGACCCCGACGGCTTGCCGCCACGGTTGTGGCAGTTGATCTGTGCCCTCGGCGAGGCGGTGGAAATACCGCCGGCGCAGGACAAGGCCGAGGCGGTTGCGTGAGCGAGCAACTGAGCAACTACGCCTAAAGTGTGATTGCGATGATGTGGAAAGCTTCTGATGATGATCAATCAAACTGCATGATGCAAAAGGGCTCGAAATGTCTGACACCTTGGCGCACGGAATTCAGCGGCTACTGCGCGGTTTCGGCCTGCGCACCCTCAACACCCAGTTCTTCTTTTCCTACAGCCTGATCTTTCTCTGCGCGGCAGTCACCGCCGGGGTGCTGTTCACCTCCGATCAGGATGCCCGGCAACTGGATATGGCCGGCGCGCAACGTATGCTCAGCCAGAAAATGGCCAAGGAAAGCCTGCTGGTCGCGCAAGGGGCCTTGCCGCTGGCTACCCTGGAGGCGACCCTGCAACGCTTCGAGCGCTCCCATCGTCTGCTGGTACAGGGCGATCCGGGGCAGGGCATCGCCGCGGTGGAACTGCCGGCCGCCCAGGAGCGCCTGCGCCAGGTCGATCAGGCCTGGAGCCGTTACCGCACCCTGGTGCTGGCTGTGGCCCAGAGCGACGGTGCCGCGCTGCCAACGCTGGCCAGCGACTCGGAAGCCCTGCTCGCCGCGAGCAACGACGTGGTGCTATTGATGTCAGCCGCAGCCAACCACAGCGCCAAGGTGCAGCTCTGGGTGGCGCTGGGCTCGACCCTGGCCATCCTGCTGCTAGTGATACTCGGGCGGGTGGCCGGGATGAGCTGGCTGATGCGTCAGCTCGATGAACTGCGCGGTAGGCTCGAACGGGTCAGCCAGGGCGACTTCTCCCAGCAATTGGCCGTGGCCTATGTCGACAACGAATTAGGCCAGATCGGCAACGCCTACAACCGGCTGTTGCAACAGGTCGGCGACATGATTCGCGCGGTGCGCCTGGCCGCCAATCAGGCCGACGGCCACTGCAGTCATATGGCTGCGGTGGCCGACGAGAGTGCGCGCAACGTGGTCGGCCAGCAGGCCGAGATCGACCAGGTAGCCACCGCCATGGAGGAAATGCTCGCCACCGCCCAAGAGGTTGCGCGCAGCACCGTGGCGGCGGCGACGGCGGCCGATACCGCAGACAATGAGACTGGCAACGGGCGTGAAGTCATGCGCAGTTCCGTCACCGCCATCCGCGAGCTGTCCGGGCATGTCGAGGGGCTGTCCGAGCTGATGCTGCAACTGGCCGCCGACAGTCAGGAAATCGGCCGGGTGCTGGAAGTGATCAGCGCGATTGCCGACCAGACCAACCTGCTGGCCCTAAATGCCGCCATCGAAGCCGCCAGGGCAGGGGAACAGGGCCGCGGCTTTGCCGTGGTCGCCGACGAGGTACGCAGCCTGGCCGCGCGAACCCAGAGTTCTGCCGGTGAGATCAGCGAGCTGATCGGCCGCCTGCAGCAGCAAACCGGACGTGCCAGCCGGGCCATGGACGAATCACGGCGGGGCAGCGATGCCACCTTGCAGCAGATCGAAGCCGCCCAGGGTGCGCTGGAAAATATCGTCGGTGCGGTGCAGACCATCCGCGGCATGACCAACCAGATCGCCACGGCGGCCGAGGAGCAGTGCCAGGTGGCCGACGACATGCACCGCTCGCTGACCCATATCGCCGGGGTCGCCGATCAGGCGGCGGTGTCCACCCGCGATACCGCATCGACCAGCCAGGCCATCACCCGCAGCATGGACGGGCTGCAGTCGCTGACCGGGCGTTTCCGTTTGCAGGATTGATGGCTGAACGATGGGGCAGAGCAGCTCTGCCCATCACAGCAAGGCGGCGCTATCGCAGAGGCGGCAGACGATTCTGCGGCCTCTGTTATTCGTAGTAGCTGGCCAGCCGGGGCGTATTGATGATGCGGATGTTGCGCTGCTCCATGGCGATCAGCCCGGCATCGATCAGCCGATGCAGAATGCGCGAGAAGGTCTCCGGCTGGATCCCCAGCTGCGAGGCGATCAGCCGTTTCGGCACGCTGAGCTTGATCTGGCCATTGCCGGCCACCTGTTCCTGACAGAGGAAACGCACCACCCGGCGGCTGGCATTGGCCACGGCCAGGGTGTCGATTTCAGCCAGGCGCTGGTCCAGGCGGCTACTGAAACTGGCCAGCAGTTTCAGGCAGATGCTCGGTTGCCCTTCAAGCAGGTGACGATAGTGGGCACCATCAATGCTCACCAGGCTGCTGGGTTTCAGCGCGCTGGCGGTGACCGGATAGTGACGGCTATCGCAGAACAGCAGGGAGTCGGCAAAGATCTGCCCCGGCTGGATCACCTCGACCAGCTTTTCGTTACCTTCCGGCAGCACGCGGGTCAGGATGATCTGCCCCTCCAGCAGCAGGTAGAAACGCTCCGCCAGTTCGCCCTGATGGAAGAGGATATCGAGGCTGTGCAAGCGTCGATGATTCGCCAGGTTGCCGACTTCCTGAAAAGCACTGTCGGGTAGCCTGTCGAACAGTTGGTGCTCGCGCAGAATAGCAAGGGTTGTAACGTCGCTCAGCATGGGTCACCTCAGTAGGCCCCATCTTAGGCGTGCCCGCCGGGCGGCAACATTCCTCCTCGGCACTACCTCTTTAGAGGCAGGGGGATGAAGAGGAGGCAGGCCGACAGGTTCTTGACCGCCGACAATTTTGCCCCGAGCGGAGCATGACTATTCTGCGCCATGCCCTAGCCATCGCAGGGGAGATCGGGAGCTTCGATGGACGTAGAACAACTGTTGGCCAATAACCGCTTCTGGGCCGAATCGCTGACCGCCAGAGACCCGGAGTTCTTTGCCCGCTTGGCCCGCCAGCAACGGCCGGAGTTCCTCTGGATCGGCTGCTCGGACAGCCGGGTACCGGCCAACGAGGTAGTCGGCCTGATGCCGGGTGAGCTATTCGTGCACCGCAACGTGGCCAATATGGTGGTGGCCACCGACATGAATTTTCTCTCGGTGCTGCAGTACGCGGTGGATGTGCTGCAGGTCAAACAGGTAATCGTCTGCGGCCACTATGGCTGCGGCGGCGTGCGCGCGGCCCTGGGCCATGAAGCCCTGGGGCTGATCGACAACTGGCTACGCGCGCTCAAGGCGCTCTATCACCAGAACCTGGAACGTTTTTGCGGGCTGGAAGCGGAACAGCAGGTCAACCTGCTGTGCGAGCTAAACGTACAGCGCCAGGTACGCAACGTCTGCCACACCACCATCGTGCAAAGCGCCTGGAAACGCGGCCAACCCCTGGCCGTACACGGCTGGATCTACGGGCTGACCGATGGCCTGGTCAACGACCTGGACGTAACAGTCAGCGGGGCGGATCAGCTCGACGACAGCTTTCTTTACGATCAGTGATCGGGCCCGGCAGCCGTCGTAAACGCCTGGTGCGCACGACCTAGGCGGGCCCGCACATCCTACGGAGCAAGAGCGCGATGCCCGTGGGGCCGGGTAGGGTGCGCCGTGTGTTCAGCCGGGATACATGGGTAACGTGCGCACCACTGACAACCGGGTGCCTGGTGCGCACAGCGCACCCTACGAACCGGTGTCATCGAAACAATAATTCTGAGACAACACATTAGGCGTAACATAAAAACCGGAGTACGTGCACATGGAAGTCAGCTGCAACTCACTTAATGAAGTCCGCGACAATATCGACAAGATTGATCGAAAGATTGTGGAGTTACTCGCACAACGAGGCGCTTTGGTCACGCAGGCGGCATCGTTCAAAAAGACCACCGACGAAGTAAAGGCACCCAACCGGGTGGAACAGGTTATTGCAAAAGTAACAGCACTGGCACAAGAGCAAGGGGCCAATCCAGCGGTTGTGGAAAGCGTCTACCGCGCGATGATATCGGCCTTTATTGAGGCGGAGCTTAAAGAGCATGCGGTACTTAACGGAACCTGACATCCCCGCCAAGCCGTTCGCCTCGCCCATCGCAACGAGCTA
>NZ_DATKDZ010000029.1:0-164121 GCF_035512415.1 Pseudomonas sp. | reverse complement strand
ATCCCCCACCACTAGGCAGATTCCTAGGCATTACTCACCCGTCCGCCGCTCTCAAGAGAAGCAAGCTTCTCTCTACCGCTCGACTTGCATGTGTTAGGCCTGCCGCCAGCGTTCAATCTGAGCCATGATCAAACTCTTCAGCTCAATACTGCTTGGGTTTGTGAAAACCCTAAACTTAGCTCAGCAATCGTTGGTTACATCTTTGATTTCTCGCGGAGTAACTTGTGATGCTGACAATCTTGCGACTAGCAGTCTTACCTCACAAGCACCCACACGAATTGCTTGATTCAGTTGTTAAAGAGCGGGTGGTTAAGTCTTTCGCCTCAACCGAGGCGCGCATTCTACAGCAGCCTCATCTTGCGTCAAGTTGTTTTTCGAAGTTCTTTCCGAAGAAGTTCTTTCTACTCAACCACTTGCACCCCCCGACCAACATCCAGCTTCTCGTTAGCGGGAGGCGAATTCTACAGCGTTTCAAACCGCTGTCAACCACCTCTTCAACCGCTGCCGATCTACCTGATCGAAGCCACCAACAGGATCAAACCGCCACCCTGCCAGCCCGGCGCATTCTACACAGCTTGCGCTGCTTTGCAATCTCTCTTTTAAGGCTAACTTATTGTTTTAGAATAAGTTTTCCGAGAGATCTGCACCGGAAGAGGTGCGCATTATAGGGGCAAGCGGAGCCAGGTCAAGGCATTATTACGCTTTTATGGCAGCCCACTACCCGCACACCCTTAAGAACGGCGGTATAAGGCAAGGACACGACCAACGCAGAAACACCGAAGCCGTTGATGCGAACATCAACGGCTTCGGTGGCAGACCCATTACTCAGTCGTTTTACGACGCCGTAACTGCAGCAGATACTGGATAGGCCCTGATGCGGCATATGCCAGGAAGATAATCAGCAAGATACGCGGCGGATCACTGAAGACTACGGCGAAGACCAGCACCACCGCCAGAATCGCCACAAAGGGCACGCGCCCCTTCAAGTCGAGATCCTTGAAGCTGTGGTACTTGATGTTGCTGACCATCAGCACACCCGCGGCCGCCACCAGGATCGCCACGGCAAAGGCCATATTCGAACCCTTGATGCCGAAATCGCTAAAGGCCCAGACCGTACCCGCTACCACACCGGCAGCTGCCGGACTGGCCAGACCAATAAAGTAGCGCTTATCGACACTACCTATCTGTGTATTGAAGCGCGCCAGACGCAAGGCTGCGCCGGCGACATAGATGAAGGCCACCATCCAGCCTACCTTGCCCATGCTACCCAGCGCCCACTCGAATGCCAGCAAGGCCGGCGCCACACCAAAGGCGACCATATCGGACAGCGAGTCATACTCGGCACCGAAGGCACTCTGGGTATTGGTCAGGCGTGCAACACGGCCATCCAGACCATCGAGCACCATGGCGACGAACACCGCCGCCGCCGCCACATAGAAGTTACCGTTCATGGCATTGATGATGGCGTAGAAGCCAGCAAACAGATTGGCCGTGGTAAACAGGTTTGGCAGCAGATAAATGCCGCGATGACGAACCTTGCGCCCCTCGTCGTCGTGCCCCTCTTCTATATGCTCGTCAATGGGCAACAAGCTTTCTGTTTCAGGGGGCGACTGGGGTTCATCTGGACGTTCGTTCATGAACAATACCTTGCAACGGATTTGGAAATTTCGACAGGCCGTATCGACAAGGGTTCGTCGGCACCACCCATTCAGTACTCAGGCTTTATACCAGAAGCCTTGGCGCACAATGAAAAAACGCGGCCATGGCCGCGTTTTTTCACATCAACAAGCCTTAGTTCTTGGCTTTGTCGACGATTTTGTTAGCCGAGATCCACGGCATCATCGAACGCAGCTGCTCACCAACCACTTCGATACCATGCGCCGCGTTGTTGCGACGGTAGGCAGTCATCGATGGGTAGTTGGCCGCACCTTCCTGGATAAACATCTTGGCGTATTCGCCGTCCTGAATGCGCTTCAGAGCATTACGCATGGCAGCGCGGGACTCGGCGTTGATGACTTCCGGGCCAGTCACGTACTCGCCGTACTCGGCGTTGTTGGAGATCGAGTAGTTCATGTTGGCGATACCGCCTTCGTACATGAGGTCAACGATCAGCTTCAGCTCGTGCAGGCACTCGAAGTAGGCCATTTCCGGCGCGTAGCCAGCGTCGACCAGAGTTTCGAAGCCAGCTTTGACCAGCTCAACGCAACCACCACAGAGAACAGCCTGCTCGCCGAACAGGTCGGTTTCAGTCTCATCCTTGAAGGTGGTTTCGATGATGCCGGTACGGCCGCCGCCAACGCCCGAAGCGTAGGACAAGGCAACGTTCTTGGCATTGCCGGAAGCGTCCTGATAGATCGCGATCAGGTCAGGGATACCGCCGCCTTTGACGAACTCGGAACGCACGGTGTGGCCTGGAGCCTTAGGCGCGATCATGATCACGTCGAGGTCGCTACGCGGCACAACCTGATTGTAGTGGATCGCGAAGCCGTGGGAGAAGGCCAGGGTTGCGCCCTTCTTGATATTCGGCTCGATTTCGTTCTTGTACAGCTGGGACTGGAACTCGTCCGGGGTCAGGATCATGACCAGGTCGGCACCGGCAACGGCAGTGGCAACGTCAGCCACTTTCAGTCCATGGGCTTCTGCCTTGGCAACGGTGGCCGAGCCTTTACGCAGGCCAACAGTAACGTCGACACCGGAATCTTTCAGGTTGCACGCTTGGGCGTGGCCCTGGGAACCGTAACCGATGATGGCAACTTTCTTGCCCTGGATGATCGAGAGGTCACAGTCTTTGTCGTAATAAACTTTCATGTTCTTGGCTCTTTTAAGCGGAAAGGGATGGGGTGCATGCACCGCGACGAAGACACCTTAAGTGATCCGCCCCGTTGCGTAAAATGATATATTTGCAACACAACATGCCGATATTTGAAACAATCATGGATAGTCACGCACTCAGACTCTTTCTCGCCCTGGCCGACAACCTGCACTTCGGCAAAACCAGCCGTGAGCAGCACGTCAGCCCTTCGGCGCTCAGCCGCAGCATCAAACAACTTGAGGACGAACTCGGCGCGCAGCTGTTTCTGCGCGACAACCGCTCAGTTCGCCTGACCCGCGAGGGGCAACTGTTCCGCGAGTATGCGAGCGAGGTCATAAACGGCTGGCAAGCCATCCGCCAGACCTTCAAGCAGGATCAGTTAATCCTGCACGGGGAGCTCTCCCTGTATTGCTCGGTAACGGCCAGCTACAGCTTCCTCTATGACATCTTGAGCAGCTTTCGCCAGGATTATCCGCGCATTGAAATGAAGCTGCACACCGGCGACCCAGCCAAAGCCGTGGAGCGCGTGCAGGAAGGACTGGAAGACCTTGCCATCGGTGCCCGCCCCGACAGCTTGCCGGCCGGCGTCGAATTTCAACCGATAGCCCGTTCAGAGCTGTGTTTTATCGGCCCGCAGTCACCTCAGCTATTGAGCGAAGAACAGCTTAGGCATCCCACAGCAGAGAGCTGGCGGGACGTGCCAATGATCCTCTCGGAAGAAGGCCTCGCTCGCACCCGAACCGACCTGTGGCTGAAAAGCCACAACATCAAACCGCGAATTTATGCGCAGGTGAGCGGTAACGAAGCCATCGTCAGCATGGTGAGCCTGGGTTTTGGCATTGGCGTGGTCCCGCAAATCGTACTCGACAACAGCCCACTGACCGCACGCATCCGTATCTACGATACTCAGCCACCGTTAACAGCCTACGACATTGGCCTATTTGCGCTGGAGAAGCGCCTTAAGGATCCGCTGATCAACGCCTTCTGGAGTCGCCAACGCTAAATGCCGGCAGCAACGCTCCGCCGCGTGCGAGGCGCTTAGCCCGAAAAGCAAAAAGCCCTCAGGAGATATTTCCCCCGAGGGCTTTTCGCTTTATTAGTACGACGGGATCAGATACTCAACACCTTGTCGCCGCGGGCAATGCCAGTAACGCCACTGCGTACGGTTTCCAGGATCGACGCGGTGCCAATGGCCTGGATAAAGCTGTCCAGCTTGTCGCTCGTGCCGGCCAGCTGAATGGTGTAGACGCTGGTGTTCACATCGACGATCTGCCCACGGAAGATATCGGTGGTGCGCTTGACCTCGGCGCGCTGGGCACCGGTGGCCTTGACCTTGACCAGCATCAGTTCGCGTTCAACGTGAGCGCTTTCCGACAGGTCAACCAGCTTGACCACCTCGACCAGCTTGTTGAGGTTCTTGGTGATCTGCTCGATCACTTCATCATGGCCCACAGTGGTCAGGGTCAGACGCGACAGGGTCGGGTCTTCAGTCGGAGCCACGGTGAGGCTTTCGATGTTGTAGTTGCGTTGCGAGAACAGACCGACCACGCGGGACAATGCGCCAGGCTCGTTTTCCAGCAGCAGGGAAATAATGTGTCGCATGATTAGGTCCGCTCCGTCTTGCTCAGCCACATATCGCGCATCGCACCGTCTTTGATTTGCATCGGGTAGACGTGCTCGCTGGTATCGACCTGGATATCGAGGAACACCAGGCGATCCTTCATGGCAAACGCCTCTTCCATCTTCGGCTTCAGGTCTTTCAGGTCGGTGATACGCATGCCGACATGGCTATAGGCTTCGGCCAGTTTGACGAAGTCCGGCAACGACTCCATATAGGAGTGCGAGTGACGGCTACCGTAGTTCATGTCCTGCCACTGGCGCACCATGCCGAGGGCACCATTGTTCAGGTTGACGATTTTCACCGGCAGGTCGTACTGCAGGCAGGTCGACAGCTCCTGAATATTCATCTGGATGCTGCCCTCGCCGGTCACGCACGCCACGTCGGCATCCGGGAAGCTCAGTTTGACGCCCATGGCCGCCGGAAAACCGAAGCCCATGGTGCCCAGGCCGCCGGAGTTGATCCAACGATTGGGTTTGTTGAAGCGGTAGTACTGAGCCGCGAACATCTGGTGCTGGCCCACGTCGGAAGTCACGAAGGCGTCGCCACCGGTGACTTCGGACAGGGTTTCGATCACGGTCTGCGGTTTGATGATGCTGCCGTCGCCCCGATCGTACGGGAACATGATGCGACCGCCGCGCCATTCCTCAATCTGCTTCCACCAGCTCGACAGCGCCTCTTTGTTGAGGTTCTCGCCGATCTCCTTGAGGATCGCAACCATCTCGGTCATCACGCTCTCGACCGGACCGACAATCGGGATGTCGGCCTTGATGGTCTTGGAAATGGATGCCGGGTCGATATCGATATGAATGATCTTGGCGTTCGGACAGAACTTGCTCGCACCGTTGATCACCCGGTCATCGAAGCGCGCACCAACCGCCAGAATCACATCGGCGTGGTGCATTGCCAGGTTGGCGGTGTAGCTGCCGTGCATACCGAGCATGCCGAGGAACTGGCGATCGGTACCCGGAAAGCCGCCCAAGCCCATCAGGGTATTGGTCACTGGCAGATTGAGCATCTGCGCCAGCTCGGTCAGCGGCGCTGCAGCGCCACCCATGATCACACCACCACCGGAGTAGACGATGGGGCGCTTGGCGCTGAGCAGCAGCTCGGCAGCCTTGCGAATCTGCCCGGAGTGGCCACGCAGGGCTGGGCTGTAGGAGCGCAGCTTGACCTTCTTCGGATAGACGTACTCGAACTTCTCGGCCGGGTTGGTCATATCCTTGGGGATATCCACCACCACCGGGCCAGGACGGCCGGACTGCGCCAGGTAAAAGGCTTTCTTCAGGACTTCCGGGATTTCCGAGGCGTGCTTGATCATAAAGCTATGCTTCACGATAGGCCGCGAGATACCGATCATGTCGGTTTCCTGGAAGGCATCGGTACCGACCATATTGCTCGGCACCTGGCCGGACAACACCACCATCGGGATGGAGTCCATATAGGCGGTGGCGATACCGGTGATGGCATTGGTTGCGCCAGGGCCGGACGTTACCAGCACTACACCGGCCTTGCCGGTGGCGCGGGCATAGCCGTCAGCCATATGGGTAGCCGCTTGCTCGTGGCGAACCAGGATGTGATTGACTTCCGGTTCCTTGAACAGGGCATCGTAGATATGCAGCAGAGCACCGCCTGGGTACCCATAGATGTTCTTAACGCCTTCGTCACGCAAAAAGCGGACGACCATTTCAGCGCCGGATAAAAGCTCCACGTTGTTCACCTCTAAAACGCCAGAAAACCGCCCAACATTGGGGACGGCCTAAGATAGGTTTACTGTCAGCAGAGCATGAGCGACGGTGGTCGCCGACTACGTCAGCTACAACTGAGCAAGTATTGGGAACGCCCCAGAGTGTTGCGGGACTTTCCCACCCAGCGCGAGGTAACGCGTTGCGGGTGAAACAGGTCGGCGCGGGTGTGCGCCTCATGTCTGCTGAGCTAAAGCCTGCTTGCGGCGGACTCCACTACAGCGAACGTGGAATTGTTCGGATTCAGCGCAGGCAAGTCAAGCAATCCGTGACGGATTCTGCAATCTTCTGCGCCAATAGGGGGCAGGATGACGATTCGGCGGTTTTGGTTATAGTAACTGGCAGGTTTTGCAGCTCATAATTTGGCAGCCTAAAAAAAGGAATCAGCATGCGCCGTATGATCATTACCAGCAGCTTGCTGCTCGCCCTGAGCGCAACCGCCATGGCCAGCCAGGTGTACAAATGGGTCGATGCCCAAGGCGTTACCCATTTCAGTTCACAGCCGCCGCGAGGCCAGCAAGCTACCAGCATCAATACTGCCGCGCCGCCCCCTGCGAAACCTGTCGAGGCGGCAGAGCCGGACGTCATACCGACCTTCGAAAGCATTTCCGATCCCGAGCAGGCGGCCATCGACAAGAAGGTCAGGCAAGAGGTGGCGGCCAAGGAAGCCGAGCGCAAGAAGTACTGCGAGGACGTTCGCACCAACCTGGCACAGTTGCAGAACAATCCGCGCCTACGCATGGAGGTCGACGGTGAAGTGCGCCGTATTAACGAAGAAGAGCGCCAGGAGCGTATCAGCGCCGCACAGAAGGCAATCGCCGATAACTGCCAGTAATCGGCCCTGGCTAGGCGCGACTCAGGTCGCGCCCACGATCAGACGATCGAATTCCCCCAGCAAGCGGATCAGCCCCCTGGCCTTCTCGGCCTGCCCTACCCCATAGACCTGCTCGGCCATGGGCTGAATACCCGAAACGCTCGGCAGCGCGGCACCGGCCTCTAGCAGCTGCTTCATGCGCGGCAGAAAGATCCACTGCAGCCACTGCTCGAACGCCAGGGTATCCACGCAGAAAGGCTCCTGGCTGGCCAGCGCCTCGGCACTGGGGGGCTGCATTTCCCACCAGCCCTGCACACGCAATTCCCGCTCGATCAGCAGCAATTGCTCGGCCACCGTGACCAGCCGTGGGTCCATCAGAGGCTTACCCGGGCACGTTCGCGGGCCTGAGCGGCACCCGCCGGGTCACCCTGACGCTCGCGGGCGTTGGCAATCAGGTTCCACAGGCTGGCCTGCAACGCGGGGCGGCCACTGGCGTAGCTGAGGCCGCGCCGAGCGAACTGCTCGGCCTGGGCCGCATCACCCTGCGCCAGACGCACCTCGGCGAGACGATAGAGCACCTGCGGCTCACGCGGCGCTATGCGCTGGGCGCGCTCAAGGCTGGAAGCCGCACCGTTGAGATCGCCGCCACCCTGCTGCTGCTGAGCCGTCGTCAGCAACGCCAGCACCGGCCCATCGAGCTGCTCGTCGACAGACAGGCCACCACCGCTCGGAATACCACTGGGCGCAGCGGGCGCGGGGCTGCCGGAGGTCACGGTACCTGGCGCATTGCTGCTCCAGGGTTGGTTACTGATGGTGCTTTCGATCGGCGCACTACCGGCTGGAAAGGCCTGGATAGGGGCGTTGCTGGCACCGGCACCCGGCACCATGACCACTACGCCGGAGTCTTCCGGCAGGCTCTGCGGCTGTGCCGGCGGCAGGTTGTAACCGCCCGACTGCGGCGAGGCCGAGGAGCCGGAGTCCACCACGGGGATCGAGCCCCGGGGCACGCTGGCGCAGCCGCCAAGCACAACCGAAACCGTTAACACTGGAATCAACCACTTATTCACTGCACACCCTCTCACTTAATCCAACCAGCCACGTACCCAATCCATCACTTCATTGACCGGTGCCCTGATACCACAGGCAGGACCGGCCGCCGGCTGACTGCCGCGAATATAAGGCATCTGTACCACATTCGGACAACTCGGATCGGAACCCAACCCGGTATTGGCATTGACCCAGGCTTGCACGACGTTATCGGGCAACGGCATATCCAGCGGCAGCGGATCGGCCTTGCGCATAAATTCGGTCCACACCTGCAGAGCCCCGCTCGCACCGGTCAAGGGTGTCGGACCATTGTCGTCGCGGCCGAGCCAGACCACCGCCAACAGATCCTGGCTAAAGCCGGCAAACCAGCTGTCGCGCGAATCGTTGCTGGTACCGGTCTTGCCGGCCAGCGCCAGGGAACGCGGCAGCTGGCTGTAGACCGAGCGCCCGGTACCTTCAGACATCGTGCGCTGCATGGCGTTCTGCAGCAGGTAGATGGCACCGCTGTCGAAGCGCTGCTGAATCTGATACGGGTAGCGTTTGAGCGGCTCGCCATCCGCTGTCAGAACGTTGCGAATACCCCGCAGCGGCGTATTGAAGCCGCCATTGGCCAGGGTCTGGTACATATTTGCCACGTTTATCGGGCTCAGCCCGCCAGCACCAAGCAGCATCGACGGATAAGCAGGCCACTTGTGCTCGACACCCAGGCGCTCGAGGGTCTGCAGCACGGTAGGCACCCCGACCTCCAGCCCCAGCTTGGCCGAGGACAGGTTGTAGGAGTTGGCCAGACCCTGGTACAGATAAATCGTCCCGTGGGCCTTGCGATCGTAGTTCTGCGGGCTCCACACCTGGCCATCCTGTCCCTTGATCGAGAAGGGCTTATCCTCGATCAGGCTGGTCAGGGTGTATTGGCTTGGGCGCTCCAGAGCGGCCAGGTAGATCGCCGGTTTGATCAGCGAGCCAATCGGCCGCACCGCATCCAGCGCTCGGTTAAAGCCGGCAAACCGCGGCTGACGACTGCCGATCAGCGCCTGTACTTCGCCGCTTTCCGGATTGGTGACGACCATGCCGGCCTCGACCTCATCCACACCTTTGCGCCCGGACAAGCGTTTGAGCGAGTCGGCCAGGGCCGTTTCCGCCTTGAGCTGCAGAATCGGGTCGAAGCTGGTGAAGATGCGCAGCCCTTCTTCGGTCAGGTCCTGCTCCTGATAGTCCTCGCGCAGCTGACGTTTGACCAGATCGAGAAAGGCCGGGAACGAGCTGTCGGCCATGCTGCCGCGCTGGGTCACGCCCAGCGGCTTCTGCTTGGCCGCGGCAACGATCTCGGGGCTGGCAACGCCTTGTTCGGCCAGCACATCAAGAACCAGGTTACGCCGCTCCAGGGCGCGCTCGGGATTGCGCCGCGGGTTATAGAAGGTCGGGCCCTTGACCATGCCCACCAGCAGCGCGACCTGATCAATCTTCAACTCGGACAGTGGCTGGCTGAAGAAATACTGGCTGGCCAGGCCGAAACCGTGCACCGCACGCTGACCGTCCTGACCGAGGAAGACCTCATTGAGGTAGGCCTCGAGAATGTCCGTCTTCTCGTAATGCAGCTCCAGCAGCACCGCCATCATGGCTTCGGTGGCTTTACGGACCAGGGTGCGCTCATTGGTCAGGTAGAAGTTCTTCACCAACTGCTGGGTCAGGGTACTGCCGCCCTGACGCAGCTGGCCGGCGGTGGCGTTGATCCATACCGCGCGGGCAATGCCCTTGGGCGATACGCCGAAGTGATTGAAGAACTCGCGATCTTCGACCGCCACCAGGGTTTCCACCAGATAAGGCGGCACCTGATCCAGCTTGATCAGCACCCGGTCTTCCTGGTGCGCGGGGTAAAGCCCGCCAATCAGCAGCGGTTCGAGCCGTGCCACGGCCAGGTTACCGCCACCGGCCTGAGTCAGACCTGCAACGTAGTCACCGGAGAAACGCACGCGCACCCGCTGCGCCGGCTCAGTGCTTTCATAGAATTGAAACCCGCGCGAATGCAGCTCAATGTTATTGCCGGCAACCGATACGCCGCCGGGGCCTGCCACCGCGCTTTCGCGGCGGTAGCCCAAGGCATCGAGTTCCTTGAGGAAGTCGTCCTTGGTCAGTTTCTGTCCGACAAACAGCTCCAGAGGCCTGGCGTAAACCTTGGCCGGCACTGTCCAGCGCTTGCCGGAGAATTTCTCCTGCACGATGGCATCGAGGTAAACCGCGAAAACGGCCAGAACCACCAGGCCTACCAGGCCAAGCTTAAGGATCCAGCCCAACCAGGGGCGTGTAGCGCCTGGGCGGCGCGTTGAACGGGGGCGAGAAGATCGGGTACGAGTCATGGCGCGGCATTATACGCACTTTGTCTGCGCCCAGCAGGCCCGAGCAGCGGTTTGCAGACGGACCCCAAGCGGCCATAATGGCGCTCTTATTTTTAGTACGAAAGCCAAGGATCGCCCGTGAGCCAAGCCCTGATCGCCGCATTGCAGAACCCGGCCCTCTACCCTCACCCGGTGGACGAGTTCCAGGTTATCGAAACGCATATTTCCTGGGTGATACTCACCGGCCCTTACGCTTACAAGATCAAGAAACCGGTGGATTTCGGCTTTCTCAACTTCACCGAACTGAGCGCCCGCGAGCACTTCTGCCAGGAAGAACTGCGCCTCAATCAGCGCCTGACCCAAGATCTGTACCTTGAAGTACTGCCGATCAGCGGCAGTGTCGATGCCCCGCAACTCGACGGCAGCGGCCCGGCTATCGAGTACGCCCTGAAAATGCGCCAGTTCCCGCAAAGCCAGCTACTCAGCGACATCCAGGCGCGCGGCGAATTGAGCGAGGTGCATATCGATGCACTGGCCAAGCAGATCGCCGATTTTCACGCCCAGACCCCAGCTGTGCCGAGCAGTCATGAACTGTGCTCCCCCGCCGCCATCGTCGCGCCGATGCGGCAGAACTTCGAACAGATCCGCCCACTTCTGAGCGACAAAGCCGACCTGCAACAACTCGAGGCTCTCGAAGCCTGGACCGAAGCCAACTTTACTCGCCTGGAGCCGCTGCTGGCCGAGCGCGCCGGCAATGGCTCGATCCGCGAATGCCACGGCGATATCCACCTGGGCAACGCCACCCTGATTGCCGGCGAGGTCGTGCTGTTTGACTGCATCGAATTCAACGAACCGTTCCGCCTGATTGATACCGCCTCGGACACCGCCTTCCTCGCCATGGACCTGGAAGACCGCGGCCTCAAGGTCCACGCCCGGCGTTTCGTCAATGCCTGGCTGGAACACAGCGGCGATTACGCGGCCCTCGAACTGCTCAATTTCTACAAGGCCTACCGCGCCCTGGTACGGGCCAAGGTCGCGCTGTTCAGCCTGGCTCACCAGGCCGACGCCGTGCAAAAAGCCGTGACCCTGCGCCAATACCGCAACTACGCCAACCTGGCGGAGAGCTACAGCGCCATCCCCTCGCGCTTCCTGGCAATCACCCACGGCGTTTCCGCCGTCGGCAAAAGCCACGTGGCCATGCGCCTGGTCGAAGCCCTGGGGGCGATTCGCCTGCGCTCGGATGTGGAGCGCAAGCGCCTGTTCGGCGAGCAGCAAGAGGCCGATCAGGGCAAGCTCAGTGCGGGCATCTACACCCAGGATGCCAGTAGCGCCACTTACGCCCACCTGCACCAGCTGGCGGATGCAGCCTTGCATGCCGGCTTCCCGGTGGTAATCGACGCCACCTACCTCAAGCAGGCCCAGCGCCAGGCGGCCTGCGCGGTGGCCGAAGCCTGCGGCGCGCCCTTTCTGATTCTCGACTGCGCCGCCCCCGAGGAAGTCATTGCCAGCTGGCTGGAGCAACGCAAGGCCGCCGGCAGCGACCCCTCCGACGCCAGTATGGAGGTGGTGCGCGCCCAACAAGCCAGCCGCGAACCCCTGACCGAGGCCGAACTGATTCAGAGCAAGCGCGTGGACACCAATGAAAGCGCCAGCCTGGACAGCCTGATTATGCGTATTCGCCAGCGCCTGCCTGGTCTCTAACAGACTACCCCGGGCTATCGGGCCAAGCCGCGGGCAATACCCGCCGCGGCTTCTATACTGGCGTTATCCTCCTCATTGGATAGCCCTGTATGAGCCAGCCGCGGCAACTCGATAGCCCGCTCTACCGCCTGATACACAGCGAAAATATCGCTGCATTCAATAGCCAGAAGCCCCCGGGCAGCGAAGTCGATCTAAGTGACGGCGACTTTCGCGGCCTTGATCTGCGCGCTCTGGATGCCCAAGGCATCAACTTCACCAATGCCTACTTTCGCGGTGCCGACCTGCGCGGCCTCGACCTGCGTGATACCCGACTTGAAGGCGCAAGCCTGGCGCATGCGCAGATTTCCGGCACCTATTTCCCGGCGGAGCTAAGCGCCGACGAAATCCTTATGTCACTCAACTTCGGCACCCGTCTGCGCTATAGAACCCGCGCGCCATGAGTGACGTCACGGCCCTCTTTGGCGCACACGCTCAGGACTACGCAAATTTTCGCCCGCGCTACCCGGACAGCCTGTTCACCTGGCTCGCGGCACAATGCCCGCAACGCCAGCGTGCGCTGGATATTGCCTGCGGCAACGGCCAGGCCAGCCAACCGTTGCGCCAGCACTTCGCCCAGGTGCTGGCCTGCGATGCCAGCGTCGAGCAGCTACGTGCCTGCCCCGATCCCCAGGGCCTCGAACTGTTTGCCGCCGAGGCCCAGAGCCAGCCGCTGCTCAGCCACAGCTTCGATCTGATCCAGGTCGCTCAGGCTCTACACTGGTTCGCCACACCGGCGTTTTTCCACGAAGTACGCCGCCTGCTAAGGCCGGGGGGCGTGTTCTGCGCCTGGTGCTACAGCCTGATGAGCATCAACCCGCGGCTGGACGAATTGATCGAAGACTTCTACTGGAACACCCTGCAGGGCTACTGGCCGCAAGGCCGCGCCAGTGTCGATGCCGGCTACAGCGATATCCACAATCCCTTCAGTCCACTCAGCCCACCGCCCGCGGCTATCGAGGCAAACTGGCGACTGGAACAGCTGCTGGACTACCTGCGCACCTGGTCAGCCACCCAGCGTTATGAGCAGAGCAATGGCCTCGATCCGCTACAGCAACTGGAACCGGCCCTGCGTCAGGCCTGGGGTGATGCCAATCAGCCACGTTTTGTGCGCTGGCCGCTACACTTTCTCGCAGGTATCGCCAATTGACGCCGCTACAGTCCCCTCAGCCGCGCACGGAGGCTTGATGAACGACGAACTGCAACATTTGAAAAACCTCGGCAAGACCTCGGCGCAGTGGCTGCATGCCGTCGGTATCCACAGTGCCAATGATCTGCGCCGGCTAGGGGCCGTCGGTGCCTATCGGGCAGTGCGCGCCCGCGGTTTCAGGGCCTCCAAGGTATTGCTCTACGCCATCGAGGGGGCACTGCTGGATGTACACTGGAATGATCTGCCGCCGGCCCATAAGGCCGAGCTCAATGGCCAGCTCGATGAATCTACGCAACGCAACAAGAGCTAGCTCACAACCTCCGGCGACAATGATTTACCTGAGGGGCGCAGCAGCCTATTGTTTTAGGGACGTTCGTGGGCTTTAGTATGCCCGGCCAGTTCAAGGAAATTCGCTCATGTATCTACTCGGGGAGCAACCGGCTTACGCCGATCAGCTGATCAACCGACTGCAAAGCATCCCCACCCAGCTGCTCGAAGGGCTCGCCCCCATTGGCTCGCCCTTGCAGCTGGAACGGGCCGAAGATCTGGCGGCCGTAGTGCCGGGTAATCAGCTGTTCATCATCGAAAACGGCCTGCTGCACGCCGCAGTCGATGAACGCCCGCTGTTCTACCTGCAGGAAGGCGATCTGGTCGGCCTGCGCCAGGGCCTGGACATGCCCAGCTGCCGTTACAGCAGCGAAGAACAACTGAGCCTGATCCCCTATTCACGCAGCGATGTGTTCAAACACATCTATGCCAGCGAGCAGCGTCAGGAACTGTTTATCCAGTACCTGATCGGCCATACCGCCCTGCTCTCCGATGCCCTGGCACGCCTCAAGCAGCCCGATATCCGACCATCAACCGGCTTTCAGCACTTTGCCGCCGGCGAAGAGCTGATCCATCAGGGCGACACCGCCGATCACGTATTTATCATCATCGAAGGCCACGCCGAAGCCTATGTTGATGGCCACAAGGTCGGCGACGTACAGAAAGACGAGATATTCGGGGCCATGGCCGTATTCACCCGCGAGCGCCGCAGCGCCACCGTACTGGCCAGCGAGCCCTGCACGGTGATGGTGATTCCCAAGGAGCAGTTCCTCAGCCTAATGCAGAGCAATCCACGGATTGCCCACAGCCTGATCGAGAGCATGGCCAAGCGCATTGACCTGCTGAACAAGGAAGTCACCCAGCTGCGCCTGCCCGCCAGCGCCATCTGACAACCACTCGGCAATACAACAACCCGACCCTGCGTCGGGTTTGTTTTATCCAGGCTGCGGGTATTTTGCCAACGCGCATAAAAGTTTGAAAAAGACCGTTGACATCGAAATGAGAATTGTTATTATTATCACAACTGGTCGCGAGATCAGCCGATAAGCTTAAGAGACCAAAGTCGGCCTCTTCAGATTATCTCCTCATCAGGCTAATCACGGTTATTGACCCGGCTCTTGCCGGGTCTTTTTTTGTGCCCTGCCATCCATGGCGGTCACCCCTTCGGGGCCATCGCTGCGCAATGTCAAAAATCGCTCCCGGCGATTTTTTGCCCGCATCTCTAACTTAGTACCCCCAACGCTCGAGCCGATCAGTAATCAACCTGCGCCAGCCATTCCGGCAGATTGAAATGCTGGCTTACCCGGCAGATCTTGCCGTCGCGAATCTCGAAGAAAGTCGCGGCCGTCAGCTGATAGCTTTGGCCATAGGCGTCCGGCAGGCCATCATCGGTGCTCAGGTATTCACCGCTCAAGGTGAACTCACAGGCCGCGCGCTGCCCGCTTGGCTCCGTGAGTATCTGCAAATTATCGATGCTTTCGCGATAGCAGCGCTGCATGCGCTCCAGGTAATCAGCAAAGGCTTGGACGCCCTGCTCACGCGGGCCCTGGTTGATATCCAGTAGCACATCGGCGCTGAGCAGAGCCAGGCAGGCGCGGCTGTCGCGCTCGTTGAGGGCATTGAAGTAGCGGGTAAGCAAGGCGTGGGCAGCGGCTGGCATAAGCGGTCTCCGGCGAAAACCGCAGACTACCTGCTCAGCCGCAGACAAATCGGGCTAGGGTCGCAGTTTTGCGCAGTGATCCTGCTCCGGCTGCGCCGGCGTATACCAGACGTAATCGGCCGACTCGGCGGCCACCTGGCTGCCGACCTCCGCCAGAATCAGCACCTGCACACCCTCAGCAGCGCCTAGATCCTGCAGATGCAGCGGCACACCCAGCTCGCGGCGCACATGGAACGCGCCGGCAAACAGCAGGCTCGGCTCCGGCGCAATCAACAGCGCGTCGGCCATACGCCGGTCACGCTGTTGCTGCACGGCGAGCATGGCTGGCAATTGGCTTTCCGGCAGCAGGTTGCAGTGCGACTGGCGAATCTGCTCCAGCAACGCCTCACGTACTGGCTGCGCCGTGGCAGCCGGGCCTTGCAGCTGCGGCACCTGAGCATAGATCTGCATGATTTCGCGGCGCTCGAGGTTGGCCGCCAGCAGCGGATAAGGCTGACGCAGGGCATGCTGCACCAACGGCCCATACAGCGACCAGGCCCAGCCAGGCTGCCAGGCCAGGGCACTAAGCATGTCCTGCGGTGCCTGCCCGGCGGCGATGGCAGCCCGTACCTGTTCAACCTTGACCTGCTGATCCGGCGTCAGCATTTCCAGCAGCAGACTGCCCTGCGGCCGCTGCGCCGCCAGCGCCCGCAGCAACCAGAGCTGCAACGCGTGATGATCGGGATTGTCATGCCGTTCGCCGACCAGCACCTTGGGCGCTGCGGCCAGGCGCTCCAGCAGTTGCTCAGGCGTCAGCAGCGCACCAGTGCGCAACTCGACAATCTGCCCCAACTCAGGATGCTGCAAACCTTGCGGGCTCTGCCAGGCAGGCAACGCGGGTAACGAGGCCTGACAGGCACTCAACAACGCCACCAGCAGCAGTAATGCAATACGCATAGACAGAACCTTAGCGAGCAACAATTAAAGGATGACCCCGTTCCGGATGCTGCTGCACCAGCACTTCGAGACCGAACACAGCCTGCAAAGGCTCCGCGCGCAAGACTTCCTCAGGGCTACCGAGCGCATGGGGACGACCGCCATTGAGCAGCAACAAGCGGTCGCAGTAACGCGCCGCCAGATTGAGGTCGTGGAGGATTACCAGCACCGCTGCGCCCTGTTCAACAAAAACGCGGGTGGCCTGCAATGTAGTGTGCTGATGCAGTGGATCGAGCATCGAAGTGGGTTCATCGAGCAGCAGCATCTGCCCTTCCCCACCGGGCCACAGCTGCGCCAGCACCCGCGCCAGGTGCACGCGCTGGCGCTCGCCGCCGGATAACGCCAGGTAGCTGCGCCCAGCCAGGTGCAACGCATCGGCCGCCTCCAGCGCCTGCTTGATGATCTGCGCATCGCGCAGCCGGCCGCTGGCGTGTGGTAAACGGCCCATGCCGACCACTTCTTCCACACGAAAAGCGAAGTTCAGCGTCGAGGTCTGCGGCAGTACCGCCAAACGCTGCGCACGCTCGCTGCCGGGCCAGTCCTGTAAACGCCGTTGATCCAGCCAGACATCGCCGTGGCTCGGTTGCAGTTCGCCGCACAAGGCACCCAGCAAGGTGCTCTTGCCAGCGCCATTGGGCCCCAGCACGCCGAGCACTTCGCCAGGACGCAGCTCCAGGTTGATATCCGCCAATACCGTGCACGGGCCGCGCTGTACCGCCAGATTTTCCGCGCGCAGCATCAGGTACGCCCCCGCAGCAACAGATAAAGGAAGAACGGCGCGCCAATCAGCGCCGTGACAATACCAATCGGCAATTCGGCCGGGGCCAACGCCAGCCGCGCCACCAGATCCGCCAGCAACAACAGGCTGGCCCCGGCCAGGGCCGAAGCCGGCAACAGCACGCGATGATCCGGCCCCACCAGCAGACGCACCAGATGCGGCACCACCAGGCCGATAAAGCCGATCATTCCCGCTGCTGCCACGGCTGCGCCCACGCCGAGGGCAGTGCAGAACACCAGCTCGGCCTTGACCCGCTCCACGGCAAAGCCCAGATGGCGCGCCTCGGACTCGCCCAGCAGCATCGCATTCAACGCCTTGGCCCGCCGCGGTAACCACAGCGCCACCGCCGCCGTCACCAGCAGCAGCGGCCACAAGCGGTTATAACTCGCGCCATTGAGGCTGCCCAGGTTCCAGAAGGTCAGGGTACGCAGGGTGGCGTCATCGGCCAGGTAGGTGAACAGGCCGATTGCCGCGCCGGCCAGTGCCGTCAGGGCGATACCGGCCAGCAGCATGGTCGCCACATTGGTTTCGCCATCACGGCGGCCCAGGCGATAGACCAGCGCCGTCACCCCAAGGCCACCGATAAAGGCGAACAACGACAACAGATATGGTGCAAAGGCTTCCGGCAAACCGCCAAGGGCCGCGCCACCGACAATCGCCACTGCCGCGCCGAGGGCCGCACCGCTGGAGACACCGATCAGTCCGGGATCGGCCAACGGGTTACGAAACAGCCCCTGCATCGCCACCCCGCAGAGCGCCAGCACTGCGCCGACCAACAGCCCGAGCAGAGTTCGCGGCAGACGAATCTGCCCCAGGATCAGTTCGGCCTGGGCCAGATCATCACCCGGCTGCGCCAGCCCAAGCAGGCGCAGCGCCGCCTTGAGGGTATCCAGCAGCGGCAGGCTGACCGGCCCCAAGGCCAGGGATAACCAGAGCGCAAGCGCCAGCAGCAGGCTCAGAGCGATAAACAGTGAGCGCGGACGAATAACAGGATTCATGGCGTGGGCTTGGCTTCGGCGACCAGAGATTGGCTGGCAGGATAAAAGGCTGCGGACCAGGCCGCCAGCCCAACGCACTGGCTGGATCAGCCGACGGCCGATCATCCGCGCCCAAGCAAAACGACCACCACGGGTAGAGCCGCCCTTCCACTTCCACGCCAGGGCGGCATAATGCCGGCCTGTTGGGGAGGTTCCTATGTTGCGTTTATGTGCACCGGATGAGTTGGCCGAAGGCCAGAGCCGGGGCTTTGAGATAACTGGAGAGAAGCTGTTTGCCGTGCGCAAGGACGGCCAGCTGTATGCCTATCGCAATCGCTGCCCGCACCGTGGCATCCCGCTGGAATGGCTGCCCGACCAATTCCTCGATGTCAGCGCCAGCCTGATCCAGTGCGCGACCCACGGCGCGCTGTTTCTGATCGAATCAGGCGAATGCGTCGCAGGCCCCTGCGCCGGGCAGTCGCTGCAGGAGCTTGTCATCCGTGAGGATGATCAAGCCATCTGGGTCGAGCTAAACGAACTCTAAAGGCCTGCAGCCTGCAGCCGCTGCGCGTGCTCAACAAACAGCTTTACCGGCTCAGCGCCTTTGCCGACCAGGCCAAAGGTCTGATTGATGATGTCGAAGTGATCCAGCGGGTACTGATCACCGATCACCGTACCCAGGTGTGAGCTGTAGCGCCCGACCATGCCATCGCATTGCCCAACCTCACGCTGAAAGGTTTTGGCAAACATCCGGCAGGCGACATTTGGCCCATCAAAGCGATTGCCGCCTTTATCGGTGATACCCGGCTGGATGGTGCCGGACCAGGAGTAGTAGCGCACGCCATTGACCTCGGCTGCGCCCTCACCGCCCCAGACTTCAGGCAGGCCCTGGGGATACTGCACATTGAAGGCCGCCACGCCTTCACTGGTCAGCGATTGTTGCGCCGCTGCCACATCCATCGGCAGTGGTTCGCCTTTATAACCGCGCTCCAGCCAGGCCATGCAGCGAGCCACGCCACGCAGCAGGCGCGTCAACAGACGCTCGCGCCAGCTGCCGTGGGGGGCTTTGCGCTTAAGAAAATCCGCCAGTTCCGAGCCATGGTTGGGCCCGGCCACCGAGGTGACGGACGCCACCCACTCGGGTTTTAGTGCGGCCGCATAGCGCGCCGTCAGCGCGCCCTGGCTATGGCCGATCAGGTGCACCTTTTCTGCGCCGGTCTCCTGCAGCACATCAGCGATGCGCAGCAACAGTTGCTCGCCGCGCACCTCGGTGGAGTGCACCGAGGACACCAACACCGGGAAGACTTTTGCACCGATGCGGCGCAGCGCCGTGACGATGCCGTACCAGTAGGGGTAGCCGAGCAGGCTGATAAAGCCGAGCAAACCTGGCACTAGAACCAGGGGATAACGGGGTGCAGAAGATGTCGACATCGCAAACCATCCTTGTGTCATACCGCCGAGAAAGAAAGTGCAGAACCACAAAGCATGCCAGGGCAAGTCATACAGAAGGCAATGTGAGGAGTGGGCAGCGCAGGCCGCCTGTCATATAGTCCCGGCTTCTCTTTGCGCTGCCATGACCATGCATACCATCGAACGGATTTACCCGAAGGATCTCAACCCGCTCAACCCGGATGACCAGGCCAGCCTGCAGATTCATATGCAGCGCTATGAGTTCGCCGCCGCGCACCTCAACGGCCAGCGAGTGCTGGATATGGCCTGCGGCTGCGGCTATGGCACGGCGCTACTGGCCGAGCGCAACCCGGACAAGCAGGTTACCGGCGTGGATATCGACCCGGCGGCCATCGCCTACGCCCGCGCGCATTACCAGCTGGCCAACCTGCGTTATGAATGCGCCGATGCCGAGCAGTTCAGCAGCGACCAGGGTTTCGATTGTATCGTCAGCCTGGAAACCATCGAGCATCTGCCGCGCCCGCAACAACTGCTGGCCAACTATGCACGTTTATTGGCCGAGGGCGGCAAAGTCATCGCCTCGGTGCCAATCACGCCAACCCTGGACGGCAACCCCCACCACCTGCATGACTTCAGCAAACGCAGCTTTTATGCGCTGTTCCGCCAGCAGGGGCTGCATGCCCACCAGCACTTGGAGCAGATTCAGTGGTGGCAGTTCAAAGGTTTATTCTCGAAACAAGTCGATGAGCACAAACAGCACCGCAGCGAAGGGGTCGGCAATGCTGTGCTGCTGTATTACCGCAAGCGCCCGCTGTACCTGTTCAGCCGGCTGTATTCGATGCTGCGCTATGGCTTTAGTAACCGTTATCTGACCTGCGTGTTTACGCGCTGATCTTTCCCTGTATCCGGGAATACCCGCACAGCGCCCCGGATTGCATCCGGGATACGCAATGCTCTCAGGCGTTGGCTGGTAGATGCTCTGCTGGTGGCTGGCGGTAGATCCAGATCCGCTTAAGCACCGTCGAGAATTGGCCCCACAGGCTGCCGTTGTTGTAGACCTGACCGTAACGCTCGGCGATCTCGCGTACTTCCACCGCCAGCACCGCATAGCGCCGCGCCGGCAGATCCGGGAACAGGTGGTGTTCGATCTGGTGGCTAAGATTGCCGGTGAGGATATGAAACAGCGGCCCGCCATTAAGGTTGCTGGAACCGCGCAACTGGCGCAGGTACCAGTGACCGCGGCTCTCGCCGACCACCGACTCCTTACTGAACACCGCCGCCTGCTCGGTAAAGTGACCGCAGAAGATCACCGTGAAGGTCCACAGATTGCGGATTAGATTGGCCAGCACATTACCGGCCAGCACCGCCATGGCATTGGCACCGAGCAGCAGCGCCAGCAGCGGGAAGAACAGATAATCCTTGCCCCACTGACGGAGGATCTTGGCGTTGAACTGTTTGATCAGCGGGCGCACCTCGGCCTTGCTCAGCTTGCCCTTGTAGACCTTGTCCAGGCGCAAATGCTGGATCGCCACCGAGTACTGGAACAGCACCGCCTGGATCGTTACCCACAGCGGCTGCCAACGATAGAACGGCTTCCAGCGCTGTTCGGGAAACAGCCGCACCACGCCGTAACCGACGTCATCGTCCATGCCCAGCACATTGGTCCAGGTGTGGTGCACATGGTTGTGGGTGTGCCGCCAGAAATCACTCGGCCCGGCGATATCCCACTCATAGCTGCGCCCGGCAAACTCGGGGTCATTCATCCAGTCGTATTGGCCGTGCATGACGTTATGGCCAAGTTCCATATTCTCGAGGATCTTGCCCAGGCCCAGCAGCAGCGTGCCCAGCAGCCAGGTCGGCGGAAACCAGCCGAGCATCAGCAGGCCGCGCCCGCCCCAGCAACAGAAGCGCACCGCCGCTCGAATGCGGCGGATATAACGTGCATCCACCTCGCCCAGATCGGCCAGGGTGCGTTGGCGCAGGGCGTCCAGCTCGTTGCCGAAGGCGTTCATTTCATCCGTGGAGAGTTCGCGATCACGACGCATGGGGATTCCCTCGCAAGTTAAAGATCAATCTCAACATCAGTGTGCGGCGCGCTAACGCATAGGCGGATCGGCTGACCCGGCTCGCTAAACAACAGACCACTGCGCAAATCGCGCACCGTGCCACTCAGCAAGGTGCAGGTGCAGCTGGCGCAGATGCCCTGGCGACAGCCATGGGCAGGCTGCAGGCCGTGGGCCTCAGCCTGTTCCAACAGGCTGTGCTGATTATTGGCAATCGCCTGCTGATGGCTGCGGGCAAAACCCAGGCGCACCTGGCGCAGGCTGACATCGGCGCGCAGCACGGGCGCAGTGAAAGCCTCGACTTGCAACGCCCCAGGCAACCCGGCGGCCTGCCACCACTGTTGCACCTGGGCGACAAACCCCGCCGGCCCGCAGGCCAGCACGCGGCGCTGATCCAACTGCGTTACCTCGGCCAGATGCTCGACAGCAAAACGCCCATTTAGGACTCCCGACTCAGCACCGGCAGCAGTCAAAGACCAGCGCACCTGCAGATTGCTGTGCTGCGCCTGCAAGGCCTGCAACTCGGCGACAAAGCCACGCTGGCCCTGCTCGCGGACGTAATGCAGCAGCGTGATCGGCGCGCTGAAGCCCTGAGCCAGGGCGGCGCGCAGCAGCCCCAGCAACGGCGTGATGCCACTGCCAGCGGCAAGCAGCAACACACCCTGTTGTGCCTCGGGCCAACTTAGCTCGCCATACACCGGGCCCAGCTCCAGCACATCGTCCACCGTCAAATGTTCCAGCAGATAGGGAGAAACGCGGCCAGCGGCCTGCTGCTTGATCGCGATCTGCAGGCGACCATCCGGCTGCACATCGGTCAGGCTGTAACTGCGGCTCAGGCGTACGCCATCACGTTCGAGATAAAGCTGCAGATGCTGCCCCGGCTGCGCACCGCCCCAGTTGCCATTGGCCTGCAGAGTCAATTCGAGCATGTCATCGGCAACCCACTGACGCTGGGTGACCCGCGTAAACACGCGGTTCAGGCGCAGCGCTGGATGCAGCAGCGCCAACCCTGCATCGACATCACTTTCACGCAACCAGCCATGGGCGACCAGCGCGCGCAGCGGATAGAGCAGGCCTGCGAGCCTGCGTACCCAGGCAAAAGGAAGAAGGGCCATGACACGACTCCAGTGAACAATTGTTCACTAGACTGGCAGAGCATATTTACTCAGTCAACACTCGTGCACTCAAAGTCAGCTGAGCAACCGCGGTTCGACGCAAGCGAAGCGCATTTGCTAGAGTGCGGCGCTAATTGATTGATGCAGAGCCAGGAAGTTTGAAACCACTACAACCGCGCGCCGAACAAAAACTGCAAACCCGCCACGCCTTGATGGACGCAGCGCGCAGCCTGATGGACAGCGGCCGCGGCTTTGGCAGCCTGAGCCTGCGCGAGGTGGCGCGTTGCGCCGGTATCGTGCCAACCGGTTTCTACCGGCACTTCGACGATATGGATGCCCTGGGCCTAGCACTGGTGGCCGAAGTCGGCGAAACCTTTCGCGAAACCATCCGCCAGGTACGCCACCACGAGTTCGAACTGGGCGGCGTAATCGATGCTTCGGTGCGCATCTTCCTCGACGCGGTGGCGGCCAACCGCTCGCAGTTTCTGTTCCTCGCCCGCGAGCAGTACGGCGGCTCGCTTCTGGTACGCCAGGCCGTGGGCACACTGCGCGAACGCATTACCGCCGACCTGGTGGCGGATCTCGCGGCCATGCCGAAGCTGCAGCACTTCGATGCCCCGGCGCAGAACATGATTGCCGACCTGGTGGTAAAAACCGTATTCGCCACCCTGCCCGAACTGATCGACCCACCCGCAGCGACCCTGCCGATGCACGCCTCGCCCGAGGTCAAGATGATCGAGCAGCTGCGCTTTATCTTTATCGGTGCCAAGCATTGGCAAGGTCTGGGCCAGACCCGCGGCTGATCGCCGGCCGCATAACGCACCAAAAACGCGCACAAATCCAGCGCGCGCACCAAACTCCACCTCGCCGCGCGCCAATTTCTTCCACGCCCTCCCCGCGCGGCCCGCTCTGCGTGGCGCAACCGCAGCTTGGCAAGGCACTTGCTCTATAACCGGCATTGCCCTGCCGGAAACTGCCCCATGTTGGTGATCCACCGCCGTATTGCCGCCCAGCCGCGCTGGGATGCCGAACTCGAACTGAGCTTCGAGGCCCGCAGCAAAAGCCGCCTGCGCTGTTTCAGCCGCAGCGGCGAGGATGTCGGCCTGTTCCTCGAACGCGGCCAACCCGCCCTGCACGACGGCGAATACCTGCAAGCCGAAGATGGCCGCATCGTCCGCGTGATCGCCCGCCCCGAGCCGCTGCTGCATGTCACCTGCGCCAACTCCTTCGAACTGATGCGCGCGGCCTATCACCTGGGTAACCGCCATGTCGCCCTGCAACTCGGCGATGGCTGGCTGCGCCTGCCGGATGACTACGTGCTCAAGGCCATGCTCGAACAGCTTGGCGCGACGGTGCAGCTGATCAAAGCGCCCTACCAACCTGAACAGGGCGCTTACGGCGGCGGTCATCACCACTCCCATGCCGGCGATGCGGAATTCAGCTATGCGCCGCGCCTGCATCAATTCGGTGCGCGCAAGTGAATCGCGCCTGGCAGTTGCCCAGACTGGCCAGCCCGCAGCTGCCGTATAGCCAGCCGGTTACAGCGCACTCGGCAACAGGGCCTATCAGTCGCGGCTTGGTACATCCCGATGAATAAGGCCTGGGCGCTACTGAGACTGGCGAGCCCCCAATTACCTATTGGCGGTTATAGCTATTCCCAAGGTCTGGAAATGGCGGTGGAACAGGGCCTGGTCGATAACGCAGAAAGCGCCGAACGCTGGATTGCCGATCAGCTGCTGCTCAATCTCGCGCGTTTTGAAGCGCCGTTGCTGCTCGCCCATTGCCAGGCCGCCGCGAGCGAGGACTGGGCGCAGCTGCGCCATCTCTCCGAACAACAGCGCGCCAGCCGCGAAACCCGTGAACTGCGCCTGGAGAGCCGGCAGATGGGTTACTCCCTGCAGCAACTGCTGAGCGGTTTGCCGGAGCTGGATCAACCGGCGCAGCAGCTATTCGAGGAGCTAGATGAACCCGGCCTGGCCGTCGGCTGGGCGCTGGCGGCGCGGGCCTGGCAGATCGAGCCAGAGGATGCCCTCGCCGCCTGGCTCTGGGGATGGCTGGAAAACCAGCTGGCGGTGCTGATGAAAACCCTGCCGCTGGGCCAACAAGCCGCCCAGCGTCTGACCTCGCAACTGCTGCCGCTGCTCGATCAGGCGCAGCGTCAGGCCAGTGAACTGCAACCGCAACACTGGGGCAGCGCCGCCTTCGGCCTGACCCTGGCGAGCATGGCGCACGAGCGCCAGTACAGCCGTTTATTCCGTTCTTGATGATAAGGAAGACTCAACCATGAACAGCCAACCCCTGCGTATCGGCATCGGTGGCCCGGTCGGCTCCGGCAAGACCGCCCTGACCCTGGCCCTGTGCCTGGCCCTGCGCGAGCGCTACAACCTGGCGGTGGTGACCAACGATATCTACACCCAGGAAGACGCGCAGTTTCTGGTGCGCAACGAGGCCCTGGCCCCGGAGCGGATCATCGGTGTGGAAACCGGCGGCTGCCCGCACACGGCGATCCGCGAAGACGCCTCGATCAATCTGGAAGCGGTCGACCAGCTCAACCGGCGCTTTCCGGGACTGGACCTGATCATCGTCGAGTCCGGCGGCGACAACCTCTCGGCCACCTTCAGCCCGGAGCTGTCGGACCTGACCATCTATGTGATCGACGTGTCGGCCGGCGACAAGCTGCCACGCAAGGGCGGCCCGGGCATCTGCAAGTCCGACCTGTTGGTGATCAACAAGGTCGACCTGGCCCCGCTGGTCGGCGCATCGCTGGAAGTGATGGAGCGCGACACCCTGAAAATGCGCGGCGACAAGCCATTCGTCTTCAGCAACCAGAAAATCGGCCAGGGCCTGGAGCAGATCATCGCCTTTATCGAGCGCCACGGCATGCTCACCGCGGCCTGAACCAACGCCTCCCCTCTCCCTCCGGGAGAGGAGCCGGGGGTGAGGGGCGATCCACCCCACCATTTATCAAAGGAGCATCACGCCATGAACCTGCGCAAATCCCTGTTCGCCATTGCCCTGTTCCTCAGCCCCGCCGTGGCCTTCGCCCACGCTGGCCACGACCACTCCGGGTTGATGGCTGGCCTGGCGCACCCGGTATTCGGCCTCGACCACTTGCTGGCCATGCTCGCCGTCGGCCTGTGGGCCGCGCAGCAATCCGGCGCGGCGCGCTGGGCGCTGCCGCTGACCTTTGTCGGCAGCATGCTGATTGGCGGCCTGCTGGGCTTTAACGGCCTGCAGATTCCGCTGATGGAAACCGGTATTGCCGCCTCGGTATTAGCTTTCGGCCTGCTGGTAGCCGTAGCCATTCGCCTGCCGATAATCGTCGCCATCGCCTTGACCGCGCTGTTCGCCCTGACCCACGGCGTCGCCCACGGCCTGGAACTGCCGGCACTGGCCAGCCCATGGGGCTATGCCGCAGGTTTTGTGGTCGCCACCGCCGCCCTGCACGCCAGCGGTTACGCCCTGGTGCGCCTGCTGCCACAAGCTGTCGCGCCGGTGGTGCGGGTACTCGGTGCCGCCTCGGCAGTGACCGGTGCCTGGTTGCTGGCTGGCTGACAGGTGGGTGGGTGGACAGCACACTCGTCCACCGCTGAACGCAATATCGTGTAGCCCGGATGCAATCCGGGGCTGGTTTGCCGAAGTCAGATCTGCTCCCGGATTTCATCCGGCCTACTAAAAAGTGCTTTTCACCTGGCGTAGATGGCCCCAGGGCTGGCGCATTTTGCCTCTCGCTCAGTGGCAGCGCCTTTGTCATAGTCGAGGCGTATCAACAACCCCCACCATTTGCCTGCCCCGGACCCTGACCATGCTGCGCGTTGCCCGCTTTCTATCTGCTCCACTGCTGTTGCTTGCCATCGCTCTCGGCGTACTGGCACTGACCAGCAAACCGGCCCAACCGGCGGCGGTGCTCAGCAGTTTTGCCGACCAACCATTGGTGATCGCCCACCGTGGCGGCAAAGGCCTATGGCCGGAGAACAGCCTGTTTGCCTTCGAGCGCGCCAGCGCACTGGGCGTGGACATGTTGGAAATGGACCTGCACCTGTCCAGTGATGGCGAGCTGGTGGTCATCCACGACAGCACCCTGGAGCGCACCACCGATGGCGCAGGCCCGGTTGCCGCGCTTAGCCTGGCGCAGTTGCAAGCGCTGGACGCCGGTTACCGCTGGAGCGCCGATGGTGGCCAGAGTTACCCCTACCGTGACCAGGGCATTCGCATCCCACGCTTTGCCGAGGTGCTCGACGGCTTTCCCGATATGCCCAAGGTGATTGAAATCAAGGTGGCGGATGTCGGCATGGAAGCGCTGCTGTGTGATGCCCTTGAAGCGCACCAGCAACGCGACTTGGTGATTGTCGGCAGCTTCTATGACCGCAGCCTGCAACTGTTCCGCGAGCAGTGCCCCGGCGTTGCCACCTCCGCCGGGCCCGGCTCGGTACGCATGCTAGTGGCACTCAACTGGACGGGCCTGGCCAGCCTGCTGTCGCCCAGTTACCAGGTGCTGCAGATTCCCGAACGCCACAACGGCATGCATGTCGCCAGCCCCCGGCTGCTGCAGAACGCCCAGGCACGCGGCCTAAACGTGCAACTGTGGACCATCAACGAGCAAGCGGACATGCGCCGCCTGCTCGACCTGGGTGCCCATGCGCTGATTACCGACTACCCGGACCGCGCCCTGCAGGTGCTCGGCCGTTCGACCCAGCTCAGCGCCCTAGAAGACTAAACACCCAGTTCTGTATAAAAAACAACCTACCGCGTTCAGGCCGCACCGGCTGTGGCCTGAACGCAAGCGTGCGCAGCTTATCCACAGATCGTTCCACAGCAAACCGGGATAAGTATTTCCGCGCCCCGACACCTATGGGCAAACCCTTGAAATACCTTGATTATTTCTTGACCCGAAGAGGGCGACATGCCGCATAGAAGCCACCCAACACGTTGATCAAAAATCCATCAAATCCGTCAAGACCAGGCTGTAAAAGGCCTGCGGGAAGGCATACCAGAGTTATCAACAGCTCTACCCACAGTAGTCGTGGACAACTTAATCGCTACCCTGTCTGCGCCTGAATAACCAGCCTAACTTGCTGTTTACACACTAAAAAACACACTGATCAAAAAACGTACAGATCATCTAAAAAGCCGCAGGACTAAGGCTGCAATCGCCTGCACCCACCTTATCCACAGTTCGTTCCACAGTCTTTGTGCACAACTTGCCGAGCACCGCGCCGAGGGTTGTGCATAAGTACTTGGCTATGGTGCCTATCGAGACAATCAACCGGCCAGCTGCGGTATTCAGGCATAACCTCGCTACATCAACCGAGGAGATCTGCCATGCCACTCAATAACACGCCACTTAATGACCTGTTACGCAGCCTGCTCGCCGCCTATGCCGGTGGAGCCAGTGGCAGCAGTAGCGACTGAACTGCGGCCTTTAGCGGTGCGCTGACAACCGGCACCCGCCAGCTATAGCTGTTACAGGCCGACTCACGTATAAATCTGCGCCAACCGCCACTGTCTTGCGCAGTGGCGCGCCCCTGTTTACAGCCCATAGAAAGGAAGCTTCTGCATGGCCGGTGCCAGCCTGTTAACCCTGCTCGACGACATCGCCGCCGTCCTCGACGATGTGGCGCTGATGACCAAAGTCGCCGCCAAGAAAACCGCCGGAGTACTGGGTGACGACCTGGCGCTGAATGCCCAGCAGGTCAGCGGTGTGCGCGCCGAGCGTGAGCTGCCGGTGGTGTGGGCGGTGGCCATGGGCTCACTGAAGAACAAGCTGATCCTGGTACCCGCGGCCCTGCTGATCAGTGCATTGGCACCCTGGGCGGTGACGCCACTGCTGATGTTTGGCGGGGCCTTCCTCTGCTACGAGGGCTTCGAGAAGCTCGCGCACAAGTTCCTCCACAGCAAGGCCGAGGACCAGGCTCAGCACCAGGAGTTGCTGCACGCCGTGGCCGACCCCGAGGTGGACCTACTGGCGTTCGAGAAGGACAAGATCAAAGGCGCGATCCGCACCGACTTTATTCTCTCGGCGGAAATCATCGCCATCACCCTCGGCACCGTGGCCCTGGCCAGTTTCGGCAAGCAGGTCGCGGTGCTCTCGGGCATCGCCCTGCTGATGACGGTCGGGGTCTATGGTCTGGTGGCAGGTATCGTCAAGCTCGACGACGCCGGCCTGTACCTCAGCCAGCGCGGCGGTGAAAGCCTGGGCGGCCGCATGCAGCGCAGCTTTGGCCGAGGCATCCTGTTTACCGCGCCTTATATGATGAAGGGCCTGTCGATTCTCGGCACCGCGGCGATGTTTATGGTCGGCGGCGGCATCCTCACCCACGGCGTACATGCCGCCCAGGAATGGATCGACCAGTTGGCGCAGAGCGTGGCAGCCAGCAACGGCCTGCTCGCGGCCTTGCTGCCCACCCTGCTCAATGCCATCGCCGGGATTATCGCCGGGGCCGTGGCCCTGCTGCTGGTCAGCCTGGCAACCCGCGCCTGGAAAGCCATCAAAGGCTAGCCCCGTAGGATATGCTGCTCATCCGCCTAACCGCGGGGCTGGTGGTGCGCACAGCGCACCCTACGGGTAGGGCATAGCGAGTCGTGCCTTTAGCCACAATCGATTAACCCGCCAACGGCAACACCGTCACCTGCACCTCGGGGTCATGGCTGCCGCCGCCGAGAATCACTCCGCGCAGCGGCGAGACATCAGCAAAATCGCGGCCCCAGGCCAGGGTGATATGTTCCAGCGCCGGGCGGATATTGTTGGTCGGATCGAAATCCACCCAGCCCTGCTGCGGGCAGTACACCGAAACCCAGGCATGCGAGGCATCGGCACCGATCAGCCGCGGCTGGCCGGGCGGTGGCTGGGTCAGCAGGTAGCCGCTGACATAGCGCGCCGACAGGCCCATGGAGCGCAGACAGGCGAGCATCAGGTGGGCGAAGTCCTGACACACGCCGCGGCGCTCTTCCAGCACCTGCAGCAGCGGCGTGGCCACCTGGGTGGCAGCGGCATCGAAGCTGAACTCGGTAAAGATCTTCTGCATCAGCCCATCCACTCCCGCCAGTAGCGGCCGACCCGGGCTGAAACACTCCGCGGCGTAGTCGACAAAGGCCTGCTTGAGGCGCACATAGGGCGACTCGAAGCGAAAGCGCGCCGCCTGCAGCAGGTCCGCACTCATCGCCTGGCCGCTGTAACTGAGGGCCGCACGGGCCTGTTCCCAGGCCGGCGACGCCTGCAGGTCCAGCGCCGGTCGCGTCAGCACCTCGACCCGCAGGCGGGCGCTGACCTTGAGCTCGGCGTGGGGCCGCTCGAACACCAGGCGGGTCAGCGGGTTGCCAAATACGTCCAGGCCATCCATGCGCTGGCACGGCTGCGGGCTGACCAGCAACTGCTGCGCGTGATTGCGCTGCCAGGGGCAGGTGCGCGGCCACAGATGGGCCAGTTGCTGGGCCAGGGACACCGGGCTGGCGTAGCGATAATGGGTGTCGTGAAGAATCTGGTAGCGGGCGCTGCTCATGAGGATTGGGTCCGCTGGCTGGCGTCGACATGCACGAAAAAGCGCAAGCCTAAACGATCGGACACGTCGGCCGCGGCAGCGCTGATGCTCGTCAGCAGGTCGGCCAGGCCCTCCAGCACGTCCTGCACACTGGACGTACCGAACAGCGAGTTCTCCAGGCTGGCCAGGCTAAAGCGCGCCAGTTGCCCTTCCAGATGCTGCAAGCGGCGCTCGGCCGGTAGCTCGAAGCGTTCGCCCAGGCGCTCCAGGGAGCGCAGCAGGGTGCGAATCTGGAACAGCACGGCATGCGGGTTCTGTTCGTCCAGCAGCAACAGGTCGAGCACCGGGATCAGCTGCGCGGAGGCCAGGTAGCGAGTGCGATAGGTGATGCTGCTGTTGCCCAGCTCCAGCAGCCATTCCAGCGCAGACTGATCGTCCACGGCGCTACTACGGAGGAAATTTGCCAGGCTGTCGCAGAGAAACTGCAGGCGCTCGATACAGCGGCCAATCATCAGAAAGCGCCAGCCATCGTCGCGGGTCATATCGTCCAGGGCAAAGCCCGACAGCGCGGCCAGCGACATCAGCAGGCGCTCGAGAAAGTCCAGCAGCTCGCCGAAATCGGCTTGTTCGGCGTTGAGGTTCTGGGCTTCGCGCTGCAATTCGAGCAGGGCCTGCCAGTTGGCCTGGGACAGCTTGCCGCGCACACTGCCGGCCACCCACTGCAGGCGCTGCAGGTTGGCGCGCAGGCTGTCCGGCCAGTCTTCGCCGAGCAGCGCTTCAAGCAAGCGCTCTTGCAGCTCGCCGCTGTCGGCATCCGGCAGCAGGCCCAGGCTCTCGCCCAGTTCCAGCGCAGTCTGCAGCGCCTGGGGGTCATCATCGTCATCGACATAGCGCGCCAGCATGATGCGTAGCAGCCGCGCATTGTCTTCGCAGCGTTCGCTGTAGCGGCCGAACCAGAACAGGTTCTCCACCACCCGTGACGGCAGATAAGGGTCGCTGCGCACCAGATCGGCCACCCCCAGCGGGCGCAGCCATTGCCAGGGCTCGCCGCCACCGTGACGCTCGCCGAGCACCCAGGTGTCCTTGCTGGCACCACCGCGTTGCATCGACACCACTTCGGCATCGGCCTCACCGGCCACCCGGGTCAGACCGCCGGGCATCACCCGGTAGCCGCCATCGGCGCTGGCCACGGCAAATACCCGCATGCCAATGGCGCGCGGGGCCAACTGACCTTCTTCAGGCTGCCAGACCGGTGCCTGGGACAACTGCGCCAGGGCCTGGGCGACATAGGCGTAAGGCCGCGCCTTGAGGCGTTCGGCCAGGGCGGTGCGCTGTTTGTCATCCAGCTCGCGGCCGAATACCGGGGTAAAACTCTGCGAGGGAAAACTGGCGCGCACCAGCAGTTCGTCGAGCTTGTCCAGGGCCTCGTCCAGCACCGGCGGTTCGCCGCACCACCAACTGGCGATGCTCGGCAGCAGCAGCTCTTCGCCCAATAATTTTTCCGCAATGGCCGGGAGAAAGCCCGGCAGGCCTGGGGACTCCAGCACGCCGCTGCCCAGGGCATTGGCCACCAGCACATTGCCCTGGCGCACCGCCTCAAGCAGGCCGGGCACGCCGAGGGCGGAGTCGGTGCGTAGCTCCAGCGGGTCGCAGAAGTCGTCATCCAGGCGGCGCAGCACCGCATGCACCGGGCGCAGGCCGGCCAGAGTCTTGAGGTAGACCTTGGCGTCGCGCACGGTCAGATCGCTGCCTTCCACCAGCGGATAACCCAGTTGGCGCGCCAGGTACAGGTGCTCGAAATAACTCTCGTTGAAACGCCCCGGGGTCAGCAGCACCACCAACGGCGTCTCGCCGCCGGCCGGGGCGAGGCGCGCCAGGGTTTCCTGCAACGTGCGGAAGAAGCCGGCCAGGTACTGCACGCGCAGGTCGCGGTACAGCTCGGGAAAGGCGCGGGAGACGATCTGCCGGTTTTCCAGGGTATAGCCCGCACCGGAGGGGGCCTGGGTGCGGTCGGCGGTGACCCACCAACGGCCATCCGGGGCGCGGGCCAGATCCACCGCATACAGGTGCAAGTAAGTGCCGCCGGGCGTCTGCACACCCTGGCAGGGCCACAGGTAATTGTTGTGGCCAAACACCAGCTCGGCCGGCAATAGCCCCTCGGCCAGCAACTGCTGCGGGCCATACAAATCGGCCAGCACGGCATTCAGTAAACCGGCACGCTGGGCCACGCCGGCGGCGATCTGCTGCCATTCTTCGGCCGGAATCAGGTTGGGTAGCAGGTCCAGCTCCCACGGCCGGTCGGCACCGTCGGGGTCGGCATAGACGTTGTAGGTCACGCCGTTTTCCTGGATCTGCCGCGCCAGCAGAGCCTGGCGTTGGGCCAGCTGCGCCGGGCTGCTGCGCTGCAGACGCTCCAGCAGCAGCCGCCAGTGCGGGCGCACCTGACCGTCGGCGTCGAGCAGTTCGTGATAAGCCCCGGACGTCTGGGGGTAGTCGGCAAGCAGGTCGGGCATGGCAGGCTCGATAAAGGGTTCTGGTGTTGCGCTATTGCAGGAGCCGAAACACCGGCTCCTGCAATAGACCCAGGCTAGGTCAGGCGCAGATCCAGGGTCATGGGCATTTCATTATTATTGATCGCAGCCAGCGCCGGGCGCTTGCCTGGGCTGTGGCCCAGACGGAAGAAGCGCGCCAGACGCCGACTCTCGGCCTCGTAGGCGTTTACCGGCAGGCTGTCGTAATTGCGCCCGCCCGGATGGGCGACATGATACTGGCAACCGCCCAGAGAGCGACTCATCCAGCTATCTATAAGGTCAAATACCAGCGGCGCATGCACTTCGATGGTCGGGTGCAGGCAGTTGGCCGGCTGCCAGGCGCGGAAACGCACGCCGCCGACAAACTCGCCAACCTTGCCGGTAGGTCGCAAGGGTACCGGCACGCCATTACAAGTCAGTACATAACGATCACTCGGCAGGCCACTGAGCTTGACCTGCATGCGCTCCAGCGAAGAATCCACATAGCGCACCGTACCGCCGCCACCGCCCTCCTCGCCCAACACGTGCCAGGGTTCCAGAGCCTGACGCAGTTCCAGTTCGATGCCCTTGACGTTGAAGTCGCCAGACTTGGGGAAGCGGAACTCGAAGTGCGGGGCGAACCATTCGCTGTGCAGGCGGTAGCCGCAGCCGTCCAGCTCCTGCAGCACGTCGGCAAAGTCCTGCTCGATAAAGTGCGGCAACAGGTAGCGGTCATGCAGCTCGGTGCCCCAGCGCACCAGTCGCGCCGGCTTGTAGGGTTCGCGCCAGAAGCGTGCGATCAGCGCGCGGATCAGCAGTTGCTGGGCCAGGCTCATCTGCGCATGGGGCGGCATCTCAAAGGCGCGCAGCTCCAGCAGGCCGAGGCGCCCGGAGGCCGAGTCCGGCGAATACAGTTTGTCGATGCAGAATTCGGAGCGATGGGTATTACCGGTCACGTCCACCAGCAGGTTGCGCAGCAGGCGGTCGACCAGCCAGGGCTGGCAGTCGCGGCCCACTTCGGGCATCTGCGCGAAGGCGATTTCCAGCTCGTACAGCGCATCGTTGCGCGCCTCATCGATACGCGGCGCCTGGGACGTTGGGCCGATAAACAGACCGCTGAACAGGTAGGACAGCGACGGATGGTTGTGCCAATAGCTGATCAGGCTGCGCAGCAGATCCGGGCGACGCAGAAAGGGCGAATCCGCCGGCGTCGCGCCGCCGAGGACGAAGTGGTTGCCGCCGCCGGTACCGGTATGGCGGCCGTCGATCATAAATTTCTCGCTACTCAGGCGACACTCGCGGGCCTGCTCATAGAGAAATTCGGTGCGCTCGACCAATTCATCCCAACTGGCGGCCGGGTGGATATTCACTTCGATCACACCGGGGTCCGGGGTCACCCGGAAGAACTGCAGGCGCGGGTCCTGCGGCGGCTCATAACCCTCCAGCAGCACCGGGCATTTCAGCTCGGCGGCGGTGGCTTCGATGGCGGCCACCAATTCCAGGTAATCCTCCAGACGCACCAGCGGCGGCATAAACAGATAGAGTTTGCCGTCACGCGGTTCGGCGCACAGGGCTGTGCGCACCACCGCGGCGGCCGACTGGCCTAGCAGGGGGCGCTTGCCCGCGCCGTTCTGGCTGCCCGGCCAGACGCCGCGCAGCTGCGGCTTGATCTGCGCCGCAGCCGGTAGCGGGGCGAACACCTGGCTCGGGTCTTCCGGGGTGACGTAGGGGTAATCGGCCTCGCTGACCCAGGGCTGCGAGTCCAGCGGCAGCCGGTAGCCCATCGCCGAATCGCCCGGTATCAGCCGGCAATGCTGGTCACGCAAGAACCAGCTGCCGCTCTGCCAACCCAGCTGCTTGGCATGCCGGGCCAGCGGCAGGATATGCCCGACCACCTTGTCCAGCCCCTGCTCGAACACCTTGCGCAGGCGCTCGCGCTCCAGCGCGTCGGCCAGGCGCGGGTCTTCGGCGGTGACGTTGATCGGCAGCTTGCGCTCGCGCCACAGGTAATAGAAGCGGTCCTCATAGGCCGGCATGCAGTATTGGCTATCCACCCCCAGGCGCTCGGCCAGCAGACGAAGAAAATCGGCGGCCTTGGTCGCATCGACGCCATAGTCCTGCTGCTCGTCGGCATACAGCGCCGGGTTCTGCCACAGCGGTTCGCCGTCGCGACGCCAGTAGGCATTTAGCGACCAACGCGGCAGCTGCTCGCCGGGGTACCACTTGCCCTGGCCGAAATGCACCAGCGCTTGCGGTGCGTAGTGTTCGCGCAGGCGGTGGAACAGGTCGGTGGCTAGGCGGCGCTTGTTCGGCCCCAGGGCGGCGGTGTTCCATTCCGCATCGTCGGGGTAATCGAGGGCGACAAAGGTCGGCTCGCCGCCCATGGTCAGACGCACGTCCTGCTCCTGCAGGTCGCCATCGATCTTCTGCCCGAGGGCGACAATCGCCTGCCACTGGCTGTCGCTGTAGGGCTTGGTCACCCGCGGCGCTTCCCAGATGCGCTCGACCCACATTTCGTGGCTGAACTCGCACTCGCTCTCATCCACGCCGCCGCTGATCGGCGCGGCCGAAGACGGCTCGGGGCTGCAGGCCAGCGGGATATGACCTTCACCGGCGAACAGGCCGCTGGTGGGGTCCAGGCCAATCCAGCCGGCACCGGGCAGGTAGACCTCGCACCAGGCATGCAGGTCGGTGAAATCCACCTCGGTGCCGGATGGGCCGTCGAGGGATTTCACATCCGCTTTCAGCTGAATCAGGTAGCCGGAAACAAAGCGCGCCGCCAGGCCCAGGTGGCGGAACAGCTGCACCAGCAGCCAGGCCGAGTCGCGGCAGGAACCAGAGCCTTTCTGCAGGCTTTCTTCCGGGGCCTGCACGCCCGGCTCCAGGCGGATCAGGTAACTGATATCGGTGGACAGGCGCTGGTTCAGCGCCACCAGAAAGTCCACGCTGGGCAGTGGCGTCAGCTCGATGCTGGCCAGGTACTCGGCAAACAGCTTGCCTGCCGGCAGTTTGACCAGATAAGGAGCCAACTCCAGCTGCTCGCCCTCGGTATAGGCGAAGGGGATTTTCTCGGCGTAAGGTTCGAGGAAGAAATCAAAGGGGTTGAACACCGCCATTTCGGCGACCAGATCGACCTCGATCTTCAGCTCGCGGGTCTTTTCCGGGAACACCAGGCGCGCCAGGTAGTTGCCCTGGGGGTCCTGCTGCCAGTTGATAAAGTGCTCGCCCGGTTCGACCTTCAAGGCGTAGGACAGCACCCGGGTACGGCTGTGCGGTGCCGGGCGCAGGCGCACAACTTGCGGGCCAAGATTGACCGCGCGGTCGTAGCGGTAGTGGCTGACATGGTGCAAGGCGATATGGATCGACACAGTGGGCCTCCTGCAAGCCTGGGCGATATGCAGTCTGCGCAAGACTTATGCCAGCGCCCCAGACCGCATGCTGCGGGGCTTGCCGCGACCCCGCGCAACGCCTGCGCACCATAACAGGGCTAGTCATGCCCCATGCTTGTCACGATGCACAAAAATAGGTCGCGACTTTCAACAGTCCCCTTGCAGGCTGGCAATCCAACGCTGCAGTACGTCCACCCCCTCGGCATGCACGGTGGAACGGCCCAGCTCCGGCATCATAATGCTGGGGTCGACACTTTCCATGCGAAACAGCAGCACCGACTTATCCGGCTGGCCGGGGTGGATATCCACCAGGCGGTCACCCGAACCTTTGCCTGCGGCGACAGGCTGCTTGCACAGGCCATAGCTGATGCCGATGGCCGTGGCCGGATCGAGCAGCAGCCCCGAGGTACGCCCAGGCCCCTTGGGGTTGTGGCAGTGGCTGCAGTTGGCATCCAGATAACTGCGCGCCTGCTGTTCCAGACTTTCGCCACTGCGCGGCGTTGGCCATAAAGCGTTTTGCGGCACGCCCTGTAAGTCGGCCGGTACGCCCTGTAGACGGCCCTGCTGCTGCCAGTGCTGCAACTGATTGTGCGTGCCATCGGCGTAGGCGAAGGTTTTGTTTAGATGGCGTGCCTTGGGGCCCAGTGGGTTATTACCCTGCCCGGCGGTTTCCTCATGGCAGCCGGCACACTGGTTGGCGTCCGGCACCTGATAGGCCACCGGTTGGGTCTTGCCCTGGGCATTCAGCAGGCTTAGCTCGCGGCTGTCGCCGGCCCACTGTAGATGCGCCTCCTGCTGCTGTTCATCCCACACATAGGGCAGCGCCACCCAGCCGTCCTGCTGCTTGAGCAGGATGCGCGTCTCGATCAGCTGCACCCGCGCCAGCTGCAGACCGCGCTGCGGATCGCGATCATCCTCCTCGTTAAGCAGCAGGCGGCCCTGGGCATCCTTGGGGTAGTAGAAGGTCTTGCTCAGCACCGTGCCAACCGGGTAATCGAAATGCGCGTCGCCATAGCTGGCCGCTGTACCCGCCGGCATCCACAGGCTGCGCAGCTTGTGCGCATAGTCGGTAAACAGCGGGGTATTCAGGTCATAGGGCAGCGCCTCGGCAATCGGCGCGATAAAGCCGTCGGTGCGTTGCAGCATGCCCCACTCGCTGAGTGTTTCCGGGTAGTTGTCACCTTGCGGCAGGTACAGCGGTGCCGACTGCTGCTCACAGCCGGCCAGAAGCAACAACACGCCCAGCAGCAGCCTGCGCATCAGGCCCCCTGGCCGGCTTCGGCCGAGGCCAGTTTGACCGCCGGCAGCGGCGGCAAGCTGCAACGGTAGTCGGCCATATCGGTGCTGATGTTCTTGAAGTTGTTCGGCCCGTCGACGTTGATCATCGAGGCAGAGCCGTTATTGATGCAGATCGCCCGATCAGCCGGCAGTTTGCCGTCGACCAGGATGCCCTGGTTGACGTAGCCGTCCCAGAGAATGTCCGGCAGACGTCCATTCAAGCCGAACTGGCTGACCTTAAGCGCCTTCAGCTCCAGATGGTCCGGGCTATCGCCACCTGGGCCGAAACGGTTGCCGTGAATATGGATGCCCTCTGGATAGGGGTCGAAGTTCTCGGCGGTGGAGAGGTCGGTGTAACCGGTGCTGAAGTAGCTGCTGATAATGATATTGGCGGTCTTGTGCTCACCGATATCGTTGTCGAACACCTCGACATCATCATTGGAGTTGATCACCACCCCGGAGCCGGCCGGCACACTGGCCACCGGTGTGCCCTTGTGACCAAAGTTCTTGTGGTTGTTACCTTCGATCCTGTTACGAAACACCCGCGTCACCCGTCCGGCCTGCGGCAGGTTGGGCATATTGAATACCAGAATACCGCCGGTGTTGCCGGTGGCGACGTTGTCATAGACGTCGGCATCCACGGTGTTTTCGATCTCGATACCGGCCACATTGCGTTCGGCACGGCTGTTGCGCACCACCACATTGCGCGACTGGCCGACATAGATGCCGGCGTCCGAGGCACCGATGGCCACCGCGCCGTCGATCAGGGTGTTTTCGGTCTGCACCGGATAGATGCCATAGGCACCGTTCTCGGTGGCCGGGCCATTGGTCCATTCGGTGCGCACGCGGCGGATGATGATGTTCTTGCCGCCCACCACCTTGAGCGCATCGCCCTTGCTGTCCTCCAGGGCGATATCTTCAATGGTGAAATCCGAGGCATCCACCAGCAGACCTTCGGCACCTGACTTCTGCCCTTTGAAGCTGAGGATGGTCTGATCCATACCCGCGCCCCTGATGGTCACACCGCTGACCTTGAGGCTCAGGCTGCGGTCGAGCTGGTAGGTGCCGGCGGGAATCTCGATCACGCTGCCGGGCTTGGCCTTGATCAGCTGGGTCTGCAACGCTTTCTGGAAATCCAGATCGGTCAGCGGAGCCGGCTCTTCGCTACAGGCGGCGAGCAGCAGCGGCAGAACAAGGGCTGCAAACGGGGCAAGGCGCATGGGGTTCTCCGCTTTCTTCTTATTAAAGTGGAACCATAGTACCAACTAGATATAAAAAACCAAGCCTAGCCTGCCGCCAAACCATCGGCCGCCTACGCAGAGGCGCGCGCATCCGTTACCATCGGCGCACTTCCGAGACGAGATGCAGCATGTATATCTACCGATTGGTGCTGATCCTGGTGGTGGGGATCTACCTGTTTTCCCCGGCCATCATGGACTGGTGGATCGACCCCAATGGAGCCTGGTACCGGCCCTATCTGCTGTGGCTGATTCTTATAGTCGTGACCTTTATTCTGCAGAGTCAGCGCGATGCCGATGAACTCTGAACGGCTGCGACGCAACATGCGTGACCGCCCTTTACCTTTAAGCCGCAGAGCCAGCACGATGCCGATGAACTCTGAGCTGCTGCGGTGCCACATGCGTGACCGCCTTTCACCTTTATTTGCAGAGCCCACCTGATGCTGACGAGCTTTAGCCTGAGCCAGCTGATCCTGATCAGCGCCGCCTATCTGCTGGTCCTGTTCGGCGTGGCCTGGGTCAGCGAACACGGTCTGATCCCGCGCTGGATCATCCGCCACCCGCTGACCTATATCCTCTCCCTCGGCGTCTATGCCAGCGCCTGGGCCTTCTACGGTACGGTGGGCCTGGCCTACCAGTACGGCTATGGCTTTCTCGCTAGCTACCTGGGGGTGTCCGGGGCCTTTCTGCTGGCCCCGGTGCTGCTCTATCCGATTCTGCGCATCACCCGCACCTACCAGCTGTCATCATTGGCCGACCTGTTCGCCTTCCGCTTTCGCAGCACCTGGGCCGGCGCGCTGACCACGGTATTTATGCTGATCGGCGTGCTGCCGCTGCTGGCCCTGCAGATCCAGGCGGTAGCCGATTCCATCGGCATCCTCACCCGCGAGCCGGTGCAGGAGCGGGTGGCCATGGCCTATTGCGGGCTGATCATCCTGTTCACCATCCTGTTCGGCGCACGGCATATCGCCACCCGCGAGAAACACGAAGGCCTGGTGTTCGCCATCGCCTTCGAGTCGGTGGTCAAGCTCACCGCCATCAGCATCATCGGCCTGTATGCCCTGTATGGCGTATTCGACGGCCCGCAGGACCTGCAGTCCTGGCTGGTGCAGAACCAGGCCTCGCTGACCAGCTTGCATACACCGCTGCAGGAAGGCCCCTGGCGCACCCTGTTGCTGGTGTTCTTCGCCTCGGCCATCGTTATGCCGCACATGTACCACATGACCTTTACCGAGAACCTCAACCCGCGGGCGATGGTCAGCGCCAGCTGGGGCCTGCCGCTGTTTCTGCTGTTGATGAGCCTGGCGGTGCCGCTGATTCTCTGGGCCGGGCTCAAGCTGGGGGCCACCACCAATCCGGAATACTTCACCCTTGGCGTGGGCATCGCGGTCAACAGCCAGACCCTGGCGCTGATCGCCTATGTCGGCGGTCTGTCGGCCTCCAGCGGGCTGATCATCGTCACCACCCTGGCGCTCTCGGGCATGGTTCTCAACCACGTGGTGCTGCCGCTGTATCAGCCGCCGGCCGAAGGCAATATCTACCGCTGGCTGAAGTGGACCCGCCGCGCGCTGATTCTGATGATCATCATGGCCGGCTACGGCTTCTATCTATTACTGGGGGCCGAACAGGACCTGGCCAACCTCGGCATCGTCGCCTTCGTCGCCACCCTGCAGTTCCTCCCCGGCGTGCTCTCGGTGCTGTACTGGCCCACCGCCAACCGCCGCGGCTTTATCGCCGGGCTGCTGGCCGGTATCGGCGTGTGGCTGGTAAGCATGCTGCTGCCGATGCTGGGCAATCTGCAGGGCTTCTACCTGCCCTGGTTCAACGTCATCTATGTGCTGGACGACAGCAGCTGGCACCTGGCGGCCATCGCCTCGCTGGCGGCCAACGTATTGGTGTTCACCCTGGTGTCGCTGTTCAGCGAGGCCAGCGACGAGGAAAAGAGCGCCGCCGAAGCCTGCGCGGTGGACAACGTGCGCCGCCCGCAACGGCGTGAGCTGCTGGCCGCCTCGCCGCAGGAATTCGCCGCCCAGCTGGCCAAACCCCTGGGGGCGAAGACCGCGCAGCGGGAAGTGGAACAGGCCCTGCGCGATCTGCATCTGCCCTTCGATGAAGGCCGCCCCTATGCCCTGCGCCGCCTGCGCGACCGCCTCGAGGCCAACCTGTCCGGGCTGATGGGCCCCAGCGTGGCCCAGGACATCGTCGAAACCTTTCTGCCTTATAAGGCAGGCAGCGAAACCTATGTCACCGAGGACATCCACTTTATCGAGAGCCGCCTGGAGGATTACCACTCGCGCCTCACGGGCCTGGCCGCCGAACTCGACACCCTGCGCCGCTACCACCGTCAGACCCTGCAGGAACTGCCCATGGGCGTCTGCTCCCTGGCCAAGGACCAGGAGATCCTGATGTGGAACAAGGCCATGGAAGAGCTCACCGAAATCCCCGCCCAGCGCGTGGTTGGCTCGCGCCTGAGCACCCTGGGCGAGCCCTGGCGCGAGCTGCTGCAGAGCTTTATCGAGCTGCCGGACGAACACTTGCACAAACAGCGCCTGGCTCTCGACGGCCAGACCCGCTGGCTCAACCTGCACAAGGCGGCCATCGCCGAACCCCTGGCGCAGGGCAACAGCGGCCTGGTGCTGCTGGTCGAGGACCTCACCGAAACCCAGCTGCTGGAAGACAAACTGGTGCACTCCGAGCGCCTGGCCAGCATCGGTCGCCTGGCCGCCGGGGTGGCCCACGAAATCGGCAACCCGATCACCGGCATCGCCTGCCTGGCGCAGAACCTGCGCGAGGAACGCGAGGGCGACGGCGAACTGACCGAGATCAGCCAGCAGATCATCGAACAGACCAAGCGTGTGTCACGCATCGTCCAGTCGCTGATGAGCTTCGCCCACTCCGGCAGCCACCAGAACAGTGAAGAACCGGTGTGCCTGGCTGACGTGGCGCGCGACGCCATTGCCCTGCTGTCGCTGAACAAGCGCAGCATCGAGGTGCAGTTTTTCAACCTCTGCGATCCCGAGCACTGGGCCTGCGGCGATTCCCAGCGTCTGGCCCAGGTGCTGATCAACCTGCTGTCCAACGCCCGCGACGCCTCGCCGCCCGGCAGCGCGATCCGGGTCAGGAGCGAAGCTTTCGAGCACACCGTCGACCTGATCGTCGAGGACGAAGGCAGCGGCATTCCCAAGGCGATCATGGACCGTCTGTTCGAGCCCTTCTTCACCACCAAGGACCCGGGCGAAGGTACGGGCCTGGGCCTTGCACTGGTCTATTCGATCGTGGAAGAGCATTATGGACAAATAACAATCGACAGCCCGGCCGACCCCGAGCAACAACGTGGCACCCGTATCCGGGTCAGCCTGCCGCGGCATGTCGAGACGACGTCCATAGCGACCTAAACCAGCTACTGGAACCCCGGTAGGCGCAGCCGCATGCTCTGTCTACCGGCTCCGAGACCGTCGAGAGACCGAATTGATGCCTCATATTTTGATCGTCGAAGACGAAACCATTATCCGCTCTGCCTTGCGCCGCCTGCTGGAACGAAACCAATACCAGGTCAGCGAAGCCGGTTCGGTGCAAGAGGCGCAGGAACGCTTCAGCATTCCCAGCTTCGACCTGATCGTCAGCGACCTGCGCCTGCCCGGCGCGCCCGGCACCGAGCTGATCAAGCTCAGCCAGGGCACCCCGGTGCTGATCATGACCAGCTATGCCAGCCTGCGTTCGGCGGTCGATTCAATGAAGATGGGCGCGGTGGACTATATCGCCAAGCCCTTCGACCACGACGAAATGCTCCAGGCCGTGGCGCGCATCCTGCGCGATCACCAGCAGGCCAAGAACGCCCCCAGCACCCCCGCTGCCAGCCCACGGGCCAGCGCCGACAAGGCGGTGGACAATAGCAACGGCGAAATCGGCATTATCGGCTCCTGCCCGGCCATGCAGGAGATGTACAGCAAGATCCGCAAGGTCGCGCCGACCGACTCCAACGTGCTGATCCAGGGCGAGTCCGGCACCGGTAAAGAGCTGGTAGCCCGCGCCCTGCACAACCTCTCGCGGCGCGCCAAGGCCCCGCTGATCTCGGTGAACTGCGCCGCCATCCCGGAAACCCTGATCGAGTCGGAATTGTTCGGCCATGAGAAAGGGGCCTTTACCGGAGCCAGCGCCGGCCGTGCCGGTCTGGTGGAAGCCGCCGACGGCGGCACCCTGTTCCTCGACGAAATCGGCGAACTGCCCCTGGAAGCCCAGGCCCGCCTGCTGCGCGTGCTGCAGGAAGGCGAGATTCGCCGGGTCGGCTCGGTGCAGTCGCAGAAGGTTGATGTGCGCCTGATCGCCGCGACCCACCGCGACCTCAAGAGCCTGGCCAAGATCGGCCAGTTCCGCGAAGACCTGTATTACCGCCTGCACGTGATCGCCCTCAAGCTGCCGCCCCTGCGCGAGCGCGGGACCGACGTGATCGAGATCGCCCGGGCCTTCCTGATCCGCCAGTGCAACCGCCAGGGCCGCAACGACCTGAGCTTTGCCATCGATGCCGAACAGGCAATCCGTCACTACCCCTGGCCGGGCAACGTGCGTGAACTGGAAAATGCCATTGAACGCGCGGTGATTCTCTGCGAGGGCAGCAGCATCTCGGCGGAGCTGCTGGGCATCGATATCGAGCTCGACGACCTGGAAGACGACTTCACCGGCCTGCCCGCCCAGGCCAGCGGCCTGGGTCACGAGCCCAGCGAGCCGACCGAAGACCTGTCCCTGGAAGACTACTTCCAGCACTTTGTCCTCGAACACCAGGACCACATGACCGAGACCGAACTGGCACGCAAGCTCGGTATCAGCCGCAAGTGCCTGTGGGAACGCCGCCAGCGCCTAGGCATCCCCCGGCGCAAATCCTCGGGTGCCGCCGCGGGCTAAACAGCGCGCGCAGGGTGACAAATCACCCTGCGCGAGGTTCCCCAGCTTGTTACCCCTTCAACACCTAGTAACAAAAGCCGGGTCTTACGGTAACGAGAACCCGGCTTTTTTAGCCCATCGCATCACACACAGAAATCGCAACGCCTTGTTTTTAAAGGGATTTCAAAAACTGGCACGGGTTCTGCTTTATTGCTAGTACAAGAACAATAACAAGCACGCACCACCCTAATAAAAATAAGACATATCGACTCCAGCACAATAAGAACAACAACGCGGAGGCGCAGCTAACTGATTCTTTTGGAAAGGAATTGCCTTTGGGGCTTGCCCCATAACCAGGCCGAGAACAATAAAACTGTCATAAGGCAGTGCCTGAACTGGTTAGATCACGATGTGATCAGGGTAGCGTCAGCATCCAAAGAAATCCGTTTGCTCTTGACTCCCAGCCTGGGAGGTTTTCCAAAAGTCACTGACTGGATGGAACGGGTAAACCAACAAAAACAACTAGCCCGCCATAATAATAAAAATAGAGCACGCACCAATTTGGGGGGGAGCTTCGGCTCCCCCAGTAGCTTCCGCGTTTTGCCAAGCTCACCGCCTTTCCTGCAGCAATCCCTCGACTCTCCTACACCCTCCCCCGACTCAATGCTAGAATCCGCGCCATTCCTGCGGCCGGCATATACTCTGGCCAGTCATTTAGTCAAACAGTGCCTCCCATGCTGAAAAAGCTGTTCAAGTCCTTTCGTTCCCCCCTGCGCCGCGGCAAACACTCGCATAGCACCCCCGAAGTGCTAAGCAGCAGCCAGCACCCGATCGAGCGCAGGGAAATCAGTCGCTATGCCACTAGCGTGGTCGAACGCCTGCAACAGGCCGGCTATCAGGCCTATCTGGTCGGTGGCTGCGTACGTGACCTGCTGCTGGATATCGATCCCAAGGATTTCGACGTCGCCACCAGCGCCACGCCCGAGCAGGTACGCGCCGAGTTCCGTAACGCACGGGTGATCGGCCGGCGTTTCAAGCTGGTGCACGTGCACTTCGGCCGCGAGATCATCGAAGTGGCCACCTTCCGCGCCAATCATCCCGAAGGCGATGAAGAAGAGAACAGCAATCTGTCTTCGCGCAACGAAAGCGGCCGCATCCTGCGCGACAATATTTACGGCAGCCTGGAAGACGACGCCCAGCGCCGCGACTTCACCATCAATGCGCTGTATTACGATCCCAGCACCGAGCGCATTCTCGATTACGCCAATGGCGTGCACGATATCCGCAACCACCTGATCCGCCTGATCGGCGATCCGACCAAGCGCTACCAGGAAGACCCGGTGCGCATGCTGCGGGCGGTGCGCTTTGCCGCCAAGCTGGATTTCGATATCGAGAAACACAGCGCCGCGCCGATCTACAAGCTGGCCCCGATGCTGCGGGAAATCCCCGCCGCACGCCTGTTCGAGGAAGTGCTCAAGCTGTTCCTCGCCGGTTACGCGGTCTACACCTATGAACTGCTGGTGGACTACGGCCTGTTTGGCGAGCTGTTCCCGGCCAGTGCCGCAGCCCTCAAGCACAACCCGGATTACACCGACCAGCTGATCCGCAACGCCCTGAGCAACACCGACCTGCGCATCCAGCAAGGCAAGACCGTCACCCCGGCCTTCCTCTTTGCCGCCCTACTCTGGCCTGCGCTGCCGGCCCGGGTAATCAAGCTGCAGGATCGCGGCATGCCGCCGATCCCGGCCATGCAGGAAGCCGCTCACGAACTGATCAGCGAACAGTGCCTGCGCATCGCCGTGCCCAAGCGCTTTACCCTGCCGATCCGCGAGATTTGGGATATGCAGGAGCGTCTGCCACGCCGCAGCGGCAAGCGCGCTGACATGCTGCTGGAAAACCCACGCTTCCGCGCCGGCTACGATTTCCTCCTGCTGCGCGAAAGCGCCGGCGAAGAAACCGATGGCCTGGGCGAATGGTGGACCCTCTACCAGGACGCCAGCGACAGCGAGCGCCGCGGCATGATCCGCGACCTCAGCAGCAAGGACGATGGCCCCGGTACACCGCGCAAGCGCAAGCGCAGCAGTAGCAAGCGCAAACGCAGCCCGGCGGCGGACGGCAGCAGCCCCAGCGCTGGCGAATGATGGAACGAGTCTATATCGGCCTGGGCAGCAACCTGGCCGATCCACTCGCCCAACTGCGTAGCGCCCTGGCAGCGCTGGCGGCCCTGCCGCAGACGAGCCTGGCGACGCAGTCCTGCTTTTATGCCAGCGACCCGCTGGGCCCGGCAGACCAGCCGCGCTACGTAAATGCGGTGGCCGCACTGGACACCGATCTCAGCCCCCTGGAACTGCTCGACGCTCTGCAAACCATCGAGCTGGAACAGGGTCGCATGCGCAAGGCCGAACGCTGGGGCCCACGCACCCTGGATCTGGATATCCTGCTATTCGGCGAACGCCAGCTGGATGAACCGCGCCTGACCGTGCCCCACTACCATATGCACGCCCGCGCCTTCGTCCTCTACCCCCTGGCGGAAATCGCCCCACAGCTGCGCCTGCCGGACGGCCGCACCCTTGGCGAACTGCTCGCCGCCTGCCCCTTCGAAGGCCTCGAGCGGCTCTCCTAGCGGGAGAGCTCAGAGCTCGGCCGCGCAGTGGTATCCATGCTGCCGGGCTCATTGACTACCGTAGGATGGGTGATAACCCATCAATCGCCCGATGGGTTATCACCCATCCTACGACCTACTCGCTGCCTGCCCCTATGCGAATCTGCAACACCTGAACCGAGCCGCTGACAAGCACCTGCCATGGCCCTCGACGTGCTTTATTGGCGGTAACGCCAGTAACAGGCCGGTAACACCTGCAATTGACTTCCAGCCGCCCCATCAGGACTATAGGCGTCCCGTTGCCCCGCACCGGTGCAATTCGAGGCCAATGCAGGCCAACTTGAGGCAGTACGACTGCCGACTGAACGCCTGAGTGAGGACAGTTTTCATGCCTGATGTAACCCTGACCACCCTGCACAGCCTCAAGCAGAGCGGCGAGAAAATCGCCATGCTGACCTGCTATGACGCCACCTTCGCCCAGGCCGCCTGTGAGGCCGGGGTCGATGTACTGCTGGTGGGCGACTCCCTGGGTATGGTCCTGCAGGGCCATGACAGCACCCTGCCGGTCAGCGTGAGCGATATGGCCTACCACACCGCCTGCGTCAAACGCGGCAACCGGGGTGCACTGATCCTCGCCGACCTGCCCTTTATGGCCTATGCCACCATTGAGCAAACCCTCAACAACTGCGCAGCACTGATGCAGGCCGGCGCGCATATGGTCAAGCTCGAAGGCGCGGCCTGGCTGGCCGAACCGATTCGCCAGCTGGCCGAACGCGGCGTGCCGGTGTGCGCGCACCTGGGGCTGACGCCGCAGGCGGTGAATATCCTCGGTGGTTACAAGGTCCAGGGCCGTCAGGAATCCCAGGCGCGGCAGATGCGCGCCGACGCCATGGCTCTGGAGCAGGCCGGCGCAGCCATGCTGCTGCTCGAATGCGTGCCCAGCGAACTGGCCGCGGAAATCAGTCAGGCGGTGAAGATTCCGGTGATCGGCATCGGTGCCGGCGGCGCAACAGACGGCCAGGTACTAGTGCTGCACGATATGCTCGGGCTGTCCCTGAGCGGCCGCACGCCGAAGTTCGTGAAGAACTTTATGGCCGGCCAGAGCAGCATCCAGCATGCCCTCAGCGCCTATGTCAAAGCGGTCAAGGACCAAAGTTTCCCAGCAGCCGAACACGGGTTTTCTGCATGAACACAGTTAAAAGCGTGCGCGAGTTGCGCGCCGCCATTGCCCAGGCCCGCAGTGAGGGCAAACAGATCGGTTTCGTGCCGACCATGGGTAACCTGCACGCCGGCCATGCCGCCCTGGTGGCCAAAGCCGCCCAGCGCGCCGACTTCGTGGTCGCCAGCATCTTCGTCAACCCGCTGCAGTTCGGCCCCAGCGAAGATCTGGACAAGTACCCGCGGACTCTGGTCGCCGACCAGGAAAAGCTCTTTGAAGCCGGCTGCAACCTGCTGTTTACCCCGGATGTCGAGGAGATGTACCCCCACGGCCTGGCCGGCCAGACCCGGGTCAGCGTTGCTGGTGTCTCCGAAGGGCTGTGCGGGGCCAGCCGCCCTGGGCATTTCGAAGGCGTGTCCACGGTGGTGACCAAGCTGTTCAATATGGTCCAGCCGGACCTGGCCGTGTTCGGCCAGAAAGACTTCCAGCAACTGGCGGTGATCCGCACCCTGGTGCGCGACCTCAATATGCCGATCCAGATCATCGGCGAAGCCACGGTGCGCGCCGAGGATGGCCTGGCGCTGTCGTCGCGCAACGGTTATCTCAATGCCGAACAGCGCGCCGCAGCCCCCACCCTGTATCGCAGCCTGGAGCAGATCGCCAGCGCCATCCAGGCCGGCGAGCGCGACTACCCCAGGTTGATCGCCCAGGCTCAGCAACTGCAGAGCGCGGCCGGTTTCCGCCCCGACTACCTGGAAATCCGCGAGTCGAACAACCTGCGCCCGGCCAGCGCCGAAGACCGACAGTTGGTGATCCTGGTCGCGGCGTTTATCGGCAGCACCCGGCTGATCGACAACCTGACCCTCGAGCTGGACCCCAGCGCCTGAGCCTGGCCGGGTAAACCACGCGCCTGACGGTTGCCTGCTCCCCGCCCCCGCCAGTTACACTCGAGGCCCGGATTGTTCCGGGCCTTTTGCTTTTTCGCGACAGTCCACGACAAGGAACCCTTCACCAATGGCCTATTACCAGCACCCGCATGACGTCACTCAGCTTCCCGCCTGGCAGGCGCTGCGCCAGCACCGCGAGCAGATGAACGACTTCAGCATGCGCGAGGCCTTTGCCAGCGACCCACAGCGTTTTGAGCGTTTTTCCCTGAGCAGCTGTGGCCTGCTGCTGGATTACTCGAAGAACCTGGCCAACGAGAAAACCCTGGAACTGCTGGTGCAACTGGCCGAGCAGGCCGGTCTGGGCGAGTCGATCAAGGCCCAGTTCAACGGTGAGCGAGTCAATGCCTCGGAAGGCCGCGCGGCTCTGCACACAGCCCTGCGCAGCCCCATCGGCAAGCGCCTGGAGCTGGACGGGGTCGACCTGATCCCGCAGGTGCACCGGGTACTCAACCAGATGACCGAACTGGTCAGCCGTATCCACAGCGGCCTGTGGCGCGGCTATAGCGAAAAACCCATCACCGAAGTGGTGAATATCGGCATCGGCGGCTCCTTCCTCGGCCCGCAGCTGGTTTCCGAAGCGCTGCGCCCGTTCACCCAGCGCGGCGTGCGCTGCCATTATCTGGCCAATATCGACGGCAGCGAATTCCGCGACCTGACCGCCCGGCTGAACCCGGAAACCACCCTGTTTATCGTCTCGTCCAAGTCCTTCGGCACCCTCGAGACCCTGAAAAACACCCTGGCGGCGCGCGACTGGTACCTGGCCATGGGCGGCCCGGAAGCCGAGCTGCACAAGCACTTTATCGCGGTAACCAGCAACCAGCAGGCCGCCATCGAGTTCGGTATCAAGGCTGAGAACATCTTCCCGATGTGGGACTGGGTCGGCGGCCGCTATTCCTTGTGGTCGGCCATCGGCCTGCCCATCGCCCTGGCCATCGGCATTTCCAACTTCAAGGAACTGCTGGCCGGGGCCTACGCCATGGATCAGCATTTCGCCCAGGCCCCGCTGGCGCAGAACATGCCAGTGCTGATGGCCCTGCTGGGCATCTGGTACGGCAATTTCTGGGATGCCACCAGCCAGGCCATCCTGCCCTACGACCACTACCTGCGTAACTTCACCAAGCACCTGCAGCAGCTGGACATGGAATCCAACGGCAAGTCGGTGCGTCAGGACGGCAGCGCGGTGAACTTCAGCACCGGGCCGGTGATCTGGGGCGGGGTCGGCTGTAACGGTCAGCACGCCTACCACCAGCTGCTGCACCAGGGCACCCAGCTGATCCCGGCCGACTTTATCGTCCCGGTAAACAGCTTCAGCCCCCTGGCCGACCACCACCAGTGGCTGTTCGCCAACTGCCTGTCCCAGGCCCAGGCCCTGATGCACGGCAAGACCCGCGCCGAGGCCGAGGCTGAACTGCGCGCCAAGGGCCTGGACGAGGACGAAGTGCAGCGCCTGGCCCCGCACAAGGAAATTTCCGGCAACCGCCCGAGCAATATCCTCGTGCTGACCCGCGTGGCCCCTTATAACCTGGGGGCGCTGATCGCCCTGTACGAGCACAAGGTGTATGTGCAGAGCGCCATCTGGGGCACCAACGCCTTCGACCAGTGGGGCGTCGAACTGGGCAAGGAACTCGGCCTGGGGGTCTACCAGCGCCTCATCGGCCAGCTCGACGATCCCGCCAGCGACGCCTCGACTCAGGGTCTGATCCGTCACTTCCGCGAGCGTCATCGCGGCTGACGGCTGCACTCCGGTGCCGGGCCTTGGCGGGGCACGGCACCAGCACTTGAACCAAGCACCCGCTTGGGTGCACCCTTGGGGGTATCGCGGAACACAACAACAAGGACCCGCCATGTTCGAGATCACCCGTCATCCCGTCACAGACGCCATGCGCCAGCGTGCCCATATCAACGACGACGATTACCAGCGCTTGTACCGGCAGTCGGTCGAACAACCGGATCTCTTCTGGGCCGAGCAGGCGAAAAGCTTCCTCGACTGGTTCAAACCCTGGGACAGCATCCAGCAAGGCGACCTGCTCAGCGGCCAGGGCAGCTGGTTCAAGGGCGGGCAACTGAATGTCAGCTACAACTGCATCGACCGCCACCTGGCCACCCGCGGCGAGCAGATCGCCCTGATCTGGGAAGGCGACAACCCCGCCGAATCGGCCAATATCACCTACAACAAGCTGCACAGCCACGTCTGCCGCCTGGCCAACGTGCTGAAAAGCCGTGGGGTGAAGAAAGGCGATCGAGTGTGCATCTATATGCCGATGATCCCCGAGGCCACCTACGCCATGCTGGCCTGCACGCGCATCGGCGCAGTGCATTCGGTGGTGTTCGGCGGCTTCTCCCCGGACGCCCTGCGCGACCGCATTCTGGATGCCGACTGCCGCACGGTGATTACCGCCGATGAAGGCGTGCGCGGCGGTAAATACGTGGCGCTCAAGACCAACGTCGACAAGGCCCTGCAGAGCTGCCCGGATGTCAGCACCGTGGTGGTGGTCGAGCGCACCCAGGGCGAGATCGACTGGGTGGAAGGCCGCGATATCTGGTACCACAAGGCCCTGCACGAGGCCTCCAGCGACTGCCCTGCCGAACCCATGGACGCCGAGGACCCGCTGTTTATCCTCTACACCTCGGGCTCCACCGGCAAACCCAAGGGCGTGCTGCACAGCACCGGCGGCTATCTGCTGATGGCCGCCATGACTCATAAGTACGTGTTCGACTACCACGAAGGCGATATCTACTGGTGCACCGCCGATGTCGGCTGGGTCACCGGCCACAGCTATATCGTCTACGGCCCGCTGGCCAACGGGGCCACCAGCCTGATGTTCGAAGGCGTGCCGAACTACCCGGACGCCTCGCGCTTCTGGCAGGTGATCGACAAACACCAAGTGAATATCTTCTACACCGCCCCCACCGCCCTGCGTGCACTGATGCGCGAGGGTGAGGGCCCGGTCAAGACCACCTCGCGGGCCAGCCTGCGCCTGCTCGGCTCGGTGGGCGAACCGATCAATCCGGAAGCCTGGGAGTGGTATTACAACGTGGTCGGCGAACGCCGCTGCCCCATCGTCGACACCTGGTGGCAGACCGAAACCGGCGCCATCCTGATCACCCCGCTGCCCGGCGCCACCGACCTCAAACCCGGCTCGGCGACCCGCCCCTTCTTCGGCGTGCAGCCGGTGCTGCTGGACGAACAGGGCAAGGAAATCGACGGTCCTGGCTCAGGCGTACTGGCGATCAAGGACAGCTGGCCGAGCCAGATCCGCAGCGTCTACGGCGACCATCTGCGGATGATCGACACCTACCTCAAGCCCTACCCCGGCTACTACTTCAGCGGCGACGGCGCACGCCGCGACGAGGACGGTTACTACTGGATCACTGGGCGGGTGGACGACGTGATCAACGTCTCCGGCCACCGCATCGGCACCGCCGAAGTGGAAAGCGCCCTGGTGCTACACGACGCGGTCGCTGAAGCCGCGGTGGTCGGCTACCCGCATGACCTCAAGGGCCAGGGCATCTATGCCTTTGTCACCCCGATGAACGGTGTGGAGATCGACGAGAAGCTGAAGAAAGAGCTGCTGGCCTTGGTCGGCAAGGAGATCGGCGGCTTCGCCAGACCCGAGCTGATCCAGTGGGCACCGGGCCTGCCGAAAACCCGTTCGGGCAAGATCATGCGGCGTATTCTGCGCAAGATCGCCTGCAACGAGCTGGATACCCTTGGCGATATCTCGACCCTGGCCGACCCCAGCGTGGTAGACAGCCTGATTGAGCAGCGGCTGAACCGGTAGGCCGCTAGCACCCAAGCCCAACGAGTGGCTTAGCTGGACGGCAACATCGCCTGGCAATCCGCTCGTTGGGCTTCGCTGCGCTCAGCGGAACGCCGCCCGCCCCAACCTACCCATTTGCCGAGCTTCTGCCCCCCCATGGAATTTCTTCGCCGCCAGATCGAAAGCCAGGTACTCAGCCTGAGCGGTATCGCCCTCGGCCAGATCGACTTCGAAAAGCCCCAGGACGACCCCGGTCTATTCGGCCCCGATTCGGTGAGCTGGCAGGTGCATGGTGACTTCACCAGCATGCTGATCGGCGGCATCAGCGCCCTGCTCCTGCAAGCCCTGCACCCACTGGCCCTGGCCGGGGTGTGGGACCACTCCAACTTTCGTGAGGACCTGCTCGGTCGCCTGCGCCGCACCGGACAATTTATTTCCGGCACCACCTACGGCGCGCGCGCCGATGCCGACTGGCTGATCGAACGGGTCAAGACCATCCACCTCAAGGTCAGCGGCACCGCCCCCGATGGCCGCGCCTATGCCGCTAGCGACCCGGCGCTGCTGACCTGGGTGCATGTGGCCGAGGTGCACAGTTTTCTCCAGGCCCATCTGCGCTACCGCAACCCGCAGCTATCCGGCGCGGATCAGGACCGCTACTACGGGGAAATCGCCCTGATCGCCGAACGCCTGGGCGCTACTCAGGTGCCGCGCTCACGGGTCGAAGTCGCTGCCTACCTGACGGCGGTGCGCCCTGAGCTGCTCTGCGATGAGCGCTCCCTGGAAATTCTGCGCATCCTGCGGGGCGCCCCGGCCCCCAGCGCCCTGGCGGCACCAGCGGCCAGGCTGTTGCTGCAGGCCGGCACCGACCTGCTGCCGACCTGGGCCCAGGCTATGCTCGGCCAGCAGATCAGCCCGCTGCGCAGTCGCCTGATTCAGGGCGGCGTACACAGCCTGGCTCCGGTGCTGCGCTGGGCCGTGCGCAGCGGTGCCATCCACCGCGCGCGCAAACGCCTGCAGCTGCCGCCAGGCGGCTAAGCGGACGGCTGACCGGCCGGTTCGCGTACTGGCCGGCAGCAAAGCCTCTGTGCCAACATAGCGGCCTTTCGCGGCCTGCCGCGCCCCAAGATGAGGATCGCCCTATGCAAGACGTCGTCATAGTCGCCGCCACCCGTACCGCCACCGGCAGCTTCCAGGGTGCCCTGGCCAGCATCCCCGCCCCCGAACTGGGCGCAGCGGTGATCCGCCAGCTGCTGGCGCAAACCGGCCTGGACGGCGCGCAGGTCGACGAAGTGATCCTCGGCCAGGTGCTGACCGCTGGCAGTGGGCAGAACCCGGCGCGCCAGGCGGTGATTCTCGCCGGCCTGCCCCATGCTGTACCGGCCCTGACCCTGAACAAGGTCTGCGGTTCGGGCCTGAAAGCCCTGCATCTGGCCGCCCAGGCAATCCGCTGCGGCGATGCCGAGGTGATGATCGCCGGCGGCATGGAGAATATGAGCCTGTCGCCCTATGTCCTGCCCAAGGCCCGCACCGGCCTGCGCATGGGCCATGCGCAGATGCTCGACACAATGATCGTCGACGGCCTGTGGGACGCCTTCAACGACTACCATATGGGCATCACCGCCGAGAACCTGGTGGACAAATACGCCATCAGCCGCGAAGAGCAGGACGCCTTCGCCGCCGCTTCCCAGCAGAAAGCCTGCGCCGCCATCGAGTCCGGGCGCTTCGTGGATGAAATCACCCCGATCCTGATTCCCCAGCGCAAGGGCGACCCCATCGCCTTCGCCACTGACGAACAACCCCGCGCCGGCACTACGGCCGAGTCGTTAGGCAAGCTGAAGCCCGCATTCAAGAAAGACGGCAGCGTCACCGCCGGCAACGCCTCCAGCCTTAACGATGGGGCCGCCGCGGTGCTGCTGATGAGCGCCGCCAAAGCCGAGGCCCTAGGCCTGCCGGTATTGGCGAAGATCGCGGCTTACGCCAACGCCGGCGTCGACCCGGCGATCATGGGCATCGGCCCGGTCAGCGCCACCCAGCGTTGCTTGGCCAAGGCCGGCTGGCAGCTCGACGAGCTGGACCTGATCGAAGCCAACGAGGCCTTCGCCGCCCAGGCCCTGGCCGTCGGCAAAGAACTGGGCTGGGACGCCAGCAAGGTCAACGTCAACGGCGGTGCCATCGCCCTCGGCCACCCGATTGGCGGCTCCGGTTGCCGGATTCTGGTGACCCTGCTGCACGAGATGATCAAGCGCGACGCCAAAAAGGGCCTGGCCACCCTGTGCATCGGCGGCGGTCAAGGCGTGGCGCTGGCCATCGAACGCTAGGCTGCACGCCCATTACCCGCATTGGCAGCGCCAGCGGGCACTGGAAAAGAAGCCCTGATCGCTAAACGCCGGTTCCCGGAAATAACGGGAATCGGCATTTTTCTTGGTGATGTAGCCGTTACGTGTTGCAGGGGTAACTTGCCGTAGAAGCCGCAATGGATAGGCCGCACCGCGCACCAAGGTTCTGCAGCTGACGCTGGTGCGCACCGGCGCACCCTACGGAGCAGGCCCCTTCGCCCGCTGCCTGGCGGCATACAGACTCTGCTCGCATCGCCTTGGCGATAAAAGCCCTGTAACTTACGCGCCATCCCGGAGCGCCGATGCGACCCCACACCTGAGTAAAACGGAGCACACGCGTTGCATATCGGCGGTATCGACTGGCAGGCCCTGCAACGGACTCAGCGGCAATGGAGCGCCCTGCAGCTGGAACAGAATCTACACCGCCTGAAGCTGGCTGCGCCCATCGCACCGCCGGTCAACCTGCTGCATATCTGGATGTTCTGGGGCCGCCCGGCGCAGTCGGCCAACGAGGCGCTGTGGGTGCAGGGCATCATCTTCGCCCATGCCGCCATGCTGCTGTTTTTCGGCCTACTGGCCCTGGCCACTTGGTGGCTCAATCGCCACCCGCACCTGGCGCGGCTGCGCCAGGCCTGCATCACTGTCGGCATCCTCGGCACCCTGGGTTTTGCCGCGCTGATCAGCAGCATCGACCAACTGGTGACCAGCAATATCACCCCGCTGCTGGTAGGTTGCACCCTGGTGGCACTGGTGTTTCTGCATCGCCCGCTACCCGCCCTGCTGCTATTTTCCACGACCCTGGGCCTGTTTATCTGGGCCATAGGGCAAACCCAGAGCGACCCCGCCCTGCTGCTCAGCAACCGGGTCAACGGCCTGTCCATCTGCGCCATTGCCCTGGCCCTGGCTTGGTCGCAGTGGCACCACTTCGTGCAAATCCACACCCAGCAACAACGCCTGGAGGCCCAGCAACAGTTGCTGGAACAACAGAACGCCCGCCTCAGCTACCTGGCCGAACACGACCCGCTGAGCGGCCTGCTAAACCGCCGCGCCTTCGGCGAGATCGTCGCCCACGAACTGCTGCGCGCCGAACGCAACCAGCAGCCGCTGTGCCTGCTGATGCTCGATCTCGATCACTTCAAGCAGATCAACGACCAGTACGGTCATCCGCTGGGCGACCGGGTGATCCGTCAGACCGCCACCCTGCTGGCCAGCCAGGTGCGGGCCAGCGACAGCCTGGCGCGTATTGGTGGTGAGGAGTTTGTCCTGTTGCTGCCCGAGTGCGACCTACAGCAGGGCCTGCAAATCGCCGAGCTGCTGCGCCAGAGCGTGGAACAGCAACTGCGGCAGTTCGAGGGCCAGGAACTGGCGCTGACCGTGAGCATCGGCCTGGTGGCTGTCCCGGTCGGCCAGGCGTGCAGCTATGAACGCCTGTACGCCGCCAGCGACCGAGCGCTGTACCAGGCCAAGCACAATGGCCGTAACCGGGTGGAAGGGGCGTTGCTGGACTAATCAACCCAGCAGCGAAGCAGCCCGAAATCTCGCCTGGAGAAGGCGCGGCACAATCGTCTTTGGCTCACGCCCGTGGTACTGCGTCGCTAGGCCACCGTACTCAGCCGCCCTCAGGGCCTTCCAGGTACTCGGCAAAGAAGCGGTCCAGCTCGCCGTCATAACGGTCGAGGCTATACAGGGTGTCGGCGGCCAGCAGGTCGAGCAGGATCAGGCCATTGATGCTGGAGTCCTCCTCGGCGGCGGAGCGCAACCGCTGGGCCATGCCCAGATTGACCTGGCGCAGGTTGCGGTAGACCGTGCGCAGCCCTTCCAGGTCCCAGTCCGCGGTCAAGCCATGTTGAGTGCGCAGATACTGGCCCAGCAGGTAGCTGCCCAACACCCGGTACAGGGTCTCGTCGCTGCCGCTGAACGGCTGGTGAAACCAGGCCATGGCCTTGAGCAGCCGGGTATGCGGGCAACCGCTGGCCGCGCCAATGGCCCCCAGCAGCGAGCCTGCCGCACGCTGCAAGGTGGTGTGCTGGCGGATTTCCCGGTCGCGCCAACGCACCAGCACTTCCACCGGCTCGAACGAGGCATGGCTGGCCAACATGCTGACCGGTTGCTGCAGGGCCGCCGCAAAAGGACAGAGCGCACTATCCTTGACGGACAGGGGGCAATGCGGGCACTGCTGAAAATCCAGGCGAGCCCAGGCCGCCGCCGCGGCCGAAGCGGATTCCCCCTGCAGATCGACGCTGTGCTCCAGCGTTTGCCCGTCTGCGAAGGTGAAACGGTAGGCAATCAGTCTTTCACTCTCGGCATGAGGCATGGTCTAACCTGACTTATTGACTAAGCAGCGCAGATGGTAGCACCTGGCCATGAATGTCATATTTATGGCGTCTTAATTCTGGCTACCCTGGGTTATTCGATTAATACTCTAGCCCAAGAGTCCAGTCATGCCGTTAGAAGGAGCTTGCAATGGAAGGATTCACGGCTCAACTGCTCCACGCCCTAATCGGCAATATCCACCTTGGCATCATCGTACTGGATGCAGACATGCGGATTCAGTACTGGAATAGCTTTGTCGCCGAGCGTTGCGCCACGCCCCTCGAACAGGCCTGTGGACAGCTGTTGGCGGAGGTTTTTCCGCAAGCCATCTCGGCCGATTTCAACCGTAGCATCGAACTGGCCCGTGACCAGGGCCGGCATGTCTACAGCCACTGGCTGGAGATACCACCGCTGCAGCTGCAGCCCGTGAGCAGCGAGTCCAGCCTGCTGGCCCTGCAGAGCACCCTGTTGTTTCCCTTCAGCACCCCGGACGCGGCCACCCATTTTGGCCTGGTGGTGTATGACACCAGCGCCGTGGCCCAGGGCAATGAGCAGCTGCGCGCCGCGCTCAAGGCCCTGGGCACTAAGCAGGCCGAGCAGGATCAGCTGTTGCGCAAGCTGGAAACCGCCAATAGCCAGCTGCTGCAATCGGAAAAAATGGCGGCCATTGGTCAGTTGGCCGCCGGGGTGGCCCATGAAATCAACAACCCCATCGGCTATGTGTTTTCCAACCTCAAGACCCTCGACGGCTATGTCCGCGACCTGCTGAAGATCGCCGATGCGGTGGATTCTGCCGGCGACCTGGATGAGCTGCGCCAGCTCAAGCGCCAGCTGGAGTACGACTATATCCGCGGCGATGTGGCGGCCTTGATCAGCGAGTCGGAAGACGGCATCGACCGGGTCACCCGGATCATCAGCGCACTCAAGGACTTCTCCCATATCGAGGAAGACGAATTCCGCCCGGCCGACCTGCACCGCGGCCTGGACACCACCCTCAACGTGGTCAACAACGAGCTCAAGTACAAGGCCGAGGTGATCAAGGAATACGGCAAACTGCCCGAGGTCGAGTGCATCCTGTCGCAGATCAACCAGGTGGTGATGAACCTGCTGGTCAATGCCGCCCACGCCATCGAGCAGTTCGGCCGCATCACCCTGCGTACCGGCTGCGATGACGACTGGGCCTGGATCGAGGTCGAAGACAACGGCAAGGGTATTGACCCCAAACTGCTCAACCGCATCTTCGAACCCTTTTTCACCACCAAGCCGGTCGGCAAAGGCACGGGCCTGGGTCTGGCGCTGTCCTACAACATCGTGCAGAAACACAGCGGCAGCATCGAGGTGCACAGCGAACCGGATGTCGGCACCCGCTTTCGCATCAACCTGCCGCTTCGCCAGGCCAATGCCCGACCACAAGCGGACGCCCCCCAGCCATGAATGCAGCCGAGAATCCGACGCTGGCCACCCTGCTGCTGGTCGACGACGAAGAGAACATCCTCAACAGCCTGCGCCGGGTGCTGCGCAATGAACCCTATAAGCTTCTGACCTGCAACAGCGGCGAGGCGGCCCTGCAGCTGTTCGCCGAGCAGCCTATCGACCTGGTGATATCCGACGCACGCATGCCCGGGATGGACGGTGCGGCGCTGCTGGCCCAAGTGCAGCAGCGCTGGCCGAACTGCCTGCGCATCCTGCTGACCGGCTATGCCGACCTGACCACCACGGTCAAGGCGATCAACGAAGGGCAGATCTACCGCTATATCAGCAAACCCTGGGACGATAACGAGCTGCGCCTGATCATCCACCAGGCCCTGGCCTTCCAGCACTCCGAACACGAGCGGATGCGCCTGGAAGACCTGACCCGCGAGCAGAACCAGCGCCTGCAGGAACTCAACGCCAGCCTTGAGCAGCGCGTACGCGACCGCACCTCCGAGCTTGAGCAAACCGCCGATATGCTCGACCTGGCCTACTCCGAGCTGCGCAGGAGCTATGTCACCGCCACCGAAGTGTTCGCCAACCTGGTCGGCCAGCGCCTGGGCAAGGAGCAACAGACCAACACCCAGGTCATCGCCCTGGCCAAGGCTTTTGCCGACTTCCAGCAACTCGACGAGAGCAGCAGCAACAACCTGGCCATGGCGGCGGCCATGTACAACATCGGCAAGCTGGCCTGGGACGACCAGCTGCTGCAGCGCCCCGCCGATCTGCTGTACAAGGAGGAGCGGGCACGCTACCGGCAATACCCGGTGGTCGGCGAAAGCCTGCTGATGACCCTGGAGCCGGTGCAGGATGCCGGCCGCCTGATCCGCCATCACCAGGAGCGCTGGGATGGCCAGGGCTACCCCGACCACCTGGCCGGCACGGCGATCCCCCTCGGCTCGCGTATTCTCAAGCTGGCGGTGGACTTTATCGAACTGCAGCGCGGCCTGGTGCTGGAGCGCCGGTTAAACCGCGACGAAGCCCTGCTGCTGATGCAGAAATACGCCGGGCGCCTCTACGACCCACAGCTGTGCAAAGACTTTGTCACCCTGTGCACCACCCTGGCCCCCGACCTGGCCCTGGCCGACGCCAGCATTCTCGCCCTGGACACCCGCCGCCTGGAGCCGGGCATGGTGCTGGCGCGCAACCTCCACGCGGAAAACGGCATGCTCCTGCTCAACCAGGGCAAACCCCTGACCCGCGCGCTGATCGACAAGCTGATCGCCTTCGAAGCCACCGAAGGGGGGCACTACACCCTGTTCGTACGCAAGCCCGAAGACACCGCGGCGACACCCGACGGAGAGCCATGATGATCAAGATCCAACTGCTCGATGACGACCCGCACATCCTCAGCGCCCTGCAGCGGGTGCTGCACCCGCATCGCTGGGAGGTGCACAGCTTCAGCGATGGCCAGGCGGCACTGGAAGCGCTCACCGAACACGAGTTCGCGGTGATCATTTCCGATTACCAGATGCCCAACCTCGATGGCATCACCTACCTGCAGTTCGCCAAGCAGCGCCAGCCCCATGCCATCCGCATGATGCTCAGCGCCCACGGCGATCGCCAGTCGATGATGCAGGCGATCAACCGCGCGGAGATCTATCGCTTCCTCTCCAAGCCCTGGGACGACTACGAACTCGAGGCCGCGATCAAGTCGGCCATCGACCTCTACCTGCTGCGCTTCGAAAACCAGCGCCTGCTGGCCCAGGTACGCAGCCAGCAATCGGCCATCGACCGCCAGGAACAGGAACTGCAGCGCCTGGAAGACGAACACCCAGGCATCACCCGAGTCAGGCGCGACGCCCAGGGCGTGGTCTTGCTCGACCTCGACGAACCGGATGAAAGCGAACCCAGCAACTACTAGCAGCCACCGTGCATAGCCCCCCACAGGCAAGGGCAAGCGCAGCGGCTCAAGCGGGTTTGCCCAGCTATTAAAGGAATATTCATGCATACCCGCCACCTGATCGTCGCCGCCTACCTGCACGTGCTGGCGTTCGCCATGCTCGGCTTGGGCGCGATCAGCCTGATCGGTTATCTGCTGCTCGAACAACCGACCCGCCACAACGTGGTGCTGCTACCCGACAGCGCCCTGATGTCGGTCCTGATGGGCGGCCTTATTCTCGCCGCAACCCGGCAAGCCATGGCGGCGCGCCAACTGCTGGCCGCCCTGCTGGTCGCGCTGACCCTCTACAGCCTGCTGCACAACCTGCTCGCGGGCGGTGAGAATATCGGCCAGTCCTGGCTCAGCGGCTTTCTGCGCATGCGCAGCGGCCTGGCCGTGAGCATGCTGCTGGCCACCCTGGCGTTGTACCTGAGCGGCGGCGCACGGCTGGCCAGACGCGTCGCCTGCCTGGCCGGCGGCGCACTGATGATCCTGGCCATACTTTCGCAGCTGGCCGACAGCTGGCCGCCGCTCGAAATGATCCGCCTGGGCTTCAAGTACGACGCAACCCATGTGGCCAACCTCTTCGTTCTGTGCCTGGGCCTGAGCATCATTATGCTGAGCCTGCACCCGCGCGCAGAGCATGACCGGCTCGACCCGCGCACCCTCAGCGCTGGTATCTTCGGCACTCTGCTCGCCTGCTCCAGCTGGTACCTGCTAAGCACACAGGCGATCCACATCATCAGCCGTGAAGGCGACATGCTGCTCACGAAGATGGCAAGCGCCGCCACCGAGGATCTGCAGAGCCACCTGACACTGATACAGCGCATGACCGATCGCTGGCAGATAGTCGGGCTTATGCCTAGCCCCAGCCTCTGGCAGCAGGAAGCACACAGTTCCCTGCGCGACTTCCCCAATCTGAAACTGCTGGCGCTGCTTGATCACGACCTCGACCCTCGCCGGCTTGAAGCCCGCAACCCGGCCCAGGCTGCCTGGCTGCGGCAGCTGGTTGCTGACGCCGACCAACGCAGCTGGCTGCAAGAGGTGCGAGACGGCAAGCACCCACAGATTGGCCAGACCCGCGATTACGGCGATGCCCGCGTGCGCAATACGCTGATCGCCAGCCCGCTGCACCTGCCCGGCCAGCCGCCACTATTGCTGGTTGCCAGCCTCAACGTGCCCGGCATTCTAGATAACCTGCGGGACCGCGACCTGAAGGGTTTTATCGTGCACGCCAGCGAAGGCGATCAGCTGCTGTACGACTCGACCAGCGACCCCATTCAATACGCCATCCCGGTCAGCCAGCGCAGCCTGCTGCTGCCCTATGGCCAGACCTGGCAGCTGAGCGCCTACGTGCACAACCCCCATGCGCTGAATGCCGACACCCACCTGGCCACCCTGACCCTACTGTTTGGCCTGGCCCTGAGCTTCTTCCTGCTACTCAGCCAGCGCCTGGCCTGGCTGGCAACCGAACATTCACAGCAACTGCAAAGCGCCAACCAGGACCTGCAGCAAAGCCTGGCCCTGCAGCTGCGCACGCAGAACCTCAACCAGCGGATCATGCAGTTCACCCATGATGTGCTCTGCTCGATCGACCGCCATGGACGCTTCCACGAACTCAGCCCGTCCTGCGAGAAACTCTTCGGTTACCCGGCCCAGACCCTGATCGGCCAGGCCTCTATCGACCTGGTGCTGGCCGAAGACCGCCAGCAGACCCAGGAGGAAATAGTTGCCTGCATGCGCGCTCGCGCCAGCCACACCCTGCGCAACCGCTGCCGGCACCAGGATGGACGCATCCTGCATATCCTCTGGACAGTCGACTGGTCCGAACAGGCGCAGACCCTGTTTGCCGTCGCCCATGACATCACCCCCCTGGTCGTGAACGAGGCCTACGCCGAAAGCCAGCGGGAGATCCTCAGCATGATTTCCAACGACCGACCGCTGGGCGAAACCCTCGAAGCCCTCTGCCTGATGATCGAGGCCCAGCAACCCGGAGCCCTGTGCTCGGTGCTGCTGCTCGACGCCAGTGGCCAGCACCTGCACACCGGGGCGGCACCCAACCTGCCGCCAGCCTATAGCCAGGCCCTCGACGGCCTGACCATCGGTCCCCGCGTCGGCAGCTGCGGCACGGCGGCTTTCCTGCTGAAACTGGTGATCAGCGAAGACATCCGCAGCGACCCGCTTTGGCAGGACTACCGCGACCTGGCCCAGGCCCACGGCCTCAAGGCCTGCTGGTCGTTTCCGCTGATTTCCCACGACGGCAAGGGCCTGGGCACCTTTGGCGTCTATCACCGCCAGCCCCAGACACCGGACGACGAGCAGATCCAGCACCTGGCCACCGCTGCCCAGCTGGCGGCCATTGGCATCGCCCGGGCGGCCGACCGTCGCCATCTGCAGGAAAGCCAGCAACGCTTCCGCTCGTTGTTCGCCTTCAACCCGGACCCGGTCTTCTCCTTTGACCTGCACGGCCATTTTCTCAGCATCAACGATGCTGGCCAGCAGCTGCTGGGGCTCAGCGAAGCCGAGATCATCGGCAAACACTTCACCGGGCTGATCGCCAGCGACCAGCAGGCGCAGATCCGCGAGCACCTCAAGGCGGCCAGCGCAGGCACCCCCCAGCACTATGAAACGCGCCTGCAGGATCGCCAGCACAAGGCCCTGACTCTGGACGTGACCAATCTGCCGATCATGGTCGATGCGCAGATCGTCGGGGTATTCGGCATCGCCAAGAATGTCAGCGGCTACAAGCAGGCGCTGGCCGAGGCCCAGGCCCTGGCCGAGCGCCTGCGCAACACCCTGGAAAGTATCAGCGATGCCTTCTACACCCTCGACACCGACTGGCGCTTCACCTACACCAACCACGAAGCCGAGCGACTGTTGCAGGCCAGCGCCCCCGGCCTGCTCGGCCAGCAACTGTGGCTGGCCTTCCCGGGCTCCTACGACAGCGAAATCGGCGAGCACTACCGCCAGGCCATGAGCAGCGGTCAGCCGCGCCACTTCGAGAGCTTCTACGCGCCCCTGAACGGCTGGTTCGAGCTGCATGTCTACCCCTCCGAAGAGGGCCTGGCGGTTTACTTCCAGAACATCAGCGAACGCCGTCGGACTCAGCAGGAGCTGCAGGCGACCCTGCTCGAACTGGAGCGCAGCAACAAGGAGCTGCAGGAATTCGCCTTTGTCGCCTCCCACGATCTGCAGGAGCCATTGCGCAAGATCCAGGCCTTCTCCGAACGCCTGGTCAGCCGCAGCACGGCGCTGGATGAAGACAGCCGCGACTACCTGCAGCGCATGACCTCGGCCGCGGCACGCATGCAGGCGCTGATAATCGACCTGCTCAACTACTCGCGGGTCAATACCCGCGGCCAGCCCCTGCAACCGCTGGACCTCAACCAGGTGCTCGGCGAAGTACTCGGGGACATGGAAGCCGCCATCGAACAGAGCCAGGCGCGCATCGACTACCCGCCACTACCCAAAGTACTGGGCGACCCTAGCCAGTTGCGCCAACTGCTGCAGAACCTGCTGAGCAATGCCCTGAAATTCCAGGCCCCCGGCAACCGCCCGCTGATCCGCCTGTATGTGGAGGCGCAGAACGCCACACACTGGACCCTGTGCATCGCCGACAACGGCATCGGCTTCGACGAGAAGTACCTCGACCGCATTTTCAACCCCTTCCAGCGCCTGCACGGTCGTGAGGCCTATGCCGGCACCGGCATCGGCCTGGCCATCGTCAAAAAGATCGCCGAGCGCCACAGCGCACGCATTACGGCCAGTAGCGTCCCCGGCCAGGGCAGCGTATTCCGGATCACCTTTCCCACTCTAGACAGGGCCAGCCTATGACCACTGCTCCACTGGTGCAGATCCTGATCGCCGACGATGATCAGGACGACTGCATGATGGCCCGCGAGGCCTTCAGGGAATGCCACATCCCAAACCCCCTGCATTTCGTCCATGACGGCGAAGAGCTGATGAACTACCTCAAGCACCGCCCGCCCTACGAGGATGAAGCACGTTATCCACTGCCGGGGCTGATCCTGCTCGACCTCAACATGCCGCGCATGGACGGCCGCGAAGCGCTGCTGGAGATCAAGAGCGACAGCCTGCTGGGCAGCATTCCCGTGGTGATCCTCAGCACCTCCTCGGCAGACGAAGATATCCTGCGCAGCTACGCTATAGGCGTGAACTCCTTTATCACCAAGCCGTCCAGCTTCAGCGGCCTGCTTGAGGTGGTGAAAAACCTTGGTCGCTACTGGCTGGAAATCGTCGAGCTGCCCACGGACGGAACCCACAATGATTAGAACCGCTCCAGGCTGGAAACTGCTGTTGATCGACGACGATGAGGATGACTTCATCATCACCCGCGACATCCTGCGGCAGAACCCGGACTCCCCGATCGAGCTGGAGTGGTGCAACAACTTCCAGCAGGGCCTGGAGCTGGTGCTGCGCGAGGAACACGACCTCTATCTGGTGGACTACCGCCTGGGCGCGGACTCCGGCCTGGAACTGATCGACAACGCCCTGCAGCAGGGCGTGGTCAAACCCATCATCCTGCTGACCGGCCAGGGCGATTCGCACTTGGATGCCAGCGCCATCGAACTGGGTGCAGCCGATTACCTGGTCAAGGGCCAGTTCGACAATCGGCAACTGCTGCGCAGCATTCGCTACGCCATCGACCGCAGCCTGGGCAGTGCCGAGCTGGCCGACAGCGAACACCGCTATCGCCTGCTGTTCGAAGCCAACCCGGAAGCCATGTGGGTGTTCGACAAAAAAACCCTGTGCTTCCAGGCCACCAACCTCGCCGCCAGCCGTCTGTTCGGCTATTCCCAGGCCGAGTTCAAGAACATGACCGTGCTGGATATCCGCAACCAGGACGAGCAGCAGCGCTTTCTCGACTACTACAACGCTAGAGTGCGCGACGTTCCGGTTGCCGATCCCCAGGCCGGGGTCTGGACCTACCTGCACAAGTCCGGCCGCGAGCTGTATGCCGAAGTGCTGGTGCATGACTTCGAGTTCAACAAGCAGCCCTGCTGCCTGGTACTGGCCATCGATGTCACGGAAAAGTACAAGGCCCACCAACAGGCCGCCCGCCGCGAGCAGTCCTTCCGCAAGCTGCTCAACGACACCCGCGATGCCCTGCTGGTAATCGATGATCAGGGCCAGCTGTGTTACGCCAACCCGGCGGCCGAGCAGCTGTTCAAGGCAAACCAGGCGCAGTTGCAAGCACAGGTTTTCGATCTACCCCTGAACGCCGAGCAACTCTTCGAGTGGCACCTGCCCACCCCGGCCGGCGAGAGCCTGGAAGTGGAAATCCACCTCTCCGAAACCGACTGGGAGGGGCGTCAGGTGCGCTTGCTGTCGCTGCGCGATATCAGCGAACGCAAGGAAGCGGAAAAACAGCTGCGCCTGCTCAAGCGCGGCCTGGAATCGAGCTTTAACGGCGTGATCATCACCGATGCCAGGGCTCCCGACCACCCGATCATCTACGTCAACCCGGCCTTCGAGCGCATCACCGGCTACAGCGAAGCCGAAGTGCTGGGGCGCAACTGCCGCTTCCTGCAGGCGCAAGAACGCGACCAGCCGGCACTCGCCCTGATCCACCACCACCTGGAGCAGCAGCTGGAAGTGCATGTGGTGCTGCGCAACTACCGCAAGGACGGCAGCCCATTCTGGAACGACCTGTATATCTCCCCAGTGCTCGACGAGCACGGCCAGGTCAGCCACTTTATCGGCGTGCAGAACGACATCAGCGAAGAGCGGCGCTATCAGGCCGAACTGAGCTTCAATGCCAGCCATGACGTGCTCACCGGCCTGCCCAACCGTGCCCTGCTGGAAGACCGTCTGCGTCAGGGCTGCCAGATCTCCCAACGCTACCAGCGCAGCCTGGCGGTAATGTTTATCGACCTGGACGGCTTCAAGCCAATCAACGACTCCATCGGCCACCATTCCGGCGATCAGATCCTGATCGAAGTGGCTCGGCGCATGTGCGCCCAGGTACGCCCCGGCGATACCGTGGCGCGCATGGGCGGCGACGAATTCCTGGTGCTGCTGCCGGACCTGGCCCGCGAAGAAGACGTACTGCTGGTGGCCGAGCGCCTGCTCAGCGATATTGCCCGGCCCTATCCGGTGGACGGCGTCGAGCTGCACATCACCGCCAGTATCGGCATCACCCTCAGCGACGGCCTACTGGCGCAGCCGGCGCAGTTGATCCAGCAGGCCGACCTGGCCATGTACAAGGCCAAGCAGGAAGGCCGCAACAATTACCAGTGGTACACCAACGATCTCAACCAGCGGGTCGGCGAACGGGTGACCCTGCGCAACGACCTGCAGAAGGCTCTGGACAGCCAGGCCTTCGACCTCTACTACCAACCACAGATCGACGGCCGCAGCGGCCGCGTGGTCGGGATCGAGGCCCTGTTACGCTGGAAGCACCCCGAAAAAGGTTTTATTCCACCCACCCTGTTTATCCCCGTTGCCGAAGACACCGGGCAGATCATCCCCCTCAGCGTCTGGGTGCTGGACACCGCCTGCCGGCAGATGCGCCAACTCTGCGACCAGGGCATGAGCGGGCCGACGGTGGCGGTGAATATCTCCTCGGTCCACTTCCAGCGCAGCAACTTCGTCGAGGGCATCCAGGCGGTGCTGCACAAGCATCAGCTCGATGCCGAACGGCTGGAGCTGGAGATCACCGAAGGGGTGCTGCTCAACCATGCCGAGCAGGCAATCAGCACCCTGCACCAGCTGAAAAAGCTCGGCGTGAAGATCGCCATCGACGACTTCGGCACCGGTTTCTCCAGCCTCAATTACCTCAAACGCCTGCCTATCGACAAGGTCAAGATCGACCGCTCTTTTGTCGAGGAAATCGTCAGCGACCAGCACGACGCTGCCATCACTCAAGGGATCATTTCCATGGCCCACCACCTGCGCCTCAAGGTGATCGCCGAGGGTGTGGAAACCGAGCCGCAGTTCGCCTTTCTGAAGAAGAGCCACTGCGATCTGTTCCAGGGCTACTACTTCGCCAAACCCATGCCCTTCGCCGAGCTTGAGGTGTTTCTCCGCGAACGCATGCTGACCCAAGCCCCAAGCATGCCGCAGCTAAGCGGCAGCGAGCCGGCGCAGACCCTGCTGCTGCTCGATGATGAGGAAAATATCCTGCGCGCCCTGGCGCGCCTGCTGCGCCGCGATGGCTACAAGATCCTGATGACGACCCGCGCCCAGGACGCCTTCGAGCTGCTGGCCAAGCACGACGTGCAGGTGATCCTCTCCGACCAGCGCATGCCGGAGATGAGCGGCACCGAGTTCTTCAGCCGGGTCAAGGATCTGCACCCCGACACCATGCGTATCGTGCTCTCGGGCTATACCGACCTGAAATCGGTCACCGATGCGATCAATCAGGGGGCCATCTACCGCTTTCTGACCAAGCCCTGGGACGACGAACAGCTGCGCCAGATCATTGCTCAGGCCTTTCGCGAGTACGGTCAGAGCAAGGGCAAGGCACGCGATAGCCGGGCACCGAGGCTGCCTTCACTCTGAGGCTTTCCAGCGCTCGGCCGCTGCCTGGTCGGAGCAACGCCCTTCGACCCAGCGCGGGCCTTCGGCGGTGTCTTCCTTCTTCCAGAACGGTGCGCGGGTCTTGAGGTAGTCCATCACGAAGTTGCAGGCGTCAAATGCCGCCTGCCGGTGGGCACTAGTGGTGCCGACAAACACGATCGGCTCACCCGGTTCCAAGCGGCCAACACGGTGGATGATCTCGATACCCAGCAGCGGCCAGCGCTGCCTGGCTTCCTCGGCAATCTTGCCCAGGGCCTTCTCGGTCATACCGGGAAAGTGCTCGAGAAACATGCCGCCCACCTCGCGCCCTTCGTTGAAATCGCGCACATAGCCAACAAAGCTGACCACCGCGCCGATGCCCAGATTGGCGGCATGCAGGGCATTGAGTTCATTGCCCGGATCGAAGGGTTGTGACTGGACGCGAATGCTCATGTTTAGCCGCCGGTCACTGTGGGGAAAAACGCCACTTCATCGCCCGCCGCCAATGGCTCGTCCAGGCCACAGAGTTCCTGGTTACGCGCGCACATCAGGTTCTGCTCGGCCAGCACACCCCACACCCCGCCGCGGCTCAGCAGGTGCTGGCGCAGCTGATCAAGGTTGGCAAACTCGCCACTGAGTTGTTCGCCATCCAGGCCCAGGGCCTCGCGATAACGGGCGAAATACTGCACGCGGATCATGCTTGGTCCTCCAGCTTGTAGTGGCCGCTCTTGCCGCCAAGTTTCTCCAGCAGGCGCACCTGCTCGATCACCATGCCGCGGTCCACAGCCTTGCACATATCGTAAATGGTCAGCGCGGCGACGCTGGCGGCGGTCAGGGCTTCCATCTCCACCCCGGTCTGGCCGGCCAGTTTGCAGGTGGCGCGGATATGCACGGCATCCTCACCTTCGGCCGTCAATTCGACCTTGACCCCGGTCAACATCAGCGGATGACACAGCGGAATCAGATCGCTGGTTTTCTTCGCCGCCTGGATACCGGCGATTCGCGCCACGGCGAATACATCGCCCTTGGGGTGTTCGCCCTGGACGATCATCTGCAGGGTCTGCGGACGCATGCGCACCCTGGCTTCGGCACTGGCTTCGCGGAAGGTATTGGCCTTGTCGGTGACATCGACCATATGGGCATGGCCCTGGGCATCGAGATGGGTAAGCACGGGCGAACTCCAGAAAGGGATGGCCCGATTGTAAACCCGACGGTCAGGATATGGCAGCTGCAAGCTGATCGGCGTGCAAACGAAGGCCCGGGGCCGGCAAAGACCCCGGGTCGCGTTTCACTCTTACTGGAAGCTGGTCGCTTGCCGCTACATATGGGTTTCCGCGTATTCGGCGAGGATCGAGCGTGGCACACCCTGCAGGGTGATATGCACGCCATGTTCGAAGTCCTTGAAGCGCTCCGTCAGGTAGGTCAGGCCCGAGCTGGGGGCCGACAGGTAGGGGGTATCGATCTGCGCCAGGTTACCCAGGCACACCACTTTAGAACCGCTGCCGGCACGGGTGATGATGGTTTTCATCTGGTGCGGGGTGAGGTTCTGGCATTCGTCGATCAGGATCAGACTCTGCTGGAAGCTACGGCCACGGATGTAGTTGAGGGATTTGAACTGCAGCGGGACCTTTTGCAGGATGTAGTCGACGCTGCCGTGGGTGTTCTCGTCGTCCATATGCAGGGCTTCGAGGTTGTCGGTAATCGCGCCGAGCCAGGGCTCCATCTTTTCGGCTTCGGTGCCGGGCAGAAAGCCGATTTCCTGATCCAGCCCCTGCACGCTGCGGGTGGCAATGATGCGCCGGTAACGCTTGCTGACCATGGTCTGTTCGATGGCCGCCGCCAGGGCCAGAATGGTTTTACCGGAACCGGCCGCGCCGGACAGGTTGACCAGGTGAATATCCGGATCAAGCAAGGCAAACAGCGCCAGTGACTGATACACGTCGCGCGGGCGCAGGCCCCAGGCTTCCTGGTGCATCAGGGGCTCCTGATGCATGTCGAGAATCAGCAGTTCGCCGTGTTTGATGCCCTTGATCCAGCCGACAAAGCCCTGCTCGTCGAGGATAAACTCGTTGACGTGCACCGCCGGCAGGTTGTCGGTCAGTTGCACGCGGTGCCAGGTACGGCCGTGGTCCTGACGGGTTTCCACCTTGTTCACGCGGTCCCAGAAGGAACCGTCCATGTTGTGGTAACCCTGCGACAGCAGCGACACATCGTCGACCAACTGGTCGGTGTGGTAGTCCTCCGAGTCGATGCCACAGGCGCGCGCCTTCAGGCGCATGTTGATGTCCTTGGTCACCAGCACCACGTTGAGCCCCGGACGGCGCGCCTTCAGCTCCACCAACTGATTGATGATCTTGTTGTCGTTGAGGTCTTCCGGTAGCCAGGTGATGGGCGACGCGCTCTTGCTCATCAGGATCGACAGGTAACCGCAGGGCCCGCTCTTGTCGCGCTGGATCGGTACGCCAAGTTCCACTTCTTCCGGGGTCGCCACACCGAGAATCTTGTCGATCAGACGGATGGCCTGGCGACATTCGGCGGCTACTCCCTGTTTGCCGGTTTTAAGCTTGTCCAGCTCCTCCAGTACGGTCATCGGAATGGCGACATGGTGCTCCTGAAAATTCAGCAGCGCGTTGGGGTCGTGGACCAGCACATTGGTGTCGAGGGCGTACAGGGTTGGGGCGGTGGGCTTGGAGCGTCCGTGGTCATCCATACTCGGTCACCTTCTTGTAGTAGCCAAGCAACGCAGGGGCGAGACTGCGCCGCGGAGGGGCCGTCGACTCCTCAGTGCCGAGGCTGAGAAGGCTGCAAGTAAGGTGAGGGCCAATGGCCGCCACCTGTCTGCAGGGTTCGGCGGTCTTGTCTTTTAGATACTCCAAAAAAGATGACAGAAAAACGTATTTTTCAGCATTTACAGGTTTATTTGTCGGAGCGACAAATAGCGCTTGGCGACCTGCCTAAGCGCCGTTAAAGTCGGAAGTCATACCGCCGATAGCGCCGTCGAGCAATTTACCTCAACAAGCCTCCCCTACCGCCGCCCCAGTGCTGCAGCAATTGACCTCCACGGTCACATGCACCAACTCGTTAATCCCCGCCAGCCGCGCCTTGTAACGATCCGCCGTAGCCGAGCCATGGGTCACCACGCTGACGATGCAGGCGAATTGCGCGCGGCCGACGCGCCAGAGATGCAGATCCGCCAGTTCGGTGTCCGCTTCCTGGGCCAAGGCAGCGCGCACGCGCTCGACAACGGGGCTGTCCATCTCGCGGTCGAGCAGCACCTTGGCGGTTTCCAGCAGCAGGCCCTTGGCCCAGACCGCGATGATCACGGCACCGATTACCCCCATCAGCGGGTCGAGCCAACTCCAGCCAAACAACAGACCGCCCAGCAGCGCGACGATGGCGGCCACCGAGGTCAGGGCATCGGCCAGCACATGGACAAAGGCGGCATGGCGATTAAGGTCCTTGCCAGCCGCCGGAGCAGCATGATCCTGGTCGTGGACGTGGTCGTGATCGCCATGACCATGCGCATGGCCGTGACTGTGCTGATGCGGGTCGCGCAACAACCAGGCCGACGCCAGGTTGACCAGCAGGCCAACCACCGCCACCCACAAGGCCATGTCGAAGGCGATCGTCTGGGGCTGCCATAAACGCCACAGCGACTCGAAGGCCAGCATGGCCACCACCACCAGCAACATCAGCGAACTGGCAAAGCCGGCCAGCACCTCGACCTTCCAGGTGCCGAAGGCAAAGCGCGGGTCATCGGCATAGCGCCGCGCCAGCAGATAGGCCAGAGCGGTCAGGCCGATGGCGAGCATATGCGAGGCCATATGCCAGCCATCGGCCAGCAGGGCCATGGAGTTGAAGGCGTAGCCGGCGACAATCTCCACCAGCATGGTCGCCCCGGTCAGCGCCGCCACCCGCCAGGCCTGGCGCTCGGCCGTGGTTTCCAGCGGGCGGTAGTCGTGGGAAGGTTCCCAGCGCGAATGGTTACAGGCGGTCATGGCAGCTCCTTGGAGGATTCGACCAGAGCAGACTACAACCCCGGGGCCGCCCTTGGGTCAAGCGCGCCAATCGACCTTATAGGTAGTCTCAACCGCCGCCAGCTTCTAGAATCGCGCCCAGACTTTCAGGAGCAGACTCTATGTTGATGGTGATTTCGCCGGCCAAGACCCTCGATTACGAGACGCCGCCGGCGACCCCGCGTTTTACCCAGCCTGAACACCTCGACCACGCCCAGGACCTGATCAACCAGTTGCGCGACTTCAGCCCGGCGCAGATCGCCGAGCTGATGCACCTGTCGGACAAGCTCGCCGGCCTCAATGCCGCGCGCTTCGGCAGCTGGGAGCGGCCGTTCAACCCGTCCAACGCCAAGCAGGCGCTGCTGGCATTCAAGGGCGACGTCTACACCGGGCTGAACGCCGAGGATTTCAGCGAAGCCGATTTCGACTTTGCCCAGGACCACCTGCGCATGCTCTCCGGTCTTTATGGCGTGTTGCGTCCCCTCGACCTGATGCAGCCCTATCGCCTGGAGATGGGCACCAAGCTGGCCAACCCCCGCGGCAATAACCTCTATGACTTCTGGGGTGAGCGCATCAGCGGCTGGCTGAATGATGCTCTGGTCGCCCAGGGCGATCAGGTGCTGCTCAACCTGGCGTCCACCGAATACTTCAGCGCGGTGAAACGCAAGGCGCTGAATGCGCGGATTATCGACACCGAGTTCAAGGACCTGAAGAACGGCCAATACAAGATCATCAGTTTCTACGCCAAGAAAGCCCGTGGGCTGATGGCGCGCTATGTGATCAAGGAACGTCTGAACGCTGCCGAAGGCCTCAAGGACTTCGCCTATCAGGGTTACCGCTACTCGGCCGAACAGTCGAAAACCGACAAGCTGGTATTCCTGCGCGACCACCCGCAAGACTGATTCCGCCCCCCTTCTCCTTCCCCGCAACGGGCCGCTCCCCGGCCCGCTCGCCCCGTACGGCGCACATCTGCCCCGTATTCCCCTGCGGGACAATTCTCGCGCACAAATAAACTGAACTTTCCGCCCGCCTTATACACCGCGCACGGGTACTCATAGTGCTATTACATAGTGCTTATAAATTGCCATCAACGTGCAATCAGTGGCCATCACTTCAACAGCACACACAATTCACGAAAGTGGACGAACGGTAGGAACTATAGGAAAAATCCCGCACTCTTACCCACGCAACATATTTCTTCATGTAACTTTCTACATGAACCCAAACTGCCCTTAATTGCCGGACGCATGTCCGCTGGATAGTTATACCCAAAGAAAAGTTGCTGAGCGACGACAGGAGAACTTGCGCCGACCAAAAGACCCACTCGAAGCCATGAGCTAGAGCCTCTAAGGCAGCAGCTCAAAAGTTAAACAGGGCACGCTTTATATTATAAGCCCCGCTCCGACAGCCTTTTTCGACTGTCGAAACTCCTAATGCCTAAATTAATTCAGCCTGCTTATCGCACTGAGTTAAACGAACAATGTTGGCCAAAAGCCACTCTTCAACTACGCAACAAATGGACGAGGTAATACTATGCGAATCAGTATCTTTGGTTTGGGTTATGTGGGTGCCGTGTGTGCCGGTTGTTTATCGGCGCGCGGTCATGACGTAGTGGGCGTGGATATTTCCGCCCATAAAATCGATCTGATCAACAGCGGCAAATCGCCAATAGTCGAACCCGGTCTGGAAGTATTACTGCAGCAGGGTCTGAACTCCGGTCACCTGCGCGGCACCACCGATGTGGCCGACGCAATCCGTGACACCGAAGTCTCGTTTATCTGCGTCGGTACGCCGAGCAAAAAGAACGGCGATCTGGAGCTCGATTACATCGAAGGCGTGTGCCGCGAAATCGGTTTCGCCATGCGCAACAAGCCTGAACGCCACACCGTGGTGGTACGCAGCACCGTGCTGCCGGGTACCGTGAAGAACGTGGTAATTCCGATCCTCGAAGACTGCTCGGGCAAGAAGGCCGGCGTCGACTTCGGCGTGGCAGTGAACCCCGAGTTCCTGCGCGAAAGCACCGCGATCAAGGACTACGATTTCCCGCCCATGACCGTGATCGGCGAACTGGACACCGCCTCCGGCGACCTGCTGGAAAGCATCTACCGCGAGCTCGACGCCCCGGTCATCCGCAAGGACATCGATGTCGCCGAGATGATCAAGTACACCTGCAACGTCTGGCATGCGGCCAAGGTCACCTTCGCCAACGAGATCGGCAATATCGCCAAGGCCGTTGGCGTCGATGGCCGTGAAGTGATGGATGTGATCTGCCAGGACCACAAGCTCAACCTGTCCAAGTACTACATGAAGCCGGGCTTCGCCTTCGGCGGCTCCTGCCTGCCGAAAGACGTGCGCGCCCTGTCCTACCGTGCCAGCAGCCTGGATGTCGAAGCGCCGCTGATCGGTTCGCTGATGCGCAGCAACGTGGTTCAGGTGCAGAACGCCTACGACATCATTGCCAGCTACGACAAGCGCAAGGTCGCCCTGCTCGGCCTGAGTTTCAAGGCCGGCACCGACGACCTGCGCGAAAGCCCGCTGGTGGAACTGGCCGAGATGCTGATCGGCAAGGGCTTCGAGCTGAGCATCTACGACAGCAACGTCGAATATGCCCGCGTCTACGGGGCCAACAAGGAATACATCGAATCGAAGATTCCCCATGTGTCCTCGCTGCTCAACAGCGACTTCGATGCGGTGGTCGATAACGCCGAGATCATCGTTCTGGGCAATGCCGACGAGCGCTTTGCGCCCCTGGCCCAGCAGGCCCTCGCCGGCAAGCATGTGGTTGACCTGATCGGCTTTATGCCGACGGCGTCGCGTGCTGGCTCCGAAGGTATCTGCTGGTAGCCCTTAACCGAGTTGGCCTGGCCGCCCCCGTGCACAACCGCACAGGGGTGCGCCGCGCCATGTTCTGCAGCGCTGACGGAAACAAACTATGGACAGGCTAAAAAACCGCCTTCTCGAAGCCAGTGGCTGGGTCTTTTACCTCAGCCTGCTGGGCGTAATGGCATTGGCCTTGCCCGGCTCGGTATTCGATCCGGAGTCGAGAAACTATCTTCTGCTGATCGGTGCCATCGGTATCTGGCGTTACTCAATGGGTGCCGTGCACTTCGTGCGGGGCATGCTGTTTCTCTATCTGGTGTATCCGCATTACCGGCGTAAAGCGCGCCGGCTAGGTACGGCGGCCGATCCCTCGCACGTCTACCTGCTGGTCACCAGTTTCCGCATTGATGCGCTGACCACCGCCCAGGTGTATCGCTCGGTGATAGAGGAAGCGATCAACTGCGACTACCCGTCCACGGTGGTGTGCTCCATCGTCGAGCTGTCCGACGAACTGCTGATCAAGAACCTCTGGGCCAAGCTCAACCCGCCCGAGCGGGTCAAGCTGGGCTTCGTACGCATCCCCGGCACCGGCAAACGCGATGGCCTGGCCTACGGCTTCCGCGCCATTTCCCGCTACCTGCCGGACGCCCGCGCCGTGGTCGCAGTGGTCGATGGCGACACCGTGCTCAGCCCCGGGGTGGTGCGTAAAACCGTGCCTTACTTCCAGCTGTTCCCCAATGTCGGCGGCCTGACTACCAACGAGTTCTGCGAGGTGCGCGGCGGCTACATCATGAGCGAGTGGCACAAGCTGCGCTTCGCCCAGCGCCACCTCAATATGTGTTCGATGGCGCTGAACAAGCGCGTGCTGACCATGACCGGACGCATGTCGGTATTCCGCGCCGAAGTGGTCACCGACCCGGCCTTTATCGCCGATGTGGAAAGCGATTACCTCGAGCACTGGCGCCTGGGGCGTTTCCAGTTCCTCACCGGTGATGACAAGTCCAGCTGGTTCAGCCTGATGCGCCTGGGCTACGACACCTTCTACGTGCCCGACGCCACCATCAACACGGTCGAGCATCCGCCGGAGAAGAGCTTTCTCAAGGCCAGCCGCAAGCTGATGTTCCGCTGGTACGGCAACAACCTGCGGCAGAACGCCCGCGCCTTGGGCCTGGGCCGCAAGCGCCTCGGCTGGTTTACCAGCCTGGTGCTGTTCGATCAGCGCGTGTCGATGTGGACCAGCCTGCTCGGCCTGAGCGTGGCCCTGATTGCCAGCATCAAGTACGGCATCGTCTTCATGATGGTTTACCTGCTGTGGATCGGCCTCACCCGCCTGGTACTCAGCCTGCTGCTGGCCTGTTCGGGCCATCACATCGGCCCGGCCTACCCGGTGATTCTCTATTACAACCAGATCGTCGGCGCACTGGTGAAGATCTACGTGTTCTTCCGCCTCGACCGACAGTCCTGGACCCGTCAGGACACCAAGCTGGACCGCGGCCTGTTGAGCTTTCAGCGCTGGTTCAACACCTGGTCCTCACGCGCCATGACCTTCTCTGCCGCCAGCATATTTATCGCCACGCTTCTGGTGTTGGTGTGACCCGCATTTGGCCAGAACCCCTTACAAACAGGAATTTGCAACCATGAATACAGCCGTCAACGTCAATGTGGTCCATGAATCCGAAGCCCAGCGTCAGCATGCACGGGTCAAGATCCCGGTGGTGCTGCACTACCTGAACAAGAACCGCGAACGCATCGAGCAACCGCTCAGCGATATCTCGGCGGGCGGGTTCAGCTTCGCCGACAGCAAGCAGCCAATTCAGATCGGCGACTTTCACAAGGGCCGCCTGCAGTTCAAGCTGGACAGCTTCAACCTGGGTATCGACGTCGAATTCCAGGTGCGCTCGGTGGACGTCGACAACGACCGTGTCGGTTGTCAGCTGCACAACCTCAAGCCGCGCGAACAGGCCACCCTGCGCCATCTGATCAGCGCCTATCTGGGCGGCGAACTGATCAGCACCGGCGACCTGCTGAGCACCCTGCAGCGCGACAATTTCACCAAGGCGCGCAAGGGCAAGGCCGCGAATGGCGGCATGGGCATCTTCGGCCGCCTGCGCGCCGTAACCGCCAGCCTGGCGATCCTGCTGGTTGGCCTGGGCGCGTTCGGTTTGATCAGCAAATCCCTGTATGACCTGTACTTCGTCACCCATGCCGAGGCCGGCCATGTCAGCGTGCCCAGCATGCAGGTGACCATGCCCCGCGAAGGCACGGTGACCAGCCTGGTCCCTGCCGATGGCGTCGTCAGCAAAGGCGCGCCCATTGCCACCTTCTCCGCCACCATGCTGGAGATGCTCAAAGGCAGCCTGACCGACGAGCAGTTGACCGCGGAGAATATAGAACTGTTTTTCGGCAAGCAGCTGACCGGCACCCTGACCAGCCCCTGCGATTGCACGGTGGTCCAGCAACGGGTAGCCGACGGCCAGTTTGCCAGCAAGGGCTCGGTGATCTTCGAACTCGCCCCGCGTGACAACACCGCCACCGTCGAGGCGCGCTTCCGCTATCGCAACTTCGAGAATGTTCGCCCAGGTACCAGCGTGACCATGCAGGTGGCCGGTGAAGACGTTCCACGCCGCGGCACTATCGTCAACAGCAGCCTGCAGGAAGGCGGCCTGTCTACCGACATTCGCGTGCTGATCAAGCCAGAGCAGACCCTGAGCAACGAACTGGCCGGTCGCCCGGTTGAAGTCACCGTTAACCGCGGTCCTTCCTTCGGCGGGCTGATCGACAAAGCCGTCGCGGCGGGCTTGTAAGGAGGCATGGCCGTGATCACTCGCCAACCTACTCTCTGCCTCGTCGCCGCCATTGCCCTGGGCCTGGCGGGCTGCGCCGGCCTGCCGGACCAGCAGCTGGCCCGCCAGGCTTACGCAATGGGCGACACCGCCACCGCCGAGCGGCATTTCCGCCAGCTGGCCGAGCTGGGCTATAGCGATGCCAGCGTCGGCCTGGCCGATATCCAACTGGCCAGCGGCGACCCCGAGAAAATGCGCCTGGCAGAACAGACCTACCGCCAGGCGGCCGACCAATCGCCGCGGGCCCAGGCGCGCCTCGGCCGCCTGCTGGCCAGCAAGCCGGCTGCCACTGAGGCCGAACGACGGGAGGCGGCCGAGCTGCTGGAAAACGCCCTGGAGCATGGCGAAAGCAGCGCGCTGATGCCCCTGGCCATGCTCTACCTGCAGTACCCGCAGTACTGGCCGCAGGTCAATGCTCAGCAGCGCATCGACACCTGGCGCCGGCAGGGCCATGCCCAGGCCGACCTGGCGCAGATCCTGCTCTATCGCACCCAGGGCAGCTATGCCGAACACCTCGATGAAGTGGAGCAGATCTGCCGCAAGGGTTTGTCGCAGATGGACATCTGCTACGTCGAACTGGCCACCGTCTACCAGATGCGCGGCCAGGCCGAACAGCAACAGGCGCTGATCGAGCAATTGCGCAGCGCCCAGCGGGCCGGCAGCGTGCCGCCCGAGCGCCTGGACAAGGTCGCCCAGGTTCTGGCCGATGGCGAACTCGGCAAGCCCGATGAAGCAACCGCCCAGGCCCTGCTGGAAAGCATCGCCGAGCAATACCCAGCGGCCTGGGTCAGCCTGGCGCGCCTGCTCTATGACTACCCAGCGTTAGGCGACAGCGAGCAGATGTTCGACTACCTCAAGCGCGGCCAGCAGGCCGCCCAACCGCGTGCCGACCTGCTTCTGGGGCGTCTGTATTACGAAGGCAAATGGCTGCCCCAGGACCCCAAGGCGGCAGAAACCCACCTGCTTAAAGCCGCCACCAGCGAAACCAGCGCCCACTACTTCCTCGGCCAGCTGTATCGCCGTGGCTACCTTGGCCAGGTCTATCCGCAGAAGGCCGTCGATCACCTGATTACCGCCGCACGCCGCGGCCAGATCAGCGCCGACTTCGCCCTCGCCCAGCTCTACTCGCAAGGGCGCGGCATTCGCCCTAACCGGGTCAACGCCTATGCCTTCGCCACCCTCGCCATGCAGGTGGAAAATCCCCATGCCGTCGAGCTGAAAAACAGCCTCGAAGGGAAACTCAGTGCCGCGGAAAAACAACAGGCCCAGCAGCTAGTGCAACGGGAACTGCAGCAACGCAACAGCGCCTGGCAGCAAGGCGACGCGACAGCCCTGACGACTCCCGCACAGGACCTTACAAGGCAGGACAACCTATGAAGCTGAATCATTTGATGGGCACCAGCCTCAGCCTATCGCTACTGGCGGCCAGCCCGACCTGGGCCGTACAGATGAGCGACGCCAACTTCGGCGTCGACTTCAAGATCACCTTGCAGTCCGAAGACGACCGCGACCTCGGCACCCGTGAAGGCGGCGACGTACAGGGCATGGGCCTCGATGTGCGGCCCTGGGCATTCGTCCAGCGCGGCAGCTGGAGCGCCTTCGCCATGGGCCAGGCGGTGGTAGCCAGCGACACCATTCAGACCGACACCCTGCAAACCGATGAAGACACGAGCAGCAACCAGGGCGGTGCCCGTGAGCCCGACAAGAACTACCTGGCCCTGCGCGAATTCTGGGTCGACTACTCAGGCTTTACCGCCTACCCCGGCGAAAGCCTGCGCCTCGGTCGCCAGCGTTTGCGCAACGCCGATGGCCAATGGCGTGACAGCAATATCGAAGCCCTGAACTGGCGCTTCGACACCACCCTGCTGCGCGCCGACCTGGGTGTGGCCCAGCGCTTCAGCGACTACCGCACTGATTTCGATGAACTGGCCCCGGAAGATGAAGACCGCCTGCACCTGTTCGGCGATATCGCCACGCAATGGCGACCAGGCCACTGGGTCGGCGTGCGTGCGCACCACTCGCGCGACGATGGCAAGCTGGCCAACCCCGCCGAACCCCTCGACGAGCTGGACAAGCGCGCCAATGGCGACCTCACCTGGCTGGGCCTGCACGCCGACAGCGATGCCTATAACCACCGCAACAGCAACCCGATCAACTACTGGGCCAGCCTCAGCCACCTCAGCGGCGAGCGTGACAGCCTGGTGCCCGACCGGGTCAATGGCGGCCAGCGTAAAGACAGCAGCGATGTCAGCGCCTGGGCTACCGACCTGGGCATCCGCCTGCGCCTGGACCCCAACTGGCAAGTCGGCGCGGCCTATGCCCGCGGCAGCGGTGGCGGCGGCGATGACGGCAGCGGCAGCGACAACTACCGACAGACCGGCCTGGAGAGCAACCGCTCCAACTACACCGGCACCCGCACCCGCGTGCACCGCTTCGGCGAAGCCTTTCGCGGCGAACTGAATAACCTGCAGGCCGCCACGCTGTTCGGCAGCTGGCAGCTGGCCGATGAGTACGATGCCAGCCTGGTCTACCACAAGTTCTGGCGCGTCGACGACCACCAGCAGATCGGCAGCAGCGGCATCAACGCACGCCTCGATGCCCCCCTGCATGACGGCATCGGCACTGTGCCTCAGGTGAACCTGATCGACGGCGAGAAAGACCTGGGCCAGGAACTCGATCTGGTGGTCACCAAGTACTTCAAGCAGGGGCTGCTACCGGCTTCGCTGAGCCAGGCCATCGATGAGCCCTCGGCTCTGCTGCGCCTGCGCGCCGGCGTATTCAAACCCGGCGATGCCTACGGCAACGACACCGACTCGTTGATGCACCGCGCCTTCATCGACGCCATCTGGCGCTTCTGATCGGCCATGGGCCAGGAAAAGACATGAACGCAAGAACCCACACATGGATCAGCAGCCTGCTAATCGGCGGGCTGCTGGCAGCCAACCAGCTCCAGGCTGCGCCGGATACCGCCGCGGCCGAAGCCGAGTCGGTCATGCTGCACGCCGAGGACGCGACCAAGCCGACTCAGGCGTTACGCACCACCAACAACTACACCATCGTCAGCGCGCCCATCGCACCGCTGCATATGGAGCCGCCGGCGCTGCCCGACCTCAGCCCCTTCACCGCCGCGGCGGTGCAGGAGAAGGTCAAACTCGCCAAGCAAAAACGCGGCCGCGTCGGCCTGCAACGCATGCTCCAACAGGACACCCTGAAAGAGTTCACCGGGGGCGACGGCCGCCTGCGCGAGTGGGTCAAGCGCCAGCGCGAAATGCCCCTGGCAATCTTTATCGACGGCGGCTATATCACCCCACGCGAGATGGCCAAGCAGTTGCCCAAGCGCTACTTCGAGGAAACCGCGCCCGGGGAGTTCGTCGCCCGTGTGCCGATCATCGTCGGCAATGACGCCAGCCTGCACATCGATGGCCAGGTCAAGGATATGCGTCTGTCCCAGGAGCGCGGCAGCTTCCTGATCAACGATGGCAAGCTGTTTATCACCGACTCCAAGCTCACCGCCTGGAACGAAACCCAACAGGCACCCGCCTGGTGGAAAGAAGAGGACTCGGGAAAATTCCGCCCCTTCCTCAACGCCTGGGGCGGCACCGAGACCTATATCGTCAGCAGCACCGTGACCAGCCTGGGCTACTCCGGCAGCAAGTCCTATGGCGTGTCGATCTCCCAGTACAGCCCGAGCATGGCCCCGAAGATGAAACGCGGCCATCCCACCGGCTGGCTGATCGATTCGATGTTCGATGACATGTGGTACGGCTTCTACTGCTACGAAGCCGACGACGTGGTGCTGCTGGGCAACACCTACAAGAACAATATCGTCTACGGCATCGACCCCCACGACCGCTCGCGGCGGCTGATCATCGCCAACAACACCGCCTACGGCACCGTGCAGAAGCACGGCATCATCATTTCCCGCGAAGTCAACGACAGCTGGATCTTCAACAACCGCAGCTACGACAACACCCTCTCCGGGATCGTGATCGACCGTAGCAGCGTGAACAACGTCATCGCCTACAACGAGACCTACCAGAACCACTCCGACGGCATCACCGTCTACGAGAGCGGCTCCAATCTGTTCTGGGGCAACCGCGCCTTCAACAACCGCCGCCATGGCATCCGCGTGCGCAACAGCGTGGACGTCAAGCTGTATGAAAACCTCTCCATCGGCAACCAGCTGACCGGCATCTACGGCCATATCAAGGACATCAGCGACACCGACCGCGACATCGACCTCGACCCCTTCGACACCGAGATTTCCCTGCTGGTGGTCGGCGGCAAGCTGGCCGGCAACGGCTCCGGGCCGATCTCTGTGGACTCGCCGCTAAGCCTGGAAATGTACCGCGTGGAAATGCTCGCGCCGACCAAAAGTACCGGCATCACCTTGGGTGGCGTACTCGGCCTCAATCAAGAACTGATTCTCGACATGTTGGTACGCAAGCAGCAGGCCGTGCTGATTGACCCCGTCGAAACCCAGCAGGAGCTTTTGCAATGACCGCCCTACCTCGCCTCGCCTACCCCCTGCTGGGGGCGGCCATGCTACTGGGTGCCAACGCGCTCAAGGCTGAAGAAAACCGTTCCGAGTACACCGCCGAGCCCTGCTGCCAGCTGTGCCCGGCGGCCCTGAACCCTGCGGCCTACAACACCAAATACCTGGACTTTTTCAGCACCCTGGTGGAGGCCGACGACGACTGGCTGTTTCGCAGCGAGAACGACCTGCGCAGCGAATTCGGCCCCGCGCCCTATGGCTATCAGCAACTCAAACAGCTGCGCCAGTTGCTGCAAAGCAAGGGCACCGAGCTGGTCATCGTCTACCAGCCCACCCGCGGCCTGGTGCACCCGGACAAACTGCGTCCGCAGGACCGCCAGCGCTTCAACTACGAGCGCGCCCGCAGCAACTATGGCACCGCGCTGCAGCGTTTTCGCGACCAGGGCATCTGGGTGCCCGACCTGACCACCTTGCTGGCGGAGCAGAACGAGCAGCCCTACTTCTTCCGTGGCGACCACCACTGGACGCCCTATGGTGCCGAGCGCACCGCGCGCCAGGTAGCCGAGACCATCAAACAGATCCCGGCCTTTGCCGATGTACCGCGCCAGGCGTTCAAGAGCGAACGCACCGGGCTGCTCGGCAAGCGCGGCACCCTGCACAAAGCGGCCGGCCAGTTGTGCGGCACCAGCTATGCCGATGAATACGTCGAGCGCTTTGTCACCGAGCCACTCGACAGCGAGGCCAGCATCGATGACTTGCTCGGCGAGCAGAGTGATCCGCAGATCGTGCTGGTCGGCACCAGTAACAGTGGCGATGCCTACAACTTCCCCGGTTTCCTCCAGGAATACCTGGGGGCCGAGGTGCTCAACCTGTCCCTTACCGGCGGTGGCTACGATGCCTCGCTGCTGCAGTACCTGGCCAGCGACGACTTCCATCGTGCGCCACCGAAGGTTCTGGTTTGGGAGTTCGAGCCGCACTACGACCTGGCCCAGGAAAAGTTCTATCGCCAGGCCATCGCACTACTGGGCAACGGCTGCGAAGGCCGCGATGTGGCGCTGAGCAACAGCGTACCGGTGCGCCAGGGCAGCAACGAGGTGCTGGTCAACGGCAAGCACAAACCCTTGCAGGAGCTACCCGGCGGTGATTACCAGCTGGATATCCGCTTCAGCGACCCCTCGGTGCATGAATTACGCGCCGTGCTCTGGTACATGACAGGCCGCCGCGAGCAGGTCAAGTTGGAGCAATCCAGCGCCATCGAAAATTCCGGGCGCTTCGTCTTCCACCTGCGTAACAGCAGCGACTGGGCCGACCTGCCCTTCCTTTCCCTGGAAGTGCTGAGCCCCGAAGACATGCCCGCAGGCGAGTTAACGGTCGAAGCCAAGCTGTGCAAGCGCGCCACCAACTCACTGACTGCCCGTGCAGATTAATCCGGAGTTCGCCATGCGCCGCTACCCATTGCCACCCTGCCTGCTCGCCGCTGCGGTGTTCACCGCCGCAGCGTTCTGCGCCAGCGCGAGCGCCGCCAGCCTGGTACCGCCCGCGGGCTATTACCTGCCGGTGCAGCAAGGCGACAGCAAAGCACAAAGCTGCCCCGCTGTGCCTGCGCCCTACACCGCCACCCTGGTGTTCCCGAGCAAATACAGCGGCTCGGATGCGGCGCGCGCCACCCTCAATGTCGCCGCAGACAAGCACTACAAACGCATGACCGGCGATATCCGTGAAATGGAAAAAGGCGTCAGTGATCTGGTCTTCCGCTATATGCGCCACGGCCACCCGGCAGAGCTCGAATGCGCCCTGAACTGGATGACCACCTGGGCTGAAGCCGATGCCTTGCTAGCGACCGACTTCAACCACACCGGTAAGTCGATGCGCAAATGGGCCCTGGGCAGCATGGCCGGTGCCTACCTGCGGCTGAAGTTCTCCGAATCCCAGCCGCTGGCCGCCTACCCGCAGCAAGCCCAGGTGATCGAGGCCTGGCTCGCCAAACTGGCCGACCAGGCGGTACAGGACTGGAGCGACCTGCCGCTGAAGAAGATCAACAACCACTCCTACTGGACCGCCTGGTCAGTGATGGCAACCGCCGTGGCGACTGACCGCCGCGACCTGTTCGACTGGTCCATCGAGCAGTTCCGCGTCGCCGCCAATCAGGTGGATGCCCAGGGCTACCTGCCCAACGAGCTCAAGCGCAAGCCGCGCGCCCTGGCCTACCACAACTACAGCCTGCCGCCGCTGACCATGCTTGCCGCCTTCGCCCAGGCCAATGACGTCGACGTGCGCGACGAGAACGACGGTGCCCTGCAACGCCTGGCCAGCAGGGTGCTGGAAGGTATCGAAGAGCCTGAGCGCTTCGCCCGCAAGGTGAACAACAAGCAGAACCTCGAAGACCTGCAGGCCAAGAGCAAATTTATCTGGCTGGAACCCTACTGCACGCTCTACCCCTGCTCAGCGCAAACCCAGGCCTGGAAAGACTCCCTCGAGCCACTGAAAGCCTACCGGCTGGGAGGCGATATCACCGCAGTCTTCGCCCGCCGCGACGCCGACAAGCAATGACCACGGCCTTGGCAGCCGCGCCGAGCACAAGGCAGCACGCGTAGATGGCAGGCCCCAGGTGGGCCTGATAATGATTTAAGTACGGGACACCGCTAAATGGTCTTCTCCTCCAACGTATTTCTGTTCCTGTTTCTGCCGATCTTTCTCGGCCTGTATTACCTGAGCAGTAATCGCTATCGCAACCTGCTGATCCTGATCGGCAGCTATGCCTTCTACGCCTGGTGGCGGGTGGATTTCCTCCTGCTGTTCGTCGGGGTGACCCTGTGGAACTACATCTTCGGCCTGCGCATTCATGCCGCTGGAGTACGTAGCAAGGCGGCGCAGCGCTGGGTGCTGTGGGGGATCGTCGGCAACCTGGCGACCCTGGGCTACTTCAAGTACGCCAACTTCGGGGTGGCGAACATCAACAAGGTGCTCGAGGGTGCCGGCTTCGAGCCGTTCCTGCTGACCCATGTGATCCTGCCGATCGGTATTTCCTTCTATATCTTCCAGTCGCTCAGCTACCTGATCGACGTGTACCGCGGCGACACCAAGCCCACAGAAAATCTGATCAACTTCGCCGCCTTTATTGCCCTGTTCCCGCAGCTGATTGCCGGGCCCGTGCTGCGCTACAAGGACCTGGCCGACCAGTTCACCGACCGCACCCACAGCCTCGACAAGTTCAGCGAAGGCGCTACGCGCTTTATGCAGGGGTTCGTCAAAAAAGTGTTTATCGCCGACAGCCTGGCACCCCTGGTCGACCACATCTTCGCCCTGCAAGACCCCAGCACCGGCGATGCCTGGCTGGGCATGATCGCCTACACCGCGCAGCTGTATTTCGACTTCTCCGGCTACAGCGACATGGCCATCGGCCTGGGCCTGATGATGGGCTTCCGCTTTATGGAGAACTTCAACCAGCCCTATATCAGCCAGTCGATCACCGAGTTCTGGCGGCGCTGGCATATCAGCCTCTCCACCTGGCTGCGCGACTATCTGTATGTGCCCCTGGGCGGTAACCGCGGCGGCACCTTCAACACCTACCGCAACCTGTTTCTGACCATGCTGCTGGGCGGCCTGTGGCACGGGGCCAACTGGACCTTCCTGATCTGGGGCGCGTGGCACGGCACCTGGCTGGCCATCGAACGCGCCTGTGGCGTGAACGCCGCGCCCAAGGTGATCAACCCGCTGAAGTGGCTGTTCACCTTCCTGCTGGTGATGCTCGGCTGGGTGATCTTCCGTGCCGAGAACCTGGACATCGCCTGGCGCATGTACAGCGCCATGTTCAGCCCGGCGATCTTCAGCAGCCAGGGCTGGCAGCTCAGCGAACTCAACAGCGCCAGCATCAGCGACCTGCAGATTGCCACCCTGATCCTGGCCTATGCGGTCATGGCCTTTTGCGGCCTGCGCCAGTTCTACCGCCACAAGGCGCTGGATGCCCGCGCCGATGGGCCGGCGACCGATCTGTCGCGCATGGTCAAGGCCGTGCCGGGTGATGACCAGGGGCTGGTGGTCGGCAGCGGCGGTGTAGTGGTGCAACGCGCCACCTGGAACGCCGCCCTGCCGCGCTACCTGGTGCGTGCTGCGTTGCTGCTGCTGTTCTGCGCCTCGCTGATGAAGCTCTCGGCGCAGAGCTACTCCCCCTTTCTTTATTTCCAATTCTGAATGAGGCCGAGCATGACGCGTCCCTTACGCAAACTCTACGTCGCCCTGTTTATCGGCGTGCTGGGCCTGCTCTCGCTCGGCTCCCTGGCCGGGGTGCTGAGCTACCAGTTACCCAAGCAGTTCAGCCTGCTCGACGGCGGCCTGGCGAAGACCTTCGAGAGCCATTACGACAAGCACTTCCCGCTCAAGACGGTCGGCACCAATGTCTGGGCCGCGCTGGACTACCTGCTGTTCAACGCCGGCCGCCCCGGCGTGCTGATCGGCGAGCGTGACTGGCTGTACTCCGATGAAGAGTTCAAGCCGGTGGCCGACGGCCAGCAGCAGTTGCACGACAACCTGGCGCTGATCCGCGGCGTGCAGGCGCACCTGGCGCAGCGCGATGTGCTGCTGGTAGTGGCGGTGGTACCGGCCAAGGCGCGCCTGTATCCGGAACATATCGGCGAGCACCCGATCAGCCCGCTGCGTCAGGACCTCTACCAGCGCTTCCACCGCGCGCTGCGCCGCGCCGATATCGCCGCGCCCGACCTGCTGCAGCCGCTGCAGGCGGGGAAAGAGCGCGGCCAGCTGTTCCTGCGTACCGATACCCATTGGACCCCGCTGGGGGCCGAGATTGCCGCCCAGCATCTGAGCCAGGGCGTGCAAGCGGCCGTGAAGCTGGATGGCGAACCGCAGGTCTTCGTCACCGAAGCCACCGGCCAGGCGGCCTACCAGGGCGACCTGAGCAGCTTTCTGCCCCTCGACCCGCTGTTCAGCCAGCTGCTACCCGCCGCCGACCAGTTGCAGCAACGGGAAACCCACGCCGCCCAACCGCAGGACGCCGCCGCCGGGCTGCTCGGCGATGTCGAGCTGCCGGTGGCTCTGGTCGGCACCAGCTACAGCGCCAACCCGGCGTGGAACTTCGCTGGCGCTCTGCGCCAGCACCTGCAACGGGACCTGAGCAACCACGCCGAGGACGGCCAGGGGCCGATCGTGCCGATGCTCAAGTACCTGCAGAGCAGCGATTTCGAAAACACCCCGCCGCAGCTGGTGATCTGGGAGTTCCCCGAGCGCTATCTGCCGATGGCCAACAACCTGGAAGGCTTCGACCCGGCCTGGATCGCCACGCTGAAAAGCAGCAGCAAACAACGCCTGGCCAGCAGCAATCGCCATTGAATCAGTCGCTCCCCTGAGCGGCTTAACCACGCACTTGATCGACAGATCATTTTGTTCAATCACATGGAGAACTACCCATGAACAGACCCACTCAATACAGCTGGATAGCCTACGCCTGCGCCCTCGCCCTGAGCCTCGGCAGCCTCCAGGCCCAGGCCGGCGAAGCCGCACTCTACGCCCCGAGCGCGCCCAAGGGCTCATCCTTCGTGCGCGCCTATAACGCCGGCAATAGCGAAATCAGCGTCAGCGTGGGCAACACCGACCTGCGCGATATCGCGCCCCTGGGCTCCAGCGACTTCAGTTTCCTGCCGCCGGGCAGCTACAGCGCCCAGGTCGGCAGCAGTGCCCTGCCAGTAAAGCTGGACGCCGAGCGCTTCTACACCCTGGTCAACCAGCCGGGCAGCACGCCCAAACTGGTGGAAGAAGCCCCCTTCAACAACAAGCGCAAAGCCCTGCTGCGGGTGCAGAACCTGACTGATCGCAGCCTCAGCCTGAAAACCGCCGACGGCAAGGCCGCAGTGATCGAGGCAGTCGGCCCGGACGATAACGGCCAGCGCGAAGTCAACCCGGTCAAGGTCAGCCTGGCGCTGTACGACGGCGACAAGAAAATCACCGACCTCAAGCCCGTCACCCTGGCCCGTGGCGAAGTGGTCTGCCTGTACATCACCGGCACAGACGGGAAGTTCTCCCCGGTCTGGGTCAAGCGCCCGGCCCGCACTGACTGAGGCCCACAGACAAAACTAAAGATCGGCAATAGACCGATAGGTAAATAGCGCCTTCAGCTGCGAGAAGGCGCTCTGGAGTGGTCCCCCAGCGCTGTTTTCAGTCTGGGCAAGCGGGCCGCCGCACAAACGTGCGGGGCAGGCCCAACCCAATGCATAGATGCTTAGGAGTAACAGAGATGATTCCAGTAATTCTTTCCGGTGGTAGTGGCTCGCGCCTCTGGCCGCTTTCGCGCAAGCAGTTCCCCAAGCAGTTTCTCGCCCTCACCGGCGACGACACCCTGTTCCAGCAAACCATCAAGCGCCTGCGCATACCCGGCATGCAGCCGCCGCTGCTGGTGTGCAACCAGGAACACCGTTTTATCGTCCAGGAGCAGCTCAAAGATCAGAAGCTGGAAACCCAGGCCATCCTGCTCGAACCCTTCGGCCGCAACACCGCGCCGGCGGTGGCCATCGCCGCCATGAAGCTGCTCGCCGAAGGCCGTGACGAGCTGCTGCTGATCCTCCCCGCCGACCATGTACTGGAAGACCAGGCAGCCTTCGAGGCTGCCCTGCAACTGGCTCAGAAGGCCGCCGAGCACGGCGAAATGGTGCTGTTCGGCATTCCCGCCAGCCGTCCGGAAACCGGCTACGGCTATATCCGTGCCATGGCCGACGACAGCCTGCCGCGGGGCATGGTACGGGTGCAGAGCTTTGTCGAGAAACCCGATGAGGAACGCGCCCGCGCCTTCGTCGAATCCGGCGATTACTTCTGGAACAGCGGCATGTTCCTGTTCCGCGCCAGCCGCTACCTGGAGGAGCTCAAGCAGCACGATCCGGATATCTACGACACCTGCCTGCTGGCCCTGGAGCGCAGCACGATCGAAGACGACGTGGTAATGATCGATGCGGCCACCTTCGAGTGCTGCCCGGATAACTCCATCGACTATGCCGTGATGGAAAAGACCAGCAGCGCCTGCCTGGTTCCGCTCAATGCTGGCTGGAACGATGTCGGTAGCTGGTCGTCGATCTGGGACGTGCACGCCAAGGACAGCAACGGCAACGTCACCAAGGGCGATGTCATGGTGCACAACAGCCGCAACTGCCTGGTACATGGCAATGGCAAGCTGGTCTCGGTGATCGGCCTGGACAACATCGTGGTGGTAGAAACCAAGGACGCCATGATGATCGCCCACCGCGACCACGTGCAGGACGTCAAGACCGTGGTCAAACAGCTCGATGCCCAGGGCCGCAGCGAAACCCAGAACCACTGCGAGGTCTACCGGCCTTGGGGTTCCTATGACTCGGTGGACATGGGCGGGCGTTTCCAGGTCAAGCATATCTCGGTCAAACCCGGTGCCACCCTGTCTCTGCAGATGCACCACCACCGCGCCGAACACTGGATCGTGGTCTCCGGCACCGCCGAGGTGACCTGCGACGACAAGGTGTTCCTGCTCACCGAAAACCAGTCCACCTACATCCCCATGACCTCGGTGCACCGCCTGAGCAACCCCGGCAAGATCCCCCTGGAGATTATCGAGGTGCAGTCCGGCAGCTACCTCGGTGAAGACGACATCGAACGTCTCGAGGATGTCTACGGCCGCAGCAAAGCCACAGCAGCGCTGAGTGTGGTTGCCCGCTAAGTCGTCGTTAGACCCGCTGTAAATAGACGCCGGCCCCACAAGGGCCGGCGTTGCTTTTTCCGCCAGCGGCCAGCACGGCGCATGTCGCGGCAACCTTGTGTAGGATAAGGCTCTGTTCGTCTACCAAGGCTTCCACCATGCTGATTGGCGCAATACTGGTACTGAGCTGGCTGATCCTGTTGATCCGCTACCCGAGCAAAGCCATGCCGGTATCCCTGGCTGCACTGCTCGGTCTGGGCCTGGTCGCCAGTTGGGTGCTCTGGCAGGAAAGCCGCGAAAACCGCCATCTGGCCCACCTCGAATTACGCCTCGACTACGCCCCGGACCGCTGCCCGGCGGACCGCCCGTTAGCCCTGAACCTGAAGAACGGCAGTAAGGCCGCGCTGCTCGAACTACGCTGGCAGATCGCCGCCTATCGCCCTGGCGACAGCGTCAACCTGGCCGAGCGCCTGTATGAATCGCCGCGCTACAGCGGCCCCGGCGAACTGCTGCCCGAGGCCGAGTGGCAAAGCTGCCTGCCCCTGCCAACCCTGCGCAGCGGTTACCGCGCCAGTACCCTGGAGTTTCGCGCCGAGCGGCTGCACGGTAGCTTCAGTCGCTGATATTTAAATCCCACAACCAAACAAGGATGCTTGCATGAGCCAGCCCGTCGCCCTGATCACCGGATGTTCCAGCGGCATTGGTCGCGCCTTGGCCGAGGTATTCAAGCAGGCCGGTTATCAGGTCTGGGCCACGGCGCGCAAAGCCGAAGACCTGGCCGCCCTGAGCGCCGCCGGCTTTCGCGCCGTGCAGCTGGACGTCAACGATGGCCTGGCCCTAGGCCAGTTGGCCGAACGTCTGAAGGGTGAAGTCGGCGGCCTCGACGTGCTGATCAATAACGCTGGCTACGGCGCCATGGGCCCGCTGCTCGATGGCGGCGTCGAAGCTATGCGCAAGCAATTCGAAACCAACGTGTTCGCGCTGGTCGGCGTAACCCGCGCACTATTCCCGCTGCTGCGGCAGAACAAAGGCCTGGTGGTGAATATCGGCAGCGTCTCCGGCGTGCTGGTCACCCCGTTTGCCGGTGCCTACTGCGCCTCCAAGGCCGCCGTGCATGCCCTGACCGATGCCCTGCGCCTGGAGCTGGCCCCCTTCGCTATCGAGGTGATGGAAGTGCAGCCAGGGGCGATTGCCTCCAGCTTCGGGGCCAACGCCAGCCAGCAGGCCGAACAGCTGATCGATGAAGCCTCGCCCTGGTGGCCGATCCGCGACGGCATCCGCGCCCGCGCCAACGCCTCCCAGGACAACCCCACCCCCGCCAGCCACTTCGCCCGCAACCTGCTGGCCGCGATCCAGCAAAAGAATCGACCGCGCCTGCTACGCCTGGGCAATGGCAGCCGCAGCATGCCGCTACTGGCCGCCCTGGTGCCCAAGGCACTGCTGGAAAAGGTGCTGAAAAGACGCTTCGGCCTTGATCGCAGTCTGTAGGAGCGCGCTGAATGCACGAACCAAACCCCAACAGCGCCCCGGTCACCCACCTGGCTATCGGCGGCGTGGCCGCGGTTATCCTGCTCAACCTGCTGCTGCGCACCTTCGTCAAACTCGGCGGTGTGCTCGCCACCCTGGTTGTGGCCGCTGCCGTTGCCGGCGGCATGTACCTGTGGTTCGCCTGGCGCAACCGCCGCCCGCCCCATCGCAGTGAGAGCCGCCGCCTGCTGTGGCTCTACGGCGGCGTTCTGGCCCTGCTCTATCTGGGTCTATTGGCAATGATGGCGCTGCAGGACGACCCCAGCCCGATGGGGCTGCTGATCTTTGGCATGCATTACTTTTGTTATCCGCTAATGGCGTGGGCGGTGCTTCGTAGAAGCCAGAAATGAATGGGTTAGCCAGATGGGAAAGCAATCTGGCCTCGGTCCATAAAATGCTATCAACGCTCAAAGCGTTTATTAAGTATTACGCCCCCCGCACAGTTCTTAAAATAAACCCCGACTACAGAATAAAAACCGCCACAGGAAGCCCCCGGCATCAGGGTACGCGCTGCGCCGGTCTGAAAGGTATAAGTGATATGCACGACCTAAAAAGTAAGACAAACAAATCACCGATCACTATCAAGTAGATTGCTCACCACCGTGCTACTGCAACGCCAACTCAACCACATCACGTGGCACGTAATATCCAATCAATCATTCCCCTTTCGTCTTCCTGCGTATTTTCGTGCGATAGAAGCCCCTCAGCGAGGTAGGTTAACGCTTTGACTACAAAGGGAATTTTTTCTTTAGCAACACCATTTAAAGTCAGTTGTACGGTTAATATTTTCTCAATCATATTATGAAATTTATCATGCCAGACAGCGATATCAGGCGAGTACTTCACACGCGCATGCACGGTTGAAATCAAGCCTTTTGTTTCTTTTAGCTGACCCAATAACCATATAACTTGCTCCGCTAAAGGCTTGCTCATCATGCTCGGATATTGGGCCATACCCGCATTGAGCAATCGATTTAAAACTGCAATCAGCAAATCGTCCTTATCTTTGAAATACCAATACAACGTATTCGGCGCGACGTCCGCTGACTTTGCAATCATCGACATGGAACTAGCGTCAAACCCAACGTCAATGAACAGGTGCATCGCAGCCAGTTCTATTTCCTCTGCCTTTTGTTCTTTGTCTACATGCCGTTTGTTCTTAGCCATATGAACGGCCTCTCTCGTTATAAAAATTTCTTGACCAGTATACAGGGGGACGCTAGGATCTTGTCTTGAACGCCATTCAAGACAAAAAATACAGATCAAGTCTTGAGCAAGAACACCCACATTTTCAGATGAGGAAAACAGGCATGAATGCCCTTACAGCAGCCGAAGGCATCAAACGATTAGAGATGAAATCTGTTTTCTACTCTGACGGAGTACAATGCGTAGCGTCACTTTTCATACCCCAGACGACAAAAGGCCACAGTGATGGATTTCCTGCAATCCTCATGGTTCATGGCTGGGGCGGAGTACAAGGCGCACTCACGGGGCCATTCATTGCGGCATTTACTGACGCTGGGTATGCAGTAATGACTTTTGACTATCCCGGTTGGGGCTGCAGCGAAGGCCTGCCGCGAAACTGCATTAACCCGATAAAACGCATTGGTAACGTTGAGTCGGCATTGACTCACTTAAAACAACAACCAATTATCGACGCAACGAAAATCGTACTTTGGGGGACATCGTTTGGCGGTGGCCATGTGGTCGATACCGCCGCTCAGCACCCTGAATTGTTAGGTGCCATTGCACAAGTACCAATGTTAGATGGGCAAGATGCGGTGAAAGCCAATAGCCTGTTAAATATCCTGCGCTTTGGCGCTTACGGTATCGCAGATTGTTTTATGGGCCGCCGCCCTATCTATATTCCTATTGTGTCGCCACCTGGCGAATTTGGTTCAATGGATCGCGATGGTGCAGATGAAGCTATGCGTCGCGGCATTGAAGCTGCGAAAATTAAATACGACAACCGCGTTGCAGCTCGTTCACTTCTAAGGATTGGCTTATACCGTCCCTTCAAGCGTTTAGAAAAGATTAAAATACCCACACTACTAATTGGTGCATCACGGGACTCCGTAGCACCATTTAACAGAGCCAATGTTGAAAACAGAAATAAAGAATTCATACAGACCAAGATGATTAATGCCAATCATTTTGATCCCTATTTTGAACCAATACTCTCAGAGAACCTACAGCACCAGCTGAAGTTTATTCATTCGTTACTAGAAAAAACCAATAACCCGAGCCACGCATAGACGCACTTCAAAAAGTGCAAATACCAACTCAACAATTCTCAAAGCACAATGGGTCTGCTGATCTTTGCCCTGCATTACTTCTGCTACCCACTCTTTGCCTGGCTGTTTTTTGCCAAGGTCTTCGCCAAGCCCGATCGATGACCTTATTGCCGGCTGACCTGACGTCTAGAGCCAGCGCCGCCATCCAGAAAGAAACCCGCTTGTGCTCGGGCGGATCTCGCGACTCAGCCCTGCGCGGGATTGACCAGAGTGCAACTGTCACCCTTGAAGTACGCCAGCAGGTTGGCGAAGGCATCGCCGAAATACAGCTCGTAGCTGTGCCGCTCGACATAGCCCAGATGCGGGGTGCAGAGAATTCTGGGGTGGTTCAGCAACGGGTGCGCCGGGTCCAGCAGCGGCTCGTCCTCGAATACATCGAGGGCGGCAAAGCCTGGCCGGCCCTGGCTTATGGCCGTCAGCAGCGCGCCAGGGGCAATCAGCTCGGCGCGACTGGTATTGACCAGCAAGGCACCGGGTTTCATGCACAGCAGATCGTCCAGGGTTACCGCGTGGCGCGTACTGTCGACCAGGCGCAGATGCAGGCTGAGCACATCGGCTTCGCGGAACAATGCCTGGCGCGATTCGACCGCACGATGGCCATCACGCTGCGCCGCCAGGCGTGAAGCCTCGCTGCCCCACACCAGCACCGGCATTTCGAAAGCCTGGGCATAGCGCGCCAGGCGCTGGCCGATCTTGCCGTAGCCCCAGATGCCCAGCGTCTGCCCGCATAAACGCTCACCGAGATTGACCTGCCAGTGCCCGGCGTAGAGCCCATCGATCGCCGTACGCAGTTGCCGGCGGGCATTGAGCATCAGGGCCCAAGTCAGCTCGGCGGCGGCAATCGGCGACCCCCGCCCTTCCATCACCGCCACGCCATGACGACTACAGGCGTCCAGGTCCAGGTGAGGGCCGACCCTGCCGGTCTGGCTGATCAACTTGAGCCGGGGCAACTGCGCCAGCAGGGCTTCGTCGATCAAGCAGCGCTCGCGGGTCAGTACCAGCGCGTCGGCATCGGCGAAGCGTTGCGCCAGTACCCTGGGGTCTTTCTGCACATCGTGATACAGGCTGACCTGGTGGCCGCTCAACTGCGCGAAGCAGTCGAGCGAGCGAACGGCATACTGGTAGTCATCGGGAATCACGATATGCATGCCACGCCTCCCACGTCTCGGCGCTGCGCTATCACTCGGTAAGCGCAACGGCTGCCGGTTTGCGCCCGCGCCAGGCACGCCATATCGGCAGCGCCACCATCATCGCCACCAGCGCCCAGACGGCGATGGTAATCGGGCTACCCCAGAGGATTCCCAACTCGCCGCTGGACAACGACAGCGCCCGGCGCAGGTTCTCTTCCATCATGCCGCCGAGGATAAAACCGAGCAGCACCGCCGACAGCGAATAGTCGAGTTTGCGCAGGATATAGCCGCACACGCCGATGCCGATCATCAGGAATAGATCAAAGGTGGTCGAGTGCACCGCATACACGCCAATCGAGGTGATGATGGCAATCGCCGGCACCAGCGCCCAGGTCGGCACCGCGAGGATGCGAGTGAACACCCGCACCATCGGCACGTTCATGATCAGCAGCATGACGTTGGCCACGAACAGCGAAGCGATCAGGCCCCAGACGATGTCCGGCTGGTTCTGGAACAGCATCGGCCCGGGGGTGATGTTGTACAGCGTCAGTGCGCCGAGCATCACCGCGGTGGTACCCGAGCCGGGCACGCCGAGGGTCAGCATCGGCACCATGGAGCCGCAGGCCGCAGCGCTGTTGGCGGTTTCCGGTGCGGCCAGGCCCCGCAGGTCACCCTTGCCGAACTGGTTGTCCTTGGTCGCCAGGCGTTTCTCCGACATATAGGCCACCGCGCTGGCCAGGGTCGCGCCGGCTCCCGGCAGTACGCCGAGGACGAAGCCGACCACGCCGCTGCGCATATTGGTGGCGAATACCGAGGCCCCTTCCTTCATATTGAACAGCATGCGTCCGGAGGCCTTCACCGCCTTCTGCCCGTGGTGGGTGCGCTCGAGCAGGACGAGAATTTCACTGACGCTGAACAGCCCCAGTACCAGCACCACGAACTGGATACCATCGGCCAGGCCCAGGCTGCCGAAGGTGAAACGGTAGACGCCGCTGTTGGCATCGATGCCGACGCAGGACAGAAACAGGCCGATCAGCGCCGCCACTGCGGTCTTCAACGGTTTGTTGTCCGCCATGCCGGCCAGGCAGGTGATGGCGAAGACCATCAGCACGAAATACTCGGCCGGGCCGAAGGCCACCGCCCATTTGGCCAGCAGCGGGGCGAACAGCACCACGCCGACGGTGGCGATGGTGCCGCCGATAAACGAACTCCAGGCCGAGATCGACAGCGCCACACCCGCCTTGCCCTGGCGAGCCAGGGGGTAGCCGTCGAGGGTGGTCATGACCGCCGAGGCTTCGCCGGGAATGTTCAGCAGGATCGAGGAGATCCGCCCGCCGTATTCGCAGCCCAGGTACACCGCGGCGAGCAGAATCAAGGCGGTTTCCGGCGGCAGGCCGAGGGCGAAGGCGATCGGGATCAGCAGAGCCACACCGTTCACCGGACCGAGGCCGGGCAGCAGACCGACAATGGTGCCGATCAACGTGCCGCAGAACGCCGTCAGCAGGTTGTAGGGGGTCAGGGCAACGCCGAAGCCGATGCCCAGGTAATAGAGCGTATCCATAAGTCAGTTCCCCAGTGCGGCGAGCATGCCCAGCGGCAGAGGCACATCGAGGCCGTAGTCGAATAACAGGTAAAGGCCCACGGCGATCAAGCCGCCGCCGACGCCACTTTGCAGCCAGGAGGCACCATACAATCGGGCCATGGCGACGGCGAACAAGACACTGCTGAGGATGAAACCCATGACTTCAAACATCGCCGAATAGGCCAGCAGCGCAGCGACGCACAACGCGATCTTGCGACTCACATGGCGGTCCAGTGCAGGCTCTTCCTGGACCTTTTGCCGCGACAAGGGTTTGCACAGCAGGTACAGCAGGGCCACCGTGATCAGTAGCAACAGCAGCAGCGGGAAGGCTCGCGGGCCGACCGGCTCATAGGTAAAAGGAGCTTGATAGGCCCAGGCCAGAACTGCCAGAAGCAGGCAAAGCAGCAGGTTGGAACCGGCAAAAATTCGATCGTGCATAAGGGTGCTCCATGGCTGAGCCGGCATGGCGCGGCTCAGCCCAGGTGGGGTTACTCGACCAGGCCGAACTCGCGACCCAGCTCCCGGTATTGCGCCACTTGCTGCTTGACCAGAGCATTCAGCTCATCGCCGGAGACACTCAACGGCAGCACGTCGCGATCGCTCAGGTATTGCTGGAACTCTGCCGAGGCATGCAACTTGGCGAAGGTTTCGCGCCACCAGCTCACGGCTTCGGGGGAGACCTCGGGACCGACAAAGTAGCCGCGGATCAATGGCCACTGAATGTCATAACCCTGCTCGCGGGCGGTGGGGATCTCGGCCAGTTCGCCCGGCAGGCGCTCTTCGCTGAAGATCGCCAGGGTGCGGATCTTGTTGGCCTTCTGCGCACGGATTTCGCTGGCACTGCCGGTGACCAGATCCACGTGCTTGCCCATCAGCGCCATATAGTGCTCGGCCCCACCCTCGAAGGCGGCGTAACGCAAGTCACGCGGGTTGACGCCTGCCGCCTTGGCCAGCAGGGCGATCTTCACCCAGCCCTGGCCGCCGATGCTGCCGCCACCGCCGACCGAGATGCTTTTCGGGTCTTTCTTCAGGGCCGCGACCACATCGTCGAGGGTCTTGTAGGGCGAGTCTTCGCTGACGGCCAGGGTGCCGTAGTCGGTACCTATGGTGGTCAGCCACTGCACCGCGTCTTCGTCATAACGGCCATATTTGCCCAGAGCCAGATTGAGCAGCGAGGCTCCGGAGAAGGCGACTATGGTGCCTGCTTCGGCACGCCGATTGGCCGCGATGGAGTTGTAGGCCACCGCGCCAATACCGCCAGGCATATAGGTAACGCGCATCGGGGCCTTGAGCAGCCCTTCGTCCTTGAGGCCGGCCTGGGCCAGCTTGCAGGTCAGGTCGAAACCACCGCCGGGCTTGGTGGGTGCAATGCATTCGGGACGTGCCGGTTCGTCGGCCGCCGCGTTGAAGCTGCCCAGTAGCAAGGCACAGGTGAGGGGCAGGATTTTGCTGAATTTGGCGTTACGCATGATGTTGTCCTCTTATTAGATTTGTCGGCTATAGCTACGCACTGCTTACCAAAGTGGCTGCACGTAGCTCAGGATCAAACGGTTTTCATCCAGCCCTCGGCTGAAATTGGAGCGGTAGGTCGCATTGCGCCAGGTCACTTTGAGGTTCTTCAAGCTGCCCTGGCTGAAGGTGTAAGCCAGGTCGGTATCACGCTCCCACTCATCGCCCTGCTGGCCATTGCTGCGCTCGATCTGATCGCCACTCACAAAGCGGGTCATAAAGGTCAGGCCCGGAATCCCCAGATTGGCGAAATCGTAGTCGTAACGCAGCTGCCAGGAACGCTCATTGGGGCCGGCAAAATCATTGATCTGTAGGAAGTTGGTCAGGTAGGGCGTCGCGCCGTCGACATAGGTGAACGCCTCGTCGCCGCTCATCTTCTGATAGGCCACGCCCAGGGCGTGCCCCGAGAGGCTATAGGTGAACATGGCGTTGAACGCCTGATTGTCGATCGCCCCGACGCGCTCCTGCCCCGCCTCGCTATTTTTGAAATAACGCAGATCGCTTTTCAGCTTGCCGGCACCCAGCGCTGCGGTGTGCTGCAGCCCCACGAAGTGCTGACGATAAACATCGCTGAGCTCGGCATAGTGATAGCTGGCCAGCGTCTGCGCGCTCAGCGCGAAATCCATACCGGCGAAACGTAGCTCATCGCTTTCCGGACTGGCCCCAAAGCGACCGTTCTTGTTGTTCAGACGCAATTTCTCGGAGCCGGACACGCTGCGCTGCACGACGCGGGACACCTCGCCGAAGGTTGCCGTCAGTTGGTCGATATCCTTGCTCTGCAGCTGCCAGCCCTCGAACGTCTGCGGCAGCAGGCGGCTATTGCTGTACTGCAGATACGGCATCTTCGGCAACAGGGTACCGACCTTGAGCTGGCTCTCGGCAAAGCGCGCCTTGGCGGTCAGGCCCAGCTTGCTGTAGTCGTCTTCGGCGCGGTTATCACTGTCGCGCGGCAGCAGGTCGGTGCCGCTGCGATCCGGCGAGGAATCGAGCTTCACGCCCAGCATACCCAGCGCATCCAGGCCAAAACCAACGGTGCCCTGGGTGTAGCCGGACTCGATATTCAGGATAAAGCCCTGCGCCCATTCCTCGCGCTTGTTCTGCCCGGCACCGTCGTGCAGGTCACGGTTGAGGTAGAAGTTGCGCAGTTCCAGGCTGGCTTTGCTGTCTTCGATAAAGCCTGCGGCATGCGCCGCCGGCAACGACATGGGCAGCAGGCACAGCGCGCCAAGACGCAGGCCATTTTGCAGAGGGGTATTTCTTATCATTGTGTGAGTCTCTGTCGGTGGGTTGCGGGTAAATCAGTGCTCGGCCGCGCTACGCCGCGGGCTGGCCACGTACACATCGCCGGCGAACAGGCGGCGGGCGGTACGAATCAGTGAGGCGCGTATCTTTTCCGGGTTCTCGGCGTCACCAGGCTCGAGGGAAACGGCAATCTGCCCGCCCGGATGCTCCAGGCTGACCAGGGCCGCGCCGCTGATCGGGGCCAGGTCGTGGGCCACGCTGCCGGGCAACGCGCAGGCGCTGGCCAAGCCAATGGCACCGGTGGCAGCCAGGGAACGGTGGCAGTTGTGCGGCATGAAATAGCGGGTACTGAGGGTGCCGCCCTGCCGGGCTGGCGCGAGCAATACAGGCTTGGGAATGACCATCTGCGAGACGTCGCCCAGGCCCATGGCGCGACCGGCCTGCAGACGGATGCTTTCCAGACGCTCAAGCAAGGCCGTATCGGCATCCAGTTCGGCAGCGCTTTCATAGCCGCTCTTGCCGAGGGCTTCGGCATGCATCAGCACCATCGGCATGGCCATGTCGATGCAGGTCACCGCGACGCCGTCGAACTGGTCGCGCACCTGGCCGGTGGGCAGCAAGCGGCCAGTCTTGGCTCCAGCGGCATCGAGGAAGGTCAGCTTGATCGGTGCGGCCGTACCGGGCACACCATCGATGCTGGTATCGCCCTCATAGCGCACGCGGCCGTTGGGGGTGAGTACCTCGGAGTCAATCAGGGTATTGGTGTTGACGTTGCGAATGCGCACCCGGGTGACCGGTGCAGCGGCATTGACCAGGCCATGCTCGATGGCGAAAGGCCCGATGGCGCAGAGCATATTGCCGCAGTTGGGGGCCGTATCGACCCGGCGCTGCGCCACCATCACCTGTACGAACAGGTAATCGACATCGGCGTCCGGATGACTGGAGGCGCTGACAATCGCCACCTTGCTGGTCTGCGGGCTGCCGCCGCCGATGCCATCGATTTCCAGCTCATGCCCCGAGCCCATGAGCTTGAGCAGTAACTCGTCGCGCAGAGCCGGATTGCTGGGCAGGTGGTTGGCCAGGAAAACCGGGCCTCGGGACGTGCCGCCGCGCATAAGGACACAAGGTATTGCCTGCATGATGTCTCCGGTGCAATAAATATGTTTATTGTTGCGTTGAAGAATTATTGAGCGACCTTGTTTGATCTGTAAAATGCATATATTTTCTCTATTAATACCTTTCACGCATTAATGCAGGCAGCACAATCCGCCTCACAAGGGTCGCAACAGCTGAGTCAGGGGATTGGCCGGCTAGACTCGATTTTCCAAAGGTAAGAATTACGCCGATTAATAGGTGAAACGCATGAATTACGAGCTGCAGGACCTCAGGGCCTTCGTAAAAATTGCCGAGTTCGGTAATTTCCACCAGGCCGCCAACGCGATCCACCTGTCACAGCCGGCTTTGACCCGGCGCATGCAGAAGCTTGAGGAAGGGCTGGGTACCCAGTTGCTTGACCGAACCACGCGGCGCGTCAGCCTGACCGCGGTGGGCCGGGACTTTCTGCCCAAGGCCAGGCGCTTGCTGGACGATTTCGAGCGCTCAATCCTCGGCATTCGCGAACTGGCCGAGCGCCAGTCTGGCCAGGTGACCCTGGCCTGCATCCCCACAGCGGCGTTCTACTTCCTGCCGACGGTGATCCGCGAATTCAACCTGCAGTATCCGAAGATCCGTATCCGTATCCTCGATCTGAGTGCCCATGAAGGGCTCGAAGCCGTGCTACGCGGCGAGGCCGATTTCGGCATCAATATGCTCAGCGGGCAGAGCGCGGAGATCGACTTCACCCCACTGGTTGAGGAACCTTTCGTGCTCGCTTGCCGCCGCGACCATCCTCTGGCCGCACAGCCTCAGGTGGCCTGGCGCGAACTTAGTGATTACCGCCTGATTGGCGTCGGCCGCCTGAGCGGCAACCGCGTACTGCTCGACCACGGCTTGGCCCACCTGGATTGGCGGCCCAGCTGGTTCTACGAGGTGCAGCATCTATCCACTTCGCTGGGCATGGTCGAGGCGGGGCTAGGAGTGGCGGCCTTGCCCAGCCTGGCGATGCCTGCCGAAGACCACCCGATACTGGTTCAGCGCCCCCTGGTAGACCCGGTTATCAGTAGAACCCTGGGGCTGGTGCGCCGTCACGGTTCATCGTTGTCGCCAGCCGCCGAACAATTCGTCGATACCTTGCTGCGCCAGTGGCCAAGCTATCGCTCGTTGGGCAAGGACAAACAGTAAAGAGACAGAGCGCGAGGGGCTGCGGTGCACGCGACTAAAGAGGGAGCGGGAAGACACCTACGACTGTCGAGAGCAAGGTAATCTCGGCAACCACCGGGAATCGGCTAAGGAAACCCCATGTCATACCCCCGCCTTGTCAGCATGACGGCGCTCGCCTTGATCGCCTTCGCCGCCAACTCCCTACTGTGCCGGGCAGCGCTTGCCGACGGCAGCATCGATGCCGCCAGCTTTACCAGCATTCGCCTGATCGCCGGGGCTGCGGTGCTCTGGCTGATCGTGCGCCTGCGCGCCGGCAACGCGGTTGGCAAGGGCAACTGGCTATCGGCACTGGCCCTGTTTGCCTACGCCGCCGGGTTTTCCTTCGCCTACCTTGAACTGTCGACGGCCACCGGAGCCCTGCTGCTGTTTGGCGCGGTACAAAGCACGATGATCGGTTACGGCCTGTACCGGGGCGAACGCCTGCGGCTGCCCCAGCTCGGCGGCTTGTTGCTGGCCATTGGCGGACTGGTTGGCCTGCTTTTGCCGGGCCTCTCCGCCCCGCCGCCACTGGCCTCGGCGTTGATGCTGGGCGCAGGGGTAGCCTGGGGCATCTATTCGCTGCGCGGCAAAGGTGCAGGCGATCCGCTGCAGGTCACCGCCGGCAACTTCCTCCGGGCGGTGCCCATTGCCCTGATCCTCAGCGCCGCGACGCTCGGCGATATCGCCCTGCAGCACTGGGCCGGAATTGCCTACGCCATCGCCTCGGGCGCGCTGGCCTCCGGGCTGGGCTATGCCGTCTGGTACAGCGCCTTGCCGGCTTTGAAAGCCAGCACCGCCGCCAGCGTGCAACTCAGCGTACCGGTGATCGCCGCCCTGGGCGGCGTAGCCCTGCTCGCCGAACCCCTCAGCCTGCGCCTACTCCTCGCCTCCCTGGCCATAATCGGCGGCATCGCCCTGGTGATCCTGACCGGACAACGAACCAAACCCGCCAGCCGCTAACACCGCAGCCCAGCAGCTACGGCCACAGAGCCTGACTGCGCCATCAAGTAGGGTGCGCCGTGCGCACCACCGGCGGCCGCTACCTAGAATCAGCGCATAACCCGGATATCCACGACGGCTATTTGTAGGGTGGACATAGCGAAGCTTTGTCCACCGCTGGCCATCCATGGCGGACAAACCTTCGGCATGTCCGCCCTACCTGATTGCAGGTATTGCGGCAAAGCCTATTGGTGGGAAATGCTTCACGGTTTTCCACCCTACGCATGGCGACTATTTGTAGGGCAACGCCAAGCTGTGCACACGCACAAATAGGACGGGATAGCGCAGCGATACCCATCCGCATAGCGCGTTTTGCAGCCGGTGATATGGCGCGTTCTGCACTCAGTAGTGATAACGCAGCTGCGCAATCAAAAGCGCATCGCCCTCCACCCGATAAACCATCCGATGCTCGTCATTGATACGGCGTGACCAGTAGCCCGCAAGGGCGTGCTTGAGTGCCTCCGGTTTGCCGGTGCCGGCAAAGGGGCTGCGCGCCGCTTCCTTGATCAGTGCGTTGATGCGTTTGAGGATCTTCTTGTCGCTGCCCTGCCAGTGGAGGTAGTCCTCCCAGGCCTGCTCGGCAAAGATCAGCCTCACTGCGCCAGGCTCCGCTCCTGGCCTTGACCGCTTTCCAGACTGGCGACTGCCTCAAGCAGGCGCTTGGCATTCTTGGGAGCGCGCAGCAGGTAAGCGGTTTCTTCCAGAGCCTTGTAATCCTCAAGCGAGATCATCACCACCGATTGCTGTCGGTTGCGGGTGATGATCAGCGGTTCGTGGTCTTCGCATACGCGATCCATGGTCTGAGCCAGATTGGCGCGCACTGTGGTGTAGCTGATGGCGTCCATTAAGATACCCTCTATATCTGTACGCGATACCGTACATATATAGGCCGGAGCCTGTCTAGGGTTTTGTTGGTTTCCGGAGCTGACAGCTTTGCAAGCAGGTGCCTGGCGTAGCCCGGATAAAATCCGGGAGGCGGTTGCGAATTGATAAATCGTCCCGGATTGCATCCGGGCTACCCTGCTGGTGGAAAACGCTCTGCGGTTTCACCCTAGAGACTGATGGGTATCGCTGCGCTCAACCCATCCTAAGCGTCACAAAATTCGAGTCTGCTTTAGCGCTTAATAGTCTTGAGCAGATCATCCGGGGTGATATAACCCACCGCGCCGCCCTTGCTCTGGGCGCTGCCCGGTTGCGGCTGATGCAGGATATGGCCCTTCATCTTGCCGATGATATGCATCTCGCAGGGTTTGCAGTCGAACTTCAGGGTCAGCACTTCATCCTGATGGATCAGCTGCATGTCCGATACTTTGGTGCGCACGCCGGTGACGCCCTTGGCCTGTTTCGGGCAGAGGTTGAAGGAGAAGCGCAGACAGTGCTTGGTGATCATCACCGGCACTTCGCCCGACTCTTCGTGGGCCTCGTAGGCGGCGTCGATCAGTTGCACGCCATAACGTTTGTAGAAGATACGGGCCTTGTCGTTGTAGACGTTGGCGAGGAAGGTCAGGTGCGATTCCGGGTACACCGGTGCCGGCACGCTGACGGGTTTGCGCCCGCCACGCGGATGGGCGGCAACGCGAGCCTGGGTCAGGGCTTCGATGGCTTCGCGGCGCAGGGCCTTGAGTTGCGAACCGGGGATAAACGGCACGGCCTCGCAGTCGATCTGCGCGCCGGCGCTGTAATAGATGGTAGTGCCCAGTTTGCTCAAGCCATCGGCCAGCTGTTCGCGGGCCTGCTCGACATCCTTGGCGGCGGCGAAGGGGCCGGCCAGGCTGACGCTGGCGCTGATGCCGTCAGCGCTGGTGACGCTTACATTCAGCTGCTCACCGCGCAGGCTGAGCTGCCAGCTGACCGCAATGCGTCGCTCGGATGAGGTCTTCTGCAACGCCTGTTGCCAGTTATGGTCAAGGTTGCGATGCAGCGGCTGCAGCGGACGCACGCGGTGCATGGCCTCGGGCATTTCATTAGGCTCGACGCGGTAGCGGTAGCGCTTCTCGCCCTCTTCCTCGAACTCGCTTTTAAGCTCCGCGATATTGGCGCGAAAGCCCACCACTTCACGTTTGATCAGCACATTGAGGCCATCGCCGTTGGACAGCGGCGTGTCGGTGACGGCGATCAGGTCGCGTTTGCCTACCTTTTCCACCACGCCCACGGTCAGCCCGGTAAAGGTCGGCGAGTCGAACGCGCCGATGTCCACCTTGCGGTCGGTGACGAAATAATCGGTGCTGCCGCGGTGGAAGGTCTTGTCGGTGTCCGGGGTGAAGAAGTGCTCGGTGCGCCCGCTGGAGGCGCGTTCCAGGTGCGGACGCTGCTCGATAATCGCATCCAGCTCGCGGCGGTAGTGCGCGGTGATGTTCTTCACGTAGCTCATGTCTTTGTAGCGCCCTTCGATCTTGAACGAGCGCACGCCGGCATCTACCAGATAGATCAGGTTGTCGGTCTGGTTGTTGTCCTTCATCGACAGCAGGTGCTTATCAAACGCCACCACGCGGCCCTGATCATCCTTGAGGGTGTACGGCAGGCGGCAAGCCTGGGAGCAGTCGCCACGGTTGGCACTGCGCCCGGTCTGCGCGTGGGAGATATTGCACTGCCCGGAGAACGCCACGCACAGCGCGCCATGGATAAAGAACTCGACCGCTGAATCGACGTTGCGGCAGATATTGCCGATCTCTTCCAGGTTCAGCTCGCGGGCCAGCACCAGTTGGGAGAAGCCGGCGCCATCGAGGAAGCGGGCTTTTTCCAGGGTGCGGATATCGCACTGGGTGCTGGCGTGGATCTCGATGGGCGGAATATCCATCTCCATCACACCCATGTCCTGCACGATCAGCGCATCGACGCCGGCCTCGTACAGCTGCCAGATCATCTGCCGCGCCGGTTCCAGCTCATCCTCATGGAGGATGGTGTTGAGGGTGACAAACACCCGCGCATGGAACAGGTGGGCAAACTGCACCAGCTCGGCAATCTCCGCCACGCTGTTGCTGGCGTTGTGCCGCGCACCGAAGCCGGGGCCGCCGATATACACGGCATCGGCGCCGTGCAGGATGGCTTCCTTGGCAATCGCGGTATCGCGCGCCGGGCTCAGTAGTTCGAGGTGGTGCTTGGGCAGGGACATGATTTGGGTATCGGGCAGTCAATCAGGGCGGGCATTTTACTCCTAAAGCCGGTTTTGTATGTGGCCGCTTGGCAGTCGCGCAAACACTGTATAGGCATACAGACAAAAGCCCGCGTAGAATTGGCCAGCAATTAGGTAGGGTGCGCCGTGCGCACCGATGCAAACAATCGGATACCGGTGTGCGCGGCGCACCCTACAGATTCAGGCTGGCTGAGGCGATAACGGTGGACTTACAACAGGGCTTTCTGCTGACCCGGCACTGGCGTGATACGCCGGCAGGGACGCAGGTGGAGTTCTGGCTGGCCACCGATAACGGCCCGCGACATATCCGCCTGCCCTATCAGCCTTCGGTGGCCTTTATTCCGGCGGTGCAGCGCGAGCAGGCCGAAGCACTGCTGAACAACGAGCGCGGCGTCGAGCTGCGCCCGTTGGGCCTCAAGGACTTTCACCAGCGCCCGGTGCTGGGCCTGTATTGCCAGCAGCATCGCCAGCTGATGGACCTCGACAAGCTGCTGCGCCGCGCCGGCGTCGAAGTCTACGAGGCCGATGTGCGCCCACCGGAGCGCTACCTGATGGAGCGCTTTATCACCGCGCCGGTGCTGTTTGCCGGCACGCCCGACCCGAGCGGCAATGGCCTGCTGCTGGATGCGCAGATCAAGCCCTGCAGCGACTACCGACCAAGCCTAAAGCTGGCCTCGCTGGATATCGAAACCAATGCCTTTGGCGAGCTGTACTCGATTGCCATCGAAGGCTGCGGCCAGCGCAACGTGTATATGCTCGGCCGCACACCCGAACAGCCGCCGGCGGTGGATTTTCAGCTGGAGTACTGCGCCAGCCGTGGCCAGTTGCTCGAACGCCTGAATCAGTGGATGGCCGAGCACGACCCGGACGCAATCATCGGCTGGAACCTGGTGCAGTTCGACCTGCGCGTGCTGCATGAACATGCACGCAACCTGGCCATCCCCCTGCGTTTGGGCCGCGATGGCAGCGAGATGCAGTGGCGCGAACATGGCAGCCGCAACGGTCATTTCTTCGCTGATGCTGCCGGCCGGCTGATTATCGACGGCATAGAGACGCTGCGTTCGGCGACCTGGAGCTTCCCCTCGTTCAGCCTGGAGAACGTCGCGCAAACCTTGCTCGGCGAGGGCAAGGACATCTCCACGCCCTACCAGCGCATGGACGAAATCGACCGCATGTTCCGCGAGGACAAACCGGCCCTGGCGCGCTACAACCTGCGCGACTGTGAGCTGGTCACGCGGATCTTCGGCAAAACCGCGATCCTCGACTTTCTGCTGGAGCGCGCCAAGGTTACCGGGCTGCCCGCCGACCGCAACGGCGGCTCGGTGGCGGCCTTCGAGCACCTGTATATGCCGCTGATGCACCGCCGCGGTTTTGTTGCGCCGAATCTGGGCGACAACCCACCGCAAGCCAGCCCCGGCGGTTTTGTCATGGAGTCGCAGCCGGGGCTGTACGAGTCGGTGCTGGTGCTCGACTACAAGAGCCTGTATCCGTCGATTATCCGCAGCTTTCTGATCGACCCGGTGGGGCTGATCGAGGGCCTGCGCCAGCCGGACGATGCGCACTCGGTGCCGGGCTTTCGTGGCGCGCGCTTCTCCCGCAGCCAGCACTGCCTGCCGTCCATAGTCGAGCGCGTATGGCAGGGCCGTGAGGCGGCCAAGCGCGAGCACAACGCGCCGCTGTCGCAGGCGCTGAAGATCATCATGAACGCCTTCTATGGCGTGCTCGGCTCCAGCGGTTGCCGCTTTTTCGATACGCGCCTGGCCTCCTCAATCACCCTGCGCGGCCACGAAATCATGGCCCGCACTCGCGCGCTAATTGAGGCTGAAGGTTATGCGGTGATCTACGGCGACACCGATTCCACCTTTGTCTGGCTCAAACGCCCGCATGCCCAGGAGGATGCCGCGCAGATCGGCCGCGCCCTGGTGGCCAAGGTCAATGCCTGGTGGCGCGAGCATCTGCACAATGAGTACGGCCTGGAAAGCGCCCTGGAGCTGCAGTTCGAAACCCACTACAAGCGCTTTCTGATGCCGACCATCAGAGGCGCGGAGGAAGGCAGCAAGAAACGCTATGCCGGGATGGTGACGCACGCTGACGGCAGCCACGAGATGGTCTTCAAGGGCCTGGAAACCGTGCGCAGCGACTGGTCGCCACTGGCCCAGCAGTTCCAGCGTGAGCTGTATGAGCGGATCTTCCTGCGCCAGCCGCATCAGAGCTACGTGCGCGACTATGTCGAACGCACCCTGAATGGCGAGCTGGACGAACTGCTGATCTACCGCAAACGCCTGCGCCGCAAGCTCACCGACTACGAACGCAACGTGCCGCCGCATGTGCGCGCCGCGCGCCTAGCCGACGAATACAACGCCCTGCACGGCCGCCCACTGCAGTACCAGAATGGCGGCTGGATCAGCTATGTGATCACCACAGCCGGCCCACAACCGCTGGAAGCGCGCAGCGCCGCCATCGACTACGAACACTACCTGACCCGCCAGCTGCAGCCAGTGGCCGATGCCATCCTGCCGTTTGTTGGCGACGATTTCGCCACGCTGATTGGCGGGCAGTTGGGCTTGTTCTAGTCGCCAGCTCTCACTTATTACTCGTCAGGAAGACCCCAAATGCTGCACACCCTCGCCGTCGCCAACTACCGCTCGATCAACACCCTGGTGCTGCCGCTGGGGCGGCTCAATCTGGTGACCGGGGCCAATGGCAGCGGCAAGTCGAATCTCTATCGCGCCCTGCGCCTGCTGGCGGAAACCGCCCAGGGCGGTGTGGTCAATGCATTGGCCCGTGAAGGCGGGCTGGACTCCACTTTCTGGGCCGGGCCGGAAACCATCAGCCGGCGCATGCTCAGCGGCGAGGTGCCCGTGCAGGGCGGCCCGCGCAAGGAGGCCCGGCGCCTGCGCCTGGGTTTTGCCGGCGATGATTTCAGCTATGCCATTTCCCTCGGGCTGCCGGAGTCCAACTCCGGCGAAAGCCGCGATATTCCCAGCGCCTTCGCCCTGGACCCCGAGATCAAACGCGAATGCATCTGGGCCGGAGGCAGCTTTCGCCCCGCCTCGCTGCTGGTGGATCGCGCCGGAGCGATGGTGCGCATGCGTGAGGGACGCAACTGGCAGGTTATAGCCCAGCACCTGCCGAGTTTCGACAGCCTGTATGAGCAGATCGGCAATGACCCCGCCTGCCCGGAAGTGTCCCACCTGCGCGAACATATCCGCCGTTGGCGCTTCTACGACCACTTTCGCAGCGATGCCGAAGCGCCGGCACGCCTGCCGCAACTGGGCACCCGCACCCCGGTGCTGCACCACGACGGCCGCGACCTGGCTGCGGCGTTGCAGACCATTCGCGAAATCGGTGACCCCACTGCGCTGGATGCGGCCATCACCGACGCTTTCCCCGGCGCACGCCTGCGCATCGATATGCAGGCCGGCGGACGCTTTGCCGTGGAGTTGCAACAGGAGGGATTATTGCGGCCCTTATCGGCCAGCGAACTGTCGGACGGCACCCTGCGTTACCTGCTGCTGGTAGCCGCCTTGTTAACGCCCAGACCGCCGTCGCTAATGGTGCTCAACGAGCCGGAAACCAGTCTGCACCCCGACCTGCTGCCCGCCCTCGGCCGGCTGATTATCGCCGCCTCGCAACACACCCAAGTATGGGTGGTATCCCACGCCAGCCGCCTGATCGCCACTCTGGAGCAACACCCCGAGTGCAATGCCATCGTCCTGGAAAAACAGCTTGGGCAAACCGTGATTCAGGGCCAGGGCATGCTCGATGAACCTGCTTGGAAGTGGCCGAGTTAACCCTTGGAGGCCAGTACAACCGTTGCCTGCAACGCCTTGGGCTTACGAAACACCAGCACGTTGCCCAGCATCACCAGCGCCAGGCCGAACAACGCCGGGGCGGTCCATTGATAGCCCTCGGCAAACACCGAGATATTCAGCGCAACCACTGGGAACAGCACGGTGCAGTAGGCGGCGCGCTCCGGGCCCATGCGCCCGACCAGGGTCAGGTAGGCGGTAAAGCCGATCACCGAACCGGGAATCGCCAGGTACAGCAAGGTGCCGACGTAACGGGTATTCCACTCGAAGCCGAACGGCGTGCCACTGAGCAGACAGATCGCCACCAGCATCAGCGCGCCATACAGCATGCCCCAGGCGTTGGTGGTCAGCGGCTTAAGGCCGGCCTTCTGTTGCAGGCTGGAGAGCAGATTGCCGGCGGAAAAGCACAGGGTACCGATCAGCGCCAGGCCAATGCCCAGCAGAGTCTCGCGGCTGGCCTCCTGCCCGGCCAGTTCCGGCCAGAACAACAACGCCAGGCCGCCCAGCCCCAGCGCGCCACCGGCCAGCACATTGGCGGCGATCTTCTGCTTGAAGAACAGCCGCGCATTGATCGCATTCCATAGCGTTGCAGTGGAGAAAATCACCGCCACCAGGCCGCTGGGGATCCATTGACTGGCGGTGTAAAAGCACAGGAAGTTGATGCAGAACAGGCACAGCCCCTGCGCCAGGCAGATCAGCTGGCCGCGTTTGTCGAGTTTCTGCAGGCGCCCGCTGAGCAGCAGGACGGCGAACAGCACGGCAGCAGCCAGGGCAAAGCGATAGGCGATGGACGCGGCAATCGCCACTTCGCCCAGTTGCAGCTTGAGGGCGATCCAGGTGGTACCCCAGATCAGTACGGTCAACAGATAGAGCGACAGGTTCATCAACAGACTCCCGGTAACAAGCCTGAAGTCTGCGCGCCTTAGGCTGCCGCCACTTGCATAAAGTTGCGCTTTTTCTGGCCGTGAGCTGCAGTGTCTGAGGTATTAGCTGGGCGCTATGGCCAACGCGGGCAGCGGCTGCTACAACCCTAACCCATCTCTCCAGAATCACGCGGAACCCGCCATGACCCAGCCGCTGCTCCCCTTGAGCGAACAGGACGCCACCTACCTCTCTTCGGCCAGCGTCGGTGCCGCCCTGGCTGAGGTGTCGATCAAGACGCTCAACAACCGTTGCTTCTGCATCAGCCTGGATCAGGCGGCACTGCGCGATGCCCTGGAGTCGAACCTGGGCCAGCCCGGCCTGTTCGAACTGGTGCGCGAGCGCTGCCCCTACCTATTTGCCGCCCACCCGGTGTTCGTCGCCAAGGCCCAGCTCGAACGCATGGCCGAGGTAATCCGCGCCATCGAGTCGGTGGTGGCCCTGCCGGCCTATCGCGAACGGGTGTTGGCCCGTTCGCCGGCCATTGCCCGGTTTGAGCCTGGGGCCAAGGGGGTGTTTTTCGGTTATGACTTCCATATCGCCGAAGACGGCTTCGGCCTGATCGAGATCAACAGCAATGCCGGCGGGGCCATGCTTAACGCCGTGCTGGCGCGGGCGCAGCGGGCCTGCTGCCCGGCCATCGAGCAACTGCTGCCGCCGGCGCTGCGGGCCGAAAGCCTGGAGGCCAATATCATTGCCATGTTCCGCGAAGAATGGTGCCTGGCCGGGCACGAGCGGCCGCTGCGCAGCATCGCCATAGTCGACGAGCGACCCGAGCAGCAGTATCTGTACCCGGAGTTTCTGCTGTTCCAACAGCTGTTCCAACGCCACGGCCTGCAGGCGGTAATCGCCGATCCCAGCGAGTTGAGCTTGCGTGACGGCCAACTCTGGCATGGCAAGCAGGCCATCGATCTGGTCTATAACCGCCTGACCGATTTCGCCCTGGACGACCCGGCCCATGCCCATCTGCGCCAGGCTTACCTTGAGCGCGCCACCCTGCTCACCCCGCACCCGCAGGCCCACGCCCTGTATGCCGACAAGCGCAACCTGGCGCTGCTCAGCGATGCCGAGCAACTGCAGGCCCTCGGCGTGCCCGAGGATGTTCAGGCCCTGCTGCTGGCGGCCATTCCGCATACCGAAGTGGTCGACCCGGCCAATGCCGAACGCCTGTGGCGCACACGCAAGCAGCTGTTCTTCAAACCCTGCGCCGGCTACGGCAGCCGCGCAGCCTACCGTGGCGACAAGCTGACTCAGCGCGTATGGCAGGAGATTCTCGCCGGCGATTACGTGGCTCAGGCCCTGGTGCTGCCAGGGCAGCGCGCCATGTCGCCGGAAACCCCAGCACTAAAGTTCGATCTACGTGCCTATGCCTACGACAGCCAGGTGCAATGGCTGGCCGCGCGTCTGTATCAGGGCCAGACCACCAACTTCCGCACCCCGGGCGGGGGATTTGCCCCGGTCTATCCGGGACCTGAGGGTGGTTGTGGGGCCAGCTGCAGCTAATCAGCCCGCAGGCGTCTGCACGACATGCCGGGGCAGGCCAATGGAAATCAGCGCCGCCAACAGGACAAAGGCCGAGGACACCCACAGGCATGCTTCCAAGCCATAGGCCTGATAGACCCAGCCCGACAACAGCGTGCCGATCAGCCGGCCGAGGGCGTTGGACATGTAATAGAAGCCGACATCCAGCGACACGCCGTCTTCCTTGGCGTAGCTGACGATCAGGTAGCTGTGCAGCGAGGAGTTCACCGCAAACAGCGCGCCAAACACCATCAGCCCGCCGAGCAAGACCCACTGCGCCGGCAAATCACTGTTCAGACCCAGGGCAATTGCGGCGGGCAACCCGGCTAGCACGGCAGCCCAGGCGAATGCCGCGCGGCCATCCGGCAACTGGCCGCTGGCCTTGCCGGTGATGGCCGGGGCAAAGGACTGCACAATGCCGTAGCCAATCACCCAGGCAGCGAGAAAGCCGCCGACCATCCAGAAATCCCAGCCAAATACACTGGACAGATACACCGGCAACGCAACGACAAACCACACATCGCGCGCGCCGAATAAGAACAAGCGCGCCGCCGACAGAATATTGATCGCCCGGCTCTTGGACAGAATGTCGCGAAACTTCGGCTTGGCTTTCGCCTTGCCCAGATCCTTTTTCAGCAGTAGCAAACTGGCCAGCCAGATCAGCGCCAACACCGCCGCCATGGCCAGCACCGCGCCGGCGAAACCGAGCAGGGCCAGCAACGCGCCGCCCATAAAGAAACCCACGCCCTTGAGCGCATTCTTCGAGCCGGTAAGAATCGCCACCCACTTGTACAAAGTGCCCTGCTGACTGTCCGGCACCAGCAGCTTGATCGAGCTCTTGGCGCTCATTTTGTTCAGGTCTTTGGCGATCCCCGACAGCGCCTGCGCGCCCATCACCCAGGGGATGGTCAACCAGGCCGCCGGCACGGTGAGCATCAGCAAGGCCGCCACTTGCAGACCCAGACCAATATTCATGGTCCGATTAAGCCCCAGCCGCGCGCCCAGATAGCCGCCGACCAGATTGGTCACCACACCGAAAACCTCATAGAACAGAAACAGCGCGGCGATCTGCAGCGGCGTGTAACCGAGGCTATGAAAATGCAGCACCACCAACATGCGCAGCGCGCCGTCGGTGAGGGTAAAGGCCCAGTAGTTGCCGGTTACCAGCAGGTATTGGCGCACTTCGGGGGCCAGGCGGGATAAGGCGTGCATATGCTGATTTCCTGATCAATCGCGGTGTCTTTAGCCCCTCACCCCAGCCCTCTCCCCAAAGGGGCGAGGGAGCGGATTTCACGCGGCTTCGACCGTAGGGTGGATGACGCTTTATCCATCCACCGAACAGCGGTGGTGGATGAAAAAGGTGTCATCCACCCTACAAAGTTTGTTGGGCGGACATGCCACAGACTTGTCCGCCATAGGGTCGCCGCTGGTGGACAAGGCTTCGCCATGTCCACCCTACTGATCAATCGACTGTACCCACCATCCGCGCCAACTCCACCGCGCGATTGGCGTAGCCCCATTCGTTGTCGTACCAGGCATACAACTTCACCTGGGTGCCGTTTACCACCATGGTCGACAGCGCATCGATAATCGAGGAGCGCGGATCGGTGCGGTAGTCGATGGACACCAGCGGCCGCGCCTCATACCCAAGAATCCCCGCGAGCGGCCCGTCAGCGGCGGCCTTGAGCAGGGCGTTGACCTCTTCCACCGTGGTCGCGCGTTCCACTTCGAATACGCAGTCGGTCAGCGAGGCGTTGGCCAGCGGTACGCGCACCGCGTGGCCGTTCAGCTTGCCGCGCAGCTCGGGGAAGATCTCGGCAATCGCCGTCGCCGAACCGGTACTGGTGGGTATCAGGCTCATGCCCGAAGCCCGCGCGCGGCGCAGGTCCTTGTGCGGCGTGTCGAGAATGCTTTGGGTATTGGTCAAGTCGTGGATGGTGGTGATCGAGCCGTGGCGGATGCCGAGGTTTTCGTGGATCACCTTGACCACCGGGGCCAGGCAGTTGGTGGTGCAGGAGGCTGCGGTAACGATACGGTGCTGCGCCGGGTCGAACAGCTGCTGGTTGACGCCCATCACGATATTCAGCGCGCCCTGCTCTTTCACCGGTGCGCAGACCACCACGCGCTTGACGCCTTGCTGCAAATAACCTTGCAACAGGGCTACGGTTTTTATCTTGCCGCTGGCCTCGATCACCAGATCGCAGCCGCTCCAGTCGGTATCAGCGATGGCCTTATTGGCCGTGACCTTGATCCGCTTGCCATTGATCAGCACGCACTCACCCTCGCTGCTCGCCTCGCTATTCCAGCGGCCATGCACCGAGTCAAAGTTGAGCAGATGCGCGTGGGTCGGCGCATCGCCGGCCGGGTCGTTGATCTGCACAAACTCAAATTCCGGCCAGCCCCAGGCAACACGCAGCGCCAGACGACCGATACGACCAAAACCGTTGATACCTACCTTGATAGCCATAAACGAACTCCCTCTAGAAAGTGATTAGGCGCTACGCGGCGCAAACATAATGATTGCCATACCAAGCACGGCTACAGCCGCCCCCAGCAGGTCCCAATGGGTCGGGCGAATACCGTCCACCAGCCACAGCCAGATAATTGCCGTCGCCACATACACCCCGCCGTACGCGGCATATACACGTCCGGCGGCGGTCGGGTGCAGGGTCAGCAGCCAGGCGAACAGCGCCAGCGACACAGCGGCCGGCACCAGCAACCAGATGCTCTTGCCCTGCTTGAGCCACAGATACGGCAGATAGCAGCCGATGATCTCGGCCAGGGCCGTCAAGGCGAACAGGCCCAGGGTGTTGAGCATGCTCATCTCAGTTGCCGAACTGGGCGAGCCAGCCCGCATGGGCCGGATGCTGAATGGCTTTCGGGCGCAACGCCTGCACCAGGCTGATGGCCTCGCCACGAGCGATACCCAGCTCGATGAGGATGCGCGCGGCAATCAGCCCGGTGCGCCCGGAGCCACCTTTGCAGTGGATGGCGATAGCCTTGTCGGCCGTCAGCAGCTCAGCAATCTGCGCCATAGCCACCGGCCAGGCTGCGTCGAAATCCGCCTGTGGCACCTGCTCATCGGCCACCGGCAGATGCAGCCAGCTCAAACCTTGTGCGCCGCACAGTTCGGGCAATTCGCTAGCGACGTTTTGTGCGAGCTCCGATGACGGCATCAGGGTCAGCACAGCATCAGCCCCCGCCTGTTTCAGGGTGCTCAGGGCGCTGTCGATACTGCTGTCCTTGGTGCCCGGGCAAGGCGTGAAGATCAACCGGCCAGTACGATTGGGAATGCTGAGAACATCAAAGGGATGGGACATGCTGATTGATCCTGAGAGTTAAATGGAAGCCTGATTGACCCGTTTGGACAGCTGCTCGGCCGACTCCTTGCGCTCGGAATAGCGGTCCACCAGGTAGTCCGTTTGGCCGCGCAGCAGCAGGGTGAACTTGACCAGTTCCTCCATCACGTCGACCACCCGGTCGTAATAAGCCGATGGCTTCATCCGCCCGGCGTCGTCAAATTCGAGAAAGGCCTTGGCCACCGAAGACTGGTTGGGGATGGTGAACATGCGCATCCAGCGCCCCAGCACGCGCATCTGGTTCAGCGCATTGAAGGACTGCGAGCCGCCGCTGACCTGCATCAGCGCCAGGGTCTTGCCCTGGGTCGGGCGCACCGCGCCCATGCTCAGGGGAATCCAGTCGATCTGTGCCTTGAACACCCCGGTCATCGCGCCGTGACGCTCCGGCGAGCACCAGACCATGCCCTCGCTCCACAGCACCAGCTCACGCAGTTCCTGCACCTTGGGGTGATCCTCGGGGGCGTCGTCCGGCAGCGGCAGGCCGCTGGGGTTGAAGATCCGCGCTTCGGCACCGAACTGTTCAAGTAGACGCGCAGCCTCCTCGGTCAGCAGGCGGCTATATGAGCGCGCCCGGTTGGAGCCGTACAGCAGCAGAATGCGCGGCTTGTGCAGCAGGGCCGGCTTGGCCAATTGCTCCTGGCCCGGCAGATCGAGCAGTTCGGGATCGATATTCGGCAACTCAAAGGTCATGGTCTTGCTCCGGAAATCAGCCGCACAGTGAGGCGCGATCAGGACGGTCACGCATGCTGTGCAGACGCAAGCGATCCTCGGCCAGTTGTGGGTCGTCCGCTGTCAGCACCTGCGCCAGGATCTGGCCAACCCAGGCCGGCAGTTGCGGGTGCAGACGGTAGTAGACCCACTGCCCAGCGCGGCGGTCCTGCAACAGGCCGCTGCTGCGCAACTGGGCCAGGTGGCGGGAGATCTTCGGCTGGCTTTCCTGCAGGGCGGCGGTCAGCTCGCAGACACACAACTCGCCTTCCTGCACGATCAGTTGGGTCATACGCGCGCGGGTGTCGTCGGCCAGGCATTTGAACAGGGTGACCGGTGCCAGCATCTGCAGCGGAGCCTGGGCTTTGCTCTTGACCAGCACGAACATCTTGATGCGCTCGTGGATCTGCTGCAGGCAGTGCTTGTAGGCATTCTTCTGCTGGCTGCTGGCCGGGTCCTGGAAATCCCAGGCGATATATTCGCCGGCCCCGGGCAGGGTGCTGCACTCGAACGCGGACTTGTCGCACAGGGTAATCACATAGTCGAACTGCTGGCCGTCGAAGCTCTCCAGCGGCTTGCTGTGCAGGTTCTCGGTGCTCACCCCCAGTTGCTCCAGCGCCAGACGGGCACGGGGATCGACCTCACCAGGCAGGGTGCCGGCGCTAAAAACCTCATAGCCTTCGGGGTCGGTATGGCGTAGCAGCGCTTCAGCCATCTGCGAGCGGGCGGCGTTGGCCACGCAGAGAAACAACACGCGGGTCTTTTGGCTCATGGCGATGGGTGTCATATAAATACGGTTTGGCGAATATATTGATATCCATATATCTTGTAAACCGTATATTCAGCCAAGCCCAAGCCGACCCAGATCAACACCGGGCGCAGCGGGACTGGCTAGACTCGCCACTCCCCCAAGGAATCCAGCATGGCCAACGCCCTAGAATCCTCCGCCCCTCAAACCCGCTCGCCGCTCGGCCTGTTCGAGCGTTATCTGACGCTCTGGGTATTGCTCTGCATTATCGGCGGCACCCTGCTCGGCCTGTTCGTCCCCGAGGCGGCACAAGCGGTGGGCGCGCTGGAAGTCGCCCAGGTGAATATCCCGGTGGGCCTGCTGATCTGGGTGATGATCATCCCCATGCTGATAAAGATCGACTTCAGCGCCATTGGCGAGGTCTACCAGCAGCGCGCTGGCCTGGGCGTAACCCTGAGCATCAACTGGCTGATCAAGCCGTTCACCATGGCTTTTCTGGCCTGGCTGTTTCTGCGCCATGTGTTCGCCGGCTGGCTACCGGCCGAGCAGATCGACAGCTACGTGGCCGGGCTGATTCTGCTCGGTGCCGCGCCCTGCACCGCCATGGTGTTTGTCTGGAGCAACCTGTGTAAGGGCAACGCCAACTTCACCCTGACCCAGGTGGCGATCAACGACCTGGTGATGGTGTTCGCCTTCGCCCCCATCGTCGCCCTGCTGCTGGGCGTGTCGTCGATCCCGGTGCCGTGGGACACCCTGTTGCTGTCGGTGGTGATGTATATCGTTATCCCGCTGGCCATCGCCCAGTTTATCCGCGCACGCCTGCTGCGCCGGGGTGATGCCGCATTGCAGGCGGTGCTTACGCGCATCGGGCCGTTCTCCATCCTCGCCCTGCTGGCCACCCTGGTGCTGCTGTTCTCCTTCCAGGGCCAGACCATCGTCGCGCAACCATTGATCATCGCCATGCTGGCGGTGCCGATTCTGCTACAGACGCTGTTTATCGCCGCCCTGGGCTACTGGATGTGCCGCCAACTCAAGGTGCCCCACGATATCGCCGGGCCCGCAGCGATGATCGGTGCGTCGAACTTCTTCGAGCTGGCCGTGGCTGTGGCCATCGCGCTGTACGGCTTCAACTCCGGTGCCGCATTGGCCACCGTGGTCGGCGTGCTGATCGAGGTGCCGGTCATGCTCTGGCTGGTGCGCATGGTCAATAACAGCAAGGGCTGGTACGAACACCGGGCCTGATGGCAACTGGACGGTGCTTGCACAATCTTGCGCTTTTCAGCCCGCGGGGGGTGGCACGCCGGCATGCCCGGCGTAGCATGGGGCGACCGGAGGTTTTATGGCGCAACTTGAGCACTTACAGGTTTTCCAGAGCATGCACAGCTCACCCAACACCCGCCTGCATCGCAGCGCCGAGTTGGGCGATGGGCTGGCGGCTGCCGTGTGGAGTAACCGTCATGATGCCCGCGACTATGAAGCCCCCAGCCATCACACCCTGTCCTGCTACCTGGCCGGCGGCACCGGCACCTTTCGCCGCGAGAGCCCGCACAGCAAGGGCGCGCCGGACAAGCTGTGCATCCTCCCCGCGGGCCATCAGTCGGCCTGGGTGATCAACGGTGAAATCCATCTGGCCCACCTCTATATCAGCCAGGAGCAGTTCGCCCTGGCGGCGGTCAATCTGCTGGATCGCGAACCCCGGGAGCTGGAGCTGCGCGAGAGCACCTTTCTCGACGATGCGCAGCAGGCCCGGCGCTTTCGCCAGCTCAGCAGCCTGGACTGGAGCGAGCCGGGCGAACGCCTGCTGAGTAGCAGCCTGGCCCACGGTCTGATCAGCCACGCCCTGCTGAACCAGGTCGGTCGCCGCGAGGGCCTGCGCCTGACCGGCGGCCTGGCCCCAGGTCTGCGCCGTCGGGTGCGCGACTTTATCCAGGCCAACCTCAGTGAGGCACTCAGCCTGGGTCAGCTGGCCAGTTTGTGTGCGCTCTCCGAATACCACTTCGCGCGGATGTTCCAGCTCAGCTTCGGCCTGCCTCCGCACCGCTATGTGCTGGCCCAGCGCCTGCTGCAGGCGCAGCAGTTGTTGCGCAGCAGCCCGCTGCCCCTGGGCGAGGTGGCCCTGGCGTGCGGTTTTGCCAGTGCCAGCCATTTCAGCAACCGCTTCCGCCAGGCCCTGGGGGCGACGCCTGGGCAGTACCGCCAGGCCTTCGCCGCGCGCTAAGCCACGGGGCCACACCTCTCAACCAAGACCTGCTCGCGCCGCGCCGCCAACTTGGCGACACACGGGGCCGCACAACAGCCTGCTAATCCGCCCGGGCTGTGCCAGAATCGTCGGCTGTCCTTTAGATACGCCTTCGCCATGCCACGCATCGCCTTTGCCACCCTGGGGTGGCGCTAATGCCCCTCGACCTGCTGCGCATTCGCCAGGAAGACTGGCGCGCGGAATTCGGCGTGGGCGATTTGCAGCGCGGCCAGGGCTACGCCGCCCAGGGCCGCAGCACCCTGCTCAGCCTCAAGGGCGACCTGCTGCTGGCCAACTGCCGCGGCTCGGGCGCACAGACCTACCACCAGCGCATCACCATCAAGCCTTACGGCCAGGGCTGGAGTGTCAGTGGCCGCTGCAGCTGCCCGGTGGGTTTCAACTGCAAGCATGTGGCCAGCGCCCTGCTGACCCTGCAGAACCAGCAGGATCAGGGCGTCGACCTGTCGCCCCTGATCGTGCCCAGCCCGGAATCGGTCGAACAACTGCTGCAGGACGTGCAGCCCACGCCGGTGCTCAGCCTGGGCAGCCTGGTGCGGGTGCATTTCGATGCGCGCAAGGGCCGCATGCAGGAACAGACCCAGCACCGCGCCGCCCTGGCCTTCGACTACCAGGGCCATCTGGCCACGGGCAAGCCGGTTAAGGATCTGCTGATTAAACAGAGTCCGCAGCAGAGCCTGCGCATCGTCCGCGACGCCGCTCAGGAAGCCGCGCTGCGCAAGCGCCTGGAGCAGACCGGCCTGCAGGTGGCGCTGCGCCAGAGCGAAGCCCTGCCGGAGCACGCTGGCGAGGCCTATGAACAACCCAATGAGGCGGCCTGGCTGCTGTTTGTCCGCGAGCAGCTGCCGCGGCTGCGTGAAGAAGGCTGGGAAATCCGCATGCAGCCGGAGTTCCAGTTCAACCTGGCGCAGGTGGACGACTGGTACGCCACGGTCGAGGAAGACCCGGAACAGAACTGGTTCGACCTGGAGCTGGGTATCGAGGTCGAAGGCCAGCGCCTGAGCCTGCTGCCGATCCTGTTGCAGGCGATCCGCCGCACGCCCTGGCTGCTCAATGGCGAGGCGCTGAACAAGCGCGATGATAGCGAGATGCTGCTGGTCAGCCTGCCGCACAACCACAAGCGCGTCGCCCTGCCCTTCGCCCGCCTCAAGCCGCTGCTGGCCACCCTCGGCGAGCTGTTCTTCCGCGAGCCGGGTGAATCCAGCCAGCGTCTGCGCCTGTCGCGCCTGGATGCCGCGCGCCTGGACCAGCTGGCACAGGGCCCGGCCCTGAACTGGCACGGCGGCGGCCAGCTGCGCGACTTTGCCCAACGCCTGCACAGCCTAAATGCCGCGCAGGTTCAGGCCCCGCAAGGCCTGCAGGCCGAGCTGCGGGCCTATCAGCTGCAGGGCCTGGCCTGGATGCAGGCCCTGGCCGAGCTGGAAGTCGGCGGCCTGCTGGCCGACGATATGGGCCTGGGCAAGACCCTGCAGACCCTCGCCCATATCCTCTGCGAACAGCAGGCCGGACGCCTGCGCCAGCCGGCGCTGATCGTCATGCCCACCAGCCTGATCCCCAACTGGCAGGACGAAGCCGCGCGCTTCACCCCGCAGCTCAGGGTGCTGGCCCTGCACGGGCCCAAGCGCCGGGGGCTGTTCAAGCAGATCGGCGAGCACGACATCATTCTCACCACCTACGCCCTGCTGCCCCGCGACCTCAAGGCGCTGAACGCGTACAGCTACCGCCTGCTGATTCTCGACGAGGCGCAGAACATCAAGAACCCGCGCAGCAAGGCCGCCCTGGCCGCCGCGCAGATACAGGCCGGGCAGCGCCTGTGCCTGACCGGCACACCGCTGGAAAATCATCTGGGCGAGCTGTGGTCGCTGTTCAACTTCCTCATGCCCGGCTGGCTGGGCGACAGCAAGAGCTTCGTGCGCGACTACCGCACGCCTATCGAGAAACAGGGCAACACCCAGCGCCTGGCGCATCTGTCCGGGCGGATCAAACCCTTCGTCCTGCGCCGTAGCAAGGAGCAGGTGGCCCGCGAGCTGCCGCCCAAGACCGAGATCACCCACTGGGTCGAACTGACCGCGGTGCAGCGCGACCGCTATGAAACCCTGCGCCTGGCCATGGACAAAAAGGTCCGCGCCGAGATCGCCCGCCAGGGTCTGGCCCGTAGCCAGATCGTGATTCTGGAAGCCCTGCTGCGCCTGCGCCAGGCCTGCTGCGACCTGCGCCTACTCGGCGAGGACGGCGACGCGGCACTGGGCAGCCACGACTCGGGCAAGCTGAGCGAGCTGCTGGAAATGCTCGAAGAACTGTTCGCCGAAGGCCGCCGGGTGCTGCTGTTTTCCCAGTTCACCTCGATGCTGACGCTGATCGAAAACGAACTGCAGGCGCGGCATATCCCCTACGCCAAGCTCACCGGCAGCACCCAGGACCGGCGTACCCCGGTGCAGCAGTTCCAGGCCGGCGAACTGCCGATCTTCCTGATCAGCCTCAAGGCCGGCGGCGCGGGCCTGAACCTTACCGCCGCCGATACCGTGATCCACTTCGACCCCTGGTGGAACCCGGCCGCCGAAGCCCAGGCCAGCGACCGCGCCTACCGCATCGGCCAGGACAAGCCGGTGTTCGTCTACAAACTGATCGCCCGCGGCAGCGTCGAGGAAAAGATTCAGCAACTGCAGCAGAGCAAAGCCAGCCTGGCCCGCGGCCTGCTGGAAGGCGGTAGCCAGGCCCAGTGGCAACTTGGCGAAGAAGACCTGCAGGCGCTGTTTGCGCCGCTAAGTGACTGACCAGCCGTCAATCATCACTCTGCGTATCGTCTTTCTCGGCCGCATCATCGGCCGAATTGCGTTTGCGCCGTGGCCCATCGGCCTGCACCGAGGGATAGCGCGAGGAGGCGTAACGCACCACAAAAATCGCCAGCGCCAGCAGCAGAATCGCCCCGGACACCATCACCACGCCCATGTCGGGTTTGTGGTTGTGCGAGATGTCGGAAATCATCAGGCGGGTCAGCGCGGTGATCGCCACATAGATCATGAAGCGGATCGGCATGTGGTTGGTCTTGAAATAGATCCCCACCATCGCCGCCAATTCCAGGTAGATAAACAGCAGCAGGATGTCGTCGACGGTGATGTGGCCCTTCTCCAGCATGCCGAGAAAAGCCATGACCGCCGCCCAGGCGGTAACTGCACCGATGGCGAACAGCGCCAGGTAATGAAACGCCTCCATCAACAGATTGCCCAGCGATTCCGCCAGTCCATGCATGCGCTCGCGCACCAGATCGGCCCGATTTGGCTTACCCATAAAATCTCCTAGAGGATCGAAAATGACGACAGCTCCGCGCGGCCTCATCTAACAGTGCCAGTAGAAGAAGCTCGCGCCAGACAAAAAAGCACCTGCAACCGCCGCGCCAGCATGGCGGCTGGCTGTTGCACCATTAAGAATCGGCTATGGTATTAGCCGGCATGGCAATTGCTGCTGGCCAAATGCAGGCAAGTTCTTTATGCTCGCAACCACTGTACAGATAAACAGTTAACTCCCCGTAACCCATCAGCGTGAAGGCGTAGAGGTGATGAATGGCCGTCGAAGTGGTGTACCGCAGCAGCCGAGATTTGGAGCGTTTGTTTATGGATAAAGCCGAAGCCGACCGCCATGACAAAATGCTCGAGCTGGCCGAGCTGTTGACCGATGTGCTGCAGAAGGCCGTGCCTTCGCTAAACGAGCAGCAGGGTGAGGAGCTGGGGATCTTTATGGCGAAAAACCGCGAGATCTTCGCCAAGGCCTTCAAGAACCAGCCGGATGCCCTGAGCGAACTGGGCGAGCCTCAGACCGAGTAGCCCCCAGCTACCCGAGCAGCACCGCTCCGCCCCCGGATTGCAGCGCGTACCGCGCTTTATCCGGGCTACCGGACAGCGTAGCGCCTGAATAACCGCGATCCCCGTAGGAGCGGTGAGGGTGCCTACCCCATGCCCGCGATGTTTTTCAGCCTTGTAGGGTGGATGACGCCTTTCTCATCCACCATCACGATGTGGTGGGTGGATAAAGCGCCACCCACCCTACGCAGCTACACCACGCCTACGGGACTTATTACCCCTCTCGCTGCTCCAGCGCCTGCACCAATGCCTTGAGAAAACGCGCGGCCTCGCCGCCGGTAACCGCGCGGTGGTCGAAAGTCAGCGACAGCGGCAGGATCGGGTGGACCTCGACCTTGCCCTTGACTGCCACCGGCTCGTCGCGGATGCCGCCAGCTCCGATGATCGCCACCTGCGGCGGCATCACGATGGGGTTGGCGTAGCGGCCGAACAGGGTGCCGAAGTTGGACAGGGTCAGGGTCGCACCCATCATTTCCTGGGGCGGGATGGAGCGCGCCTTGACGTCGGCGCGCAGGCGCGCGGCACCGGCTTTCAGGTCTTCGGCGTTGCGTGCGCCGACATTGCGCAGTACCGGTACGAACAGGCCGTCGGGGCTGTCCACGGCGATGCCCAAGTCAAGTTGTTCGTGCTGTTTGAGCGACAGGTTCTTGCCATCGAACCAGCTATTGAGCAGTGGCTCGGCGCGACAGGCCGCGGCAATCGCCTGGGCCAGACGCACCAGCGGATCGCGGGCCTCGGCCCAGAGGTGCAGGTCGGCATCGCCGACTATCACCACCGGCACCACTTCGGCGTGGGCACGGGCCATATTGATCGCCATGCTGCGCCGCACCCCGCGCAGCTTCTCGCCACCGAACCTGTCTCGCGCCGTTTGGGTCGCGGCCTCGACATCGGCGCGGGTGATCAAGCCATCCGTGCCGCTGCCCGCCAGACGGCCCAGCTCCACTCCCAGTTGCCGCGCCAGCTGGCGCACCGCAGGCGTTGCCCGCGGAGCCAGGTGTTCGCGGGTGGACGGCGCGGCCCCGACGAAGAAGCTGTCGGCCTGGGCTGCACCGCCCCCTTCGAGGCGGCCGACCACGGTGCCGGCATCGGCCTCGCCTTCGTAGGCCAGCAGCGGCTCGCCGACATGCAGGATATCGCCCTCGGCCCCGAAGGTTTTCACCACCACCCCGTCGTAGGGCGCGGGAATATCGACAATGGCCTTGGCGGTTTCCACCGAGACCAGCAGCTGATCGGCCTTGACCGTATCGCCGGCCTTGACGTGCCACTCGACGATCTCGGCTTCCTGCAGGCCTTCGCCCAGGTCGGGCAGTTTGAAATATTTCATGGTCTCTCCCGGTTCCATTGCTCTTGGTGGGAGCGGAGTTGTCCGCATCGTTCGCGGGCATGGAACTAGGCGTCCCCCCCGCTCCTACATGATCAGCGACCGGCTCGTAGGGTGCGCCGTGCGCACCATTGCCCTCGGGGCTCAGGCGTAATTCAGCACCGCCTCGCAGGCCGCGACTATGTCGTCGATCCCGGGGATATACAGCCCTTCCAGGCGGTACAGCGGCGGCGGAATATCCGGTGCGGTCACCCGCTGGATCGGTGCCTGCAGATCGAGCAAGGCACGCTCGTAGAGGCTGGCGGCGATCTCCGCGCCAACCCCGCAGCTTTTCGGCGCTTCGTGCACGATCACGCAGCGCCCGGTCTTGCGCACCGAGGCCTCCAGGGTGTCGAGATCCAGCGGCTTGATACAAGCCACATCGATTAGCTCCACGGAAATCCCGCGCTCGGCCAGCAGCTCGACGGCCTGCTGGCATTCGTGGATGCTCGCGCCCCAGCTGATCAGGCTCAGGTCACTGCCCTCGCGCAGGGTAAAGCAGCTGTCCAGAGGCAGGCGCTTGCCGTCGTCATGCAGTTCCTGGGGATTCATCCGATAGAGCCGGGTCGGTTCAAGAAAGATCACCGGATCGGGGTCGTCGATGGCCGCCAGCAGCAGGCCATAGGCCCGCGCCGGCGATGAGGGGATGACCACGCGCAGGCCGGGGATATGGGCGAACAGCGCCTCGGTGCTTTCGCTGTGATGCTCGGGCGCGCGGATGCCGGCCCCCATCGGCGTGCGCAACACCATGGGGCAACTCAAGCGCCCGCGGGTGCGGTTACGCATGCGGCTGGCATGGGACACCATCTGATCCAGCGCCGGGTAGATAAAGCCCATAAACTGGATTTCCATCACCGGTTTCAGGCCCTGGGCGGCCATGCCCACCGCCAGGCCGGCGATCATGGTTTCCGCCAGCGGCGTGTCGATCACCCGCTTGATCCCGAAGGCCTCACGCAGCCCGGCAGTAGCGCGAAACACACCGCCGTTGACGCCGATGTCCTCGCCCAGCGCGACCACGTTTTCGTCTTCATACATGGCCCGGTGCAAGGCCAGATTGACGGCCTCAAGCAGGCTGACTTTGTCACTGGACATGGTCGTCCCCTCCCCGTTCTGCGGCCACCCTGCGCCGCGCCGCCCGCTCCAGAAACATCTCACGCTGCTCGGCCAGGGCGGCCGGCCACTGCTCGTAGACATACTTCAGCGCCGCCTCGGCGGGTGGTTCGCCAACCGCCTCGAAGGCCTCCACCGCTTGCTGCACCAGAGCCTGGCATTCGCCGATCAACGTCTGCTCGCGGCCCTCGTCCCACAACTTCTGCGCCACCATAAAGCGCTGCAGCCGCTTGATCGGCTCTTCCTGCCAGGCCTGCTTGACCTCCTCACTGCTGCGGTAGCGGGTGGCATCGTCGGCCGTGGTGTGATCGCCCAGGCGATAGCTCAGGCACTCCAGCAGCACCGGGCCCTTGCCGTGGCGGGCGCGCTCCAGGGCCGCCTGCATCCGCGCGTAGAGCGCCAGCACATCGTTACCGTCCACCTGCTCGCCGGGGAAGCCGGCCCCCAGGGCTTTCTGCGCCAGGGTCGGCGCGCCGCACTGAATGCTCCGCGGCACCGAGATGGCCCACTGGTTGTTGTTGACCACAAATACCACCGGCAGCTGCCAGGCCCCGGCGACGTTCAGCGCTTCGAGAAAATCGCCCTTGCTGGTCGCGCCATCGCCGCAGGTGGTCACCGCCACCCGGTGTTCGCCGCGGATCTTGAACGCGCTGGCCACCCCGCAGGCATGCAGGGCCTGGGTGGCGATGGGCACGCAGAGTGGGAAGTCCTGGGCCGCCGCCGGGTCGGCATAGGCGCTGCCGCGCTCGTCGCCACCCCAGTAGAGGAGGATTTCCTCCATCTTCACCCCGCGCATCAGCTGCACCGCGGTGTCGCGGTAATAGGGCACCAGCACGTCCTCGGCCTGCATCAGCGCACCGATGGCCACGCCTATGGCCTCCTGGCCCAGGGTCGGCGCATAGGTGCCGATGCGCCCGGTGCGCTGCAGGGCCACGGCCTTTTGATCAAACAGGCGGGTCAGGACCATCTGCCGGTACAGGCGCACCAGCAGCGCGGAGTCGTCGGCCCAGGCCGGCAGCCCGTCAAGCAGGCAGCCTTGGGGATCGAGAATGCGGGTATAGGGCAGTTTCAGACTGTCAGGCATTGCTGTACTCCTCGACATCTTATGGATGTCTGCCGAGCTGCAGGCTTATGGTCCGCAGCCGTATCAGTGCGGCACTGCTCAATGCCCGTAGAGCAGGCGCTCGGCCAGGTCATCGGCCACCCGCGAAGGCGGCCGCTTATCGGCCTGGGCATGGGCGTAGATTTCGGTCAGGCGCAGGCTGATCTGGCTCAGGTGGTTGGTTATGGCCAGCAGACTTTCGCCGCGATGGCGCAGGGCGACATAGATCAGCCCGCCGGCGTTGATCACATAATCCGGCGCATAGAGAATCCCCCGCGCCTGCAGGGTGTCGGCCACGTCGCTACTGGCCAGCTGATTGTTGGCCGCCCCGGCCACCGCTGAGCAACGCAGATGGCCAGCCGTTTCGCGATTCAACACGCCGCCCAGACCACAGGGCGCGAGAATGTCGCAGGGGGTGGTGAGCAAGGCCTCACTGGCCACCGGGTGGGCACCCAGTTGCTCCACCGCCAGTTGCACCCGGCCCATATCCAGATCGCTGACCAGCAGCTCGGCACCGGCGGCATGCAGCTGCTCGGCCAGGGCATAGCCGACATTGCCCAGGCCCTGAATGGCCACGCGCAGCCCTTCCAGGTTGTCGCCGCCCAGGCGCGCCATGGCCGTGGCGCGAATCCCGGCGAACACGCCCATGGCGGTATGCGGCGAGGGATCGCCCTCCGCCGTGGTGCTGGTGACATGTTGGGTATGCTGGGCGATGCAGTCCATATCGGCGCTGGAGGTGCCGCTGTCCATGGCGGTGATGTAGTGGCCGTTCAGGGTTTCGATAAAGCGCCCGAAGGCCTCGAACAGTGCGCCACGGTTTTCCACATGGGCCGGGCGAATGATCACCGCTTTACCGCCGCCATGGGCCACACCGGCCAGCGCCGCCTTGTAGCTCATGCCCTTGGCCAGGCGCAGAACATCCTCGATGGCGCTCTGCTCGTCGATGTAGCTCAGGTAGCGGCAGCCACCCAAAGCAGGCCCAAGACGGCTGTTGTGAATGGCAATAATGGCCTTGAGCCCGGTTTGCGGGTCCTGGGCGAAGTGCAGCGACTCCAGCCGGGTGGTTTCCATCATGGCGAACATGCAGTGGCTCCCGTACTGATTTGCTTCTCAGTATAGGCAGCGGTTGGCCATGCACATTTCCGGTGGTCAGCTCGGCATGCGCCAACGCAACACTGGACGCGAGCCCGGCTCTTGGCTACAAAGCCAGAAGCCGGGGCTGTTGGCATTTCGCCACGACCGGCCCGGGGGACTGCCATGAATCCACGCGCCGCCTGCCTTGCCTGCCTGGACAGACAACCTGCCGCCACCTTCGAGGCGGCGCTGTGGATAGCCGTCGAACACCAGCCGAGCCTGCAACCGGCCGAGGTGCTGCGCGAGCTCGACAGCCTGCAGCATCAGGTCCGCCAGGGTCTGCCCGCAGGCCCTGGGCCCGAGCTGGGCCAGGCGCTGCTGCGGCGTCTCAGCCAGCTGGATTTTCACTCGGAAGACGAGCAGCCCATGCGCCCCCGGGCGGCGCTACTGGATCAGGTATTGCGTCGCCGCCGCGGCCAACCACTGAGCCTGGCGCTGCTGGCCCTGGAGCTGGCCAGGCGACTGGAAATTGCCTTGCAGGGGGTGAACTTTCCCGGGCACTTTCTGCTGCGCGTGCCCGGGGCCGACCACCTGCTCGACCCGTGCAGCGGTCGCCGCCTGTATACCCGCGAATGCCGCGAGCTACTGCTCAACCATCTGGGCCCCGCCGTCGAACTCAACGCCAGCCACCTGCTGGCCTGCGATGGCCGAACCATGCTGCAGCGCCTGTCGCGCAACCTGCGGCACTTGCATCAGGAGGCCGGCGACTACCTGGCCGCACTGAAAGACGCCGAGCGGGTACTGCAGCTGGGTACGCCCAACCTGCACGACCACCTGGCCCGCGCCGAGCTCTATCAGTTGCTTGAATGCCCGCAAGGCGAGCGCTTCGACCTGCAGCACGCCATCATGCTCTGCGACGACCCGGCCCAGCGCCTGCAACTCAGCCAGCGCCTGCGTTTGCTGCAGAGCACAGCGGCGCTGCATTGAACTGGCGCTAGGGCGATCCATGCGCACCAACCCAGGCCGCGTTCTTTCGGTGCGCACAGCGCACCCTACGACGGCATCGCATCGAACTGGCTCTACACCTGTTGGGCTCAACACCAACCTACAATTTATCGCCTCGCGACACGTAATGGGGGCATAACCTACAGAAACCCCAACGCCTTGGCCTTGGCCACCGCCTGGGTGCGGCGTGCCACGCCGAGCTTGCCGTTGATGCGCCGGGCGTGGGTCTTGACCGTATGCAGGGAGATAAACAGCTGTTCGGCGACTTCCTGGTTGGACAAGCCCTGGGCGATCAGGCCAAGCACCGCCAGCTCGCGGCAGCTCAGCTGCATAGCCGCACTGCCGGGCGTAGCGGTTGGCTGAGCGCCGTTTTCGGGATCGACCACGGCAAACCACAGGCACTGGTAGTCCAGGCGCAGACGCAGGGCCTGGGCGGCCTGGCGCGCCTGCTTGGCGACGGCCTCGTCATCCCACTGCGCACAGGCCTCGGCATAGTCCTGCCAGAGTTCGCAGGCCAGGGCCTGACGGCCCTGCGCCAAGGTCTGTTCGAGCAGCGCCTGCAGCGGCGCGCGTACATCCGTGCCCTGCTCCTGGTCGAGTCGCAGCAGCAGCAATTTAAACCGCGGAATCATCTCGGGGAAGTTCGGCGGCGGCAGCATGGCCTTGACCCGCCGGGCGTAGCCAAGCACCCGTGTGGCCGCTTCGCGGGCGCGCTGGCGGTGCCCCTGATGCAGCCACAAGCGACCGCTGGCCAGCAACAGGATGCCACGGTAGAGGGTTTCGCTGACCCGCTGCCGCTGCATCAGCCGTTCGGCCTGCGCCAACAGGGCGAAGGCCGTGGCCACATCGCCCTCGCCGGCGGCCAGATCGGCCAGGCCCAGATAACCATGAAAGGCCCCCGGATCGCCGCAGCGCAAGGCATCGTCGAGGCCGGCCTGGAGCAGCTGCGCGGCCTCCTCGCGGCGGCCCTGGCGCAGGCTCAAGCGGCCCAGGCGCAGCTGTGCGCGCCCCAGCACCGGAGTCTCGCGCAGAACGGCGAGATCGCTGGAAGCCAGCACACGCTGGAGCAGGGCCTCGGCCCGGGCAAACTCGCCGCGAGCCTCCAGCAGTAGAGCGTGATCGAGCTCCAGCAGGGCTTCAAACACCAGGCTGCCGCACGCCCGCGCCTGCCGGAGCGCCGTGTAGCTAAGCTGCTGGGCCAGTTCCAGATCGCCCTCGCCGATCGCCACCTGGGTCAATATCGAGCGGCACAGCAAGGCCTGCGCCCAGGCGCTTGGCGGCAGGTTCGGCAGTGCCTCCAGCAGCTGTTCGCGGCTGTCTATCGCGCAGCCGCGGCCGTAGGCGGCAATGCCCTGAATCGCCTGCCACTGGGCGAACAGTTCGCGGGTGCGCGGGCCATCGCCGCGCGGCTGAAAGCGCGCCAGCTGATCGACGCAGGTCAGCGCCTCATCCAGCCGGCCGACCAGCAGCAGCACCCAGGCATTCAGCAGAATCAGCCGCGGTGTGCTCAGCAGCAAGCTATCCGGCAGCTCGGCGCGCCAGCCAAGAATCAGCGCCAGATCCTGGCCCTGCAGCAGTTGCTCTTCGGTAAAACGTTCGAGAAAGCTGCCGGCCACCTCCGGCTGCCCACCGAGCAGCGCATGCTCCACCGCCGCGCGAATATCGCCCTGGGCGGCGAACCACTGGCTGGCATGCAGGTGCAGGCTGTTGCACGGCAGCGCCCGGGTAGGTCGACGCAGCAGCGTCGCCACCGGGGCGAACAGGGCGAACCAGCCCTTGTGCTGTTCCAGCTCGTGGATAAAGGCTCCGCGTTCGGCCAGCTGACGCATCCATTCGCCGCCCTCGCCGACCCCGAACAGGTGTTCGCACAGGTCGTAATTGAAGCGCGGTAACTGCGCCAGCTGCTGCAGGGTCTGCAGCAGCTCGTGGGGCAGTTCCTGCAGCACTTCGCGCGTCAGGTAATCGCGCAGCAGTTCGCCGTGTTGCTCATCCAGCGGCGCAGCCAGGGTATCCGGCTCGCCCTGGGCCGCCAGAATGCGCAGGCGCAAAGCCGCCGGCCAGCCCTGGGTCGCTCCGTGCAAGGCCTCGGCCCAGGCACTGCGTTGCGGCTGCAACTGCCCCAGCCAGGCGGAAACCTCGGCGGCGCTGAACAGCAGATCGCTGGGCCCCAGTTCGAGCAGTTCGCCTTCCAGCAGCAGACGCGGCAGGTTGCACGCCGGCCGCCGCCGGCTGCCCAGCCACCAGCAGATGCCTGCCGCAGCGGCGTTGAGCAGGTGATTGAGGTAGGCATCCAGTTCGTCCGCTGGCGCTACCGGGTAGTCGTTGAGCACCAGCCACAGACGTCGCGGTTCCTGGGCCAGGGCCGCCAGCAGTTCGGTGCTGCTCAGGTCCGCGGCATAGCCCAGGGCCTGGCACAGCAGTTGGCGGAGTTGCCCGGGGTCGAGGCCCGGCACCGCACAATTGAGCCAGAGCAGTTCATGGTTCGGCGGGCATTGGCGGGCGCAATCGGCCAGCAGCACGCTCTTGCCGAAACCGGCCGGGGCGATCAGCAGGCGCAGCCGGCAGTCGTAGGCCAGCAGCCGCTGCAACAGCGCCTCGCGCGGGATATGCCCGGGTGGTTGGCGCAGCAGCCGGCCCTGAACATTGGGCGGCGCAGCAATAAGCGGGGATGGCGCGTAGGCGGTCATAGGATCGGCGGCTACTGCTCAGGCTGGGAGCCTTGAGGCTAGACCCATAACGGCCACCGCAGTAGTTGTATTTGCCTCGCTGATACGCGGCGATAAAAAAGGCGGCCCGCAGGCCGCCCAATCATGGAGTCACAATCACAAGTTCATGCTTGGCGTTTTAACGCACCCCGGCGCTGCGCAGGGCGGCCGGCGTGTAGTCGGCACCGCTGGCCTGGAAGCCGAAGCTGTAGGCGGACTTCTCCTCGTTTTTCATGCCCAGGGCCAGGTAGCGACCGGCGATCACGTCGTACAGGGCTTCCATGGTGTAACCGGTCATCTTGTGGTGGTAGTAGCTCTGCGCATGCCCCTCGGCGACCCGCCACAGCTGGCCGCGGCCGTCGTAGTGGTCGACCAGAGCAAGCTGCCAGCTGTCCTCGTCGAAGTACATATGGCGTTTGGCATAGATATGCCGCTCGCCGGACTTCAGCGTGGCCTCCACTTCCCACACCCGGTGCAGCTCGTAGCGGGTCAGGTCCTGGTTGATATGCCCAGCCTTGACCACGTCGTCGTACTTGAGCGCAGGCGAGTCCAGCTTGTAGCTGTTGTAAGGGATATACATCTCCTTCTTGCCTACCAGTTTCCAGTCGTAACGATCTGGCGCACCGGAGAACAGGTCGAAGTTGTCGGCGGTACGCATGCCATCGGCGGCGGTACCCGGCCCGTCGTAGGCCACCTGCGGGGCACGGCGCACACGGCGCTGACCGGCGTTGTAGATCCACGCCAAACGCGGCTCCTTGACCTGGTCGATGGTCTCGTGGACCAGCAGCACGTTACCGGCCAGACGCGACGGCGCGGTAACCCGCTGTTTGAAGTAGAGCAGCACGTTGGCCGCCTTGGCCGGGTCGACATCAGGCATATCCGAAGGAAAGGCGATTTCGTCCTCGAACTTGACCAGGCTGTAGGAGCCATTGGTCTGCGGCGTCGCCTGGGTGATCCAGCGCCGCACGTTGCCACCGCGATAGCGGGTGATGTGGTTCCACGCCACCTCAACGCCGCTCTTGGGAATCGGGAAGGCGTAGTAGCGGCTGTCACTGAAGTTCTGCAGGCCGTTGCCGCCATCGATGGCGCTGGTATTCAGCGCGCTCTGCTTGGCCGCGGCATAGATGGCATCGGGTGCCGCAGCACTGCGGTGGGTCGGATAGACCGGGATCTTGTAGCTGTCGGGGTAACGCTTGAGCATCGCCATCTGGCCGGCGGACAGTTTGTCCTGGTACTGCGCGGCATTGGCTGCGGTGATGGTGAACAGCGGCTGCTCGCTGGCAAACGGATCGGCGAGGAAGCCCTTGCCATCCACCGCGCCGGCATTGGTCGGCAGACCGCCAGTCCAGGCCGGGATGCTGCCGTCGGCGTTACCGGCCATTTCCGCACCCAGCGGGGTCAGGCTGGTACCCAGTTTCGCCGCCTCCTCCGGAGTAACGGCGGCCATCACGCTGCAGGCCAACAGGCTCAGTGCCAGCGCTCCGGTTTGCAGGATTCTTGTACTTTTCATTCTTTACGGATCCTTTGCGCAGGGTTGATCAGAAGTTCACGCCAAAACTCAGGGCGACGAAATCACGGTCGGTGTTGGTGTTGTAATCGCCACCGAAGAAATCTGTATAGCTCAAACTGGCGGTGTAGGTGTTCTGGTAATCGGCATTCAGACCAACGCTGATGGCCTTGCTGCCTTCGTTGAAGTTCGGCCCGTAGCCATCCACATCGTGGGACCAGGCAATATTCGGCGACAGGTTGATGCCGGCGAACACGTTGCTGTAGTCGGCGATGGCACGCACGCGATAACCCCAGGAGCTGCTGGTAAAGAAGCCATCGTTATTGCACTGGTCGGGGTTGGCGGCGTTGAAAGCGGCCTGGCATACCGCGTTATTGGCGATCTCACCGAGGCCAAAGACCGGATCGCGACCGAAGCGCAACTCGTCGACGTCATTGCTGATGCCGCTGATATGGTTGTAACCCACCTCCCCCACCAGGGTCAGGCGGCTCGCACCGAGCACCCGGTCGAAGAAGTGGGTGGCCGTGACCTGAGCCTGGGTAAACGGCTTGCGCACATAGCCCTGGATATCACCGCCCAGAACCGGATCCGCGTGACCACTGGTAAACACCGGCGACAGACCCACCCCCAGAGCGCCCAGGGTCAGATCGGTGGAGTTGATGCCCATCGGCATATTGGGCCGGTAGCTGACTTCGCCCGCCACCGAAGTCGCCCCCAGGGTGGTCTGCATGCTCAGGCCGTAGAGACGAATGTCCTCGGGGTATTCAAGGAAGTAACGGGCCGTGGTCGGGCTACCGTTCTGGGTGATCTGAAAACTGCCACTGGGCGAGCGGCTGTGGTAGTTCATGGCGTAAAGGCCGAACTCGGTGTTATTCAGCTCCTCGGCAAACCAGCGCAGCGCCACCCCGAACTGACCACTGTTGCGGGCATCGCGGTCACTGGCCCGGGGGATGTAGATGGGGTTGCCCGGCGCGCCGGTATTGTTCGACAGCCCCGGGGCCACATCAGCACCGGCCACTACCAGGCGGTCATTGCAGCCATCGGCGGCGGTGTCACTGGGGGCGAAGAAGGTGCCGCAGTTGTCGATTACTGTCTGATCCCACTCCAGCTGATAGAAGGCCTCCATGCTGACGTTGTCGGTGAGACTCTGGGAAACATAGAGCATATTGACCGGAATCAGGCCTTCCTTGACTTCGGCACCAGGGCGGCGGAAGGCGGCGGCGTCGACCGGGTTGATCGAGTTGATCGAGTTGCCGATAAAGGTGCTTTCGCCCCAGCTGACCACCTGCTTACCGGCCCGCACACTGCCCGGCTTATCGCCAAGGGTGTAGTTGTGGTAGACGAAGGCATCGAGAATCTGCGCGCCGGAGGCCTGCGCGGCGTCCTGGCGTTTGTGGTCATCGATGTCATAGAGCAGGCGGCTCTCGTCCTTGGTTTCGAAGTCGTACCAGTACTTGCCGCGCACAAAGACGCCGGTGTCGCGGTACTTCAATTCCAGATCATGAATACCCTTGAAGATCTTCGAGAAGGTTTCACCCCTCTTGAAATTCAAACGACCATCGTCGTTGGTTTGCGATGATGCATCGCCACCATTGCGGGTGCCGACAAAGGCCGGATCAGCCCCGCGCACCGACCAACTGGCCCCCACGGACAGCTGAGAATCGAACTGCGCTTCGATCTCACCGATATTGAAAGTGACAGCCTGGACAGGCGCGACGCAGCCCAGAGCAATGGCGGAGGCCAAGGCGCAGGGCTGGAAGATTGCATGTCTTGTTTTTGTTCTCATGCGGCTCTCCTGGAAAGCGTTTTCGTGTTGAGGCCCACAAGCTACCCAGCCCCCCGCCGGTGGATAAGCGCCCGAAAGAGGTATTTGCCCTGTCAGCCGAAAGAGTGAAAACACCCCTAAAAAGCCACTATCCGAGTGCCCCATGGACCATTTCAATGGCGCTTTATAGGGTGGGTGAATGGTGCGAATAGCTCCCTGGCGGTATTAGCGGCTACCGGCGCAGCAGCGTAGGTCGAGTGGCAGCACCAGCGGTGAGGCCAATTGCGGGGCCTGGCCAGCGACTGTATCGATTTAAATACATCGTAATGAAAGCGACACAAAGCGTTCAGGCCGCGACGCCAGTGCCTTTGCCGGGCTATTTATGGATAAACCGGCCACACATGTATCGAAATCACTACACAGGCTATCAAAGCGATTATCTTAAAATATCTTAAGCTGTTGTTTTTATTGATAAAAAACATAATGGCACCTACCTTGCTATGGTCTTTGCACCTTCCGCTCGTGCCCAGCACGCGCGTCCAGCACATCGCCCCCAGCAGAAAGGGCGAGTCACCACCCTTGAGGAGTTCACATGAGCGAATTGCGTTTTACCGTTGAGCACGAATGGCTGCGTCAGGATGCCGATGGTCTGGTTACCGTGGGCATCACCGCCTATGCCCAGGAAGCCCTGGGTGACGTGGTATTCGTTCAGCTGCCGGAAGCCCAGAGCTACGCCGAGGGTGACGAAGTGGCCGTGCTGGAATCGGTAAAAGCTGCAAGCAATATCGCCATGCCGCTGGACGGTGAGGTGGTCGAGGTCAATGGCGAGCTAGAATCCAGCCCTGAGCTGGTCAACGAAGATCCCCTGGGCAAGGGTTGGTTCTTCCGTTTCCGTCCGGCCAATGCCAGCGCGGTAGCCGACCTGCTCGACCAGGCCGCCTACGAGCGCCTGCTCAACGCCAATGCTGACGCCTGAGAGATTGTGATGACCAAGCTGACCACCCAGAACGAATTTATCGCCCGCCATATCGGCCCACGTGACGCCGATACCGCTGCCATGCTCGAACTGCTCGGCTACGCCAGCATCGACGCGCTGACCGATAACGTCATCCCCGAGAGCATCAAGGGCACCAGCGTGCTGGGTGCCCAGCCGGGCCTGTCGGAAGCCGACGCGCTGGCCAAGATCAAGACCATCGCCGGCAAGAACCAGCAGCTCAAGACCTTTATCGGCCAGGGCTACTACGGCACCCACACGCCAAGCCCGATCCTGCGCAACCTGCTGGAAAACCCGGCCTGGTACACCGCCTACACCCCGTACCAGCCAGAGATTTCCCAAGGCCGCCTGGAATCCTTGCTGAACTTCCAGACCCTGATCAGCGACCTTACCGGTATGCAGATCGCCAACGCCTCCCTGCTCGATGAAGCCACCGCCGCTGCTGAGGCCATGACCTTCTGCAAGCGTCTGTCGAAGAACAAGGCCAGCAACGCCTTCTTCGCCTCCCAGCATTGCCACCCGCAGACCCTCGACGTGCTGCGCACCCGCGCCGAGCCGCTGGGCATTGAAGTGGTGATCGGCGACGAAACCGCGATTACCGATGCCAGCGCCTACTTCGGCGCGCTGCTGCAGTACCCGGCGAGCAATGGCGACATTTTCGACTACCGCGAACTGGTCGAGCGCTTCCACGCCGCCAATGCCCTGGTCGCCGTCGCCGCTGACCTGCTGGCCCTGACCCTGCTCACTCCGCCGGGCGAGTTCGGTGCCGACGTGGCCCTGGGCAGCGCCCAGCGTTTTGGTGTGCCGCTGGGTTTCGGTGGCCCGCACGCCGCCTACTTCGCCACCCGCGATGCGTTCAAGCGCGATATGCCAGGCCGTCTGGTCGGCATGTCGATCGACCGTTTCGGCAAGCCGGCCCTGCGCCTGGCCATGCAGACCCGCGAGCAACATATCCGCCGCGAGAAGGCCACCAGTAACATCTGTACCGCTCAGGTGCTGCTGGCCAACATCGCCAGCATGTACGCCGTGTACCACGGCCCGAAAGGCCTGACGCAGATCGCCCAGCGCGTGCACCAGTTCACCGCCATTCTGGCCAAGGGCCTGCGCGCCCTGGGTTACAGCGTTGAGCAGGAATTCTTCTTCGACACCCTGACCCTGGCCACCGGCGGCAAAACCGCTGCCCTGCACGCTGCTGCGCGCAAGGCCGGGATCAACCTGCGTGAAGTCGACGGCGAGCGTCTGGGTCTGTCCCTGGACGAAACCAGCGACCAGGCCGCAGTCGAAGCGCTGCTCGCGGTATTTGCCGAAGGCAAGGCCGTTCCGGCATTCGCCGAGCTGGCGGCCGGCGTAATCGCCCAGCTGCCAAAAGGCCTGCTGCGCGAAAGCGAAATCCTCACTCACCCAGTGTTCAATCGCTACCACTCGGAAACCGAGCTGATGCGCTATCTGCGCAAACTGGCCGACAAGGACCTGGCGCTGGACCGCAGCATGATTCCGCTGGGCTCTTGCACCATGAAGCTCAACGCCGCCAGCGAAATGATCCCGGTGACCTGGGCCGAGTTCGGCAACCTGCACCCCTTCGCTCCGGCCGAACAGAGCCTGGGTTACACCCAGCTGACCACCGAACTGGAAGCCATGCTCTGCGCGGCCACCGGTTACGACGGCATCTCCCTGCAGCCGAACGCCGGCTCCCAGGGCGAGTACGCCGGTCTCTTGGCCATTCGTGCTTATCACCTGAGTCGCGGCGATGATCAGCGCGATATCTGCCTGATCCCGCAATCGGCCCACGGCACCAACCCGGCGACCGCCAGCATGGCCGGTATGCGCGTGGTGGTGACCGCCTGCGACAGCAGCGGCAACGTCGACATCGCCGACCTCAAGGCCAAGGCCGAAGAGCATAAAGAGCGTCTGGCCGCGATCATGATCACCTACCCGTCGACCCACGGCGTGTTCGAGGAAGGCATCCGCGAGATCGCCCAGATCGTCCACGACAACGGCGGTCAGGTGTATATCGACGGCGCCAACATGAACGCCATGGTCGGCCTCTGCGCCCCGGGCAAGTTCGGCGGCGACGTGTCGCACCTGAACCTGCACAAGACCTTCTGCATCCCCCACGGCGGTGGCGGCCCAGGTGTTGGCCCGATTGGCGTGAAAGAGCACCTGATTCCGTTCCTGCCCGGCCATGGCCATATGGCCCGTAAGGAAGGTGCCGTCAGCGCCGCGCCGTTCGGCAGCGCCAGCATCCTGCCGATCACCTGGATGTATATCAGCATGATGGGCGGTGAAGGCCTCAAGCGCGCTTCGCAGATGGCCATTCTCAACGCCAACTACATCGCCCGCCGCCTGGAAGAGCACTATCCCGTGCTGTATTCGGGCAGCAACGGCCTGGTAGCGCATGAGTGCATTCTGGATATCCGTCCGATCAAGGACAGCAGCGGCATCAGCGTTGATGACGTGGCCAAGCGCCTGATCGACTTCGGCTTCCACGCCCCGACCATGTCCTTCCCGGTGGCTGGCACCTTGATGATCGAGCCGACTGAAAGCGAATCCAAAGAAGAACTGGACCGCTTCTGCGACGCCATGATCGCCATCCGCAACGAGATTCGTGCGGTGGAAGCTGGCCAGCTGGATGCCAACGACAACCCGCTGAAAAACGCCCCGCACACCGCCCTGGAACTGGTCGGCGAGTGGACCCACGCTTACAGCCGCGAGCAGGCCGTGTACCCGGTGGCCAGCCTGATCGAAGCCAAGTACTGGCCGCCGGTCGGCCGCGTGGACAACGTGTTCGGCGACCGCAACCTGATCTGCGCCTGCCCGTCCATCGAGGCGTATCAGGAAGCCTAAGGCTGCAACCTACACCCGTAGGATGGGTTAGCGGTGCGGGACACCTCTCGCATTGCTAACACCCATCTACGCGCACCGCGTAACCCATCAATGGCATACGCGATGCAATGATGGGTATCGCTGCGCTCAACCTGCGCGGCCCGACCCATCCTACGGTTTTGTTTACCCAAGAATTTCGACTCACCTCTACCCGAGGCGGGTTAGCTGCACCTCATATAAAAACCAGAGGGCCTCACCATGTTTAGCAAGCACGACCAACTGCAAGGCTACGATGACGCCCTGCTCGCCGCGATCAACGCCGAAGAGCAGCGCCAGGAAGACCATATCGAGCTGATTGCCTCGGAAAACTATTGCAGCCAGCGCGTCATGCAGGCCCAGGGCAGCGGCCTGACCCACGGTGCCAAGGTGTCGTCCTCCGGCAAGCTGTACAACGCCGTGCAGTACGGCATCGACGAACAGGGTCTGATCGATTACGCCGAGGTCGAGCGCCTGGCCGTCGAGCACAAACCGAAGATGATCGTCGCCGGTTTCAGCGCCTATTCGCGCACCCTGGACTTCGCCCGTTTCCGCGCCATCGCCGACCAGGTAGGGGCCCTGCTGTTTGTCGATATGGCCCACGTTGCTGGCCTGGTGGCAGCCGGCCTGTATCCGAATCCGCTGCCGTTTGCCGATGTGGTGACCACCACCACCCACAAAACCCTGCGCGGCCCGCGTGGCGGCTTGATCCTGGCCAAGGCCAATGAAGAGATCGAGAAGAAGCTCAACTCCGCCGTCTTCCCCGGCAGCCAGGGCGGCCCGCTGATGCATGTGATTGCGGCCAAGGCCGTGTGCTTCAAGGAAGCGCTGGAGCCAGGCTTCAAGGCCTACCAGCAGCAGGTGATCAACAACGCCCGGACAATGGCCGAGGTCTTCGTTGCGCGCGACTATGACGTGGTCTCCGGCGGCACCGACAACCACCTGATGCTGGTCAGCCTGATCAAGCAGGGCCTCACTGGCAAGGCCGCCGACGCAGCCCTGGGCGCAGCGCATATCACGGTAAACAAAAACGCCGTGCCGAACGACCCGCAGTCGCCGTTTGTCACCTCCGGCATCCGCATCGGCACCCCGGCAGTCACCACCCGCGGTTTCAAGCAGAGCGAGTGCCGCACCCTGGCCGGCTGGATCTGCGACATCCTCGACGACTTGGAAAACCCGGCCGTGATCGAACGCGTTCGTGGTCAGGTTGCGGACTTATGCGCCAGCTTCCCGGTCTACGCTAACTAGATAACGCCTGCGCCACCGCTCTTGCCCCCTCTCCCCTCGGGGAAAGCCTGACGCACCCTGGAGTTAACCATGGCACTAAGCGTTTTTGACCTATTCAAGATCGGCATCGGCCCTTCCAGCTCGCACACGGTCGGCCCGATGCTGGCCGCCCTGCGCTTTGCCGAAGGCCTGCGCCGCGATGACTTACTGGCCGCCACCGACTCGGTAAAAGTCGAGCTGTACGGCTCCCTCGGCGCTACCGGCAAGGGCCATGGCAGCGATAAAGCCGTGCTGCTCGGCCTGGAAGGCGAACAGCCGGACAGCGTCGACACCAATACCGTCGACGCCCGCCTGGCGGCGATTCGCAGCAGCGGTGAACTCAATCTGCTCGGCGAAAAGCCCATCCGTTTTGTCGAAAAACAGCACCTGGCGATGATCCGCAAGCCGCTGCCCTTTCACCCCAATGGCATGATCTTCCGCGCCTTTGACGCCGCCGGCTTGCAGATCCGCTCGCGCGAGTACTACTCAGTCGGCGGCGGTTTTGTCGTCGATGAACAAGCCGCCGGTGCCGACCGCATCGTCGAAGACAGCACCGTGCTGCAATACCCCTTTACCACCGGCAAACAGCTGCTGGCCCACTGCGCCGAGCACAAGCTGTCGATCAGCCAGGTGATGCTGGCCAACGAAGCCGCCTGGCGTCCGGAAGCCGAAACCCGCGCGCGCCTGCTGCATATCTGGCAGGTGATGCAGGATTGCGTCGAGGCCGGTTGTCGCAACGAAGGCATCATGCCCGGCGGCCTCAAGGTCAAACGCCGCGCCGCCGACCTGCACCGCCAACTGTGCAAACACCCGGAAGCCAGCCTACGCGATGCCCTGAGCGTGCTCGACTGGGTCAACCTCTACGCCCTCGCGGTGAATGAGGAAAACGCCAGCGGCGGTCGCGTGGTCACTGCACCCACCAATGGCGCGGCCGGTATCGTGCCGGCGGTGCTGCATTACTACAGCCGCTTTATCCCCAGTTCCAACGACGACGGCGTGGTGCGCTTTCTGCTCACCGCCGCCGCCATCGGCATCCTCTACAAAGAAAACGCTTCGATCTCCGGTGCCGAAGTGGGCTGCCAGGGCGAGGTCGGCGTGGCCTGTTCGATGGCTGCCGGTGCCTTGTGCGAAGTGCTCGGCGGCAGCGTCAATCAGGTGGAAAACGCCGCCGAGATCGGCATGGAGCACAACCTCGGACTGACCTGCGACCCCATTGGCGGCCTGGTTCAGGTGCCGTGTATCGAGCGCAACGCCATGGGCTCGGTGAAGGCGATCAACGCCGCACGCATGGCCCTGCGCGGTGACGGTCAACACTTCGTTTCGCTGGATAAAGTGATCCGCACCATGCGCCAGACCGGTGCCGACATGAACAACAAGTACAAGGAAACCGCCCGCGGCGGCCTGGCCGTAAATATTGTCGAGTGCTGATTCGCAATTGCGGGCTCGCAGATTGCCGCCGCCCTACGCCACACCCCTGAAACCATCCCCTCGCCCCTCTGGGGAGAGGGCTAGGGAGAGGGGTCGATATAGACCCCACCCACAACATTTATGGAGAACCGCATGACCACTGAAACCCTGGCGAAAACCCCGCTACATGCCCTGCATCTCGAACTGGGCGCGCGCATGGTGCCGTTCGCCGGCTACGACATGCCGGTGCAGTACCCGCTCGGGGTGATGAAGGAACACCTGCACACCCGCGAAGCCGCCGGCCTGTTCGACGTCTCGCATATGGGTCAGATCATTCTGCGCGGCCCGCAGGCGGCGCAGGCCCTGGAGCGCCTGGTGCCAGTGGACATCATCGACCTGCCCGTGGGCATGCAGCGTTACGCCATGTTCACCGATGACCAGGGCGGCATCCTCGACGACCTGATGGTCGCCAACCTGGGTAACGACACCCTGTTTCTGGTGGTCAACGCGGCCTGCAAGCACAAGGACTTGATGCACCTGCAACTGCAGATCTCCAGCCAGTGCCAGATCGAAGCCTGTTTCGACCGCGCCCTGCTCGCCCTGCAAGGCCCAAAAGCCGTCGACGTACTCGCACGCCTGGCCCCAGAAGTAGCCAAGATGACCTTTATGCAATTCGCCCCAGTGCGTCTGCTGGGTGTCGACTGCTACGTCAGCCGCTCCGGCTACACCGGCGAAGACGGCTTTGAAATCTCGCTGCCGGCCGCCCACGCCGAAACCCTGGCGCGCAGCCTGCTGGCCGAACCGGAAGTGGCCGCCATCGGCCTTGGTGCCCGCGACTCGCTGCGCCTGGAAGCCGGTCTGTGCCTGTATGGCCACGATATGAGCAGCAGCACCACACCGATCGAGGCCAGCCTGCTGTGGGCCATGTCCAAGCCACGCCGCGCCGATGGCGCACGTGCTGGCGGCTTCCCCGGTGCCGAGAGGATCTTCGCCCAGCAACAGCAAGGCGTTGCCAGCAAGCGCGTCGGCCTGCTGCCGCAGGAACGTGTACCGGTACGTGAAGGCGCGGAAATTGTTAATGCCGACGGCACGGTGATCGGTACCGTCTGCAGCGGTGGCTTCGGCCCAACCCTGGCTGCCCCGGTGGCCATGGGTTATCTGCAGAGCAGCCATATCGCCGTGGATACCGAGGTATGGGCCATGGTGCGCGGCAAGCGCGTGGCGATGAAAGTGGCCAAAACCCCGTTTGTGCCGCAGCGCTACTACCGCGGCTGAAGTAGCCAGTGCAGCGCCGACCAGCCGGTTGGCGCAGCCTGATTCGCGCGGTTAAGCCGCGCGAATATCAGTAAAAATCAGCCGATTACCAAACGGATCGGTCACCGTCATATCACGCCCCCAGGGCTGGTTGGTGATACCGGGCCGCGCATTGCCATACACCCGCGCCGCCAGCTCGGCGTGCAGGGCATCCAGATCATCGACGCTGATCCGCAGCGCCGCACCTGGGCAGCAATCGCCGTGGTGTTCGGACAGATGCAGCACGCACCCCGCCCTGGACACTTGCAGATAAAGCGGCAAGCCCGCCTCGAAGCGATGCGCCCAATCCTCGCTAAAGCCCAGAAACTCGCAGTAAAACGCCCGCGCCTTGGCTTCATCGAAGCTGCGCAGAATGGGAATCGGGGCCGCCAGCTGCATAAAGACCTCTGCCTGAGTATGTGCCCGGCACTCTATTTCAGCCCCAGGCGAATGTCACCGGCTCAGTCCGGCAGCAGACAACTGCGCCGATTGCTGAACACCTCGCGATCGATATCACGCACATCCAGCGACACCGCATTGACGCTCGGCAAGCGCTCGACCAGCGCCCGCACGATCTGCCGTGACAGCAGGCGCTTCTGCTCATCCGTGCGCCCGGCAAGGATGTAGAAAATCAGGTGAACAAAATCCTCCTGAGTGCCGCCCACACTGAAATGCTCATACAGGCTCAGACGCAGCTTGACCTCCCCCGGCTGGAACAACTGGGTGGCGGCCGCCGCGTCCTCGACAACACCGAGCAGTTCGGCCGGTGTGATCAGTTGCGTCAGGCTTTGCGAGCCCTCGATAAGGCAGTGCGGCATAGGCGTCTCCCATAGGTCTGTCGAACATAAACTGCTCAATTTTGTCGTACGTTATCGCACAACAAATCCAGCAATAACAGCCTGTTCCGCGCAAAAGAGCACCTGCCGTCAACACTGCCGGCGGCCTTCTGCAACGCCTGCAGTAACCGCGAAGGTCGTATAAATCATCGCTATAACCCGCTAAATACGCATACAACGCAGCGAACAAGGTGAACTGCCAGAGATTTTTCTTATTAAACTTTCGTCTAGGGACGCGTTGACAAAGCCTGGTAAGGCTGTCGATAATCCAGCCAAAGTTGTACGACAACATATGACTAATCATAAAAACAAAAACAAGGCCCTACCATGACGACTGTTGCCCTCGCTGCATCGGCTCGCTTCTCGCCCCTCCCGGCCGGCCCCGCTTTGCGGCGCGCCCGCAAAACGCCCCAGCGACACCCGCACAGATACCCCGCATTCGCCGACGGCTAAGCCCGAAGCAGAGGTGTGTTCCGACCGCGGACACGCCTGTCGCCCTGGCATGGGGCAACTCACTCGTTCCTTTCGCTCGCCGCTGGCTATTCAAGGCAGGCAGGGGACGGCTTGTTCAAAAATGGGAGCACAATAACAATGATTGCACGCAATGCCCTCTCGCTCGCCCTGCTCAGCGCAGGCAGCATGGCCCTCGCCCTGCCACTCAGCAGCCAGGCTGCCGGCTTCACCGACGATGCCAAAGTCACCCTCGGCCTGCGCAACTTCTATATCAACCGCAACTTCGTCGACCCGGCCCACTCACAGAGCAAAGCCGAAGAGTGGACCCAGAGCATGATCCTCGACGCGCGCTCCGGCTTTACCCAGGGCACCGTGGGTTTCGGCCTGGATGCACTGGCCATGGGCGCCATCAAGCTTGATGGCGGCCGCGGCACGCGCAACACCGGCCTGCTGCCGGTGCATGACGAAGGTCGCCCGGCAGACAGCTACGGCCGCCTGGCCCTGGCCGGCAAAGCCAAGCTGTCGAAGACCGAGCTGAAGGTCGGCGAATGGATGGCGGTGCTGCCAATTCTGCGTTCAGACGACGGCCGCTCGCTGCCACAAACCTTCCAGGGTGCCCAGCTGACCTCCAACGAGATCGCCGGCCTGACCCTCTACGGTGGCCAGTTCCGCCAGAACAGCGAACGCAACAACGCCAGCATGGAAGACATGAGCTACGGCGGCGGATTGTCGGATCGCTTTAACTTCGCCGGCGGCGAATACAAGTTCAACCAGGACCGCACCCTGATCGGCCTGTGGAATGCCGAGCTGAAGGACGTTTACAACCAGCAGTACCTGCAACTGATGCACAGCCAACCGGTCGGCGACTGGACCTTCGGGGCCAACCTCGGCTACTTCCAGGGCACTGAAGACGGCAGCGAGCGCGCCGGCGAGCTGGACAACAAGACCTACTCCGGGCTGTTCTCGGCCAAGATCGGCAGCAACACCTTCTATGTCGGCCTGCAGAAAGTCAGCGGCGACACCGGCTGGATGCGCGTCAATGGCACCAGCGGCGGCACCCTGGCCAACGACAGCTTCAACTCCAGCTACGACAACGCCAAGGAACGCTCCTGGCAGGTGCGCCACGACTACAACTTCAGCGCAGCCGGCATCCCCGGCCTGACCCTGATGAACCGCTATATCAGCGGCGACAACGTGCACACCGCGAGCACCAACGACGGCAAGGAATGGGGCCGCGAAACCGAGCTGGCCTACACCGTGCCGAGCGGTACTTTGAAGAACCTCAACATGAAATGGCGCAACGCCAGCATCCGTCGCGACTACAGCACCACCGAGTTCGACGAGAACCGTCTGATCTTCAACTACCCGCTGTCGATCCTCTGATTCACCGCTGTACCCGCGTCTGATTACTCCTTGTGTGTGTAACCTTCAGCCCGTCCTTGCGACGGGCTTTTTTATACGCGTCACATGGAACGCCTGGGGAAGAGTGACACTGCTGGAGAGCACGCATAAGTAGGGTGTGCTGTGCGCACCAGGAATCTGCAGCCAGCCTCGGTGCGCACGGCCTGGGCGGCCCCGCGTCACCCTACGACGTGAGGGGCCTGAACACCGCACAGTGCGGGGCATAGCGTTTTGTCTGTTGTCTCAGCGCAACCCACCCACCATCGCCGCCGCCACACTGAGTACATCCTGGCCCAAACGCATGGAGCGTTCACCGTTCCAGCCGGTCTGCGGGTTGGGGTTGTCGTCGTGATCCTTGAACGGCATTTCGATGGTGAAGGCCAGGCAATCGAACTCCATCCCCACCGCATTGCAGGCCAGGCTGGTATTGGCCTGGCCAAACTGGTTGGGGGTGTAGCCGAAGGTGGTCTGGAATTCGGCTCCCTGCGCCAGCAGGCGGTGGCGGAAATCATCCTCGAGCAGTGCCAGGCGCGGGCTAAAGCCGGGGTTGCCTGCGCAGCCGGCGACAAACACATGGGGGATTTCCTCGTCGCCGTGGATATCCAGAAACAGGTCGACGCCGACCTGGCGCATCAGTTGCTGAACGAAGAACACCTCGGGGCTTTGCGCTGTGCAGGCTGACTGCCAGGCGCGATTGAGGTCGCAACCGGCGGCATTGGTGCGCAGATGGCCGCGAAAGGCACCGTCGGGATTCATATTCGGCACCAGATACAGATCGGCCTGCGCCAGCAAGCTATTCAGCTCGGCATCGTCGCGCCGCTGTAGACGCTCGATCAGCCCCTGGATAAACCACTCGGCCATATGCTCGCCGGGGTGCTGCTGGGCGATGACCCAGATCCGCCGCTGGGCCGCGGGGTTGCGGCTGATGCGCAGCACCTGGATATCGCGCCCCTCAATGCTTTTACCGGTGGCGAACAGCTCGGCACCGGCCTGGCTCAACGCCTGCTCGATCAGCCGGCCATGGCGCTCGCGGCTGTAGGGTTCGAAGTAGGCGAACCAGATCTGCCCGTGCTGCGGCTCGATGTCGAAATTCAGCGCACCGTCTTCAAAGCGGCTGGGCACGCGAAACCAGTTGAGCTGATCGTAGGAAGCCACGGCGTGATAGCCGTCCCAGGCGCGGGGATAGGACGACTGCCCGGCATTGCCCAGGCTGAAGCCGTAACGCTGACCGGGCTGCAGGCCCTCGACCTTGAAGTGGAACCACTGGAAATGCCCGCTGTTGAGATCGGGACGAATGGCCAACCGCACCTGCTGCGGGTTGCTGGCGTCGATAACCTCGATATTGCCGCTGTCGAAGTCGGAACTGATCTGCATAAATACCTCGGAAAGCTGTTGGCGCACCGCACCTGTCCGCCAAGAATCGCAGCTCCGCGCAGCCAGGGAAACGCCTGAGGCGACAAACTGAGATGAATTCTGCCTACCGCCCATGGCGCTGGCGAACCCGCTCCAGCAGCAGCCAACGGCCGACGACGCAACTTGCGCCCGCAGCCGAGGTCTTTTGCCCGATACTGCCCACAGCGCCGCCAGACGACAGGTGCACAACCCTACACCCGCCAACCTGCACAAGGAATGCCCATGACACGCGCCCTCTGGGTCCGCCCGCTGCCCTTCGCCCTGCTCTGCGCCGCCCTGCTAGTGGCCGGCTGCGCCAGCCAGACCACCGCCCCGCAAGCCCCCGAGACAGGCCAGACACAACAACCCGCCAGTGTTGATACCAGCGACCAGGCGCGGCTGCTGGCACAGGCCAATCGCGGCGATCTCGACAGCCAGTTCCAGCTCGGCAGCCTGTATTTTGTCGGCAAACCGCAAAAGGACCTCAAGCAAGCCGAGTACTGGTGGAAGCTCGCCGCCGACAAGGGCCACGCCATGGCGGCGGTCAGCCTGGCCTACCTCTATACCGGCCGCGACAACCCGGATTTCAACAACCCGACGCAGATGCTCAAGTACCTCAACCAGTCTGCCGCCGGTGGCAACCCGATGGCCCAGCATATCCTCGGCAACCTCTACCTGCGTGGCGAACAAGGCGTTGCACACGACCCCGCCCAGGCCCGCCGCCTGTTCCAGAGCGCCTGCCAGCAGAACTACCCGGCCAGCTGCACGGCCCTGGAGAAGCTGCCCTAAGCAACCCGCTCAAAAGGCTATGTACCCAAGGCGCGACTTGCTCCCCTCGCCCTCCGGGAGAGGGTCTGGGGTGGGCCGCGTTCGGATGAGGGCTTGTAGAGGAGCAAACCGGCCTAATTCAGGCAGTTTTGCCGAAATGTACTAGCACCCTCCGAACTAAGAAACTAGGGGGTAAAACCGCCAGTTGTGCAGGCTCGGATAGCACGGCCCCTCACCCTAACCCTCTCCCCGAAGGGGCGAGGGGACTAATCGGCGTAAGCCAGAAAATCGTGCAACAGTTAACGGGCGCATAACCAAAAAACGGCGCGCTTGTGGCGCGCCGTTGCGGGGGTGTCGAGAACGACTTTTGGAGAGACCCGGCGCAGGCTTGTGGCCCAACCGGGTTATAGGCGAGGCGGCGACAGCCGAAACGCATATGGGCTACAGCAGCTGCTCACAGGGGCGTGAGCAGCTCGCCGTGTTCGAGAAAGGCCTGCAGATTGGCCAGCACCAGCTCTTCCATCTGCAACCGGGTTTCTTCGCTGCCGCTACCGATATGCGGCAGCAGCACCACGTTATCCAGCTCGCGCAGCGCCAGCGGTACCTGCGGTTCGGCCGCGTACACATCCAGCCCGACAGCGCCGAGGGCCCCGCTGCGCAGGGCGGCGATTAGCGCCGGCTCATCGACCACCGAACCGCGCGCGACATTGATCAAAATGCCGTCCGGCCCCAGAGCCTCGAGCACCTCGCGGCCGATCAGGTGCTGGGTAGACGCACCACCTGGGCATGTCAGCACAAGAAAATCTGCCCAGCGCGCCAATTCGATCAGATTGGCCTCATAAGCATGGGGGCAATCGGCAAGCGGCTTGCGGTTGTGGTAACGCACCGCCATGGCAAAGCCACTGGCGCGCTGCACCACGGCCTCACCAATCCGGCCAAGGCCGACGATACCCAAACGCTTGCCGCTGACTTTGCGCGCCAGCGGAAAAGCACCATCGACCCAGTTACCGGCGCGGACAAAGCGGTCGCTTTCCGACATACGCCGCGCCGTGTCGATAATCAGGCCCATGGCCAGGTCAGCCACGCAATCGTTGAGCACATCCGGGGTGGTGCTGATGACGATGCCGCGATCACGCAACAGCTCCAGCGGATAGGGGTCGTAACCCACGCCAAAGCTGCAGATGGCCCGCAGGTTCGGCAGGCACTGCAGCTGCTCGGCGCTGCAGCCGAAGCGGGCCGAAGAGACCAGCAACTCGAACTGTTCGCCCTGCTCGCGCAGAAAGGCCAGGGGCTCGGCCTGCCGCCATAGCGCAGTCACCTCGTAATGATCGGCCAACGCACGGTTGAAGCGTTCGCTTAGCGGGCCGATCTGTAACACTTGGGGTTTAACCATGGGGGCTCTTGCCTCGATTGCGGGGTTCACAGCAGCTTGCCGGGGTTCATCAGCCCGGCCGGGTCCAGGGTTTGCTTTATGCTGCGCATCAGCTCCAGTTCCAGCGGGTCCTTGTAGCGTCTGGCCGCCTCACGCTTGGCCTGGCCCAGGCCATGTTCGGCGCTGATACTGCCGTCGAAGGCGGCGGTCGAGTCGTAGATAAGCCGCATGATCGCCTCGCTCTGCGCCTTGAACACGGCGTCCTCAGTCCCCAGCGGTTTGCTGATGTTGTAATGCAGGTTGCCGTCACCGACATGCCCATAGGCCACGATGCGTACACCGGGAAAGTCTTCCAGCAGACGCCGGTCGGTGGCGTCGATAAAGGCCGGAATGCTGCTGACCGGCACACTGATATCGTGTTTGAGGCTCGGCCCTTCATGGTTCTGCGCCTCCGAGATGCCTTCACGCAGCGCCCATAGCGCGGCGACTTGCGCCTCGCTGCTGGCAATCACGGCATCAAGGATCAGCCCATGTTCGAGGGCCTCGCCAAGCCCCTGCTCCAGCAACGCGCTCAAGGGCGCGTCGACCTGGGTATCGCTAAGTTCGATCAGCACATACCAGGGATGTTCCTCGGCGCAAGGGTCACTGCAACCGACCACATGCCGTAGGACAAACTCCAGGCTCTGCCGCGACATCAGCTCGAAGCCGCTGAGGCGGTCGCCACACAAACCGCGCATCTGCCCGATCAGTTCAACCGCCGCCTGCGGGCTAGGCAGCGCCACCCAGGCAGTGGTCAGGCTACGCACGGCGGGAAACAGCTTGAGCACGGCGGCGGTGATGATCCCCAGGGTGCCCTCGGCACCAATAAACAGCTGCTTGAGGTCGTAGCCGGTGTTGTCCTTGCGCAGGCCACGCAGGCCGTTCCAGATGCGCCCGTCGGGCAATACCACTTCGAGGCCCAGCACCAGGTCGCGCATATTGCCGTAACGCAGCACGGCGGTACCGCCGGCGTTGGTCGCCAGATTGCCGCCCACGGTGCAACTGCCTTCGGCACCGAGCGACAGGGGGAACAACCTGCCGACCTCGGCGGCCGCCTCCTGCAGACGCTGGAGGATTACCCCAGCCTCGACGGTAATGGTTTCGTTGCCAATATCGACGGCGCGGATACGTGCCATGCGGGTTAGCGACAGCACCACCTGGGTGCCCGAAGCATCGGGAATCGAGCCGCCACACAGGCCGGTATTGCCACCCTGCGGCACGATCGCGACGCCGGCCTCGTGGCACAGGCGCACCACCGCGGCAACCTCCTCGCTGCTCGCCGGGCGCAGCACCATCGCGGCCCGCCCCTGGTAAGCGTTGCGCCAGTCGCTGAGGTAGCTGCGCATGCGCTCGGCATCGGTGATCAGGCCAGCATCGCCCACCACCGCGTGCAGGGCCTGCAACAGCGCTGCGGATAATCCGCTCATCTCAAGTCACCGGAGCCGGATTGAACAGGGTCAGATCGTTGTGCAGCCTGTGCTTTTCGGCCCAGGTTTGTTGCTTGCCGCTGGCGACATCCAGGTACAGCTGGAAGATATGCCAACCCATCTCGTCCAGAGTCATGCGCCCCGAGGTGATCTGCCCGGAATCCACATCGATCAGGTCCGGCCAGCGCTCGGCCAGCTGGGTGCGGGTGGCGACCTTGATCACCGGCACCATGGCCAGGCCGTAGGGCGTGCCGCGACCGGTGGTGAAGATATGCAGATTCATCCCTGCGGCGATTTGCAGGGTGCCGCAGATAAAGTCGCTGGCCGGCGTGGCGCAGAACCACAGGCCTTTGCCGCGTACGCGCTCGCCCGGCGAGACCACCCCGGCGATGGGGCTGGAGCCGGACTTGGCAATCGAGCCCATGGCCTTTTCCACGATATTGTTCAGCCCGCCCTTCTTGTTGCCCGGCGTGGTGTTGGCGCTGCGATCGGCCATGCCGCGCTGCAGGTAGCGGTCGTACCAGTCCATCTCGCGGATCAGTGCATCGGCGATTTCCACAGAAGCCGCGCGCGGAGTAAGCAGGTGGATGCCGTCACGCACCTCGGTGTTCTCGGAGAACATCACCGTGGCACCGGCGCGCACCAGCAGATCGGCGGCCACACCGAGGGCCGGGTTGGCGGTGATGCCGGAAAACGCATCGCTGCCGCCACACTGCATCCCCACAGACAATTCAGACGCCGGCACTGTCTCGCGGCGGCGCTGGTTAAGCACCTGCAGGCGAGCCTCGATCATCGCCATGATCTGCTCGACCATGCCGGCAAAGCCGTTGCTGGAATCCTGCAGGCGGAACAGCCACTCCTCCTCGTCCATGCCATTGGTTAACTGGTCGCCATCCATCAACTGGCTGGCCTGCAGCTTCTCGCAGCCGAGGCTGATCACCAGCGCCTGGCCGCCGAGGTTGGGATTGCGGCTGATGTTGTACAGCGTGCGAATCGGCACCACCGCATCAGGCGCATTGATCGCCACGCCGCAGCCATAGCTGTGCGACAGCGCGACCACGTCATCGACATACGGGTACTTGGGCAGCAGCTCCTTGCGCACCCGCTCGACACAGTGGCCAAGTACCCCGACCACGCACTGCACCGTGGTGGTCACGCCAAGGATATTGCGCGTGCCGACGCTGCCGTCCAGGTTGCGGAAACCCTCGAAGGTGTAACCCGTAAGAGGTTCGACCGGTGCAGCCGGCAAGGTCGCCTTGGGCAGGTTATCCAGGGCCGGCGGCTCCGGCATGCGCAGTTGCGCTTCGGTCACCCAGCGCCCGGCGGCGATGGGTTCCAGGGCGTACCCGATCACCTCGCCGTAACGCACCACGTCGCCGCCCACGGCGATGTCCTGCAAGGCCACCTTATGGCTCTGCGGAATACCCTCGACGGCCTCCAGGCCATCGGCAAAGCGGCCGCCCTTGGCCACGCCCTGCTCATTGACCACCACACCGACGTTGTCGGCTGGGTGCAGGCGGATATAGCGCGGCGAATCCTGATGGGGAATCAACTGCATGGACATCTACTCCTCTAGTACGGATCAGGCGTGCGAACTGGACGCAGGGCCTGGCGGCTCGTCCAGCTCGATCCTGTGAATACGACCGACGATAAACAGATAACTGATTACCGCCAGCAAAGCGTTGGCACCCACATAGACAAGCGCCGCGTCAAACGAACCGGTGAGGCTGACCAGGTAACCAACCACAATAGGCGTGGTGATCGCGGCCAGGTTGCCGAAGGTATTGAACAGCCCGCCGGACAGGCCGACGATCTGCCGCGGCGAGGTGTCGGCCACCAGGGTCCAGCCGAGGGAACCGAAGCCTTTGCCAAAGAACGCCAGGGCCATCAGGGCGATCACTGCACTATCACTTTCAACATGAATGCTCAGCACGATGCAGCTGGCCAGCAGCATGCCGACGACGATGGGCAACTTGCGCGCCAGGGTCAGGGAATAGCCGCGGCGCAGCAGACCGTCCGAGACCAGCCCACCGAGCACGCCGCCGACAAAACCACTGATCGCCGGCAGCGAGGCGGCAAAGCCGGCGGCGAGAATGGTCATACCGCGCGCCTGCACCAGATACACGGGAAACCAGGTGAGGAAGAAATAGGTAATGGCGTTGTTGCAGTACTGGCCCAGGTACAGGCCGACCAGCGTGCGCTGGGTCAGCAGCAACTTGAGGTAGCGCCACTGTGAACCACCCGCGCCGGCAGGCCGTGGGGCCAGGTCGATCAGCGCACCACCGGCTTCGATATAGGCGAACTCGGCCTCACCCAGCTGTGGATGCTCACGCGGGCCATGCATCAGCTTGAGCCACACGCCACAGAGCAGCAGGCCCAGGCCGCCCAACACAAAAAACACATACTGCCAGCCCATGTCCTGAACCACCCAGCCCATCAGCGGGGCGAATACCGCAGTGGCGGCATATTGCGCCGACGTCGACATGGCGGTGGCGGTGGCCCGCTCGCGGGTGGGAAACCAGGCGGCGATGATCCGTGCATTGCCGGGAAAGCACGGTGCCCCGGCAAAGCCTACCGCCAGGCGCAGAAGAAACAGGCTGACGATTGACCAGGCCAGCGGCAGCATGTCGACAAAGCCCTGCAACAGGGTGAACAGCGACCAGCACAACAGGGTGATGAAATAGACGCGCTTGGCCCCGAAGCGATCAAACAGCCAACCACCGGGAATCTGCCCGATCACATAGGCCCAGCCGAACGCCGAAAAAATATAGCCGAGCATCACCGCATCGATGCCCAGGTCCGCCTGCAGCGCGGCACCGGCAATCGACAGGCTGGAGCGGTCGGCAAAGGTGACCGTGGTGACGAGGAACAGCATCAGCAGGATGGAGTAACGCACCCGGCCTGGTTTGACTGCTTGCATCTGGCCAACTCATCGAGAAATTCGCGTGGAACGGGCCCGGTGTTGTTGGACACCGGGCCGCCAGACCGCAGGTTCAACGCACCAGGCAGGGGCGCTTGTTATCGAACTGCCAGTTGGGGATCAGGTACTGCATGGCCACGGCATCGTTGCGCGCGCCCAGGCCCATGCCCTTGTACAGCTCGTGGGCTTTGGCCAATGCATCCCAATCCAGCTCCACGCCCAGCCCCGGAGTCTTGGGCACCTGCACCAGGCCACCTTCGATCTGCAGCGGGTTGTGAGTCAGGTGCTGGCCGTCCTGCCAGATCCAGTGGGTGTCGATGGCGGTGACCTTGCCCGGCGCGGCGGCGGCCACATGGGTGAACATCGCCAGGGAAATATCGAAGTGGTTGTTGGAATGCGAGCCCCAGGTCAGGCCCCACTCGTTGCACATCTGCGCCACCCGCACCGAACCCTGCATGGTCCAGAAGTGCGGGTCGGCCAGCGGAATATCCACCGACTGCAACTGGATGCAGTGGCCCATCTGCCGCCAGTCGGTGGCGATCATATTGGTCGCGGTCGGCAGGCCGGTGGCGCGGCGAAACTCGGCCATCACTTCGCGGCCGGAATAGCCGTTTTCCGCACCGCAAGGGTCTTCGGCATAGGCCAGCACGCCATGCAGATCGCGGCACAGCTCGATGGCTTCAGCCAGGGACCAGCCGCCATTGGGGTCGAGGGTCACCCGCGCATCCGGGAAGCGCTCGGCCAGGGCACGAATCGCCTCGACCTCTGCGCCGCCGCGCAGCACGCCACCCTTGAGCTTGAAGTCATTGAAGCCATAGCGCGCATGGGCCGCCTCGGCCTGGCGAACGATAGTCTCGGGGCTTAGCGCCTCCTGGTTGCGCACGCGGAACCAGGCGTCGTCCGCATCCGCTTCGTTGCGGTAGCCCAGGTCGGTTTTCTCGCGGTCGCCGATAAAGAACAGGTAACCGAGCATCTCCACCGCGTCGCGCTGCTGGCCTTCGCCAAGCAGGGCCGCGACCGGTACGCCGAGGTGCTGACCGAGTAGGTCGAGCAGCGCCGCTTCCAGGGCAGTAACCGCGTGGATGGTGATACGCAGGTCGAAGGTCTGCAGGCCGCGGCCGCCGGAGTCGCGGTCGGCAAAGGCCTTGCGCACCTGATTAAGCAGGCCGTTGTAGTTGCCGATGGGCTGGCCCACCAGCAAGCTGCGGGCATCTTCCAGGGTCTGGCGGATGGCTTCGCCACCGGGAACCTCGCCGACGCCAATGCGCCCGGCGTTGTCCTTGAGAATCAGGATATTGCGGGTAAAGAATGGGCCGTGGGCACCACTCAGATTGAGCAGCATGCTGTCGTGGCCGGCAACCGGCACAACCTGCAGCTCGGTGATAATCGGGGCACCGGAGAAGGTGCCGGCAGTGTTAGCTGTACTCATGACCGTTCCCTTATTGTTGTTAAACGGGCTTAGGCATTGCGGAGATCATGTGGGAGGGCCGGGCGGCGATCCGCTTTAGCCGCGAAAGGCCGCGACAGCTGAACAGCTGTCGCGGCTAAAGCCCCTCCCACAGGGCATTGATTACAGTGTCAACCGACGTAAGTGGTCTTCACCGTCGTATAAAACTCCTGGGCGTATTTGCCCTGCTCGCGGCTGCCGTAGGACGAACCTTTACGGCCGCCGAACGGCACGTGGTAATCCACCCCGGCAGTGGGTAGGTTGACCATGACCATGCCGGCCTGGGCGTGGCGCTTGAAGTGGTTGGCGTATTTCAGCGAGGTGGTGCAGATACCGGCGGACAGACCGAACTCGGTGTCGTTGGCCATGGCCAGCGCTTCATCGTAATCGGCCACGCGGATGATATTGGCCACCGGGCCGAAGATCTCTTCGCGGCTGATACGCATGTCCGCCGTGCAATCGGCAAACAGGGTCGGGCCCAGGTAGTAGCCGTCCTGCTCGCAGGAAACCCGCTCGCCGCCGCAGACCAGGCGTGCGCCTTCCTGCTTGCCGATCTCGATATAACGCAGGTCCTGATCCAGCTGAGCCTGGGATACCACGGGACCGATATCGGTGCCCTTCTCCAGGGCATTGCCAACCTTGATCGACTTCATCCGCTCGGCCATGGCCGCAACAAACTGGTCGTAGATACCGGCGGTAACGATCAAACGGCTGGAGGCGGTGCAACGCTGGCCGGTGGAGTAGAAGGCGCTTTGCACCGACAGCTCGACGGCGGTTTTCAGGTCCGCGTCATCGAGGATCACTTGCGGGTTTTTGCCGCCCATCTCCAGCTGCACCTTGGCACCACGCGCCACACAACTGGCAGCGATGTTGCGGCCGACGCCGACCGAGCCGGTAAAGCTGATGCCATCGACCTGCGGGTGCTGGACGATGGTTTCACCGACCACCCGGCCGCTGCCCATCACCAGGTTGAACACCCCGGCAGGGAAACCGGCGCGGGAGATAATTTCGGCAATCGCCCAGGCGCAGCCCGGTACCAGATCGGCTGGTTTCAACACCACGCAGTTGCCGTAGGCCAGGGCCGGGGCGACTTTCCAGGCGGGAATGGCAATGGGGAAGTTCCACGGAGTGATCAGACCGATCACGCCCAGCGGCTCGCGGGTGACTTCCACCGATACGCCAGGGCGCACCGAAGCCAGCACTTCACCGGCCTGACGCAGGCATTCGCCGGCGTAGAACTTGAAGATATTGCCGGCGCGAGTCACTTCGCCAATAGCCTCGGGCAGGGTCTTGCCCTCTTCCCGGGCCAACAGCGCACCAAGCTCTTCGCGGCGCGCGAGGATCTCGCTGCCGACCTTATCCAGCGCATCGCTGCGCGCCTGGATCCCGGAAGTCGACCAGGCCGGAAAAGCGGCGCGGGCGGCGGCGATGGCCTGGTCAACCTGAGCGGCATCGGCCTGGGCGTATTCGCCGACCACATCGGCCAGGTCGGACGGGTTGATATTGCGCGAGTAGTCGCTGCCGGCGACCCATTGGCCGCCAATATAGTTGTCGTAACGCTGAGTCATATGACCCTCCTAGCTATCTATGGCTATCGCCCGTCGCGCACACCAATGGCAACGACGAACGGCTGGTGCGCGCGGCGCACCCTACGGCAACGCTTTATTGCGCGCCTTGGGTGTCGATCAGTGCGGCGAGCATCTCGTACTCTTCCGGCAGCAGATCAGTCAGCGGGGTGCGCACGGGGCCGGCGTCATGGCCGACAATCTTGGCACCGGCCTTGATGATGCTGACGCCATAACCGGCGCAGCGATTGCGGATGGCCAGGTACGGCAGGAAGAAGTCATCGATGATCTTGCCGACGGTGGCGTGATCGTCACGGGCCATGGCGTGGTAGAAATTCATCGCGGTCTTGGGGATAAAGTTGAACACCGCCGAGGAGTACACCGGCACGCCCAGGGCTTTATAAGCAGCGGCGTAGACTTCGGCGGTCTGCAGGCCGCCGAGGTAGCTCAGGCGATCCCCCATGCGACGGCGGATGGACACCATCAGCTCGATATCGCCGATGCCGTCCTTGTAGCCGATCAGGTTCGGGCAGCGCTCGGCCACCTGCTCCAGCAGAGGCGCGGTCAGGCGGCAGACGCTGCGGTTATAGACCACCACGCCGATCTTCACCGACTTGCACACGGCTTCAACGTGCAGCGCCACGCCTTCCTGGCTGGCTTCGGTCAGGTAGTGCGGCAACAACAGCAGGCCCTTGGCGCCCAGACGCTCGGCTTCCTGAGCCATTTCGATGGCCTGACGGGTTGGGCCACCGACGCCGGCGAGGATCGGCACGCTGCCCGCGCAGGTGTCGACCGCGGTCTTGATCACCGCCGAATACTCTTTGCCGGTCAGGGAGAAAAACTCCCCCGTACCACCGGCGGCGAACAGCGCCGAAGCACCATAGGGGGCCAGCCATTCCAGGCGGCGCGCATAGGTATCGGGGCGGAAATCGCCGGCAGCATCAAAGTCGGTCACGGGAAAAGACAGCAGACCGGAAGAGAGGATGGACTTCAGTTCTTGTGGATTCATTGTGCGAACACCCTGTAGAGCGAAATGGTGGAGAGGAGCATCAGTCGAGACTGTAGAGATACGTTATCGTACAACAATGGTCAATACCATCACTTTTCTCGACCGGCTATCGCCCGCGCCGTCACCCCTCTCCCTCACCTGCTGCCACTCCAGTGGCCGGGCAGCTGCGCGCCAAACTCGGCGCTAGAAGCCTGCGCGACGCCATTACAGAGCCAGTAGAGACTGCGGCGGTTAGTCTGGCAAACCCACGCCGCGCCCATAACCGATGGTCGCCGCCGGCACTTTTCGCGCAACAGCGCGTTGACAAGTTCGTCAGACGCTGTTGATAATCCGGCCAAGTCATACGACAACGTATGACACTTCTAACAACAAAAAATCAGGCCCAGCCATGATTATGAAAACCCAGGCCCAAGTGCCCTTCACCTGCCCGACAGCTGTCACCCCCGACGGCCCAGCCGCCTTGTGCAACGCGCACTTGGGCACGCTCTGCATCTGCGGCACCGCGCCGCACCGAAGCGCCTCCCTCATTCCTGCTTGCGCCCCCTGCATCGCGCTATGCCTGCAACGCCGAGCCTTCGCTCTACCCACGAGCGGCTTCGCCGCTATGCCGATCTGCCCCTGGAGAACCCTGCCCATGCTTGAACAGGCCCATACGCACACCCCGCGAGTGGTGGAGATGCAGGTGATTCCGGTAGCCGGTCACGACAGCATGCTGCTCAACCTGTGCGGTGCCCATGCGCCCTACTTCACCCGCAACCTGGTGCTGCTGAAAGACAGCGCCGGGCGCAGCGGCGTCGGCGAAGTACCCGGCGGTGAAGGCATTCGCCAGGCCCTGGAGCGCAGCAAGGGGCTGGTTATCGGTCAGCCGGTCGGCCGCTATAACCGTGTGCTCAATAGCCTGCGCCAGGCCATCGCCGGGCGCGACGGCGGCGGGCCCCAGGCCACTGTGCATCAGGTAACGTCCGCAGCCGAGGCCGCCGTACTCAAGCAGCCCCACGAGATCAACCTGCGTCTGGATAACGTGATCACCGCAGTCGAGGCCGCGCTGCTCGACCTGCTCGGCCAGCACCTTGACGTGCCGGTGGCCGAGCTGCTCGGCAACGGCCAGCAACGTGACAGCGTGCCGATGCTCGCCTACCTCTTCTATATAGGTGACCGTCAGCGTAGCGACCTGCCCTATCTGGCCGGCCAGGGCTCGGGCGAGGACTGGTACCACCTGCGCCATCAACCAGCCGTCACCCCAGAGGCCATCGCGCGCCTGGCCCAGGCGGCCAACGCCCGTTACGGCTTTAGCGACTTCAAGCTCAAGGGCGGCGTAATGCGCGGTGCCGAGGAAATGCAGGCAGTGGCAGCGATCAAGGCCTGCTTCCCCGAAGCCCGCGTGACCCTCGACCCCAACGGGGCCTGGTCACTGAATGAGGCCATCGAGCTGTGCAAGGGCAAGGGCCATCTGCTGGCTTATGCCGAAGATCCCTGCGGCCCGGAAAACGGTTACTCCGGCCGGGAGATCATGGCCGAGTTCAAACGCGCCACCGGCATCCCCACCGCCACCAACATGGTCGCCACCGACTGGCGGCAGATGGGTCACTCGCTGCGCCTGGAAGCGGTCGATATCCCCCTAGCCGACCCGCACTTCTGGACCATGCAGGGCTCGGTACGCCTGGCGCAGATGTGCGAGGAGTTCGGCCTGACCTGGGGCTCGCACTCCAACAACCATTTCGATATCTCCCTGGCCATGTTCACCCACGCGACCGCTGCCGCACCGGGGCGCATCACCGCCATCGACACCCACTGGATCTGGCAGGAAGGCCAGGAACGCCTGACCCGTGAACCCCTGCAGATCATCGGCGGTCAGGTGCAAGTGCCGCAGAAATCGGGGCTGGGCATCGAGCCGGACATGGACCGCATCATGCTCGCCCACGAACTCTACAAACAGGTCGCCGGTGCTGCCCGCGACGACGCCATGGCCATGCAGTACCTGGTGCCCGGTTGGCAGTACCACCCCAAGCAACCGAGCCTCGGCCGCACGCCGGCCTAACTAATCGCTTTGCCGCAAGCCCACCCACCGGAGAACTCCAATGAAAAAAACAATCCGCGCCTCCCTCCTCTCTGCCCTGGTCGGCATGGGTGCCATCGCCGCCCAGTCGACCGCCTTCGCCGCCGACGACGTCAACTGGCCGACCCGCCCGGTGCAGGTGGTGGTCATTGCCAACCCCGGCGGTGATACCGACTTCAACGCGCGCATGATGGCCAAGTACTTCAACAAGATCACCGGCAAGAACATGGTGGTTACCAACGTCGCCGGCGGTGGTGGCACCCTGGCCGCCGAGCAGGTCAAAGGCGCTGCGGCAGACGGCAACACCATCCTCTTTACCCACACCGGCCAGCTGATCGTCAACGAAGTGGCCGGCCTGTCGGATGACAGCTTCGAGGCCTTCGATATTGCCTGCATCGCCGGCGTGGACAAGGGCGCGATCTTCGTTTCCAGCGAGAGCGCCGGGGTCAAAACCCTGAAGGAACTGATCGACAAGGCCAAGGCCAACCCCAACAGCGTCAGCTACGGCACCGAGATGGGCAGCTTCTCGCATATCCAGGGGCTGATGTTCGAACAACTGGCCGGGGTGAAACTGAAGATGGTCGACGCCGGTACCGTGTCGGAGAAGGTCGTCGCCCTGCTGGGCGGTCGTATCGATCTGGGCGCAATCAGCTACGGTTCGGTGCAGGACTACGTCACCGGCGGCCAGATGTTCGCCCTCGGCCAGCCCAACAGCGAGCGCAACGCACTGCTCGGCGACGTGCCGACCTTCAAGGAGCAAGGTGTCGACTTCACCATCGACAAGCCCTATGTGGTCGCATTCCCGAAAGGCACCGACCCAGCCATCGTGGCCAAGATGGCCGGCATCATGAAGCAGATCACCGAGCTGCCCGAGTACGCCGATGAGCTGAAGAAGTCCTTCAAGCAGCCGGTGGCCTACCATGGCACCGAAGAAGCCATCGCCGTACTGAGCAAGACTCGCGAAGACTTCATGCAGTACAAGGATGTTCTGCGCAACAAGTAAGGTTCTGTGATACCGGCCGGCATGATTGCTGGCCGGTCCCGGCCCCATCTCCTGAGGTGTCCCGATGGCTACCAGCAAGAAAAAGGAGCTGCTGATCGGCGTTGCCATGCTCGGCACCGGTCTCGGCTACCTGTTAATGACCACCCAGCTGCCGCGCCACGACGGTATTGATGCGGCCTTTGTACCCAGCCTGCTGTCGGCGATGCTCTGCCTGCTCGGCTTTCTGCAATTGCTGAGTGTGCGCGGCCTCTCCAAGGCCGTGGCTGAGGGTGAGGTCGAAGGCGAGGTCGAGGGCCAAGCCCCGGCTAGCAGCGATATCAAAACGGTGGTCAAGACCCTGGCGTTGATCGTCGGCTATATCGCCCTGCTCAACCCGGTCGGCTTTCCGATCATGGCCGCGATCTACCTGTACCTGCAGTTCATCGTGTTGACCCCGCTCGATCATCGGGTCAACCACCTCGTCTATGCCCTGATCGCCTTGGTCACGTCGGCCATCACCTATCTACTGTTCCGCGAGGCCTTCGATCTGATGCTGCCTTCCGGGCTGCTGCCGTTCTAAGGAGGATCGACCATGCTCGAATTACTGCAGCAAGGCTTCGGTGCCGTCTTCTCGCTCCATATCATGCTGCTGATGGTGATCGGCGTTGCCGTCGGCATCGTCTTCGGCGCGGTGCCCGGCCTGTCGGCGACCATGGCGGTGGCCCTGTGCCTGCCGCTGACCTTTACCATGGGCCCGCAAGCCGGTCTGTCGCTGCTGGTCGCGCTGTTTATCGGGGCCACCTCGGGCGGGCTGATCTCGGCCATCCTGCTGAAGATCCCCGGTACGCCCTCCTCCATCGCCACGGTGTTCGACGGCGGCCCGCTGATGGAACAGGGCCATGGGGTCAAGGCCCTCGGCGTCGGCATCGTGTTCTCCTTTCTCGGCACCATTTTCAGCATCGCGGCGCTGATGTTTATCGCCCCACAGCTGGCCAAGGTCGCCCTGCGTTTCGGTCCCCATGAGTACTTCGCCATCGCGGTGTTCTCCCTGACCCTGATCGCCACCCTGTCCGCTGGCTCCATGATCAAGGGCCTGTTCGCCGGGGCCCTGGGCTTTGCCGTGTCCACCGTGGGCATCGCCCCGGTGGAGGCGATCCGCCGCTTCACCTTCGGCGTCGCCGAGCTCAATGGCGGCTTCGCCATGCTCACGGTGATGGTCGGCATGTTCGCCGTGGCCGAGATCATCAAGCTGGCCGAAACGGGCCGCCGCGCCCATCAGGACAAGGCCAAGTCGGTCAGCCTCAAGCACATCAAGGGCTTCGGCTTCTCGCTCAAGGAGTTTCGTGAGCAGCTGCCCAACGCCGGGCGCTCCGGCCTGATCGGCCTGGGTATCGGCATCCTCCCGGGCATCGGTGCCGGCACTTCCAACCTGGTCGCCTACATCATCTCGAAGAAGCGCGCGAAGAATCCCGAGACCTACGGCAAGGGCAATATCGGTGGCATCGTCGCCAGCGAAACGGCCAACAACGCCGGCATCGGCGGGGCCATGCTGCCACTGATGACCCTGGGTATTCCGGGCGACACCGTCACCGCGATCCTGCTCGGCGGCTTTCTGATCCACGGCATCCAGCCCGGCCCGCTGCTGTTTATCAGCCAGGGCCCGCTGGTGTACACCATCTTCGCCGCGCTGATCGTCGCCACCGTGCTGATGCTGTTTATGGAGTTCTACGGCCTGCGCCTGTTTATCAAGCTGCTCGACGTGCCCAAACACATCCTGCTGCCGATTATCCTGGTGCTCTGCGTGGTCGGTGCCTTCGGCCTGAGCAGCCGGTTGTTCGACGTCTGGTCGATCCTGCTGTTCGGCATGCTCGGTTACCTCTTCGTCAAAGCCGGGATGCCCGCGGCCCCCTTTATCATCGGCTTTATCCTCGGGCCCATGGCGGAAACCAACCTGCGCCGCGGCCTGATGCTCTCCGACGGCAACTTCGGCGCATTTCTCAGCAACCCCATCGCCGCGGCATTCCTCGCCCTGGCCCTGGTCTTTATCCTCTGGCAAGTCGTCAGCTCACTGCGCACCAAGAAAAGCCTGGTGAACGAGATACTGCGTACCTAAGGCTGAGTCGCCCCTCTCCAGCCGGAGAGGGGCTGACACCCGTTCAGCTTCTTTAGCTGGAGGTGCACTTGGCCTGCGCCGCTTCGGGAGTCAGGTTGCGCACCGAGGTGTAGAACAGTTCGCAGGTTTGTAGTTTTTCAGTGACCTGCCATTTCTCGCTGCAGGCGCTCAGCACCGGGCTCGCGTCCTGATTGGGTTGCTCGCCCATACGTGCCTGCCAGCAGGCGGCGCTAAGATCCTGCCCCATGACTTTGAGGCCGGCCGCATCGGCTTTCTGCTGATCGCCATTGTAGTTTTCCGGGTCAGCGGCATACCAGATGTAGCTGGGGTGGTTGGCTCCAAGCACGGCAACTTGCTGCCCAGCAGCCGGGCTGATCTGCGCAAGACCCAGTACATCGACAGAAACCCCATACTGCTGATTAACCCAGCTGCGCACCGGGCTTCCAAAGGCCACCATTGGCAGCGTTTGGCCGCCTTCGCCGGCGGTCAACTGCATAACCATCTGCGTCTGGTAGGCGTTGAAATAGCTGTAAACACCCTCAAGCGCGCTACCCGCGTTGGCGGGTGCGGCAATGGGGGCTATGTCGATGATGGTCTGGAAGGCAGGCGTCTGCGTGGCACTGATGCCGTTCTGAGTAAGCAGGTCAGCCCAGCGGTTTGTGGTGCTCGACTCTAGATAGTCCTGCGCCTGGGTCAGGGAGTAATCCGGTGGGAAATGCAGCAGTTCAACGCTCTTGCGGTTATCGAGTGCCATGCCCAGCGGCAGAAACAACGACCAGTTGTATTGCCACTTGCCATCCTTGTTAAGCAATTTGGCACCCGCGTAGGCCAGCTCGCCGGTCTTCAGTAATTGCTCGAGGGGTTTACCGTAGCCTTCGGGCACCTCGGTGAATTTGGCGTAGAGGTCTTGCTGCTCGCGGTGCACGGTAACCTTGGCGGTGTCGTAACCATCTCGCTGCAAGCTCTGGCTCAGGTAGTGCTCGGCGGTCTGCTCCAGTGTCCAATCGCGATAGCAGATCACATTGCAGTTATTGGGGTACGCAAACAAACGGGTGACGCGCTCCGTGCTGCCCAGCTTGACCGTGACATCCGCGGCTTGAGCGTGACCGGCCGAAAGCCAGGCGACTGCGACGAGCATAAATCCTTTGCGGCTCAGCATAAGTGACTCCTTGATTGAGGGGGGCCTACTCCTCGTCCAGCTCCAGACCTAAGACTGAGGTGCAGAACTAGAAGGGTCGGCGTGATTAAAGTAGACCACTCCGTCCTAATTGGCTCCGCCCCTTGGCCACGCTTAAGCCAGCATCGCGGTAATCCAGTGCACCTGTTGCGCCAGCTCCTGCACCTTCGCCTCGGGCACGGCCTGCCGCGCCTGGGCGAAGTCGGCCAGGGTGCGCTGCTTCAAGCGCAAGATTCGCTGCCACTTGGCGAGGAACGCCGGGCTGCGTTGCTGAAGTTGCAGCGGGCCGAAGTACAGCTCCTCAGCGCTGTACATCACCGGCCCCATGCGCTCGGCAACGATGATTTCGTAGTAGAAGCGGTTTTCCCGCAGCACTTCCTCACAGAGGATGCTGTAGCCATTGTCCATCAGCCATTGGCGCAGTGGCTGCTCGCCGCCATTGGGTTGGAGGATCAGGCGCTCATCACCGCTCAGGCGGGCCTTGCCGCTGTCGAGGATGTCGCGGATTCGCTCGCCGCCCATGCCACAGAGGCTGACCGCGGTGATCCCGTCGCTCGGCTCGATTGCCGCCAGGCCATTAGCGAGGCGCACAGTGATGCGCTGGCTCAGCTCGTTCTCGCGCACGGTACGCTCAGCCGCGTGAAACGGCGTCAACGCCACCTCACCGGCCACCGCCGCAGTGATCACGCCGCGGCACATCAACGCCACCGGTAGGTAGCAGTGATCGGAGCCGATATCGGCCAACCGCGCACCTGCCGGTACATGCGCGGCTACGCGCTCCAGGCGCATGGACAATGCCCGTTCGTTCAACTTCAGCCTCTGTTATCACCGGCGTCCGGCACGGAAGGCCAGATCGGCGGGCGATTCTGCCGGGCAGTGTGGGGGATGGCAAATGGTTGCGTACCGCGCTGCGACTCGACCGATGTCTGGCTCCGGGGTAGGCGCGCTACAGACAGACTTTGGTGATGGGTTGCTTGCGCACCGAAAAGCCGTGGGCGTGACAGGCAGCAATCGGCCGATTCTGTTGAAAAAGTAGCTGCTTCCCCATGCTGTTGGCAAAATTGCTCTGTCAGCGAGCGTGGGGGCGAACAGCATGATGGGACAGTTACCGGGAGGACAGCAGCGCCTGTTCTACTCGTTCAATCTGGAAGACCACGTCCCGGCCCAACATCTCCTGCGCAGCATCGACCGGTGCCTGGATCTCAGTGATCTGCGTGCCTACCTGGCGGATTTCTATAGCCCCATCGGGCGTCCCTCGATTGACCCGGAGTTGATGGTGCGCATGCTGGTCGTCGGCTACTGCTATGGCATTCGTTCCGAGCGGCGATTGTGCGAAGAGGTGCACCTGAACCTGGCCTATCGCTGGTTCTGCCGGCTGGGCCTGGAAGACGAAGTCCCCAATCACTCGACCTTCTCGAAGAATCGCCATGGGCGTTTTCGTGACAGCGATCTATTCCGCTGGTTATTCAATGAGGTGCTGCGGCGCTGCATGGCAGCCGGCCTAGTCAAGGGTGAAGGTTTCGCCGTCGACGCCAGCATCATCAAGGCGGATGCCAGCCGGCAACGTGGGGTAGCGGGAGATGCGGTCGATTGGAACGATCCAAAGCTCAGCAGCCGCGCAGTGCGCGAGTACCTCGAAGCCCTTGATGAAGAGGCG
>NZ_DATKDZ010000028.1:0-158716 GCF_035512415.1 Pseudomonas sp. | reverse complement strand
GTCGTGAGACAGTTCGGTCCCTATCTGCCGTGGACGTTTGAGATTTGAGAGGGGCTGCTCCTAGTACGAGAGGACCGGAGTGGACGAACCTCTGGTGTTCCGGTTGTCACGCCAGTGGCATTGCCGGGTAGCTATGTTCGGAAAAGATAACCGCTGAAAGCATCTAAGCGGGAAACTTGCCTCGAGATGAGATCTCACTGGAACCTTGAGTTCCCTAAAGGGCCGTCGAAGACTACGACGTTGATAGGTTGGGTGTGTAAGCGCTGTGAGGCGTTGAGCTAACCAATACTAATTGCCCGTGAGGCTTGACCATATAACACCCAAACAATTTGATGTTTGTGTGTCTAGATGAAGACTGCAACAGCCGAAAATCTGCAAGAACCGCAAATACCTGATATCACATACCCAATTCGGAGCCGCGTCTAACGACGAGACTCCCGCTGAATCGCTTGACGACCATAGAGCATTGGAACCACCTGATCCCATCCCGAACTCAGTAGTGAAACGATGCATCGCCAATGGTAGTGTGGGGTTTCCCCATGTGAGAGTAGGTCATCGTCAAGCACCTACACCAAAACCCCCGATCAGGAAACTGGTCGGGGGTTTTACTTTGCCTGCGTGAAAATAAAGCATTATGCGCTGATCTAAGGTGTTGTTTGATGCGGGTTTATCTCCGAGCTCATAGACCTTTGATAGGCAACTTATCAGCCCGCCGTTATCATGCGTGCCTGATTGCGTGGTGGGAATGGCATGCTTCCATTGTTAAAGCTTCTTCAAGATGGACAGTTTCACTCGGGGGAGGCGCTGGGCGCGTCGCTGGGGATCAGCCGCTCGGCTGTATGGAAGCAGTTGCAATCCCTCCAGGCCGAGCTCTCTCTGCCCATCCATACGGTGCGTGGCCGTGGCTATCGCCTGGAAAGCCCGTTGCAGTTGTTGGATGCTGCCTGGATTGAAGCTAACGCCACGGGTTCTGGGTGGCCGGTTACGGTGTTGCCCAGTGTCGATTCGACCAATGCGGAGGCGTTGCGGCGAATTGAAGTGGCGCAGTCTCTGCCATTTGTCGTGCTGGCGGAGCGCCAGACCAGTGGGCGCGGTCGACGTGGTCGCAGTTGGGTCAGCCCGTTTGGCGAGAACCTCTATTACAGCTTGGTGCTGCGGGTCGAGGGCGGCATGCGGCAACTCGAGGGGCTGAGTCTGGCTGTGGGGTTGGCGCTGCTTCAGGTGATTCGCGAAAGCGGAGTGGTAGAGGCGGGGCTGAAGTGGCCGAATGATGTGCTGGTTGGCGATCGCAAGCTGGCGGGCGTTCTCCTTGAGCTGTCGGGGGATCCTGCCGATGTCTGTCATGTGGTTATCGGTATAGGCCTGAATGTGAACATGCTGTCGGCCGCTTCGGCGGCGATAGGCCAGCCCTGGACTTCCATGCGTGCCGAGTTGGGGCGTGTGATCAATCGCAATGAGCTGGTAGCCGGGCTCAATCGCCACCTATCGCGCTACCTGGATATTCAGCTGCGCCACGGGTTTTCGGCGCTGCAGGGCGAGTGGCAGGACTGCCATCTTTGGCAGGGCCGCGAGGTCATGCTGACGGCTGGCAGTGAGCCTGTAACAGGCATTGTGTTGGGTGTTGATCATTCTGGGGCGGTACGCCTGCTTGTCGATGGGCAGGAGCAAAGCTTTAGCGGTGGGGAGCTCAGCATGAGGTTGCGCAATGATTCTTGAGCTCGACTGCGGTAATACTCTGATTAAGTGGCGTCTGCTGGATCGTGATAGTTCGCTTGCTGTGGCTGGCGGGGTAGTCGGTTCGGATGAGGAGCTGCTGCAGGCTGTTCAAAGTCTGTCCGTTGCACCTCTCATCTGTCGTATGGTCAGTGTGCGTAGCGATGAGGAAACGGCACGCCTGGTCGGTTCTCTGGAGCAGGCTTTTTCCATTCAATGCCATTGCGCGCGTCCGGCTTTAGAGTTGGCGGGTGTGCGCAACGGTTACGAGCAGCATGAGCGCCTTGGTCTGGATCGCTGGCTGGCGCTGGTGGCGGCTTATCAGTTCTCCCAGGCAGCTTGTCTGGTGCTGGATCTGGGGACCGCAGTGACTGCTGACTTTGTCGCTGCAGATGGGCAGCATCTGGGAGGCTTTATCTGCCCGGGTATGCCGTTGATGCGTAGCCAGTTGCGCACTCACACGCGCAGGACGCGTTATGCCGATACCGAGGCTGGGCAAGCGCTTGAGAGTCTGCGGCCGGGGCGCTCAACTGCAGAGGCGGTTGAGCGGGGCTGCTCCCTGATGCTGCAGGGGTTTGTGCATAGTCAGTTGGCCTTGGCGGCCGAGTTGCTGGGGGAAACCTTTGAAGTCTTCCTTACCGGGGGGGATGCTGCCCTGGTGGCGGCTATGCTTCCGCGCGCAAGGGTGATGCCGGGTCTGGTGTTTGTAGGTTTGGCGATTGCCTGTCCATTACGTTGAGGTCATGCATGCGCTGGATGTTTTTGTGGTTGGTGGTATTGAATCTTTTCTATTACGTCTGGCATCAACAGCAGGCACCGCTGCGGGTTACTGAAATTGCCCCTCTGCAGCTGGCTGCGCAGACCAAGAGTGATATACGCCTGTTGAGCGAGTCGGCTGCCCCGTCGCGACGGCAGGGTGTGCCCGAGGAACCTGTTGAGGCTGTCTGTCTGTTTCTTGGCAGTTTTGAGCGAGTTGAAGATGCCGCCGCCGTCGAGCAGCGTTTGCTGAGCCTGGATATTCGCTCGCGGGTGCAGTCGATGGATGCTGCGGCAGGCGTCGAGTACTGGGTGTATCTACCGCCGCTGGCCTCGCGCCAGGCTTCGCTGCGTCAGTTGCGAGAGCTGCAGGCGCGCAAGATCGATAGCTACATCATTACCCAGGGTGATTTATCCAATGGTATTTCGCTCGGCATTTTCCCGCGCAACGACTCGGCGGAAAGTGTAATGCAGCGCTTACGTGACGCCGGATATGAGCCTCTGCTAAGGGAGTTGACCCGTGCACACCGCAGTTTTTGGGTGCGCATAGCCCCGGAAAGCCGGCGTCTGGCTGATGATTCGTTGTTGCAGCGTTTGGCTTTTGACTTCAAAGGCTTACAACATCAATTAATGCCGTGCGAGGGGATTGCAAGCCCTGGCTAGATTGCATAGAATGGCGCCCGCTTCGCAGGGTGGCGCTAACAAGTGTTCTGCGAAGTTGCTGTCAATGTAGCTAACCTCAGGTTTTTTAATGAGAAATTGCTTGACAGTAGGTCGGCATCGAATGAGAATGCCGCCCCGTTTGGAGGGATTCCCGAGTGGCCAAAGGGATCAGACTGTAAATCTGACGTCATCGACTTCGAAGGTTCGAATCCTTCTCCCTCCACCAGATTTAGCGAGAGCTGCAGGCTCCGCGGGTATAGTTCAGTGGTAGAACCTCAGCCTTCCAAGCTGATGATGCGGGTTCGATTCCCGCTACCCGCTCCAGCATTGTTGTTTTCGCACTATGTTTCGCTCATGTAGCTCAGTTGGTAGAGCACACCCTTGGTAAGGGTGAGGTCAGCGGTTCGAGTCCGCTCATGAGCTCCATTTAATAAAGGCAGATATGTGAGTATCTGCCTTTGTTTTAATGGCGGTGATACCTGCTCAATTCTTCGCTGGGAGACGGTCAAAATGGCTAAAGAAAAGTTTGAACGTAACAAGCCGCACGTCAACGTTGGCACTATCGGCCACGTCGACCACGGTAAAACCACTCTGACTGCTGCTCTGACCCGCGTCTGCTCCGAAGTATTCGGTTCGGCCAAGGTTGACTTCGACAAGATCGACAGCGCCCCAGAAGAAAAAGCTCGTGGTATCACCATCAACACCGCTCACGTTGAATACGATTCGGCCGCGCGTCACTACGCTCACGTTGACTGCCCGGGTCACGCCGACTACGTAAAAAACATGATCACCGGTGCGGCGCAGATGGACGGCGCTATCCTGGTTTGCTCCGCTGCTGACGGCCCGATGCCGCAGACTCGCGAGCACATCCTGCTGTCCCGTCAGGTAGGTGTTCCGTATATCGTGGTCTTCCTGAACAAGGCTGACATGGTTGACGATGCCGAGCTGCTGGAGCTGGTGGAAATGGAAGTGCGTGACCTGCTCAGCACTTACGATTTCCCGGGCGACGACACTCCGATCATCATCGGTTCCGCTCTGATGGCTCTGAACGGTCAAGACGACAACGAGATGGGCACCACTGCCGTCAAGAAGTTGGTTGAGACTCTGGACAGCTACATCCCCGAGCCGGTTCGTGCCATCGACAAGCCGTTCCTGATGCCAATCGAGGACGTATTCTCGATCTCCGGTCGTGGCACCGTGGTAACTGGCCGTATCGAGCGCGGTATCGTCAAGATCCAGGAAGAAATCGAGATCGTTGGTCTGCGCGACACAACCAAGACCACCTGTACCGGTGTTGAGATGTTCCGCAAGCTGCTCGACGAAGGTCGTGCTGGTGAGAACTGCGGCGTTCTGCTGCGTGGCACCAAGCGTGACGACGTAGAGCGTGGCCAGGTTCTGGTCAAGCCGGGTTCGGTCAAGCCGCACACCAAGTTCACTGCAGAAGTGTACGTGTTGAGCAAAGAAGAAGGCGGTCGTCACACTCCGTTCTTCAAAGGCTATCGTCCTCAGTTCTACTTCCGCACTACCGATGTAACTGGTAACTGCGAACTGCCGGAAGGCGTTGAGATGGTAATGCCGGGTGATAACGTGCAAATGACCGTTACCCTGATCAAGACCATCGCAATGGAAGACGGCCTGCGTTTCGCCATTCGTGAAGGCGGTCGTACCGTCGGCGCGGGTGTCGTAGCCAAGATCATCGAGTAATCGATTGATCTGTCCCCGTCAGGCCGGCATAATGGTCGGCCTGATTTTGTTTTAGGTCAGTAGCTCAATTGGCAGAGCGACGGTCTCCAAAACCGTAGGTTGGGGGTTCGATTCCCTCCTGACCTGCCATTTTCTCTTATGAATCTGGCGCGTCTTTTAACAGGATTCTCGTAAATGAATGCTAAGGCTGAAGCCAAAGAATCACGCTTTGATCTGATCAAGTGGCTGGCTGTTGCTGCGCTTGTGGTCGTGGGTGTGGTTGGTAATCAGTACTTCTCTGCCGAGCCTATCCTGTATCGCGTATTAGCCCTGCTGGTCATTGCGGCTGTTGCAGGTTTTATTGCGTTGCAAACGGCAAAAGGTCAGGCCTTTTCCGTTCTGGCAAAAGAAGCGCGTGTTGAGATTCGTAAAGTCGTTTGGCCGACCCGCCAAGAAACCACGCAGACCACGCTGATTGTTGTGGCTGTTGTTTTGGTGATGGCGTTGTTGTTGTGGGGGCTTGATTCCCTGCTGGGTTGGCTGATTTCGTTGATTGTCGGTTAAAGGTGTCCCGTGGCTAAGCGTTGGTACGTTGTGCATGCTTACTCGGGTTACGAGAAGCATGTTATGCGCTCGTTGATCGAGCGTGTGAAGCTCGCTGGTATGGAAGATGGCTTTGGTGAAATTCTCGTGCCTACTGAAGAAGTGGTCGAGATGCGCAATGGTCAGAAGCGCAAAAGCGAGCGCAAGTTCTTCCCGGGCTATGTCCTGGTGCAGATGGAAATGAACGAGGCGACTTGGCACTTGATCAAGGATACGCCGCGGGTCATGGGCTTTATCGGCGGTACCGCTGATAAGCCGGCACCGATCACTGAAAAAGAAGCCGATGCGATCCTGCGCCGTGTTGCTGACAGTGGTGACAAGCCGAAACCCAAGACCTTGTTCGAGCCGGGTGAGATGGTGCGCGTGACCGATGGTCCGTTTGCCGATTTCAGCGGTGTAGTTGAAGAAGTGAATTATGAAAAGAGCCGCATCCAGGTTGCTGTGACCATCTTTGGTCGCTCCACCCCGGTCGAGCTGGAGTTCAGTCAGGTCGAAAAGGCATAACTGACATACGCATCCCTTACCCCGCAGCCATAGGCTGCGGGGTTTTGTCGTCACTGGGATAAACAGGTAATAACCGGGGAGCCGTAAGGCGCTAGAACCCGTAATTGGAGTAGCTAATGGCTAAGAAAATCACGGCTTATATCAAGCTGCAAGTAAAGGCTGCACAGGCCAACCCAAGCCCGCCCGTTGGCCCGGCTCTGGGTCAGCATGGTGTGAACATCATGGAATTCTGCAAGGCGTTCAACGCCCGTACCCAGGGCATGGAACCTGGTCTGCCGACTCCAGTGATCATCACTGTATACAGCGACCGCAGCTTCACCTTTGAAACCAAAAGCACCCCGGCTTCGGTTCTGCTGAAGAAGGCCGCAGGCCTGACCAGCGGTTCGGCTCGTCCGAACACCGTCAAAGTCGGTACCGTGACCCGTGCTCAGCTGGAAGAGATCGCCAAGACCAAGCAGGCTGATCTGACCGCCGCTGATATGGATGCGGCCGTGCGTACCATCGCCGGCTCCGCTCGTAGCATGGGCCTCAACGTGGAGGGTGTGTAATGGCTAAGTTGACCAAGCGTCAAAAGGCAATCGCTGAGAAAGTTGAAGCTGGTAAGGCTTACAACTTCGTTGAAGCTGCCGCACTGCTGGCTGAACTGTCCGCAGTCAAGTTCTCCGAGTCCGTCGATATCGCCGTGAACCTCGGTGTTGATCCGCGTAAATCCGACCAGGTTGTACGTGGTGCCACCGTTCTGCCGAACGGCTCGGGCAAAAGCGTTCGCGTTGCTGTGTTCACCCAGGGCCCGGCTGCTGAAGCTGCTCTGGCTGCCGGCGCTGACCGCGTAGGTATGGACGATCTGGCTGCCGAAATGAAAGGCGGCGACCTGAACTATGACGTAGTAATTGCTTCCCCGGATGCAATGCGCGTTGTTGGTCAGCTCGGTCAAGTGCTCGGCCCGCGCGGTCTGATGCCTAACCCGAAAGTCGGTACCGTTACCCCTGACGTTGCTACCGCTGTGAAGAATGCCAAGGCTGGTCAAGTACGTTTCCGTACTGACAAGAACGGCATCATCCACGGCTCCGTTGGCAAGGTTGGTTTTGACGCCGAGAAGCTGAAGCAGAACGTTGAAGCGCTGATTTCTGACCTCAAGCGTCTGAAGCCATCGACTTCGAAAGGCATCTACGTCAAGCGCGTAACCCTGAGCACCACCATGGGTCCAGGTCTGATCATCGATCAAGGCTCGCTCGACGCGTAATACATAGAAGCAGCGCAAGCGATTGCGCTGCTTCGAAACTTTGGGGTCCCTGCCTGGCGGGGGCTATCCAAGACCGTAGGTGGCGCAAGTCTTAAACCCTGGGAGAAATCCTAGGTCGCCTACGCAGATGGTGCTCCCGATTCTTACCGAATCAGACACCAAAACGACATCCGGCTTCGGCCAGATGAAACGGTAACAAGCAGGAGTTAAACCCGTGGCAATTAAACTCGAAGACAAGAAGGCCATCGTCGCTGAAGTCAACGAGGCTGCCAAAGGCGCCCTGTCCGCTGTCGTGGCTGATGCCCGTGGTGTGACTGTAAGCGCTATGACCGGACTCCGTAAAGAGGCCCGCGAAGCTGGCGTATACGTACGTGTTGTACGTAATACCCTGCTCAAGCGCGCTGTTGAAGGCACCGAGTATTCGGTCCTCAACGACGTGTTCAAAGGCCCGACCCTGATTGCATTCTCCAAGGAACATCCGGGCGCTGCTGCTCGTATTTTCAAAGAGTTCGCCAAGGGTCAGGACAAGTTCGAGATCAAGGCAGCTGCGTTTGAGGGCAAGTTCCTCGCAGCAAACGAGATCGACGTGTTGGCTTCGCTGCCAACTCGCGACGAAGCCATTGCGAAGCTGATGAGCGTGATCCAAGGCGCTACCAGCAAGCTGGCTCGTACTCTGGCGGCCATTCGCGACCAGAAAGAAGCTACCGCTGCTTAATGCATCGCAAACTCTTTCAAAATCATATGTTTAATTTGATGGCTGCGTAGGCTGTCACCCCAATACAGGATTTAAAGTCATGTCTCTGACTAACGAACAAATCATCGAAGCAATCGGCCAGAAAACCGTTCTGGAAGTTGTTGAACTGATCAAAGCAATGGAAGAAACCTTCGGCGTTACCGCTGCTGTTGCCTCTGCTGGCCCAGCTGCTGCTGCCGCTGTTGTTGAAGAGCAAACCGAATTCAACGTGATGCTGCTTGAAGCCGGCGAGAAGAAAGTAAACGTGATCAAGGCAGTTCGCGAACTGACCGGTCTGGGCCTGAAAGAAGCCAAAGCTGTAGTTGACGGTGCACCTGCAATGGTCCTGGAAGCTGTTGCTAAAGACGCTGCTGACAAAGCCAAGGCTGCCTTGGAAGAAGCAGGCGCCAAAGTCGAGCTCAAGTAAGCGACGACCTTGCGTCTACAGCCCAAGCGTTAAGCGAAAGGCTGATGGCTGGTGGCTTTTGCCACCGGCCTTTTTCCGTTCTAGGTCGGCTAATCGTAGGCTGACCTGGGGCGTGAAATACCCGTCCGAAGTGACGGCGCAAACCTAGGGTTTGCAAGAGTTTCTGGCAACTCCCGTCGGAGGGGCCAAATAAGCAGGTGACCAAGCTGGGGAACGCTGATGGCTTACTCATATACTGAGAAAAAACGTATCCGCAAGGACTTTAGCAAGTTGCCGGATGTCATGGATGTGCCTTATCTCCTGGCCATCCAGCTGGATTCGTATCGCGAATTCCTGCAGGCAGGGGCGACCAAGGACCAGTTCCGCGACATTGGCCTGCATGCGGCCTTCAAGTCTGTTTTCCCGATTATCAGCTATTCCGGCAATGCTGCTCTGGAGTATGTCGGTTATCGCCTGGGCGAGCCGGCTTTTGATGTCAAGGAATGTACGCTGCGTGGCGTGACCTATGCCGTGCCGCTGCGGGTAAAAGTCCGTCTGATCATTTTCGACAAAGAATCGTCGAATAAAGCGATCAAGGACATCAAAGAGCAAGAAGTGTACATGGGCGAAATTCCGCTCATGACCGAGAACGGTACCTTCGTTATCAACGGTACCGAGCGCGTTATCGTCTCCCAGCTGCACCGCTCCCCAGGTGTGTTCTTCGACCACGACCGTGGCAAGACTCATAGCTCGGGTAAGCTGCTGTACTCGGCGCGGATCATTCCTTACCGCGGCTCTTGGCTGGACTTCGAGTTCGATCCGAAGGACGCCGTGTTCGTGCGTATCGACCGTCGTCGCAAGCTGCCGGCTTCCGTGCTGCTGCGCGCGCTGGGTTACAGCACTGAAGAAGTGCTGGACGCGTTCTATGCGACCAACGTTTTCCATGTGAAGGGCGAATCCCTCAACCTGGAACTGGTACCGCAGCGTCTGCGTGGTGAAATTGCCGTCCTCGACATACTGGACGACAAGGGCAAGGTCATCGTTGAGCAGGGTCGCCGGATTACCGCGCGCCATATCAACCAGCTGGACAAAGCCGGCATCAAAGAGCTGGAAGTACCGATCGACTACCTGATCGGTCGCACCTCGGCCAAGGCCATCGTGCACCCGGCTACCGGCGAAATCATCGCCGAGTGCAACACCGAACTGAACGTCGAGATCCTGGCCAAAGTGGTCAAGGCTCAGGTCGTGCGCATCGAGACCCTGTACACCAACGACATCGATTGCGGTCCGTTTATCTCCGATACCTTGAAGATCGACAGCACCACCAATCAGTTGGAAGCACTGGTCGAGATCTACCGCATGATGCGTCCTGGCGAGCCGCCAACCAAGGATGCTGCCGAGACCCTGTTCAACAACCTGTTCTTCAGCGCCGAGCGTTACGACCTGTCGGCCGTAGGCCGGATGAAGTTCAACCGTCGTATCGGTCGCACCGAGATCGAAGGTTCGGGTGTGCTGAGCAAGGAAGATATCGTTGCGGTCCTCAAGACCCTGGTCGATATCCGTAACGGCAAAGGCATCGTCGACGACATCGACCACCTGGGTAACCGTCGTGTTCGCTGTGTAGGCGAAATGGCCGAGAACCAGTTCCGCGTTGGCCTGGTACGTGTTGAGCGTGCGGTCAAAGAGCGTCTGTCGATGGCCGAAAGCGAAGGCCTGATGCCGCAGGACCTGATCAACGCCAAGCCGGTTGCGGCGGCGGTGAAAGAGTTCTTCGGTTCCAGCCAGCTCTCGCAGTTTATGGACCAGAACAACCCGCTCTCCGAGATCACCCACAAGCGCCGTGTTTCGGCTCTTGGCCCGGGCGGTCTGACCCGTGAGCGTGCCGGCTTCGAAGTTCGTGACGTACACCCGACCCACTACGGTCGTGTGTGCCCGATCGAGACCCCTGAAGGTCCGAACATCGGTCTGATCAACTCCCTGGCGGCCTATGCGCGCACCAACCAGTACGGCTTCCTCGAGAGCCCGTACCGTGTGGTGAAGGACACCCTGGTCACCGACGAAATCGTCTTCCTGTCCGCCATCGAAGAGGCCGATCACGTGATCGCCCAGGCTTCGGCGACCATGAACGACAAAGGTCAGCTGGTTGATGAGTTGGTGGCTGTACGTCACCTCAACGAATTCACCGTTAAGGCACCTGAAGACGTCACCCTGATGGACGTATCGCCCAAGCAGGTAGTTTCGGTTGCCGCTTCGCTGATCCCGTTCCTCGAGCACGACGACGCCAACCGTGCGTTGATGGGTTCGAACATGCAGCGTCAGGCTGTACCGACTCTGCGCGCTGACAAGCCGCTGGTAGGTACCGGCATGGAGCGCAACGTGGCGCGCGACTCCGGCGTTTGCGTCGTGGCTCGCCGTGGCGGTGTGATCGACTCGGTCGATGCTAGCCGTGTTGTAGTTCGCGTCAATGACGACGAAGTTGAAACTGGCGAAGCCGGTGTCGACATCTACAACCTGACCAAATACACCCGCTCCAACCAGAACACCTGCATCAACCAGCGTCCGCTGGTGAGCAAGGGCGATCAGGTTGAACGCAGCGACATCCTGGCCGACGGCCCGTCCACCGATATGGGTGAACTGGCACTGGGGCAGAACATGCGCGTCGCGTTCATGCCGTGGAACGGTTACAACTTCGAAGACTCCATCTGCCTCTCCGAGCGCGTGGTGCAAGAAGATCGTTTCACCACCATCCACATTCAGGAACTGACCTGTGTGGCGCGTGACACCAAGCTCGGCTCGGAAGAAATCACTTCCGACATCCCGAACGTCGGTGAGTCTGCGCTGAACAAGCTGGACGAAGCAGGCATCGTGTATGTCGGCGCTGAAGTGGGCCCAGGTGACATTCTGGTCGGCAAGGTCACGCCAAAAGGCGAAACCCAACTGACTCCAGAAGAGAAGCTGCTGCGTGCGATCTTCGGTGAGAAGGCGTCCGACGTTAAGGACACCTCCCTGCGCGTGCCGACTGGCACCAAAGGTACCGTTATCGACGTGCAGGTCTTCACCCGCGACGGCGTTGAGCGTGATGCTCGTGCCCTGTCGATCGAGAAGAGCCAGCTCGACGAGATCCGTAAGGATCTGAACGAAGAGTTCCGCATCGTTGAAGGCGCGACCTTCGAACGTCTGCGTTCCGCTCTGGTTGGTAAGAAAGCCGAAGGCGGCGCTGGCCTGAAGAAAGGCGCAGAAGTCACCGACGAGTTCCTCGACGGCCTCGAGCGCGGCCAGTGGTTCAAGCTGCGCATGGCTGACGATGCCCTGAACGAGCAGTTGGAAAAGGCCCAGGCCTACATCTCCGACCGCCGTCAGCTGCTCGACGACAAGTTCGAAGACAAGAAGCGCAAACTGCAGCAGGGCGATGACCTGGCTCCAGGCGTGCTGAAAATCGTCAAGGTCTACCTGGCAATCCGTCGCCGCATCCAGCCGGGCGACAAGATGGCCGGTCGTCACGGTAACAAGGGTGTGGTCTCGGTGATCATGCCGGTTGAAGACATGCCGCACGACGTCAACGGTACGCCGGTCGACATCGTTCTCAACCCGCTGGGCGTACCGTCGCGTATGAACGTCGGGCAGATCCTCGAAACCCACCTGGGCCTCGCGGCCAAAGGTCTGGGCGAGAAGATCAACCGCATGCTCGAAGAGCAACGCAAAGTCGCCGAGCTGCGCAAGTTTATGCAGCAGATCTACAACGAGATCGGCGGCCGTCAGGAAAACCTGGATGAGCTGAGTGATCAGGAAATCATGAGGCTGGCGCACAACCTCAAAGGTGGTGTGCCAATGGCCACCCCGGTGTTCGACGGTGCCAAGGAAAGCGAAATCAAGGCCATGCTGAAACTGGCGGACCTGCCAGAAAGCGGCCAGATGCGCCTGATCGACGGCCGTACTGGTAACCAGTTCGAGCGTCCGACCACCGTTGGCTACATGTACATGCTGAAACTGAACCACCTGGTGGACGACAAGATGCACGCGCGTTCCACGGGTTCCTACAGCCTGGTTACTCAGCAGCCGCTGGGTGGTAAGGCGCAGTTCGGTGGTCAGCGCTTCGGTGAGATGGAGGTCTGGGCACTGGAAGCTTACGGCGCCGCCTACACCCTGCAGGAAATGCTGACCGTGAAGTCGGACGACGTGAACGGCCGTACCAAGATGTACAAAAACATCGTGGACGGTGATCACCGTATGGAGCCGGGCATGCCCGAGTCCTTCAACGTACTGATCAAAGAGATCCGTTCGCTGGGTATCGACATCGATCTGGAAACCGAATAACACGTGACGCGAATCGAGAGCGGGGCTGCACAGCCCGCTCTCTGCTCCGCCAGGAGGAAAGGCCTTGAAAGACCTACTGAATTTGCTGAAAAACCAGGGTCAAGTCGAAGAGTTCGATGCCATTCGCATCGGCCTTGCTTCGCCTGAGATGATCCGTTCGTGGTCGTTCGGTGAAGTTAAAAAACCGGAAACCATCAACTACCGTACGTTCAAGCCTGAGCGTGACGGCCTGTTCTGCGCCAAGATCTTTGGCCCGGTAAAGGATTACGAGTGCCTGTGCGGTAAGTACAAGCGCTTGAAGCATCGCGGCGTGATCTGCGAGAAGTGCGGCGTTGAAGTTGCACTGGCCAAGGTTCGTCGTGAGCGCATGGCGCACATCGAACTGGCTTCGCCGGTTGCCCACATCTGGTTCCTGAAGTCCCTGCCGAGCCGTATCGGTTTGCTGATGGACATGACCCTGCGTGATATCGAACGCGTTCTCTATTTCGAGAGCTATGTCGTTATCGACCCAGGCATGACCACCCTTGAAAAAGGCCAGCTGCTGAACGACGAGCAGTACTTCGAAGCCCTCGAAGAGTTCGGTGATGACTTCGACGCCCGCATGGGTGCTGAAGCCGTTCGCGAACTGCTGCACGCGATCGACCTGGAGCACGAGATTGGCCGTCTGCGCGAAGAAATTCCGCAAACCAACTCGGAAACCAAGATCAAGAAGCTGTCCAAGCGCCTGAAGCTGATGGAAGCCTTCCTCGGCTCGGGCAACCTGCCTGAGTGGATGGTGTTGACCGTTCTGCCGGTTCTGCCGCCAGATCTGCGTCCGCTGGTTCCGCTCGACGGTGGCCGCTTCGCGACTTCGGATCTCAACGATCTGTATCGCCGCGTGATCAACCGTAACAACCGCCTCAAGCGCCTGCTCGATCTGTCCGCACCGGACATCATCGTGCGCAACGAAAAGCGCATGCTGCAGGAAGCGGTCGACGCCCTGCTCGACAACGGCCGTCGCGGTCGCGCCATCACTGGCTCGAACAAGCGTCCGCTGAAGTCGCTGGCTGACATGATCAAGGGTAAGCAAGGTCGCTTCCGTCAGAACCTGCTCGGTAAGCGCGTGGACTACTCCGGTCGTTCGGTAATTACCGTGGGCCCGACTCTGCGTCTGCACCAGTGCGGTCTGCCGAAGAAGATGGCTCTCGAGCTGTTCAAGCCGTTCATCTTCGGCAAGCTGGAAATGCGTGGTCTGGCGACCACCATCAAGGCCGCCAAGAAGATGGTCGAGCGCGAGCTGCCAGAGGTGTGGGACGTTCTCGCCGAAGTGATTCGCGAACACCCCGTGCTGCTCAACCGTGCACCAACCCTTCACCGTCTGGGCATCCAGGCGTTTGAACCGGTTCTGATCGAAGGTAAAGCGATTCAGCTGCACCCGCTGGTCTGCGCCGCGTACAACGCCGACTTCGACGGTGACCAGATGGCTGTGCACGTACCGCTGACGCTGGAAGCCCAGCTGGAAGCGCGCGCACTGATGATGTCGACCAACAACATCCTGTCGCCTGCCAACGGTGAGCCAATCATCGTACCGTCCCAGGACGTGGTACTGGGTCTGTATTACATGACCCGCGAAGCGATCAACGCCAAGGGCGAAGGCCGCGTATTCGCTGACCTGCAGGAAGTTGACCGGGTTTTCCGTGGTGGCGAAGCCTCGCTGCATGCTCGCGTAAAAGTGCGCATCAACGAAGTGATCCGTGACCGCGACGGCACCATCACCAAGAACACCCGTATCGTCGACACCACTGTCGGCCGTGCGCTGCTGTTCCAGATCGTGCCGGATGGCCTGTCCTATGACGTGGTCAACCAGTCGATGAAGAAGAAGGCGATCTCCAAGCTGATCAACCAGTGCTACCGCACCGTTGGCTTGAAAGACACCGTGATCTTCGCTGACCAGCTGATGTACACCGGTTTCGCCTATTCGACCATCTCCGGTGTGTCGATCGGCGTGAACGACTTCGTTATCCCGGATGAGAAGGCGCGCATCATTGACGCCGCCACCGAGGAAGTTAAAGAGATCGAATCGCAGTACGCCTCCGGCCTGGTAACCCAGGGCGAGAAGTACAACAAGGTGATCGACCTCTGGTCCAAGGCCAACGACGAAGTGTCGAAGGCGATGATGGCCAACCTGTCGAAGGAATCTGTCGTCGATCGCGATGGCAAGACCGTCGAGCAGGAGTCGTTCAACTCCATGTACATGATGGCCGACTCCGGTGCGCGGGGTTCTGCTGCGCAGATCCGTCAGCTCGCTGGTATGCGTGGTCTGATGGCCAAGCCAGACGGCTCGATCATCGAAACGCCGATCACCGCGAACTTCCGCGAAGGTCTGTCGGTTCTGCAGTACTTCATCTCGACGCACGGTGCTCGTAAGGGTCTTGCGGATACCGCGTTGAAAACTGCCAACTCCGGTTACCTGACTCGTCGTCTGGTAGACGTGGCGCAGGATCTGGTGGTTACCGCAATCGATTGCGGCACCGAGCACGGCCTGCTGATGACACCGCACATTGAAGGCGGTGACGTAGTTGAGCCACTGGGTGAGCGCGTACTGGGTCGAGTTATTGCCCGTGACGTGTTCAAGCCAGGCACCGAAGAAGTCATCGTTCCAGCCGGTACTCTGGTTGACGAGCAGTGGGTTGAATTCATCGAGCTGAACAGCATCGACGAAGTGATCGTGCGTTCGCCGATCAGCTGTGAAACCCGCTACGGCATCTGCGCCAAGTGCTACGGTCGCGACCTGGCTCGTGGTCACCAGATCAACATCGGTGAAGCAGTCGGCGTTATCGCTGCTCAGTCGATCGGTGAGCCGGGTACCCAGCTGACCATGCGTACGTTCCACATCGGTGGTGCGGCTAGCCGGACCTCGGCTGCTGACAGCGTACAAGTGAAGAACGGCGGTGCGGTTCGTCTGCACAACCTGAAGCACGTTGAGCGTCTCGACGGCAACCTGGTGGCGGTTTCCCGCTCCGGCGAGCTGGCGATTGCCGACGAGTTCGGTCGTGAGCGCGAGCGCTACAAGCTGCCGTACGGTGCCGTGATTTCTGTGAAGGAAGGCGACAAGGTCGACGCTGGCGCTATCGTCGCCAAGTGGGACCCGCACACCCACCCGATCGTTACCGAAATGAAAGGTACCGTGACCTACGTGGGTATGGAAGAAGGCATCACCATCAAGCGTCAGACCGACGAATTGACCGGTTTGACCAACATCGAAGTCCTCGATCCGAAAGATCGTCCGGCTGCCGGCAAGGACATCCGTCCTGCGGTGAAGATGGTTGGCGAAGATGGCAAGGATTTGCTGCTGCCAGGTACCGATGTAATGGCTCAGTACTTCCTGCCGGCAAACGCCCTGGTGGGTGTGGCGAACGGTGCTCAGGTGGGCGTGGGTGATGTTATCGCCCGTATCCCGCAAGAGACTTCCAAGACTCGCGACATCACCGGTGGTTTGCCGCGCGTTGCCGACCTGTTCGAAGCGCGTCGTCCGAAAGAAGCCTCGATTCTGGCTGAAATCAGCGGCACCATCGCGTTCGGTAAAGAGACCAAAGGCAAGCGCCGTCTGGTCATTACCCCGAACGACGGTAGTGATCCGTACGAGGAGCTGATTCCGAAGTGGCGTCACCTGAACGTGTTCGAAGGTGAGCAGGTCAACAAGGGTGAAGTTATCTCCGACGGTCCGAGCGACCCGCACGATATCCTGCGCTTGCTGGGTGTCAGCGCGCTGGCCAAGTACATCGTCAACGAGATCCAGGACGTGTACCGCCTGCAAGGCGTGAAGATCAACGACAAGCACATCGAAACCATCCTGCGCCAGATGCTGCGCAAGGTTGAAGTGGCTGAGTCGGGCGATTCCACCTTCATCAAGGGCGACCAGATGGAGTTGACCGCGGTACTGGGCGAAAACGAGCGTCTGGCTGCAGATGACAAGTTCGTTGCCAAGTACACCCGCGTATTGCTGGGTATCACCAAGGCGTCGTTGTCCACCGAGTCGTTTATCTCGGCGGCCTCCTTCCAGGAAACCACCCGCGTGCTTACCGAAGCGGCAGTTACTGGCAAGCGCGACTACCTGCGTGGCCTGAAAGAAAACGTGGTCGTGGGTCGTCTGATCCCGGCCGGTACCGGTCTGGCTTATCACAGCGAGCGCAAGCGCAAGCGTGAAGCGGCTCAGCCGGTACGTGTCAGCGCCAGTGAAGTGGAAGCCGCACTGACCGAAGCGCTGAACTCCAGCAGCAATTGAGTGTGAAGCCCCGGCCGAGTAATCGACCGGGGCTTTGCCTTGACGGGGAGCGTGGGTCTCTTTAGACTCATGCACCCCTAAATTTGGCAGGGCACGCGCTCTGCCATTTTGCTTTCCTTAGTAGGGTAATAGCGTCGAAAGACAACAGTGGAGCTTATAGATGGCAACTATCAACCAGCTGGTACGTCAGCCGCGCAAGCGTATCGTCGAGAAATCCGACGTACCTGCGCTGCAGAACTGCCCGCAGCGTCGTGGTGTGTGCACTCGCGTGTACACCACTACGCCGAAAAAACCTAACTCGGCACTGCGTAAAGTATGCCGTGTGCGTCTGACCAACGGTTTCGAGGTTTCCTCGTACATCGGCGGTGAAGGCCACAACCTGCAAGAGCACAGCGTGGTACTGATTCGCGGCGGCCGTGTAAAAGACTTGCCAGGTGTGCGTTACCACACCGTGCGCGGTTCGCTGGATACCTCCGGCGTTAAGGACCGTAAGCAGGGTCGTTCGAAGTACGGTACCAAGCGTCCGAAGTAATAGGCGTTTGAAGTGCCCGGTGCTTGCACCGAATTGCAGTTTTTTATTTATCTGAGTCGATAAGAGTAAGGTCGGGCGTCCATCTAGCGATGCAGTCCCGGGCTAACCTGAAGACCGTTTGAGGGCTTATCAAATGCCAAGACGTCGTGTAGCAGCCAAGCGCGAAGTGCTTGACGATCCAAAATACGGAAGCCAAATCCTGGCCAAGTTCATGAACCACGTGATGGAAAGCGGCAAGAAAGCCGTTGCCGAGCGTATCGTTTATGGCGCCCTGGACAAGGTTAAAGAGCGTAAGAACAGCGATCCCCTGGAAATCTTCGAGAAAGCTCTCGACGCCATCGCTCCGCTGGTCGAAGTAAAGTCGCGCCGTGTAGGCGGTGCTACTTACCAGGTTCCGGTCGAAGTTCGTCCGTCCCGTCGTAACGCTCTTGCCATGCGCTGGCTGGTAGATTTCGCCCGTAAGCGTGGCGAGAAGTCTATGGCTCTGCGTTTGGCTGGCGAATTGCTCGATGCCGCTGAAGGCAAAGGTGCTGCAGTTAAGAAGCGTGAAGACGTGCACCGTATGGCTGAAGCCAACAAGGCTTTCTCGCACTACCGCTTCTAATTATCGCGCTTCTAAATTTGCGAGGGCTTTATGGCTCGTACTACACCGATTAACCGGTACCGTAACATCGGTATCGTGGCTCACGTGGACGCGGGTAAAACCACGACCACTGAGCGTGTGCTTTTCTACACTGGCAAAAGCCACAAGATGGGCGAGGTGCATGACGGCGCCGCGACCACCGACTGGATGGTGCAGGAGCAGGAGCGTGGTATCACCATTACTTCTGCTGCCATTACCGCCTTCTGGAAGGGTTCCGAGAAGCAGTACAAGGACGAGCACCGCTTCAACGTCATCGATACCCCCGGCCACGTGGACTTCACCATTGAAGTTGAGCGTTCGCTGCGTGTACTCGACGGCGCTGTCGTTGTGTTCTGCGGTACCTCGGGCGTTGAGCCTCAGTCGGAAACCGTATGGCGTCAGGCCAACAAGTACGGCGTTCCACGTCTTGTTTACGTCAACAAGATGGATCGTGCCGGTGCTGACTTCCTGCGCGTGATCGCTCAGATCAAGCAGCGCCTGGGTCACACTCCGGTGCCGATCCAGCTGGCTATCGGTGCTGAAGACAACTTCCAGGGTCAGATCGATCTGATCAACATGCAAGCTGTCTACTGGAACGATGCTGACAAAGGCATGGTCCCTGTTCGCAAGGACATTCCAGCTGAACTGCTGGAAGAAGCCGAGAAGTGGCGCGGCAACATGGTTGAGGCTGCGGCCGAAGCCAACGAAGAGCTGATGAACAAGTACCTCGAAGGTGAAGACCTCACCATCGAAGAAATCAAGGGCGCTCTGCGTCAGCGTACTATCGCTGGTGAAATCGTTCTGGCTGTTTGCGGTTCTTCCTTCAAGAACAAGGGTGTTCCCCTGGTTCTCGACGCCGTTATCGACTTCCTGCCTGCGCCGACTGACATTCCTGCTATCAAGGGTACTGACCCGGATAACGAGGAAATTCAGCTGGAGCGTCATGCAGACGACAGCGAGCCGTTCTCGGCTCTGGCGTTCAAGATCGCTACCGACCCATTCGTGGGTACCTTGACCTTCGTCCGCGTTTACTCGGGCGTGTTGGCCTCCGGTGACGGCGTGATCAACTCGGTTAAAGGTAAAAAAGAGCGCGTGGGTCGTATGGTGCAAATGCACGCAAACGCCCGCGAAGAGATCAAGGAAGTACGCGCTGGTGACATCGCGGCCTTGATCGGCATGAAGGACGTCACCACTGGTGAGACTCTGTGCAACGCTGACAAGCCAATCATCCTGGTTCGCATGGACTTCCCGGAGCCGGTTATTTCGGTTGCCGTAGAGCCTAAGACCAAGGACGACCAGGAAAAAATGGGTATCGCTCTGGGCAAACTTGCTCAGGAAGATCCATCTTTCCGCGTCAAAACTGATGAAGAGACTGGTCAGACGATCATCTCCGGTATGGGCGAGTTGCACCTGGACATCCTGGTCGACCGCATGCGCCGCGAGTTCAACGTCGAAGCCAACATCGGTAAGCCTCAGGTTTCCTATCGTGAGCGCATCACGAAGAGCTGTGAAATCGAAGGCAAGTTCGTGCGTCAGTCCGGTGGTCGTGGTCAGTTCGGTCACTGCTGGGTTCGCTTTGCACCTGCTGACGAAGGTCAGGAAGGTCTGCAGTTCGTGAACGAAGTAGTGGGTGGTGTGATTCCGAAGGAATACATCCCGGCTATCCAGAAGGGTATCGAAGAGCAGATGAAGAACGGCGTCGTTGCCGGTTATCCGCTGATCGGCCTGAAGGCTACCGTGTTCGATGGTTCCTACCATGACGTCGACTCCAACGAGATGGCGTTCAAGGTGGCTGCTTCCATGGCGACCAAGCAACTGGCCCAGAAGGGCGGTGGTGAGTTGCTCGAGCCGATCATGGCGGTAGAGGTTGTTACCCCAGAAGACTACATGGGTGACGTGATGGGCGACCTTAACCGCCGTCGCGGCATGATCCTGGGTATGGAAGACACAATCTCCGGTAAGGTGATTCGTGCTGAAGTGCCGCTGGGTGAGATGTTCGGTTATGCGACCGACGTCCGTTCCATGTCTCAGGGTCGCGCAAGCTACTCTATGGAATTCAAAAAATACAACACAGCCCCGTCGCACATCGTCGAGTCTGTAACCAAAAAACAAGGCTGATTCAGCCCCTTTAAGCTAGGAGTTAATTGTCGTGGCTAAAGAAAAATTTGAACGTAGCAAACCCCACGTTAACGTTGGCACCATCGGTCACGTTGACCATGGTAAAACCACGCTGACCGCCGCTCTGACTCGCGTTTGCTCCGAAGTGTTCGGTAGCGCCGTTGTTGCTTTCGACAAGATCGACAGCGCTCCGGAAGAGAAGGCTCGTGGTATCACCATCAACACCGCGCACGTTGAGTACAACTCTTCGATTCGTCACTACGCTCACGTTGACTGCCCAGGTCACGCTGACTATGTGAAGAACATGATCACCGGTGCTGCGCAGATGGACGGCGCTATCCTGGTTTGCTCGGCTGCTGATGGCCCGATGCCGCAGACTCGCGAGCACATCCTGTTGTCCCGTCAGGTAGGTGTTCCGTACATCGTTGTCTTCCTGAACAAGGCTGACATGGTTGACGACGCTGAGCTGCTGGAGCTGGTTGAAATGGAAGTGCGTGACCTGCTCAGCACTTACGATTTCCCGGGCGACGACACGCCGATCATCATCGGTTCCGCTCTGATGGCGCTGAACGGTCAAGACGACAACGAAATGGGCACCACTGCCGTTCGTAAGCTCGTTGAGACTCTGGATACCTACATTCCAGATCCAGTACGTGCGATCGACAAGCCTTTCCTGATGCCAATCGAAGACGTGTTCTCGATCTCCGGTCGTGGCACCGTGGTAACTGGCCGTATCGAGCGTGGCATCATCAAGATCCAGGAAGAACTGGAAATTGTTGGTCTGCGTGATACCACCAAGACCACCTGTACCGGTGTTGAGATGTTCCGCAAGCTGCTCGACGAAGGTCGTGCTGGTGAGAACTGCGGCGTTCTGCTGCGTGGCACCAAGCGTGACGACGTGGAGCGTGGCCAGGTTCTGGTCAAGCCAGGTTCGGTCAAGCCGCACACCACCTTCACTGCAGAAGTGTATGTGCTGAGCAAAGAAGAAGGCGGCCGTCATACTCCGTTCTTCAAAGGCTACCGTCCTCAGTTCTACTTCCGTACTACTGACGTAACTGGTAACTGCGAACTGCCGGAAGGCGTTGAGATGGTAATGCCAGGTGACAACATCCAGATGACTGTCACTCTGATCAAAACCATCGCAATGGAAGAAGGCCTGCGTTTCGCCATTCGTGAAGGCGGTCGTACCGTCGGCGCTGGCGTCGTAGCCAAAATCATCGCGTAAGTGATGGTTTAAGAAAAAGCCTCCGCTTGCGGGGGCTTTTTTATTTCCGCCATCCCTGGCGGTCACCCTTCAGGCCATTTTCTTATTGGGTTGACACCTGCTAGGGGCGTCTATAGAATCACGCCTCCTTTTAACGGGCGTACTGCGTCCGTTGGGAATAGCAGCTTGGAATCTGAGGTCAAAATGCAAAACCAACAAATCCGTATTCGGTTGAAGGCTTTTGACCATCGCCTGATCGATCAATCAACCCAGGAAATCGTGGAAACCGCGAAACGTACTGGTGCTCAGGTGCGTGGTCCGATTCCTCTGCCTACCCGCAAAGAGCGGTTTACCGTACTGACTTCTCCGCACGTCAACAAAGACGCGCGGGATCAGTTCGAGATCCGTACTCATAAGCGTGTTCTGGACATCGTCCAGCCAACGGATAAAACCGTTGACGCGCTGATGAAGCTCGACCTTGCGGCTGGCGTGGAAGTGCAGATCAGCCTCGGCTAAGACCGTCTTAGGTCTTAGTCGTGTAACGCTCTGAAATGGGCGGCCATAGCGGGTGAAAGCCCCGTACACTCATGAGGTTACAACATGACTATTGGTGTAGTCGGTCGTAAGTGCGGTATGACCCGCATTTTCACCGAAGAAGGTGTCTCCATTCCGGTTACGGTCATTGAGATCGAGCCGAATCGCGTCACCCAGTTCAAAACTGAAGAGTCCGATGGCTATCGTGCAGTGCAAGTCACTGTCGGCGAGCGTCGCGCTTCTCGTGTCAGCAAGGCGCAAGCCGGTCACTTCGCTAAGGCGAATGTCGCGGCAGGTCGTACCGTCATGGAATTCCGTCTTGAAGAAGGCGAGTACCAGGCCGGCGATCTGATCAACGCTGAAATTTTCCAAGCTGGTCAACTGGTGGATGTCACCGGTCAGTCCAAGGGTAAAGGCTTTGCCGGTACCATCAAGCGTTGGAACTTCCGCGGCCAAGACAACACTCACGGTAACTCCGTGTCCCACCGTGTTCCGGGTTCCATTGGCCAGTGCCAGACTCCGGGTCGCGTATTCAAGGGCAAAAAAATGTCCGGTCATATGGGCGCTGAGCGCGTGACCGTGCAGTCCCTGGAAGTAGTGCGGGTTGACGCTGAGCGCAATCTGTTGTTGGTCAAGGGTGCTGTTCCTGGCGCTACTGGCGGCAACCTGGTTGTACGTCCAGCGGCCAAGGCTCGCGGTTAAGGGGAAGCTGACATGCAATTAAATGTAAATGGCGCTCAAGCAATCGAAGTGTCCGAAGCGACCTTCGGTGGCGATTACAACGAGACCCTGGTTCACCAAGCAGTTGTGGCCTACATGGCCGGCGGCCGTCAGGGCAGCAAGCAACAGAAGACTCGTTCCGACGTATCCGGTGGCGGTAAGCGCCCTTGGCGTCAGAAGGGTACTGGCCGTGCTCGTGCCGGTACCACTCGTGGTCCGATCTGGCGTGGCGGTGGTGTGACGTTCGCGGCCCGTCCGCAGAATCACGACCAGAAGCTGAACAAGAAGATGTATCGCGCTGCATTGCGTTCGATTCTTGCTGAGCTGGTACGTACTGATCGTCTGGTTGTGGTTGAAGACTTCAGCGTTGACGCGCCGAAGACCAAAGACCTGCTGAACAAGCTGAATGGCATGGGCCTGACCGATGTACTGATCGTGTCCGATGCTATCGATGAAAATCTGTACCTGGCTGCTCGCAACCTGCCACACGTTGATGTTCGTGACGTGCAGGGTTCCGATCCGGTCAGTCTGATCGCGTATGAGAAGGTGCTGGTCACCGTTTCTGCCGTGAAGAAATTCGAGGAGCTGCTGGGATGAACCAGGAACGCGTATTTAAAGTGCTGCTTGGCCCGCACGTCTCCGAGAAGGCAACACTTCTGGCTGATAAAAAAAGCCAATTCGTTTTCAAGGTTGCAACCGATGCAACCAAGCTGGAAATCAAGAAGGCCGTCGAAAGCCTGTTCAGCGTGAAGGTTGAGCGAGTGACTACCCAGAACGTTCTGGGTAAGAGCAAGCGCACCGCTCGCGGTCTGGGCAAGCGTAACGACTGGAAGAAGGCAGTTATCTCCCTTCAGCCAGGCCAAGATATCGATTTCGCCAGCAGTGCTGAGTAAGGAAGGGGTGCATCATGGCAATCGTTAAATGCAAACCGACTTCCGCTGGCCGCCGTTTTGTGGTCAAGGTGGTCAACAAGGAGCTGCATAAAGGCGCTCCTTACGCTCCGCTGCTCGAGAAGAAGTCGAAGACTGGCGGTCGTAACAACAATGGTCGGATCACTACCCGTCATATCGGTGGTGGCCACAAGCAGCATTACCGTCTGGTCGATTTCCGTCGCAACGACAAAGATGGCATTCCAGCCACTGTCGAGCGTATTGAATACGATCCGAACCGTACCGCACACATCGCTCTGCTGATGTATGCAGACGGCGAGCGTCGCTACATCATCGCCCCTAAAGGCGTGAGTGCTGGCGATCAGCTGGTAGCTGGCATCATGGCTCCGATCAAGCCGGGCAACAGTCTGCAACTGCGCAACATTCCAGTTGGTAGCACTGTTCACGGTATCGAACTGAAGCCGGGCAAAGGTGCTCAGATCGCTCGTTCCGCTGGTGCTTCGGCTCAGCTGATTGCGCGTGAAGGTGTCTACGTGACCCTGCGTCTGCGTTCCGGTGAAATGCGTAAAGTACTGGCCGAGTGCCGTGCGACCCTGGGTGAAGTCTCGAACTCCGAGCACAGCCTGCGTTCGCTGGGTAAAGCTGGTGCCAAGCGCTGGCGTGGCGTTCGCCCAACCGTTCGTGGTGTTGCCATGAACCCGGTTGACCACCCACACGGTGGTGGTGAAGGTCGTACCTCTGGTGGTCGTCATCCGGTGTCTCCATGGGGCTTCCCGACGAAGGGCGCGAAGACTCGTGGTAACAAACGCACCGACAACATGATCGTCCGTCGTCGCAAGTAAATAGAGGGATACGACAGTGCCACGTTCTCTGAAAAAAGGTCCTTTTATTGATCTTCACCTACTGAAGAAGATCGAAGTGGCGGTGGAAAAGAACGATCGCAAGCCGGTGAAAACCTGGTCGCGCCGTTCGATGATCCTGCCACAAATGGTCGGTCTGACCATCGCTGTACACAACGGTCGTCAACATGTCCCAGTTCTCGTGAACGAAGACATGGTCGGCCATAAACTAGGCGAATTTGCCGGCACTCGTACCTATCGTGGGCACGTGGCTGACAAGAAAGCCAAGCGTTAAGGGGTAAGGAAATGGAAGTAGCCGCTAAGTTGTCGGGCGCTCGAATCTCCGCCCAGAAAGCCCGCTTGGTCGCCGACCAGATCCGCGGGAAGAAGGTGGGCGAAGCGCTCAACCTGCTGGCTTTCAGCAGTAAGAAAGCCGCCGAGATCATTAAGAAAGTGCTGGAGTCGGCTGTAGCCAACGCCGAGCACAACGAAGGCGCAGACGTTGATGACTTGAAGGTCAGCACCGTTTTCGTCAACGAAGGGCGTTCGCTGAAGCGAATCATGCCGCGTGCCAAAGGCCGCGCTGATCGCATCGTCAAGCGGTCTTGCCATATCACTGTCAAGGTTGCGGACAAGTAACGGAGTCGATCAGATGGGTCAGAAAGTACATCCCATTGGCATTCGCCTGGGAATCGTCAAGGAGCACACCTCCGTCTGGTACGCCAGCGGTCGGACTTATGCGGACTATTTGTTCGCTGATCTGAAGGTGCGCGAGTATCTCCAAGACAAATTAAAAAGCGCGTCCGTAAGCCGTATCGACATTGCTCGCCCGGCTCAAACCGCACGTATCACCATCCACACCGCTCGTCCCGGTATCGTTATCGGTAAGAAAGGTGAAGATGTTGAGAAACTGCGTCAGGACCTGACCAAGCAAATGGGTGTGCCTGTGCACATCAATATCGAAGAGATCCGCAAGCCGGAACTCGACGGTATGCTGGTTGCGCAGAGCGTAGCTCAGCAGCTGGAGCGTCGTGTGATGTTCCGTCGCGCCATGAAGCGCGCTGTACAGAACGCCATGCGTATTGGTGCCAAGGGCATCAAAATCCAAGTGAGCGGTCGTCTCGGCGGTGCTGAAATTGCACGTACCGAATGGTATCGCGAAGGTCGTGTGCCGTTGCACACCCTGCGTGCCGATATCGACTATGCCACGTACGAAGCGCACACCACTTATGGTGTGATCGGTGTCAAGGTTTGGATCTTCAAAGGCGAAGTAATTGGTGGTCGCCACGAAGAACTGAAACCACAAGCACCCGCGCCTCGTAAAAAAGCTGCTAAGTAAGGGGTACGCCAAATGTTGCAACCAAAGCGTACGAAGTTCCGTAAGCAGATGACCGGCCACAACCGTGGTCTGGCTCAGCGCGGTAGCAAAGTCAGCTTCGGCGAGTTCGCCCTGAAGTCTGTTGCCCGCGGTCGTCTCACCGCCCGTCAGATTGAGTCCGCTCGTCGTGCTCTGACTCGTCACGTTAAGCGTGGCGGGAAAATCTGGATTCGCGTTTTCCCGGACAAGCCAGTTACCAAGAAGCCTCTCGAAGTGCGGATGGGTAAAGGGAAGGGTAGCGTTGAGTATTGGGTAGCCCAGATCCAGCCAGGCAAGGTCCTGTATGAGATCGAAGGCGTTTCCGAAGAGTTGGCGCGTGAGGCTTTCGCCCTGGCGGCTGCAAAGCTGCCACTCGCCACCACTTTTGTTAAGCGGACGGTGATGTGATGAAAGCGAATGAACTTCGTGAAAAATCAGCACAGCAGCTGAACGAGCAACTGCTCGGCCTGCTGCGCGACCAGTTCAATCTGCGTATGCAGAAAGCAACTGGCCAGTTGGGGCAGTCTCACCTGCTCTCGCAAGTTAAGCGCGACATCGCTCGTGTGAAAACTGTGCTCAACCAGCAGGCAGGTAAGTGATCATGGCTGAAGCCGAAAAAACAGTCCGTACGCTGACCGGCCGTGTCGTCAGCGACAAGATGGACAAGACCATCACCGTATTGATCGAGCGTCGCGTTAAGCACCCGATCTACGGCAAATATGTCAAGCGTTCGACCAAGCTGCACGCGCACGACGAAAGCAATCAGTGCCACATCGGTGACAAGGTTTCCATCCGTGAAACCCGTCCCGTTGCCAAGACTAAGTCCTGGGCTCTGGTTGAAGTTCTCGAACGCGCAGTGGAAGTCTAAGGACTAGGGGTCGGAGAAATATATGATTCAGACTCAATCCATGCTCGACGTCGCTGACAACAGCGGTGCTCGTCGCGTTATGTGCATCAAGGTGCTGGGTGGCTCGCATCGCCGCTACGCTGGCATCGGCGACATCATCAAAGTCACCGTTAAGGAAGCAATTCCGCGCGGTAAAGTGAAGAAAGGCCAAGTGATGACTGCTGTCGTAGTCCGCACTCGTCACGGCGTTCGTCGCCCTGATGGCTCGATCATTCGCTTTGACGGCAACGCTGCTGTTCTGTTGAACAACAAGCAAGAGCCGATCGGCACCCGTATTTTTGGGCCAGTGACTCGTGAGCTTCGTACTGAGAAGTTCATGAAGATCGTCTCGCTCGCCCCTGAAGTGCTGTAAGGAGATCCGACATGCAAAAGATTCGTCGTGACGACGAGATCATCGTGATCGCCGGCAAAGACAAAGGTAAGCGTGGCAAGGTGCTCAAGGTTCTCGCTGACGACCGTCTGGTCGTTGGTGGGATCAACCTGGTGAAGCGCCATACCAAGCCGAACCCGATGTCGGGCGTTCAGGGCGGTATCGTCGAGAAAGAAGCGCCATTGCACGCTTCTAACGTGGCCATCTTCAATGGCGAAACCAACAAGGCTGACCGCGTTGGTTTCAAAGTAGAAGAAGGTAAGAAAATTCGTGTCTTCAAGTCGACCCAAAAAGCGGTTGATGCTTGAACACTGCTAGGTAGAAGACCATGGCACGACTAAAAGAGATTTACCGGAAAGAAATCGCTCCCAAGCTTAAGGAAGAACTTAAGCTCGGTAACGTGATGGAAGTTCCGCGCATCACCAAGATCACCCTGAACATGGGCCTGGGCGAAGCAATCGGTGACAAGAAAATCATCGAGCACGCTGTTGCCGACCTGGAAAAGATTACCGGTCAGAAAGTCGTTGTGACTCATGCCCGTAAGTCGATTGCAGGCTTCAAGGTTCGTGAAGGTTGGCCGATTGGCGTCAAGGTAACCCTGCGCCGCGAGCGTATGTACGAGTTCCTCGATCGTCTGCTGTCCATCTCCCTGCCTCGGGTTCGCGACTTCCGCGGCCTGAATGCCAAGTCCTTCGATGGTCGTGGCAACTACAGCATGGGCGTGAAAGAGCAGATCATCTTCCCGGAAATCGACTACGACAAGATCGATGCCCTGCGTGGTCTGGACATTACCCTGACCACCACTGCCCGTACGGATGATGAAGGTCGCGCCTTGCTGCGTGCTTTCAAATTCCCGTTCCGCAACTGATTGGAGTTGGATCATGGCCAAAACCAGCATGAAAAACCGCGAGCTGAAGCGTCAGCAAACGGTAGCCAAGTACGCTAAGAAGCGTGCCGAGCTGAAAGCTACCATCGCCGATCTGAGCGCCAGTCCGGAAGCGCGTTGGGAAGCTCAGGTTGCCCTGCAGAAGCAGCCGCGTGACGCCAGCGCTTCGCGCCTGCGTAACCGCTGCCGCATCACCGGTCGTCCGCACGGTGTATACCGTAAGTTCGGTCTGTCCCGCATCAAGCTGCGTGAAGCAGCCATGCGTGGTGATGTGCCAGGTCTGGTGAAAGCCAGCTGGTAAAAACGAAGCCGGCCTAGTGCCGGCTTTGTCTTATCTGTGATTCAGGCCCCTTTGGGGCTTGATTCATTTTTGATCAGTCTCTAGAATGCTCGGCTCGCCTGAGCCTGGGTTCAATTTTCCAGAATTCTCAGCGACTGTAGCCGCAAGGCTAATTCTTTTTGTATCAGGAGCGTCTAGCCCATGAGTATGCAGGACCCGTTAGCGGACATGCTAACTCGTATCCGTAATGCCCAGATGGCTGAAAAGTCCGTCGTAAGCATGCCGTCTTCCACGTTGAAGGTGGCTGTAGCCAAAGTTTTGAAAGACGAAGGTTATATTGCGGGTTATCAGATCAGCGGCGAAGTTAAGCCGCAGCTGTCCATCGAGCTGAAATACTTCGAAGGCCGTCCAGTCATCGAAGAAGTTAAGCGCGTAAGCCGTCCAGGCCTTCGCCAATACAAATCCGTTGATGATCTGCCGAAAGTTCGTGGCGGTCTCGGGGTTTCCATCGTCTCCACCAACAAAGGTGTGATGACGGACCGCGCTGCGCGCGCTGCCGGTGTCGGCGGCGAAGTGCTTTGCACAGTGTTCTAAGGGGGGAATAAGCATGTCTCGCGTTGCTAAGAACCCCGTTACGCTGCCCGCCGGTGTTGAGGTCAAACTCACAGGTCAGCAGCTGTCGGTAAAGGGTGCCAAGGGTACTCTCGAACTGAATGTTCACTCGTCCGTTGAAGTCATGCAGGAAGCTGGTGAGCTGCGTTTCGCTGCTCGCAATGGCGATCAGCAGACTCGCGCCATGGCCGGCACTACCCGTGCATTGGTCAACAACATGGTAATCGGCGTTAGCACTGGCTTCGAGCGCAAGCTGCAGCTGGTCGGCGTAGGTTACAAGGCGCAAGCCAAAGGTCAGGTGCTGAACCTCGCTCTCGGCTTCTCCCATCCGATCGACTATGAGTTGCCGGACGGTGTGGTTGCTGAAACCCCGAACCAGACCGAGATCCTGATCAAGGGTGTCGACAAGCAACTGGTTGGTCAGGTCGCTGCGGAGATTCGTGACTTCCGTCGTCCTGAACCTTATAAGGGCAAAGGTGTTCGTTACGCAGACGAAGTCGTCCGCCGTAAAGAAGCCAAGAAGAAGTAGGGCATAGCAAATGACCGACAAGAAAGTTACTCGACTGCGTCGCGCTCGCAAAGCACGCCTGAAAATGCACGAGCTCGAAGCCGTGCGTCTCTGCGTGTATCGCTCCTCGCAGCATATCTACGCCCAGGTCATTTCGGCCGACGGCGGCAAGGTTCTGGCCAGTGCCTCGACCTTGGACAAAGCACTGCGTGACGGCGCCACTGGCAACGTCGACGCGGCCAAGAAAGTTGGCGAGCTGGTTGCCGAGCGTGCGAAAGCCGCTGGTGTGACTCAGGTTGCATTCGACCGTTCTGGCTTCAAGTACCACGGCCGCGTCAAGGCGCTGGCTGATGCTGCTCGTGAAGGCGGGCTGGAGTTCTAAGTTATGGCAAATAACGACCAAAAGCGCGACGAAGGCTATATCGAGAAGCTGGTACAGGTTAACCGCGTTGCCAAGACCGTAAAGGGTGGCCGTATCTTCACTTTCACCGCGTTGACCGTGGTTGGTGATGGTAAGGGTCGCGTCGGTTTCGGCCGTGGCAAGTCCCGTGAAGTGCCGGCCGCTATCCAGAAAGCTATGGAAGCTGCTCGTCGCAACATGATCCAGGTGGACCTGAACGGCACCACTCTGCAGTACGCGATGAAGTCTGCCCATGGCGCCTCCAAGGTGTACATGCAGCCTGCTTCTGAAGGTACCGGTATCATTGCCGGCGGCGCTATGCGTGCTGTCCTGGAAGTGGCTGGTGTGCAGAACGTTCTGGCCAAGTGCTACGGCTCGACCAACCCGGTGAACGTGGTACACGCCACCTTCAAGGGTTTGAAAGCTATGCAGTCGCCAGGTTCTGTTGCGGCCAAGCGTGGCAAGAGCGTCGAGGAGATTCTCTAATCATGGCTAATACCGTAAAAGTCACGCTGATCAAAAGCATGACCGGCCGTATCCCCAACCATAAGCTCTGTGTGAAGGGTCTGGGTCTGCGTCGCATCGGTCACACCGTAGAAGTCCTGGATACTCCCGAGAATCGCGGGATGATCAACAAGGCTTACTACATGCTGCGAGTCGAGGGTTAATTCATGTACCTGAACGATCTGAGTCCTGCGCCGGGTTCCCGTCGCGAGAAGCACCGTCCGGGCCGTGGTATCGGTAGCGGTTTGGGTAAGACTGGTGGCCGCGGCCACAAAGGTCAGACCTCCCGCTCCGGTGGCACCATTGCTCCGGGTTTTGAAGGCGGCCAGCAGCCTCTGCACCGTCGTCTTCCCAAGTTCGGCTTCGTGTCCTTGAAGGCTATGGATCGTGCGCAAGTGCGTACCTCCGAGCTGAACAAGATCGAAGGCGGCATTGTTACTCTGCAGTCGCTGAAGGATGCCAACCTGATCAACCAACATGTACAGCGTGTGAAAGTCATGCTGTCCGGTGAAGTTACTCAGGCAGTCACCCTTAAAGGTATCGCCGTCACCAAAGGTGCGCGCGCGGCTATCGAAGCAGCTGGCGGTAAGTTCGAGGAATAAATGGCTAAGCAAGGTGCTCTCTCAGCGCTCAGCAATGGCGGGTTATCCGAGCTCTGGGCTCGTCTGCGCTTTCTGTTCATGGCGATTATCGTCTATCGGATTGGCGCACACATCCCTGTGCCTGGTATCAACCCGGACCGGTTGGCGGACCTGTTTCGACAGAATGAGGGGACCATTCTTAGCTTGTTCAACATGTTTTCCGGCGGTGCGCTGGAGCGTATGAGCATTTTTGCACTGGGGATCATGCCGTACATTTCGGCATCGATCATCATGCAGCTCATGACCGCTGTCAGCCCGCAGCTGGAGCAGTTGAAGAAGGAAGGTGAGGCTGGTCGTCGTAAGATCAGCCAATACACCCGCTACGGCACCCTCGTCCTGGCATTTGTCCAAGCTATCGGCATGTCCGTTGGTCTGGCCAGTCAGGGCGTAGCGTTTTCGGCTGATTTCGGCTTCCACTTCGTAGCAGTCACCACGTTTGTGGCGGGTGCGATGTTTATGATGTGGCTGGGCGAGCAGATTACCGAGCGTGGTGTCGGCAACGGTATTTCGATGCTGATTTTTGCAGGCATCGTAGCCGGTCTGCCGTCGGCGATTGGGCAGTCTTTCGAGTCTGCTCGCCAGGGCGATATCAATATCTTCGCCTTGATCGCCATCGGTTTGTTGGCAGTAGCGATCATCGGTTTCGTGGTGTTCATTGAGCGTGGTCAGCGCCGTATTGCGGTGCACTACGCCAAGCGTCAGCAGGGCCGCAAGGTGTTTGCTGCGCAGACCAGTCACTTGCCGCTGAAGGTGAACATGGCAGGGGTTATCCCGGCTATTTTCGCCAGTAGCCTTCTGTTGTTCCCGGCCTCGCTGGGTGCCTGGTTTGGTCAGTCCGAAGGTCTGGGCTGGCTGCAGGATATTTCGCAGGCTATCGCTCCAGGTCAGCCGTTGAACATTTTGCTGTTTAGTGCAGGGATTATTTTCTTCTGCTTCTTCTATACAGCGCTGATGTTCAACCCGAAAGACGTAGCGGAAAACCTGAAGAAGTCCGGTGCCTTTATTCCGGGTATCCGTCCAGGTGAGCAATCGGCGCGCTATATCGATGGCGTGTTGACCCGCTTGACCATGTTCGGTGCTCTGTACATGACGGCCGTGTGCCTGTTGCCCCAGTTCCTGGTGGTGGCTGCCAACGTACCGTTCTATCTTGGCGGGACCTCGTTGCTGATCGTGGTAGTGGTTGTGATGGACTTTATGTCGCAAGTACAATCGCACCTCGTTTCGCACCAGTACGAATCCCTGATGAAGAAAGCCAACCTGAAGGGCTACGGCAGCGGCATGCTGCGCTGAAGCCCATAAGGTTCGAGGAGTTGGTGATGAAAGTTCGTGCATCGGTGAAAAAGCTGTGCCGTAACTGCAAGATTATCCGTCGCGAAGGTGTTGTTCGCGTGATTTGCAGCTCGGAACCGCGTCACAAACAGCGCCAAGGCTGAGTGTGAGTGAAGTAACAAGCCCGGCAGCTAGTGCGCTGCCGGGTTGATTATTTGTTTCTACAGCGTTAATATCTCGCGCCCTATTTCTTGGCTTCCGGGGCGTAGGTAGCTGTCAATTGGAGTTACACTGAATGGCCCGTATTGCAGGCGTTAACATTCCGGATAACAAGCACACTGTTATCTCGCTGACCTACATCTTTGGTGTTGGTCGCACTACTGCACAGAAAGTCTGTGCTGCCGCCGGCGTTAATCCGGCTGCAAAGATCAAAGATCTCTCTGACGAGCAGATCGAGCAGCTGCGTGGCGAAGTGGCCAAGGTTAATACCGAAGGCGACCTGCGTCGTGAAGTGAACATGAAAATCAAGCGCTTGATGGACCTGGGTTGCTACCGCGGCCTGCGTCATCGTCGTGGTCTGCCGGTTCGCGGTCAGCGTACCAAGACCAACGCGCGTACCCGTAAGGGCCCGCGTAAGCCGATCCGCAAGTAATCGCATTCGCGCATCGACAGGAATCTAGTCATGGCAAAACCTGCTGCTCGTACTCGTAAGAAAGTCAAAAAGACGGTGGTTGATGGCATCGCCCACATCCACGCTTCTTTCAACAACACAATCGTGACCATTACTGACCGTCAGGGCAACGCCCTGTCCTGGGCTACCTCTGGTGGTTCGGGTTTCCGCGGCTCGCGTAAAAGCACCCCGTTCGCTGCCCAGGTGGCTGCAGAACGTGCTGGTCAAGCTGCGCTGGAATACGGCCTGAAGAACCTCGACGTTAACGTCAAGGGTCCCGGTCCGGGTCGTGAGTCCGCTGTCCGTGCTTTGAACGGTTGCGGCTATAAGATCGCCAGCATCACCGATGTGACGCCCATCCCGCATAACGGATGCCGTCCTTCGAAGAAGCGTCGCGTGTAATCAGGAGACAGTGAGAAATGGCTCGTTACATTGGTCCCAAATGCAAACTGTCTCGTCGTGAAGGCACAGATCTTTTCCTGAAAAGCGGTGTACGCGCTCTGGAATCGAAGTGCAACATCGAAGCAGCCCCAGGTATTCACGGTCAGCGCCGTGGCCGTCAGTCCGACTACGGCACCCAGCTGCGTGAGAAGCAAAAAGTTCGTCGTATCTACGGTGTGCTTGAGCGTCAATTCAGCGGTTATTACAAAGAAGCTGCCGGCAAGAAAGGCGCTACTGGTGAGAACCTGCTGCAACTGCTCGAATGCCGTCTGGATAACGTGGTTTACCGTATGGGCTACGGCGCTACTCGTGCCGAATCCCGTCAGCTGGTTTCGCACAAAGCGATCAGCGTTAACGGTAAGACTGTAAACGTGCCGTCCTACCAGGTTAAAGCTGGCGACGTCGTTGCAGTACGCGAGAAATCGAAGAATCAGCTGCGCATTGTTCAAGCTCTTGAGCTGTGTGCCCAGCGTGGCCGCGTTGAATGGGTAGATGTAGACACTGAGAAAAAGTCTGGCGTGTTCAAAAACGTCCCGGCTCGCAGTGATCTCTCCGCTGACATCAACGAAAGCCTGATTGTCGAGCTCTACTCCAAGTAAGGGCTAGAAAATAGGTGCATCCATGCAGATTTCGGTAAATGAGTTCCTGACCCCCCGTCACATTGATGTGCAGGTGGTCAGTTCTACCCGCGCCAAGATCACCCTCGAGCCGCTCGAGCGTGGTTTCGGCCATACCCTGGGCAACGCGCTGCGCCGCATCCTGTTGTCCTCCATGCCTGGCTGTGCAGTAGTCGAGGCCGAGATTGATGGTGTACTCCATGAGTACAGTGCCATCGAAGGTGTTCAGGAAGACGTTATTGAAATCCTGCTCAACCTGAAAGGTCTGGCTGTCAAACTGCACGGTCGTGACGAAGTGACGCTGACTCTGGCGAAGAAGGGCTCGGGTGTAGTTACCGCTGCCGATATTCAGCTGGATCACGATGTCGAAATCGTCAATGGCGACCACGTAATCGCCAACCTGGCTTCCACTGGCGCGCTGAACATGAAGCTCACCATAGCTCGTGGTCGCGGCTATGAGCCGGCTGACGCTCGTCAGAGCGATGAAGATGAAAGCCGCAGCATTGGTCGCTTGCAGCTGGATGCTTCGTTCAGCCCGGTACGCCGTGTGTCGTACGTGGTGGAAAACGCTCGTGTTGAGCAGCGTACCAACCTGGACAAGCTGGTTATTGACCTGGAAACCAACGGTACTCTGGATCCGGAAGAGGCTATCCGTCGTGCCGCAACCATTCTGCAACAGCAGTTGGCTGCGTTCGTCGACCTCAAAGGTGACAGTGAGCCAGTGGTAATCGAGCAGGAAGACGAGATCGATCCGATCCTGCTGCGCCCAGTTGATGACCTGGAACTGACCGTTCGTTCGGCTAACTGCCTCAAGGCAGAGAACATTTACTACATCGGCGACCTGATTCAGCGCACCGAAGTAGAACTGTTGAAAACGCCGAACCTGGGCAAGAAATCCCTGACCGAAATCAAGGATGTTCTGGCTTCTCGCGGTCTGTCCCTCGGTATGCGCCTCGACAATTGGCCGCCGGCAAGTCTGAAGAAAGACGATAAGGCGACTGCCTGATCGTCATCATCACCGAACGTGAGTTTGGTAAGGAATTGAACCATGCGTCATCGTAAAAGTGGCCGTCACCTCAGCCGCACCAGCGCACACCGTAAGGCCATGTTCCAGAACATGGCGGTATCGCTGTTTGAGCATGAGCTGATCAAAACTACTCTGCCGAAAGCCAAAGAGCTGCGTCGCGTTGCCGAGCCGCTGATTACTCTGGCTAAAGAAGACAGCGTTGCTAACCGTCGTCTGGCCTTCGACCGTACGCGTTCGAAAGCCATCGTCGGTAAGCTGTTTAACGACCTGGGCAAGCGCTACGCCACCCGTCAGGGCGGTTACCTGCGTATTCTCAAGTGCGGTTTCCGCGCTGGCGACAATGCTCCGATGGCTTATGTTGAGCTGGTTGACCGTCCGGTCGCTGGTCCAGCTGTAGACGCCGAGTAAGTTGTAGGTTGTAGAAAAAACCGGGCCTTGGCCCGGTTTTTTTGTGCCCAGCATATCCATGTGCTTGGCCCCTTCGGGGCCTGCGGGCAAAAATGCTCCCGGCGTTTTTATGGCTCGCTATCCTTGGCGGCCACCCTTTGGGCCGTTGCTGCGCAACGTTAAAAATGGCTCCCGGCCATTTTTTGTTTTTCGGGTGAATATTATTCCGCACGTCGCGTTTGATATTGTGTGCGCCTGTCGGCTCGGGTAAGGTTCGCGGGTCTTCCGTTCCCGCCGTCTTGCGGCCCCTATAAGAACAATTGCACATCATGTCCGAACCTACTGCGCTGAGTCTGATTCCCCCTGCTGTCGTATTGATCCTGGCGATCACCTTGCGGCGGCCCATCCTGGCCCTGGTTCTGGGTGCCATCTCCGGTTTGTTGCTGCTGTCGCCAGCCGAGGCGTTGAACAACTTCTCCGAAGTTTCCCTCAAGGTGATGCAGGACGAAACCATTGGCTGGTTGATCCTGGTCTGTGGCAGCTTCGGCGCGCTGATCGCCTTGCTGGTGCGTACCGGTGGGGCTCTGGCTTTCGGCCGTGCGGCCCTAAAGCTGGCCAAGGGGCCTCGTTCCTCGCTACTGATGACCTTTGCCCTGGGCGTGGTGATCTTCGTTGATGACTACCTCAATGCCCTGACCGTGGGCGAAACCATGAAGCGGGTCACCGACCGTTTCAGGATTTCCCGTGAAATGCTCGCCTATGTGGTGGACTCCACCGCGGCACCGATCTGCGTGTTGGTACCGCTGTCGACCTGGGCGGTGTTCTTTGGCGGGCTGCTGGAGAACAACGATATCGCCGCTACCGGCGAGGGCATCAGCGTGTATATCCAGGCCATTCCCTACATGCTCTATGCCTGGTTCGCGGTGATTCTGGTGCTGCTGGTCGCCGCCGGGGTGGTGCCGGCGATTGGTCCCATGCGCAAGGCCGAGATGGCCGCGCGTCACGGTTCGGCCGGGGCCATGCATGTCGGCGAGCTGAGCCCCGAGCACAACTACTCGATGAAGGCGCTGGAGGAGGAGTTCGAAGGCGCGGACAAGGAGGGCGGCAAGCTCTACAACTTCCTGGTGCCGTTGCTGATGCTGATCGGCTTCACCATCTACTTTGATATCGATGTCTGGATGGGCATGTTGGCTACCCTGGCGATCACCGTGCCGTTCTACCTGCTGCAGCGCTTGATGCCCTTGTCCGAGATGCTCGATCAAATGGTCGATGGCTTCAAGACCATGCTGCCGGCCATCGGCATCGTGATCGCCGCCTTTATCTTCAAGGATGTGTGCGATCAGATGATGCTGCCGCAATACGTGGTGGAATCGCTCAAGCCCTATATGAGCCCGCAGATGCTGCCGGCCATGGTGTTTCTGGCCATGGCCGTGCTGGCCTTCGCCACGGGGTCGTCCTGGGGCATCTTCGCGGTGACCATTCCCATCGTTATGCCCTTGGCCTATGCGCTTGAAGCGGATATCCCGCTGACTATCGGTGCGCTCCTGTCGGCGTCGGCCTTCGGTAGCCAGGCCTGCTTCTATAGCGATTCAACGGTGCTGGCCGCCCAGGGCTCGGGTTGTAACCTGATCAGCCATGCCATCACCCAGCTGCCCTATACCCTGATCGCCGCAGCCTTGGCTTTTGTCGGCTTTATCCTGATCGCCTGAAGGGACTGCGCATAGAAAACGGGCCTGCGGGCCCGTTTTTTCTGCGGCTGATAAAAGGCAAAAGCTATTGGGCTGTTGTGTTTCATAAATTGGTCCCCTAGAGCTAGCGGGTCTAGGCTTGTCCCATCGTCGGCCACAAGCGCTGAGCCCGACTGGATAAGGAAAAGGAGAGAACCATGTCGAATCAAGGTAAATGCCCGTTCAATCATGCTGCTGGCGGCGGCACCACCAACAAGGATTGGTGGCCGAAACAACTGCGTGTGGATTTGCTGAACCAGCATTCGGAAAAGTCCAACCTGATGGGTGATTTCAACTACGCCGAAGCATTCAAGACGCTCGACTACCAGGCCCTGAAGGCGGACCTGACCAAGCTGATGACTGACAGTCAGGACTGGTGGCCGGCCGACTTCGGTCACTACGGTGGCCTGATGGTGCGGATGGCCTGGCACAGTGCCGGCACCTACCGCGTTCAGGATGGCCGGGGCGGTGGTGGTCGCGGGCAGCAGCGTTTCGCGCCGCTCAACAGCTGGCCGGATAACGTCAGCCTGGACAAGGCCCGCCGTCTGCTCTGGCCGATCAAGCAGAAGTACGGCAGCCAGATATCCTGGGCCGACCTGATGATCCTCGCCGGCAACGTCGCGCTAGAGTCGATGGGCTTCAAAACCCTGGGTTTCGCCGGTGGCCGCCCGGATACCTGGGAGCCTGATCAGGACGTCTATTGGGGCAACGAGAAAACCTGGTTGGGCGGCGATGTGCGTTACGCCGGCACGGGCGACGGTCCGCTGGTTGCCGAGCCAGCGCTGCATGGTAACGAGGAAGATCGCACCGACAGCCAGGGGCGCAACCTTGAGAACCCGCTGGCGGCGGTGCAGATGGGCTTGATCTACGTGAACCCGGAAGGCCCGGAAGGCAATCCGGATCCCCTCGCAGCCGCTCATGACATTCGCGAAACGTTCGCCCGCATGGCCATGAACGATGAGGAAACCGTGGCGCTGATCGCCGGCGGACACACCTTTGGCAAAACTCACGGTGCCGGCCCTGCCGATAATGTCGGTGCCGAGCCGGAGGCCAGTGGGTTGGAAAACCAGGGCTTTGGCTGGGCCAGTTCATTCGGCAGCGGCAAGGGTGCCGACACCATCACCAGTGGTCTGGAAGTGACTTGGACCAATACGCCTACGCAATGGAGCAACAACTTCTTCGAAAACCTGTTCGTCTTCGAATGGGAGCTGAGCAAGAGCCCGGCGGGTGCCCACCAATGGGTCGCCAAGAATGCGCCGGAGATTATTCCGGATGCATACGACTCGGCGAAGAAGCACCGCCCGACCATGCTGACCACCGATCTGTCGCTGCGTTTCGACCCGGCTTACGAGAAGATCTCGCGTCGCTTCCTGGAGAACCCGGACCAGTTCGCTGACGCCTTTGCCCGCGCCTGGTTCAAGCTGACCCACCGCGACATGGGTCCCAAGGCCCGTTACCTCGGCCCGGAAGTGCCGCAGGAAGACCTGATCTGGCAGGACCCGCTGCCGGCGGCCACACATAACCCGAGCGCGGCCGACATCGCCGAACTCAAGGCCCGGATTGCATCCTCTGGTTTGTCGGTGGGCGATCTGGTCTCCGTGGCCTGGGCTTCGGCTTCGACCTTCCGTGGCGGCGACAAGCGTGGCGGTGCCAACGGTGCACGTCTGGCCCTGGCTCCGCAGAAGGATTGGGCGGTCAATCAGCGGGCGGTTGGGGCTCTGGCCAAGCTGGTCGAGATTCAGCAAGCCTCTGCCAAGGCCTCGCTGGCCGACGTGATCGTGCTGGCCGGCAATGTCGGCGTGGAGCAGGCCGCCAGTGCCGCTGGGGTGAGTGTGAATGTACCGTTTGCACCCGGCCGGGTTGATGCCCGCCAGGATCAGACCGACATCGAGTCCTTCGAGCCGCTGGAGCCCGTCGCCGATGGTTTCCGCAACTACCGCAAGGGCAGGCTCGGCGTGCCGACCGAGGCCATGCTGGTCGACAAGGCCCAGCTTCTGACCCTGAGCGCGCCGGAGCTGACCGCACTGGTCGGCGGCCTGCGCGTGCTGGGTGCCAACCATGACGGCAGCCAGCATGGCGTGTTCACCGATCGGGTCGGCGTGCTGAGCAACGACTTCTTCGTCAACCTGCTGGACATGGGCATTGTGTGGAAGGCCGTGAGTGTCGATGGGGAAGTGTTCGAGGGCGTGCTGCGCAATAGCGGCCAGGCTAAGTATGTTGCTACCCGCAACGATCTGGTCTTCGGTTCCAACGCGGTACTGCGTGCCTACGCCGAGGTTTACGCCAGCGCCGACGGCAAGGAGAAGCTGATCAGGGACTTCGTTGCCGCCTGGACCAAGGTGATGAACCTGGATCGCTTCGACCTCGCTTGAGCCACTGCCGGTGGCGCGCCCTGTGCGCTCCACGTGGCAGTTTCAACCCACTGCACAGCGCCTCCCTTCGTGGAGGCGTTGTGCTTTTTCCTTGACCCGCAGAGGCGGGATGCGCAGCATGCGCGGCATTACCGCGAATATTGCAAGGACACCAGGCATGCAGGGCCACATCGAAGTTATCGACTATTTGAAAATGCTGCTCAAGGGCGAGCTGGCGGCGCGCGATCAGTACTTTATCCACTCGCGTCTGTACGAGGACATGGGCTTCACCAAGCTCTACGAGCGGATCGGCCATGAGATGGAGGAGGAGACCCAGCACGCCGACGCCATTCTCAAGCGCATTCTGTTTCTCGAAGGCCTGCCGGATATGGTTCCGGACAGCTTCAGTTTCGGCCAGACGGTGCCGGAGATGCTCAAGCTCGACCTGGCCCTGGAATACCAGGTGCGCGCGGCCTTGAGCAAAGGCATCGAATTGTGTGAGAAACATCAGGATTACCAGACCCGCGATATCCTCCTGGTGCAACTCAAGGACACTGAGGAAGATCATGCCTACTGGCTGGAAATTCAGCTGGGGCTGATCGACAGGCTGGGCCTGGAGAACTACCTGCAGAGCCAGATGTAGGTGTATCGCTAACAACAAAAAGCCCCGAACATTCGGGGCTTTTTGCATGGTGCTGATGCTATTCGTCGTGCGGGTTTGCCAGGGGCTCGTCGACTTCCTGGCCGGGGCGCAGCAGTTGCTCGGTTTCGGCCGGATCCTGAGTCAGCAGGCTGCCATCGGCGCTGGCTACCAGCAACGCTTCGAGCATTTCCCTGACGTTGTTGCGCAGCATGCCGATAGACTTCTGGCCGCGGCTGTTGAGCCCGGTTATTTCCATCAGGATGCTGCCGCCCAGTGGCCCCTCGGCCCCCGTGGCCAGGCTCTCGCTGGCCAGCAGCGCATAGGCGTTGCGGGCGATGCCGGGGTCGCCGCCGCCACGGCGAATACTGCCGTCCGGACGCTGATAGTAATAGTTGCTGACCTCCATATGGCCGATCTGCATGGAGCGCTTCTTCATTACCAGCGCCATCTGCTTCGACAGGTCGACCACGTCCGGATCGACATCGGGGTGAGTCGGCCAGGCGATGGAGGCGGTTATCTGGCGGCCAGGGCGATTGGCTTCGGGGTCGGCATCGTCGAGCACGACGGCCGGGTTCTGATTGTGGACATCGACCATCCACATGGGTTGATAGCGGTCATAGGCGCTGCGCACCGCCACGGCTTCCGGCACCGGGTTCTGGCTGGGGTTGAAATGCGTTTGCTCGGCCAGCCCCGGATTGCACAGCACCTGGGTGCTCTGGCTCCAGTCTGGCCAGTGGTAGCGGTTGATGTCGTAGCTCCACTGGCGCGGACCCTCTTCGGGGGTATAGGCGGTGACATTGGCCCCCAGGCCTTGGTCGAGCTTGCTCGGGTCCAGGCTGCCGTCCGCGCGCAGACAGCTGGCGCTGGTTTGCGGCGCGCCGAAATCGACGTTGCCGCGGGTGGCGAGCGCGGTGCCGTCGGGGTTGACCCGGGGAATGAACAGCACTTGCAGGTTGGCCAGCACCTGCTTGGAGAACGAGCCGCCGGACGCCAGCTTGCGGATCAGGTCGAGGGCCGCTTCGGTGCCGTGGGGTTCGTTGCCATGTTGCTGAGTGATGATCATCACCGCAGGGTTGCCTGGTTTGCCCAGGCGGGCCAGCCAGATCGGTCGGCCTTCGCCGCTGGTGCCGGTCTGTTCGAGGCTGAGTACGCCGCCGGAGCGGCGCGCCACGCTGGCGAGTTGCTCATACAGCTGAGCATTGCTCATAAAGCCTTCGAGCGAGACATGCTGTTGATCGTTGAGCCAGGGGCCATTCGGTTGGGCGGCAGCGGCAAGCGCTGGGCTAAGACCTGCGCCAAGCAGGAGGGCGGCAAAAGTCAGACGCATCGGGAACTCTCCTTGTAGAAGACAGGATGTCCCGCCAGCACTGCCCGGGGGACCCCAGTTTGACCTGGGGCGGGCGCAGAGGTTGCGTTTGCCGAGAGGCGGCCGAGGTTTTATCGCGGTGGCGACAAAACCTCAGCAAAGCATTGGCTTTAACTGGTGGCGCGATCACGTTCCAGCAGTGGTTTGAGGAAGTAGCCGGTGTGCGATTGCGGCATTTCGGCGACTTCTTCAGGTGTGCCGACGGCGATGATCTGGCCGCCTTTGGAGCCACCTTCCGGGCCGAGATCCACCAACCAGTCGGCGGTCTTGATCACGTCCAGGTTGTGTTCGATTACGACCACTGTGTTGCCGTGGTCGCGCAGGCGGTGCAGCACGTCGAGCAATTGCTGGATATCGGCGAAGTGCAGGCCGGTGGTCGGCTCATCGAGGATATACAGGGTCTTGCCGGTGTCGCGCTTGCTCAGCTCGCGGCTCAGCTTGACTCGCTGCGCCTCGCCTCCAGAAAGGGTGGTCGCGCTCTGGCCCAGCTTGATATAGGACAGACCCACGTCCATCAGCGTCTGCAGCTTACGCGCCAGGGCCGGCACGGCATCGAAGAACACCCGCGCCTCCTCGATGGTCATGTCGAGCACTTCGGTGATGCTCTTGCCCTTGTATTTCACTTCCAGGGTTTCGCGGTTGTAGCGCTTGCTCTTGCACACGTCGCAGGGCACGTAGATGTCCGGCAGGAAGTGCATTTCTACCTTGATCAGACCGTCGCCCTGGCAGGCTTCGCAGCGTCCGCCCTTGACGTTAAAGCTGAAGCGCCCCGGGCCGTAACCGCGTGAGCGCGACTCCGGCACGCCGGCGAACAGCTCACGGATCGGGGTGAACAGCCCGGTGTAGGTCGCCGGATTGGAGCGCGGCGTGCGGCCGATCGGGCTCTGGTCGATATCCACCACCTTATCCAGGTGCTGCAGGCCATCGATGCTATCGTGGGCGGCGGCTTCCAGGGTGGTCGCACCGTTCAGCGCGGTGGCGCTGAGCGGGAACAGGGTGTTGTTGATCAGCGTCGACTTACCCGAGCCGGACACGCCGGTGACGCAGGTGAGCAGGCCAATTGGAATGTCCAGATCGACATTGCGCAGGTTGTTGCCGCGCGCGCCTTTGATCTTCAGCGAGAGCTTCTTGTCCCGCGGCGTGCGCTTAGCCGGTACGGCGATCTTCACCCGCCCGGAGAGGTACTTGCCAGTTAGCGAGTCGGGGTGGGCCATAACTTCGGCCGCTGTGCCCTGGGCGACTATCTGGCCGCCATGCACGCCGGCACCAGGGCCGATATCGACCACGTAGTCGGCCATGCGGATGGCGTCCTCGTCGTGTTCGACCACTATCACCGTGTTACCGATATCGCGCAGGTGGCGCAGGGTGCCGAGCAGGCGCTCGTTGTCGCGCTGATGCAGGCCGATGCTCGGTTCGTCGAGGATATACATCACCCCGACCAGGCCGGCACCGATCTGGCTGGCCAGGCGAATACGTTGCGCCTCGCCGCCGGACAGGGTGTCGGCGCTGCGGTCGAGGGTCAGGTAGTCGAGGCCGACGTTGACCAGAAACTGCAGGCGTTCGCGAATTTCCTTGAGGATCTTCTCGGCGATTTCGCCCCGGCGTCCCGGCAGTGCCAGGCTGCCGAAATACTCGGTGGCGTCGCCAATCGGCATGCCGCTGACGGCAGGCAGGGTCTTCTCGCCGACCCACACGTGGCGCGCTTCACGGCGCAGACGGGTGCCGCGGCAATCCTGGCAGGCCTGGGTGCTGAGGAACTTGGCCAGCTCCTCGCGCACGCTGGTGGATTCGGTTTCGCGGTAGCGCCGCTCCAGGTTCGGCACGATGCCTTCGAAGGGGTGCGAGCGCTTGACGATATCGCCACGGTCGTTGAGGTACTTGAAGTCGACGTTTTGCGTGCCGCTGCCGAACAGGATGCATTTCTGGTGTTCGGCGCTGAGCTCATCGAACGGCACTTCCAGACTGAAGCCGTAATGCGCAGCGAGGGAGCCGAGCATCTGGAAGTAATAGACGTTGCGCCGGTCCCAGCCGCGGATCGCGCCCTCGGCTAGAGTCAGCTCGCCATTGACCAGGCGCTTGGTGTCGAAGAACTGTTTGACCCCCAGGCCGTCGCAGGTCGGGCAGGCACCGGCCGGGTTGTTGAAGGAGAACAGCTTGGGTTCCAGCTCGCTGATCGAGTGGCCGCACACCGGGCAGGCGAAGCGGGCGGAGAAGATGATCTCTTCACCTTCCTCGCCTTCCATCGGTGCGATCAGCGCCAGGCCGTCGGCCAGTTTCAACGCGGTCTCGAAGGATTCGGCCAGGCGCTGCTGCAGATCGCCGCGGGCCTTGAAACGGTCAACCACGGCATCGATGCTGTGTTTCTTCTGCTTGTCGAGCTTGGGCAGTTCGTCCAGCTCGTAAATCTTGCCGTTGACCCGCACACGCACAAAACCCTGGGCGCGCAGCTCGTCGAAGATCGCCAGGTGTTCGCCTTTGCGCTCGCGAATCACCGGGGCCAGCAGCATCAGCTTGCTGCCTTCGGGCAAGGCCAGCACCTGGTCGACCATCTGGCTGACGGTCTGCGCTTCCAGCGGCAGGTCGTGGTCCGGGCAGCGCGGAATACCGGCGCGGGCGTAGAGCAGGCGCAGGTAGTCGTAGATCTCGGTGATGGTGCCGACGGTGGAGCGCGGGTTGTGCGAGGTGGATTTCTGCTCGATGGAAATCGCCGGCGACAGGCCTTCGATGGTGTCGACATCGGGCTTTTCCATCATCGACAGGAACTGCCGGGCGTAGGCCGACAGCGACTCGACATAGCGGCGCTGACCCTCGGCGTAGAGGGTGTCGAAGGCTAGAGAGGATTTGCCGGAGCCGGACAGGCCGGTGATCACGATCAGCTTGTCGCGTGGCAGGGTCAGGTCGATGTTTTTCAGGTTATGGGTGCGTGCACCCCGGATCAGAATCTTGTCCACAAACAACGGCCTCGCATGGCGGGCGGAAAACCACCGAGTATACGGCTCGGGAGGCGGGCGCGGCAAAGCGTCACTGCTGTGCCGCGTTCATAGGTGCTGCTAGAATCGCCGCCTATTTTGACGGGGCGTTTCCCATGCATGATCCGCACAGCGAGCGCATGAGCGGCAGCGAAACCCGCGCGGCCGGTGGCCTGGCGCTGGTGTTCGCGTTCCGCATGCTCGGTATGTTTATGGTCCTGCCGGTGCTGGCGACCTATGGCATGGAGTTGCAGGGCAGCACGCCAGCACTGATTGGCCTGGCGATAGGTGCCTACGGTTTGACCCAGGCGTTCCTGCAAATTCCATTTGGCATGCTCAGTGATCGCATTGGCCGACGGCCGGTTATATATGTTGGCCTGCTGATTTTCGCTGCAGGCAGCCTGCTGGCGGCCAATGCCGATTCGATTTATGGGGTGATTGCCGGGCGCATTCTGCAGGGCGCAGGGGCGATTTCGGCGGCGGTGATGGCGCTGCTGTCCGATCTGACCCGTGAGCAGCACCGCACCAAGGCCATGGCCATGATTGGTATGAGTATCGGTCTGTCGTTTGCTGTGGCGATGGTGGTCGGTCCGCTGCTGACCCGCGCCTTTGGCCTGTCCGGCCTGTTTCTCGCCACCGCGGCTATGGCGCTGCTGGGTATTGTTATCGTCGCCGGGCTGGTGCCCCGCGCCGCCGGGCCGTTGCAGCACCGCGAGTCCGGGGTGAACAAGCAGGCGTTGCTGCCAACCCTCAAGCACGCGGATCTGCTGCGTCTGGATTTCGGCATTCTGGTGCTGCACGCGATTCTGATGGCCAGCTTTATCGCCTTGCCGCTGGCGCTGGTGGAGCAGGGCGGCCTGGCCAAGGAAGAGCACTGGTGGGTCTACTTGACGGCGCTGCTGGTGGGCTTCTTCGGTATGGTGCCGTTCATTATTTACGGCGAGAAAAAACGCCGGATGAAGCATGTACTGCTTGGTGCGGTCAGTGTGTTGCTGCTGTGTGAGCTGTTCTTCTGGTGGTTTGGCACCAGCCTGCGCGCGCTGGTGCTGGGCACTGTAGTGTTCTTTACCGCATTTAATCTGCTGGAAGCGTCGTTGCCGTCGCTGATCAGCAAGGTCGCCCCGGCTGGCGGCAAAGGCACTGCGATGGGCGTGTATTCCACCAGCCAGTTCCTCGGCGCGGCCATCGGCGGCATCCTTGGCGGCTGGTTGTATCAGCACTACAGCCTGTCGGGAGTGTTTGCGGGCTGTGCCTTGCTGGCTCTTTTTTGGCTGGCCTTTGCTGTTACTATGCGCGAACCGCCTTATGTCACCAGCCTGCGCCTGCCGCTTTCAGTTGCGGCCTTGCAAGAGGCGGGGCTGGCCGAGCGTTTACAGGCTGTGCCCGGAGTGGCGGATGCCGTAGTGGTGCGCGATGAAGCGGCCATCTATATCAAAGTGGATACCCAACAATTGGACCGCAGCTCCCTTGAGCGCCTGATCGAATCGGCGCCGGGAACCTGCTGATAGCTTAGGAGAACGTTATGGCCCGTGGGGTTAACAAAGTCATTCTGGTCGGTACCTGCGGACAGGACCCGGAAACCCGCTACCTGCCGAGCGGCAACGCGGTCACCAACCTGAGCCTGGCCACCAGCGAGCAGTGGACCGACAAGCAGACCGGCCAGAAGGTCGAGAAAACCGAGTGGCACCGTGTCTCGCTGTTCGGCAAAGTCGCCGAAATCGCTGGCGAATACCTGCGCAAAGGTTCGCAGGTGTATATCGAAGGCAAGCTGCAGACCCGCGAGTGGGAAAAAGACGGCGTCAAGCGTTACACCACCGAGATCATCGTCGACATGCAGGGCACCATGCAGCTGCTTGGCGGCCGTCCGGATAACGCCGGTGGCGGTGATTCCGCTCCACGTCAGCAGCGCCCTGCGCCGCAGCGCGAACCCCAGCAGCAGTCGGCACCCCGTCCGGCTCCGCAGCCAGCGGCTCAGCCTGCCGCGGATTTCGATAGCTTCGACGACGACATCCCGTTCTGATCCACTCGAGCTAGCGCTTTATCATGCGTATGCGGCTGATGCTGCTGGGTGGCGGTAATGCCCTGGGGCAGGCCCTGATCCGTCTCGGTGCCGAGGAAGACATTGGCTTTCTCGCGCCGCGTCCGCCGGAGTCCGGCTGGGATCCGGCCAGCCTGACCCAGTTGCTCGATGACACCCGTCCCGATGCTTTGATCAACCTTGCTTACTACTTCGACTGGTTCCAGGCCGAAGCGGTAAGCGAGGCGCATTTTGCTGCCCAGGAGCGTTCCGTCGAGCGCCTGGCCGAGCTCTGCCAGCACCACGAGATTCGCCTGCTGCAGCCGTCCAGCTACCGGGTGTTCGACGGTTCGCGGGCTACCGCCTATAGCGAGAAGGAAGAGCCGGTGCCGCTCGGGGTACGTGGCCAGGCGCTGTGGCGTTTCGAGCAGCGCGTGCGGGCCATCTGTCCGCGGCATGTGCTGCTGCGTTTCGGCTGGTTGCTGGATGACAGTAGCAATGGTTTGCTGGCGCGTTTTCTCCGGCGGGCCGAGGGCGATGAGACGCTGTATCTGGCCGACGACCGCCGCGGTAACCCGACCCCGGTTGATGACGCGGCGCGGGTGATCCTGGCGGTGCTCAAGCAGCTCGATTGCCAGAGCCCGCTGTGGGGCACCTATCACTACGGCGGCCATGAAACGACCACCTCGCTGTCCCTGGGCCAGGCGGTGTTGAGCGAAGCGCGCAACTTCCGCAGCAACCTGGTCGAGGAGGTTATCGCCCAGGCCCACGCGGCCCGTCCCGACGCCGTCGAGGAGCCGCAGCACGCGGTGCTGGCCTGCAAGAAAATTCTGCACACCTTCGGTATCAAACCGCGCGCCTGGCGCTCGGGCTTGCCGAGCCTACTGGATCGTTACTATCGCCATGTCTGACGCACGCTGCATTCTGGTTACCGGCGGTGCCGGCTTTATCGGCTCGCACCTGGTTGATGCGCTGCTGGCGCAGGGTTACCGGGTGCGGGTGCTGGATAATCTGTCGATGGGCAAGCTGGCCAATCTGCCGCTGGATAATCCGCAGCTGCAGTTTATCCAGGGCGATGTCGCCGATGCGGCCGTGGTCGCGCAGGCGGTTGCCGGCTGTGTGGCCGTGGCGCATCTGGCGGCCGTGGCCTCGGTGCAGGCCTCGGTGGACGACCCGGTGGCCACCCACCAGAGCAATTTTGTCGGCACCCTGAATGTCTGCGAGGCCATGCGCCTGCATGGCGTCAAGCGCGTGCTGTTTGCTTCCAGTGCGGCGGTGTACGGCAATAACGGTGAGGGCCTGTCGATTGATGAAGAGACGCCCAAGGCTCCGCTGACGCCCTATGCGGTGGACAAGCTGGCCAGCGAGCAGTACCTGGACTTCTATCGCCGTCAGCATGGTCTGGAGCCGGCGATTTTCCGCTTCTTCAATGTCTTTGGCCCTCGGCAGGATCCGTCCTCGCCCTATTCCGGGGTGATCAGCATCTTCACCCAGCGTATCCAGCAGGGCCTGCCGATCAACGTGTTCGGCGATGGCGAGCAGACCCGCGACTTCTTCTACGTGGCTGATCTGGTGCAACTGCTGGTGCAGGCACTGCAGATGCCACAGGTTGTGGCCGGCGCAGTCAATGTGGGCTGGAATCAGGCGGTAAGCCTCAACCAGTTGCTGGCTGAGGTTGGTCAGCTTTGTGGTGGCTTGCCCGAGGTTTGCTACCTGGCCGCTCGTTCTGGCGATATCCGTCACTCGCGGGCAGCCATTGAGCGTTTGAAGGCGGCTTATCAATTACCCGAGCCAACGCTTTTGCTGGAAGGTCTGCGTCGTTTGCTGCAGGCGTAAGGCGTTTCCGCGCTGGAGGCCTTGATCAGGGCCGGCAGCGAGCACAAAAAAGCCGGCTGCGAGAGCCGGCTTTTTTACAGTCGTTGGGCTTAGAACTTGTAGCCCAGGCCAACCATATAGACCATCGGGTCGACGTCTACATCGACCTTGACCTTGGCACCGCCAAACGAGGTGGTGCCGGTGGTTTCGATGTCGATATAACGCACCTGGGCGTTAAGCATGATGTTGTCGGTCAGCATGTAGTCCATGCCCACCTGCGCCGCCAGGCCCCAGGAGTCCTTCATGTCCAGGCCGCTGAAGCCTTTGTTTTCCGCTTCGCTGCTCAGTTCGGTGTCGAAGAACCAGGTGTAGTTGATGCCTGCGCCGATATAGGGCTGGAAGGCCGAAGCGGCATCGAGCGGGTAGTAGACGACGCTCAGGGTCGGCGGCAGGTGCTTGAGTTCACCCAGGTTGCCGTTGAGACCGGCAAAGGGGCCCGGCATGCCTTTAACGCCGACGTTATGGCTGAACGGAGTGGCCGCCAGCAGCTCGATGCCGATGTTGCTGGTCAGCATATAAGCGAAGTTCAGGCCCAGCTGAGTGTCGCTGTCCAGGGTCGCCTTGGTGCCGGCTACGTCGGTGTTCAGTGCGCCAACCCAGATGTCGCTGCTGCTTTCGTGCGGGTCAACGGTGATCGCACCGGCGCGAACGATAATGTCGCCCGCCTGGTAGGCGTGAGCCATTGGGGCGGCGATGGACAGGGCCAGCAAAGAAGCGGTGAGAAGAGATTTGCGCATGGTGTGCTCCCAGAAAGCATCAGTTCGTATTGGCTGAGTGCGATGTTAGGCCTGCGGAAAAATCATCTTTTGATCCAGCTCAATAGATTAGCCTGCTATCTAAATCTTTAGCGCTTTGGTGCTGTCAGGGGCTTTTGGGGCAGGGCTGTGCATTTCTCTTCTGGCCAACGGTTGCCGGGAGAGGTTAATGCAGTTGATAATGCTTCTCTTTAAAGCACCCTCTCAAGGAATCTCTAATGCCCCTCGTGTCGACGCGCTTGCTGGCGGTTGCCCTGGTTTTGGCCAGTGCGCCGCTTGCGGCGACATCCCTGGACGCGGCGCTGGACGAAAGCCAGCGCCTGGCCGCCGAAGCCAAGGCCTCCCAGGCGCGCATCGAACAACTCGATGACGCCAGCCGGGAAATGCTTACCGAGTACCGCAACGCCTTGCAGCAGGCCGAAGCTTTGCAAGGTTATAACGCCCAGTTGCGCGAGCTGGTGGCGGCGCAGCGCAAGGAGCTGAGCGGTTATCAGGAGCAGCTCGATGGCATCGAGCGCACCCAGGAGGCGGTAACGCCACAGATGCGTCGCATGGTCGAGGTGCTGGGCGAATTTATCGCCGCTGATTTGCCCTTTCTGCCGGACGAACGCAGTGATCGCCTGGCCCAGCTGCAGGACCTCCTGCCGCGGGCCGATGTCAGCCTGGCCGAGAAATACCGGCGCATCCTCGAGGCCTACCAGGTGGAGAGCGATTACGGCCGCACCCTGGAAGCCTGGCGCGGTGAGCTGCCGAGTGAAGGCACTTCGCGCAGCGTCGAATTTCTCCGTCTGGGCCGGGTGATGCTGTATTTCCAGACCCTCGATGGCCATGAAAGTGGCTGGTGGAACCCGCAGACGCGCAGCTGGCAGATCCTCGACGGCAGCGCCCGCCGCCCGTTGCGTCAGGCTATTGCGATTGCCCGCCAGGAGCAGGCCCCGGCCTTGCTTGACCTGCCCGTGAAGACCCTGGCGCTGGAGGCCAAGCCATGAATTCTCGTGTTCTCGTTTTTACCCTGGCCCTGCTGCCCGCCCTGGCTGGCGCTGCCGAACCATTGAGCCCGGATCAACTGCTGCAACGTATTCGCAGCGAGCGCGCGGCGGAAGTCAGCGCCATGCAAAGCCGCGAACAGGCCTTTATTGCCGAGCGCGGCGAGCGTGCTCAACTGCTGGCTAGCGCGCGCAGTGCCCTGGCCGCACAGAAGGCTGAAGCCGAACAACTGAAAGCCGAGTTCGACCGCCAGGAAAGCCTGCTCGCCGAACAGGAAAAACTGCTGACCCAGCGCGTCGGCCATCTCGGCGAGCTGTTCGGCGTGGTCCGTCAGAGCGCCGGTGATGTCGCCGGCCACTGGCAGGACAGCCTGCTCAATGCCCAGTACCCCGAGCGCCTGGCGCGGCTCAAGGCGCTGGCCGAAAGCCGTACACTGCCCTCGGCTGCTGATCTCGATGGCTACTGGATGCTGCTGCTCGAAGATCTGACCGCCAGCGGCCGGGTTGAGCAACTGCAGCTGCCGGTGGTGGCCGCCGATGGCACGCGTAACGCGCAGGATGTGCTGCGGGTTGGCGCGTTCTCCGCCTACGGCGCCGATGCCTTTCTGCGTTATGACGCCGATGCCGGCGAGCTGTTGGCACCGCCGCGTCAGCCGTCTGGCTTGGGCCAGGTCGCGGATTATCTGGACAGCAGCGCGGCGGTTGCCAGCTTGCCGATTGACCCTAGCCGCGGCACCTGGCTGGCGCAGTTGCAGCGTCAGCCAAAACTGTGGGATCGCGTGCAGCAGGGTGGTCTGGTCGGCGGGGTGATTCTGGCCCTCGGCGCATTCGGTCTGCTGCTGGCGATCTGGCGCATGGTCTACCTGACCCGTGTGGGCCGCGGCGTCAATGCGCAGATGCATAACCTGAGTGCGCCTCGTGGCGACAACCCGCTGGGGCGGATCATCGGCGTGCTGGGGCCGAAACCGCAGTTGGCGGATCTGGAAACCCTGGAACTCAAGCTCGACGAGGCGATCCTGCAGGAAACCCCGCCGCTGGAAAAAGGCCAGGGCCTGCTCAAGCTGCTCTGCGCCGTGGCACCGCTGCTCGGCCTGCTCGGTACCGTGACCGGGATGATCGTCACCTTCCAAGCGATTACCCAGGGCGGTGGCGGCGATTCGCGGCTGATGGCTGACGGTATCTCGCAAGCGCTGGTGACCACCGTGCTGGGCCTGGTGGTGGCGATTCCGCTGCTGTTTCTGCACACCCTGTTGGCCAGCCGCAGCAAGGGCCTGATTCAGCTGCTCGAGCAGCAAAGCGCCGGGCTGATTGCCCTGCACCTGTCCGGGGCTCCGCGTCGTGACTGATTGGCTGGCGCTGTGGTTGCGCCTGGTTGACAGCAGCCACGCCCTGCTCGATTTCATGAGCGCCGGTGGCGTGGTGATGTGGGCGTTGGCGGGTCTGTGCGTGGTGTTCTGGACCCTGGTATTCGAGCGCTTTTGGTATATGCGCCGGGTGTTTCCGGAGTGGGTTGCCGAACGCCGTCAGGCCTGGCAGCAGGTGCTGAGCGATGACACCGGCAATTGGCAGCGGGCGGTGCGCAGTGCCTGGTTGGCCCAGGCGCAACAGCACCTGCTCGGGCCTTTGCGCCTGAGCAAGACCCTGGTGGCCATGTACCCGCTGCTGGGCTTGCTTGGCACGGTCAGCGGCATGGTCGCGGTGTTCGACGTGCTGGCCATCAACGGCACCGGTAACCCGCGCGGCATGGCGGCTGGGGTCTGGCAGGCGACCCTGCCGACCATGGCCGGCATGGTATTGGCGATTAGTGGATTGTTCAGCCTGGCGCGCCTCGAACGCGATGCGCGCCGGGCCCTAGAGCGGCTGGCTGACCAGCTGCGTCACGAATGAGACTCGACACATGAGAATGCGCCGTCACCACCAGCAAGACGAAGACACCGGCATCGACCTGACGCCGATGCTCGACGTGGTCTTTATCATGCTGATCTTCTTTATCGTCACCAGCTCCTTTATCAAGGAAGCCGGCGTCGAAGTGCAGCGGCCCCAGGCGCAAACCGCCAGCCCGCAGGACAAAGGCAATATCCTCATCGCCATCACTGCCGACGGGCAGGTGTGGATGGATAAGAAAGTCGTCGATGTGCGCAGCGTGCGCGCCCACGTCGAGCGCATGCGCGTCGACCAGCCGGACGGTGCCGTGGTGGTTCAGGCGGATCAGGATGCGCGTACCGGTCTGGTGGTGCAGGTGATGGATCAGGCGCGCCTGGCGGGTGTGCAGGACGTTGCCCTGGCCGCTACGGCGGGAGCGCTTTGATGCGTTTGCCACTGTCCTTTGTCGCGGCCTGTGTGATGGCGCTGGCGCTGTTTGGCCTGATGCTTTACATGGTCGCGCCGCCCAGCAGCAAACCGAGCGATGAGCCGGTGACGGTGGCCAATTTCGTCCGTCTGGACAGTGCTTCTAGCGATACCGCGACGCGCACCCGCCAGCAGGCACCGCAACCGCCGCAAGCACAAACGCCGCAAACCCCGACACCACCGACGCCGATAGCGGCTACCCCGAGTGCCAACCTGCCGGCACTGGATCTGCCGGTGCCGAGCCTGAGTACGGGTATTGCCGTAAACAGCGCGCCGACGCCGAGTCTGACTGGCCTGGCGGCGGGGGAGTCGGCACCGAGCGTGGCGACGCCCGGCGCTCCAGCCCCCAGCGATGCTGGTGGTCAGCCGGGCGGCCCGGAAAGTGAAGTAATGCCGCTTAACGATGTGAGCCCGGATTACCCGCGCTACGCCTTACAGCGCGGCATCGAAGGTCACGTAAAACTGGCGTTCACCATCAACCGTGCGGGCGCGGTGGAAAACCTCCGGGTTATCGAAGCCAGCCCGCAGAACGTGTTCGAACGCGATGCTCGCCGCGCCGCCGTGCGCTGGCGCTTTGCGCCGCGTACCGAGGGCGGCCTGGCGGTGGCCCGCGAAGCGGTGAAAACCCTGTACTTCCGCCTGGAAGGAGGTCGCTGATATGTATCGTCTAGTGTTGCTGATCGCGCTGTGTAGCGCTGGTGCCGCGCAGGCGGCTGGGCAGAGTGTTGACCCAGGCGTATTTCGCGCCCTGGATACGGCGCAGAGCGCACAGAAGAAGGGCGACTACGCAGCCGCGCGACGCGCTCTGGATGCTGCCAAGGGCGCGCCGGGTAGCCTGGAAGAGGCGTTGCTGTGGCGCAGCCGCGGTTATCTGGCCTGGGCCGAAGGGCAGAATGCCCAGGCTATCGAACTGCTGGAAAAGGTACTGAAAAGCGGCAAGCTGGACGCCGAGTTGCAGGCCGCTGAAGAGCTGAACCTGGCCCGCCTGAACCTGGTCGAGCGCCGCTACGCCCGGGTGGTGGCCCTGCTCGCGCCAGGCCAGGCCAACGCCAATGAAGAGGTGCTGCAGATGCTGGTGCAGGCCTATCAGGGCCTCGGCCAGCCGGCCAAGGCGCTGCCGCTGGCCGAGCGTTATATGCAGGCTAATCCGCAGGCCGCTGATAGCTGGCTGCAGTTTCTAGTCGCAATAAATGCGGACGTTAAACGCTACCCAGCCGCCGAGCGCTGGCAGCGCCAGTTGCTGGCGCGTCAGCCGAACAATGCTCAGGGCTGGCGTCAGCTGGCAGCCTTGCAGCAGCTGAGCGGCAGCCATGACAAGTCGCTGGCCACCTTGCGCACGGCCTACCAGAAGGGCCTGCGCTTCAATGAAAGCGAGCTGGACAATCTGGTGCTGCTGGCCGGGGCCGCCGACCAACCCTGGCAAGGGGCCAAGCTGCTCGCCGGCATGCTTGATCAGGGCCTGTTGCCGCGCACCAGCGCCCGTGAGGAGCGTTTGGGACTGCTCTGGTGGCAAGCCCGTGAACGCAGCAAGGCCGCCCTGATCTTCCGCGAACTGGCAGCCCGCTCAGGCAGCGCCAAACACTGGCTGAGCCTGGCCCAACTGGAGCTGGAGCAGGCGCGCTGGCAAGCCGGGCTGGATGCCCTGGCCAAGGCCGAGCGTGCCGGTGCCGAGCGCAGCAAGGTGCGCGCCTGGCGTAACTGGGCGGAAAGCGAGTTGAGCTTCGCGCGGGAAAAACGCGTAGCCAGCCGCGGCTGAGGCGCTGAGCGGATACAAAAGGCTATGTCCCAATAGCGTGCGCATGGTGCGTCCGACCGCCTCCTGGATGCAGTAACCCAGCCGAATACCTTGCGGGTAACGCTCAAGCATGAGGCACCAGCCAAGATAGTTCGGCAGGTGGCGCGTGGCAACGCGATGAAAGTGGCCGATCCAACTCTTCAATCGGCTGTGATAGGCATTGACGTTCTGGATGTGGAAAACGCCTTGGCGTACACGTTGACCCGGACGGGCATGCGCTATGTGGTGCGTAATCTCTTGCGCCCGAGCAACGCTCGGCATACACCGCTGCGTCTTTTCCCCCGCGAAAGGGCCGCGATAGCTACACCGGTACAGGTATCCGCGTAACCGCCTTAATTTCCCGCAGGGCAAGACTCGACTGAATCGATGAAATACCGGGCTGTCTACGCAAGACATCCTCGACGAATTGCCCATAGCTCTCAAGATCGGTCGCCAGCACCGTCAACACATAGTCTGCTTCCCCTGTCACCTTGTGACAGGACAGAACCTCCGGAAGCCCGAGGATTACCTGCTCGAAGTCATCAGGGGCGCTTGCCGAGTGGTTGCCAAAACGAACCTGGGCGAACGCCAGCACATCGAACCCCAGCTTGCGCCGGTCCAGATTGGCCTGATAGTCCCTGATAACCCCAAGATCCTCCAAGCGCTTACGGCGCCGCCAGCATGGGGTCACCGTCATCGAAAGCCGCTCTCCGAGCGCCGCACTGGACAGAGTGCCGTCCTCTTGCAGAAAGCGCAGTAGAGTCCGGTCAACCCCATCCAACCTGTCAGAAGCAATATTTTTGCCCATTAACCCCACCATTCACGAACATCTTTGCCAAAAGATCGGGTAATCACGAGCATAAAGCAAAGCATTTTCAGCACTTCATCGCGAGAATTGTCCTTATCAGATCTCCAACAAAAGGACACTCGCGTGCTGACAGTCTTCAGTTCCAAGCACCGCCTGCATCATGGCTCCGAGCTTAAAGACGGGGCTATAACGCCTTCCTTCGAAAATCCGCAACGCGCCGACACCGTGCTGGCTCGCGTGCAAAGCACGCGCCTGGGGGAGATCATCGCCGAGCAGGAATTCGACCGTTCCTGCTATGTCGCCGCTCACAGCGAGCGCTATGTAACCTTTCTCGAGAATGCCTGGACAGAATGGGCCGCCACCGGCAAAACGCATGACGCCCTGCCGCTCGTATGGCCGGTGCGTGACTTGGCCATCGACCAGGAGCCTGGCTTCATCGACGGCAAGCTCGGCTTCTATGCCATGGACGCTGGAGCCCCGATTACCCCTGGCACCTGGGAAGCGGTGCGCAGCAGCGCCAACGTCGCGCTGACCGCCATGGAACGGATCATTGCTGGCGCCCCTAGCGCCTTCGCCCTGTGTCGCCCGCCAGGTCACCACGCCGCTCGCGAGTACATGGGCGGCTACTGCTATTTGAACAATGCCGCTATCGCCGCCGAGCGCTGCCTGAGCCGAGGCGCGAAGCGTGTGGCCGTCCTCGATGTCGACTTCCACCATGGCAACGGCACACAGAACATCTTCTATGACCGGTCGGACGTTTTCTTCGCCTCGATTCATGGCGACCCCTACGTGTCCTACCCCTATTTCTCGGGGTACGCGCACGAGCAAGGCACCGGCCCGGGAACGGGTTTCACCGCCAACTACCCGCTGGCGAAAGGCACCACCTGGGATTGCTACCGCGAAGCGCTAAAGAATGCCTTGGATCGCGTCGTGGCCTACCAGCCGGAATTTCTGGTCGTATCGCTGGGCGTGGACACCTTCGAAGACGATCCGATCAGCCATTTCCGCCTCACCAGCGAGGACTTTCTGCGCATGGGCGAGCAGATCGCCAGTGCCCGTATACCCACGTTGTTCGTGATGGAGGGCGGCTACATGGTCGATGAAATCGGCATCAATGCGGTGAACACCCTGCAAGGGTTTGAAAGCAACAGCTAAGCCATTCAGCCCACATGAATACCCCGGCAGGCTAGGCGCTCGCGAGGGTTCACTACCTCCCTTGTGGCCACTTTTGCGCATACCTATCCCTGAAACTGACGGAGGTTCCCATGACCCGTTTCGTAGACGTCCCGACCATGTCGCAACTGGTCCATGACATCGGTATCGCCCAGTTTATCGGCGACCTTGCCGGTGCCATCCGCGATGACTTTATCAACTGGCCTTCGTTCGACAAATCGGCACGCGTCGCCAGCCACTCCGACCTCGGTGTCATCGAGCTGATGCCGGTGTCCAACGCCCAGCGCTATGCCTTCAAGTACGTCAACGGCCACCCCAAGAACACCCAGCGCGGCCTCTACACCGTCATGGCCTTCGGCATCCTGGCCGATGTCGAGACCGGCTATCCGGTGCTGCTCTCCGAGCTGACCGTCGCCACCGCACTGCGCACCTGCGCCACCTCGCTTATGGCGGCGCGTGCCCTGGCCCGCCCCGACTCCCGGCGCATGGCCCTCATCGGCAACGGTGCGCAGAGCGAATTCCAGGCGCTGGCCTTCCACTATCACTTGGGCATCGAGGAGATCGCGGTCTATGACGTGGATCCACTGGCCACCGAAAAACTCATTCGTAATCTGTCGGCCTACCCGTCGCTGAAGATCGTCCGGGCCTACTCCACGGCACGAAGCCGTGCGTGGCGCCGATATCGTCACCACGGTGACCGCCGACAAGGCCTACGCGACCATTCTCACCCCCGACATGATCGAGCCCGGCATGCACATCAATGGAGTCGGCGGGGATTGTCCGGGGAAGACCGAGCTGCATGCGGACGTACTCAAGGCCGGCAAGGTGTTCGTTGAGTACGAGCCACAGACACGCATCGAGGGCGATATCCAGCAAATGCCCGCGGACTTCCCGGTGGTCGACCTTTGGCGCGTATTAGCGGGCCAGCTTCCAGGGCGTGTCAGCACCGAGCAGATCACCATCTTCGACTCGGTGGGTTTTGCCTTAGAGGACTACTCCGTCCTGCGCTACATCAACGAGCAGGCCGAGGCGCGCAACCTGGGTATGGGCATCGAGCTAGTTCCCTGGGGCGAGCATGACGATAACAACGACCCGAAAGACCTCTTTCGCTACACCCGATCCAGCAAGGCTCGTAAGTCCGTGCGGCGCATAGCCTGATAGCGCAGCAGGAGCAGGGGCAGCCCCCGAATAATTTCGCATCTGCTTGATTATTCAAGCCAATACCGTGGCCTAACACAACAACAACTGGAGGCTTTACTAATGAAGATGATGAAATCCACCCTGGCTGTACTGGCTACGGCAGCAGTACTCGGCACCGGCAGCTTCGCCCACGCGGGGACAACCCTGGATGCGGTGAAGAAAAAAGGCTTCGTGCAGTGCGGTATCAGTGATGGCCTAGCAGGTTTCTCCTATGCCGATGAGAAGGGTAACTATCTGGGGCTTGATGTCGATGTCTGCCGCGCCGTGGCCGCCGCGCTATTCGGTGATGCCAGCAAGGTCAAATTCAGCCCGGTGACAGCCAAGGAGCGCTTCACCGCACTGCAGTCTGGTGAAATCGACATCCTTGCGCGCAATAGCACCTGGACCAGTTCCCGTGATAACGCTATGGGCATTACCTTCACCGGCGTGAACTACTATGACGGCCAGGGTTTATTGGTAAACAAGAAGCTGGGCGTCACCAGTGCCAAGGAACTCGATGGTGCCACCATCTGCATTCTGGCCGGCACCACCACCGAGCTGAACCTCTCCGACTACTTTCGAGCCAATGGCCTGAAGTACACCCCGATCACCTATGACGCCATCGATGAGAGCACCTCGGCGATGGAGGCCGGTCGTTGCGACGTGCTGACTGCCGATCAGTCTGCACTCTATGCACAGCGCATCAAACTGGGCGCGCCGCAGGAGTACATGGTGTTGCCGGAAGTGATCTCCAAGGAGCCGCTCGGCCCGGCAAGGGTGACGAAGAGTGGTTCGGCATCGTGCGGTGGACGCTGTTCGCTCAGTTGAACGCCGAAGAGCTGGGCATCACCTCGAAGAACGTCGAGGAACTGGCCAAAACCACTAAGAATCCGGACATTGCGCGTTTACTCGGCACTGAAGGTGAGTTCGGCAAAGACCTGAAACTGCCGAAAGACTGGGCTATGCAGATCGTCAAGCAGGTGGGCAACTATGGCGAGAGCTTCGAGCGCAACGTCGGCACCGGCAGTGAGCTGAAGATCGAACGTGGCCTTAATGCCCTGTGGAACAACGGTGGTCTGCAATACGCGCCGCCGGTGCGCTGACCGTCTTTGCTAGGGTCTCGCACCGTTCTGATGAGATGAACCCCATGCCCGCCAGTGCGGGCATGGGGGCCAAGAGGGGTCCTATGTACACCAATGTCATCAACTTAAGCCCCGCCGCACCTGGGGCAAGAAAACCCAGCGCGGGGGATCTCAGGGGCGGACCTACGCAACCCTGTACTTCCTCCTTTAGGGAGGTCACTGAGAGGCGGCGTTGGTTGTTATTGATGTTGTGCACGACGGCTGGCGTACAGGCGTCCGGACAAAGCGTCGAACCGAGTGTATTCCGCGCCCTGGATGTGGCCCAAGCGGCTCAGCAGCAGGGCGACGGACTCTGCTTCAGCTGTCCGGCATCTCATAGGCGTAAATTTTCTCGGCTTCCATCTGGTAGCCAGCCTCGGCCAGCTCGCTGGTGGTCTGCTCGACCTTCATCGACCCTTCGATCCAGAACGGCTGGTACAGCGCATCAAGCAGCACGCCCAGTTCGCTGGTGACGTGGACGATCTGATTCGAGGGCGGTGGCGGCACGTGGATGCACGCGCCGAAGTACGGCACTAGCAGGAACTCGGTCACCCGGCCTTCATCGGTGACATCCAGCGGCACGATATAGCCCGGCAGTTTTACCGATTGGCCATTCAGCTCCTCCACCACCGGCGCGGTGGGGGATTGCTGCATGGCCGCCGGGCCTGCTTCATCCTGTGAGGCGGCGAGGGCGTCGGCCAGCTGTGAGAGGTCGTGGATCGCTGCCGGTTCAACGACTTGCGGCGGCGCATCGGCCGGGACCATTTCCGACCAGGTCAGCTCGCGCACCTCGGCCGCCGCCAGAGGCAGGGCCAGGGTGAACAGCAGGGTGGCGAGCAGGGAGCGGTGCATGCAAAAAGCCTCATAAACGGATCGATAAGCCATCGGCCAGGGATTGGCGGTACGCGCGCCAGGCCGGTACACAGCCCATCAACAGGGCGGCGCTCAGGATAGCGCCGAGCAGCGTCCACTCATAGCGGCTCGGCAGATTCAGTGGCAGGTACAGGCCGTAATGCGCCTGCACATAGCCCTGCGAGCCGGCGATGCCCAGGTACAGCAACAGCAAACCGAGCAGCACGCCGGCCAGGGCCAGGGCAAAGGCCTCGACGATCAGCAGGCTGGCGATATGCCAGGGCCGCGCGCCCACCGAGCGCAGAATCGCCATTTCCCGGCGGCGCTCGTTAAGACTGGTGAGAATTGCCGTAAGCATGCCGATCAGCCCGGTCAGCACGACAAACAGTGAAACCACAAACAGCGCTTTCTCGGCGGTGCCCATCAGGCTCCACAGCTCCTGCAGGGCAACGCCAGGGAGAATTGCCAACAACGGCTCGCCGCGAAATTCGTTGATCTCCCGTTGCAGGCTAAAGGTGGCGATCTTGCTGTTCAGGCCCAGCAGAAAGGCAGTGATCTGCTTCGGCTGCAAATCCATATTTCTGGCTTGGTCGGCGCTGACCACGCCAGCGCCGCGGGCTGGCATACCGTTCTGCCAGTCGACGTGCAGGGCTTCCATGCCGGCCAGGGAAATATGCAGGGTGCGGTCCACCGGCGTGCCGGTGCGTTTGAGTATGCCGACCACCTTGAACGGTTTGTCGTCATGTTTGACCAGGCTGATGGTGGCCACGCCATGGGCCAGCACCAGTTCCTGCTCGAGCTGGTAGTTGAGGGCCTGGGCCACCTCCGCGCCGAGCACCACCTCGAACGGATCATCGGCAAAGGCGCGGCCGCTGCTCAGCTGCAGCTGTTGGGTGCGGGCATAGCGATAGTGTTCGAAGTACGCCGGGCTGGTGCCCATTACCCGGTAGCCACGGTGCGAATCGCCCAACGAGATCGGGATGGCCCATTTGACCTGACGATGCTTGGCAAACTGCTCGAAGCTTTCCCAGCGAATATTGTTGGTGGCATTGCCGATGCGGAACACCGAGTACAGCAGCAGATTCACGCTGCCCGAACGCGCGCCGACAATCAGGTCGGTGCCGCTGATGGTGTTGGCAAAGCTGGCGCGGGCCTCGGTACGCACCCGCTCGACCGCGAGCAACAAACACACCGAGAGCGCGATGGCGAACACCGTCAGCCACGCAGTAAAGCGGCGGTTGCCCAGGCTGGCCAGGGCGAGACGCAGTAGATACATCGTTAAATCTCCGCCAGACGAGTGGCTTTGTTCAGCTCGGCGAGCGACAGGTCGCGGTCAAACAGCCGCGCCAGGCTCTGGTCGTGGCTGACAAACAGCAGGCTGGAGCCAGCCTCGCGGCACTCGGCAAACAGCAATTCGAGAAAGGCTTCGCGGGCGTCGGCATCCAGGGCCGAGGTCGGTTCGTCGGCGATCACCAGTTCCGGCTGGCCGATCAGCGCGCGGGCTGCGGCCACGCGCTGTTGCTGGCCGATCGACAGGTCACCGGCGCGGCGTTGCAGCAGTTCCGGCTGCTGCAAACCCAGGTGGGCGAGCAGGGCGCTGGTGGCCTTGGCCACGCTGCCATGGCGCTGCACCGCGCGGCTGGCGCGTAGTTTGGAGAAGTGACAGGGCAGTTCGACGTTCTCGCGTACCGAGAGAAACGGCAGCAGGTTGAACTGCTGGAAAATATAACCGGTGTGGTCGACGCGAAAACGGTCGCGGGCGCTGGCGGACAGTGTGCTTAGGTCCTGCCCCAGCAGCTGAATGCTGCCGCGATTGGGCTTCTGTACGCCGCCGAGCAGGCCCAGCAAGGTGGTCTTACCGCTGCCGCTGGGGCCTTTGAGAAACAGGCTTTCGCCGCGTTGCAGGGTGAAGCTGTCGATATCCAGCAGCTCGGGCTGGCCTGGCCAGGCAAAGCCGAGGTTGGACAGTTGGATCAGGGCTGAACTCATGGGGAACTCGTTTGGCGCGTAGGGCGGGTCGGGGCGCGTAGCTGACGCTCTTTTCATCCACCACAAAATTGAATGGTGGATGGGTGAAGCGTCATCCACCCTACGTTAAACCGGCAAATCAGAAACTCAGGGTTGGCTGTGCGGGCGTCAGCTCCAGGCCCTGCTGGCCATTCGGACCGATCAGTTGTACCTGAATTTTCTCGGTGGCGGGGAAGCGCTTGAACAGCTCGCCCAGGTCAAGTTGTTGCAAATCTTCAGGTTTCTGACAGTCGAGGCTGTAGTGCGCGTGGATATCGCTGTGCTCGCTGTCATGGGACTCTTCATGCTCATGCTCATGCTCATGCTCATGCTCGTGTTCAGCGAACAGCGGGCTTTGCAGTTCCTGCTTGCTGATATTGCAGTCGCCCGCGTTCAGGCCGAACAGCGTCTGCGGCTGTTCCAGCTGGCTGCGGGCGGCGGCGACCTTGGCTTTGTCGGCGTCACTTTTGGCTGCATGCTCGAAGCCCACCAGGTTCATCGCTGGGCTATCCAGTTGCAGGTGCAGCATCTTGTCGTCGAGCACCACATTGAGCTGCGCCGCGCCGTGCTCATGGGCATCCAGGCTGCCGTGTTCGGCGTGATCGTGGTCGTCATGTTCATGGCTGTGTTCAGCAGCAATGGCGGCGAGGGGCAGCAGGGCGAAAGGCAGGGCAAGTAGCAGGCGGCGCATGGCGATCTCCGGTCAGAATAATTACTTGTTACGTTATAACAACTTTATGGCGGTCATGGCCAGCCTTCCTTGGCGACCCGCTGTGGACGTGGGAGCATGGCGGCTGATTAGGAGAGGGCAGAGTGATGGTGCGAATTCGTGGGCAGATCGGCACCTGGCCGGTGGACCTGACGGTTGAACTGGATGCGCAGGATTGGGCGCAGCTGGCCCAGCACATTCCCCTTGAGGCGGCACCTGCGCCGGCAGCAGCTGCCGCGCCAGTGGCTAATGATGCTTTGTGGCAGACCACGCTGGAGCTGCTGCGCCAGGCCGGGCAGATCGAAGGGCCGCAGTTGCTTGGGCAACTGGCCGGGCTGGCGGGTGGAGATGCGGCAGGCAAACGCCTGCTGGTGCGCCTGCGTCATTGCGACCAAGTGCGCATGGAAACGGGCGTGGATGCGCCTATCTATCACTGGGTGGGCTAAACCGCGTCGATGGGGGTTACCCATCGACGGTTGTTGCGATCAGTAAATCGCCTGATACAGTTTGCGCCGATAGGCGGTGACCAGCGGATGCTCGTTGCCCAGCAGATCGAAAACTTGCAGCAGGGTCTTGTGTGGCAGGCCGTCGGCGTAGCTGCGGTTGCGGATAAACAGCTTGAGCAGGGCGTCGAGCGCCGGCTCGTAGTGCTGGCGCGCCAGTTGCTGGATGGCCAGCTGGTAGCTCGCTTCATCGTCTTCGGCGTTTTGCGCCAGGCGGGTTTTCAGGCTGGCGACATCGGGCAGGTCGGCGGCCTGGCGCAGAAAGGTCAGTTGCGCGCGGGCACCGGCCAGGGCCTGTTTGTGTTCATCGCCTTTTACCGCGCCCAGCACTGCCTCGGCTTCGCCCAGCTCGCCACGTTCGGCCAGGCAGCGGGCGTAGAGGATCAGTGCCGCGGCGTGTTCGTTGTTCTCTGTCAGCAGCACCTTGAGCACGGCTTCGGCGTCGGCAAAGCGGCCTTCGTTGAACAGTGCCTGGGCCGCTTCCATCGGGTCGGCGGCGGCCGGTGCCGGTTCGGCGACATGGGGCTTGAGCATCTCGCGGATCGCCGCTTCGGTCTGCGCACCGGCAAAACCGTCGACTGGCTGGCCATTTTTGAACAGCACCACGGTGGGCAGGCTGCGGATGCCGAAGCGGGCGACGATGTCCTGTTCGATATCGCAGTTGACCTTGGCCAGCAGCAGCTCGCCCTGATAACCCTCGGTAATCTGCGCCAGCAGCGGCATCAGCGCCTTGCAGGGCGCGCACCATTCGGCCCAGAAGTCCACCAGCACCGGTTTCTGAAACGAATTTTCGATCACCAGCTGTTCGAAGCTGGCGCTGCCTGCAATATCAAAGATGTAAGGGGAGTCGCTCATGGTCGGTCTCGGCTGGGCGCAAGTTGTAATGGGCTGAAGTGCGATGAACTATAAATATGGGCGCGGCGTGGCGGATGCAAGTCTGTGATTCAGGCGCGCTCGGCGTGATACAGGCTGACATGGCGAAACTCCGCCGGCTCGGCTAGATCCGGCCAGGTGCAGGCCTCCAATATGCCGAGACGCTGGTACAACGGGTGCTGGAAGTCGCGTACCCGAGAGTCGGCCACCAGCGCCTGGCGGCCACGGCTGAGGAACTGGTCGAGCAGCGGCAGGTTGGCTCGGTCGTAAAGCACGTCGGCGACGATAATCAGGTCGAAGCGGTCAGTCTCGGCGAAGAAGTCTGCGGAGTAACTCAGCTCCACATCATTGAGCGCGGCATTGGCCTGGCAGGAGGCAATCGCCAGTGGGTCAAGATCGCAGGCCACCACTTCCAGCGCGCCGGCCTTGGCTGCGGCAATCGCCGCCACACCGGAGCCAGCGCCGAAATCCAGCACGCGCTTGCCGCGCACCCACTCGGGATGCTCGGCCAGCCAGCGTGCCAGCACCAGGCCGCTGGCCCAGCAGAAGCACCAGTAGGGCGGCTCTTCAAGGATCAAGCGGGTTTCTTCCGGGCTGAAGCAGCGGTCCATATTCGCCGGGTCGATCAACCACAGCTTGATTGCGGTGCCGGGCAGGGTTTGCGCGCTGAGCTGGGCGTCGCCCAGCAGTTCGCTGAGGGCAGCCTGCAGGGCGGCCGGTGCTGTCATGGTGCTGGTACCAGACGCAACTCTCCGAGGGCCTGGGTTTCGCTGCGGGCAATCGGCTGCGCGGGCAGGCGCAGAATCAGCCGACCGGCCTGGTTGGCGCGGCCGTGCAGTTCGATGCGCGGGTGCTTGTTAAAGGTCTCCGGGTTGAATGGCAGGCGAAACGCCAGCGGGTTACCGGTGCCGCGCAACTGGATATTGCCCAGCAGCGCCTGCGGCCGGCCGCGCTCGTCGACCGCCAGCAGGGCCAGTTCGACATCCGCCTCATTGGGCACGTTCAACAGGCTGCCGCTCAGCTCGCGCTGATAGGCCGGCAGTGGCGCTGCCTCGGCCGGGGCCTGAACCGGTGCGGGCGGGGTGGGCTTTGCGGGCGGAGGGCTGTCGCTGGCGCAGGCCGTCAGCAGGGCGATCAGGCTCAGTAGAATCAGCGGTTGTAATGGCATAGGGGTTTTCATCGAGGGCATCAACTCCGCTGGTTTGATTGGTCGCCTGTATACCGCAAAGCCCTCGGCTTGTCTTGCCCGGGGGATGCGCTAACATGGCTTCTTTCGTCCTAAGGCTAGCTTTAATTTATGCACTGCCCCTTTTGCGCTGCCAACGACACCAAAGTCATCGATTCGCGCCTGGTTGCCGAGGGCGAGCAGGTGCGCCGTCGGCGCGAATGCCTGGCCTGTGGCGAGCGCTTTACCACCTTTGAAACCGCCGAGCTGGTGATGCCGCGGCTGATCAAGCAGGACGGCAGCCGTCAGCCCTTCGATGAAGACAAGCTGCGTGCCGGCATGCAGCGCGCGCTGGAGAAGCGCCCGGTGAGCATCGAGCGCCTGGAAGCGGCCATCGCCCATATCAAGCACAAGCTGCGCGCCACCGGCGAGCGCGAGATCAAGTCGCTGGTGCTGGGTGAGTTGGTGATGGGCGAGCTGCAGAAACTCGACGAAGTTGCCTATATCCGTTTCGCCTCGGTGTACAAACGCTTTCAGGACCTCAACGAGTTCCGCGAGGAAATCGACCGCCTGTCCCGCGAACCCGCCCAGGGCTGATGATGAACAGCGATCATGCCCTGATGGCCCGCGCCCTGGAGCTGGCCCGTAAAGGCCTGTATTCCACCCATCCCAATCCCCGGGTCGGCTGCGTCATCGTCCGCGACGGTTGCGTCGTCGGCGAGGGCTGGCATGTTCGCGCTGGCGAGCCCCATGCCGAGGTGCATGCTCTGCGTCAGGCCGGCGACCAGGCCCGCGGTGCCACCGCCTACGTCACCCTGGAACCCTGTAGCCACCATGGCCGCACCCCGCCCTGCGCCGATGCGCTGATTGCGGCCGGGGTGGCGCGGGTGGTGGTGGCCATGCAGGACCCCAATCCGCAGGTCGGCGGCAACGGTCTGCTGCGCCTGATGCAGGCCGGGATCGCGGTGCAGGGTGGGGTACTGGAAGCCGAGGCGCGGGCACTTAATGTCGGCTTTATCAAGCGTATGGAGCAGGGCCTGCCGTTTGTCCGGGTCAAGCTGGCCATGAGCCTGGATGGCCGTACCGCCATGGCCAGCGGCGAAAGCCAGTGGATTACCGGGCCGGCGGCGCGGGCGGCAGTGCAGCGCCTGCGCGCCCGTTCCAGCGTGGTGCTGACCGGTGCCGATACCGTGCTGGCCGACGCCGCGCGTCTGACCGTGCGCCCCGACGAACTGGGCCTGGACCCCGAGCAGACGGCCCTGGCCGCCAGTCGTGTACCGTTGCGGGTACTGGTCGATGGACGTCTGCGGGTACCGCTGGATGCCGCCTTTTTCCAGGCTGGTGCCTCCATGGTGGCGACCTGTGCGACCTGTGCGGCCGTCGAAGCCCGGGATCGCTATCTGAACGAGGGGCACGAACTATTGGCCTTGCCCAGCAGCAGTGGGCAAGTTGACCTGCAGCGCTTGCTGGCCGAGTTGGCGCAGCTCGGTGCCAATGAAGTGCTGGTGGAAGCCGGACCGCGCCTGGCCGGGGCCTTTGCCCGCCTGGGGCTGGTGGATGAGTACCAGCTGTTCGTCGCGCCGAAGTTTCTCGGCTCCAGTGCGCGGCCGTTGCTGGAGTTGCCGCTGACGCGCATGGTCGATGCGCCGGCGCTGAAAATTGTCGAGATGCGTGCGGTCGGGGATGACTGGCGGATTATCGCGGTGCCGCAGCCGGCTGTTTGATGGGCGGCCATTGGCGATGACTAGTCATTAGCAATGCCACACCATTCATCCTGTCGTTTGCCGATGCAGGGCGTCGGCAATTTGTGGTAAAACGCGTCTCGGCTGCGCAAGTAGCCGTAACGTTCTCAGGGCGGGGTGTGATTCCCCACCGGCGGTAATGGCTGCAAGGCTTAGCCCGCGAGCGCTTGTCAGGTGGTGTAAATCACTGGGCAAGGTCAGCAGACCCGGTGTGATTCCGGGGCCGACGGTTAAAGTCCGGATAAAGAGAGAGCGGGATTGCCTCAACAAGGCGCGTTCAGGCGTGCCTCGAAATCCCTATCGATCAAACGCGCCCTGTTTTTTATAAAACAGGAGTTGGTTTAGATGTCTGATTTTTATTCTGTGCCCCGGGCTTCTGGCGTTGTTCGCCAGTGCTTTGCTATGGGCGCGACGCAGGGGGTGGCATGTTTACCGGCATAATCGAAGCCATTGGCAGCATCCGCGCGTTGACCCCAAAGGGCGGCGATGTGCGGGTCTATGTCAGTACCGGCAAACTCGACCTGGGCGACGTCAAGCTGGGCGACAGCATCGCGGTCAACGGCGTCTGCCTGACTGCCGTGGAGCTGCCCGGCGATGGCTTCTGGGCGGATGTCAGCCGCGAAACTCTGGCGCATACCGCTTTTATCAGCTTGAAAGCCGGCAGCCCGGTCAACCTGGAAAAGGCCCTGACGCCCACCAGTCGCCTCGGCGGCCACCTGGTCAGCGGCCATGTCGATGGCGTCGGCGAAGTCATCGCCCGTGCCGATAACGCCCGCGCCGTGCAGTTCACCATTCGCGCGCCGCGCGAGCTGGCCAAGTACATCGCCCACAAGGGCTCGATCACCGTCGATGGCACCAGCCTGACTGTCAATGCGGTCAACGGCGCTGAATTCGAACTGACCATCGTGCCGCATACCCTGGCCGAGACCATCATGGTCGACTATCGCCCTGGCACTCAGGTCAACCTCGAAGTGGACCTGTTGGCGCGTTATCTGGAGCGTCTGCTGCTCGGCGACAAAGCCGCCGAGCCGAGCAAGGCCGCCGGTATGACGCAAAGCTTTCTGGCCGAACACGGCTACCTGAAGAATTAAGGAATCGCCAGCATGGCTCTTAACAGTATCGAAGAACTGATCGAAGACATCCGCGCCGGCAAGATGGTCATCCTCATGGATGACGAGGATCGCGAGAACGAAGGCGACCTGATTATCGCCTCCGAGTGCGTCAAGGCCGAGCACATCAACTTTATGGCGCGCTTCGCCCGCGGCCTGATCTGCATGCCGATGACCCGCGAACGCTGCGAAACCCTCAAGCTGCCCCTGATGGCCCCGCGCAACGGCTCCGGCTTCGGCACCAAGTTCACCGTCTCCATCGAGGCCGCCGAGGGCGTCACCACCGGTATCTCCGCCGCCGACCGCGCGCGCACCGTACAGGCCGCCGCGGCGAAAAGCGCCAAGGCCGACGATATTGTCAGCCCCGGCCATATCTTCCCGCTGATGGCCCAGCCTGGCGGCGTGCTGGCCCGTGCCGGCCACACCGAAGCGGCCTGCGACCTGGCGCGCATGGGCGGTTTCGAGCCGAGCGGGGTGATCTGCGAAATCATGAATGACGACGGCACCATGTCCCGTCGCCCCGAGCTGGAGGAGTTCGCCAAGGAGCACGGCATCAAGATTGGCACCATCGCCGACCTGATCCACTACCGCCTGATCCACGAGCGCACCGTCGAGCGCGTCAGCGAGCAGGTGCTGGACAGCGAGCTGGGCCAGTTCAACCTGGTCACCTACCGCGACTCGGTGGAGAACGACGTGCATATGGCCCTGACCCTGGGCACCATCTGCGCCGAGGAACCGACCCTGGTACGGGTGCACAATATGGACCCGCTGCGCGACCTGTTTATGGTCAACCAGCCGGGCCGTTGGAGCCTGCGTGCGGCGATGAAGCAGGTGGCTGCGGACGGCAGCGGCGTGGTGTTGCTGCTGGGCAATCCGCTGACCGGCCCGGACCTGCTGGCGCACCTGGAGCGCCAGCTGGGCGGCGAAACAAAAGTCGCCAACCCGACTACCTACAGCACCGTCGGTGCCGGCTCGCAGATTCTCCGTGACCTCGGCGTGCGCAAGATGCGCCTGATGAGTTCGCCGATGAAGTTCAATGCAATATCCGGTTTCGACCTGGAAGTTGTAGAATACCTGCCCTCCGAATAAGAGCGGCCGAAGGCCGCAGCCTTTCTTCTCCCTCGGGAGAAGGTGGCGCGTAGCGCCGGATGAGGGTTGCTGATTCACCGAAGCCGCAAGATTGCGGACGATTTTATTTTCAGGGCGCGCCACTGTGCGCTCTGGCTCTTTAAACACTGTGAGAACACGCTATGACCCTGAAGACCATCGAAGGTACTTTTATCGCCCCCAAGGGCCGCTTTGCCCTGGTGGTCGGCCGCTTTAACAGCTTCGTTGTTGAAAGCCTGGTAAGCGGCGCAGTTGACGCCCTGGTTCGCCACGGCGTGAGCGAAAGCGACATCACCATCATCCGCGCGCCGGGTGCCTTCGAAATCCCGTTGGTCGCGCAGAAAGTCGCCCAGCGTGGCGATTTCGACGCCATCATCGCCCTCGGTGCAGTGATTCGTGGCGGCACCCCGCACTTCGAATACGTCGCCGGCGAATGCACCAAGGGCCTGGCCCAGGTGTCCATGGAGTTCGGCGTGCCGGTTGCCTTCGGCGTACTGACTGTTGATTCCATCGAACAAGCCATCGAGCGTTCCGGCACCAAAGCCGGCAACAAGGGCGCGGAAGCTGCACTGTCCGCCCTGGAAATGGTCAGCCTGCTGGCGCAGTTGGAGGCCAAGTGAGCCAGAACGACGGTAACGGGCAGCAGCCACAAGCACCGAAAAAAGGTCCTAGTACCAAGACCCTCGCGCGCCGGCAGGCGCGCACCCTGGCCATGCAGGCGCTGTACTCCTGGCATATGGCTGGGCAGCAACTGAACGAGATCGAAGCACAGTTCCGCGTCGATAATGACTTCACTGCGGTGGACGGTGCCTACTTCCACGAGATTCTGCACGGCGTGCCGCGGCAGAAAAGCGAGATCGACGGGGCCTTCGAGCCGCTGCTTGACCGTCCGATCGCCGAGATCGACCCGGTCGAACTGTCGATCCTGCGTCTGTCGACCTACGAGCTGAAAAACCGCATCGATATTCCCTATCGCGTGGTGATCAACGAAGGCATCGAACTGGCCAAAGTGTTCGGCGCCACCGACGGGCACAAGTTCGTCAACGGCGTGCTGGACAAGCTGGCACCGCGCCTACGCGCGGACGAAGTTCGCGCTAATAAGCGTTAAGCCTGTTTTGGGTGAGTTCGAGCTGATCCGTCATTACTTCGCCGCTGCGTCCTGTGCGCAGGCTGGCGAAGGCGTGGCATTGGGCATCGGCGACGACTGCGCCCTGCTGCAAGTGCCGCCTGGCGAGCAGCTGGCAATTTCTACCGACACCCTGGTCGCCGGGGTGCATTTCCCCGAATCTGCCGATCCTTTTCTGCTGGGCCAGCGTGCGCTGGGCGTCTCGGTCAGTGACCTGGCCGCCATGGGCGCAGCGCCTGTTGGCTTTACCCTGGCCTTGACCTTACCCAGTGCTGAGCCGGGCTGGCTGCAGGCCTTTGCCCGTGGTCTGGATCAGATGGCGCAGCACTGCGCGATTCGTCTGATCGGCGGCGATACCACCCGTGGTCCCCTGAGTCTGACCCTGACCGTCTTCGGCCGTGTGCCGACCGGTATGGCATTGACCCGCAAGGGCGCGCAGGTCGGTGATCTGCTCTGCGTTGGCGGTGAGTTGGGCGATGCCGCTGGTGCCTTGCCGCTGGTGCTCGGGCAACGCCAAGCCGAGCCCGCAGTGGCCGAGGCGCTGCTGGCGCGCTACTGGTCGCCTATACCGCAGCTCGATCTGGGCCTGGCGCTACGCGGCAAGGCCACGGCCGCTCTGGATATTTCCGATGGCTTGCTGGCCGATTGCGGGCATATCGCCGCGGCGTCCGGTGTGGCGCTGCTGATTGAACAGGCGCAGGTGCCGATGTCCGCCGCTTTGCTGGCATTCGCCGGGGAGACGGCGGCGCGCCAGTGCGCATTAAGCGGTGGCGATGATTACCTTCTGGCCTTTACCCTGCCGGCGCAGTATCTGGCGGATTTGCAGCAGGCTGGCTGGCCGGTGCGAGTGATTGGTCGTGTTGTGGCCGGCCAGGGCGTTACTCTGTTGGACTCGCAAGGCCAGCCCGTGCAGCTGCCACGCAGCGGCTATCAACATTTTGGAAGTGCCAGTGACTGATCATCCCAAGCAAGTCCCCGCCGAGTTCGTCCCGCCTTCGGTATGGCGCAACCCCTGGCACTTCCTGGCCTTCGGCTTTGGCTCCGGCACCTTGCCGAAAGCTCCCGGCACCTGGGGCTCGCTGGTGGCGCTGCCGTTTATCCCGCTGTTTCAGATGCTGCCGGACTGGGGCTACTGGCTGATGCTCGGCATCACCATGCTGTTTGGCTTCTGGCTGTGCGGCAAGGTGGCCGATGACCTGCGTGTGCACGATCACGAAGGCATCGTCTGGGACGAAATGGTCGGTATGTGGATCACCCTCTGGCTGGTGCCGGACGGTTGGGGCTGGCTGCTGCTAGGCTTTCTATTGTTCCGCCTGTTCGACATCCTCAAGCCCTGGCCGATCCGCTGGATCGATCGGCATGTGCATGGCGGTGTCGGCATCATGCTCGATGACGTACTCGCCGGCGTGTTCGCCTGGATGGCTCTGCAGTTGTGTGTTTGGGGCTGGGCCAACGGCGTGGCGGCGGCATTGTTGGGTTGATCATTGGTTGGGCTGATCATTAAGAGGTGGCGTATGGGCCGCAGATATTGGATCTCGCTCTTCGCTTTACTGGCCTGCTGCACCGTGCAGGCCAATGCCCCAATGCCGGAACAGGTGCGCATTGCCAGCGAGGTATGGACGCAGCATACCCATGCCGATGGCACGGGCCTGGCCTGGGACATTATGCGCCTGGTATTCGAGCCGGCCGGTGTGGAGCTGCAGATCCAGAGCGTGCCTTACACCCGCTCCATCGGCCTGGTGCAGCGTGGCGAGGCAGATGCCTGGGTCGGCTCTTACCACAATGAAGTCGATGAGGGGGTGTTCTACCCGCGCCTCCCCTACGATGCCGATCGGATTGCCGCCCTCGGCCTGGCGGACAAGCCGCTGCCCAGCCTGGCCAACATCGGCGAGTTTCGTCTGGTGTGGATCCGCGGTTATGAGTACCAGCGCTATCTGCCAGGCTTGCGCCAATACCGCGAAGTGCAGCGCCGTAGCGGTATTCTGGGCATGCTTGACCTTGGCCATGCCGATTTCTATATCGATGCCCTGAGCGAGGTCGAGGATCTGCTGGCCACGACCGAGGCTCCGGAACGTTACCGCTCGACCATTCTGACCGCGCTGCCGCTCTACCTGGGTTTTGCCGATAATCCACGGGGCCGGGCACTGGCCGAGCTCTACGACCGACGCATGGAGCTGCTGCTGGAAGAGGATCGTTTGCGCGAGCTCTTTACACGTTGGCAGCAGCCCTATCCCTTCGATTAACCGCCACGAGAAGCCGTATGCAGGGTATCAAGTTTTTCATTCTGGGCTGGCTGCTGCTGGCCGCCAGTTGCGTCTGGGCCGCTCCCCAGGTGCGGGTTGTGGGGCTTTTCCCGGGCGCAGCGGTGTTGAATGTCGACGGCCAGCGCAAGCTGGTCAAGGTCGGCCAGACCGGCCCCGGTGGAGTGGTGGTGGTCAGTGCCGACAGCCGTGGCGCGGTGTTGCGCGTCGATGGCGTGGAGCGCAGCTATGGCCTGAGCCGTGAATACAGCGAAGGCTTTGCCGCACCGGTGAAGAAGCAGTTCAGCATCGCCAAGGGCATCGGCGGGCATTACTGGGTTGCCGGCTCGGTGAATAGCCAGTCCGTGCAGTTTCTGGTCGACACCGGGGCAACGTCGATAGCCCTCAATGATGGCCATGCCCGTCGTCTGGGTATCGATTACCGGGTCAGCGGCAGGCCGCTGCAGGTCAGCACGGCCAGCGGTACGGTGCGCGGCTGGCAGGTCAACCTCGATCGGGTCAAGGTCGGCGAGCTGGAAGTGCTGGGCGTCGACGCCGTGATACTGGAGGGTGGTTCACCCACCGAAGCGCTGCTCGGTATGAGCTTTCTCGGTCGGATTGGCTGGCGCGTCGAGCAGGACATGCTGGTGCTGGAATCCAAGTTTTAACGGTCGCGTCATGCCACCCGCGTGCGGGGCAAGGCCAGGCGCTGCTTCGATCCTTATCATCGGTAATTCAGGCTGACCCGCTGACGAGGCCTGCTGTTACAATGCCGGCCTGAATTTATCGTTCATTTCTCTATCTTAGGAGCATCCGGTGCCCGTCGTATTCGTCGCCGCCTCCCAGCTGCCTACGCCCTTTGGCGTGTTTACCATGCATGGCTTTCTCGAAACGGCCTCCGGCAAGGAACACGTCGCCCTGACCTATGGCGATGTGGCCGATGGCGAGCCGGTGCTGGGGCGCCTGCATTCCGAATGCCTGACCGGCGACGCGCTGTTCAGCCTGCGCTGCGATTGCGGCTTTCAGCTCGAAGCAGCGTTGCGCGCGATTGCCAACGAAGGCCGCGGCGTATTGCTCTACCTGCGTCAGGAAGGCCGTGGTATCGGCCTGCTGAACAAGATCCGCGCTTACGAGCTGCAGGATGGCGGTGCCGATACTGTCGAGGCCAATGAGCGTCTGGGCTTTGGGGCCGATCAGCGTGAGTACGAGATTTGCCTGCCGATGCTCGAACACCTGCGCATCAAGGCACTCAAGCTGATGACCAATAACCCGCGCAAGGTCAAAGCGCTGGGCGATATGGGCATCAATGTGGCAACCCGGGTGCCGCTGCAGATCGACCACAACCCGCACAACAAGAAGTACCTCGCGACCAAGGCCGGCAAGCTCGGGCATATGCTCGGCAGCCTGCACCAGGGCGAGGTCGAGGAGAGCCTGTGACCCGCAGCGAAGTGCGCAGCCGTCTGGCGCTGGCCTGGTGGCGGCAGCTGGCGCTGACCCTGCTGCCGCTGTTTGTGCTCAACCTGCTGTTCGGCGCGGGCCAGCAAACCAGCGTGCTGACCATGCCGCTGTTTATCGCCGGGGTCGCCTCGATGTTTATCAGCCTGCCGCTGTTCAGCGCCTACAAGCGCGCACTGGTGGCCACTGAAAAAGCCCTCGATACCCCCGCCGAGCACGATGCCTGGCTTGAGCTGGCGCGCGTGCGCCGTACTGCTTTTCTCGGTGCCGGCCTGCCGGCCTGGATCGCCGCATTTGCGGTGTTCGCCGGGCTGGAGGCGATTCCCCTGATCCTGCTGGCGATTTCCAGCATCGTCCTGCTGTACCTCTACCGCATACCTCGCCAACTCGGCTAACAGGCCGCTGAAGAACTACCTGCGTAGCCGATGCTGCGTTGAAACCGGTCTCGAAATGCTCATTTACAGCAGTAAACTCCGCTTAACTCGCTGTGCTCGCCCTTTGGGCCAGCCGTTGGCTGTTACTTCGCTGCGCTCGTGTCTCGACCGTTTTCGCCTTGCCTCGGCGTCCTCGGTAACGTTCTTAAGCGGCCTGCTGATGCGTGTCATTACTCTCTGCCTGATGCTGTTGCTGGCCTGGCCGGCAGCGGCGGTCGAACGGGTGGTCAGCCTGGCACCCTCCCTGACCGAAATCATGCTGGAGCTGGATGCGGGCGATTTGCTGGTTGGCCTGCTCGATGGCGGCGAGCGCCCGGCAGCGCTAGCGCAGCTGCCTTCGGTGGGGCGTTATGGCCAGCTTGAGCTGGAAAGCCTGCTCCAGTTGCAGCCCGATCTGGTGCTGCTCTGGCCGGATAGCATCGGCAGCGCCCAGCGCCAGCAATTGCAACGTCTGGGCATTCCCCTACTGATCGCCGAACCGCGCAAACTGGCCGATCTGGCGGAGAACTTCGTCGAAATCGGCGCACGTATTGATCGCGCCGAACAAGGCCGGCAGCTGCAGCGACAATTCAATACAGGCCTGGCCGAGTTGCGTCAGCGCTACCAGCGTGAAAAGCCGTTGCGCCTGTTCTATCAGGTCTGGGATGTACCGCTGTATACCATCGGCGGCCAGCAGATTATCAGTGACGCCCTGGGTATCTGTGGGGCCGAGAATATCTTTGCCGAGCTTGCCTTGCCTGCGCCGCAGATCAGCGTGGAGGCGGTGCTGCAAGGGAACCCCGAGGTGATTCTGGCCGGCGTGCAAGGGCAGCTGGATGCCTGGCGCAGCTGGCCGGGGGTGGCCGCGGTGGCCCGCGAACAGCTGTGGCTGGTGCCGGATGCAGGCCTGGAGCGGCCGAGTTTTCAGATGCTGGGGGCGCTGCAGCAACTCTGTGAGCAGTTGGCCGAGGCGCGCTAAAGCCCTGAGCCAATCCAGCAATGGTCTTTAACCCTTGCAGCGAATCCCCGGATTTCATCCGGGCTACCCAGTGCGCTTTTGTAGGGTGTACATAGCGAAGCTTTGTCCACCGCTGGCACCCTAATGGCGGACAAGCCTTCGGCATATCCGCCCTACGAGATTGCAGGCTTTGCAGGCAAGTATAGGAGCTACGGGGCTCCTACGTTCTGGCGTTTACCCGCTACGTTAGGGGCTTAAAGCTGAGGAGTCCAGGTCACGGCAAACAGCGCGGTGCGGCCTTCGCTGTTGTAGCCGAAGCGTCCGTTGGTGGTGCTGTAGGTCGCCTCGGCATAGTCCTTGTCGAAGAGGTTGTTCAGTTTCAGGTCGAAGGCCACTTCCTCGCTGGCTTGCCATTTGCCGCGCAGGCTAAGCAGGCCGTAACCGCCCAGCTCACGAGTGTTGGCGGCGTCGTCATAGCGACCACTGACTGCGCGCCAGCTGGTGCCCACGGCGAAGTCACCGAACTGGCGATCCAGGTCCAGGCTCAGCGTGCGTTTAGCGCGGCGGGCGAGGGTGTGTCCCGTGTCGCGATCCCGTGGGTCGATCAAGGCGAGTGCCAGGTTGCTTTGCCAGCCGAACAACTCCTGTTTGAGCGCCGCCTCGAAGCCATTGATGCGGGCGGTCTGGACGTTCTGCGGGATAAAGTTCTGGTCGAGAACAATCGCGTCCTGCAGGTCGATGCGATACAGCGACAGTTCCAGTGCGCCGGTTTCGCTGTAGCGACTGCGCCATTGGGCTTCGTAGCTTTTGGACGTTTCCGGCTCTAGGTCCGGATTGGCACTCGGGAAGCAAAAGCCGCTGAAGCAGAAGTCCGGGTAATACAGATCGTTGAAGGTCGGTGCGCGGAAGCTTTCGCTGTAGGACAGGATCAGGTCATTGGCGGTGTTGAACGGCACGGTCAGCGCGGCGTTCCAGCTGTTTTCACTGCCGAACTGCTGGTTCTTGTCATGGCGCAGGCCCAGTTCGGTCGAGAAATATTCAGCGCTGTAGCGGTGCTGAATAAATGCCGCCTGGTTCCAGCGCGAATCCTCAGTAAAGGTCTCGCTGCCCGTCACTCGATCTTCATACCAGTCGGCCCCCAGCAGCACCTGGTGGCGCTCGTTGAGCGCCAGGGTATTCACCCAGTTGATCGAGTCACGGTAGGTGTTGAAGCTGTAGAACGCGTCGGCGCTGGCTTGTGGCTGATCGTTGCCGGTGTCGCGCTTGTCCTCGCTGTGACCGATTTCCAGGCGGCTATTCCAGGCTTCGCTAAGGTTGGCGTCGATATAGCTGGACAGACTGCTGAGCTGGAAGTCCGTGGTGGGCAGCGAGGTGCTGAAGATATCCTCGAACTCGGCCTGGCCGCGCTGGTCGAGGGCGCTGAAGCCGACCTTCAGGTCGTCATTGAATTGGTGCGAGAGGTTCAGGCTCAGCGATTTATTGCGGTAGGCATCGTCATCGCCGTTGGCCCCGAAATTGTCGCGTGTGGCGTCTATACCCTGGGTTTCATCGAGTGCGGCCCCCAGGTTGAAGCGGGTTTGCCCGTCGCCGCCGGACAGGCCAAGGCTGCGCTCGAAAGTCTGGTTGCTGCCGACGCCAAGGCGAACATAGGGTTTGAGGCCATCGCCACTGCCTTGGCGGGTGAAAATCTGCACCACCCCGCCGATGGCATCCGAGCCATAGAGCGCCGAGCGCGCGCCACGCACCACTTCCACCCGCTCAATCTGCTCCGGGCTGAGAAATTCCAGGCTGCTGGTGCCACTGGAGGCGGCGGAAATACGTTGGCCGTCTACCAAAACCAGGGTTTGTGCGGTCGAGGTGCCGCGCATAAACAGGCCAGTCTGGCTCCCCGCGCCGCCGGTACGGCTGACGCTGATGCCGGGTACACGCTCAAGTAGCTCCGCCACGCTGCGCACTTGCAGACGCTCGATGTCCTTGCGGGTAAACAGGGTGGTGGCAGCGGTCGCTTGCTGAACCGGTTCGGCGTGCCGTCCGGAGGTCACGATCAGCGGCTGCAGCTCGAGTGAGTCGACAGGGCTGGACTGATCAGCATGGGCAGCCAGCGGCAGCAGTGCCACAGCCAGAGCAAGACGGGACAATTTCATTGGAGAATCCTCAAAAGACAGAAAAACTTTCGAGGAGGGCAGGGACAAGCACCGGGCAAGGAGGCGATAGCCAGCGCTTGACGGTGATGCCCTCCGCAACACCAGTCACTTCACGCCGAGGCAGGTCTCCGGGCTGCCGACTGTCTTTCTCACCTTCCCAGGCGAACCCAGTGGTATTTGAGAAAGGCTGCGCTTGCGCGCTGTCGGTTACCGTTGCGGGGGCAGCGCAGGCCTTGCGGCTGTCGAGTCGACAGCGGCGCACCTGCTTCCCTTTTCACGCTGCTGGTTTGGCAGCGACCTCAGACAGATAAAACGTCGCGCACCTTAAGGTGCTGCGAGTAGAAGCACAAGCCGCTCGCCGTAGCGAGCGGCGCGCCTACATTATTGGGGCGTTTCCAGCTGCACCAGGCGCTGGCGTACTGCTGCTTCAATGCCGGCCGCATCCAAACCGCACTCGGCGAGCATCTGGGTCGGTTTGGCGTGTTCGACGTAGTAGTCTGGCAGGCCCAGCTGCAGCAGCGGCTTGAGGATATTCTCGCGGGCGAGGCATTCGCCGACCGCACTGCCGGCACCGCCCATCACGCTGTTTTCTTCGACTGTAACCAGCAACTCGTGGCTGGCGGCCAGCTGGCGCACCAGGGCCTCATCCAGTGGTTTGACAAAGCGCATATCGACCACTGTGGCGTCGAGTGCTTCGCCGACCTTGAGCGCCTCGCTCAGCTGCACGCCGAATACCAGCAGAGCCACTTTCTGGCCCTGGCGGCGGACGATGCCCTTGCCGATTTCCAGCGGCTGCAGGCCCGGCTCGATAGCCGCATTCGGGCCGCTGCCGCGTGGGTAGCGTACCGCCGCGGGGCCGTCGAACAGGTGGCCGGTGGTGAGCATGCGGCGCAGTTCGTTTTCATCGCTTGGCGTCATCACCAGCATGCCGGGGATGCAGCGCAGGTAGGACAGGTCGAAGCTACCGGCGTGGGTCGGGCCGTCTTCGCCGACCAGGCCGGCGCGGTCGATGGCGAACAGCACATCGAGGTGCTGCACGGCCACGTCGTGAATCAGCTGGTCATAGGCGCGCTGGAGGAAGGTGGAGTAGATCGCCACCACCGGCTTGGCTCCGTCGCAGGCCATACCGGCGGCCAGGGTCACCGCATGCTGCTCGGCGATGGCGACGTCGAGATAGCGCTCGGGGTAGCGCTCGCTAAAGGCCACCAGGTCCGAGCCTTCCTTCATTGCCGGGGTAATGCCGACCAGGCGTGGGTCCTGCTCAGCCATATCGCACAGCCACTGGCCGAATACGCTGGAGTATTTCGGGCCGGCGGCTTGCTTGGGGGCTGCTGGCGCGTTGATCGGCTCCAGCTTGGTGATCGCGTGGTAGCCAATCGGGTCGACCTCGGCCGGGGCAAAGCCCTTGCCCTTCTTGGTCACCACATGGAGGAATTGCGGGCCTTCCAGATCGCGCATATTGCGCAGGGTGGCGAGCAGGGTCGGTAGGTCATGGCCGTCGATCGGGCCGATATAGTTCCAGCCCAGTTCCTCGAACAGGGTGCCGGGCACCAGCATGCCCTTGGCGTGTTCTTCTGTCTTGCGCGCGATTTCCCAGGCACCGGGCAGGCGCGAGAGGATCTTCTTGCTGCCCTCGCGCATGCTGGCGTAGGTGCGGCTGGAGAGGATCTTGGCCAGGTAGTTGGACAGGCCGCCGACGTTCTTGGAGATCGACATATCGTTGTCGTTGAGGATCACCAGCATATTGGCGTTGACGTCGCTGGCGTGATTCAGCGCCTCGAAGGCCATGCCGGCGGTCAATGCGCCATCGCCGATCACCGCCACGGCCTTGCGCTTGCTGTTCTGCAGCTTGGCGGCGATGGCCATGCCCAGTGCGGCGCTGATGCTGGTGCTGGAGTGGCCGACGCCAAAGGTGTCGTACGCGCTTTCCGAGCGACGCGGGAAGGCGGCGATGCCGTCCTTCTGCCGCAGGCTGCCCATCTGCTCGCGGCGGCCGGTGAGGATCTTGTGCGGGTAGGCCTGATGACCCACGTCCCACACCAGGCGGTCATCCGGGGTGTCGAAGACGTAATGCAGGGCCACGGTCAGCTCGATCACACCCAGGCCCGCGCCGAAATGCCCGCCAGTCTGCCCGACCGTATACAGCAGGTACTGGCGCAGCTCGTCGGCCAGGGTTTCCAGCTCGGCTTCGCCCAGGCGGCGTAGCTCGTCCGGCGTGTTGGCGCGGTCTAGAAGGGGCGTCAGCGGGCGCTCACGGGGAATCTCGTGGAAGGTCGTCGGCATCAGGCAGATCGTTATAGGTATAAAAGATGCGGCAGTTTACCCGAAGCGCCGGAAACTGCCCAAACATGGTTCGGCCAGTCCGGCAGCCAATAAATTCGTAGGATGGGTGGCAACCCATCACCGCGATTGATGGGTTGCCACCCATCCTACGTTCTACCAGGTATCGACCGTGCGCTTTTTGCCTTCACGCGCTGCCGGCCTGGGTGTGGCATTTAGCCCGCGCAGCAGCCAGGCGCGGGTTTCCACGGGGTCGATGACCGCATCTATCTCGAGAAAACTGGCCATATTGATGCCCTTGCCGTTCTGGTAAGCCTTGGCCACCAGCTTGTCGAACAGCTGCTGGCGCGCCGCGGGCTCTTCGATAGCCGCCAGCTCCTTGGCAAAGCCCAGGCGCACCGCCCCTTCCAGCCCCATCGCACCAAACTCGGCGCTGGGCCAGGCGATGGTAAACAGCGGCGAATGGAAACTGCCGGCGGCCATGGCCTGGGCACCGAGGCCGTAGCCCTTGCGCAGCACCACGGTAAAGAACGGCACCGTCAGGCTGGCGGCGGCGACAAACATGCGCGACACATGGCGTACCGTGGCCTGTTTTTCCGCCTCCGGGCCGACCATAAAGCCGGGGGTGTCGCACAGCGACAGCAGCGGAATATCGAAGGCGTCGCACAGCTGCATAAAACGCGCAGCCTTGTCGCCGGCCACTGCATCGATGGCCCCACCCAGATGCACGGGGTTATTGGCCAGCAGGCCGAACGACTTGCCCTCGATACGGATAAAGGCGGTGATCAGCCCCGGCGCGAACTGGCGGCGCAGTTCCAGCACCGAGTCCGTGTCGGCCAGGGTGGCGATCACCTGGCGGATATCGTAGACGCGCAGGCGGTTTTCCGGGATCAAGTGGCGCAACTCGCGCTGATCGGCACAGTCCCATTCGCTTAGCGCCCCCTGGAAGTAGCTCAGGTACTGCTTGGCCACGCGCACCGCCTCGGCTTCATCGGCCACCCGTACATCGATCACCCCATTGGGGCCCTGCACACTGACCGGGCCGACTTGCTCGGGGGTAAAGCTGCCCAGGCCGCCGCCTTCGATCATCGCCGGGCCGGCCATGCCGATGGTGGCGTTGTCAGTGGCGATAATCACATCGCAGCAGCCGAGCAGGGCGGCGTTACCGGCAAAGCAGCGGCCGGAGACTATCCCGACGGTGGGGACCAGCCCGGACAACCGCGCCATGCCGACAAAGGTGTGGCAATCCAGCCCGGCCACGCCGACAAAGTCGGTATCCCCCGGTCGGCCACCACCGCCCTCGGCAAACAGTACCAGCGGCAAGCGCCACTGCGCGGCGAGGCCGAGCATGCGGTCGGTCTTTTTGTGGTTCATCACCCCCTGGGTGCCGGCGAATACCGTGTAGTCGTAGGCGATGGCCATGCAGCGCGCGGCCTGGCTACCGAACGCCTCGGCGTTGACCGTGCCGGTACCGGCCACCAGACCATCGGCTGGGCTTTGTTCGATCAGCTCTTCCAGCGAACGACGACGCCGTTGCGCGGCAATCGCCAGCGCGCCGTATTCGCTAAAACTGCCGTCATCCAGCAAATCCGCCAGGTTCTCGCGCACGGTGCGCTGGCCAGTCTTACGGCGTTTGGCCACGGCCTGGGGACGGCGCTCGTCGCGGGTCAGCGCATGGCGTTCGAGCACTTCGGCCAGATCCGCGCGGATATGCGTGAGGCCCAGGCTGTGTTCGTTCTGGCTGGCGGCGGCGTCGACGTCCGCGGGTTCGATAAACAGCAGCGCCTGGCCTTCATTGAGTGCGCTGCCGACCTGCACGGCCAGTTGGCGGACGATACCGCTGTGGCTGGCAGTGACCACAAACTCCATCTTCATCGCTTCCTGCACGGCGATGCTCTGGCCGATGGCCACCGCATCGCCCTCGGCCACCTCCAGGCTGACTACCACACCGGTGCTGTGGGTCAGCAGCGGCAGGCAGCCTGGCGGCGCATCCTGTACCGGCTCGGCGTTTTGGCTGGCGGTCTGCGCACCGGCAAAGAAGTGATGTGGGTGGGCCTGGGCTTGAGCGGCTAATAGCTCGCTTAGCTGGCTTTCGACAAAGCGCGTGGTCAACTGGTAGCTCGCCACCTGGGGCAGACGCAGCAGGTTCTGCAGCAGATGCAGATTGCTGGCCACGCCTTCCAGGCGGAATTCGCACAGCCCGCGATAGGCGCGGCGCAGGGCGCTGGGGTAGTCCGGGGCATGGGCGATCAGCTTGGCCAGCAATGAGTCGTAGCTGGGGCTGACCGGGTAGCCAGCGTAGCCATAGCCATCCACCCGCAGGCCCGGGCCGCTGGGCGGTTGGTAGGCCGTCAGGGTACCGGCGGCCGGGCGGGTGCTGCCATCGCTGCCCATGCTTTCCAGATTGATCCGCAGTTGCACGGCGCAGCCATTGAGCGGCGGCGGTTGCAGCAGGCCGAGGTCGGCCAGGGTTTGGCCGGCAGCGAGCTTGAGCTGGGTGTGCAGCAGGTCGACGCCGGTGACCTGTTCGGTGACCGTGTGCTCGACCTGGATACGCGGGTTGGCTTCCATAAAGTAGAAGCGCTCGGGCTGCTCGGTATCCAGCAGAAATTCAAAGGTGCCCAGGCCCTGGTAGTGCGCTGCGCCGGCCAGCTTCAACGCGGCCGCGATCATGCGTTCGCGGGTGGCGGTCGGCAGGTCCGGGCTTGGGGCGATTTCCACCAGCTTCTGCTGACGGCGCTGCAGGCTGCAGTCGCGCTCCCATAGATGGCTGACCGCGCCTGTGCTGTCGCCCAACACCTGAATCTCGATATGCCGGGCGCTGCGCACCAGCTGTTCGATATACAGCGCGTTATTGCCAAAGGCACTTTGCGCCTCGGATTGGCAGCGGGCAAAGGCGTCATCCAGCTCACTGGCAGCGAATACCGGGCGCATGCCACGGCCGCCGCCCCCGGCCAGGGCCTTGAGCATTACCGCGCCATGCTCGGCGAGAAAGCCATGGGCTTCATCCAGGCTGATCGCTCGATTTATCCCCGCCACCAGCGGCACGGCACAGCGCTCGGCTAACTCCCGCGCCGCTGCCTTGTCGCCAAACAGCTGCAACACCTCAACGCTGGGTCCGACAAAGCACAGGCCGGCGGCCTGGCAGCGGCGGGCAAACTCAGGGTTTTCGGCGAGAAAACCATAGCCAGGGTGGACGGCATCGCAGCCCTCGGCTTGGGCAATCTCGATCAGCTGATCCATGTCCAGATAGGCCGGCACGCCACGGCCCTTGAGCGCTACCGCGCTATCGGCCTGGCGCAGATGCAGGGAGGCAGCATCGTCTTCGGCGTAGATGGCCACCGAGCGGATACCCAGTTCACTGGCTGCGCGGGCGATACGGATGGCGATTTCGCCACGGTTGGCGATCAGCAGGGCGGCGAAGGGCGCGGTCGTAACGTGCATGGTGGCTCCAGGTTTTTATTCTGCAGCCATCTTAGGCGCTCGGCGGTGGAGGTAAACCAAGCCTTAGCGGGTAAGGGTTGGGCTATTGATATGGGTGATAAGGGGCGGGGTGATCGCGGGCGTGGACTAGGCGTCCCCGCCGCTCCTACAGGGTACGTGGATGACCTGTAGGAGCGGGCTTGCCCGCGATGGGCATTCTGCTGGCTTAGCTGCGTCGTTCGACGATATAGCGGGCCAGCTCGCGCAGCGGCTCGGCGGCCGAGTCGAAGGGGTGCAGGGCGTGCAGGGCCTGGTCGCGCAGTTCCAGGGCATAGGCCTTGGCGGCGTCGAGGCCGAGCAGGGCCGGGTAGGTGGGTTTGTCGTGGGCCTGGTCCTTGCCCTGGGTCTTGCCCAAGGTGGCGGTGTCGCTTTCCACGTCGAGGATATCGTCCTGTACCTGGAAGGCCAGGCCGATGGCGCGGGCGTAGCTGTGCAGGGATTTCAGGGCATGCTCGTCGGCGCGCTCGCTGGCCAGGGCACCGAGCTGCACGCTGGCTTCGATCAATGCGCCGGTCTTGTGCCGGTGCATGATTTCCAGGGCGTTCTGATCGAGCTGGCGACCCACCGAACCGAGGTCGATGGCCTGGCCGCCGACCATCCCGGCCGGGCCGGCGGCGCGGGCCAGGGTGCTGATCATGGTCAGGCGCAGCTGGGTGTTCTGCGGGTTGCGCCGGGCATCGGCCAGTACCTCGAAGGCCAGGCTCTGCAGGCCATCGCCGGCGAGTATGGCGCAGGCTTCATCGAAGGCCTTGTGAGTGGTCGGCTGGCCGCGACGCAGATCGTCGTCGTCCATTGCCGGCAGGTCGTCGTGGACCAGGGAGTAGGCGTGGATCAGCTCCACCGCGCAGGCTGCGCCGTCGGCCCGATCGGGATCACCGCCAAGGGCTTCGCAGGCTGCATACACCAGCAGCGGGCGCACGCGCTTGCCGCCGTTGAACAGGCTGTAGCGCATGGCCTGGTAGAGCCGCGCCAGCTGTGGCTGCTCCTGGCCGAACAGGCTGTCCAGGGCGGCGTCGACACGGCTCTGGCAGCGCGCCTGGTAGGCCGCGATCATGTCAGACGATCCGCGTCAAAGGGGGCTTCCTCCAGCTCGCCGTCGCGTTCCATCAGGATTTGCACTTTCTGTTCGGCCTGGGCCAGGGCGGCCTGGCAGTCGCGGGTCAGGCGCACGCCTTGTTCGAAGGCGGTCAGCGAGTCTTCCAGCGACAGCTCGCCGTTTTCCAGACGCTCGACCAGGTTCTGCAGATCGGTCAGGGATTGCTCGAAGTCGAGCGCGGCTTTTTTGCGGGCGGCCATGGCGAATTTCTCGGGGCAGATCGGGGAAGTGGAACCGGCGCGACACTAGCAGAGCAGGCGCGTACGGGCAAATCAGCGGGGCGGTATATGGGATTGTGGGAGGGGCTTTCGACTCTGGCTCCTGCTTCGACCTACCTCCTGCATCCATGCAGTCGTAGCCGCGACAGTTGTTCGCCGCTAAAGCGCCTCCCACAAGGGTTGAGGTCTGCTTGGCTGTCAGCCGATCAGGCCGTGGCCGCGCGCCATCAGCACCGCTAACAATGGGATGGCCAGCAACAGCAACAGTTCCACCCGGATCGCCATGATCACCCAGCGTGCCTGGCTTGCGCTGACCTGGGGGACCTGGCCGGCCTTGAGGGCATTGCGCCAGTTGATAAAGACGAAGGTCGGCCCTGCCGAAATCAGCCCGACCAAAATAAACAGGCCGACCTTGGCATGAAACAGGCTGTTGCCCAGGTAGTAATCCAGGCCCTTGCCGTACCAGATCACCCGGGCCAGGCCGCTGAACAACACCAGCCCGGCAAAGATGCCGTAGGCCAGGTCGGTGATGATCAGGCTGCGCGCGCGCTGCAGGTCCAGCGGCAGCTTGAACTGTACGTGCTCGATGGCGAGCAGGGCGAACAGGACGAAGATCGACAGGTAGTGGATATAGGCGGCGATAGCTTGGGCCATTGGCGAGTCCTAGGGTTGAGTAATGGGGGGCGTTTAGTCGGCCATTTCCACCCGGTTACGGCCGTTGCCCTTGGCCCGGTAGAGGGCTTCGTCGGCGCGCTTCAGGCTTTGTTCCGGCTGTTCCTGGGCGCGGCCCATGGCTGCGCCGATGCTGATGGTCAGGTTGAGTGGGGCGGCATCGGTGGTGATCGGTTTCTGGTTGACGGTCTTGAGGATGCGGTTGGCAATTCGCAGCAATTCCTGCTGGTCGTGTACCTGCAGCAACACTACGAACTCTTCGCCGCCGCTGCGGGTCACCACATCCTGGGGGCGCACGGCGGCACTGATGCGCCGGGCGGTTTCCCACAGGGCCTGGTCGCCCGCGGCATGGCCGTGGGTGTCGTTGACTGGTTTGAAATGGTCGAGGTCGCAGAACAGCACGCCGAGTTGCAGGCCCTGTTCTTCGGCCTGCAGCAGCTGCTTGGGCAGGAAGTGGTTAAGGCCGGCGCGGTTCCACAGCTGGGTTAGCGGGTCGAGCATGGACTTGCGCTGTTCGCGGCTCAGGGCGGCGCGCAGCTTTACCGTCTGCTCGCTGACCCGGCGCAGCTTCAGGTAACCCTCCACCAGCACCGCCATATCGATAAACAGGCGCAGCTGCTGGTCGCTCATTTGCCGGGGTACTGAGTCGATCATGCACAAGGTGCCGAGCGCCTGGCCATCTTCGGAATACAGCGGCTGGCCGGCGTAGAAGCGAATATGCGGGGTTTGCGTCACCAGCGGGTTATCGAGAAAACGCGGGTCGCTGAAGGTGTCTTCGATGATCAACGGCTGGGTGGCGAGAATGGCATGGCCGCAAAAAGATATGGAGCGCGGCGTTTCCGCCGTATCCAGGCCCAGGCGAGCCTTGAACCACTGGCGGTCGTGGTCGATCAGGCTGACCAGCACGGTTTTCACGGCAAACACTTCCCGCACCACCCGCACCAGGGTGTCCAGGTAGGGGTCGGCCGGCGTGTCGAGCAGTTCATGGCTATCGAGGCTCTGCTGGCGCAGCGTTTCATCGCAAGGCAGTTCAGGGATGAGCATTGACCGCTCCTAATCGAGATGGATCGAACCAGCCGTCAGCGCGGCTTAGACGATAAGCATAGACGCCCAGGATGAGGCTTCGCAGCAGCATAAACCACAAGAAGGCCAGCCACAGGCCATGGTTGCCCAGGGCCTGCAGCCACAAGGCCAGGGGCAGACTCAGGAGCAGGCTGAGCAGCATGGCATCGCGCATTTCGCGGGCGCGGGTGGCCCCGATAAACAGACCGTCGAGCAGGTAACTCCAGACCGCGATCAGCGGCAGCAGGGCGAGGTACGGCAGATAGTCGATGGCCTGGTCGCGGACCACGGCGATATTGGTCTGCAGGCTGATAAACCAATGGCCGCCGAACAGGAAGAACAGGGCAAAACCCAGGCTGGCCAGCAGCGACCAGCCGCCGGCGACGATCAGGCTGCGCCTCAGGGCGTTGCGGTCGCGCGCGCCCAGGGCATGCCCGCACAGTGCCTCCACCGCGTGGGCCAGGCCATCCAGGGCGTGGGCGGTGAGCAGCAGGCCGTTAAGCAGCAGGGCGTTGGCCGCCACCGTGGCATCACCCAGGCGCGTGCCCTGCACGGTGATCAGAAAGAACACCGCCTGCAGCGCCAGGGTGCGGATAAAGATGTCGCGGTTGACCGCCAGCAGCGGTCGCCAGTTCAGCCAGCGCCCCAGCGCCGCCCAGTCGAGCCGCCCGGCATAGCTGCGCAGGGCGCGCCGCGCCAGGTACAGACCGAGCAGGGCACCACTCCATTCGGCAATCACCGAGGCCCAGGCCGCGCCCGCTACGCCCCAGTGCAAACCGAGGACAAACAGCAGGTCGAGGGCCACATTGAGCAGGTTGGTGGTCAGCAGAATCGCCAGCGGCCCACGGGCGTTCTGGGTGCCGAGCAACCAGCCGATCAGGGCATAGGTCGCCAGGGCTGCCGGCAGGCCGAACAGGCGAATATGCAGATAGTCGCGGGCCAGGGCATCGAGGTTGGCGGAGGGTTGCATCAGGCTGAGGGCGGCGTTGCTCAAGGACAGCGCCAGGCCGATCAGCAGCAGCGCCAGCCCGCCGCCGAGCAGCAGGCCCTGCAACAGCACCTGGCGTAGCGCGCTGCCGTCGCCCCGCCCGGCGGCCTGGGCACTGAACCCTGTGGTGCCCATGCGCAGAAAGCCCACCGCCCAGATCAGCAGGGTGTAGAGGCTGCCGCCCACCGCCACAGCGGCCAGTTGATGGGCGTGGGGCAGGTGGCCGACCACGGCACTGTCGACCAGGGCCACCAGCGGCACCGACAGGTTGCTCAGGATCATCGGCGCGGCCAGGGCCCAGACCTTGCGCTGGGTTGGCTGGTGCTGCCAGGCGTCGCGTATGGCGTTTATCAAATGTGCTCTCGATCTTGATTGGAGATGCCAGCAACGAGTACACGGGCGCGTGTCACCGGCGGGTTATTAAACACTGATCAACTGACGTGCGCTGCTGAGCAATTTTGCCTATGCCCCTTAGTTGTATTTAGACGGCTCGACTATAGTGTCAGGCCTCTGCACCTACCCTTGTTGGAGCCCGCAATGCCGAAGAAAGGACTGCTTCTGGCACTTGCCCTGAGCCTGCTCAGCGCCTGTGATTCTTCCACCCCCGAGCCTGCCCAGGTCAGCGTCAGCGCTCCCGCCGCCACCGCTGAAACTGCGCCGCCACTGGACAAGGCGGCCCTGGCCGAGCGCTACGCCGGCCGTGAGCTGACGGTGGTGGATGTTTCCGAAGTGCAGCTGGAGGGAGCCAGCACGCTCTCGGTCAGCTTCTCGGTGCCGCTCGACCCCGAGCAGAAACTCGCCGAGCGCCTGCATCTGGTCGACAGCAAGAGCGGCAAGGTCGATGGAGCCTGGGAGCTTGCCGACAACCTGATGGAAGTTCGCCTGCGCCACCTTGAGCCGCAGCGCAAGCTGGTGCTGACCGTGGATGCCGGGCTGCTCGGGCTGAATGGCAAGAGCCTCGCCGCCGAGCAGGTGACCCGCCTGGAAACCCGCGACCTGCAGGCCAGCGTCGGCTTCGCCAGCCGTGGCTCGCTGTTGCCGACCCGCCTGGCCGAGGGCCTGCCGGTGATCGCGCTGAACGTCGACAAGGTCAATGTCGAGTTCTTCCGGATCAAGGCCGAAGCCCTGCCAAAGTTTCTTGCCCAGTGGGGCCGCAGCAGCAACCTGGACACCTGGGAGGCGCGTTCGCTGCTGCCCATGGCCGATCTGGTGTATGGCGGCCGCTTCGACCTCAACCCCGCGCGCAATACCCGCGAAACCCTGCTGCTGCCGATTGCCGGCCTGGAGCCATTCAAGCAGCCCGGGGTGTACCTGGCAGTGATGCGCGAGGCCGGCAACTACAGTTATTCGCAGCCCGCTACGTTGTTTACCCTGAGTGATATCGGCCTGTCCGCCCACCGCTACCGCAACCGCCTGGATGTGTTTACCCAGGCCCTGGCCGGCGGTGAGGCGATGGCCGGAGTTGCCCTGGAATTGCTCGATGGCAAGGGCCAGCTGCTGGCCGAGGGCAAGACCGACAAGGCCGGCCACGCCGAATTGCCGCTGGCCGCCAAGGCCGAGGTGCTGCTGGCCCATCTGGGCGAGCAGACCAGCCTGTTGCGCCTGAACGGTCCCGCCCTGGACCTGGCCGAGTTCGATATCGCCGGGCCCCAGGCCCATCCGTTGCAGTTCTTTGTATTTGGTCCGCGGGATCTCTATCGCCCGGGCGAAAACGTGCTGCTCAACGGCCTGCTGCGCGATGCCGATGGCCGCGCGATAAAAGCCCAGCCGGTGAATGTCGAGGTGCGCCGGCCGGACGAACAGGTCAGTCGCAAGTTCGTCTGGCAGGCCGATGCCAGTGGGCTCTATCAGTACCAGCTGCAGCTGGCCGAAGAAGCCCCGACCGGGCGCTGGCAGCTTCTGTTCGACCTCGGCGATGGCAAGCCGCAGCTCTACGAGTTTTCCGTGGAGGACTTTCTTCCCGAGCGCCTGGCCCTGGAACTCAAGGGCAGTGAAACGCCTTATGAACCGGCGCAGGCCGCCGACTTCGAGGTGAGCGGGCGCTACTTGTACGGCGCGCCGGCTGCCGGCAATCGTCTCAGTGGCCAGCTTTATGTGCGGCCGCTGCGTGAGGCTGTGGAGAGTTTGCCGGGCTATCAGTTCGGCTCGGTCACCGAGACGGAACTGAGCCAGGATATCGAGCTGGAAGACACCAGCCTGGACGAGCAGGGCAAGGCCCAACTGAGTATCGACAGCCGCTGGGCCAGTGCCAAATCACCGTTGCGTCTGATTCTCCAGGCCAGCCTGCAGGAGTCCGGCGGCCGGGCGATTACCCGGCGCATTATCCAGCCGGTATGGCCAGCCGAGCGACTGCCCGGGGTGCGCGGCCTGTTCGATGGCGAGCAGGTGGACGCCGACAGCCTGGCCGAGTTCGAAGTGCTGGTGGCCGATGCCGCCGGCAACAAGCTGGCCGCCGAACAGTTGACCGTGCGCCTGGTGCGCGAGCGCCGCGACTACTTCTGGAACTTCTCCGAGAGCGATGGCTGGAGCCATAACTACAACGAAAAATTCCTTACCCTGGGCGAGGAAAACCTCAAGGTCGACGCCGGCGGCACGGCCAAGATCAGCTTCCCGGTGGAGTGGGGCCCGTACCGCGTCGAAGTTATCGATACCCAGACCGGCATGCTCAGCAGCCTGCGGTTCTGGGCCGGCTACCGCTGGCAGGACAACGCCGATGGCGGTGCCGTACGGCCGGATCAGGTCAAACTGGCGCTGGATAAACCGGCTTATGTCGATGGCGAGACCGCCCAAGTCACCGTCACCCCGCCTTCTGCGGGCAAGGGCTACCTGATGGTGGAGTCCAGCGAAGGACCGCTGTGGTGGCAGGAGGTCGAGGTGCCGGCCGAGGGCAAGACCTTCGATATCCCGATTGCCAAGGACTGGGCGCGGCATGACCTGTACCTCAGCGCCCTGGTGATCCGCCCCGGCGAGCGCAAGAGCAATGCCACGCCAAAACGCGCGGTCGGCCTGCTGCATCTGCCGCTGGAGCGCGCGCCACGCAAGTTGGCGCTGACCCTCAGCGCTGCGGAAAAAATGCGCCCCAACCAGCCGCTCACGGTCAAGGTGCAGGCGCGCAACGCCGATGGCAGCATCCCGAAACAGGCGCAGGTGCTGGTGGCCGCGGTGGATGTCGGCATCCTCAATATCACCGGCTACGCCACCCCCGATCCCTTCGCCAACTTCTTTGGCCGCAAGGCCTATGGCGCGGATCAGCTGGATATCTACGGCCAGCTGATCGAAGCGGGGCAAGGCCGGGTGGCCAAACTGGCCTTCGGTGGTGACGCGGCGCTGGCCGGTGGCGGCAAGCGCCCGGACACCAGCGTGCTGATCGTCGCGCTGCAGAGCGAGCCGCTGGCGCTGAATGAGCAGGGTGAGGGCGAAGTCAGCCTGAATATCCCCGACTTCAACGGCGAGCTGCGGCTGATGGCGCAAGCCTGGACCGATGAGCATTACGGCATGGGCGAAGGCAAGACCGTAGTCGCCGCGCCGCTGATCGCCGAGCTGTCGGCCCCGCGCTTTCTCGCCGGTGGCGATGAAACCACCCTGGCCCTGGACCTGAGCAACCTGTCCGGGCGCGAGCAGCAGCTGGATGTGCAGTTCAGCGCCGAAGGCCAGCTGCGCCTGGCTCCGGGGGGCGAGGCCAGCGTTGTGCCGATCACCCTGGCCGATGGTCAGCGCAGCATTCTGCGCATCCCGGTGACTGCGCTGGGTGGTTACGGGCAAGGGCGTTTCAAGGTCAGCGTCAATGGCCTGGCCCTGCCCGGTGAGGAGCTGCCGCCGTTCAGCCGTGAGTGGACCCTGGGCATTCGCCCGGCCTACCCGGCGCAGTTGCAGCACTTCCGCGCGGTGCTTAAAGACCAGCCATGGAGCTTGCCGGCCAATGCGCTGAGTGCCTTCGAAGCTGCAGGTCTGGAAGCGCGATTGGCGATTTCCAGCCGGCCGCCACTCAACCTGGGCGAGCAGATCCGTGCACTCAAGGCCTATCCCTATGGCTGCCTGGAGCAGACCACCAGCGGCCTGTATCCGTCGCTGTACACCGATGCCGCCACGCTGAAACGCCTGGGCGTGGAAGCCGAGCCGGATGAGCAGCGCAAACGTTCCATCGAGCTGGGCATCGAGCGTCTGCTAAGCATGCAGCGCTACAACGGCAGCTTCGGCCTGTGGGGCGCGGACAGCGATGAGGAATACTGGCTGACCGCCTATGTCAGCGACTTCCTCCTGCGCGCCCGCGAGCAGGGCTTTGGCGTACCGGAAGAGGCGCTGAAAAAGGCCAACGAACGCCTGCTGCGTTACCTGCAGGAGCGTCACCTGATTGAGGTCAACTACAGCGACAACGCCAACCACAGCCGCTTTGCCGTGCAGGCTTACGCCGGTTACGTGCTGGCACGCAGCCAACAGGCACCGCTGGGTGCCCTGCGCAGCCTGTACGAGCGGCGCAGCGATGCGCTGTCCGGTTTGCCCTTAGTGCACCTGGCCGTGGCCCTGCAGAAAATGGGCGACCAGCCGCGTGCCGATGAACTGCTGAGCGCCGGCCTGGCTCGTGGCCGTGAGCGCAATAACTGGCTGGCCGATTACGGCAGCCCGCTGCGCGACCAGGCGCTGATTCTGGCGCTGTTGGAAGAGCACGACCTGGCCGGCAATCGCCGTGAAGAGCGGCTGTTCAACCTGGCCGATGAAGTGGCCGGGCAGCAGTGGCTGTCGACCCAGGAGCGCAACTCGCTGTACCTGGCCGGGCGCAACCTGCTGAGCAAGCCGGAGCCGAGCTGGAGCGCAGTGCTGCAAAGCGGCAGTCTGGTCTTCGAGATGAGCAATGCCCAGCCGGGCCTCAAACTCGATGGCAGCGATCTGGCCCCTCCTTTGAGCATCATCAATTCGGCGAGCAAGCCGAGTGATACGCCGCTGTATCAGCAACTGACATTGTCCGGCTATCCGAGCCAGGCCCCGGCGGCGGGCGGTGAAAACCTCAGCATCTACCGCGAATACCTGGGCATGGATGGCCAGGCGCTGGATCTGAGCAACCTGCAGAGCGGCGAGCTGGTGCTGGTGCACCTGGCCGTAGCAGCAGACCAGCGGGTGCCGGATGCCCTGGTGGTCGACCTGCTGCCGGCGGGCCTGGAGCTGGAAAACCAGAACCTGGCGCAAAGCTCGGCCAGCCTGGACGACGCCAGCAGCGCGGTAAAGGAATGGCACAAGGCAATGCAGAATGCCGCGATCAAGCACCAGGAGTTCCGTGGCGATCGCTACGTTGCGGCGCTGGATGTCAACGGCTATGAAACCACCCACCTGCTGTACCTGGCCCGCGCCGTCACCCCCGGCAGCTACCGAGTGCCGCCACCGCAAGTGGAGTCGATGTACCGACCGAACTGGCAGGCCCTGGGTGCAACGCCGGGGCGGCTGGTGGTTAAAGAGCGCTAGAACGCACAAGGCCCGCCAAGTTGGCGGGCCTTGCCTGGATAAAGCTGCCGCCGTCGAGGCGTCTGCTGGATGCCTGAGCCGCGCCGGCAAGGTTCGCTTGCCCGGTTGAATACCCTGTAATACATTGCATTCAACTGTATGGAGGGCATCCTATGAGCGTCACAACCGTTCGGCTACAACCTGAGCTGGAGGAAAGCCTGGGCGCTATGGCCGAGAAGCTTCAGCGCAGCAAGAGCTGGCTGATTAACCAGGCGCTTAGAGAGTTTTTTGAGCGCCAGGAGCAGGAGCAGAACCGTTGGCAGGAAACGCTGCAGGCCATGGAGTCCGTGGCGCAAGGCAAAGTCGTTTCAGCTGAAGCAGTCAATACCTGGCTGCAAAGCTGGGGCAGCGCCAATGAGCTGTCGCCACCCAAGGCGGGCGAATGAGGCTGGTCTACTCAGAAGAGGCTGTGGCCGATTTAGTTCGTCTGCGCGCATTTATTGCTGAGAAAGATCCTCTTGCAGCTACGCGCGTAGCAGCAGAACTTATTGCGCGTATCGAGAGCCTTCGCCTATTCCCGGCAATGGGCCGAGTAGTTGAGTTGGCACCTGACCCGAAAGCTATTCGTGACGCCATTTTTGGCAAATACGTAATCCGTTATACGACTCATACCGAAACTGTCGTCATTCTTCGTTTATGGCACCACTTCGAAGACCGTGAGCACCATACCTGAGCCGCTCCAGCGCCCACGCATCAGCCAACCGCTAACCAATCAGCCCGCTTAGCAACCACAACCCCAGTACCAGCCAGATCAGCCCGGCGATAATCGAGCGGCGGATAAAGGCGCGCACCGCCAGGTACAGCAGCCAGAGACCGGCGACCAGAACCACGATGCTGAGAAATGACGGCGTCACCCCCAAGGCTTTGGACATGCCCGCGATAAAACTGCTGACCGCTCCGCCGAATATGCCGAAAAAGCCGCTCAGGCCTTCGACGATAAAGCGGATTACCGACCCGACCGCCTCGCCAAGGGATTCAAAAAAGCCTTCTACGCGCATCTGCATGGTTCCTGTCAGCTGAGCGCCTTGCGGGAGGCTTTTGCCAACCCACGCCTGCGCCAAGGGGCGCTAGTGTGCCATTCATTAGGCGTATTCGCAGGTCTATTGGTGATGACGGCCCGCATAAGGATCGGGCGCTGAGTGTGTTCAGGCAGGAGGCTGCTTCAGGGATGGGCTGTGATTGAGTTCAGTAAGAGACCCCCCGTCGTCCAGACGCCGCGCTGTCGAGCAGCAAACTGGGGCAATTGCGTCTATCGGCTTGTAGGTACCTGTAGGAGCGGGCCATGCATGCGATGCGTTTCGCGGGCATGGCATTGGGCGTCCCCCATCCCGCACCTACAGGTCTTTGTGTGGATTAAATTTCTATATATAACAAAGAGTTATTTTTTGTTTGATGAGAGAGGGAGGGGTCAGGATACTCAGGCTGTCTTCTTTGTCTGTATGTCGAACGCGACAAAGGTGTAAGGCCGCCAGGGCGCTTGCACCTTTGTCGCGAGCGAGGTGATTGACTCGGCAACAGTTACTGGCCGCTGATCAGCTGGGTGACATTGATCAGCATGGACTGGCCGACCGAGACATAGTCGGGTTCCTGCATGGGCGAGTCGATCTCTGCTGTGGCCAAATACATTTCCTCCTGGCTACAAGCCGCTGCGGCAGAGTCTAGTAATGCCGATACGGCATCGTGGACATTAGCCCCGATCTGATAGGCCTGGTTGAGCGCAGCTTGCGCCTCGATAATCTCGGTGTCGCAATGTCCGGCCATAGCCGGACCGCTTAGCAGCACCAGAACGCTCCAGATTGGAATCACATATCTGCTCATGACTAACCTCCTGGGTTGCCGTGTTAATTGGTAAAGGCGCAGATGGCGTAAGCCATAACAGTAATTGCCGTTGCTCCCCCTGATTTACTTAACGTTGCTGTCCAGCTCGAATCGGAGAGTGGATAGCTTTGATTGACCTGCCAGGTAGCGCCGGAGGTGTAGCCCACGCCGCCACCCAGGATGAATTTGCCTTCACTGCAGGTTGCCGTGCAGGTAATGGTCGTCGTATTGCCGATGCAGGTGTTGGGCATACGTTCCCATTCGGCCAGGCCGGTACCGCCTTGCTGGCCCACTGGACCCTCTGGTCCGGCCTCGCCTTGCGGGCCCTGAGCACCGGTTGCCCCGGTTTCACCCTGTGGTCCTTGTGCGCCGGTTTCGCCCTGCGCGCCGGTGGGTCCGGTCTCGCCTTGCGGGCCCTGGGCACCGGTTGCCCCGGTTTCACCCTGTGGCCCCTGTGCACCGGTTTCGCCCTGCGGTCCTGTGGGGCCGGTCTCGCCAGTGTCGCCCTTGGTTCCCGGACATTTGCCATTCACCCCGCGCTCGCAGTCCCATACCCGTTGCTCAAGGGCACCGAGGCCGCCTTTTAGGTTGGCAATGCTGTGCTCGGGATCATGATCGGCCAGCACCGGTGCACTTATCCCGAGTAAGGCCGTCGACAGCAGGGCTGTCGGTGCGAGAATTGTGAGGTTGCGCCAGCGCGCGGTTGCAATTACCGCAGCCGTTGCGCAGAAGTGCGGTCTCTGTATTCCTGAGGAGTAGCGGATCATGATCAATGCCCTGCTTTGAGAGTAAGAGCACCCTGCCTGCAACCGTGAGCAACCAATCTGTCGATGATTTTCCCGGGCGGGCCTGCCTATAGTGCGCGGGATGAAACCCAGGTGAGTTTTCACCTTGCGCGCTACCCTCTGGTTTCAGATGCTACGGCTGAGGTTAAGGCCTATCTTTTGCGCGCCATTGACCTGAAGCGCGCCATGATTTTGATATCACTGTGATATTGATTTAGGCCTGAGCCTGGGCCTTGTAAAGCTGCTTCAAAGCTGAAATATGTAAATTTGACGCCGATCCGATAAGTGGTTGCTTTGTGATGGTTTATTGGCGGCGACTGTCTGTCGAGGTGTTGGGCTCCATGTATAAACCCTGGAAAGGATGGCTGGGTGAGCGCTTGCGGATAGGCGCGGTCATGGGTGACAAGCCCCCACAGTGGGGAGTGTCGCGTGGCTGGTGGTTCTTACTATTGCCGGCCCTGCTGTGGAGCGCCGACCGCCTGTTTCCGCTGCCCCTGCCTGCAGACGATCTGGCCCGGGTGGTGTTGGCCGAGGACGGTACGCCGTTGTGGCGTTTCGCCGACCGCGATGGTGTATGGCGTTACCCGGTCAGCCCCAGTGAGGTTTCGCCCTATTATCTGGATGCGCTGCTGACCTACGAGGACCGCTGGTTCTATCGCCATCCCGGGGTCAACCCGCTGGCCCTGGGCCGTGCGGCCTGGCAGAACCTGCGCGGTGGGCGGGTGCTATCCGGCGGCAGCACCCTGTCGATGCAGGTGGCGCGGCTGCTCGATCCCCATGCGCGCAGCTATAGCGGCAAGCTCAAGCAGCTGTGGCGCACCGCGCAGCTGGAGTGGCATCTGTCCAAGGACGAGATTCTCACCCTGTACCTTAATCGCGCGCCCTTCGGTGGCACCTTGCAGGGCGTGGCGGCGGCCAGCTGGGCTTATCTGGGCAAGTCGCCGCGCCAGCTGACCCGGGCCGAAGCGGCCTTGCTCGCGGTACTGCCGCAAGCGCCCAGCCGCTTGCGCCCGGACCGTCACCCTGAGCGCGCCCAGGCGGCGCGGGATAAGGTGCTCAAGCGGTTGTCCAGTTTCGACGTGTGGCCACAGTCGGCGATCACCGATGCGCTGCAGGAGCCGGTGCTTCTCGCGCCGCGTCAGGAGCCCAGCCTGGCCCCCTTGCTGGCGCGACGGCTAAATCGCGCCGGTAGCCCGCCATTGATCCACACCACCCTGGACGCCGCCCTGCAGCGCCGCCTGGAAGACCTGCTGCTGGGCTGGCGGGCGCGGCTGCCGGAGCGTACCTCGGCAGCGATTCTGGTGGTCGAGCAGCCGAGTATGGCGGTGCGGGCCTACCTGGGCTCGGTGGATATCGGCGATGCCAAGCGCTTCGGCCATGTCGATATGGTCAGCGCGGTGCGCTCGCCCGGTTCGACCCTGAAACCCTTTCTTTACGGCATGGCCCTGGACGAGGGGCTGATCCATTCCGAATCCCTGCTGCAGGATGTGCCGCGGCGTTACGGCGATTACCGCCCGGGCAATTTCGCAGCCGGTTTCAGTGGCGCGGTGTCGGCCAGTGAGGCTTTGGCCAGCTCGCTTAACCTGCCCGCCGTGCAGCTGCTGGAAGCCTATGGACCGAAGCGCTTTGCCGGTGAGCTGCGCAGCGCTGGCGTGCCGTTGCTGTTGCCGCCGCTGGCCGAACCCAATCTGGCATTGATCCTCGGCGGTGCCGGCAGTCGCCTGGAGGAGCTGGTCAGTGGTTACAGCGCCTTTGCCCGGGGCGGCAAGGCGGCGCGTCTGCGTTTTCAGCCACAGGACGAACTGCTGGAGCGTCGCCTGCTGTCGCCGGGGGCTGCCTGGATAGTGCGGCGCATCCTCAGCGGTCAGGCGCGGCCGGACCGCGACCCGCGGGCGCAGCTGGTGCAGCGCCCGACCCTCGCCTGGAAGACGGGCACCAGTTACGGCTTTCGCGATGCCTGGGCGATTGGCGTGGCCCCGCGCTATGTGATCGGCGTGTGGATCGGCCGCCCGGATGGCACCCCGGTGCCCGGTCAGTTCGGCCTGGCCTCGGCCGCGCCCCTGCTGCTGCAGGTGCACGACCTGTTGGCCAACCGCGACAGCCAGCGCGGCATTGCCCCTAAGCCGGAGGCACAACCCGCCGCAGTGGGCGTGGCGGCGATCTGCTGGCCGCTGGGTCAGGCCCTGCCACGCAGCGACCCCAACTGCCGGCGTCAGCGTTTCGCCTGGACCCTGGCCGGCACCGTGCCGCCGACCTTGCAGGCGCAGGATCAGCCACTGGGGCTGGGGCTGCAGGAGCATCTCTGGCTTAACCCACAGGGTTTACGCGTCGATGCCGCCTGCCCGGGTGCCGCGCGCCATAGCCTGGCCCTATGGCCCGCACCTCTGGAGCCCTGGCTGCCGCGTCGTGAGCGGCGCAGTGCGCGGCTGCCGGCCGTCGATCCGGCTTGCCCGCCGCAGAGTGCGCCAGCGGTCGCGCCGCTTTCCATCGTCGGGGTGCGTGAAGGCGATCGCCTGCGCCGCCCAGCCGGCACCACCGAGCCCCTGCGTTTGCGCCTTACGGCCCTGGGCGGCAGCGGCCGACACTGGTGGTTTGTCGATGGCCAACCGGTGGCCCAAAGCCTGGCCGGCAGCGCCATCAACCAGCGCTTTAGCCGCCCCGGTGACTATCAGTTGAGCGTGCTGGATGAAAGCGGGCATACCGCGCGGCTGCAGTTTCGTGTGCTGGATTGAGCGCGCACCCGCGCAGGGCATAGAGTTGGCCATGGGCAATGCCGTGCGGGCGGATTTGTTGGTTCAACTACACTGAGGCCAATTGAATCGTCCTGTGTCCGTGGCCTGCGGTTCGCTGCAGCGCGCCGCGGGCTTTTGCCTGTCCTTTCGGCACTGCTCCGGCTGGACGGCTCAGGTACGGGTGTAGCGCGCAACGGGGCCGACGCATAGTGGGTGGGGTAATTATGGTTTGTTGGGCCTTGCGCCTGTTGTGCATCTCGCTGCTTGGCTGCCCCTTGGCCATGGCGGCGGAGTTGCAGCTGTACACCGAGGAAAATCCACCGCTCAACTTTAGCCGCGACGGCCAGGCCGATGGTCTGGCCAGTGAGGTGGTGCGTGAGCTGTTGCGGCGTACCGGCGACAGCGCGAGCATTCGTGTGGTGCCCTGGGCGCGAGGTTACCGGCAGGTACAGGGCAAGGCCAATGTTGGCCTGTTTGTGGCTGTGCGTACTCCTGAGCGCGAGCCGCTGTTTCACTGGGTCGGCCCGCTGGTCTCGACCACCACCAGCTTCTATGCCCGCCGTGGCAGTGGCCTGCGCATCGCCAGTCTGGAGGATGCCAAGCGGGCTGCCGGCATCGCCGTGCCGCGGGACTGGTATTCGCACCAGTTTCTGCAGAAGGAGGGGTTTACCAACCTGATTCTGCAACCCAAGCCCCATGAGGTGCTGCGTATGACCCTGTATGGCCGGGTGCCCGTGCTGGTCTATGAAGACCAGCTGCTGCCGAGCCTGGTGGCCGAGGTGGGGGCTTCCATGGACGACCTCAAGCGCCTCTACAGCTTTATGCAGAGCAGCAGCTATATCGTCTTTTCCAAAGCCACCGACGTGCAGCTGGTGCAGCGCTGGCAGCAGGCCCTGGAGCAGATGGCTGACGATGGCAACCTGGCCCGCATTCAGCAGCAGTGGCTGCCGCAACCGGCTGTCACTTCGCCATAAGTACAAGGTGCGCCGTGCAGCGGTCGCCAGGCAGCTTGTCGGATTGCGGCTTGTATTTTGTATACAGTTATGTGTCCAATGCCTGCGTATTCCAATAACAATTAGGGGTAACCCACCATGAAGCTCTGGCGGCGCAGTATCCAGTGGCAACTGATTCTCAGCATGGGCGCGGCCCTGCTGGCCAGCATTCTGATCGTGGTGGGAGTGTACTCGGCGGTGGTCAACCGCCTCACCGAGCGCTACCTGGTCGAGGAAGCACTGCCGGCCCGGGTCCTGGCGATCCGCAACGATCTGGAACGGGTACTGAGCGGCCCCATTACCGCCAATGCCGGCATCGCCGAGAACACCCTGGTGCAGGATTGGCTGGCCGCAGGTGAAGATCCCGAGCAGCGCGATGCCATGGCCCGTTATCTGGAAGGGGTGCGTGCGCAGCAGAATGCCATGACCACCTCGATTGCCGTGCTCGCCAGCGGCAACTACACCACCGGCGAGGGCCTGGCGCGGGTCATCAGCCGCGATCAGCCGGAGAACCAGTGGTTCTACAACCTGGTCGATAGCAGCCGCGACCGCGTGCTGGAAATCGACATCGACAAGGGCACCCGGCTGCCCACCCTGTTTATCAACCAGCGGATCAAGCAGGGCGGTAAAACCCTCGGCGTCTCCGGCCTGGGTTTCAGCCTGAAAGCCATGTCGGAAATGATCCGCGACTTTCGCTTTGGTGAGCGCGGCCAGGTGTTTCTGATCGATGCCGGCGGCGATATCAAGGTCCATCCGCAGGCGGAACTGAGCGGCAGCGGGCGTTTGGCCGAGCTGTTTGGCAGCGCTTCGGCCCAGGCGTTACTGGGTGGCGACGGCAAGGCCGTGCGCTTCGAGCGCGACGGCGAAACCTATCTGGCGGTGGCGCAGAAGCTCACCAGCCTGGACTGGTTGCTGGTCAGCGAGGTGCCGGAAGCCGAGATCTATGCCGAGGCGCGCCAGGCCCTGTTGATGACCAGCGTTATCGGCCTGGGCGTAGCCCTGCTGTTTCTCGGCCTGGTGGTGCTGCTGGCGCGCGGTCTGGTACGGCCGATTCGTCAGGTCACCAGCGCCCTGGTGGAAATCGGCGGTGGCGGCGGCGATCTGACCCGGCGTCTGGATGAGTCCCGCGCCGATGAGTTGGGCGACCTGGCGCGCGGCTTCAACCGCTTTATTGGCGGCCAGCGCAGCCTGATCAGCGATGTGCTGGCGACCAGTGAGCGCCTGCGCGCCTCGGTCAGCCAGGTGGCGCAGGTGGTGGACAACACCGCCGGGCGTTCCAGCCAGCAGCAGGAAATGACCGATATGGTCGCCACTGCGGTGCATGAGATGGGCCTGACCGTGCAGGAAATCGCCCGTAACGCCAGCAGCGCCGCCCAGGCATCGCAAAGCGCCCGCAACGAGGCGCAGCGGGCCCGCGAAGTGGTGGGGCAGTCGATTGGCCATATCGAACATATGTCGGCGGAAATTGGCGACGCCGCCACGGCGGTCGCTCAGCTGGCCACCCAGGTGGCCTCCATTGACCAGGTGTTGGCGGTGATTCGTGGCATTTCCGAGCAGACCAATCTGCTTGCGCTGAACGCGGCGATCGAAGCCGCCCGTGCCGGCGAGCAGGGCCGCGGCTTTGCCGTGGTGGCGGACGAGGTGCGCACCCTGGCCCGGCGCACCCAGGCCTCCACCGATGAGATCCAGCAGATGATCGCCCGCCTGAAACAGGGTGCGGAGACCGCCGTCAGCTCCATGCACGCAGGCCAAGCCGCTACCGGCACCGGGGTCGAGGCCAGCCAGCGCACCGGCCAATCGCTCAGCGCCATCACCGAACAGGTGGAGCGCATCAGCGATATGAACACCCAGGTGGCAGCTGCCACCGAGGAACAGTCATCGGTGACCGAAGAGATCAATCGCAACGTGCAGGGCATCGCCGATCTGGCGCATGCCACCGCCGGTGAGGTGCAGGTGTGTAAAGAGGACTGCCAGACCCTGCGCGGCCTGGCCGATGATCTGGCCAAGCAGATGGGCAGTTTTCGCTTGTAGAGGTTATTCGCGCTACCAGCGGCCTGCCAGGCGGCGCACCTCAGGCCAGCTCCAGACGGTTGCGCCCTGCGGCCTTGGCCCGGTAGAGGGCGTTGTCGACCCGGGTATAGAAGGCCTCGGCAGAGTCGTCGCAGAGCGGCTGGAAGGTACCGACACCGAGGCTGCAGGTCAGCGGCAGGTGTTGCGCCTGGCTCGGGCTCTGCACCTGCAACGGTTGCTCGGTGAGCTCGGCGCGAAAGTGCTCGGCCAGGGCCATGGCTTGCTCCAGGCTGGTGTCGGGCATCAGCACGGCAAACTCCTCGCCGCCCAGGCGCAGGAGGATATCGCTGTCACGGCGGAACACCTGGCGCATGCGCTCGGCGAAAGCTTGCAGGTAGAGGTCGCCAGCGCGGTGGCCGAACTGGTCGTTGATCTTCTTGAAGAAGTCGATATCCAGCAGCACCAGCGCCAGCGCGCCGTTCTGCCTGCGCGCGCTGGCCAGCCAGTTGGGCAGCAGGGCGTTGAACTGGTAGCGGTTGTTCAGGCCGGTGAGGGCATCGGTGCGGCTGAGGCGGTCCAGCTGTTCGCCCTGTTGCAGCAGGCGTAACTCGCGCTCGAGGCCGATACGGTACTCGTGGTTCCAGCGATACAGGAGCAGGGCCAGATAGCCCAGGTAGAGCACCAGAGCCACCGACCCGCCGATATCGCCGATGCCCAGGTGGATCTTGATTGCGGTACTGGGCAGGTAGGTCAGCAGGATGGCCAGGGCGCAGCGCGCCGTGCGCATCGGGTAGGTGAACGCCAGGGCGGTGCCGAACACCACCACGCAAAGCATGGCCACCAGATGCGAGGCGATAATCCCGGGGTACAGCTGGATGCCCCCGAGCATCAGGCCCCAGGCCAGTGACTGCAGCAACAGAAGGGTCCAGCGCCGGTCCAGCCAGCGCTGCAACTGCGCCGGCTGCAGGTGTTCGGCGGGGCGCTGACGGCTGCGCAGGATAAAGAACACCAGTAACAGCAGACCGCCGCCGCTCCAGATCAAGAGGTTCTGCTCGGGGTTGCTGCTGGTTAGCCAGAGCATGGCCCAGGCGAGCAGGTAGTAATAGCCGCCGAATCGGGAACGGACATGGGTATCGCTCGCCTCCCGCCAGAGCCTTAGGCGGGGGCCGGTTGCCGCGGATATCGGCGTCATCGGCAGCTACTCGCACGGTCACCCAGTGAGTCTAGCCGGGTGATTGCTATTTGCCTTGGGTGGCCTCAGGCCAGTTGCAGGCGGTTGCGGCCCATGCCTTTGGCCAGGTAGAGGGCGTCGTCGACACGTTTGAAGAAGGCTTCGGCGTTGTGATCGCGCTGTGGGTCGAAGCAGCCGACGCCGAGGCTGGCGGTCAGCGGCAGGCAGTTGTCGTCGATGTCGAAACCCTTTTGGGCCAGCGCCAGGCGAAAGCTTTCTGCCAGCTGACAGGCTTTCTCCAGCGGGGTATTGGGCATCAGCACACCAAACTCTTCGCCACCCAGGCGCAACAGGGCGTCGCTGTCGCGGCGGAACACCTGGCGCATGCGCTCGGCAAAGGCGCTGAGGCAGGCATCGCCACAGGCATGGCCATGCATATCGTTGACCTGTTTGAAAAAGTCGATATCCAGCAGTACCAGCGACAGCGGGTCGCTCTGCCGCTGGGCGTTGGCGACCATCACCGGGAACAGGCTGTTGAACTGATGACGATTGCCCAGCTGGGTCAGGCTGTCGGTGCGGCTAAGCACTTCCAGCGACTCCTGTTGTTCCAGCAGCTTGAGCTCCAGGGCCAGGGTGGCGTGGTATTCGCGATGGCTGCGGTTGAGGGCCAGCAGCAGGTAGCTGAGGTAGGCGGCGAGGGTGATCAGGGTAGCCCGCTGCTCGCCCCAGGCCAGGGCCATAACCAGCAGGCCCGGCAGGTAGATCAGCAACAGGGCCAGGATGGCGCGGCCTCGGCGCATTGCGAAGTTGAAGCCCATGGCCGTGCCGAAGGCGACGGTGCTGAGGGTGGCGATGGTGGCGCTGCTGCTCAGCAGGGGTTGGCTCAGCACCAGGGCATGGATCAAGCCCCAGCTCAGGGCGGTGAACAGAATCAGCCCCCAATGCCGGTTGAGCCAGCGCTGCATGACCTCCGGGCTCTGTTCGCTGGGCAGGCGGTGCAGCAGGCGCAGCGCCAGCAGCAGGGCGAACAGGGCGGCAACGGCCAGGCCCAGGCCGAGCTGGGTCATGGGGGTGGTGCTGAAGAGCCAGGTCAGTAGCCAGGCCAGCAGGTAATAGATACCGCCCAGGGTCGAACGGCTGCGCGTGTCCTGAGCTTCACGCCATATGGCAAAGGCCTGGGGCTGGCGAGGGGTGGTGGAGTCAGTCATGGCCTGTGATCACAGATAGGCGGTAGCCTGAGCATAACTGCTGCAGCATGAAACGCACTGTCAAATGGCCACTGCAGACGGGCGGCATATACGGCTGTTTGTGCGGCGCGCCGCGCCGCCGTGTCAGACGCCTGCTGCGTTTAGCGCAGGATCAGCAGCGGGCTGGTGCTGGTGCGCAGCAGGTGGCTGGTGGTGCTGCCAACCAGGAACTGGCGGATCCGCGAATGGCCGTAGGCCCCCATTACCAGCAGGTCGATGCCCTGTTCGAGCTGATAGGCGTGCAGGGTCGGTTCGACCTCGCCGGCGCGAATCGCCAGTTGCACCTCATGGCCGCCCTTGACCAGGCGCTGCTCGGCCTCCTTGAGCTGTTCCCAGGCTGGGCCGGTGTCCGCGCCGACCATCAGCACATGGATCGGCAGACCCTTGAACAACGGGCTGGCGGCGAGCATGTCGATGCCCTTGTGGCAGGTCGGGCTGCCATCGAAGGCCAGCATCAGGCTTCGCGGGGCCTGGAACTGGCCCGGGGTGACCAGGATCGGCCGGTGCAGGGTGCGGATCACGCTTTCCAGATGGCTGCCCACCAACTGGCTGAGGTTGTCGCTGGTCTCGCCCTGGCGACCGATCACCAGCAGGCGGATGTCCTGCTCCAGCTCGCCGAGGCAGGTCACCAGGTCACCGTGACGCTGGCGCAATTGCGGGTTGTTGACGCCATCGCGCTGGGCGCGCTGCTTGGCCGCTTCCAGCGCCAGGCGGCCCTGCTCAAGGGCCAGGGTGCTGCGTTGCTGGTCGAGGTCGGCCAGATCCTGCAGCAGCTGCTCGCGGCTGCCCAGGGTGATATTGCCGGAGAGGTTGCTCAGCGGCGGGTACTGCTTGTGATCCAGTACGTGCAGCAGGGTCAGCGGCGCGTCGAGGCGCAGGCTGGCCCAGGCGGCGTAGTCGCATACCGCTGGGGAAGACAGGGAACCATCGATGCAAGCCATAACCTGGGACATGGTGTTCTCCATATAGTGTGAAAGTCGCGTAGCGACGACCGCCCCTGTCCTTCTCCCTCCGGGGTACGGACAAGGGCGGTGGGTATGCCCGTCAGTGGCCCGACAGCAGGTCGCTGGCGTTCTCTTTGTCGTGTACGCCAAAGCGGTCGACGATGGTGGCGCTGGCTTCGTTCAGGCCCAGTATTTCCACCTCGGTGCCTTCGCGGCGCAGCTTGATTACCACCTTGTCCAGGGCCGCCACTGCGGTGATATCCCAGAAGTGCGCGCGGGACAGGTCGATCACCACCTTAGCAACGGCTTCCTTGAAATCAAAGGCCGCGACAAACTTGTCTGCGGAGCTGAAGAACACCTGGCCGACCACCTTGTAGGTGCGCTGACGGTCTTCGTTGTCGGTTTCCGAGTTGATATAGAGGAAGTGGCCGATCTTGTTGGCGAAGAACATCGCCGCCAGCAGCACGCCGACGAACACGCCGTAGGCGAGGTTGTGAGTGAAGACGGTGACTGCCACGGTGGCGAGCATGACGATATTGGTGGAGAGCGGGAATTTCTTCAGGTTACGGATCGAGTCCCAGCTGAAGGTACCGATCGACACCATGATCATCACCGCCACCAGCGCGGCCATGGGGATCTGGCTGACCCACTCGCTAAGGAACACCACCATCAGCAGCAACACCACACCTGCCGTTAGCGAGGACAGACGACCACGGCCGCCGGATTTCACGTTGATGATCGACTGGCCGATCATCGCGCAGCCGGCCATACCGCCAAGCAGGCCGGAGGCGATATTGGCAATGCCCTGCCCCTTGCACTCACGGTTCTTGTCGCTGGTGGTGTCGGTCAGGTCATCGACGATGGTGGCGGTCATCATCGATTCCAGCAGGCCGACCACGGCCAGAGCGGCGGCGTAGGGGAAGATGATTACCAGAGTCTCGAAGGTCAGTGGGACTTCAGGCCAGAGGAAAATCGGCAGGGTGTCTGGCAGCTCGCCCATATCGCCGACGCTGCGGATATCCATGCCGGTGTACATATACACGCCAGTCAGAACAATGATGCACACCAGCGGTGAGGGGATCAGCTGGCCGAGCTTCGGTACATAGGGGAACAGGTAGATGATGCCCAGGCCCGCGGCAGTCATGGCATAGACGTGCCAGGTGACGTTGGTCAGCTCCGGCAGCTGGGCCATAAAGATCAGAATCGCCAGGGCGTTGACGAAGCCGGTGACCACCGAGCGCGAGACAAAGCGCATCAGTGAGCCGAGCTTGAGGTAACCGGCACCGATCTGCAGCACCCCGGTCAGCAGGGTCGCTGCCAGCAGGTATTCCAGGCCGTGGTTTTTCACCAGGGTCACCATCAGCAGGGCCATGGCCCCGGTGGCGGCGCTGATCATGCCTGGGCGGCCGCCGACAAAGGCAATCACCACGGCGATACAGAAGGAGGCGTAGAGGCCGACCTTGGGGTCGACTCCGGCGATGATCGAGAAGGCGATGGCTTCCGGGATCAGCGCCAGCGCCACCACCAGACCGGCGAGTACATCGCCGCGGATATTAAACAACCAGGTGTTTTTCAGGCTTTGCAGCATGGGGCATTCCAATGGCTGGGATCCGCAGGTGCACGCAAGGGCAGCGGATGGGGTTAATAAAAATCAAGGGCTACAACGAGCGCGGCGCTGAGCTGAAAGCACAGGCGCGCATGGGCATGCGACGGCAACGGGAAAACCGGCCGGGCTATGCAGGGAGGGAGCGAAACGCTATGGCGGCGTAGGCAGCCAGCGCGATGGTTGGGCCAGTGTCATATCGACCTGTCTCTATCCATTCGGGCGAAAAGGGCGCGTACCTTAACACAAACGCGGGCCCTGGGCAGCGCTGGCGCGGCGGGCAGGAACTTTCCCGCCCTGGCGCTACTCACAACCGCAGCTTGTCTGCCGCGGGCCTGTCATAAAGGCCCGGCAGACTGTGGGTCCCGTAGCTCGCGAGAATGCCTATTTATGATGTCCGCAGCGAAAGGGGGGCTAGGACGGCTACCTCTGATCAGTCCATGGAAATGGGCGCTGCTGTTGCTGGCGCTGGTTCTGGTTTACCAGATAGCCGCGCGGCACCTGGATAGCCGTCTGTATTTCTGGATCAAGACTTCCTGGCACGAGAGTGAGTGGGAGCACCGCAGCCTGTGGTTGCCCGAGTACCGGGTGCGGGTCGATGCGCTGCCGGTCGCCGGGGTGAGCAACAACCTTTCCGGACTGACCTATGACGAAGGGCGTGATCAGCTCTGGGCGGTGGTCAATAACCCCGAGGAGCTGCTGGCCATGAGCAAGGACGGCGAGTTGCTGGCGCGTTATCCGCTGAGCGGTTTCAGCGATGTCGAAGGCATCACCTACCTGGGCGATAACCTGCTGTTGCTGACTGAAGAGCGCGACCAGGCGCTGGTGGTAGTCGAGGTGCCGGACAAGCCCGGTGCCTTGTTTCGTGAGGACTATCGGGCGTTGACCCTGGGCATTGATCTGGGCGGCAACCAGGGCTTTGAAGGCGCGGGTTACGACCGGGAAAGGGATCGGCTGTATGTGGTCAAGGAGCATTCGCCGCGCAAGCTTTATGAGGTGCGCGGGTTGAAATCCAGCGTTCAGGGCGATTTCAACCTGCAAGTGATCGACCGGCAGGCGTGGATCGATCACAAGGTGTTTGCCACGGACCTGTCATCGGTGCACTACGACGAGCAGACCGGGCATCTGGCCCTGCTTAGCGATGAGTCCAAGGTGCTGATCGAACTGGATGCCGAAGATGGCAAGCTGATTAGCTTCCGCTCGCTGCTCAGCGGCTTTGCTGGGTTGAAAGACAGCGTGCCCCAGGGCGAGGGCCTGACCCTGGATGATCGGGGCAATCTTTATCTGGTCAGCGAACCTAATCTGTTCTATCGCTTTGAGCGCGACTAGCCGACTAGGGTGCGTCGCGCGCACCAGCCCTGGGCTTTATCTGTGCTAAGCGTGACTAACCGCGGCGGATCATCCAGATACCCGCGACGATCAGCAGCAGGCCGGCGAATTTGCCCAGGCTGATTGGAGCCTCGCGAAAGCCGGCCCAGCCGAAGTGATCCAGGATCAGGGCCATGCTCAGCTGCCCGGCGATCACCAGTGCCATAAACAGCAACGCACCGACCTTGGGGCCGGCAAAGGCGGCGGTGGCGATAAACATCACCCCCAGCAGGCCGCCGCTCCAGTGCCACCAGCTCAGGCCTTTCAAGGCACCAAGGCTGGGAAATTCGCGCTGGGCCATTACCAGAATCAGCAGCGCCAGGGTGCCCACCGCGAAGGACACCAGGGCGGCGGCCATCACACTGGAAACCTGTTTGGCCAATTGGCCGTTGATTCCCGCTTGCAGTGGCAAGCAAGCGCCGGCAACGAATGGCAGGGCCATCAACCACCAGATCGGGGCAGGCATGGGGCATCTCCAGGACGGCAAGGACGGATGAGTATGCCGTAAAAGCTGTCCGCCTCGTCAGCCTCAACCAGGCCAGCTTGCCGCTTAGCGCACGCAAAAGGCCTGGGTTTTTGACCCAGGCCTTTTGCGTGTGATGCGTTGCTAATCAGCGGCTGTGGTTTATGGCCACTGCATTTCACCCTTGAGTACCTTGGCGCTCAGTTCCAGGCTGCTGGCGTCGAGCAGGTCCGGGTACTTGGCTTTCATCGCTTCGATCAGCGCCGGGCTGTTCTTGGCCTTGGGCAGGGCGGCTTCGAGATCATTAAGGTAGTTGCGGGTAAAGCGCAGGTCATCCAGGTTCAGCTTGGGCTGGCCCATAAAGTGCCCCGGCACCAGGGTTTTCGGCTGCAGCGCTTGCAGCTCATCCAGGGATTTCAGCCAGTCCTGACGGGCTTCTGGGGTTTGCGCATCGGCAATCCAGGGGTGGATATTGGCGTAGGTCAGCACGCCGCCGACCACCGCCTTGATGCTCGGGATCCACAGGCTGGTGTGCTTGGGGTCATGGCCGATCAGTTCGATGCGCTGGCCTTCCAGGGTCAGGTGGTCGCCTTGCAGGGCTTGCGGCACCAGGGTGCGGGCTGGCGCGGTGTCCTTGAGAATCGGGCCCCAGTAGGCCAGCTTCGGTTCGCGGCTTTTTTCGATATAGGCGATGGTCGGCGGCGTGGCCAGGACCTTGGTCTTGGGGAAGGCGCGGGTCAGGGTGTCCAGGCCGAAGTAGAAGTCCGGGTCGCCGTGGCTGATAAAGATGGTGGTCAGGTTCTTGCCGCTGGCCTGGATGCGCTCGACCAATTCTTGCGCTTCGCGGGTGGAGAACTGCGCATCGACCAGAATGACATCGCGCTTGCCGCTGATCAGGGTCGAGGTCACCGGGAACACTGCCTTGTCGCCTGGGTTATAGACATCCAGGGTCAGGGGCTGGGCAATGGCAGTGGTGGCAAGGGTAAGCAGGCTGGCGCTGGCAAGCAGGCCGCGCATATGGCCAAGAATCGACATGATGATCTCCTGTTAAGTAAGTGAGGCGATCTTAGTTGCTTTAAATCGATCAAAAAGCCCCTTAATCTGTGCGTATTTGTTGCGTATATCGAGCGAGTTATGGACCGACTGATGGCTACGCGGGTATTTGTCGAGGTGGTGGAGCGCGGCAGCCAGACCGCGGCCGCCGAAGCGCTGGAGATGTCGCGGGCGATGGTTTCGCGCTATCTGGCCGAGCTGGAAGGCTGGGTTGGCGCGCGCCTGCTGCACCGCACCACGCGCAAGCTGAGCCTGACCGGTGCCGGCGAGCAGTTGCTCGGTCAGTGCCGCGAGATGCTGGCCGTGGCCGAGGCCATGCAGGGCGTCAGCCAGGGCCGCAATGAAGCCCCGCGCGGCAACCTGCGCATCGCCTGCAGTCAATCCTTCGCCCAGGCCTGGCTAGTGCACGCCTTGAACGATTTCACCAGTCTGTATCCCCAGGTCAGCGTCGATCTGCTGGTGGGCAGCCAGGCGGTCAATCTGGTGGAGGCGCGTATCGACCTGGCGCTGCGCATCACCAACCAACTCGACCCCAACCTGATCGCCCGGCAACTGGCGGTGTGCCGTTCGGTGGTGTGCGCCAGCCCGGCTTATCTGGAAAAACATGGCACGCCGCAGCATCTGGCCGAGCTGAGCCAGCACAACTGCCTGAGCTACGCCTATTTCGGTCGCAGCATCTGGGCGTTCAGCCGCGCCGGTGAGCCCCATGCCGTAGCGGTCAGCGGCAACCTCAGCGCCAATGAGTCGATGGTGCTGTTGGAGGCGGCCCTGGCCGGTGGCGGGATCAGCCTGCAGCCGCGCTACTCGGTCGGTGGCCATTTGCGCTCCGGCGCGCTGGTGCAGCTGTTGCCCGATTACCAGCCGCAGGAACTGGGCATCCACGCCCTCTACGGCACGCGCCGGCAGATGCCGCCGACATTGCGCGTCTTGCTGGATTTTTTGCTGGAGCGATTGGTCGATAGGCCGGATTGGGATATCTAAAGCCGAGTCTCACCGGGCTTGAAACACGCAAGATCAGTATCCATACGGGTTCGGTGGCGAGCATCGGTGTGACGGCACCCGCCCGTAGGGTGCGCCGTGCGCACCAGGGCCGGCTGCAGACTCTTGGTGCGTACGGCCTCGGCGGCCCCGCGCACCTATTGCGGCCTGCGCAAGCCGCGTCGCTTCTCCCCAAGCGGCCCATATATAGCCTTGGCAACGCCCGGCTAGAGCGCCTTGTCGAACTGGATCAGGGCCACGCGCTGCTGCTGGCGGTCGCGGCGTTCGACTATGCCGCTGGGGCTGTAACCCAGTTTCGGGTAGAGCAGCAGGCCGGCGCTGTTGGCGTTGAAGCAGGACACCTGCATGCGCTTGGCGTGGTAGTGCTCGCGGGCCAGTTGCTCCATCGCCGTCACCAGGTAATGGGCTACACCCTGGGCGCGGGCCCAGGGCGCGATCATCAGGTTGCCCAGGGCGCAGTAGTCGCCGTATTGCCACTGGTAGAAATTTGCGAAACCGGCAACCCGGCCGTTGAGCAGCGCCACGGTGCTGTCGCGGCGTTCGGCCATGGTCGCCGCCAGCTGGCCGACACTCAATGGCCAGTCGGCTTTGGGGTAGCAGAAGAACAGTTCCTCGGCGCTTTGCGCGAAGGTGACGATCTCGCTCAGGTCATCGGCCGTGGCGGCGCGATGGTCAAGCGGCGAGCTGGGCGGCATAGCGGTCATCCTTGAGTGGTGCAGGGGCTGGCTTGTCAGTGCGGAGGATACTGGCTGAGCACCTTGGCGACTGTGGCGCGGATCGCTGTTTCGCGCTCCGCCGGGCTCGGCTGGCGGTTGCGCAGTATCTGTTCGGCACTGCCGCGCCAGACCAGCTTGCCATCCTTGCCGTCGAGCAGATCGATCTGCAGGGTGCCGACCTGGTAGTCGAGGGTGCGGGTTTCCACATAGCTCGGGCCGCCCCAGAAACCGCCGCGCCAGGGGTCGCCCCAGCTGCCGCCGAAGTGCGTGCTGACCTGCTGCTGGCGGTTATCGACGATCAGCCACACCTGCACCTTGAGGTCGCCGCTGCTGCCGCTGGCGGCAGGGCGCAGGCCGCGCTGGTCGAGCTGCTCGCTCACGGCGGCGCGAATCCGCTGGCCGGTAAGGTCGCTGTTGATTCGTGGGTCATCGGGTTTGTACTGCACGGCCGGCTCCTGCCAGCTCCAGCTGCGATAAGCGGCGAAATCCCGGTTGGGGTCGAAGTCGCGCTCGAGCTGCGGCGTCTGGCAGGCGCTGAGGATCAGCAGCAGGGGCAGTAACAGCAGTGATGCACGCATGGGTGCTCTCCTCGGGTTCAGCAATCAGTTTGGCGGATACGCCGCCAGGGCCTGTTGTACCGCGTTGCGCAGCGCGGCGGCGCGTTCACTTTGGCTGCCGCCCGCGAGGGTTTCGGCGCTGGCGCTCCAGACCGGCTGGCCGTCGCGGCCATCGAACAGATCGATACGTACCACTATGACCTCTTCCGTATAGCTGCGCACCAGCGGCGCGCTTCCCCACATGCCGTACTCATCGCCATAACGACTGTGCCCGTAATGGCTGCCGTAGTGTTCGCTGACTTGGCGGATACGCTGCTCCAGCCGCAGCTCGGCGCTGACCCGCAGATCGCTGGTTGCGCCTGCACGATGCGGGCGCAGGCCGCGTTGGTCGAGGGCGTTGCTCAGGGCCTCCTGCACCTGCTCGGAGCTGGCCCAGGCCGTCCCAGCGGGTAGGTGTTGCCAGCTCCAGGTGCGGTAGCGGCCGTAGTCGCGCGGCGCTGCCGGGTAGGCGCTAGGGTCCAGCTGCCCGGGCATATGCGCCGGGGCCGGCGGCAGCGGTTTGCTGTCGGCGATATAAGGGTTGTGGCTCTGACAGGCCGCGAGGGTGGCCAGTAGCAGTAATGCGCCAAGTCGTTTCATCAAGGGTTCGGCCTCCTGTGAGAGGGCTATCAGCGTGGCCGGCAGACCCAGTGCAAATACCGTCCCAGCCCGGCAAAGCTGGGATGGCGGCGGTAGGCCAGCTCCATTTCCACCAGGTCGAGCAGCTCCGCCTTGGCCTGGAAGGGCTGCGGCATATAGTCGTGGAACACCCGCACGCCACTCTGGCTTTCGACCTGCCAGTGCGGTTCAAGTTGCGCCGCCAGTTCGCGCGGATCAAGCGGCATCTGTGGGGTCAGGCTCTGTTTCTCACCGGCGAACTCGGCCTTGCGCAGTTTGCGGAAATGGCCCTTGAGCAGGTTGCGGTAGATCAGCGCGTCCTTGTTGTAGAACGCCAGCGACAACCAGCCGCCGGGCGCGCAGAGCTGATGCAGCACAGGCAGGATGCTGTGCGGCTCGGCCAGCCATTCCAGCACGGCATGGCAGATCACCAAGTCATAGGGGCGCTCAAGCTGGCCGAGCAGGTCCTGCCAGGGGGCCTGGATAAAGGTCGCGCTCTGGCCGGCGGCGGCAAAACGCTCGCGGGCCCCGATCAGCATGGGTTCGGCGGGTTCGGCCAGGGTCACCTCATGGCCGCGCTGGGCCAGCCATAGCGACATATGGCCGAGGCCTGCGCCGATATCCAGCACTCGCAGCGGCTTGTCGGGCAGGGCTTCGGCCAGGTCGGCCTGGAGCACCGCGAGGCGGATTGCGCCCTTGGCCCCGCCGTAGATCTTCTCGGCAAAGCGGGTGGCCAGCTCGTCGAAATGCCGATCAGTCATTGCGCGCGCTCCCGAGAAAGCGTCTTTCGTTATCGGCGAGTTTGGCGCGTACCACCTGCTGCATGTCCAGGCCTAGTTCGCCGCACAGCAGCACCAGATAGAGGACGATATCGCCGATTTCCTCGCCTGCGTGGGCGAGCTGTTCGGCGCTCAGTTGGCGTGACTGCGCCTCGGTCAGCCACTGGAAGATTTCCACCAGCTCGGCCATTTCCACGCTGGCGGCCATGGCCAGGTTCTTCGGGCTGTGGAATTGCCGCCAGTCGTTGTGATCACGAATGGCATGCATGCGGGCGGTCAGTTCGGCGAGGTTCATCAGGCGCTCCTGCAAAGAGGAGCATAGCTTCGGGGGTTCATCAGCGCTGTGCAAGCGGCTGCCGGCAGTTACCGGCAGCCGTGCGGGGTATTTCAGTCAAGCGGCTGCCAGCTGCCTTGCATATGCGGCAGGTCGTCCGCACCGAGCAGGCTGAACTGGCCGCTGGCGGCCGGCTCGCTGGCCAGCAGGCGCACGGCGGCGGGCAGCAGCACCGGTTTCTGGAAACGCACCTCCACCTGATAGCCCGCGCTGGGCAGGTGCTCGCTGAGTTCGGCCATTGCCCGCGCCTTGTTCCACAGGCCGTGGGCAATGGCGCGCGGGAAGCCGAACAGCTTGGCGCTGAGCGCCGACAGATGAATCGGGTTGTAGTCGCCGGCGGCGCGCGCATAACGCCGGCCGATATTCGCCGGGGCCTGCCAGTGGGCGAGGGTGGTTTGCGGCAATTCGGCGGCGGCTTCACGCTCCGCTATTGCGCTGCCCAGACGCAGGGCGCGGCAGAGGATACGGCTGTCGCCTTCCCAGAGCAGGCCGAGCTGGTCGTGCAACTGGGTGATCAGGCTGAAGGTCACGCCCTTGTCGTGGGGTTGCAGGTTCTGCACCTGCACGCTGACGGTGAAGGGCCCCAGGCCGCCGAGCGGGCGTATCACGCGGATACGGTTCTCCAGGTGCACCAGGCCAAGCAGCGGAAAGGGGAAGCGCTTATCGGTGAGCAGTTGCATCTGCAGGGCAAAGGCCAGGATATGCGGATAGGGCGCGGGCAGCAGGCCGTCGTCACGAAAACCGCAGATCTGCCGGTAGCGCGCCAGGTGCGCCGGGTCGACGTTGATCTGGCAGCGCAGGCCGACAGTCGGCAGGCTGCGCCCGGTGACGCTACGGCGCAGGGCGGCGCGGGCAAACAGGCCAGGCAGGGCGGATGGGGCGGGTAGATCGAGCCAGTCGATGGCCATGGCAAACTCCTCTGAGCGGGTGGCAGCAGCTTAGTCGGCCAACGGCAGAGTGCATTGGCCGCATCGTGCCGACGGTTGGCAGGCCAGTCAATCGTCATCGCGCCTTGAGCCAGAGGGCTAAAGCCGCCTAAGATGGCCGCGCCTCGCGGATAACAAGAACTCCTAGAAAATGCGTGACCTGACTGACGATGTGGCGCTGATGCGCCCGGTGCTCGATGCCTTGCGTGCCAGCGGAACCGATCCTGATCGGGTGCTGGCGCGCGTCGGCCTGCCGCCTGGTGGTTTACCCGCCGGGCGCTTCCCCCATTCGGCCCAGGCGATGTTCTGGAAGGCCGCCATCGACGAATGCGGCGAAGAGCATGTGGGGCTGTATCTGGCCCAGCATCTGCCGGCCTTCCATGGCCTGCTGCTGGAATACCTGTTTCTCTCCAGCGAGACCTTCGGCGAAGGGCTGCGGCATGCCTTGCGCTATATCCGCTTGCTCTCCGACACCCTCAATGCCCGCCTGGAAGTGCAGGGCGAGCGCGCGGTGATGGTGCTCGGCCTGGCTCCGGGTACGCCGCGGCATTTTCCGGAAATGCTCGCTGGTGCGGTGATCCGCCTGTTCGCGGCCCTCACCGAAGGCGACTTTATCCCCTACGAAGTGCAGTTTATCCATACCGAGGGTGCACCCGCTGAGCTTTACCAGCAGGTGTATGGCTGCCCGGCGCGGTTCGGCTGTGAGCGCTACACCTTGGTGTTCAATGCCGCGGTGCTGGACAAAACCTCGCGCCACGCCGCTCCCGAGCTGCTGCGCATGCACGAGTCCCTGGCGCGTCGGCAGCTGGCCGAGGTCGAACGGCTGGACCTGGTGCGCAAGGTGCGTGAGTTGATCGGCGAACTGCTGGTCGACAACGGGGCCACCCTGGAGCAAGTCGCGGCGCGCCTGAATATGCCGGCGCGGCGGCTGCGCGAGCGCCTGGCCATGGCCGGGGTGCGCTTTAACGACCTGATCACCGATTACCGCTGCCGCCTGGCCAAGGACCTGCTGCTCAATACCGACGAGCGCATCGAGGTGATAGTCGAACGCACCGGTTTCTCCGAACCGAGCACCTTCTACCGCGCCTTCAAACGCTGGGTCGGCGAGACGCCGGTGGAATTCCGTAAACGCGGCAAGGGCGGCCAAGCCGAGTAGGGCGTGCCGTGCGCACCGACGCCCATGCAGCAGGTGCGCAGCGACTACCGAGCGAAATAGGTGACCCAGAAGTAATAGGCGGTCATCCCGCTGCCCACACCGATCACCAGCACCCGCAGCAGCTTGGCCGGCAGACGCTGGCCCAGCGCGCCACCGGCATAGCCGCCCAGCGTTGCCCCCACCAGCAGCACCGCCAACTCGTACCAGCTGACCCGTCCGGCAAGGATAAAAGTGATGCTGGCGACGCTGTAGATCACCGCCGAAATCAGGTTCTTCAAGGCATTGGCGCGGGCCAGCGGGTGGCCCTCAATGGAGAACGCCGCCAACTGCAGAATGCCCATGCCCGCGCCGAAATAGCCGCCATAGATCGACACGCCGATATGCGCGCCCAGCGACAGCGGGCCGTGCGGCGGTTGCGCGGCTTCGGCGCGGCGGGCCGCCAGCCAGCGACTAAGCCAGGGGCTGGCGGCAAACAGCGCGGTGGCGGCCAGCAGCAGCCAGGGAATCAGCTTGGCAAACACCGCATCGCCGCCAACCAGCAGCAACAGCCCGCCCAGCAGGCCACCTGCCAGCCCGGCCGCCAGCAAGGGCAGCAGATAACGCCCCAACGGCCGCAGCGATCCTCGCGCCGCCCAGGCCCCAGCCAGACTGGCCGGCCATAACGCCACCGCATTGGTGGCATTGGCCGTTACCGGCGGCAGGCCGGCAGCAAGCAGCGCCGGAAAGGAGAAAAACGTGCCGCCACCGGCCAGGGCATTCATCCCCCCGGCAGCAAACCCGGCAAGCACCAGCAGCAGAATCTCGGACATAGGCATGGCAAAGGCTCGGGCAAAAGGTCAGCAGCTTAACCAGCGAGCGCGGTGGGGCCAAGTCGACCAAGGTGGTTGGCGCATGGATGGTTAAATTGCAGGCATAAAAAAATAGCCGGGAGCCATTTTTAACGTCGCGCAGCGACGGCCTGAAGGGTGGTTGCCATGGATGGCAGACATAAAAAAGCCGGCTTGTGGCCGGCTTTTAGGGGGTAGTCCCAGCTTATTTTTGGTAAGCCGCGACCGCCTTCAGAATCAGACCGCGGGCTTCTTCAGCGCCGCCCCAGCCTTCGACCTTGACCCATTTGCCTTTCTCGAGATCTTTGTAGTTCTCGAAGAAGTGCTTGATCTGCTCGATCAGCAGCGGGGGCAGGTCGGTGTATTCCTGTATGTCTTTGTACAGCACGGTAAGTTTGTCGTGCGGCACGGCAACCAGCTTGGCGTCGCCGCCGGCTTCGTCGCTCATGTGCAGCACGCCAACTGGACGGGCGCGGATAACCGAGCCTGGAGCCACCGGATAGGGGGTAACGACCAGCACGTCGAGGGGGTCACCGTCGTCAGCCAGGGTGTGCGGGATAAAGCCGTAGTTGGCCGGGTAGAACATCGGGGTGGCCATAAAACGGTCGACCATCAGGCAATCGATGTCGTGGTCGATTTCGTATTTGATCGGCGCGTGGTTAGCCGGGATCTCGATGGCAACGTAGATGTCGTTCGGCAGGTCTTTACCGGCAGGGATCTTGCTGTAGCTCATGGGGCGACTCCCGAGGGGTGGGCCAAAAAAGTGGCGCGATTATAGGCATATTCCCCCGTCGTTGCTATGTCGGGATGCCTAGCCTTTGGTCGCGATGTGTTGGCCTTTTGGTCTGTCGCGATAGTCGGGGTGGTCCTTTTGCAGCGCCTGCAGGCGGGCCAGCGGGTCCTGGCGGTAGAACAGCGCAAGCTGCGCGTAGACCGCCGGGAAGGCATCGCTCAGCAGGTCCGGGGCGCTGAAGAAGTATTCGCTGGTCACTGCGAAGAACTCCGCGGGGTCTTCGGCGGCGTAAGGGTCGATGGCGGTTTCGGCCTGCGGGTCGGCGTCTAGCTGGGCATTGAACCGATCGAAGGCACTCTGCATGGCCTCGGCCCAGTCGCTGATACGCATGTTGCGGTGCAGCGGCGGCAGGCCATTGGCGCTGCCGTTAAGCATGTCCAGCTTGTGCGCCAGCTCGTGGATCACCAGGTTGTAGCCGTCCCAGCCGCCGCTGGCCTGCACGCCCGGCCAGGCGAGGATCACCGGGCCTTGCTGCCAGGCTTCGCCGCTATGTTCGCCATCCCATTCATGCACCACGCCGCTGGCGTCGCGGTGGCGCTGCGGGCTGACGAAGTCGTCCGGGTAGAGGACGATTTCATGAAAACCCTGGTACCAATCGAGGTCAGCCAGGTGCAGCAGTGGCAACTCGGCCTGCACCGCCAGCAACAGGCGGTCGCTGCGCTCTAGTTCGACGCCGGGCAGGGCGCTAAGGTGTTTGTTATGCAGAAACAGCACCGCGCGGGCCTGTAGGCGCTGCAGTTCATCCGGGGTGAGACCATCCAGCAGGGGCAGACGCCGCAGCACTTCGCTCCAGGTTGCGGCGGCAACTGGATGACGGGCAAGGATGCGCTGGCGACGCCAGGCGCGTAACGACCACATGGATTCTGCTCGGGCTGTAGAGAGCGCTCACCTTAAGCCGGGCCGCGGTGAGGGGGCAAGTCGGCATAAAGGCTGCACAGACCAGGGTGATAGCGACCTGGGAGGGCTGCCGATGTCGATCGAACGACTGGATCATTGCGCTGTTAGCCTGGCGTACGGCCATGGCCTGGACCTGCCCAGTCAGGCCGCGCGGGTACGCGCCGCCTGGTTACCCGGACGTGAAGGGCGTGCCCCGGTGTTGCTGGTCGCCTTGCTATGGGCGCGCGAATGCACTGATGTAGTGCGCGTTGTGGATGCTCACCTGGATGCCCTGTTTGCCGATTACAGCAGCACACCCGGTGGCTGGAGCGAAGCCCAGGCCGCCCGGCAGGTCCTCGCGGCCCTCAATGCCCAGCTGTTTCGCCAGCGCCGGGTCGGGCGCGGCCGCTTCCAGCTGGACGCCGGCCTGTTGCTGCTGCAGGGCGACGAGATGCAGTTTCTCCAGGCCGGGGCCATCGGCCTGTTGCGCTACCAGGCGGGCAGCCTGCAAAGCCTGATCGGCCGCGAGGGCATGCAGCTGGGGAGCCAGGCCGAACTGGCGCTGGTGCAGCACAGTCTGCCGCTTAGCGAGGGTGCGGCTCTGCTGCTGGCACCGCAGCCCTTGCTGGAGGTCGCCGACCTGCAGAGCTTTCGGCAGGCCTGCGCGCAGCTCAGTGCCACCCATATGCAAAGCGTGCTGCGGCCCTGGCTGCATGCGCCGGGTGCCGCGGTGCTGTTATTGCCCGGCGAGCCGGGGGCAATGCCGCCGGTCATGCCGCCCGAGTCCTGGCCGATGGTGGAGGATGCGCGGCCGGGTATGCAGCTCGATGGCTGGACGCTACTCGGCTCCTGCGCTTATGGCCCGCCCGGGCGGATGTTCCGTGGCCGTGACGAAGGCGGCCGCGAGGCCTTGCTGTTACTGGCCGAGCAGGCCGCGGACGAGGCCTTCTGGCAGCGCGAGTGGGTGTTGCGGCGCAGCCCGGTGGCGAGTTTGCCGCGGGTGTTGTCGTCCCATCGGCCGCGTCGGCATGCCTTTATGCTGTTTGAATTGCCGGCCAGCGGTATGCGCAGCCTGGTCGATTGGGCTGCGGCCCATGGGCCGCTGGACGGGGTGACTCTGCTGGCCTTGCTAGAGCAGTTGATTGCCGCCGTGCGCGGCTTGCAGCGGCGCGGCATGCAGGGCTTGTGGCTGGATCCGGGCAATATCCTGGTAGACGACGCTGGGCATCTGCTGGTGCTGCCCGAATATGCCGCGCTGTTGCCCGGCGTAGCCCGCCAGCGCTTGCCCGCGGCGGCGCAGCCCCTGGCCCCGGAGCTGCGTCAGGGCCAGGCGGTGGATGGCCGCGCCGATCAGTTCGCCCTGGCGGCCCTGGCCTACTGGTTGTTCTGCGGTCGCTGGCCGGATGCTGCGCGGGGCGATGCCGATGCGCTCAACCGTTATGTGCCGCTGGCGCAGTACAGCCGCCCTGTGCCGGCCGGCTGGGACGGAGTGCTGGCGCGGGCCCTGGCCCCACGGCCGGAAGCGCGCTTCGAGGCTCTGTCGGAATTTCAGCAGGCCCTGCAGCAGCCGTTGCAGGCGCATCACGCGCTATTGCACGTGCCCAGGCGCAAGCGGCCCTGGCAGTTCGCCCTGATCGGCGTGCTGCTGGTGCAATTGGTATTGGGGCTCTGGTTTAGCCTGGACGGCTAAAGCAGCGAAGCGCCTTGTCGGTCTGACCGCAGGGCGCTTTGCGGGGCTTGTGCTCAGGGCGCGGTGAGGTCTTCGCCGATCGGCAGGACGAAGTTCTTGAACTCGGTGTCTTCGACGAAACCGATGGACTCGTACACCTTGTGCGCCACGGTGTTGTTGATGCTGGACGCCACGCGCAGGCGCACCGCATTGGTTTCCTTGGCCATTTTCTTGGCGGCCTGGATCAGGCGGTCGGCGACCAGCTGGCGACGGGCGTCCTGGCAGACATAGATGTCGTTGAGAATCCATACGCGCTTGAGCGACAGCGAGGAGAAGCTCGGGTAGAGCTGGCAGAAGCCGAGAATCTTGTCCTCTTCATCGGCCATGGCCAGGTAGATCACCGACTCTTTGCGGCTGATACGCTTTTCCAGAAAGCTGCGCGAGGAATCGGGGTAGGGCAGTTGACCGAACAGCTCGCGGTAATTGACGAACAGCGGCGTCAGTTGGTCCAGATGCTCCAGTGTGGCTTGAACGATGCGCATGGTGAGCCTCGACTTCATTAAGGTGGACGGCTTCGGCAACCGGCAGTGCTGCCTGCGAACCTTCCCGATGCTGCCTAAGGCATTTGGAAAGTGCAATCCAAACAAGCGTTTGGTTGTAATTCAGCGCCGCGTCTGGTCGCTCTACACGAATAATTTGTCGTTTCCGTCGCAGGGGGCGGGCGGCGCTGCGCTTTCAGCGCCCGCTAGATCAGTCGCGGCTAAAGCCCCTCCCTCATAGCCAGGCCTGCTAGCCCAGCAGGAAGTTTTCGCGCTTGTCTGAACCCACCAGCAGCGGCACTTCGGCTTCATCCTTGAGGTTGACCCCCGACAGCTGCCGGCGGCAGGCCTCGCGCATCAGGTACAGCAGGCGATGGCTGGCCATGGCGTAGCTCAGGCCTTCCTGGCGCACGTTGGAGATGCAGTTGCGGTAGGCGTCGGTCAGGCCGACCCGTGGGGCGTAGGTGAAATACAGCCCCAGGCTGTCCGGTGAACTCAGGCCTGGGCGCTCGCCGATCAGGATCACCACCATGCGCGCGCCAAGCAGCTCGGCCACTTCATCGGCCACCGCCACGCGACCCTGGCTGACCAGGGCGACGGGTGACACGCTCCAGCCTTCGGCAGCGGCCTGTTCCTCGATATGCGCCACCATGGGCAGGGCATTACGGTGCACGGCCAAGGCAGACAGGCCGTCTGCGATGACTATGGCCAGGTCATAACCGTCCGGGTTGTTCTCGCGGTGCTGGCCCAGCAGCTCGGCGGATTCGTGGCTCAAACGCCGGCCCAGGTCCGGGCGTTGCAGGTAGGTGTCGCGGTCCTTGGCGGCGCTGTGCAGCAGCAGGCTCTGCCGATGTTGGTGGGCCAGGCCTGCGGCCAGGGCCGCGTGGTCAAACGGCAGGTGCACGGCGTCGCGCGCTTGGGCGTGGGCGAACTGGAAATCCAGCTGGGCGCGGGTCGGCATGCTGGTGCCGGCACGACCGAGAGCGATGCGCGCCGGCGTGAGGTTGCGCAGTTGCTGCCAAGGGTTTTCGCTGGCGCCGCTGAGTGGGCTGTCGTCGTACATAGGCTATTCCTCGGTTAACCCAACTGTGCCAGCGCCTGACGAAACGCCGGCGGCAGGCTGTTGCCCATGCGCGGGCGGCCGTCGGTCTGGGTGAAGATGCCCATACGCTGCAGCCAGCCTTCGAACTCGGGGGCCGGTTTCAGCCCCAGGCTCTGCCGGGCATACAGCGCGTCGTGGAAGGAGGTGGTCTGGTAGTTGAGCATCACGTCGTCGGATCCGGGAATGCCCATGATGAAGTTGATCCCGGCCACACCAAGCAGGGTAAGCAGTACATCCATATCGTCCTGATCGGCTTCGGCGTGGTTGGTGTAGCAGATGTCGCAGCCCATCGGCAGGCCCAGCAGCTTGCCGCAGAAGTGGTCTTCCAGGCCGGCGCGGATAATCTGCTTGCCGTTATACAGGTACTCCGGGCCGATAAAACCGACCACGGTATTCACCAGAAACGGTTTGAAATGCCGCGCCACTGCATAGGCGCGGGTCTCGCAGGTCTGCTGGTCGAGGCCATGGTGGGCACCGGCGGACAGCGCGCTGCCCTGGCCGGTTTCGAAATACATCAGGTTGTCACCGAGGGTGCCGCGTTTGAGGCTCAGGCCAGCGTCGTAGCCTTCCTGCAGAATTTTCAGGCTGACGCCAAAGCTGGCGTTGGCCGCCTCGGTGCCGGCAATCGACTGGAATACCAGGTCCAGTGGCACGCCACGGTTGATCGCCTCGATCGAGGTGGTGACGTGGGTCAGCACGCAGGCCTGGGTGGGGATTTCATAACGCTGGATGATGCCATCGAGCATCTTCAGCATGTCGCAGATGCTCGCGATGCTGTCGGTGGCCGGGTTGATGCCGATCATGGCGTCGCCGTTGCCGTACAACAGGCCGTCGAGAATGCTCGCGGCGATGCCGGCCGGCTCATCGGTCGGGTGATTGGGTTGCAGGCGGGTGGACATGCGCCCGCGCAGGCCGACGGTGTTGCGAAAGCGGCTGACCACGCGGATTTTCTGCGCCACCAGCACCAGATCCTGTACGCGCATGATCTTCGATACCGCAGCGGCCATTTCCGGCGTCAGGCCAGGAGCCAGTTCGCGCAGGGCGGCCTCGTCGGCGCTGTCGCCGAGTAGCCAGTCGCGAAAGCCGCCAACGGTGAGGTGGCTGACCGGGGCAAAGGCCGCCAGGTCATGGCTGTCGATAATCAGCCGGGTCACTTCATCCTCTTCGTAGGGAATCAGCGCCTCAGTGAGGAAATGCTTGAGTGGAATATCGGCCAGGGCCATCTGCGCCGCGACCCGTTCGCCGGCATTGCTCGCCGCCACACCGGCGAGAAAGTCGCCGGAGCGCGCCGGGCTGGCCTTGGCCATAACCTCGGCGAGGCTGTCGAAACGGTAGGTTTCACCGCCTACCGTATGCTGAAAACTGGACATCGCGTGTCTCCAAAACGCCGCGCTGGCGCAGCTGCGCCAGCGCGGCGGGTGTTACTTGAGCGCGGCCTCGGCTTTACCGATGGCGACGAATTCTTCTTCCGGCGTACCGGCCACCAGGTGATGGCGGCTGTACAGGGCGAAGTAGGCTATCAGCACGGCGTAGATAACCGCAGCGCCAATCACCACCCGTGGGTCAACCAGGAAGCCGGCAACCACGGCCACGCAGGCCAGCACCAGGGCGATGCCCGAGGTGACGATGCCGCCTGGGGTGCGATAGGGGCGATGCATCTCCGGGCGACGCACGCGCAGGGTGATATGCGCGGCCATCATCAGCACGTAGGAGATGGTTGCACCGAACACCGCCACCAGAATCAGCAGGTCACCCTGGCCAGTCAGTGACAGGGCAAAGCCGATCAGGCCGGGCACGATCAGCGCCAGTACCGGGGCCTTGTTCTTGTTGGTCAGCGACAGCGAACGCGGCAGGTAGCCGGCGCGCGACAGGGCGAAGATCTGCCGCGAGTAGGCGTAGATGATCGAGAAGAAGCTGGCAATCAGACCGGCCAGGCCGATCAGGTTGACGAAGCTGCTCATCCAGGTGGATTCGCCGTAGGCAATCGTCAGTGCCTCCACCAGCGGATTGCCCGACGCCATCAGCGCGTTGGCACCGGCGCCGCCTGGGCCCAACACCAGAATCAGCAGGGCAAAGGCCAGCAGCACCAGCATGGCGCCGATCAGCCCGCGCGGCATATCGCGCTGCGGGTTGCGGGTTTCTTCAGCGGCCAGCGGCACGCCTTCGACTGCGAGGAAGAACCAGATCGCATAGGGGATCGCCGCCCACACACCGACATAGCCGAACGGCAGGAAGCTGCTGGCACCTGTGGCTTCAGTCACCGGAATATCGAGCAGGTTGGCCACCGAGAAGTGCGGCACCATCGCGACGATAAACACGCCCAGGGCAATGGCCGCCACGGCGGTGATGATAAACATCAGCTTCAGCGCCTCACCGACGCCGAAGATATGGATGCCGATAAACAGCACATAGAAGGCCAGGTAGATCGCCCAGCCGCCAATGCCGAACAGCGACTCGCAGTAAGCGCCGATAAACACCGCAATCGCGGCCGGGGCAATGGCGTATTCGATAAGGATCGCCGTGCCGGTGAGAAAGCCGCCCAAGGGGCCGAAGGCGCTGCGGGCAAAGCCATAGCCACCACCGGCGGTGGGGATCATCGAGGACAGCTCCGCCAGGGAGAAGCACATGCACAGGTACATCAGCGCCATCAGCAGGGTGGCGAGAAACATGCCGCCCCAACCGCCCTGGGCTAGACCGAAGTTCCAGCCGGCGTAGTCGCCGGAAATCACATAGGCCACGCCCAGGCCGACCAGCAATACCCAGCCTGCTGCGCCCTTCTTCAATTGCCTGCTTTGGAAGTAGTCGGCATTGACCTGCTCTAAATCGGTGCCTTGCGGCAAGCTTGCCGCACTGATTTGTTCTGCTGCCATGGGAGTTTCCTTATCAACAAACGGGCCGCAGCGTAGGCTCGGCCAGGCTTGTAGGTTTTGAGGGAATAGCGTTACCCAGTGGATCAGCAACCGCTATGCCAAATGCGCTTCTGGTCTAGACCTGTGGCGCGGTCTGGCAGGTCGATGTCGTTTTGTGGCATCGACTGCGGTTGCGCAGGCGCTCAGCAGCGCTTGCTGGGGCTAGAAAAAGCCGAGCGGGTTGATGTCGTAACTGACCAGCAGGTTCTTGGTCTGCTGATAGTGGTCGAGCATCATCTTGTGGGTTTCGCGACCGACGCCGGACTTCTTGTAGCCACCGAACGCGGCGTGGGCGGGATAGAGGTGGTAGCAGTTGGTCCACACGCGACCGGCCTTGATCGCCCGGCCCATGCGATAGGCGCGGTTGATGTCGCGGGTCCACAGACCAGCGCCGAGGCCGAACTCGGTGTCGTTGGCAATCGCCAGGGCTTCGGCTTCGTCCTTGAAGGTGGTGACGCTGACCACCGGGCCGAAGATCTCCTCCTGGAACACGCGCATCTTGTTGTGGCCCTTGAGCAGGGTCGGCTGGATGTAATAACCGCCGTTGAGCGTGCCGCTGAGTTTTTCCACCGCACCGCCGGTGAGCAGTTCAGCGCCTTCCTGCTTGGCGATTTCCAGGTAGCTGAGGATCTTGTCGAACTGCTGCTCGGAGGCTTGGGCGCCGACCATGGTGTCGGTGTCCAGCGGGTCGCCGCGTTTGATCTGCTCGACCTTCTTCATTACCTCTTTCATAAAGGCCGGGTAGATCGACTCCTGCACCAGCGCCCGCGATGGGCAGGTGCACACTTCACCCTGGTTGAAGAAAGCCAGCACCAGACCTTCGGCAGCTTTTTCGATAAAGCTCGGCTCGGCCTGCATGATGTCTTCGAAGAAGATATTCGGCGATTTGCCGCCCAGCTCCACGGTGCTCGGAATGATGTTCTCGGCCGCGCATTTCATGATATGCGCGCCTACCGGGGTGGAGCCGGTAAAGGCGATCTTGGCGATGCGCTTGCTGGTCGCCAGGGCTTCGCCGGCTTCCTTACCGAAGCCCTGCACCACGTTAAGTACGCCGGGCGGCAGCAGGTCGCCGATCAGTTCCATCAGCACGCTGATGCCCAGCGGCGTCTGCTCAGCAGGCTTAAGTACCACGCAGTTGCCGGCAGCCAAGGCTGGGGCAAGTTTCCAGGCGGCCATCAGCAGCGGGAAGTTCCACGGGATGATCTGCCCGACCACGCCCAGCGGTTCATGGATGTGATAGGCCACGGTGTTGCCGTCGATCTCGGCGGCGCTGCCTTCCTGGGCGCGCAGGCAGCCGGCGAAGTAGCGGAAATGGTCGGCGGCCAGGGGAATATCGGCGTTGAGCGTTTCCCGTACGGCCTTGCCGTTATCCCAGGTTTCGGTGATGGCGAGCACTTCCAGGTTGGCTTCGATGCGGTCGGCAATTTTCAGTAGCACCAGCGCGCGTTCCTGCGCCGAGGTACGGCCCCAGGCATCGGCGGCGGCATGGGCAGCGTCGAGGGCCTTGTCGATATCCTCGGCGCTGGAGCGGGGGAATTCGGCAATCGGCAGGCCGTTGACCGGCGAGGTGTTGGTGAAGTACTGGCCTTTGACCGGCGCGACAAACTCGCCGCCGATGTAGTTGCCGTAACGGGATTTGAAGGAAACGAGGGCACCTTCGGTACCGGGATGGGCGTAACGCATGCTGAATATCTCCTGGTTCTTATGCTTGTTCTGGTGATGCAGCGAATGGCGCGCTGTGGCGCTTGTGCAGAGGCAGAGCAAAGGGCGGGCCAGGAGTTCGCAATGGCCGTGTTAGAGCCTCTGCATGGTTTTTGGCTCGAGACTGGTGCGGGGCACCTGTGTCGGCCTTGATACAGGCGGTGTGACACTCTGTACCAGGGGCGATACAGCGCAGTGGCTCGCCGGTCAGCGCGTCTTGCAATGGCCGGGAAGCTGGTAGATGCTCGGCCATCACGTGCAACTCCACAGCGGAGAACAATAACAATGCACAACCATGCAAGCCGCCATGCTCAGCAGGTGCTGACCGTGGCGCAAGGACGCGGGCAGCTTGCCGGCCCGGCTGCCGACCCTTCTGTGGCGCGCTCCTGGTTGCGCTGCCTGCAGCAGCACCACCTGGACCCTGCGCAGGCCATGGCACCGGCGGTGATCGAGCACGCGCACATGCTCGAACGACGCGAACAGCTGCAGCAGGTGCTGGAGATTTCCAGTAACGAGATGAACAGCCTGCACCGCCAGTTGGCTGGCAGCGGTCATGCCGTGCTGCTGACCGATGCGCGCGGGGTGATCCTCAACTGCGTCACCGAACAGGCGGAAAAGCGCACCTTCGAGCAGGCCGGCCTGTGGCTCGGTGCGGACTGGAGCGAGGCCTGCGAAGGCACCAACGGTATCGGCACCTGCCTGGTCGAACGCCAACCGCTGACCATCCATCAGGACGAACATTTCCGCAGCCGACATACCGGCCTGACCTGCTCGGCCAGTCCGGTGTTCGATCCCCATGGCGAGCTGCTGGCAGTGCTGGACGTGTCCTCGGCGCGGCATGACGTATCGCGGCAGAGCCAGTTCCACACCATGGCCCTGGTCAACCTGTCGGCCAAGGCCATCGAGGGCTGCCACTTTCTACGCAGCTACGAAGGTGAATGGCTGCTGCGCTTCCACGCCCAGGCCGAATATATCGGTCAGTTCAGCGAAGGCTTGCTGGCCTTCGATGGCGATGGCCGGGTCAGCGCGGTCAATCAGAGTGCGATCAACCTGCTCGGCCTGTCGCGGCGACAGCTGCTCGGTCGCACATTGGTCGAGGTATTTGATTGCCGCCTGGACGACCTGCTCGGCCGCGCCTCGGCGCAGCCCAGCGCCAGTTGGCCGCTGTATACCCAGCGTGGCCAGCTGCTGTTTGCCATGTTGCGCGGCCAGCCTCGGCGTAGCGCTCAGGTACTGGCTGCGGCGAGCTTGGCAACGCCAGGGCTGTGCTTGGCCGACCCCGGTTTGCAGAGTGATTTTCGCCGCGCCCTGCGGGTTTACGAGCGCGATGTGCCGCTGCTGATCGGCGGCGAAACCGGCACCGGCAAGGAGGCCTTTGCCAAGGCCCTGCATCAGGTCAGCTCGCGCGGCGGCAAACCCTTTGTTGCGCTGAATTGCGCGGCAATTCCCGAGAGCCTGATCGAGAGCGAACTGTTCGGCTATCGCGGCGGCAGCTTTACCGGCGCGCGCAAGGAAGGCATGCGCGGCAAGCTGCAACAGGCTGATGGCGGCACCCTGTTTCTCGATGAGATCGGCGATATGCCGTTGGCGCTGCAGACCCGCTTGCTGCGCGTATTGGAAGAGCGCCGGGTCGAGCCGATTGGTGGCGAATCGCAAGCCATCGACGTGCGGGTGGTCAGCGCCAGCCACCGCGACCTCACTCAACGGGTGGCCAGCGGCGAGTTTCGTCAGGACCTGTTCTATCGCCTCAATGGCCTGGAGATCGAGCTGCCGCCGCTGCGTGAGCGCGGCGACAAGCTGGCGCTGCTGGATTTTCTGCTGGCCGAAGAGGCGCGCGGGCAGCCCGTACGCCTGGCTGATGCGGCTCGCGAAGCACTGCTGGCCTACCCCTGGCCAGGCAATGTGCGTCAGCTGCGCAATGTGCTGCGCACCCTCTGCGCGCTGTGCGAAAACGGCATCATCAGCCACGCTGAACTGCCCGCCGAGATTCGCCATACTCGCCCCGCGCTTGCCCTATTGCCTGCGGCCAAGCCCGATCAGTTGGGCGACGCCGAACGCCAGGCGTTGCTCGCGGTCCTAGAGGCGCAGCACTGGCATATCAGCCGCAGCGCCGAGCAACTGGGCATCAGCCGCAACACCCTGTACCGCAAGCTGCGCAAGCATGGGATCAAGCTGCGTTCAACGCGTTGAAGCGCACCTCTTCAGTCATGCCTCGCAGCGCGCCGCCGGGCCTCTGCGGGGTGGCGGTGCTGTGCTAATCTGCGGCCAGTTTTTATCCCGCCTTATTCACCGGCTCTGACGACGCCTTCAAGGTAAATCATGCATATCCATATTCTCGGCATCTGCGGCACCTTTATGGGCTCGCTGGCTGTGCTGGCCAAGGAACTGGGCCACCGTGTGACCGGCTCCGACGCCAACGTCTACCCACCCATGAGCACCCAGCTCGAAGCCCAGGGCATCGAACTGACCCAGGGCTATGACGCCGCTCAGCTCGACCCCGCACCGGATCTGGTGGTGGTCGGCAACGCCCTGTCGCGCGGCAACCCGGCGGTGGAATATGTGCTGAACAAGGGCCTGCCCTATGTCAGTGGCCCGCAGTGGCTGGCCGACCATGTGCTGCAGGGCCGCTGGGTGCTGGCGGTGGCCGGTACTCACGGCAAAACCAGCAGTTCGAGCATGCTGGCCTGGGTGCTGGAACATGCCGGCATGAGCCCGGGCTTCCTGATTGGCGGCGTGCCGCAGAACTTCGGTATTTCCGCGCGCCTGGGCGGTACTCCGTTCTTTGTAGTCGAGGCCGACGAGTACGACAGCGCCTTCTTCGACAAGCGCAGCAAGTTTGTTCACTACCGCCCGCGTACCGCGATCCTGAATAACCTGGAGTTCGATCACGCGGATATCTTCCCGGACCTGGCAGCCATTGAGCGGCAGTTTCACCATCTGGTGCGCACCATCCCCGGCGACGGCCTGATTATTCACCCGACCACCGAGCCTGCGCTTAAGCGGGTAATTCAGATGGGCTGCTGGACCCCTGTGCAGACCACAGGTGAAGGCGGCCAGTGGCAGGCGCGGCTGCTTAGCGAAGATGGCTCGCGATTCGAGGTGAGTTTCGAGGGCAAGCTTGCCGGCACCGTGGATTGGCAACTGACCGGCCAGCACAACGTGGCCAACGCCCTGGCGGTGCTGGCTGCGGCGCGGCATGTCGGCGTGGTGCCGGAACTGGGCATCGCCGCGTTGTGCAGCTTTATCAACGCCAAGCGGCGTATGGAGAAGGTCGCCGAGGTGAATGGCGTAACCATTTTCGATGACTTCGCCCACCACCCGACGGCGATTGCCACCACCCTGGATGGCCTGCGCAAGCGCATCGGCGATGCCAAGCTGATCGCCATCGTCGAGCCGCGCTCCAACTCCATGAAGCTCGGCGCACACCGCGATGGTCTGCCTGAATCCGTGGTGCAGGCTGACTCGGTGTACTGGTATGCACCGCCAAACCTGGGTTGGGATCTGGCCGGCACCGTCGCCACGTCCACCGTGCCGACTCAGGTCTGCGATTCCCTGGAAGCGATCATCGCCGGGGTCAAGGCCGAAGCCGCGCCGGGCACCCAAATAGTGGTGATGAGCAACGGCGGCTTCGGCGGCCTGCATGGCAAGCTGGCTGCGGCCCTGGAGGCATAAATGTCTGGACCTGAGAGAATTACCCTGGCCATGACCGGTGCTTCCGGTGCCCAGTACGGCCTGCGCCTGCTCGATTGCCTGGTGCGGGAAGACCGTGAGGTGCACTTTCTGATCTCCAAGGCCGCGCAGCTGGTGATGGCCACCGAAACCGATGTCAGTCTGCCGGCCAAGCCGCAGGCCATGCAGGCGTTTCTCAACGAGTACACCGGGGCGTCCTCGGGGCAGATCCGTGTATATGGCAAGGAGGACTGGATGGCCCCGGCGGCCTCCGGTTCCGGGGCTCCCAGCGCCATGGTGGTGGTGCCCTGTTCCACCGGCACCCTGTCGGCCATCGCCAGCGGTGCCTGCAACAACCTGATCGAACGCGCCGCCGATGTGGTGCTAAAAGAGCGCCGCCAGTTGATTCTGGTGCCACGCGAGGCACCGTTTTCCAGCATCCATCTGGAGAACATGCTCAAACTGTCGAACCTGGGCGCGACCATTCTGCCGGCCGCGCCGGGCTTCTATCACCAGCCGCAGACCATCGACGACCTGATCGACTTCGTCGTCGCGCGCATTCTCAATTGTCTGAATATCCCCCAGGACATGCTGCCGCGCTGGGGCGAGCATCATCAGGTTAGCGGCGATGATTAGCTGGCTGGCTGCATGCCTTGCACTGCTGGCGCTGCTGCCGGGCTGTGCCACGGTCGCCACCCTGGATGCGGCCAAGCCCGGTGCACCGGTGGTCTATGCCGGTACCCGGCTGGACCTGTATGCGCTCAAGGGCGGTTGCTGCGCCGTCGAGCGTTTCGGCACCGAGGCCCCGCAATACGCCGCCCTCGACCTGCCGGGCAGCGCCCTGCTCGATACCCTGTTATTGCCGCTCTCCCTGGCCACCGCCATGGGTTTGAGGCTGAGTGTCAGCGGCGGGCTCTGACCGAGCCGGCGCACCCTACAAAGGCGCGGCGGCTATATAGGGTGCGCCGCGCACCGGGTCACGGGCTGCTATTGGGCCAGTCGACACACGGCGCTTTGGGCATCCGCCAGTCCGCGCCGACCTGAGGCCCCGGCTGCCGGTCTGGCTGAGTGTCTGGCGACGGGCTGGATTCAGACGGTGATATCGCGGCTGTCCAAGGCCAGGGGCCACTGCTCCAGCAGTTGGGCTGGCCCCGGTCGGGCGAACAGGTAGCCCTGGAACTTCTGGCAGCCCATGGCCAGCAGCGCTTCGCGCTGTTCGAGGGTTTCCACGCCCTCGGCGGTGACGGCCAGGTCGAGGTTGGCCCCCAGGGCCAGGATGGTGCGCACAATGGCGGCATCACTGGGCTGCACGAGCAGGTCGCGAACAAAACTCTGGTCGATCTTCAACTGGTCCAGCGGCAGGCGCTTGAGGTAGTTGAGCGAGGAGTAGCCGGTGCCGAAATCATCCAGCGAGAGGCGCACGCCATGCGCTTTGAGCCGGGTCATCTTGGCGATCAGGACTTCCACATCTTCCACCAGCTGGCTTTCGGTCAGCTCCAGTTCCAGGCGGGCGGGGTTGGCTCCGCTTTCAGTCAGGGCCGCGAGCACGTCCTCGACGAAGTCGCGGTGGTGGAATTGGCGGGCGCTGACGTTGACCGCCAGGTTGATATGACGCAGCTGCGGGTGCGCGGCCCAGGTGACCAGTTGGGCGCAGGCGCTGTGCAGGATCCAGCGGCCCAGGGGCAGAATTAGCCCGGTGCTTTCCGCCAGGGGAATAAAGTCGTTCGGCGCGACCAGGCCGCGTCTGGGGTGCTGCCAGCGCACCAGCGCTTCGGCCCCGATCAACTGGCCCAGCAGGTCGACCTGGGGCTGGTAGTGGAGGATAAAGTGGCGCTCGCTGAGGCTCTGGCGCAGGTCGCTTTCCAGGCTGGCGCGGGCATTGGCTTCGGCCTGCATCCTCGGGTCGAAGAAGCGCATGCCGTTGCGCCCCGCGGATTTGGCCTGGTACATGGCCAGGTCGGCGCGCTTGAGAATTTCCTCGACGCTGGTCTGGTCCTTGGGGAACAGGGCGATGCCGATGCTGGCGGTGCTGGTATGGCTGCGGCCTTCCAGGCTGTAGGGCGCGGCCAAGGCGGCGACCACCTTGTTGGCGACGGTTTCCACCTGGCGCGCGGCCTGTACCGGGTCGGCGCTGAGCTCTTCGAGCATCAGCACGAACTCGTCGCCGCCGAGGCGGGCCAGGCTGTCCTGGGCGCGGACATGGACGCGCAGGCGCTCGGCCACCTGTTGCAGCAACTGGTCGCCCATGTCGTGGCCGAGGGTGTCGTTGAGGTCCTTGAAGTTGTCCAGGTCGATAAACAGCAGGGCCCCCTGTTGCAGGCCACGGGCATGCTTGGCCAGCGCCAGTTGCAGGCGGTCGAGCAGCAGGCGGCGGTTGGGCAGCCCGGTGAGCGGATCGTAGAAGGCCAGCTGGTTGATCTTCTCCAGGTTCTTGCGGTGTTCGGTGATGTCGGTGGAAATGCCGCACAGGGCATAGATCTGCCCGGCGGCATTGCGCAGCGGCAGCTTGACCGAGAGGAAGGCGTGCTCGGTGGTCCCGTTGAGGTCGCGGTTGACTTCCTCCTCCTCCACCCGCTCGCCGAACTGCAGGACCCGGCGGTCATTCTCGTGCAGGTTGTTGGCGGTATCGAGATCGAAGAAGTGCTCGTCGGTCTTGCCCATCACCTGCTCGAGGGGCGCGCCGAACAGTTCGCAGACTTTGCGGTTAGCGTACTGGTAACGCAGCTGGGTGTCCTTGATATAGATATAGGCCTCGACGCTGTCGAGAATGGTGTTCAGGCGCTGTTCGCCGGCCAGCAGGTGACGGGTTTTCTCGGCGACCTGGCGACGCAAAACCACCGCTCCGCCAAGGGCGAGCAGGAGCAGCGTGCCAAGGCCGCCCAGGCCCCACCAGACCCCGACGGGAATCAGCAGGTTGGGCGGCTCGCCGCCCCAGCGTTGCAGGGTTTGGTAGTAGTAGGAATCGGGCGAGCCTTGCCAGTACTGCAGGTGTTTATCGATGCTGGCCAGCAGCTCGGCATTCTGCCCCTTGCGGGTGGCATAGAAGAGTTGCGCGGGCTGAAACATGATGGGCGTGCTGTACAGCTGGTAACGCGGGGCGTGAAAGTCGCCGAAGCGCTGATTGGCCACCACCGCGTCGGCCGCGCCACTGGCGACCTGCTCGAAGCCCTGCAGCAGGTTGGGCACGCTGATCAGCTGGGCGTTAAGGCCAAAACTCTTGAGCAGGTCGCGCAGGTAGCTCTGCTGAATAGACCCTTCCAGCACCGCAATGCGGCGGCCTTCGAGGTGCAGTACCGAGGCCAGTTGCACCCCTTCGCGGCTGTACAGCTGCGACCAGCTGTACAGCGACGGCACCTGGTGGAAGTCCAGCAAGAGGGCGCGGGTTTCGTTGAAGGCGACATCCGGCAGCAGGTCGATCTCGCCGCTCTGGGTCCGTTCCAGGCACTGCTGCCAGTCACAGGGCACGGCGGTCAGTTGCCAGTTTTCCAGGCGGGCAATTTCCTTGAGCAGTTCGCCGAGGATGCCGGAGATCTGGCCATCCTCGCCCTGGACGATCTTCGGCTCGTTGGCATATACCCCGACACTGACCTCACGCGGCTGGGCCAGGGCCTGGCTGGCGGGTGCCAGCATGCCGGCCAGGCACAGGATCAGGGCGGTGCTTGCGCGTAACTGCAGGCGCTTCATGCGTAAGCCGGCTTCCATTCGATAAGTCCAGAGCCTAACGATAGTCAGGATTTAAGGGGGTTGCCGGCGCATGCTGGCAATTGGCTAGGTGGCCCAGCCCTGATAGAGATAGGTCATGGCCTTGGGGCCTTTCAGGTAGCGGTGCTGCAGTTGACCGATATTGAAGCCGCCGGCGGCGAGCAGCGCGGCGATATCGCGGTTGAGGTGGCAGCCGCCGGCCAGGGGTTTCCACAGCGGCGTCAGGCGGTTCTGCCAGCGCAGCACGGCGGCGTCCGGGGCCTTGCCGTGCTCGCAGAACAGCAGGCGACCGCCAGGCTTGAGCACCCGACGCATCTCCTTGAGGGCGGCCACGGCGTCGGGGATGGTGCACAGGGTGAAGGTGCAGACGATGCTGTCGAAGCTGGCGTCCTCAGCCTGGATCTGGCCCAGTTCCAGAGCAATCATCTGCACCGGGATGGCAATGGCGGCGGCGCGCGCCTTGGCCAGCTTCTGCATGTCGGCGCTGGGATCGACGCCGACTATCGCGCTGACCTTGGCGGCATCGTAGAACGCCAGATTGAGGCCGCTGCCGATGCCGATTTCCAGCACCCGACCATGGGCCTGAGGCACCGTTTGCGCGCGGGCCTGCATCACCTCGCCCATGCCACAGGCGAAGTCGATCAGGTGCGGTAGCAGGTAGCGCTCATACAGACCCATGGCGGTTCCTTGGCGGGTTATTCGCCGTCGTTGGCCGCGTCGTCCGGCGCGTCGTCATTATCGCCACTGATGGCGGCAAAGCACTTGAGGCGATGCGTGCCGGCGGCGCTGTCCAGCGTCCAGCAGTCGTCTGCGGCGTCGTGGCGGGCGGCCTGCACCTGGGCCAGGCTGAAGTGCCATTTGCGCAGGGCACGACCATCCATGCACTCGATGCTGAGCAAGGGTGCGTCGCCGCTGCCTTGCAGCTGGGCCTCGTCGAGGCGAAATTGCCAGGCGTGCAGGTCGTCGATTTCCAGCATGTCGGCAGCCGCCAGGGCGGCGATCAGATTGTCCGGGTGGGCGCTCATAAGGTGTCCGTTCAGGTGTCCGTAGCGGTTAGCGGCCAAGGCGGCGCAACTGGCCGGATTCGATCACGCGGATGCCGCCGTTCTCTTCCAGGGCCAGGCGCCACAGGGCTCGGGCCAGTACCGTGGCCTTGATGCCGCGGTACTTACCGGGTAGCCAGCGCATAAAGGGCGCGGCCAGGCGCTCGCCGAGGCGGAACTCCTGGCGTGCGCCGAGCAGCAGGGAAGGCCGCACTATGGTCAATTGCGGCCAGTCCATGGCGCGCAGGGCCTGTTCCATTTCGCCCTTGACCCGGTTGTAGAACACCGCGGAGGCGGGATCGGCCCCCAGGGCGCTGATCACCAGCAGGTGGCGCGCGCCGAGTTCGCGGGCGCGCCGGGCGAAGGCCAGCACCATGTCGTGGTCGATGGCGCGGAAGGCTTCCTGCGAGCCGGCCTGCTTGAGGGTGCTGCCCAGGCAGCAGAAGGCGGTGTCTATCGGGCCGTTCAGTTGCGCCAGCAGGTCCAGCAGTTCGCCCTGGGGGTTGTCCAGGTGCGGGTGTTCCGCCAACGCGCGCCGGCCGGGTGCCAGCACTCGGGCAACGGTGGGCTCGTTAAGCAGGCGGTCCAGCAGGTGCTCGCCGGTCAGGCCGGAAGCGCCGGCGAGAAGGATGTGCTGGGGCGTCAAATACATGGTCTAGGGCTCTCCGCTGATATCAATCAGCTTAACAGGCGTTGGCAGAACGTGCGGGGCGGCGGGCGGCTTTCTCTGCAGGTCATGAGTTGGGCGCGGGGGTTTTCTCGAGGCTGTTGTCCGGTGCATGGTCCTGCTGCTCACGCAGTTTGCGCCATTGTGCGAGCACCGCTTCGGCGCTCCAGATTTGTGGTTCGGAGGCCTCGAAGCCCTCGCTTTTCTCGCGTTCGGCGACGCTGGCCTGGGCCAGCTCGAAAGCGCGCTGCAGATCATCGGTCTGCTCCAGGGCCTCGGCGAACAGGGCGCGGCCGAAGTAGGTGAAGTCGTTCTCCTCCGAGCAGCCGAAGGACACGCGGTCGGCGCGCGCGGCGGTCATGATCAGGGTCTTGTCGTCCTGCAGCACCGGGATAAAACCGCCGGAGTAGCAGGCGGAAATCACCAGCACCTTGTGCCGCTCCTTGAGCGGTTCAAGCACCGTCGCCAGGGCGCTGGCGGGCAGGTCGTTGAGTTGCAGGCGCGGCTGGTCGAGGTTCAGCTCGTGGGCGGCCGAGCCGTGGCTGGTCAGGTAGATAAAGATCAGGTCTTCCGGGCCGCTGCGCTCGGCCAGGGCTTGCACCGCACGGCTGAGGTTTTCCCGGGTGGCCAGCGGCCGTTCGGCCAGGTGGTCGCGGTGGTTGACCAGGGTGATGCGTCCATGGGCGGCGAAGCGTTCGTCGAGCAGCTTGGCGACGTAATCGGCTTCGCGCATAAACACGCTTTGCTTGCCGTCGCCGGCCAGGGTCAGGGCGTAGAGTTCGATGGCCGGGGTCGAAGCGGGCAGGGCTGCGAGGGCGCTATCGAGCAGGCGACCCTGTTCTAGCAGGCCGAGTTCCAGCGGGTCGGGTAGCAGCACATCCTGCTCGTCGCGCAGGCGTTGGCCGGCCTGCCAGGTACCGCCGAGGCTGCTGCCGTCGGCCAGGGTCAGGCGGCCCTCGCCGTTGTATCGGTCGCGGGCGAAGCGGCCCTGGTAGACGCTGCCATCGGCCAGGCGCAAGCGCCCCTCGCCGTGGTAGCGCCAGTCGCGGAACTGGCCCTGATAGAGGCTGCCGTCGCTGCCGTGGAATTCGCCTGCACCGCTCAGGCTGCCACGCACGAATTGGCCGCTCCAGACCTCGCCGTCCACGCTCTGGTAGCGGCCCTTGCCATGGAACTGGGTGTCGAGAAAGTCGCCGCTGTAGTGATCGCCCTCCGGGCTGGTAAAGCTGCCTGGACCTTTGAGTTGGCCCTGTTCGAACTGGCCGCTGAACTGGTTGCCTTCCGCGTCGATAAGGACGCCCTGGCCGTGGGGTTCGCCGCGGCTGAACGGGCCCTGATAGCTGCCGCCAGCGAGCCACTCCAGCTTGCCCGGGCCGTCGTACAGGCCTTGCGCGAATGCGCCGCTATAGTTCAGCTCGGCGCTGCTGAAACGGCCTTCGCCGCTGCGCTGGCCGGCACTGAACGCACCCTGGTAATGGCTGCCGTTGCTGTGCTGCAGGCGGCCCTGGCCGTGGAAGCTGCCGTGCTGGAATTCACCGCTGTAGTGTTCGCCATCGGCCCCGTGCCACTCACCTGTGCCGTGGAACAGACCGTCCTTGAACTCGCCCTGGTAATAGTTGCCATTGCGGTAGTCCAGGCGGCCCTGGCCTTGCAGCAGGCCATCGACCAACTCGCCGCGATAGCGGCTGCCATCGGGCAGCACGGCGTCTGCCGGCAACCAGGGTTCGCCGCTGCCGCAGGCGCTCAGCAGCAGGGCGAGGCTCAGCGGAGCCAGGTAAACGAGGCGGCGCATGACAAACATCCAGAGCGATAGGTTGTGGGCGAGTATGCCTTAAAGACAAAGCTGTGTGCCTGGCGCTACAGGCCAAAAGCAAGGCGCGCGATCCGGGGATGGCGCGCCTGATTTGTTGCGGGCGGGGTCAGACGAAGCAGAGGGTCAGGGGTTCGGCGATATAGGCCGGTTTTTCCGAGCCTTCGATTTCCAGTACGGCCTTGGCCTTGAGCAGCCACTGGCCCGGGTTCTTCTCGTTGGCGTCGGTCAGGGTGACCACCAGGCGCACCTTGGAGTTGACCTTGACCGGCTGGATAAAGCGCACGCTGTCCAGGCCATAGTTGACGGCCATCTTCAGGCCCTGGGGCATGATCATGATGCCCTCCATCAGCTTGGGTACCAGCGACAGCGAGAGGAAACCGTGGGCGATGGTGGTGCCGAAGGGGGTGAGCTTGGCTTTTTCCGGATCGACGTGAATGAACTGGTGGTCGCCCGTGCATTCGGCAAACTGATTGATGCGTTCCTGATCGATGGTCATCCACTCGGAACGACCGAGTTCTTTGCCGATATAGCTTTGCAGTTCGGCGGTGGGTACTAAGGGCATGGTTTCTCCTTGAAGACGCGGGTTTTGTTGTTTTTTTGGGGGCGTAAATCCTTCTGCCCTAAGATCATCATGGGTTTGCGTCGCGGTCAAGAGACTTGTGGGCGCTCGTACAGTGGCCCTGATGAAAGTGCGCGGGCGCTGTAACCCGGCCCTTGCCGGGCGCTTCTGCTTATAATGCGCGGCACTGCGCCTAGGCATTATACGATTCGGAGATTGTTCATCATGCTGCTTCGCGGCCTTTCCTGGCTGGTGCTTTGTCAGCTGCTCGGCACTGTCATCAATGTCCTGCTCCTGCCGATGTTGCCGGGGCCGATCATCGGCATGCTGCTGCTATTTGCCTTCCTGCTGCTGCGCGGCGAGGTGGGTGAGTCCCTGCATCTGGCCTCCAGCAGCCTGCTCAAATACCTGCCTTTGCTGCTGGTGCCGCCCGCGGTCGGGGTCATGGCCTACGCCTCGGATATCGCCGCGGATTTCTGGGCGGTGGTGGGGGCCTTGCTGCTGTCGCTGCTGGTCTCGGTGGTGTTCGCCGGCTGGCTGATGCAGAAACTGATCGATCGCCAGCAGCGTCGGGAGGTCCCATGAACCTTGAATGGCACGCCGCCTGGCAGGCCTTGGTTCATCACCCGCTGTTCGGCGTGGGCATCACCCTGGGGGTTTACCAACTGGCCATTGCCGGTTACGAGCGCACCCGCTGGGTGTTCCTTCAGCCGGTGCTGGTGTCGATGCTGGCGGTGATCGGGATTCTTCTGGCCTGCGGGCTGACCTTCGCCGAATACCGCGACAGCGTTGCCCCCCTGACGCTGTTTCTCGGCCCCGCCACCGTGGCTCTGGCGGTGCCGCTGTACCTCAATCTGCGGCGGATTCGCCAGCTGTTCTGGCCGACCCTGATCACCCTGCTGATCGCCGGGGTGTTCGCCACGGTCATGGGTGTGGGCCTGGCCTGGGCTTTCGGGGCCGAGCAGATCATGTTGATGAGCATGGCACCCAAGTCGGTGACCTCGCCGATTGCCATGCTGGTGGCCAGCCAGATTGGCGGCATCGCCGCACTGGCGGCGGTGTTCGTGATGATTACCGGGGTGATTGGCGCAATAGTCGGGCCCTCGCTGCTCAAACGCTGCGGCGTCCATCATCAGGCCGCGCTGGGCATGGCGTTGGGGCTGACGGCCCACGCCGTGGGTACCGCCCGGGCCCTGCAGGAAAGCGAAGAGTGCGGGGCTTTTGCGGCCCTGGCGATGAGCCTGATGGGCGTGTTTACCGCGGTTTTGCTGCCGCTGGCAATTCTTTTTCTGCTCTAAAGGAGGCAACCATGGCGCTACCCCTGTTCCCGCTCAATACCGTGCTGTTTCCCGGCTGTACGCTGGATTTGCAGATCTTCGAAGCGCGCTATCTGGACATGATCAGCCGCTGCATGAAGCAGGGCGAGGGCTTTGGCGTGGTCTGCATTATCGATGGTGTCGAGGTGGGCGAGGCGGCCGGGCAGTTTGCGGCGATCGGCTGCGAGGCGCTGATTCGCGATTTCCAGCAGCTGCCCAATGGCCTGCTGGGCATTCGCGTGGAAGGCGGGCGGCGCTTGCGGGTGCTGCGTGCCCAGGTGCTGCCCGACCAGCTCACGGTCGCCGAGGTCGAGTGGCTGGCGGACGAGGACGAGCAGCCGCTGCTGGGCGAACATGCGGATCTAGCCGCCTTGCTCGGTGCCCTGAGCGAGCACCCCATGGTGGCCTCCCTGGGCATGCAGGCCGAACCCGTCGGGCAGGCCTCGCTGGCCAATCAGCTGGCCTATCTGTTGCCGCTGGAGGCCGAGCAGAAGCTGCAGCTGCTGGCGCTGGATCAGCCGCTGCAGCGGCTCGACCTGTTGCATGAGTTGCTGGAGCAGTTGCAGGGCCAGGCGGGCGCGACTCAGTAGGCGTAGCGCAACAGCCCGGCCGACCACTGCCAGGTGGCGATGCTGCCGAGCAGGCCCAGGCAGGCCGGCAACAGCAGCCACCAGAGCCTGGCCGGTAGCGCCGGCAGCGGCGTGCGCCATTCCACCAGGGTCAGGCTCAGGGCGCAGAAACTGGCGGCCAGCACGGCCCCGGCGAGGATATCGCTGGGCCAATGCACGCCCAGATAGATTCGCGAACCGGCGATGGCCAGCGCCGGTAGGCTGCTCAACAGCAACCAGGCCAGACGCATGCGCGGCGGCTGGCCGCGACCGGCCAGCAGCGCCAGCACCAGACAGAAGGCAAAGGCCGCGGAGCTGTGGCCGCTGGGGAAGCTGAAGCTGTTCAGCGGCTCCAGCAGCACTTCGGGTCGGCTGCGGGCGAAGAAGGTCTTCAGCGTGCCATTGGCCAGTGCCGTGCCGAGCAGCGCGAGGAAGGCAAAGCTCAGCGCTCGCCACTGACGGCTGAGCAGCAACAGCAGGCACAGCAGCGCGGCGGCGGCCAGCTGGGTGTTGAAGTCGCCGAGGCGAGTGATCAGCACCATCGGGCCGTCCAGCGCTGCGCTGCGCTGCGCCTGGATCAGGGCCAGCAAACCCTGGTCGAGTTGGCTCAGGTGCGGCCAGCCGAGCATCAGGCCAAGCAATAACAGCAGGCTGCAGACGGCGGCGAGCAGGCTGGCATGGCGCTTGTCGCTCAGGCTGCTGTGGCAGCTCAGGGCAATGCCCAGGGCCAGTGCGCCGCCGATGGCCGCGGCCTGCGGCCAGAAACCCGGTGGCAGCGGCAGGCGCAGCGCGGCACCGGTGGCCCAGCCGGGCAGCAGGTAGGCGACGGCCCAGCCGGCCGAGGCCAGCAGGCTGACCAGGATAAAGCGCCCCGCCGGCATGTCGAACATGCCAGCGACCATCGGCAGCATGGGCCTGAGTGGGCCGATAAAGCGCCCCACCAGCAGGCTGGCGACACCGTAGCGCTGAAAGTAGCCGTGGGCCCCGGCCAGCCACTGCGGGTTGTGGCGCAGCCCGGGCAGGCGGCGAATATCCTGGTGGAAGTAACGCCCGCAGGCGTAGGACAGGCAATCGCCCAGCACACCGCCGCAATAAGCCAGCAACAGGGTTTCGCCGAGGCTCAGGGTGCCGCTGCCGGCCAGCACGGCGACACCGAACAGCAGGGCCACGCCAGGCACCAGGATGCCGACAATCGCCAGGCACTCGATGCAGGCGATCAGGAAGATCGCCAGGCCTAGCCATTGCGGGTTGCTGCCGAGCCATAGGTTCAGGCTGTCGAACCATTGGCTCATAGCGATGCGTCCTGGGGGTTGAGGAGGTGGAAGTCACGGCCGGCGACCTGCCCGCGGCGCAGCGGATTGCGTGTGCAGTAACGGGCCAGGTCGGCGTCGACGAAACGGTAGGGCAGCTGTTCATCGCGTCCATGGGGGATGCCCAGGCGCGTGCATTGCACCACCTGTGTGGGGCGGATGCCCAAGTCCTCGACAAACAGGCGCTCGGGGTCGAAGCGCTGGCTGTTCCAGTGCGGCACTTTCAGGCCCATGGCTCGGCACAGCAGGGTTTGGCCTGCGCAGAGTTTTTCCGCGGGTCGTGCACGGCCCTGGGCGTCCGGGTTGTTGGCCTGCATCTGCGCCAGGCTGGCGTCATCCGAGTGGGCGTCCAGCCAAGGTAGGGCGGACTTGATCAGCACCGCGTTACCGGGCCCCTGGGCGCTGAAGTTCAGCGAGTCGCCGCCGCGTGCGTAGTACATATAGATATGTCCGCCATCGGCGAACAATGCCCGCCGGTTGTGGGTGTAGCCGAGGGAGGCGTGGCTGCCTTTTTCTGCGAGGTAATAGGCTTCGGTCTCGATGATTCGTACGCTCAGCCAGCGTTCACCGTGCTTGTGGCGGATCACCTTGCCGAGCAGTTCGCGGGCGAGCAGGCGCGCATCGCGGTCGAAGAAGGCATTGTCCAGCGTGCGGCCGTGGGGCCAGGGCAAACTAAGGTTGGGTTCGTGTGGCATCCGGTGTCACTGGTGGGCGGCAGGGCATAGGCTCAGGCGATCATAACAATAAGAGCCTGAACCATGTCTGAACGTGCCAGTAGCGCCCATATCAGTCCCAGCGCCCATTACACCGGTTACGTTTGGTACCGCCATCGCCTGGCGGAGCCGGCATTCGTGACCGGTTTCGGGCGTTTTGTGCATGGTCTGCTGGCTCCTATTACCTGGGGCGCGCGGGTGGGGTTCGACCTGGATCTCGAGCAGTTTCTGCTGCAGCGGCATCTGCAGATCGACGCGCAGCTGACCGCGGCAATCGAGCACGGCGGCGTTTGTCAGGTGGTGGAGATCGCTTGCGGCCTGTCGCCGCGCGGGCGGCGCTTTACCGCGCGCTACCCGCAGTTGCGCTACCTGGAGGCTGATCTGCCGCTGATGGCTGCGCGCAAGCAGCAGTTGCTGCAGGCCCAGGGCTGGCTGGGTGCCCGGCATCGGGTGCGCGCGGTGGACATTCTGGCTGCGGACGGCAATCAATGCCTGGCCAGTCTGTTCGCCGAGCTGGATCGCAGCCAGCCGGTGGTGGTGATTACCGAGGGGCTGGTGAATTATTTCGAACTGTCGCTGATCGAGTCGTTCTGGGCGCGCCTGGCCGACCAGCTGCGCCAGTTTCCCCAGGCCACCTACCTGACCGAGCTGTACCCGGATCTACGCGAGCACCCGCGCTACCGCCAGTTACGCTTGGGCGTGGGCCTGGTCGGCCGGCTGACCCGTGGCAGCTACCCGCTGCATTACCGCAATGAGGCAGCCATAGTGGAAGGTTTTAGCCGTTGTGGTTTCACCTCGGTCGAGGTCTTCGACCCGAGTCGCACGGCCCTGGCGCTAGGGCTGCCGCCGAGCAAGAACGAGGGGTTGGTCCGGGTGATCGAAGCGCGCACCTGAAGCGCGCCGGCTTGGGGCTGTTGCTGAAAAACTATCTGCGTTGCCAGGTTTAGCTAGCCATTTCTCACTGTTAGGGTTTTGACCGGAGCCTGCGGTCGACCCCGGTGCGCGCGGCGCGCCCTATCTGTTGAACTTTCAGGCGCAGGCCGCAGCGGGCAGGCCGTGGGGCTGGAACTGCTCGACCATGGCCTGGCTGGCCTGCTGGTCGCTGTGGGGGAAGACAAAGGCCAGGCCGTTCGCGTCATGGCGCAGCGGCAGCAGGGGTTGCGCCGGCAGGTCCTTGTGCAGCAGTTGCCAGCCGCGCGGTGCCAGCTCCTGGGGCAGGTCGCCGCGCAGCAGGCCGCCGAAAAAGCCCAGTTCGCGTACGTCCACCGTCCACTCGCCGCCCTCGATATGGCGCAGGCGGGCCTGGCGATGGCTGGGTGCCTGGCGCGGTTCGTGGCGTCTTTCCAGCTGACGCAGCTGCCCGCGCGCCAGCAGGCTGCTGCCCGGGCTGTGCTGGGGCAGCGCTTCGCCGCGCAGAAACGGGCTATACAGGCCAGCGCAGGCGGCGCGCTGTTCGAACTGGGCCAGGTGGTCGGCATTGTGGATCAGGGCGCAGCTGGCGCTGGCGCAATCCGCGGCGAACTGGGCGTGTTCCCAGGGCTGGGTGAAATGGTCGTATTCGCCGGCCAGAACCAGGGTCGGGCAGGTCGGGTGCTGGCGGAAGCCCTGGAAGTCCAGCAGGCGCTGGCTGTTCTGCCGGTAGCGTTCCACATCAGCGGGCGACAAACGCTGGATTTGCCGCAGCAGGGCCTTGCGAAACACCGCGCCAACGCCAGTCTGCTGCAGGCGCAGCGGGTTGAGCAGGCCGGTCAGGGCACCATGGGCAAAGGCTTGGTTGTTGCCCTCGGCGAGCAGCGCCAGGCCCTCTTGCAGCAGCAGGCGGGCACCGGGGCGGCCAAAGGCGGTGATGCCGGCGAGCAGCAGGCGGGCGCAGTGGCGGGGGTGGCGTGCGGCGAACAGGGCGGCCAGGGCGGAGCCGTAGGACAGGCCTATCGGCATCAGCGGCGGTAATTGCAGTTCATCGGCAAAGGCGGCGATCAAGTCGGCGAGCTGTTCCAGGCTCAGTTCTGGCACTAGCTGCAGATTGCCGCCCTGGCTGGGCAGGTCGAGGAGGATCACCGGGTGATCGCCGAGCAGCTCGGCGACTTCACTGGCGAACGAGCGAAAGCTCTGAAAGGCCCCGCCCAGCAGCAGCACGGGCGCGCGCCGGTCGTTGCTGCGGCTGGCGTAGGCCTGGTAGTGCAGGCACCAATCACCCAGCTGCAGCACCCGGGGGGCGGTGGTCAGTAATGCAGGGTTGTAATCGGTACGGTAGTGCATGGCTCTCTCACCCCGGCGCATAGCCGTCTGTGCTGGTTTTCCTGCAAGGTAAACATTCGGGCGGTTTTTGTTTACCTAACCTTCGGGCGGCTGAGTGAGCCAGGTGTCACTGTTTCTCGCGATGCCAGGGCGGCCGTGGCCGGGCGGCGTTACCGCAGGGGCGGGCGGACAGGCTGTTTACCACTTGTCAGCGCTGCTCGATTAAGCGCGGCGGGCTCCCGGCAGCGCTGGGCGGGAGGCTGCGCGAGCGTATATACTCAGCGACTTTTTCCAGCTGCCAGACCTTCGTTGCCCATGACTGAGTCCGTGCTCGACTATATGACCCGCCTGGGACAGGCCGCTCGCCAAGCTTCGCGCGTGGTGGCCAGTGCCAGTACCGCGCAGAAGAACCGTGCCCTGCAGGCCGCTGCCAGTGCGCTGGACGCGGCGCGCGCCGAACTGACCGCTGCCAATGAACAGGACCTCGCCGCCGGTCGCGCCAGCGGCCTGGAGCCGGCCCTGCTCGACCGCCTGGCCCTGACCCCGGCACGCATCGACGGCATGATCGAAGGCCTGCGTCAGGTCGCCGGTCTGCCCGACCCGGTGGGCGCGATCCGCGATATGAGCTACCGCCCGTCGGGAATTCAGGTGGGCAAGATGCGCGTGCCGCTCGGTGTGATCGGCATCATCTACGAGTCGCGGCCCAATGTGACCATCGACGCCGCCAGCCTGTGCCTGAAGTCGGGTAACGCCACCATCCTGCGCGGCGGTTCCGAGGCCATCCACTCCAATCGCGCGATTGCCGCCTGCATTCAACGTGGTCTGGCCGAGGCCGGGCTGCCGGCGGCGGCGGTGCAGGTGGTGGAAACCACCGACCGCGCCGCGGTGGGCGCACTGATCAGCATGCCGGAGTTCGTCGACGTGATAGTGCCGCGCGGCGGCAAGGGCCTGATCGAGCGCATCAGCCGTGACGCCCGGGTGCCGGTGATCAAGCACCTGGACGGCATCTGCCACGTCTATGTCGATGCCCTGGCCGAGTTGGGCAAGGCCCAGGCGATTGCCTTCAATGCCAAGACCTACCGCTACGGCATCTGCGGGGCCATGGAGACCCTGCTGGTCGACCAGGCCATCGCCGCGCAGTTTCTCCCGGGTATGGCGCAACTGTTTGTCGACAAGGGCGTCGAGCTGCGCGGCTGCGAGCGCACCTGTGCGCTGATCGAAGCCAAGCCGGCAACAGAAGACGACTGGAACACCGAATACCTGGACGCGATCCTGTCGATTCGCGTGGTCGATGGCCTGGAGCAGGCAATCGAACACATCAATCACTACGGTTCGCACCATACAGATGCCATCGTCACCGAACACCAGGGCCGCGCCCGGCGCTTCCTCGCCGAAGTGGACTCCAGCTCAGTGATGCTCAATACCCCGACCTGTTTTGCCGACGGCTTCGAGTATGGCCTGGGCGCGGAGATCGGCATCTCCACCGACAAGCTGCACGCCCGCGGCCCGGTCGGCCTGGAGGGCCTGACCTGCGAGAAGTATGTGGTGATCGGCGACGGCCAGCTGCGCGGGCAGACCCTATAACAGTGGCCAGGCGTAGCGACGCCCGACGTAGCGACGCCCGACGCATCGGCATGCTGGGCGGAACCTTTGACCCGGTGCATATCGGTCATTTGCGCAGCGCCGTGGAAGTCGCCGAGTTGATGGCGCTCGACGAGCTGCGCCTGATTCCCAGTGCGCGGCCACCGCATCGCGGCGAGCCGCAGGTGCGTGCCGTCGACCGCCTGGCCATGGTCGAGCTGGCGGTTGCCGGGGTGTCGCCGCTGCGGGTGGACGATCGCGAACTCAAGCGCGACAAGCCGTCCTACAGCATCGACACCCTGGAGTCGTTGCGCGCGGAGTTGGCTGCAGAGGATCAGCTGTTTCTGATCCTTGGCTGGGATGCCTTCTGCGGCCTGCCCGGTTGGCACCGCTGGGACGAGTTATTGCAGCACTGCCATATTCTGGTGTTGCAGCGCCCGGATGCCGACAGCGATGCGCCGGAAAGCCTGCGCAACCTGCTGGCGGCGCGCAGTATTAGCGACCCGTTGGCCCTGGAGGGGCCGGCGGGGCAGATTTCCTTTATCTGGCAGACGCCCCTGGCGGTGTCCGCTACCCAGATCCGCTCATTGTTGGCGAGCGGAAAGTCGGTGCGTTATCTGGTGCCCGACACGGTGCTGGCCTATATCCATGCCCACGGCCTTTACCGTGACGCGAATTGAACACGAGGCAAACGAGCTACTTATGACAAAGGCAAAAATGTTGAGCGAAGATCTGGTCAAACTGGCCATCGCTGCCCTGGAAGAAATCAAGGCGCAGGACATCACCACCATCGATGTGCGCGGCAAGACCAGCATCACCGACTTTATGCTGATCGCCAGCGGCACCTCCAGCCGTCACGTCAAGTCGCTGGTCGACAACGTGCTGGAGAAGGTCAAGGAACAGGGCGTGCGCCCGATCGGTACCGAAGGCATGGATACCGGCGAGTGGGCACTGCTCGACCTCGGCGATATCGTCGTCCACGTGATGCTGCCGACAGCGCGTCAGTTCTATGACCTCGAGCGTCTGTGGCAGGGTGCCGAGCAGAGCCGTGCGCAGTTCAGCGCCGAAACCGGCCCCGAGCAGGAATAAGGACGCGCAGCGGTGCGGATCAAACTGATCGCCGTTGGCTCGCGGATGCCGCGCTGGGTGGCAGAAGGTTGGCAGGAATATGCCAAGCGCATGCCCAGCGAGCTGTCCCTGGAGCTGGTGGAAATTCCCCTGACCACCCGCGGCAAGAATGCCGATGTGGCGCGGATGATCCGCCAGGAAGGCGAGGCCATGCTGGCCAAGGTCGCACCCGGGGAACGCATTGTGACCCTGGAAGTCGAAGGGCGACCCTGGAGCACCGAGCAGTTGGCGGTCGAGCTGGACAAGTGGCGCCTGGATGCGCGCACCGTCAACCTGATGGTCGGCGGCCCGGAAGGGCTGGCACCTGAGGTGCAAGCGCGTAGCGAACAACGCTGGTCGCTGTCGCCCCTGACCCTGCCGCACCCGTTGGTGCGGATTCTGATTGGCGAGCAGGTTTATCGGGCCTGGACAGTTCTGTCTGGCCACCCCTATCACAAATAATCAGCCAGTAATCAGCAGTCATCGATGCCGCAGCCCATTCGCCTGAAGGACCATGAAAAAGACGCTCGCCTGATTCGTCGGCGGACGCTGGTCGGTGCTGCGTTGTTTTTGCTACTGACCGCCGTGCTGGTCGCGCGCATGTACTACCTGCAGGTGGTGCAGTACGAACACCACAGCACCCTGGCGGAAAACAACCGTATCCATGTGCAGCCGCTGCCGCCGACCCGCGGGCTGATCTTCGATCGCAACGGCGTGATCATCGCCGACAACCGCCCCAGCTTTAGCCTGACCCTGACCCGCGAACGTGCCGGCGACTGGGCGCAGGTGCTGGACGTGATTGTCGAGGTGCTGGAGCTGAGCGGCGACGAGCGCGCGCTGTTCGAGCGGCGCGTACGCCAGGGGCGTCGCCCCTTCGAACCGGTGCCAGTGCTGTTTGAGCTCTCCGAGGAGCAGATTGCCCGAGTCGCGATCAACCAGTTCCGCCTGCCGGGGGTTGAGGTGGTGGCGCAACTGGTGCGGCATTACCCGCAGGGCGAGCATTTCGCCCATTCGGTGGGCTATGTCGGGCGAATCAACGAAGCCGAGTTGCAGAAGCTCGACAAGATCTCCTACAGCGGCACCCACCATATCGGCAAGACCGGTATCGAACGCTTCTATGAGGACGAGTTGCACGGCGAAGTAGGCTACGAGGAAGTCGAAACCAACGCCCGTGGTCGGGTGCTGCGAGTGCTCAAACGCACCGACCCGCTGCCAGGCAAGGACATCGTGCTAAGCCTCGACGTACGCCTGCAGGAGGCCGCCGAGGCCGCTCTGGCTGGCCGTCGCGGGGCCATCGTGGCGATTCAGCCACAGACTGGCGAAGTGCTGGCGATGGTCAGTCAACCGAGTTTCGACCCCAACCCCTTTGTTACCGGCATCGGTTTCAAGGCCTATGCCGACCTGCGCGACTCCATCGACCGGCCGCTGTACAACCGGGTTCTGCGTGGCCTCTATCCGCCCGGCTCGACTATCAAACCGATGATGGCGGTGGCCGCCCTGGACGCCGGGGTGTTGACGCCTTCGACCCGGGTATTCGATCCCGGCTTCTATCAGTTGCCCAACCACAGCCATAAATACCGCAACTGGAACCGCAACGGCGACGGCTGGGTGGATATGGAACTGGCGATTTCCCGTTCCAACGACACCTATTTCTATTCCCTGGCCCACAAGATGGGCATCGACCGCATGCACGAGTACATGACCCGTTTTGGCCTCGGCCAGCGGGTCTCCCTGGATATGTTCGAAGAAACCGCTGGCCTGATGCCGTCGCGCGAGTGGAAGCGGGCGCGCTATCGTCAGGCCTGGTACCCGGGCGAAACGCTGATTCTCGGTATCGGTCAGGGCTACATGCAGACCACGCCACTGCAACTGGCCCAGGCCACCGCGCTGATGGCCACCCGCGGCAAGTGGATTCGCCCGCACCTGGCCAAGAGCATCCAGGGCGCGATCCCGGTGGATAAAGACCCGCTGCCGGATATCGTGCTGCGCGATCCGTCCTATTGGGACAGCGGCCGTTTCGGCATGGAGCAGGTCATGCACGGCCCACGTGGCACTGCGCGCAAGGTCGGCGACAGTTCGGTCTATCGCATCGCCGGCAAGAGCGGTACCGCCCAGGTGGTGGCGATCAAGCAGGGCGAGAAGTACGACCGCAACAAGGTCCAGGAGCGCCATCGCGACCACGCCCTGTTCGTCGCCTTCGCCCCGGCAGACAATCCGCAAATCGCCGTATCGGTGATGGTGGAAAATGGCGAATCCGGTTCCGGCGTGGCCGCGCCGGTGGTCAAACAGGTGATGGATGCCTGGCTGCTGGACGACAATGGCCAACTCAAGGCCGAGTTTGCTCCGCCTGTGGCAGCCAAGGTGAGCCCGCGATGAACAGCAATTTTGACCGCAACCTGTCCACCGAGGACCTGATGCGCAGGCGTGCCAGCCTGCTGCAGCGCGTACATGTCGACGGCATTCTCCTGCTCCTGCTGCTGGTGCTGGCCACAGGTAGCCTGTTTATTCTCTATTCGGCCAGTGGCAAGAACATCGAGTTGCTGGTCAAGCAGGCCAGCTCCTTCGGCATCGGTCTCGTCGGTATGTTTATCATCGCCCAGTTCGAACCGCGCTTTATGGCGCGCTGGGTGCCCCTGGCCTACCTCGCCGGGGTGGGCCTGCTGGTGGCGGTAGACGTGATGGGCCACAACGCGATGGGCGCGACGCGCTGGATCAATATTCCCGGGGTGATCCGCTTTCAGCCCTCTGAATTCATGAAGATCATCATGCCGGCGACCATCGCCTGGTACCTGGCTCGGCGTAGCCTGCCGCCGCGCTTCAAGCACATCGTGGTGAGCATGGCGCTGATCGTCATTCCCTTTGTGCTGATTCTTTTGCAGCCGGACCTGGGCACCTCGCTGCTGATCATCACCTCCGGTTTCTTCGTGCTGTTTATGGCAGGCCTGCAGTGGCGCTGGATCATCGGCGCGGCGGCCGCTGTGGTGCCGATTGCCATCGGCATGTGGTTCTTCGTACTGCGTGAGTACCAGAAGCAGCGGGTGCTGACCTTCCTCAATCCGGAAAGCGATCCGCTGGGCAGTGGCTGGAATATCATCCAGTCCAAGGCTGCCATCGGTTCGGGCGGGGTGTGGGGCAAGGGCTGGCTTGCCGGTACCCAGTCGCATCTGGACTTTTTGCCGGAAAGTCACACCGACTTTATCATCGCGGTGCTGGCTGAAGAGTTCGGCCTGGTCGGCGTGTGTTTGTTACTGCTGGTGTATCTGCTGTTGATCGCGCGCGGCCTGGTGATTACCGTGCAAGCGCAGACGCTGTTCGGTAAGCTGCTTGCCGGCGCGCTGACCATGACGTTCTTCGTTTATGTCTTCGTCAATATCGGTATGGTCAGCGGCCTGTTGCCGGTGGTCGGTGTGCCATTGCCCTTTATCAGCTATGGCGGCACTTCGTTGATCACCTTGTTGGCAGGGTTTGGAATTTTGATGTCGATCCACACTCACCGTAAGTGGATGACGCAAGCTTGATTAGGATTATGAATTCAATGCAAAACGCGCGTGGTTGGATGGTACGTACGGCACCTTGGCTGGCGTTGGCTGGGGTGTACGCAGTGGCTCAACCCGCACTGGCCGCGGATTATCAGCAGTCGCCGCAGGTGGCTGAATTTATCGGCGAAATGACCCGTGACTATGGCTTTGCCGGCGAGCAACTGGTTGGGCTGTTTGCCGAAGTCGAACGTAAGCAGGCGATCCTCGATGCTATCTCGCGTCCGGCGGAGAAGGCCAAGCCGTGGAAGGATTACCGGCCGATCTTTATCACCGACAAACGCATCAGCAAAGGCGTCGAGTTCTGGCAGCAGCACGAGGAAACCCTGGCTCGCGCCGAGGCTGAGTACGGTGTGCCGCCAGAGGTGATCGTAGCGATCATTGGTGTGGAAACCTTCTACGGCGGCAATACCGGCAGCTGGCGAGTGATGGATGCGCTGTCGACGCTGGCCTTCGACTACCCGCCGCGCGCACCATTCTTCCGCAAGGAGCTGCGTGAGTTCCTGTTGCTGACCCGTGAAGAGCAGGTCGAGCCGCTGAAAATGACCGGATCCTACGCCGGGGCCATGGGCCTGCCGCAATTTATGCCGAGCAGCTTCCGTGCTTACGCTGTGGATTTTGACGGCGATGGCCATATCAATATCTGGACCAACCCGGTGGATGCCATCGGCAGCGTTGCCAGTTACTTCAAGCATCACCACTGGCAGCCTGGGCAGCCTGTGGTCAGCGCCGCCACCGTCACGGGTGAGCAGGCCGAGCAAGGCCTCACTGTCGGCCTCGACCCGGTGAAGAATATCGGTGAGCTGCGCGGCCTGGGCTGGACCAGCGCCGACCCGCTGAACGACGAGTTGCCAGTAACGGCCTTCCGTCTGGAAGGGGCTGAAGGCGACGAGTACTGGCTGGGCTTGCCCAACTTCTTCGTGATCACCCGCTACAATCGCAGTGTCATGTATGCAATGGCGGTGAACCAGCTGGCCGAGCTGCTGGTCGATGCGCGGGGTAATAATTGATGTCGAGTCTGTCCTTTAAATTGGCCGCCGCGGGCAGCCTGGCGCTGCTCCTGGCCAGCTGTTCGTCCAGTCGTGCGCCGCAGCCGGTGGTGGCTCCGGTGGTGCAGCCTGGCGGTGCACTTTCCGGACCGTCCGAATTCAACCGCCCACACAAGGACGGCGCGCCCTGGTGGGATGTGGATGTCTCGCGGATTCCCGACGCGACCCCCATGCCCCATTACGGGCGGGTCAAGGCCAGCCCCTACACAGTATTCGGCAAGCAGTACTACCCGATCCAGGATGCCCGTCGCTATCAGGCGACCGGCCCGGCGTCCTGGTACGGCACCAAGTTCCATGGTCAGGCCACCGCCAACGGCGAGACCTATGACCTCTACGGCATGACCGCCGCCCACAAGACCCTGCCGCTGCCCAGCTATGTGCGGGTGACCAATCTGGAAAACGGTAAGAGCGCGATCCTGCGGGTCAACGACCGTGGGCCGTTCTATTCCGACCGCATCATCGACCTGTCCTTTGCTGCAGCCAAGAAGCTCGGCTATGCCGAGAGCGGCACCGCGCGGGTCAAGGTTGAGGGTATCGACCCCCATGAGTGGTGGGCCCAGCAGGGTCAGCCAGTGCCCATGGTCCTGGCCCAGCCGCAGCAGGTTGCGCAGGTCAAGACCGTGGCGCAGCCGGTGGTGCAGCCTTTCGAGCAGTACACGCCGCCCCCGCAGCAGCACGCCGCGGCCGTGGTGCCTGTGCAGATCGACGCAAAAAAAAACGATTCAGTCGTAGCCTCTGGCCTGTATCTCCAGGTAGCAGCCTTCGCCAATCCGGACGCTGCGGAGCTGCTCAGGGCGAAACTGAGCGAGGCCGTGGCTGCCCCGGTGTTCATCAGCTCAGTGACGCGCAACCAGCAGCTTCTCCACCGCGTAAGGCTGGGGCCGCTGAACAGCCCGGGCGAGGCTGAGCAGCTGCAGGACAGCGTGCGCATGGCCAATCTCGGCCAGCCGACGCTGGTCCGGGCGGATTAAGGCGGCACTTATTGCCCGCCCACAAGACTAAGCACTCATGCGCCGCAGGCAGCTCTGCTGCCGGGCGCGCCATCTGAATTGGCCCCTAGGGGCTTGTTTGACCATTAGCAACCTAGAGAGACGGATGAATATCACCTGCTTTGCGCAACGCGTTTTCTTGTCACTTCTCCTGCTCGGCGCACCAGCGGCCTGGGCCAACCAGCAAGCGATTCCGGCACCGCCGCAACTGGCCGCCAAATCCTATGTGCTGCTCGACGCCGCCAGCGGCAAAGTGCTGCTGGAGAACAATGGCGACCAGCGTCTGCCGCCGGCCAGCCTGACCAAACTGATGACTGCATACATTGCCACCCTGGAAATCCGCAAGGGCAAGATTGGCGAGCAGGATATGGTGCCCATCAGCGAGCACGCCTGGCGCACCGGTGGCGCAGCCTCCGGCGGTTCCACCATGTTCCTGCCGCTGAACAGCCAGGCCAGCGTGGATGACCTGCTGCACGGCGTAATCATTCAGTCCGGTAACGACGCCAGCATTGCCCTGGCCGAGTACATCGCCGGTAGCGAAGACGCCTTCGCCGACATGATGAACGAAACCGCTGCGCGTCTGGGTATGAGCGACAGCCACTTTATGAACGCCACCGGTCTGCCGCATCCGGAGCACTATTCCAGTGCCCGCGATATGGCCATTCTGGCGCGCGCCATCATCAACGAAGACCAGGCGCATTACGCCATCTACGCGCAGAAGGAGTTCCTCTGGAACAACATCAAGCAGGGCAACCGCAACCTGCTGCTGTGGCGCGACAAGACCGTCGATGGTCTGAAAACCGGTCATACCCAGGAAGCCGGTTACTGCCTGGTGGCTTCGGCCGTACGTGATGGTGCGCGCATGATCACCTCGGTGTTCGGTACCGACAGCGAGTCGGCCCGCGCCGCTGAAACCCAGAAGCTGCTGACCTATGGTTTCCGTTTCTTTGAAACCCGCACCTTCTACAAGCAAGGCCAGGAACTGGCTCAGACCCAGGTCTGGAAAGGCACCACGCGTCAGCTCAAGGCTGGCCTGGCGCAAGACCTGAGTCTGACCCTGCCCAAAGGCCAGCTGGAAAAACTCCAGGCCGGCATGACCCTGAATCCCCAACTGATTGCGCCAATCGCCGTGGGTGATGTGATCGGCAAGGTGGAGGTCAAGCTGGGCGACGAGGTGGTGCACAGCGCCGACTTGGTGGCCCTGGAGGCCGTCGAGGAGGGTGGTTTCATGCGCCGTCTGTGGGATAGCATTCGCCTGTTCTTCTTCGGCTTGTTCAACTAATCGCGTGACCTGCACGCCCCTGCCGACCCGCAAGGGCGTTGTTGTTGCCACGGCTTACGAGGCCGTTACTGCCATGAATCAACCTGACGTCAAATCGCACAAAATCGAATTCCCCTGCGCCGATTACCCGATCAAGGTGGTTGGCGACAGTGGTGCCAATTACAAGGACATGGTGATCGAAATCCTTAGCAAATATGCCAAGGTCGATCTCAGTACCCTGGCCGAGCGCCAGAGCAGTAATGGCAAATACACCACTGTGCAGTTGCACATCGAGGCAACCGGTGAAGACCAGTTGCGCGATATCAATAGCGCCCTGCGCGCGACCGGCATCGTACATATGGTGCTCTGATGAGCCTGCCGCTGGGCTTTCGTGAGCTGGGCCAGGTCGACTACGAGCCTACCTGGCACGCGATGCAGCGCTTTACCGACACCCGTGGCGCGGATACGCCTGACGAAATCTGGCTGCTCGAACACTCTCCCGTATTTACCCAAGGCCAGGCCGGCAAGGCCGAGCATGTGCTGTTTCCGGGCGATATTCCGGTGGTGCAGGTCGATCGCGGCGGTCAAGTGACCTATCACGGCCCTGGCCAACTGGTGGCTTACCTGCTGCTGGATGTGCGCCGCAGCGGTATTGGCGTGCGTGAGCTGGTCAGCCGGATCGAGCGCAGCCTGATCGACCTGCTCGCCAGCTATGGCGTCAACGCTAACGCCAAGCCGGATGCCCCAGGGGTGTATGTGGATGGGGCGAAGATCGCCTCGTTAGGGCTGCGCATCCGCAATGGCCGCTCCTTCCATGGCCTGGCGCTAAATGTGGATATGGACCTACAGCCATTTCAGCGCATCAACCCCTGCGGTTATGCCGGTATGGCCATGACCCAGCTGGCCGATCAGGTGGATGGGACGATAGCGCTTTCCGAAGTCAGTGCGCGGCTGCGTGAGCAGTTGGTCAAGCACCTCGACTATCCAGAGCAGCAGACCCTGAAGGGCGCAATAGACTGCTAAGCCTTGGCTTATCCTCCGTACGCAGGGGGCCTGCAATCGGTGCGCACCAGGCGTCTGTGACTGCACCTGTGTTGGTGTTGGTGTTGGTGCACACGGCGCACCCTACGAAGCAGCCTCCACACCTGGGTGGCGATGCCTGAGCGCAACAGGGTACGGGGACATAGCCCCTTTCAATGGCCTGATTGTGGATAAACAAACGCCTGACCCCAGGCAAAGCCCAGGGCCAGGCGTTGTAAGGCCCGATCAGCTCAGATTGAGGGTCGGAATCAGGCTGCTGTCGACCTGCTGGCCCGGCACGGGTACAGGGGCGGCCAGGCCCAGGTTGTTCTTCTCGAACACCTTGTCGGCGCGGTAGCTGGAGCGTACCAGCGGGCCGGCGGCGACTTCCATAAAGCCCTTCGCCAGGCCGATTTCGCGGAACTTGTTGAACTCTTCCGGGCTGACCCAGCGCTTGACCGCCAGGTGATTGCGGGTCGGTTGCAGGTACTGGCCGAGGGTGAGGATGTCCACGCCGATGGCGCGCAGGTCATCCATAGTCTCGATGATTTCCTCGTCGGTCTCGCCCAGGCCCAGCATCAGGCTGGTCTTGGTCAGCATCGCCGGACGATGGCGTTTGGCGTGTTCCAGCGCGCGCAGGGTCTTCTCATAGCCGGCGCGGGGGTCGCGCACTTCATGGGTCAGGCGCTTGACCGTCTCGACGTTCTGCGCGAATACCTCAAGGCCGGAATCCACTACGCGCTCGATGGCCTGCAGGTCGCCGTCGAAGTCCGGAGTCAGGGCTTCCACCACCACCTGCGGGGTGCGCTCCTTGATCGCTCGTACGCAGGCGGCGTAGTGCGCAGCGCCGCCATCGTCCAGGTCGTCGCGGTCCACCGAGGTCAGCACGATATAGCGCAGCGCCATCAGCTCCACCGACTTGGCGGTGTTCTGCGGCTCTTCCAGGTCCAGCCAACCATTGGGGTTGCCGGTATCCACCGCGCAGAAGCGGCAGGCGCGGGTGCACACCGAGCCCATCAGCATGATGGTGGCGGTGCCGTTGGACCAGCATTCGCCCATGTTCGGGCAGTGGGATTCCTGGCACACGGTGCTCAGGCGGTGTTCGCCGACATTGCGCTTGACCGCTTCGAAACGGCTGCCGCCGGGTGCCTTGACTCGTAGCCATTTTGGCTTGGGTTCAAACACCTGGGGTTCGCTTGAGGCGCGGCGCTTCTGTCCGTCCTTGATCGCGGTGATGCCCTGAGTGGTGCGGAATTTTTCGCCGCTGGCGACGTTTTTAGGCGGGGAGGTATCGGACATCGGCAATCTGGGCTCCGCTAGAGGCTCCGTGGACGAGGCGGCTTGTGGCCGCCGCGCAGTTTATCACAGAAGCTGACTGTTCAGTCTGGCTAGCGCCGTGCGGTCCAGGCGGACCGCAGGTGGCAGACGCACAGCGTTGGGGCGCTGCGCGGGCGCTTATCTGAGTTGCTGCAGCAGCTCATGGCTGGGATAGCCGTCGGCAGGTTGGCCCAGGCTCTGCTGGAAGGCGCGTACCGCCTTGCGCGTATTGGCCCCGATGATGCCGTCCGCCGGGCCTGGCTCGTAGCCTTTGCTGGTCAGCAGTTCCTGCAGTTCGATGCGCTCGCTGCGGCCCAGTTGGCGGTCGCTGCGCGGCCATGCAGCCTGCACGCCCGGGTTGCCATCCAGCGAGTCGCTGAGCAGGCCGATGGCCAGTGCATAGGCGGTGGAGTTGTTGTACTTGAGGATGCTGCGGAAGTTGTTCAGCAGCAGAAAGGCCGGGCCGCGATGACCTGCGGGCAGAAACAGCGTCGCCAGGCTCTGCTCATTGGCATCGATGGCTCTGACCGGGTTGATCCCCAGGGTGCGCCACTGCGCCAGGCTGCGGCGTACTTCCGGATCGGCCAGGGCGTAATCGAAGCCCTGCGGCAGGTTTACTTCAAAGCCCCAGGGTTGGCCGTTTTCCCAGCCCGAAGCTTGCAGATAGTGCGCGGCAGAAGCGAGGGCGTCGGGGGCGGAATTCCACAGGTCGCGCTTGCCATCGCCGTCAAAGTCCACGGCATGCTGATTGAAGGTGGTCGGCATAAACTGGGTCTGACCCATGGCCCCCGCCCATGAGCCGATCAGCCCCTGGGTTGGGCCGTCGCCGGCTTGCAGGATCTGCAGCGCGGCCAGCAGCTGGCTGCGCCAGAACACCTGGCGACGACCGTCATAGGCCAGGGTGGCGAGAGAGCGGATGACGTTATGGCTGCCGATATTGCTGCCGTAATTGCTTTCCATGCCCCAGATCGCGATCAGCACTTCATGGTCCACGGCGTAGGTGCTGCGAATGGCTTTCAGGGTCGGCCGATGCTGCGCCTTGAGCAGGCGGCCCTGGGCGATGCGCGAAACGGAAACGGCACCGTCGATGTATTCCCACACGGGGCGGGTGAACTCCGGCTGGCTGCTGTCGGACTTGACCACATTCGGGTCCAGGGTAATGCCGGCGAAGGTGCGGTCGAACAGCTCAGCGTCGATGCCCGCAGCGATAGCATCACTGCGCAGCAGGCTGCGCCATTCTTCGAAGCTCAACAGCGGGCTGCTGACGGCCGCAATTACCGGGCTGGGAGTGGCCGTGGCGGTAGGGGCGGGGGCAGGGGGCGATGCAGTCGAGAGCGACTGTGCGGGGGCTTCGGCACAAGCGGTCAGGAGCAGGAAGATGCAGGCTGAGGCGGTGTGGAGTACGCCGCGAAGAAGCAGGTAAGGCATGGTGGTCTCGGCACATTTTGCAGGCCGCTACCTTAGCATGAATGAGGCGATATGCGGGTTGTAGCGCAGTTTCAGGCAGCCAGAACGAATGAAGCCTCCCAGTTTTGCTGGGAGGCTTCGCGGCGGTAACTGCCTTTGCCTTTGCCGGGTTGTTCCTGACGACAGCGGAACAGGGGTTGGGCGATCAGGGATTTGGCCTTGTTCGGGGCCGCTTTGCGCTTCTTGGCCATGCTCTATCCTCATGTGCGACCGCAGGGGGGCGGCGAGAGGATGATGAGCTTCTGGTTAAAAAATGTCCAGCGGGCGGTGCTAGAGGCTATTGTCGCTGGCCAGCCCCAGCCGCTGACCGCACATGGTCAGGCTTAGCAGGCTCAGGCCGCGCCATGGGTCGCCTGCGGCCTGGCCCTTGATCTGTGCGTCGATATGCTGGGCGTCCTGCAGCAGGGCGGCCCAGCGTGCCGCGGAAAGGCGCTGCAGGGCCTTGCTGACCAGCGGCCGACGTTTGTCCCAGACCGGCGGGCGCGCCGAGCTGAACGCCTTGTCCAAGGGGATGCCCTGGCTGTACTGCTGGGCGATAGTGGCCAGCAGACGGATCTCCCGGGCCAGGGCCCAGAGAATCACCGGCGGCTCGACGCCTTCGCCGCGCAGACCGTCGAGCATGCGCAGGGCGTGGGCGGCTTCGCCATTGAGGATGGCGTCGATCAGGCCGAACACATCGAAACGGGCGCTGTCGGCCACCGCGGCATGCACGGTGTCGACATCGATCTGGCTGCCGTCGGCCAGCAGTTTGAGCTTTTCGATTTCCTGGGCGGCGGCCAACAGGTTGCCCTCCACCCGCACGGCGATCATCTCCACGGCTGGCGCGCTGGCGCTGAGGCCGGCCTGGGCCAGGCGCTGGCGAATCCATTGCGGCAATTGGTGGGCGTCCACCGGCCAGATCTGCAGGAACTGGGTGTCTGCGCCGTCGATCAGCGCCTTGCCCCACTTGGTCTTCTGCGCACTGCCGTCGAGCTTGGGCAGGCTGATCAGCAGCACCGTGTCATCGGCGGGACGCTTGAGGTATTCGAGCAGGGCGGCTGCACCCTTGTCGCCGGGCTTGCCGCTGGGCAGGCGCAGTTCCAGCAGGCGTTTGTCGGCGAACAGCGACATGCTGGCGCAGGCTTGCAGCAGGTTGCCCCAGTCGAAGCTTGCATCGGCGTTGAACACCTGGCGCTCGCTGAAGCCCTGCTGACGGGTGGCGCTGCGGATGGCGTCGCAGGCTTCCTGGCAGAGCAGGGGTTCGTCGCCACTGACCACATACACCGGTGCCAGGTTGCCCTGCAGGTGTTTGCCCAGTTGTGCCGCGTTGAGTTTCATGGCTAGCAGCGCTTCATCGGATTGCCGAGACGGACCGCCTGAGGCGGCCCGGCGCGCTTACTGGACGGGGATCGGCAGTTGCACGGGCGACTGCTGGGGTTGCGCCGCACGCTGCTGGCGCGCCGCTTCCAGAGCCTGCGCTTCGGCTTCAGCCTTGGCGTCGGCGGTCTGCTGCAGTTGTTCCAGTTGCTGCGGGGTGACCTGCTGCAGGCGCTGCACCAGTTGCTGGATCAGTTCGCGGCGCATTTCGCTGCGCGCCTGCTGGGCTTCCTGATCGCCGCCGACCAGGTTGTTGCCATCCTGGGCGTAGTAGCTCTGGGCTTCCAGCTTGTTGCTGAGTAGCAGCAGGTTCTTGCTGCCGCGAATCTCGTACTCGAGCGTATTGGTCAGCTCATATTCGGCGGTACGGGCCGAACTGGTGAAGCTGGCGGCGCGGCGGTTCTCTTGTTCGTTGCTCAGTACCAACTGGTATTGAGCGCCCGGGAAGACCCGCACACCACTGTTCTCCAGCACTTCACGCAGTTCCTGCACGGTGTCGCCATGGGCGTTGCGCGCGCTTACGGCCAGCTCGCCGAGGGCAAAGTCTGCCGCCGTGCTGCCGGTGCCGCGCAACTGAAAGCCGCAAGCGCCGAGCAGGGTGGCCAGGCCAATTACCAACAGATTCCGTTTGATCATCTTTGTTATCCCCTTGGCGAGTCTTGCGGCGCGCCGTACGTAATTTAGTTGGCGACTATATTAACCAGCTTGCCCGGCACCACGATGACCTTGCGAATGCTCAGGCCTTCGGTAAAGCGCAGTACGTTTTCGTTGGAGCGGGCGGCGGCCTCGATTTCCTCGCGGCTGGCGCTCGCCGGCACTTCGATCTGCCCGCGCAGTTTGCCGTTGACCTGAATTACCAGGGTCAGGCTGTCCTGCACCAGCGCCGCTTCATCGACCTGCGGCCACTGGGCGTCGATGATCGCGTCGTCGTGGCCCAGTTCCAGCCACAGTTGATGGCTGATATGCGGAGTGATCGGGGCCAGCAGCAGGGCTACCGCTTCCAGACCTTCCTGGAGCAGGGCGCGATCCTGCGCGGTTTTCTGGGCGGCTTTTTCCAGCACGTTCATCAGGGTCATCACCTGGGCGATGGCGGTGTTGAATTTGTGGTGTTGGCCAATATCGAAGCTGGATTGCTTGATCGCCAGATGAATCGCACGGCGCACGGCCTTCTGCTCGTCATCCAGGCTGGCGAGGTCAAGTGCGCCTGCGGTGCCCTGGCTGACGTGGTTATGCGCCAGGCGCCAGACGCGGCGCAGGAAGCGGTTTGCGCCTTCAACGCCGGCGTCGGACCATTCGCAGCTCATGTCGGGCGGCGAGGCGAACATCATAAACAGGCGGCAGGTGTCAGCCCCGAACTGATCGATCATCGACTGTGGGTCGACGCCGTTGTTCTTCGACTTGGACATCTTCTCGGTACCGCCGATCTCGACCGGCAGACCGTCGCTTTTAAGTTTGGCGCTGATGACCTTGGCTTTGGCATCACGCTCCAGCTCGACGTCGGCCGGGTTGAACCAGTCCTTGCCGCCGTTTTCCAGCACGCGGTAGTAAGTGTCGGCCACCACCATGCCCTGGGTCAGGAGGTTCTTGAACGGCTCGTCGGAGGACAGCAGGCCCTCGTCGCGCATCAGCTTGTGGAAGAAGCGCGCATACAGCAGGTGCAGGAT
>NZ_DATKDZ010000027.1:0-70931 GCF_035512415.1 Pseudomonas sp. | reverse complement strand
GTCTGCGACCGCCGAGAGCTTCTCGACACCCATGGCCTCTCGCGCTTGCTTGGCCATGGAACTCAGCTGGTCACGATCAGCCCCATCGTTCGTGACCTCGTGCGTCACGATCAGGTGGTGCTTCGCGTCGACCGCCGCCTGTACGTTGTAGCCAACCACTCCGGTGCCCCGGGTCTTCATTGAGCGGGCATCGGGATCGGTCAGGGAGATCTGCTTATCCGGTGTTTCGTTGAGCTGAACCTCGATTTCCTTGAGCTCCTGCAGCTTAGTTTTCAAGGTCGCGATCTTGTCGTGGAGACGTTCGGCTTTGACCTGCGCTACGGCAGGTTCCTGACGATCTGCAGTGTCCAGTGCAGTCAGGTAGCGGTTGATGCTGGACTCGATCTCCTCCATTCGCCGCTGAAGCTTGGCGCTGGTGAAGTTGCGGTCGCGGTTGTTGACCGCCTTGAACTTGCTGCCATCGATGGCCACCAGCGCTTCCGAGAACAGACCAAGCTGCTGACACAGCACCACGAACTGCCGACAGACGCCGCGGATTGCCTTGCAGTTATCCTTGCGGAAGTTGGCGATGGTCTTGAAGTCCGGCATCAAACGCCCGGTCAGCCACATCAACTCGACGTTGCGTTGAGCCTCTCGTTCGAGACGACGACTGGACTGGATGCGATTGAGGTAACCGTAGATGTATATCTTCAGGAGGTCGGCAGGATGGTATGCGGGGCGACCTGTTTCAGCCGGGACGACACCCTCGAAACCCAGTTGGCCAAGGTCGAGTTCATCGACGAAAACATCAACCACCCGCACCGGGTTGGTGTCCGCCACATAGTCATCCAGGCTCTCGGGAAGCAGTGTGCTTTGGCCTCGATGCTCTCCCTGGATAAAGCGCTTCATTGACGTCCCCCGCCGATTTGAATCCATCAAATCACAGCAAGGTCGATGCCAACGTTTTTACACAGCCTGGGCCGGGTGTGGGTGTGCAGGATAAATCCGTAGGTATCGGCCATGGTGGCTCCTGATAGGTAGTGTTTATTTACCTTACAACAGCCAAAACCGCCTTATTCATGCCTTTTAGTCACATGTCATTTGCGCGTGAGCGGCTGTTTCCAGCCGCTCACGCGCCCTAGCATGCCGCCATCACTTCACCGAGGCACATGCCATGAAAAACATCCTGCTGCTCAACGGCGGTAAACAGTTCGCCCATTCCGATGGCCGCTACAACACCACTCTGCACGACACCGCACTGGCCTTTCTCGACCGCGCCGGCTTCGACCTCAAGCACACCCATATCGACAGCGGCTACGACATCGCCGAAGAGGTGGCAAAGTTCCTCTGGGCCGATGTGATCATCTATCAAATGCCCGGCTGGTGGATGGGCGCGCCCTGGACGGTGAAAAAGTACCTCGACGAGGTCTTCACCGAAGGCCACGGCAGCCTCTATGCCAGCGACGGCCGCACCCGCTCGGATACCTCGCAGAAGTACGGCAGCGGCGGCCTGATCCAGGGCAAGCAGTACATGCTGTCGCTGACCTGGAACGCCCCGCAACAAGCCTTCGACGACCCCAACGACTTCTTCGAAGGCAAGGGCGTGGACGCCGTCTACCTGCCCTTCCACAAGGCCAACCAGTTCCTCGGCATGAGCGCCCTGCCGACCTTCCTCTGCGTCGACGTGATGAAACGCCCCGCCATCGAGGCCGATATCGCGCGCTATGAGCAGCATCTGGCGCTGGCGCTGGGTTAAGCGAGCACGCGTGGAACCGCTTCGCGGTTTTCTACGGAGTAATGGCCATGTGTAGGGTGGACAACGCGCAGCTTGTCCACCATGGTTTCACCATCCCCACATCGCTCAAGGATGAGCCACGATGTCCGACTACCGCCGCGCTCGTGTCCCCGGTGCCTGCTACTTCTTCACTGTTAACCTGCGTGACCGCAGCAGCGATTTATTGGTGCGTGAAATTGATTTGCTTCGCGCAACAGTCCGAGCAACCCGACAACGCCATCCCTTTCATATCGACGCCTGGGTCGTTCTTCCGGAGCATATGCATTGCCTATGGACCCTTCCGGAGGGCGACGCAAACTTTGCACTGCGCTGGAAGGTCATCAAATTCGCCTTTGCCAAACGCCTGCCCAAGAGCGAAACGCTGAACACCACCCAACGCAAACGTGGTGAGCGGGGCATATGGCAGCGGCGGTACTGGGAACACCTGATCCGCGACGACCTCGATTACCAGCGGCACATCGATTACATCCACGGAAATCCCATCAAGCACGGCCATGTGCAACGGTTGCTTGATTGGCCCTATTCAAGTTTTCATCGGGCGGTACGTCAGGGCCTCTACCCGGCAGATTGGGGCGGTGACCTGACGGAAATAGCGGGTGGCGAGCGGGTGATTGAATAAACGGGAATGGTGGAAAACGCTTCGCGGTTTTCCACCCTACGGACGTTCAGACGCCGACAGACTTACGGCGCGCCAAACACCGCCGTCCAATAGATCCCCGCGTCGCTCTTGGGGTCGTTGGCGTAGGCCGCGCCCAGTTCGCTGAATTGTGGGCTCATCAGGTTGGCGCAATGGCCGGGGCTGGCCAGCCAGCCGTCGATCACCTTACTCGCGGTATCCAGCCCGGCGGCGATGTTTTCGCCAATGCGCTGGCCGCTGTAGCCGGCCAGTTCCGCACGGTCGCCGGGGGTGCGACCGTCCGGGTCCTGGTGATCGAAGAAATTGCCGTTGGCCATGGCCCGGCTGTGGGCTTCGGCGGTGCTGCCCAGGGTGGCATTCCACACCAGCGGCGCGGCCGCCGCAAAGGACTGGCTACCGCACTGGCGCGCAGTGCTGCGCGCGGTATTGAGTTGTGCGAGCAGCTTCTGCCCTTCCGCCTGCCAGTCACCCAAGCGCGCAGTTAGCAGCGGCCTGGCCAGCAGAATGCGCCACTCGCGGTCCTGTTGATTAACCCCGACATCGACAAACTGCGGGTCCAGCAGCACCTGGCAGAAGCTCTCGCGCAGCACCTTCATCGCCGCCGCGGCATCGCGCGGGCCGGACAGGCTGATGGCCTGCACATTGACCATCGGATAGCCCGCGGCACTCATCGCCTGCTGCAAATCCCCCGAGCGGCCGACCGGTTGCACCAGGCGCGGATCGGCCGTCAGCGGCGGCAACTCGGCGGAGGCCTGCTCGCCACAGCGCTGCACCTCGCTGCGGTACAGGTTGATCGACTCGACCAGCTGCGCCTGCTCGGCCGCAACGGCCCCCAGGCTGAACAACAACGTCGCAAGACCTGCAAGGCACGATCTGATGCCCATAACCACCTCCTTCAAACTGATTGCCGCCATGATGCGGACTTGCCGCCGTCGCAGGCAAGGCCGCCGCGGTCACCTTGCATTAACAGTTGCGGCCAGGCGGCGTATGGTGGACAGGTAGCCCCACGGAGGAATCGCTATGTTTCAGGTAACCCGCAACGGCGAAAACCGCATTGACGTGGACTTTGCCGGCAAACTCGACAGCATCGACATGCGTATCGCGCTCGATCAGTTGACCCAGCACGCCGAAGGCATCGAGCAGGGCCGAATGATGTACCGCATCGGCACCTTCGAATTTCCCACCCTGGGGGCCATCGGCGTCGAGCTGTCGCGTATCCCGCAGCTATTGCGCTTTATCCGCCGCTTCGAGCGTGTGGCAGTGGTGGCCGATCAGGAATGGGTAAGGCGCGTCAGCGCAATCGAGGGCTCGCTGATTCCGGGCCTGACGATCAAGGCCTTCGATTCGATGGAGGAAGCGCAAGCAGAGGCCTGGTTGCAGGAATAGCCCGAGCCAGAGCGGCCCGGCATGTGCCGCACATACGGTGGGCACACGCAGGGCTGCTGCTGATCAACCCAGCTGATCGACCATCACCGCATTGGTGTAGATCAAACTGCCATCGCTGGCCAGATGGCCGACCAGATGGAACTGGCCGCGCTGATAGTCTTCGCTCAGGTAGACGCGAAACCGGCAGTCGGACAGCGGCCCGCACTCGGGCGGCATGCTCAACTCCAGCGTGGCCATATCGACATCGACCATCAGCTCGGCCTCATGGGTTTTCTGCAGGCGCTCTTCGGCCTGTTCCAGGCGCACGTGATCGTTCTCGCTGAGGTGGAACTGGATCTGCCCCAAGGGGGTGGATTTCTGCGCGGGGTTGGGTTTGCACCAGCCCTCGATAGTCAGGGTATTCATGGCGAAGCCTCCTGGAATGGACCCTCGGGCGCTTTACGTCCGACAGTGTGGTTTTAGACAACAAGCCGGGCGTCGATCTCCATTGTTCTGTGCAAGCGACCCAAGGCGCGGCCTCACGTCAGCAAGAATCCGCAGGACGAGCGTCCATGGCGCTTGCTACCCTGCGCGCTTTGCCGGCAGCGCTGGCCATGACCCTGCCCGATTTTCTGCTGTTCGCCCTGCCCGCGGTGTCCTGCTCTCGAGCCTGGCCGGCTTCACCAGCTTTGTCGCCCACGCCGGCGGCCCGCCAGTGATGATGCATCTGTTGCCGCAGCAGTTGGACAAGGTGCGTTATGTGGCCACACATCAATGTGTTCTTTCTGCTGACCAATGAGTCGCGGGTTAATCACAATCACCTGTGGTTCTACCGGATTGCCCGGCTCGGGATGCTGCTGGCCGGTGGGCAGCTGATCTACAGCAATCTGTAAGCGCCGCGCATACGCAAGCGCCCCGCAGGCAAGCCTGCGGGGCGCACAGAATGGAGGGGTTGGCAGCAGGTCATGACCTGCTGCCCTGGGCGTGGACTTACAACGCGCGCAGCTGTTGCTCGGCGAGGAAGTCTTCATGCAGGAGCGCGTCCTGACCGGGGATATCCGCGGCCTCGTCGCTCTGCAGTGGGGTGGCGCGCTTGCTGCGCAGTTTGCCGAACTGGTGATCGAGGGCGTGGTGCAGTTTTTCCGCAGCCCCCTCTATGGCCTGCTCAAGGGTTTCGGCCTTGTGAGTAACGGATAGCGGCTGCAGCCCTTTGGGCCTGGCCTCAATCTGGCAGCGCTTGTCCTGTGCGCCGGCCTTCTGGCCATTGTCGTCGTGCAGGTGAACGACGACACGGGTCAATTCATCGTCGAAGCGTTCCAGCTTGCTGGCAACACTGGCACTCACCCACTCAACCAGACGGGCGCTACCTTCGATGTGGTTATCGCTGTGAACTTGGATTTGCATAAAGCTTTCCTTCTTCAACCGTTCGCGAATAGCGTCGCCTCCCGAGGCGACAGCACCAGCCTACGCCATTTCCCCCCGGTTTAGGCAAGCCCTAAGACGTTTGTCGCAGACGGAAACACTCGAGCGCCCGCTGCTCGGCACCGATAGCGCCCTCGGTCCATCGCCGGCGCTTGAATAGCCGGCCGATTCCGGTAGGCTTTAGCGCTTATTTCAAAGGAGAAACTCCCATGGCCCGCGCCACTGCCCGTCACATCCTGGTTGCCACCGAAGACAAGTGCAACGAACTGAAAGCCGCTATCGAAGGCGGTGCCGACTTTGCCCAGGTGGCCAAAGACAACTCCAGCTGCCCGTCCAGCCGCAGCGGCGGCGACCTTGGTTCGTTCGGCCCGGGCCAGATGGTCAAGGAGTTCGACACCGTGGTATTCAGCGCACCGATCAATGTGGTGCAGGGCCCGGTCAAGACCCAGTTCGGCTACCACCTGCTGGAAGTCACCAGCCGCCAGGACTGATTTACGACCTTGGTCGCAGCCCAGGTTCAGGTTATGCACCACGGTTGGCTCCCCTCTCCCCCTAAGGGCGGAAGGGGGTAACCGGCGTAAGCCATGCAACCAAGGGGTACAGCCAGAAAAGGCGCAGAGGTTTCCACCACTGCGCCTTTTTTGTATGCGTCAGCCGGAGCGATGGGGTGCCGGACTGCCGGGCGCACAAAACCACACAGCGGTTGAGCAGGTGCCCCGGGCCAATAGACGGGTATACTCGCGCCCCACTTTATGACCTCAGCAGCCGCAGACCTTCCATGACCAGCACTCAATTGCCTGACCCACAGCCCAGCGCCCAGGCTGACACCCCGCCAACCGGCAGCGAGCCGGTGGTCGCGAAAAAGGCAGGGTTTGCGTCGCTGTTCGGCGCGGCCAAGGCCGCCTCCGCCAAGCAGGACGACCAACCCTGGCACCAGAAGGGCAACAAGTCCGCCCACGAGAAAAAGATCGGCCCAGCCCCCAGCGGTACCCGCCGTTCCATGGGCAAGCGCTAAGCCAATAACCTGTTGGCCGAGGTAGGCGCTTTTGTAGGAGCGGCGGGGGCGCCTAGTCCTTGCCCGCGAGCTTTTACCGCGCCCCCGCGTAGCCAGGCAAAACCACGGATCGCGACCAAGGCCCCGCCCGCCTGAGGTGATGGACTTCCGCATCACCCCGGCCTGAGCGACTGAATCAGCCCGGTACCCGGGCCACGCGTAGGCGCTCGTATAACCAACCGCCACAGACGTTCAGCAACAGACCGCACATCACCAGTAACGCCCCCACCAGTTGCAGGCCGCTCAGGTGCTCATCGAGCAGCAGCGCCGCCGAGGTCAAGCCGACCACCGGCACCAGCAGCGAAAAGGGAGCCACCTGGCTGGCCGGGTAGCGCGACAGCAGCCGGCTCCACAGGCCATAGCCCAGAATAGTCGCGCCAAAAGCCAGGTAGATCAGCACCAGGATCGAGTTCAGGCCGAACCCGCGCAGCGCACTCTCCATCGCCTCTGGGCCCTCCAGCAGCCAGGACAGCGCCAGAAACGGCAAGGGCGGAATCAGGCTGCCCCAGACCACCAGGCCAACCAGATTCACTTTGCCAAGCTTGCGCGTGATGATATTGCCCAGCGCCCACATGGCCGCCGCGCCGATGGTCAGCACAAAGCCGGCCAGGGTCATGATGCGGTCGCCCTGCAGGCCGATCAGCAGCAAACCCGCCGCGGCCACCAGCAAGCCGAACAGATTGGCCCGGTGCAAGCGCTCGCCGAGCAGCAGCACGGCGAACAACAGGGTGAAGAACGCCTGCGACTGCAGCACCAGCGCAGCGGTATCTGCGGACGCTTGATAAACAGAATCGCCGGAAAGGCCGCCAACAGAAAACGCAGCGCGCCCAGCAGCATCGGCGGCATATCGTCCAGGCCGACCTTGATCACCACGAAATTCATGCCCCAGACGACTATCACCACCAGGGCCAGCAATAAATCCTTGGGCGACATAGCGGCCCCCTCAGCACAGGCAAGCCGTCATTAGAGCAGGCGCTGCCGGGCACGGGCCTATACAGTCAGGGAACAAACCGGCCGCACAGTGCCTGGCCAGAGCGTGCTGCGGCCAGTAGGCAATCACAGCCTTATTTGCCGGGGCTACGCTCATCTGCGGCCGGGCTATTTCACCAGCAGCACCGGCACCGAGACTTCATGGATCACCCGCGTAGCCACCGAGCCCAGCAGCATGCCGGTAAAGCTGCCCAGGCCACGGGTGCCCATCACCACCGTGTCGCAGCCTTGCTGCTGGACCAGCGCGGCGACCTGCTCGGCGACATTGCCCAGCGCGGTGTAGGTAGTGCAGGCCAGGCCAGCGGCCTTCAACTGATCCGCAGGCCATTCCAGCTCCTGAACCGCCGCTGCAGTCATCGACTGCTGCAATTGGCTGATGATCTCGCCGGTCACGTACTCGCCATAGAGCATGGGCTCCTGCTGCACATTGAGCAGGCACACATGCAGCGTCGCGGCATGATCGCGGGCGAAGTTGATCACGTATTCCAGGGCGCGCTTGGCCGGTTCCGAGCCGTCGTATGCAATCAAGACCTTGCGCATTGTCAGTCTCCTTTTGCGAGTCTGGTCTAAGAATAGACCAGCGCCCCAAGCGCCTGGTTGCACAGAGTCGCGGCACTGCAACCGATGCGAAACCTGTACGGCAAAATTGCAGGGTGCCAGCGGCCGCCGGAGGGACTAAAATCCGTCCCTGCATGCGTCGCCGGCCACTGTGCCGCCGCTCAGCCCAAGGGCTGGCGCTCGCCCGGCCAGGCAGACGAACTCCTCCATCCGCACAGACCAAGAGAACAGCATGGGCGCCCAGTGGAAAGCCAAACCTAAAGAAGCCGCCGCCAACGCCAGGGGCAAGATTTTCGGCCGCCTGGTCAAGGAAATCATGATCGCCGCACGCAACGGTGCCGATCCGGATATGAACCCCAAGCTGCGCCTGGCCGTGCATCAGGCGAAAAAAGCATCGATGCCCAAGGACACTCTGGAGCGAGCGATCAAGAAAGGGGCCGGCCTGAGCGGCGAAACCGTCAACTTCGAACGCACCACCTATGAGGGCTTCGCGCCGCATCAGGTGCCGCTGATCGTCGAGTGCCTGACCGACAACGTCAACCGCACCGTGGCCGAGATTCGCGTGCTGTTCCGCAAGGGCCAAATGGGCGCATCCGGCTCAGTGACCTGGGACTTCGAGCATGTCGGCATGATCGAGGCCTCCTCGGATGAAGGCGCAGACCCTGAACTGGCGGCAATTGAAGCCGGAGCCCAGGACTTCGAGCCCGCCGACGAAGGCAATACCCTGTTTATCACCGAACTCACCGACCTGGACGCCGTGTGCCGGTCCCTGCCCGAACAGGGTTTTACCGTGCACTCGGCGCAACTGGGCTATCGCCCGAAAAACCCGGTGACCGGCCTGAGCGCCGAGCAGCTCGAAGAAGTTGAAGCCTTCCTCGAAGCCATCGACGCCCACGATGACGTGCAGAACGTCTATGTCGGGCTTTCCGGCTAGTCGCTACACCCCGACAAGCGCGCAGCCACTGCCTCCCGGGCGGTGCCGCGCTTGCCGAAGGCTGTGAACCAGGGACATCAATCACAGTCAGCAGCCGCCAAAGCGAGTAGAATCGCCGGCCGCCGCGCCTCCAGCGCCCGGCGTGTACACAAGGACGTTGTCACACAGGAGTTTTACCGTGCACAAGTTTCTCACCCTGGCTGCCTGCGTACTGCTGACAGCCTGCGCCAGCAATCAGCAGGCGGTTTACCAGCAAGCGGTCAAGAGCGGCACCAGCCCGGTGGCCAAGACCACCCTGGAAGCCATCCACAACACCCAGGCCATCCCCCTGCCGTTCGACACCGGCCTGCTGGCTCCGCAATGGCCGATCAGCGCCGACGAACCGCGCCTGGACTTCGGCAGCTCGATTTCCAACTACCGGGTATTTTCCCTGGAGCTGAAAAAGGGCGAGCCCTACAGCCTCAATGTCAATTCGCTGTGCCAGAAACCCTGCATCAGCTTCAACAAGCTGGCACTCAAGCCGCGCGCCCTGCTGCTGGATGCCTATGGTACGGTGATCGCCGCCAACCCCTCGCGCGCCTCGGCAGTGGTCGGCCAGATCAGCCTGAGCTGGGAAGGCGAAGCCCCGGAAGACGGCACCTACTACCTGCTGGTAGCGGCGGACAACGACGACCTCGGCGAAACCATCGTGATCGACGATGTGTGGGTCAACAACTCGCCGCTGATGGCGGTCAAGGTCGGCATGCACAGCGCGCCCTTCGGCAAGATCAGCGCCTTCTCCTCGCCCCGGCAGAACTGAGCCCACGGACCCTGAGCGGTGGCCACGGCCTGCCGCGCGATTGTCTGCCCGCTTATTGATCCTGAGCAAGGCGCGCCGCCCGCTACGCCTTAGCCTATGACGGTTGTTTCCTGGGGTACGCCCCGCCAACCGTTATCGACGAGGTTTCCATGAGCATCACCTCCGCCAGCATCTGCGCCGCCGCCGATCAGTTGCAGGGTTTTGTCGGATTTAACGGCAAAACCGGTCGACATATCGTGCGTTTCTCCGAAGATTCCTTCGGCCTCGATGTACTGGAACAGAGCATCACCCCCACCTGCGAATTCGTCTGGCGAGCCTACGAAGGCAATCTGATGCACCTCGACCGGGGCCGCCTGCAGCTGCTATTCGAGCAGAATATCGACGACCGCCTGAATATCGGCGAACCGTTGCGGGTGTATATGCGCCGCCAGGATCTACCGGAAATCAGCGCCGAGCGGCGTCGCCTGCCGGCATGACAGGCCAGCACCCGCAGCAGACCGCCACCCGCCTCAAGCATGCGGCTGACGGCCACAGGCAGGGCGTTTATTCCCAGGGCCAAGGCGCTAAACTGCAAAACCGCCCGGCCAACCCCATGCAGCCAGCCATGACCGATCTGCATTTTCGCGCCCTGCCCCCTCTGCTCAAGCCCCTCGCGAACAAGTTCTACCGCGCCCACCGCAGCCCTATGCGGGCCAGTCAGGCCGATCAGTTGTGGGTGGCCCAGCAAGGCGAGATCGTCGCGGCCCTCTGTCTACGTCCGGTGGCTTCTGGCCAGTGGCTGACCAGCCTGCTGGTGGCACCGGCACGACGCCGCCAGGGTTTGGCGCGGCAACTGATCGAGCAGGCGCTCGACGGCTGCGGCGAGCCGGTCTGGCTGTTCTGCCAGCCGCAGTTGCAGGGTTTCTACCAGCGCTTGGGTTTTGCCGACTGCTCGGTCCTGCCTGCGCCTTTGGCTGATCGACTGGCCCGCTATCGGCGCAGCAAAAGCCTGCTGGCGATGGTCCGTGAGGGTGGCGCAAGCCCAGCAAAACCGCAGATTAGAGCCCCACTGGGCAGATAGCCGGCAAACCTGGCACATCCACCCTGTTTTTACAGTTGCCTTATACCGGCTAAGCTCTGCATGCTTGGCCCATAAAAACGACAAGAATGGCTAAAAACATGCGTATACCGCGGTTGCTCAGGCGTCTGCGTAACGACTTCCAGCTGTCCATCATCACCTTGATGGGGCTGTTTGGCGTGATCGGTATTTCACCCTATGCCGTCTATCGACTGGCCACAGGGAACTACCTGGTGGGCGTCGCTGACATCACCATCGTCCTCTCGACCATACTGGCCGTGCTCTACGCCTGGCGCACCGGCGACACGGTCAAGCCCGGTATCTACCTGGCCGCAATTTTCTCCACCGCTGCAACCCTGATCGCCATCAACCTGGGGGTGAACGGGCTGTTCTGGATCTATCCGCTGATTCTCTTCAACTTCTTTATGGTGTCGCCGGGCAAGGCCCTGATCGCCACCACCCTGGTGCTCGTGACCATGGTCGGTTACGGGCAACTGCATCCCGAGCGCGTCTTCGAAAGCAACTACCAGATGATCTCCTTTCTGGTCACCAGCATGATGGCCAGCACCCTGACCTATATCTTCGCCTACCGCACCCGCAGCCAGCGCGACCAGCTGCAGCAACTGGCCATCCAGGACCCCCTGACCGGAGCACGCAACCGCCGGGCGATGAACGAGGAACTGCGCATCGCCGCCTCCATGCGCCGGCGTCATGGCAACAGCTACGGTGTGCTGGTGATGGACCTGGACCACTTCAAGCGCATCAACGACAGCTTCGGCCATCAGGCCGGCGACCAGGTGCTGGTGGACTTTGTCGAACTGATCAAACGCTCGTCGCGCGAAGAAGACCGGCTGTTCCGCTTCGGCGGCGAAGAATTTCTCCTGCTTCTGCCCAACACCGCGAAAGCCGGGCTGCAGGCCGCCGCGCATCACCTCCAGCAACAGCTGGCGGAACACCTCACAAGCCCGGGAGGCACGGTGACCATGTCGGTCGGCGGAGCTACCCTGCGCACCTCCGAGCACTGGGAAAGCATGCTCAAGCGCGCCGACCAGCGCCTCTATCGCGCCAAGAACGCCGGGCGCAACTGCGTTATCGTCGATGACGACGATGTGCCGCACAGTCAACACGAGCTACCGATCAGCTGATCCTGCGCAGGATTTAATACTTACTTACAAGTGGCACCATGATGAAGTCCCGCTACGGCTGTAACAACGCCTAGGCTGCTCTGTCTATTGGCTCAGACATCACGCGAGAGACAGCCATGAAAAGACGCGCCTTACTCAAGGGCCTGGCCCTGCTGCCCGCCCTGCCCCTGCTCGGCCAGGTCCCACTCAGCCTGGCCGAAGCCATCGCCGCGGCGGCCACCGTGCAGGCCCTGGACAAACCCCACAGCGCCTGGCGCGAACTGCTTTCGCCGCAAGCCTATGCGGTGCTATTCGAGGAAGACACTGAACGCCCGGGCAGCAGCCCGCTGAATCAGGAGAAGCGCGAAGGCACCTATATCTGCGCGGCCTGTTACCTGCCGCTGTTCAATAGCCAGGACAAATACGAGAGCGGCACCGGCTGGCCGAGCTTTACCCAGCCGATAGCCGGCCATATGGGCCAGAAGCGCGACTTCAAGCTGATCTTTCCCCGCACCGAATACCACTGCGCGCGGTGCGGCGGGCATCAGGGCCATGTATTCGACGACGGCCCCAAACCCCGTGGCGAACGCTGGTGCAATAACGGCGTGGCCCTGCGTTTTATTCCTCAGGGCGAAAGCCTGCCCGAACTGCGGAGCTGAACATGAGCAGCCCATCCACCTGGCATAAACCCCTGCTGCGCAGCAGCGCCCTGTTGCTGGCCGGCCTGCTGGCAGCCTGCGAACCCAGCGCGGCCCAGGCCCCGCAACCCGCCAAGCCCAGTGACAATGCCAGCACGGCGAGCAACAGCGGCGTGGCGATCTTTGCCGGAGGCTGCTTCTGGTGCACCGAGGCCGACTTCGACAAGCTGCCGGGGGTACTCGAAACCACCTCCGGCTATATCGGCGGGCATCTCGACAACCCCAGCTACGAGCAGGTCTCGGCGGGTACCAGCGGCCATATCGAAGCGGTGCAGGTGCGCTTCGATCCCAGCCAGACCAACTACGCCAAACTGCTGGAAGCCTTCTGGCCAACCATCGACCCGGTCACGCCAAACGCCCAGTTCTGCGACCACGGCCCGCAATACCGCAGCGCCATCTTCTATGCCAATGCCGCGGAGCAAGCCCAGGCCGAAGCCTCCAGGAACGCCCTGCAAGCCTCCGGCAAACTGCCAGGCCCGGTGGTCACCGAAGTGCTGCCCGCCACCCGCTTCTACCCGGCCGAGGACTATCACCAGGATTACTACCAGCGCAATCCGCTGCGCTACGTCTACTACCGCAATGGCTGCGGCCGCGACAAACGCCTGGAACAGCTATGGGGCAAGCAGCAATGACGGCTAATGGCACCCTATTCAGCGACTGATTTGTTGTTTAAGCCTCGCCTGCGAGGGCTACCCTGGGCTGCCCCCTGTTATATCGAGAGCAGCCCATGGCCCCGCTGAAGCCCTTGTTCAAACTGACTACGCTGATCGCACTCGGCGCTTGGCTGTTGCTGGTCTGCCTGCCGTTCTGGTCCTATACCGACGAACTGGTACTGGGCCTTGGCGTTATTCTGCTGGCCATTATCTATAGCTGGCTACTGTTTGCCGCCATGCGCCAACGCCCCGAACCGGGCAGCGGCAGACCCGGTTTCTTCAGCCTCGCCGGAGTGCTCTCACTGTTGCGCCAACCCACCGCCGCGCTGGCCGCCTGGGTGCATATCCTGGCGTTCGATCTGATGGTGGGCCTGTATATCCGCAGTGAAGGGGCCATCGCCGGCATCAGCCACTGGGCCTTGCTGCCCTGCTATGTGCTGACCCTGATGTTCGGCCCCCTGGGCCTGCTGGCATTTCTGGCACTGCGCTGGGGGTTCGCCGTGGCGGCCTAACGGCTGCGCTCGTAGGACTCAGTGCCCTGCCCCGGGAATTGTTCAACCCTGAGGCCGCCCGGATATTCGATGCTTTGCCGGATAGTCCCGCGGCTCTCCACCGACTGGCTGCCCTGGTAGTTTTGCTGCTGCCGCAGGCCAGCGCCCGGCAGGCGCTGCCCGCCATACAGGTCATAACTTTCAAACTGCTGGGAGGTGCCGATGCTGCCACTGGCACCGGGGCTGATATAGCTCTTGGGGATGACCCGGATACTCGGCGGGGTTTCGGGTTCGGCCTGAAGTGAAGTTGCCAGCAACAGTGTGCCCAGGCTTAGCGCAACTCTGAATCCAGGCATGACGACCTCGACCGACGGGGAAAGTTGGTGCCGTTGAGAGGAATCGAACCCCCGACCCCATCATTACGAATGACGTGCTCTACCAACTGAGCTACAACGGCGCGTGGCTTGGGCAGTATTCAATGGAGTCGGCGCACGTTCAAGCGGGTTTTGCTGGTGCCCCCATGTTGAACGGAAGTAGGTAGCCGTCGACCTGCGCTGGGTCGACGGCACTGGCGCTACTTGTCGACCAGCTCGATGCGGTCTTCGTGAATCAGGATGCGCCCCTGCTTGTACAGGCCGCCAATGGCCTTCTTGAAATTGCCCTTGCTGGCGCGAAACAGCGCCGTGATCGCTTCGGGCGAACTCTTGTCGTTCAGGTGGAGCACGCCACCCTCTTCGCGCAATTTGCTGAGGATCTGCTCGGCCAGGCTGCTGGCGGCTTCCTGGCCTACCGGTTGCAGGCTCAGGCTGATTTTGCCGTCGCTGCGCACTTCCTTGATAAAGCCTTTTTCCTGCATGCCGCCACGGACAAACTTGAACAGTTCGTTCTTGTGGATCAGGCCCCAATGCTTGCCATTGATAATCGCCTTGAAGCCCATATCGGTAGCTTCGACCACCAGCAGATCGACTTCCTGGCCCACCTTGTAGTTCGCCGGCAGCACATCCAGGTAGCGGTCCAGCCGCGCCGTGGCGGTGATGCGCCGGCTGCGCTTGTCGAGGAAGACATGCACCACGCAGTAATCACCTACCTGCAGCGGCCGCTTTTCTTCGGAATGGGGTAACAGCAGGTCTTTCGGCAAGCCCCAGTTGAGAAATAGACCGACCCGGTTGATATCCACCACTTTCAGGCTGGCGAATTCACCCACCTGCACTTTCGGTGTTTCCGTGGTGGCGATCAGTTTGTCGTCGCTGTCCAGATAAATGAAAACATTTAGCCAGTCTTCCACTTCGCTCGGCGTATCACTCGGGATATAGCGCTTGGGCAGCAATATTTCGCCATCCGCGCCACCGTCCAGGTACAGGCCGAAGTCGGTGTGCTTCACGACCTGCAAACTATTCATTCGTCCAATTACAGCCATGATGCCCTACCCTCGTTTCCAGCCGGGCATTCTACCCGAGTTGCGCGCCGGTTTCTCAGCCCACGTACAGCGCATCGGCAGCCGGTTGCTGGCAAAAACACGCGCCCGGAGCGGCTCAGAACAGCGACTTAAAACCAGCCATCGGAATTTTTATTACATATAAAACAATGGCTTGGTTAATTATTGAGTGAGTTACTCAAAGCTTGCGGATATATCTCGGCGTACGTTTATTGTCATTCGGCATTTATTTACCAAGCAATTGTCAAGCATCTCGGGTACAATGTGCGGCCAAATTAATTTTTAAATAGGTTAATGGCCGTCATGCGCGTAAAAGCATCCAACAGCAAACCCAAGGCGGCCCCGGCCGTTGAAACCAGCGCTTCGATCGACGCGCAAATCGCCGCTTTTATCAAAGCCGGCGGTGAAATCCAGCAAATCGCCAAGGGTGTCAGCGGCCAGGTTTACGGCACCACTAAGCAGATCACCATCGGCAAGAAATAAGCCGCTGGCAGCTGGCCAAACAGCGCTTTGCTCAACTGCGACAAAGCGCTGGCTAGTTCCCCCTCCCGCATCACCCCGCTCCGCCCCTTCTCTTGATCTACGCTCCCGCGCCAGGCCTCACTGTGCCTGCAAACCCAGCCGCAGCAGCTGGCCATTGGCGGCGTCCGTCAGCACATAGAGATACCCATCCGGACCTTGGCGTACATCGCGGATCCGCGCATTGCGCTCTTGCAGCAAGCGCTCTTCATGCACCACTCGGTCGCCATCGAGCTGCAGACGCAGCAAAGCCTGGCCAGCCAACGCGCCGATAAACAGATTGCCCTGCCACGGGGCAAAGCGTTCGGCGTTATAGAAGGCCATGCCGCTGATCGCCGGCGACTTGGCCCAGACATGAAGGGGCGGTTCGGTGCCGTCGACCGTCTTGCCCTGTGCTTCAGGAATCGCCAGCAAGGAGTAGTTCACCCCATGGGTCGCCAGAGGCCAGCCATAGTTTTTGCCGGCCAAGGGAATATTGATTTCATCGCCGCCGCGGGGGCCGTGCTCATGGGTCCACAGCTGCCCGGTCCGGGGATTGAGCGCCGCGCCTTGCGGGTTGCGATGGCCGTAGGACCAGATTTCCTGCCGCGCACCTGCTTGGCCGACAAAGGGGTTATCCGCTGGCACGCGCCCATCGGCATGCAGGCGCACTACCTTGCCCTGCAGCTTGTCGAGGTCCTGGGCGGTCGAGCGCTGGTTGTTCTCGCCCAGGGTGATAAACAGGTAGCCATCACCATCGAATACCAGCCGCCCACCGAAATGCGCGCCACTGGAGAGCTTGGGCTGCTGGCGAAAGATCACCGCGAAATCCTCCAGGCCGCTGTTATCCGCGGCCAGCCGGCCACGCCCAACGGCCGTACCGGCCTGGCCATCCTCGCCCGCCTCGGCATAGGCCAGGTACACCCAGCGATCCTGGGCGAAGTCCGGCGACAGCACCACGTCGAGCAAACCGCCCTGGCCCTGGGCATACACCTGTGGCACGCCGCTCAGCGGCGCGGACAACGCGCCCTGGGCATCCATCAGGCGCAGCCGCCCAGGCCGTTCGGTAATCAGCAGGCCCTGTTGTGCGGGCAGAAAGGCCATGCTCCATGGGTTCTGTAGGTCTTTGAGCAATACCGTTACGCTGAGCACACCCTGCTCGCCCGGAGATTCCGTGGTCTGGGCGAGCAACGACAATGGCCAGGCGATAAGCAGTGACAGGTAGGCGAACAGCGATAGGCGCGGCATGGCAATGTCCTCGTGCGATCCGGTTACGCAGCAAAACCCAATCATGCATCGGCGCAGCCGCGCCTGCAGCCTTGCGAACATTTCCTTAGATTACGGCCGGGCCGTCAGTGCATGGCGTAGCGGCGCTCGATGGCGCTGTACTCGCCATTTTCCCGAATCGTCGTCAAACCCTGATTGAAGCGCTCGCAATGGGCCTGCTGGCGGCAACCCAGCTTGTAGTCGGTAGCCGCAAAAACCGGATACAGGCTCAGCGGCTGAGACACATCGACCTGGGCGTACACCTCACGGTTGAAGTAACGCAGGATGCGCATATCCGTTACCACCACATCCACCCGGCCGCTGTAGAGCATGCGGTTACGGGCAATCTGGAACGCCTCCTCGCGGTAGCGCGGGTTGTTTTCCGCCATGGCCTGGTACTCACTGCCCAGAAGAAAGCGCGCGCGTTGAAAGGCATTCACCGAGTAGCCAACCAGGTCACTGATGCGCTGGATATCCAGGTTGCGCGAGCGCAAGGCCACGGCAACATTCTGGTAGCGGATATAGGCATCCGAGTAAAAAATAGAGCCGCCACTGCGCTCATTGGTGGTGGCAATAACGTCGATCTGGTCCTTGCTCAGCATTAGATTCAAGCGCCCCATCGGCGCGTAGTACGCCACCGGCTCCAGCCCACCGCGTTGCGCGGCAATCATCACGATGTCGTACTCCAGCCCGCGGGCTTCATTCTCGAAGATATAAGGCGGTTTGTGCGTGCCAAAGCCTACGCGCAGGGCTTGTGCCGACACCGTCAAGCTGCATGAAAGCAAACAACAGACCCACAACCACTTCATAACGATACCCAGGTAGGACCAGTGCCCAGCATAGCCGGCTATGGCGTGGCTATGCACTGCCCTATCACTGAGCTCGATTACTGCGCATGAGTCGCCCAGGCCACACAGACTCTTCCCACCCAAGTCAGTCGATATCGAGTGGTGAGCCTGCAGTGGAAAACTGCAACCCTGACCAACCGGCCACGACCTGGCCGGTGAGCAGGAATTGCCCTGGGGCGTTAAACCAGATTGGCTCGGGCCGCCGTCGCGTCAAACACCTCAGGTGCCAATGCCGCCGTGCCCTGCTCGTCGAGCAACTCACGGGAGTGCTCGCCGCCGGGAATGCTGCTATCGATCATGCTGAGCAGCTGCAGGCCTCGTTGGGTCAGCACGAAATTCTCGCCGTTACCTCCCTCGTCTTCCGGCCGCGGCTCGATAAAGCCAGCGCCGAGCAATTGCGATTCGTACTCCGTCGCCTCTACTTTCAACGCATCCAGGTTGTTGGTGTGCTCACCTGCACGCTCAAGCTCCTGCGCCAGCTCCCCGGCATACTCACGAGGCGCGAAATTTTTATCGGCGGAATTTTGCACTTCATGCAGCAAACGCTCGATCAGATCCCAGTTATAAGCCATCTCTTCCTCTCCCATTTCGCGTTGCGCTCATCCCAGTGGCAAGCGCGAGGGCCTTATTGCATGTCGCAATTGCATATCGCCATTGCATGCCGCCCTCTTAGTCTCCGACCCGCCCATACCCGCTTAGGTTCGACCCAATGCACAGCCACGCGCGGCAGCAGCGCCTGAACCATGCCCCACGCGCCTGTTCCAGCCGATACCTGCCGTTGCGCGATCGATCATCACGGCAGCCGTTCTGCCGCGACCGCGTGCGCTAGAGCCAGCTGTGGCTTCAGCACACCGGGCGAATAGCCTGAACTTTACCCAGCCAGGGCTACTCAACCGGGAACGTCAGCCTGCTCACCCGCGAGGACATTGCCATGAAGACTACCCTGCCAAGCAAAACCGCCCTGGGCCTTTGCGCCGCCTTCGCCGTATTTGCCCAGAGCACGGCCTATGCCTCTTGCAGTTCCGAGGAGGAGATCGCCAAGGCCGAGCAACTCGCGGCCAAAATCACAGAGATCACCCAGAAAGACCCTGCCCGTGCGGCCCAGCTGCGCGCAGAACTTAAGGAAACCTCACCGGAGACCTCCGCCGAGGAGCTGGAAAACGCTTGCGAAGGCTACGACCAGCGCCTCAAGGAACTGGACGAAGCCGGCGATGAGATGGAAGACAGCCAAAACTAGCCAACACTCGGCCTGCTCAGCCGCTGCCGATCACCCGGATCGATGACAGAGGATTCGTCGCACCTTGGCCACTCCGGTCTAGACTTCAGCCACTTTGTTCAGCCTCAACCGGAGAATTCCCATGCTTAAAGCCGAGTATCAAACCCGCGGCCCCGTTCCCCAGGAAGCAATCGCGGCAGTTGCCCTGCAGCTTCCGGAACCTGCTGCCGGCCAGGCGCGGATCAAGGTGCTGGCCGCACCGATCAACCCGTCCGATGTGCTCACCCTCACCGGCGAATACGGCATGCTGCCGCCGCTGCCAGCCATTGGTGGCAACGAAGGGGTCGGCCGGGTAGAGGCGCTGGGTGCCGAGGTCGGCAACCTGAAGGTCGGCCAGATGGTGCTGCTGCCAGTCGGTTGCGGCACCTGGGTCAGCCACCTCAATGCACCGGCCAATAAACTGATTCCGCTGCCGGAAGCCGACCCGCAGCAACTGGCGATGCTGACTGTCAACCCGCCAACCGCCTCCTTGATGCTCAGCGAGTTCGTCGACCTCCAGCCCGGCGACTGGGTGATCCAGAACGCTGCCAACTCAGGGGTTGGCAGCTACCTGATCCAGCTGGCCAAGCTGCGCGGCTTCAAGACCATCAATGTGGTGCGCCGTGAGTCGGCGGTAGCTGGGGTTGAGGCTGATGGCGGCGATGTGGTGCTGGTCGATGGCCCCGACCTGGCCAAGCGCGTGCGCGCAGCCACAGGCGGTGCGGCCGTACGCCTGGGCATCGATGCGGTGGGCGGCGAGTCTACCGACCACCTGGCGGCGAGCCTCAGCGAAGGCGGTGTGCTGGTCAACTACGGCATGATGAGCCGCCAGCCATGCCAGGTATCCCCAGCCTCCTTCGTGTTCCGCGACGTCAGCCTGCGCGGCTTCTGGCTGGCCAAATGGTTCCAGAACGCCAGCCAGGCCGAGCAGATGAAGGTATTCGGCGAACTGGTGCAACTGGTCGCCAGCGGCAAGCTGCACACCCGCGTGGCCGCCACCTATGACGTCAGCGAGATCAAGCAGGCAGTAGCCGCAGCCGCCAGCGGCGAGCGCGACGGCAAGATTCTGATCGTGCCGAAGTAACCGTTAAGCTAACGACGGCGGGTAACCTGCCGTCGTTCAGCCACCTGCAGGTGTATTGATTAGCCATAGCACCAGCCCCGCCAGGGACAGGTGCAGCAACACGATCAACCAGAAGATCAGCTGATAACTCAGCTTGCGGTTCTTGTGGCGGATCAGCCGCTGGGCCAGCAAACCGCCTGGCCAGCCGCCCAGCAACTCATACAGATGCAGGCGCGCCTCGGGGGTGCGCTGCAGGCCCTGAATGGCGAATTGTTTATCGCGGGAATAGGCGATATAGCAGATCAGGCTCATCAGCCCGTAGACCAGCGCCAGCAACACCAGGGGATCGAAATCGAGATCGAGGCCGACCAGCAGCGGCTGAACCCGTTCGTGCCAGAAAGCAGCAACACCCTGCAGCATTGGCGGATAACTGGCGTAACCACTGACACTCAAGGCCAGGTTGCTGTGCGCCACGGCGCAGGGCTGATCGCTGTAAAGCATCACCCCGTCTGGCTGCACGCACTTGTGAATAGCGCCCTGCGCCTGGACCAGGCCAGTGCAGAGCACCAGCGCAAGTCCGTAACCACGCCGCCCGACCATCGACTTACTCGGCCGCGGGCGTGCGGCGCTTCAGCGGGGCCAGGCCGTCCTGGCTGACCAGCACCGGGGCATCGGGTTTTGGCCGGTTGATGGTGTTGCGCTTGCTCGGCTTGGCCGCAGGCTTTTTGCTGGCGAGTTTCTTGCCGGTCTTGGGGTCGATCTTCTTCTTTTTCGGACCCGCTGCCTTGCCCGAGGCTTTGAGGTTTTTCGGGCCCTGGTAGATGCCCTTGAGGTCCTTGATATTGCGTCGCTCGAAGCGCTGCTTGAGGTAGCGCTCGATGCTCGACATCAGTGCCCAGTCGTTGTGGCAGATCAGCGAGATCGCCAGGCCCTCGGCACCGGCGCGGCCGGTACGGCCGATACGGTGCACGTACTCATCGCCGGAGCGCGGCATATCGAAGTTGATCACCAGATCCAGGCCATCAACATCCAGGCCACGGGCGGCTACGTCGGTGGCCACCAGGATCTTCACCGCGCCTTGCTTGAGGCGGTCGATGGCCAGCTTGCGATCCTTCTGGTCCTTCTCGCCGTGCAACACAAAGGTTTTGAAGTCATGGGCGACCAACTTGCCATACAGGCGGTCAGCCTGAACCCGGGTATTGGTGAAGATAATCGCCTTGTCGTAGGTCTCGTTCTTCAGCAGCCACTCGACCAGGCGCTCTTTATGGTGGTTGTGGTCGGCAGTGATGATCTGCTGACGGGTGCCCTCATTAAGCTGGCTGACCCGATTGAGCTGCAGGTGCTCGGGGTCTTTCAGGACCTTGCCGACGATCTCGCGCAGCCCGGCACCGCCGCTGGTGGCGGAGAACAGCAGGGTCTGGCGTTGGGCGTTGCACAGTTCGCCAAGGCGCTGCACATCTTCGGCAAAACCCATGTCGAGCATGCGGTCGGCTTCGTCGAGCACCAGCACTTCCACTTCATCGAGCAGCAGGTTGCCGGCGTTGGCGTGTTCGATCAGACGCCCCGGGGTGCCGATCAGGATGTCGACGCGGCGCAGCATGGCGGCCTGCACCTTGAAATCTTCGCCGCCGGTGATCAGACCGGCCTTGAGAAAGGTGAACTGGGCGAAACGCTCGACTTCCTTGAGGGTCTGCTGGGCCAGCTCGCGGGTGGGCAGCATGATCATCGCGCGTACGCTCATACGCGGCGAGGACGCGCCATCGCCAAGCAGGCGGTTAAGCATCGGCAGCACGAAGGCAGCAGTCTTGCCGCTGCCGGTTTGTGCGATTACCCGCAGGTCCTTGCCTTGCAGCGCCAGCGGAATAGCCGCCACCTGCACCGGGGTGGGCTCGACAAAGTTCAGCGCGGCCACGGCTTTAAGCAGGCGTTCATGCAGGGCGAATTGGGCAAACACGGGGCAACCTCGACGAAAAACAAAAAAATCAGCCGCATAGCCTAACGCTTTCCGGCCTTGCGGCCGAGTTTCTTTGCACTTGTTGGCAAACAAAGCGACGGCCGCCCTTGAACGAAGCCCTGCTCAAGGGTTCAAATCGCACAGAACAATCACTCTGGAGCACCCTATGCGCCGCCTTCCCCGCGCCCTGCTGATCGTTGCCGCGCTGACCGTAGCACTCGCCACCCAGAGCGCCCTTGCCGCCCCCAAGGCCGATCACCCGGGCAAGTCGGGCGGCGCCCACGACCAGCGTGAGCAGGATGTCGGCGTCAGCATCCAGGGCCCGTCGATCGATATCGGCCGGGTGCGCATCGTTCTGGGCGAGAATCGCAACCTGATTGGTCCGAGCAGCGCCTTGCCGCCCGGCATTGCCAAGAACCTGGCCCGCGGCAAGCCGCTCCCACCGGGTATCGCGAAAAACTTCGACAGCCGCGTGGCCGGCCAGCTGCCACGCTACGAGGGCTACGAGTGGAAACAGGTCGGCACCGACGTGGTGCTGGTGGCCATAGCCACCGGAATTGTCTACGAAGTGCTGAGAAACATACTGGACTGAGAGACAGCGCCATGATGTGACGCACTAGGCGTCACCTCATTAGCTTGGGCAATCCGTAGGGTGTCACTCGCCGCAGGCAGTGCACCCTGGTCCACTGGCGCGGCACAAAAAATGGCGGTCTGTCGCTTCGCGCCGAGGCCGCCCTAGCGATGCACGCAGCCCTTCACTGCCTTAGCCAACCGCAAAGGCGCGGCGCTGCTTGAGCAGCACCCGCGCGCTATCCCAGGCGACCAGCAGCACCGCCAGCCAGATCGGCAGGTAGGTCAGCCACTGCGCGGCATTGAAGCGCTCGCCGAGAAACACCAGGGCCACCAGAAACAGCAACACCGGTTCGACATAACTGAGAATGCCGAACAGGCCCATCGGCAGCAGGCGACTGGCGGCCATCATCGCGGCAAACGCCAGGGCGCTGAGCAGGCCCAGCCCCGGCAGCAGCCACCACAGTTGCGGGGCCTGGGCAAACACCTGCGGCGGGCCCCAGGCGACGATCATCCAGATCGCCACCGGTGCCATCATCAGCATTTCCAGAACGAAGCCGGACAGCGCATCCAGGCGCATCCAGCGGCGCAGCATAAAATAAGGCGGATAGCCGAGCACCGTGACCAGCACGATCCAGGAAAACGCCTGGGTCAGCCAGAGTTCGTGGGCCACCCCGAGCAGCGCACAGATCACCGCCAGGCGCTGCAAAGGCCGCAGCCGCTCGCCATAGAACACCCGCCCGCTCAGCACCATCGCCAGCGGCAGAAGGAAATAACCCAGCGACACCTCAAGCATCCGCCCGGCCAGCGGAGCCCAGACAAACAGCGCCCACTGGATGGCCATCATCCCGGCAGCCAGCGGCAGCGCAGCCAGCAGCAAGGGTTCGTGACGCAAGCGCACAAAGGCCCGGCCCAGCACGGCCCACTGGCGCGACAGGGCGACCAGCAGCAACACCGCGGGAATCGACCAGAGCACCCGCTGGGCGAATACCTGCAGGCCGTCCAGAGGAGCCAGCTGCTGCACATAGCCGGGGATCATGGCGAACAGTACCGAGGCACCGACTGAAAATGCCACGCCCTTACCGGATAGATTCATCGCCTCACCTCAAGCGCAGGCCGGCGCGCCATGGCCAGCCGCGTCAGCAACAGGGAGCCCGCAATCACCAGCCCGCCCACGCCCAGGCGCAGCAGGTCGGCATCACGGTTCCACAACAGCAGGTTGACCAGCAACCCCGCCGGCACCAGGGCGTTATTCATCACCGCCAGGGTGCCGCCATCAACCAGGCTCGCGCCCTTGTTCCACCAGTAAAGACCAAGACCGGAGGCGACCAGGCCGAGCCAGAGCAATACGCTCCACTGGGTGACGTTGGCGGGTAAGCGGGCGGCGTTGCCGAATACGAGAAAGGCCGGAAGCGCCACGGCCAGGGCACCCAGGTAGAAATAACCGAAGCGCCGGTACTCCGGCATGCTCGCCGGATACCGCGTCAGCAGGTGCTTGTAGAACACCTGGCCGGCGGCGAAGGTGGCATTGGCGATCTGCAGCAGAAAGAAGCCGTAATAGAAGTCGGCACTGATCTGGTCGTAGCGAATCACCGCCGCGCCCGCCACCGCCACCAGGGCGGCAAGCAGAGCCCAGGGATTGAAGCGGCGGTTGAAGGCATCCTCGATCAGGGTCACGTGCAGCGGCGTGAGAATGGTGAACAGCAACACCTCCGGCACCGTCAGCACGCTGAAACTCAGGTACAGGCAGACATAGGTCACGCCGAACTGCAGCGCCCCGATCACCAGCATGCCGCGCATAAACCCAGGGGCCACGCCGCGCCAGCGGGTCAAGGGCAAAAACACCAGACCGGCGATAACGATGCGCGTCAGCACGGCAAAATAGCTGTCGACCTGGCCGGCCAGGTATTCGCCGATCAGGCTGAAGGAAAAGGCCCACAACAGGGTCACGATAACCAGATAACGCATAGCCACCTCTCTGCAAGGCGGCGACCTTAGCCTGTCGCGACGCACCGAACAATCGCCACCCACCGTGGCAACGGCAGATAAAAAAAACCGACCAGCTGCTTTCGCAACGGGTCGGGGAACGGCATCCGGGAGCTGCGGATGCCAGGAGAGTCGATAAGCGCTGAGGTCAGACGACCTGGGCGATTTTCCCCTTGGCCTCGCTCAGGCCCTTTTCCATAAACTCGCCGCCCAGGTTGAGGCCTTCGGCATGGATAAAGCTGACATCGTGAATGCCGATAAAGGCCAGCGCCTGGCGCAGGTAAGGTTCCTGATGGTCCATGGCGCTGCCGGCATAGATACCGCCGCGGGCAGTCAGGACAAAGGCACGCTTGCCGCTGAGCAAGCCTTGCGGACCGTTTTCCGTGTACTTGAAGGTCACCCCGGCGCGCAGCACATGGTCGAGCCAGGCCTTGAGGGTGCTGGGAATGGTGAAGTTGTACATGGGCGCGGCCAGCACCAGCACATCGGCGGCCAGCAGCTCGTCGGTAAGGCTATTGGACAAGGCCAGCGCCGCCTGTTCGGCGGTGCTCTGCTGCACGGCCGGGGTCATCCAGCCGCCCAGCAGGTTGGCATCCAGGTGAGGCACCTGATCGATGGCCAGGTCGCGTACCTTGATCTGATCACTCGGGTTGGCGGCCTGCCAGTTGGCAATAAATTGCGCGGTGAGCTGGCGCGATACCGAACCCTGTTGACGGGCGCTGCTTTCGATTACCAGTAGCGTTGACATGCTGGGTGCTCCATCGCGTAGGGGGTGATGAACGTCGATGGGCGCAGAGTAGAGAGGCACAAACCGATAAAAAAGCGCAAATATCTGCACCAAGCTATCGATAAAGTTGATTTATACCACCCCCAGGATTAGGCTCGGGAACACCCCGGCAGGTTATTGCAGGCCGCAGGTCAGCTGGATGCGCAGGCGAATAATGCTGCGGCTGAACTTGACCGTGACATTACTGCTTTCCCCTGCTGCCAGGCTGACCTTGCGGGTGCGCGGGGCTTCCGGGCCGTTGCGAAACAGCGCCGTGCACTGGGCAGCGCTGCTGCCATAGTTGTGCAGCATCAGGCCGCCCATGTTGTGGTCGATTTCCTGGGTGGAGGCCGAGACTTCGGCACCGTTGAACTGTTTTTCCAGCTCGATCGGGTAGGCAAAAACGCTCAGCGGCAAACAGGCGAGCAAGGCGCAACAGAATTTTTTCATGCGGGCAGTCTCCAGCGAAAGACGGCCAGTTTAGGTTGATTGAGCCGGCATTTGCACCTTAGTGGACAGGATAAATCGATGAAAGCCCCACGCGTGACCCTCGATCAATGGCGCACCCTGCAGGCGGTGGTGGACCAGGGCGGCTTCGCCCAGGCGGCCGAAGTGCTGCACCGCTCGCAATCCTCGGTCAGCTATACGGTGGCGCGCATGCAGGAGCAGCTCGGCGTACCGTTGCTGCGTATCGACGGGCGCAAGGCAGTGCTCACCGAAGCCGGCGACGTGCTGCTGCGCCGTTCGCGGCAACTGGTCAAGCAGGCCAGCCAGCTGGAAGACCTGGCCCACCATATGGAGCAGGGCTGGGAAGCGGAGGCGCGCCTGGTGGTCGATGCCGCCTACCCCAACGCCCGCCTGGTGCGGGCGCTGACCGCCTTTATGCCGCAAAGCCGCGGCTGCCGGGTGCGCCTGCGCGAGGAGGTGCTGTCCGGCGTCGAGGAGGTGCTCCGGGAAGGCACGGCCGACCTGGCCATCAGCGCCCTGAGCCTTCCGGGCTTTCTCGGCACCGAGATGAGTTCGGTCGAATTTATCGCTGTCGCCCACCCCGACCATGCCCTGCATCGCATGCAACGCGAACTGACCTTTCAGGACCTAGAAACCCAGATGCAGGTGGTGATCCGCGATTCCGGCCGCCTGCAGCCGCGGGATGTCGGCTGGCTCGGTGCGGAACAGCGCTGGACGGTCGGCAGCCTGGCCACCGCGGCGACCTTCGTTGGCAACGGCCTGGGCTTCGCCTGGCTGCCGCGCCACCTGATCGAACGGGAACTCAAGGACGGGTTGCTCAAACCCCTACCCTTGGATCAGGGTGGCAGCCGCAACCCGGTCTTCTATCTTTATTCGAACAAAGACAAACCCCTGGGCCCCGCGACCCAGATCCTGGTCGATTTGATCCGCCGCTTCGATGCCGCGCCGTTGAATGCAGCCTTTGCCGCCCCCCTGCCCTCGGCCTGATAAGGAGTCCGCTAGATGTCCTATTTCAATCACGATGGCTGTCAGTTGCACTACGAAGAGTACGGCCACGGCGCGCCCGTGTTGCTGGTCCACGGCCTGGGTTCGAGCACCCGCGACTGGGAGTACCAGATCCCCGACCTGGCGGCCCACTACCGGGTGATCGCCCTCGACGTACGCGGCCACGGCCGTTCCGACAAACCGCGCGAGCCTTACAGCATCGCCGGTTTTGCCGAAGACACCATCGCCCTGATCGAACACCTGAACTACGGCCCGGTGCACCTGGTGGGCATTTCCATGGGCGGGATGATCGGCTTCCAGCTCGGCGTGGAACGCCCCGACCTGCTGAAAAGCCTGTGCATCGTCAACAGCGGCCCGGAAGTGAAGGCGAAAAGCCCGCGCGATTACCTGGAAATCGCCAAACGCTGGACCCTGTCACGCCTGCTCAGCCTCGACACCATCGCCAAGGGCCTCGGTCGGCTGCTATTCCCCAAGCCCGAGCAGGGCGAACTGCGGCGCAAGATCGAGGAGCGCTGGCCGCAGAATGACAAACGCGCCTACCTCGCCAGCCTCGATGCGATTATCGGCTGGGGCGTACGCGAACAACTGGCAGCCATCACCTGTCCTACATTGGTAATCGCCGCTGACCGCGATTACACCCCGGTGGCGCAGAAGCAGGCCTACGTTGACGAAATGCCCAATGCCCGCCTGCTGGTGATCGACGACTCGCGCCACGCCACCCCGTTGGACCAACCTGAACTATTCAACAGCAATCTGCTGGCCTTCCTCAGCGAAGTCGAGCAGGCTGCCCCCACAGCCCAATAAGGACCCACACGCATGTTGAAAACCCTCACCCTCGCCGCCTGCTCCCTATTGTTCGCCACCAGCCTGCTGGCCGCGGATAACCCGAAAGTGCTGCTGACCACCAGCCTGGGCGAAATCGAAATCGAACTGGAAGCCACCAAGGCCCCGATCAGCACCGCCAACTTCCTCGGCTACGTGGACAGCGGCTATTACGCCGGCACCCAGTTCCACCGGGTAATTCCGGGCTTTATGGTGCAGGGCGGCGGTTTCGATGCGCAGATGCAGCAGAAAGACCCTCAAGCCTCGATCAAGAATGAAGCCGACAACGGGTTGCACAACGTACGCGGCACCCTGGCCATGGCCCGCACCCAGGTGCGCGACTCGGCCACCAGCCAGTTCTTTATCAACCACCAGGACAACGCCTTCCTTGACCACGGCTCGCGCGACTTCGGTTACGCGGTATTCGGCAAGGTGGTGAAGGGCATGGACGTGGTCGACAAGATCGCCCAGGTGCCCACCGCCAACCGCGGCGGCCACCAGAACGTGCCCCGCGAACCGGTGCTGATCCTCGAAGCCAAGCGCCTCTGATCCACCCCGCAGGGTGGGCATGCTGCAGATGCCCACCCTCGTCATCCGCGCAACACCCGCCCCGGCAAACTCGCTAGAATCAGGCTCTTTTCCCCGACCTGGGCAGGACGCCTGACATGTTGTTTCGCCGCTTCGAAAGCCTGATCGACGTCTTCAAACCCAGCCCCGACGTCGAACCGCCGGCCGGCATGCTGGCTTTCTATGCCCACTACCTGCGCCAGGTCTGGCCGCTAATGATCGCCGTGCTGGTGGTCGGTTTCGTCGCCGCCTTGATCGAAGTGGCGCTGTTCAGCTTCCTCGGCCAGCTGATCGACATGACCCAGACCACCCCCAGTAGCGAGTTCTTCCAGCAACACCAGGGCACCCTGTTGTGGATGCTGCTGGTGGCCCTGGTTATCCGCCCGCTGGTGTTCGGCCTGCACAACCTGCTGACCCACCAGACCATCAACCCCGGCCTGACCAACCTGATCCGCTGGCAGAACCATCGCTATGTGCTCAAGCAGAGCCTGGGCTTCTTCCAGAACGACTTCGCCGGGCGCATCGCCCAACGCATCATGCAAACCGGCCCTTCGCTACGCGACTCGGCCATGCAGGTGGTCGACGCCCTCTGGCACGTGGCGGTGTATGCCGCCAGCGCGCTGTACCTGTTCGCCGCCGCCGACCTGCGCCTGATTGCCCCGCTGCTGCTGTGGATCATCGGCTACTGCGCGGCGCTCTGGTACTTCGTGCCGCGGATCAAGGAGCGCTCCGCGCAAGCCTCGGCGGCGCGCTCGAAAGTCATGGGCCGGGTAGTCGACGGCTACAGCAATATCGCCACCCTCAAACTGTTCGCCCATACCCAGGTCGAGGAGCACTACACCCGTGACGCCATCCAGGAGCTGCTCGGCAAGGTGCGCCTGCAATCACGCATCATCACCACCCTGGATTTTCTGGTGACCTGCCTCAACGGCATGCTGATCGTCGGCACCGGTGCGCTGGCCCTGTGGCTGTGGAGCCAGGCGCTGATCAGCACCGGTGCCATCGCCCTGGCGCTGGGCCTGGTGATCCGCATCAACGGCATGGCCGAATGGATCATGTGGGTGGTCAACGGCATCTTCGAGAACGTCGGCACCGTGCAGGACGGCATGAAAACCATCGTCCAGCCGCGCCAGGTGCTCGACCAGGAACAGGCCAAGCCGTTGCAAGTCAGCCGCGGCGCGGTGCAGTTCGACGATATCCACTTTCATTACGGCAACAGCCACGGGGTGATCGCCGGCCTGAGCCTGACGGTTGCGCCCGGCGAGAAAATCGGCCTGGTTGGCCCTTCCGGCGCGGGCAAGTCAACTCTGGTCAATCTGCTGCTGCGCCTCTACGACCTGGAGAGCGGGCGCATCCTGATCGACGGCCAGAACATCGCCGAAGTAGCCCAGGAAAGCCTGCGCGCACAGATCGGCATGGTCACTCAGGACACCTCGCTGCTGCACCGCTCGATCCGCGACAACCTGCTCTATGGCAAACCCGATGCCAGCGAGGATGAATTGCTTGAAGCCGTGCGCAAAGCCCGCGCCGACAGCTTTATCCCGCGGCTCGACGACGGCCAGGGCGGCCGCGGCTTCGACGCCCAGGTCGGCGAGCGCGGGGTCAAGCTCTCCGGCGGCCAGCGCCAACGCATCGCCATCGCCCGCGTGCTGCTCAAGGACGCACCGATCCTGGTGCTCGACGAAGCCACCTCGGCGCTGGACTCGGAAATCGAAGCGGCGATCCAGGAAAGCCTGGATACCCTGATGCAAGGCAAAACGGTGATCGCCATCGCCCACCGCCTATCGACCATCGCCCGCATGGACCGGCTGGTGGTGATCGATCAGGGTCGCATCGTCGAAACCGGCAGCCACAGTGAGCTGATTGCCCAAGGCGGCCTCTATGCACGGCTTTGGCAGCACCAGACCGGGGGGTTTGTTGGGGTGGAGTAAAACGCACAACGCGGATACACCACTCCCCCCGTAGGAGCGGCCCATGGCCGCGAAGCGATATTGAATACACCAACCATCGCCGATCCGGATCAAAGCCAGATGGCATTCCAGAACGGATAATCCCCGATCCGCTTGACCAGCCCCGCTCGCAGCGGATTGGCCACGATATAACGGGCGACGGCTTGCAGATCGTCCTCTTCGCGCAGGGCATGATCGTGAAAGGCTTTCGACCACAGCGACCCCATTCGATTCAGGGTGCGATTAGTGTGGCGGGAACTGGCGGATTTGAGCCGGCCAATCACATCGCCGAGGTTGTCGGCCTCGCCAAGCTGAAGCAACCAGTGCGCATGGTCCGGCATCAACACCCAGGCCAGCATGCGGCTTCCTCTGAGCAAGGCGGCGTCTTCGAAACAGCGAGCGGCCGAGCACGCCGCAGGAAAGTGGCTGAGCAGCGGTTCGCGATTTTGAGTTGTTGTGGTGATCAGATAAGCCGTATTGCAGATAGATGCACGGCCATTGCGTAATGCTGCGTGCCCCGGTTTCCGGTAGCTGTAACGCTCGTCCATAAGCGTTCTCCTTGAGAAATTCGCGGGCATGGCCCGCTCCTACGTCGAGGATAGACTGACAACACGCTGTTTTTGTAGGAGCGGCCCATGGCCGCGAAAAATCTCAGTTCTGGCGGTACGGCAGTAGCTCGCGGGCCTGTTCGACATAAGCGCGGATGCCGTGCTGTTCCTCGACGAGGAAGTTCGCCACGGCATCGCGCAGGCCTGGATGGCAGAGGTAGTGCCAGGAGTGAGTGATCACCGGTTCAAAGCCGCGGATCAGCTTGTGCTCGCCCTGGGCACCGGCATCGAAACGCTGCATTCCCTGGGCAATCGCATAGTCCATGCCCTGGTAGAAACAGGTTTCGAAGTGCAGCCGATCGAACTCGGCCAGGCAACCCCAGTAGCGCCCGTATAGGCTGTCGCCGCCGACCAGGCTAAAGGCCATGGCCACCGGTCTACCGGCTTGATGCGCCAGCACCACACGAATCATCTCGGGCATGCGCTCGGCCAGCAGGCTGAAGAAGGCGCGCGTCAGGTACGGTGACTGGCCGCGCACGTGGTAGGTATTGGCGTAGCACAGATAAACAAAATCCCACTCCAGCTCGCTAAGCTGATGGCCCTCACGCCAGTCGAAGTCGATGCCCTGCCCTGCCACCTGTTCGCGCTCCTTGCGCATCTGCTTGCGCTTGCGCGAACTGAGGGCATCGAGAAAGTCCTGAAAATCCCGGTAGCCGCGGTTGTGCCAGTGATATTGGCAGCCGAGGCGCTGCAACCAGCCGTCGCGGCCCTGCAGCAGGGCATCGTCGGCCGGGCTGGTGAAGTTGATATGCAGGCTCGACAGCCCCTGCGCTGCCAGGCTGGCGCTTAGCTTATCGAGCAATTGCCCGGCGGCCAGCGGATCGCCGAGCAAGCGCTGCCCACCCACCGGCGAGAAGGGAATGGCACCGAGCAGTTTGGGGTAATAATCGATGCCGGCACGGTGGCAGGCATCGGCCCAGCCGTGGTCAAACACGTACTCGCCGTAGGAATGGCTTTTCACATAGGCCGGCATGGCGGCCAGCAGCTGGCCCTGCTCACCCAGTAGAACCGCATGAGCCGGCTGCCAACCACTGCGCCCGCCAACGCTGCCACTGTCCTCCAGCGCCGCGAGAAAAGCATGGCGCAAGAAGGGCTGCGCCTCAGTCAGCAGGCCGTCCCACTGACTGGCGGCAATTTCATCGATGGAATTCAGGCGGGTAGGCAACATCGGTAGCTCGGCGAGTCGGGCAAGGCTGCACTATAGCGCCAGAGCCGCTGTAGGGCGCTACGGGAGATCAACCCGCAGCCTGCCCCCGCTTATGGGCCGCGTTGCAGATATATCGCGACGAAAAAAAGCCCCGCACGAGGCGGGGCTTGAAAGGAGCAGCGTATGAGGAGTTTGTTGCTTAGAACGCGTATTGCAGGCGCAGGCTCAGTGCGTCGCCATCGTCGCCGTTGCTGGCATTGGCGATGTTGTCGCTGTCAGCCATCAAGTAGTTGGCCGAAACTTTTACCGCTTCGTTGGCATACCAGTTCACACCCACGGTGTGGATCTTGGCCTTGGTGTCTACGAAGTCGCTTTCTTCAGCCTTGATATTGTCGTAGCGGTACACCAGTTCCCAAGCGCCAGTCTGCTTGTTGGCAGGCTTGATGCTGTCGAACTTGCCGCCGTCGAGTTTGTAGCCGCGGGCTTCACCGGTCAGGGTGTAAGCCAGTTGCACGTTGTAGCCAGTGGCTTCGCGGTCATTGCGCAGCGAGCCCGACTTGGCATCGATGTCGCGACGCAGGTATTCGCTCTGGATGGAGAACGGACCCATAGCGAAAGCGGCTTCCAGGCCCCAGGCATCATCGCCGTCGAACTGGCCGGCAACTGCAGGCGCGAAGTCAGGACGGTTGCCGTTCTTGGTGTCTTCGGTAGTACCACGCACATTCAGACGCGAACGCACCCGGCCATCGAAGTCTTCAGTGGTGCGCTTGGCGTAGTTGACGCCGAAGTGCAGCACATTGCCGGCCTCGGCCATCGGCGCGATCACACCGCGCAGGTTGTAGGTGTTGTTGTTCTTGCCGTCGTCATCTTCGTTACCCTTGGCGCGGTTGATCCCGGCCGAGCCGTAGAACAGCTCGCCTGCCACACCGCTAACCTGGATGCCCATGCCATCTTGCTTGTCGTTGACCCAGTCGGCCAGGTCATAGATAGCGGAACGCTCGATGGTGCTGATCCACTTGGAGCTGGTGGCTTTTTCCAGACCGAAATCCGGGTCGAAACGACCGATTTTCACGTTAACCGGCTTGAACCCGGTGTAAGTGATGGACGCTTCGTCCCACTTGCTCGAACCGCTTTCACCGAAATCGACGTTGAAGGCGTATTTCCAATCCTTGTAGGCAGTACCGGAAATCTCCAGGATGGCACGGCGGAAGTAGGCTTCGTTGGCGGTCTTACCGTTCTTGGTGTAGATACCGTCGAACTGGTCGAAGTCAGCCTGCAGGCGACCACCAATCTTGAAGCTGAATTCTTTGTCGGTGGTGGCCACTTCCAGGCCACCCTTGGTCTTGACCACGATGTCGGCGCCGTCAGTTGTAACGGTGCCAGCGAAAGCCTGGGCGGAAACGGCCAGGGCCAGAGCGCTGGTTGCGAAGCCGGCCATTACTCCACGAAAGCTGTGCTTACGGATCATCGAAGATTCCTCTAAATGGACTTTTAAGTGTTTAAAACACCCGAGCGCTGGGGCTCGTTCGTGCTGGAGGGAATCTTGGCGGCGGGATATTTCAGCGCCGTTGCTGATATATAAATATTTGATGACACGGGAACTTCTTACTTCGTTTGCATATAAGCAGCCACAGACAGCCGCTCGTGAAAAATACCGCCGCTCCGCCCAGGCTGTTGCAGCACACCAGTTGCGGCGATTGTGCAGACGAAAAAAAGCCCCGATGTGCCGGGGCTTGAGGAGTGTTGCGCCGTTTTGCGGCGCACACGATAAAACGGGTAATCAGACCAAGCTGGTCAGGGCATCACGACTAAACGGCAAAATGTCCTGCTCGCGGCCATCGCGTACTTTTACCGCCCAATCCGGGTCAACCAGCAGCGCGCGGCCTACGGCCACCAGGTCGAACTCCTGGTTGTTCAGGCGCTCCAGCAGGTTTTCCAGGCTGGCGGGCTGAGCCACCTTGTCGGTGTTGACCATAAACTGCAGGAACTCGCCGTCCAGGCCGACGCTGCCGACGGTGATGGTTGGCTTGCCGGTAAGTTTGCGGGTCCAGCCGGCCAGGTTCAGCTCGGAGCCGTCGAATTCCGGCTCCCAGAAGCGGCGGGTCGAGCAATGGAAGATATCCACGCCGGCGTCAGACAGCGGCTTGAGGAAAGCTTCCAGGGCTTCCGGGGTTTCCACCAGACGGGCGCTGTAATCCTGCTGCTTCCACTGCGAGAAGCGGAAGATGATCGGGAACTCCGGGCCGACTGCGGCGCGTACGGCCTTGATCAGTTCGATGGCGAAACGCGAGCGCTGCGCCAGGTCACCGCCGTATTCGTCGCTGCGCTGGTTGCTGCCGGCCCAGAAGAACTGGTCGACCAGATAGCCGTGGGCACCGTGGATTTCCACGCCGTCCATGCCGATGGCTTGGGCATCCTTGGCAGCCTGGGCGAAGGCGGCGATCACCTCGTTGATGTCGTCCTGGGTCATACCGTGCACAACCACGTTGCCTTCTTTGATTTTCTCGCTCGGGCCGTAGCCTGGGACGCTGGCGTCCGGCTCGGTGCCCAGCTTGCGCACATTGCCCACGTGCCACAGCTGCGGAACGATCTTGCCGCCTTCGGCGTGCACCGCCTCGACCACTTTCTTCCAACCAGCCAGGGCGTCTTCACCGTAGAAACGCGGCACGTTCGGGTAACCGTTGGCGGCCTTGTGGCCAACCGTGGTGCCTTCGGTGACGATCAGACCTACACCGCCAGCGGCGCGGCGACGGTAGTACTCGATGACCTTGCTGTTGGGCACGCCACCCGGGGAAAAGGAACGGGTCATCGGGGCCATGACTACACGGGTCGGCAGCTCCAGGTTGCCCAGGGTAAAGGGTTGGAACAGCGCTTTAACGGGATCGGTCATCATCGTTCCTCTAGCCGGCCTGGCGACCGGTCATGGTTAGTCGAAGGTTAAATGTCAGGCCTGCAACAGCAGTTGCAGACGTTGGATAAAGTCTTCCAGCACCCGGGTATTGCTCGACACCTTGAGCCGGGTCAGCGCGCCCTGCCAGGCATTGGCAACAAAGCTCGCCAGGTTGCGGCAATCCTCATCGGCCGGTAGTTCACCGGCCGCCTGCGCCTGTTCCAGGCAGCCTTGGAGGATGTCCGCCGAGCGCTGCAGGATCGCATCGACCTGCGCGCCCAGGGTCGGCGACAGCTCGGCCATCTCGAAACTCAGGCTGCCAATAAAGCAGTGGTACTCCAGACGCTCCTGGCGAGCGAAGTGCTCTACCAGTTCGGCGTAATAACCGAGGATGCGCTCGCGCGGGCTCAATGCAGGATTGGCTAGGGCTTCGGCATAACGCGCCAGGCGCGGTTGGTAAACCTGCTGCAGGGCCTGCAGGGCAAAGTCTTCCTTGCTGGCGAAGTAGTGGTAGAAGGAGCCCTTAGGCACCCCCGCCGCCTGCACGATCTCCTGCACGCCAGCACCGTGATAACCACGACGGGTCATCACCTCGGCGCCTTTGGCGAGGATCAGGTCACGCTTGTCGAGTCGGATGTTTGAGTTCATGCCGGCAAGAATATGACCGGTCGTCTCGCCCGCCCAGCACTATTGATTTGCGTGATTAGTAGCAAGAAGTTGAGCGGGGATCAGGATTGATTTCGCGGGCATGGAACGAGGTGTCCCCCCCGCTCCTACAGACGCTGACATCCGTAGGAGCGGGCCATGCCCGCGATCGCTGGGAAGCAGCGCAAGCTAGGCCAGATGGGAGGGCCTGGCGGAAGGGCTGGATCAGCCGCGAGCGGCTTTGATCACTTCAATATAGGGTTCGGCAAAGCGCTGGTCCTGAATCAGCGCGATAAAGTCGTTGCCTTGGGCATCCTTGGCGTTCAGGTCGTACCCGGCGGCGACAAAAAAGCCGACAAAACGCTCGAAGTCGTCGATGCGCAGGCCGCGGTAGGCCTTGACCAGTTTGTGCAGCGAGGGCGGCGTGGCATCGGCCGGCTCCACGGCGAGGAACAGCTTGATCGGCTCGTCACCAATCTCTTCGCCAATCACCTGTTTCTTGTCTTTGCGCATCATCAACTCCAGCATACCGGGCCTCGGGGGCCGGCAGTTTACCCCCGGCGCGGGCCAGGGCTCAACGCATCACCAGCGAGCCGAACTTTTTAGCATGGCCACGGGGCTCGGAATAGCCGACTTAGGTCACCCCTGAACCGCCGCCGCAGCCCCTATACTGCCAGTATCCACCGCGGAGCCATCATGTCGCTGCCCTTACCGCCGCTGTTCGCTGCCTGGCGTCAAACCCTGCGTGCCGGCTACTCCTGGCGCGCCCTGCGCGGCGACCTCAGTGCCGGCCTCACCGTTGGCATCATCGCCATTCCGCTGGCCATGGCCCTGGCGATTGCCGTGGGCGTGCCGCCGCAACACGGTCTGTATACGGTGCTGGTGGCCGGCAGCCTGATCGCCTTGTTTGGCGGCTCGCGCTTCAATGTCAGCGGCCCGACCGCGGCCTTTGTGGTGATACTGCTGCCGATCACCCAGCAATTCGGCCTCGGCGGCCTGCTGCTGTGCACCCTGATGGCCGGGCTGATTCTGATTGCCCTGGGGCTGATGCGCGCCGGCCGGCTGATCGAATTTATCCCCTACCCGGTCACCCTGGGCTTTACCGCCGGGATCGGCATCGTGATCGCCACCTTGCAGTTCAAGGACCTGTTCGGCCTGAGCCTGGCCGACCAGCCGAACAACTATATCGAGCAGGTGCAGGGGCTGTTGCAGGCCCTGCCCAGCCTGCAGCTGGGCGACAGCCTGGTGGCACTGGTGTGCCTGGCGGTGCTGCTGCTCTGGCCGCGCTGGGTCCCCAGGGTGCCAGGGCATCTGGTGGCGCTGGCGGTGGGTGCCCTGCTCGGCCTGCTGCTGGAAAGCCTGCAGATACCCGTGGCGACCATCGGCGAGCGTTTCAGCTACAGCGTGGAGGGTGTCGAGTACCCGGGCATTCCGCCTTTTTTGCCGAGCTTCAGCTGGCCCTGGCTGCTGCCCGGCCCCGACGGACAACCGCTGGCAATCAGCTTCGAACTGTTCCGCCAGCTGCTCGCCCCGGCCTTTGCCATCGCCATGCTCGGAGCCATCGAGTCGCTGCTGTGCGCGGTGGTCGCCGACGGCATGACCGGCAGCAAGCACGACCCCAATGGTGAGCTGATCGGCCAAGGCCTGGGCAATCTGCTCGCGCCCCTTTTCGGCGGCATCACCGCCACCGCGGCGATTGCCCGCAGCGCCGCCAATGTGCGCGCCGGGGCCTTTTCGCCGCTGGCGGCGATTATCCATTCGGCCGTGGTACTGGTCGCCATCCTGTTTCTCGCGCCGCTGTTCAGCTACCTGCCGATGGCCGCCCTGGCCGCCCTGTTGCTGATGGTGGCGTGGAATATGAGCGAGGTGCGGCATGTGCAGCACACCCTGCGCATAGCCCCACGCAGCGACGTGCTGGTACTGCTGACCTGCCTGACCCTGACCGTGCTGTTCGATATGGTGCTGGCGGTGGGGGTCGGCCTGCTGCTCGCGGCGGGGCTGTTTATCAAGCGCATGAGCGACCTGACCGACACCGAGAGCCTGCCCCGGGACTTTCACCAGGCGCTGAGTGATCTGCCCGAGCATGTGCTGGTGTACGCCATTCGCGGCCCGCTGTTTTTCGGCGCGGCGGAAAAGGCCCTGAGCGTGCTGCGCCGCTTTAGTCCGGGGGTCAAGGTGGTGATCGTCGATATCAGCGCGGTACCGCTGCTGGATATGACCGCCCTGGCGGCGCTGGACAATGTGCTGCGCGACTACCGCGCCCAGGGCGTCGGCCTGATCCTGAGCGGGCCGGTGCCCCATGTGCGCCTGCAACTACGGCGCGCCGGCATCCAGCGCGTCGAAGGCCATCTGGCCTACGTGCGCGACCTGGCCCAGGCCCGGGAAAAGGCCCTGCGCTGGCTGACACCCAAGGCCGATGAGGGATCAGCAACGTAGGGTGGATAACGCGCAGCTTATCCACCATGGACCTTGATGGTGGAAAACGCTTCGCGGTTTTCCACCCTACAGCAGCGGTGCTTACAGACCTTTAACCGCGTAGATCCCCGGCGCGTTGCGCCAGTAGCCCTTGTAATCCATGCCGTAGCCAAACACGTAGCGATCAACGCAGGGCATGCCGACGTAATCAGCCTTGAGGTCGGGGCGCGCCTTGCGGTCGTGGGTCTTGTCTACCAGCACGGCGATGCGCACGTTCTTGGCACCGGCATGCCGGCAGAAATCGATGATTGCGCCGAGGGTGTGCCCTTCATCGAGGATGTCGTCGATGATCAGCACGTCGCGATCAATAAAGGAGATTTCCGGCTTGGCCTTCCAGAACAGCTCGCCGCCGCTGGTTTCATTGCGGTAGCGGGTGGCGTGCAGGTAGGACAGTTCCAGCGGAAAGTTGAGCTTGGGCAACAGCTTGCCGGAGAAGATCAGCCCGCCGTTCATCACGCAGAACACCACGGGATTGCTCTCGGCCATCTCGCTGTTGATGGCCGCCGCCATGGTGTCGATGGCCACTTCGACCTCGGCATTGCTGTACAGGCAATCGGCTTCGGACATGACTTGGCGGATATGCGCGAGATCGACGGACATGCTGTTTCCTCTTGGGAACGGGACGACAAGCAGCAGAAAGCTGATCGATGCGTCAAAATAAAAGCCGGCAAAGGTACCCATCTGCGGCAAGCAGAGCAAGGTCTGGCAGACAAACAGGGCAAATTGTCGGCAACAGGCGAAATTTAGACGCTAATTGCCGATTTCACCCGGGCTCGAGGCAGCAATTGGAATCGCCAATGCTTTAATCTAGGCCAGTTTTCTACCCGTCCTGCCGGAGACCCCGCCATGCCCATCCTCGAGATCCGCCACCCGCTGATCCGCCACAAGCTCGGCCTGATGCGCCGCGCCGATATCAGCACAAAGAATTTTCGCGAACTGGCCCAGGAAGTCGGCGCGCTGCTGACCTACGAGGCGACCAAGGATCTGCCCCTGGAAAACTGCGAGATCGAAGGCTGGTGCGGCACAGTGCAGGTGGAAAAGATCTCCGGCAAGAAGATCACCGTGGTGCCGATCCTGCGTGCCGGCATCGGCATGCTCGAAGGCGTGCTCAGCCTGATTCCCGGGGCCAAGGTCAGTGCCGTGGGCGTGGCGCGTAACGAGGAAACGCTGGAAGCGCACACCTACCTGGAAAAACTGGTACCGGAAATCGACGAGCGCCTGGCGATGATCATCGACCCCATGCTGGCCACCGGCGGCTCCATGGTCGCCACCATCGACCTGCTGAAAAAAGCCGGCTGCAAGGAAATCCGCGCCATGGTCCTGGTCGCCGCGCCGGAAGGCATCAAGGCGGTGGCCGATGCCCACCCGGACGTGACCATCTTTACCGCCTCCATCGACCAGTGCCTGAATGAACACGGCTATATCATTCCCGGCCTAGGCGATGCCGGCGACAAGATCTTCGGCACCAAGCAAAAGGACGCCTGAGCATGCAGGATCATATGCAGGACGCCACCTGGCGTCAGGCCCTGGCCGGCTCGCAGATGCTCTTCGTGGCCTTTGGCGCACTGGTGCTGATGCCGCTGATCACCGGCATGGACCCCAACGTGGCGCTGTTTACCGCAGGGCTCGGCACCTTGATCTTCCAACTGGTGACCAAGAACCAGGTGCCGGTGTTTCTCGCCTCCAGCTTTGCCTTTATCGCCCCTATCCTTGCCGCCAAGGCCGACTTCGGCCTGCCCGCCACCCTCGGCGGCCTGGTCGCCGCCGGTGTGGCTTATATGCTGCTGGCCGGTGCAGTGAAGATCAAAGGCACCGGTTTTATCGACCGCCTGCTGCCGCCAGTGGTGATTGGCCCGGTGATCATGGCCATCGGCCTGGGCCTGGCCCCGGTGGCGGCCAATATGGCCATGGGCAAGGCCGGTGACGCCAGCGCGCAGCTGGTGCCCTATGACATCGCCCTGATGATTTCCCTGCCGGCGCTGCTCACCACCCTGATCGTCGCGGTGATCGGCCGCGGCATCTTCCGCCTGATCCCGATTCTCTGCGGGATTTTCTTGGGTTATATGCTGGCCTGGCTGTTCGGCGTGGTCGACTTCAGCCCGGTGGCCGCTGCGCCCTGGCTGGCCGTACCGAACTTCGTCGCCCCGGAACTGCACTGGGGGGCCATCCTGTTTATCCTGCCGGTGGCCATTGCCCCGGCCATCGAGCATATCGGCGACGTGCTGGCGATCGGCACCGTCACCGGCAAGAACTACCTGAAACAGCCGGGTCTGCACCGCACCCTGCTCGGCGACGGCCTGGCCACCTCGGCCGCCGGCCTGCTCGGCGGGCCGCCCAATACCACCTACTCGGAAGTTACCGGGGCGGTGATGCTGACCAAGAACTTCAACCCCAAGGTGATGCTCTGGGCGGCGGTCATCGCCATGACCCTGGCCTTTATCGGCAAGTTCGGCGCGGTGCTGCAGAGCATCCCGGTGCCGGTGATGGGCGGCATTCTCTGCCTGTTGTTCGGCTCCATCGCCGTGGTCGGCCTGAATACCCTGATCCGTCACCAGGTCGACCTGTCCGAGGCGCGCAACCTGGTGATCGTTGCGGTCACCCTGGTGTTCGGCATTGGCGGTATGGTGATTGGCGCAGGCGACGTCAGCCTGAAAGGCATCTCCCTGTGCGGCATCATCGCCATCCTGCTCAACCTCCTGCTGCCGGGTGGCCAAGGCTGGCGCAACAAGACGCTTAGCGAAGAGCCAGAGGCCTAGGCAAGGTTTGTCCGCCATGCGGATGCCAGCGGTGGACAACGCTTCGCGATGTCCACCCTACAAAGCGGCCCGGCAGCCCGGATAAGCCTTAGGCGCAATCCGGGATTGCCTTCCTCAAGCCGGCTCAGCCGCCCACTGTTGCAGGCGCACCACGCTTTCGCGATAAGGCTTGAGGCTCATGCTCAGCAGCACAATGGAGCTGAACACGGCGATGCTGGTAACGATCAGCAGCGAGTAGCGCAGCGCCATGTCGTCGCCGAACACATAATCGGTCACCAGCGCCACTGCGGTCGGGCCGATGCCCAGGCCGATCAGGGTGATCACGAACAGGTAGATCGCCGAGGCCTGGCCGCGCATCGAGTTGGGCATGATCTCCTGGATCGCCGCCGGAGCCACGCCGAACGGCATGCTCAGGAAAAACACCGCCGGCGCGGTCAAGATCGCCGCCCATAGCGCCGTTTCCATCAGCGGAAAGGCCAGCACACAAGGCACCGCGCCAATGGCCGCGTACAAGCCGACACGCATATTGGCGTCGCTGCTGCCGCGCTTGGCCATCCAGTCGGCCAGGCGGCCGCCGAAGACGATGCCCAGACAGCCGAACACCGCAACAATGCTGCCGTAGACGATGCCCACCTGGCCGGCGTCCCAGCCGTAGGTGCGGATAAAGAAGGTCGGAATCCAGGCCGCACTGCCATAGCCGGCAAAGGCCAGGCCGGCGAAGCCGAAGTTATGGCAGAGCACGGTGCGTTTGTTGGCGCGGATATAGCGGCCGACATCGGCCAGCGGCACCGCAACGCCAGCACCGACGCCACGCCGGGTCGGCTCCTTGACCGCCAGCATCAACAGGGTAAACAGCACCCCGGCCGCGCCGAGAATGAGGAAGATCAACTGCCAGGGTCGCACCTCGCCAACGATTGGCAGCAGCACATCGCCCTGGGCCGAAGCGAACTGGATAACCAGACCGCCGAGCAGAAAAGCCAGGCCCGAACCCAGATAAACCCCCATGGAATACACGCTGATCGCTGTGGCGCGGCGCTCGGCGGGGAAACTGTCGGCAATCAGCGAGTAAGCCGCCGGCGACAGCGCCGCCTCGCCCACCCCCACGCCGATACGGCAGATCAGAAACTGCCAGTACAACTTCGCCAGGCCGCAGGCGGCGGTGGCCGCACTCCAGAACAACACACCGATGGCGATCAGGCCGCGGCGGCTCTTGGTATCGGCCAGGCGGCCCAGGGGAATCCCGCAGACGGTGTAGAACAGGGCGAAGGACAGCCCCATCAACAGACTCATCTGGGTGTCGCTGATCATCAGATCGCGGCGGATCGGCCCCACCAGCAGGTTGAGAATCTGCCGGTCGATAAAGGACAGCACATAGGCGACCATCAGAATGGCGACAGTGACCCAGGCGCGGGTACTGGAGGGATAGCCGTTATTGTTGTTGTGAGGCACTGGCAGTCTCCTCGGCAGCACAGATGCGCTGCACGACGGTTGAAAGAACTGCCAGCTTAGGTCGATATACAGGGCGATGAGTATCGCCCGTAGGTGTTATCAGTCAGGCGAATGCAATGCATCCTTTCGAGCTAATGCATCCCCCGCTTCAAAGCATCAAGGGTGCACGCTCGCTCAGTACTTTTAACGCCGCCACCCAGCTTGGGTGGTCGTTCAGGCAGGGCACCAGCTGCAGGCTTTCGCCACCGGCCTCGATAAACTGCTCGCGGCCACGGTCGCCGATTTCCTCCAGGGTTTCGATGCAGTCGGCGACAAAGGCCGGGCACATAACCAGCAGCTTTTTCACCCCCTGCCCGGCCAGTTCCTCCAGGCGGCTTTCGGTGTAGGGCTCGATCCACTTGTCGCGGCCCAGGCGCGACTGGAAGGACACCGACCACTGCTCCGGGCGCAGGCCCATGCGCTGGGCAAAGGCGTGGGCACTGCGCATGCACTGAGCGCGGTAACAGCTGGCCAGCACCTCAGGGGGTGCGCTCATGCAGCAGTCCGGGCCCTTGAGGCAATGCTTGCTCGGGTCAAGCTTGCGCAGGTGGCGCTCCGGCAGGCCGTGGAAGCTCAGCAGCAGGTGATCGAAGTCCTGCTCCAGATAGGGCCTGGCGCTGTCGGCCAGGGCCTCGAGGTACTCGGGCTGCTCATAGAAGGGCGGCAGAATCGAAAAGTGGATCGGTAGCTTGTGCTCGCGCACCACCCGTCGCGCTTCCTCGATCACCGTGGTGGTGGTGCTGTCGGCAAACTGCGGGTACAGCGGTGCCAGGGTGACCTGCTTGATGCCCTGGGCGGCCAGACGCTGGAGCACCGTCTCGATCGACGGCTCGCCGTAACGCATGGCCAGCTCAACCGGACCATGATTCCACTGCGCCTTCATTGCCTCCTGCAGGCGCTTGCTCAATACCACCAGGGGCGAGCCCTCCTCCCACCAGATCGAGGCATAAGCGTGGGCCGAAGCGGCCGGGCGCTTGATCAGGATCAGCGACACCAGCAAGCGCCGCAGCGGCCAGGGCAGATCGACGACATAGGGGTCCATCAGAAACTGATTGAGGTAGCTGCGTACATCGGCGACTTCGGTGGAGGCCGGCGACCCCAGGTTTACCAGCAGCAATGCGTTATCGGTCATGCGCAATCCTAGTCAGGTTGGCCCAGCAGATCCGCCAGCGCCACATCCAAATGAGTGAATCGAAAACTGAAGCCTTCGGCCTGCAGGCGCGTCGGCAAGGCGCGTTGGCCGCCGAGCAGCAGCTCGGACAACTCGCCCAGCGCCAGACGCAAGGCAAACGCCGGTGCCGGCATAAACGCCGGACGGTGCAGCTCGCGGCCCAGGGCCTGGCTGAACTCGCGGTTGCGCACCGGCTGCGGCGCGCAGGCATTATAAGGACCGCGGGCCTGCTCCTGCTGCAGGAGAAAATCAATCAAAGCGATTTGGTCGCTGAGATGAATCCACGGCATCCACTGCCGGCCGCTGCCCAGGGGGCCACCCAGGCCCAGCTTGAACGGCAGCAACAGACGCTTGAGCAAACCACCGTCGCGGGCCAGCACCAGCCCGGTGCGCAGTAGCACCACACGGATGCCCTGGTCTTCGGCGCGCAGTGCGGTTTCTTCCCAGGCACCGCACAGCTGCGCGGAAAAATCGTCGGTGACCTGGATCGAATCCTCATGCAGCTCGCGCTCGCCGCCGTCGCCATACCACCCCACCGCCGAGCCGGACAACAACACCTGGGGCTTCTGCCCGCGGCTCGCTAGCCAGGCCAACAACTGTTCGGTCAGGGTGATGCGGCTGGCCCACAGCAGCGTCTTGCGCTTGCGCGTCCAGGGCCGGTCGGCAATCGGCGCGCCGGCCAGGTTGACCACAGCATCCAGCGGTTCCTCGGCCAGCTCCTCAAGGCGACCGATGCCGCGCACCCCGGCCCCACACAGAGCCTCGACCTGCTGCGGCGTGCGGCTCCACACCGTCAGCCGGTGGCCCTGCTGTGCCCAGTGTCGGCACAACGCACGCCCGATCAGGCCAGTACCGCCGGTTAGAAGTATGTGCATGGCATCGTCCTCGCATGGCCTGACAGTGAATATGCGCAATATGAAGTTTTATGACCGGCGTGCCTTTATTCCGGCAGCCAGTTGTCTTAACTATAGGTAGGCGCGACTGCAGCCACACATCCTATACAAAAAATCCATATTGTATAGCTTCTGTCTAAAGCGTAGCCTAAATGGCCTTGAGCAAGAGGTAAGCCATGACAGCCATCAACCCCATCGCCATCATCGGTACCGGCATCGCCGGGCTGTCCGCAGCCCAGGCCCTGCACGCGGCCGGACATGCGGTGCAACTGTTCGACAAAAGCCGTGGCAGCGGCGGTCGCATGGCCAGCAAGCGCAGCGACGCCGGCGCACTGGACCTGGGTGCCCAGTACTTCACGGCCCGCGACCGCCGCTTCGTCGAGGTGGTGCAACAGTGGCAGACCCGTGGCTGGGTCAGTGAGTGGACGCCCAGCCTCTACAATTTCGACAACGGCCAGCTCAGCGCCTCGCCGGACGAGCAGACACGCTGGGTCGGCAGCCCACGCATGAGCGCCATCACCCGGGCCATGCTCGGGGCCTTACCGGTGCATTTCTCCTGCCGTATCACCGAAGTGTTTCGCGGCGAGCAGCACTGGCACCTGCAGGATGCGGAAGGCAACAACCATGGCCCCTTCAGCCATGTAGTGATTGCCACGCCCGCACCCCAGGCCACTGCCCTGCTCTCCAGCGCCCCGAAACTGGCCGGGGCCGCGGCCAGCGTCGCCATGGACCCGACCTGGGCCGTGGCCCTGGCCTTCGACAGCCCGCTGGAAACCAGGGTCGAAGGCTGCTTTGTGCGCGACAACCCGCTCGACTGGCTGGCCCGCAACCGCAGTAAGCCCGGGCGCGACACCGACCAGGACACCTGGGTGCTGCACGCCACCAGCCAGTGGACCAGGCAGCATCTGGATATGCCCAAGGAAGAAGTGATCGAGCAACTGCACGGGGCCTTTGCCGAACTGATCGGCTGCGCTGTGCCGGCACCGACCTTCAGCCTGGCCCATCGCTGGCTGTATGCCCGCCCGGCTGCCGCGCACCAATGGGGCGTACTGGCCGATGCCGGCCTGGGCCTGTATGCCTGCGGCGACTGGTGCCTGTCGGGCCGCGTCGAAGGGGCCTGGCTCAGCGGCCAGGAAGCCGCCCGCCGCCTGCTTGAACACCTGCAATGAAGGGCTTGGCGAACAACACCGCAGGCAAACACCGGCTTAACCCGCGCAAGCTGCTGCTGTCGAAATGGACAGCAGCACAGCCGCTGAACCGTGAAAAACACTTCCTGGTCACCGAACTGTTCTGTGATGAAGACGGCACGGTGCTGCAGGTCGAATTACAGGCCGTACTCAGCCAGCGCAACCAACGCCTGGATTGGCAAACCCTGGAAAATTCCCAGCACTGGCTGATGGGCTGGCAGTAAGCCCCTCCTCCCAGCGGCCTGCTCCTGCCGCGTAAATCCCCTCCCGCCTGCCCTCACCCGAACGCCACGGCCAAGTCGTAGCGAATCTCTCGCTGCGCCACCCAGCCGATTCCATTACAGAAGCTGTACAAAGTATTTGACTTGTACAACAACAAACCTATGATGAACACAAGTTGTACATGCATCACAGCATGTACAAGACGTACATCAGAGGTCGCGCCATGAACACGTCCCAGATCACTGCCACCAAGCCCAAGCTCGCCATCAGCGCCTGCCTGCTCGGAGCCGAGGTCCGCTACAACGGCGGCCATAAGGAATCGCGTCTGTGCAGCCGCACCCTCAGCGAATATTTCGACTTCGCCCCACTGTGCCCGGAAGTAGCGATAGGCCTGGGCACCCCCCGCGAACCTATCCGCCTGGTCGGCGATCCGCAGGCTCCCCGGGCAGTGGGCACGGTCAACCGCGAAGTGGATGTCACCGAGCCCCTGACCGCCTACGGCGAGCGCATGGCTGGTGAGCTGGGCGATATCTGCGGCTATATCTTTATGCAGCAGTCGCCGTCCTGCGGCCTGCATCGGGTCAAGGTCTACCAGGACAACGGCCGCCCGAGCGAACCTGGCCGTGGCATCTTTGCCCAGGCCTTTTGCGCCCGGCACCCCGATCTGCCGGTGGAAGAAGACGGCCGCCTCAACGATCCGATCCTGCGCGAAAACTTTATCACCCGCGTGTTTGCCTACTCCGAATGGCAACAGCTGCTGCGTGATGGCCTGACGCGCAAGCGCCTGATCGACTTCCACTCGCGCTACAAGTACCTGCTGATGGCCACCCATCCGCAGCAGTACAAGAGCCTGGGGCGCATGCTCGGCAACCTCGGCCAGCACGACATCAATGAGCTGGCACCGCGCTATTTCAGCGAACTGATGAGCGCGCTGAAAAGCTGCGCCACCCGCCGCACCCACAGCAACGTGCTGCAGCACATCTGCGGCTATCTCAAGCAAGCACTGAGCAGCGCAGAGAAGCAGGAAATGCAGCAGCTGATCGGCCAGTACCGCCATGGCGTGGTGCCGCTGGTGGTGCCCATGACCCTGCTCAAGCATCACTTCCGTCGCCACCCGGACAGCTACATCGCGCAGCAGGTGTACCTGCAGCCGCACCCGGAAAACCTCAGCCTGCGTAACGCCCTCTGACCATGGACGAACTCACCCACAGCCACGCCCCCGCCGCCGGCGACGACTACCAAACCGCCATCGCCCAAGGCTTTATGCCGATCCGCGATGTGGCGCGCATCACCGGGGTCAACGCCGTCACCCTGCGCGCCTGGGAACGCCGCTACGGCCTGATCGTGCCGCACCGCACGCCCAAGGGCCACCGCCTGTATTCCGCCGAGCATGTGGCTCGGATCCAGGCAATCCTCACCTGGCTCGGCCGCGGGGTTTCGGTCAGTCAGGTCAAGGGCCTGCTGCGCAGCGGCCAGCCGGCGTTCAGTGAGGCCAGCTCGCAGTGGGAGGAAAAGCGCCAGCGCCTGCAGGAGAGCATCTGCAACCTTAGCGAGCGCCGCCTGGATGACTGTTTCAACAGAGAACTGGCGCTCTACCCGCCGCACACCCTGTGCCAACAACTGCTGCTGCCGTTGCTGGAAGAACTGGAACTGCGCTGGCGCAACCAGTTCGGTGCCCAGGCCGAGCGGGTGTTTTTCTACTCCTGGCTGCGCAGCAAGCTGGGCGCGCGCCTGTACCACAACAATCGCCAGTACAACGGTGCGCCGCTGCTGCTGATCAATGTCTCCGACCTGCCCATGGCCCCGGGCATGTGGCTGACCGCCTGGCTGGCGAGCAGCGCCAACTGCCCGGTGGACGTCTTCGACTGGCCGCTGTCGCCGGCCGAACTGGCCCTGGCGGTGGAACATATCCAGCCCCGCGCGGTGCTGCTGTATTCCAGCCAGGCACTCAATACCAATCACCTGCAACGCTTGCTGGCCGGCTACGACTGCCCCTGTCTGATCATCGGTCAGGCGGTGCAGATCCATCAACAGGAGCTGCGCGGCATGGCCGCGCAGAACCCCGACCTGAGCCTGGCCGCCGATCCGCTGGCCGCGCTGCAAATCCTTACCGACTTGAACCTGCTGAACAGCTGATGGGACATACCATGCTGCAATTGATCTGGTTTCGTACCGACCTGCGCGTGCAGGACAACAGCGCCCTCGCCGCTGCCATGAGCAGCGGCCCGACCGTGGCGCTGTACCTGCTCAGCCCCGGCCAGTGGCTGGCCCACGATGACGCGCCGAGCAAGGTCGACTTCTGGCTGCGCAACCTCAAAGAGCTGGCCACTGAACTGGGCAAACTCAACGTGCCGCTGCTGGTGCGTGAAGCCGACAGCTGGAGCGCCGCGCCACAGGTAATCGGCGAGCTGTGCCAGCAGCTGCAGATAGGCACGGTGCAGGTCAATGAAGAGTACGGCGTGCATGAAACCCGCCGCGACCAGGCTGTGGCCGAGGCGCTTGGTGGCCTTGGGGTAAATTTTCGCAGCCATCTGGATCAGCTGTTGTTCAAACCCGGCAGCGTGCTGACCAAATCCGGCGGTTACTTCCAGGTCTATAGCCAGTTCCGCAAGGTCTGCTATCAGCGCCTGCACACCGCCCTGCCGGCGCTGATCGCCACGCCCAAGGCGCAGGTGCCGTTGGCGATCCAAAGCGATGCCCTTCCTGAACAAGTTGCAGGCTTCGCCCTACCCTCTGCCGAACTGCGTGAGCTGTGGCCAGCCGGTGAAGCAGAGGCGGCGCGGCGTTTGGATGATTTTGCCGCACAGCAGATCGACTTCTATCAAAACGCCCGCGACTTCCCGGCACAGCCTGGCACCAGCCAGCTGTCCGCCTACCTGGCCGCTGGGGTGATCTCGCCGCGCCAGTGCCTGCATGCGGCCTTGCAGGCCAACCAGGGCGAGTTCGACAGCGGCAATCTCGGGGTGATTACCTGGATCAACGAGCTGCTCTGGCGCGAGTTCTACAAACATATTCTGGTCGGCTATCCGCGGGTTTCCATGCACCGCGCCTTTCGCACGGAAACCGAGGCCGTGGCCTGGCGCAACGCCCCGCAGGAGCTGCAAGCCTGGCAGCAAGGCCGTACCGGTTTTCCGATTATCGATGCAGCGATGCGCCAGCTACTGACCACCGGCTGGATGCACAACCGCCTGCGCATGATCGTGGCGATGTTTCTGACCAAGAACCTGCTGATCGACTGGCGCGAAGGCGAGCGTTTCTTTATGCGCCACCTGATCGACGGCGACCTGGCAGCGAACAATGGCGGCTGGCAATGGAGCTCCTCCACCGGCACCGATTCGGCCCCCTACTTCCGCATCTTCAACCCGCTTAGCCAGTCCGAGCGCTTCGACCCGGACGGACGTTTTATCCGCCACTGGCTGCCCGAGCTTGGGGGCTTGAGCAAGAAGCATATCCACCAGCCGAGCGGCGCGTTGCTCAGTGGCGGCGGGCTGTTTGGCGGCGCGGACTACCCGCGTCCCATGGTTGACCTGAGCGCCAGCCGCGCGCGTGCCCTAGCCGCCTTCAAGTGCCTGCCGCACCTGGCCGGCGAGGAGGTGCTATGAGCGACTTCCTGCGCCAGTTCGCCCAGCGCTTTGCCGGTCTGAACAAGGACAACCTCGAGCGTCTGGGCCAGCTCTACAGCGACGACGCCCTGTTCTGCGACCCGATGCACGAGGTGCGCGGGCTGAGCAATATGCAGCACTACTTCGCCGAGCTGTACGCCAACGTCAGCGAACTGCGCTTCGACTTCTACGGCTTCGACCAGGTACGCGACGGCGAAGGCTACCTGCGTTGGACCATGAGCTACCGCCACCCGCGCCTGGCTGGCGGCCAGCTGATCCGCGTGGAGGGCTGCTCGCACCTGCTGTGGCAGAGCAAGGTCTATCGCCACCGCGACTATTTCGACGCCGGCAGTCTGCTCTATGAGCACCTGCCGTTGCTCGGCATGGCGATTCGCTGGCTGAAACGGAGGTTGGCATGAGCACGAAACCACGGCGTATCTGGCTTACCGGTGCCAGCAGCGGCATCGGTGCGGCACTGGCCGAGCAGCTGTTGCAACAGGGTCACCGCCTGGCACTCAGCGCCCGCACCCTCGAGCCGCTGCAGGCCATGGCCAAGCGCTACCCGGCGCAGGTGCTGGTGGTCTCTGGCGATCTTGCCGACGCCGCCCAGGTCCGCGCCATCGGCGCGCATATAGGCCAGGTGTGGGGCGCGCTGGACAGCGTGATCCTCAATGCCGGCACCTGCGAATACGTCGAGGTGCAGAGCTTCGAGGCGGCGATGGTCGAGCGGGTGGTCCGCGCCAACCTGTTTTCCGCCAGCTATTGCATCGAGGCGGCCCTGCCCCTCCTGCGCCTGGGCCACAAGCCGCACCTGGTGGCCGTCGGCAGCTCGGTGACCTACCTGCCGCTGCCCCGCGCCGAAGCCTATGGCGCGTCCAAGGCTGGCATGCGCTACCTGATCGAGGCCCTGCGTATCGACCTGGCCGCCGAGGGTATCGCCGTAACCCTGGTCAGCCCGGGCTTTGTCGACACCCCACTGACGCAACAGAACGACTTCCCCATGCCGATGCGTTGGCCAGTGGACAAAGCCGCCCGCTATATCGCCGAACGCCTGCACCAGCAGCCCTTTGAAATAAGCTTCCCCGGCCCCTTTATCGCCATGCTCAAGCTGCTCGGCCATCTGCCCAAGCGCTTGCAGGTGGCCATGGGGGCCCGTATGGCTCGCACTAACGCCAAGTCCAAGGACAACTCATGAAGATCGCCATTATCGGCAGTGGTATCGCCGGTTTGACCAGCGCCTACCTGCTTAACCGCAGCCACGACATCCGCGTATTCGAGGCCGGCGACTGGATTGGCGGGCACACCCACACCGTGGATGTGCAGGTTGCTGGCCAGCGCTACGCCGTGGACACCGGTTTTATCGTGTTCAACGACTGGACCTACCCCAACTTTATTCGCCTGCTGGGCAAGCTGGGGGTCGGCTTCAAGGCCACCGAGATGAGCTTCTCGGTCAGCGACCCGCTCAGCGGCGTGGAATACAACGGGCACAGCCTCAACAGCCTGTTCGCCCAGCGCCGCAACCTGCTTTCACCAAAGTTCTGGGGCATGGTGCGCGACATCCTGCGCTTTAACCGCGAGGCGCTGAACGACCTCAACCAGCAACGTATCGCCAGCACCATGACCCTGGGCGACTACCTCAAGGCCAATGGCTACAGCGAGCGCTTTATCCAGCATTACATCGTGCCCATGGGCGCGGCGATCTGGTCGATGTCACTGAACGATATGCTCGGTTTTCCGCTGCAATTCTTCGTGTGTTTCTTCAAGAACCACGGCCTGCTGTCGGTCAGTGATCGGCCGCAGTGGTGCGTGGTCGAAGGTGGTTCCAGCAGCTATATCGCGCCGCTGACCGAGTCCTTCAAGCAGCATATCCGCCTCAACTGCCCGGTGAGCCGGGTCGAGCGTGATGGGGACGGCGTGACCGTGCATAGCGCCGCCGGAACCGAGCGCTTCGACAAGGTGATCTTCGCCTGCCACAGCGACCAGGCCCTGGCGCTGCTGGCCGAACCTACGCGCATCGAGCAGGAAATCCTCGGCGCGCTGCCCTATGCCGACAACGACGTGGTGCTGCACACCGATACCCGCCTGCTGCCAAAACGGCCCCTGGCCTGGGCCAGCTGGAACTATCGCCTCGGCGGGCCAGTGGATCAGCCCGCCGCCGTCACCTATGACATGAATATCCTTCAGGGCATCGTCAGCGACACCACCTTCTGCGTCAGCCTGAACCAGACCGCCGCTATCGACCCAAGCAAGATTCTCGCCCGCTACACCTACGCCCACCCGCAATACAGCCTGGCCGGCATGGCCGCGCAGGAGCGCTGGGAAGAACTGCTTGGCGCTAACCACAGCTACTTCTGCGGCGCTTATTGGGCCAATGGCTTCCACGAAGACGGCGTGGTCAGCGCGCTGCGCGTGGCCCGTGAATTCGGTGAGGCACTCTAGTGAACAGCCCAATGGCGATGAACAGCGCCCTGTACAGCGGCTGGGTGCAGCACCGGCGTTTTGCGCCGCGCCTGCACAATTTCCGCTATCGCATGGGCCTGCTCTACCTCGACCTGAGCGAGCAGGAAGCCGTGCTGGCGTTGTCGCCGCTTGCTGGCAGTGGCCGCTTTACGCCCTTTGCCTTTCGCGAGACCGACTATCTGCCGCAGTTCACCGGCGCGGGGATCAAGCTGATCGACGCCGTGCGCCAACGCGTTGGCGAGGCACTGGGCCGTACGCCGCTGGGCCATATCTGCCTGCTGACCCAGCCCCGCAGTTGGGGCCTGGCCTTCAATCCGGCGAGCTTTTTCTACTGCTATGAGGCCGATGGCAGCCTGGCGGCGATTCTCTGTGAGGTCAGCAACACACCTTTCCGCGAGCGCTACCACTACGTACTGCCGGCCGAGGGCACAGGCCATCAGCATGTCGCCGTGGCCAAGGCGTTTCACGTTTCGCCGTTTCTGCCGCGCGAGCTGGAATACCGCATGAGCTTTAGCCCCGCCGGCGAGCGCTTGGGCATTCACATGGCCGACTGGCAGGGCGAGGAAAAACTCTTCGATGCCAGCCTCAGCCTGCAACGCACCGAACTGAACCGCGCCAGCCTGCACCGCTACCTGCTGCAGTTTCCCTGGATGACCGGCAAAACCGTCGTCGCCATCTACTGGCAGGCCCTGCGCCTGCTGCTCAAACGTATTCCCCTGTTCAGCCACCGGGCCGCTGAAGGCGATTTGCGCGTCGCTCGCCCCGTATCGAAGGAAGTCCCCCATGAAAAGCTCTAGCCTTGTCTCCGCCAAAGATAGTGTGCGCGCCGGCAGCGGCATCGGTGCCAGCCTGTTGCGCCGTGCGGTGTTGCGTCAGCTCGGCCAGTTGCGCCACGGCCAGCTGGTGATTATCGAAGGCGACGAACGCCTGGAGTTCGGCGACGCCCACTCCAGCCTCAGTGCCGAAATCCAGGTGCTCGACCCGGCGGTCTGGGGCCTGGTGGCGGGCAACGGCTCGATTGGGGCTGGCGAGGCCTATATCCACGGTTACTGGAGCACTCCGGACCTGACCGCGGTGATCCGGGTATTCGTCAGCAATCTTGAGATGCTAGATGCCATGGAGGGGGGTCTGGCTCGCCTTGGCCGCCCTCTGGTGCAGGCCCTGCACTGGTTCAACCGCAACACCCGCAAGGGCTCGCGCAGGAACATCTCGGCCCACTACGACCTGGGCAATGACCTGTTCGAGCAGTTTCTCGACCCGACCATGATGTATTCGGCCGCAATGTTCCAAAGCGCCGATGACAGCCTGGAGCAGGCGCAGCTGCACAAGCTCGAGCGCATCTGCCAGAAACTAGCGCTGAAGCCCGGCGACCACCTGCTGGAAATCGGCACCGGCTGGGGCAGCATGGCGATCTATGCCGCCAGTCACTATGGCTGCAGGGTTACCACCACCACATTGTCGCGCGAGCAGTTCGCCTATACCGAAAAGCGCATTGCCGAGCTCGGCCTGGGCGGGCGCATCACCCTGTTGCTGGAGGACTACCGCGACCTCGACGGCCAGTACGACAAGCTGGTGTCGATCGAAATGATCGAGGCCGTCGGTCATCGTTTTCTAGGCAACTACTTCGAGCAGTGCGCCAAGCTGCTCAAGCCGGACGGCCTGATGCTGCTGCAAGCCATCACCATCCGCGACCAGCGCTACGAACAGGCGAAAAACAGCGTCGACTTTATCCAACGCTATATCTTTCCCGGCGGTGCCCTGCCCTCGGTGCAGAAGATGCTGGAAATAGTCACCGACAAAACCGATATGAACCTGCACCATATGGAGGATTTCGGCCTGCACTACGCCCGTACCCTGCGCCTGTGGCATGACAACCTGCGCCAGGCGCGGCACAAACTCGAACAGCTCGGCTACGACGACTACTTCTATCGGCTGTGGGAGTTCTACCTGTGCTATTGCGAGGGCGGCTTTATCGAGCGCACCATCGGCACCGCGCAACTGCTGCTGGCTAAGCCTGCGGCACATCCTGCACCGCTACTGGGAAACCTCAATGCCTAAATTGATCGTCAACACCCTGCTGTTTCAGCTCGGCTGGTTCGCCTGCGTATTTGGCGGCGACAGCCTGTGGCTGCTGATTGTCGCAGCGGTGCTGGCGGTGCATCTGCTCTGGACCAGCAGCTGGGCGGCGGAAGGCAAACTGTTGATCAGCGTGTTTCTCGCCGGCAGCGCTTTGGACAGCTTTCTGCTCAACCTCGGAGTATTCGACTTCGGCACGCCGCGCACCCTGATCCCCTTATGGCTGGCCTGCCTGTGGCTGTTGCTGGGCACCACCCTCAACCACTGCCTGGCGTGGACCGCACAACCCTGGTGGCGCGCCAGCCTGCTGGGGGCCATCGCCGCACCGCTGTCCTATTACGCGGGCGCACAGATCGCCGGCGTCGGCCTGCCTTACGGCACCTGGCAAAGTTTGCTGCTGATCGGCGCGATCTGGGCCCTGGTGATGCCCGTGCTGCATGGCTTTGCCAAGCTCTATCGCGGCCAGTACGAACAGAGCCTACGTAGCCGCACGCTGTAGGGTGCGCCGCGCGCACCGACCTGCGAGCAGCGCATCCAACATTTGCACACTGCTCCTGCCTCGACCACATGGCGTACACTGCGCGGCATGAGTCAGAACATCCCCCATACCCAACTCGCGGACGAACCGGCGGTCAGCTGCAGCAACTGCGCCGCCTGCTGCTGCCAGCTGGAAGTCATGCTGATCACCGACACCGGTGTGCCGCCCCGCTATATCGACACCGACGACTGGGGCGGCGAAGTGATGCTGCGCCTGGACGACGGCTGGTGCGCTGCACTGGACCGCAACAGCATGCGCTGCACCATTTACGAAGTGCGCCCACTGATCTGCCGCGAATTCGAAACCGCCTCCCCCGAATGCCTGGACGAGCGCAAGGGCATGACCAGCATCTACCGCTGAGCCCGCGCGCGTTACTGCGGGTACAAAAAATCGTCAGGTACGATTTTTAACGTCGCGCAGCGACCGCCCCAAGGGTGGTGCCACGGATAGCAGACCATAAAAAACCGGACCTCGATCCGGTTTTTTTTAACGCCACCAACCGCTAGAAACTCATACGGTAATGCAGGCTATAGCTCTCAACTCCGTCGTTAGGCTGTTTAAGCCCGGCGTTGGAGTAATGCAGCGCACGCACGCCGACTTCCTGCCCGGCGAAACGCACGCCGAAGCCGATGCGGTCTTCAAACTGGAAGGAGGAACCCAGGTCGTTGTCTTCCATCTCGGTGCTGCTGAATGCCGCAATACCGATGCCGGCTTCGATATAGGGCTTGAAGCGCTCGCCGGCAAACTCGTAAACGAACACCGGGCTGAGCGACAGGCTGTGGTTGCTCGCGGTCTTGTCGCCATCCCAATAGGTGTAGGCGGCGTCCCAGTAGCCAGTCAGGCGGCCGACATCACTGGCAAACCAGCTGCGGTTGAAATCGAACTGGGTGCCGAGGCGATAGGTCATGGTCGAGTCGCCCGTCTGGCCAACCGCAACACTCAGATCAGCCGCCTGTAACGCACTCACCGGCCCCAATGCTAAGGCCGCAAACGCAGCCAAAGTAACGACTTTTCTCATGGTAATAATCCTTATCCACCCAAGTAGAAGCTTGCAGTCACTGCTTGAGAGTATAGAAATCTTTAGCTGCTGAGAAAGACTACTTATGGGTAAACCGCGTCGGGCAGGCCGCTGACCAGCGCCGCTTCGCCCCATAGCAGCGGCAACACCCGCTGCATGGCCGCAGGATCAGCACTCGACCAGAACTGCGCCGGCTGCGCCGGGCCGTTGGCAAGCAGATCATTGCCTGCCAGCAGACGTCGGACCTGCTGCGCCACCGCCGCGCCGGTGTCGATCAGGCTGACCGAGTCCGGCACCAAGCTACGCAACAGCGGTTTGATAAAGGGGTAATGGGTGCAGCCGAGAATCAACGTATCGCAGCCCTCGGCCAGCAGCGGCGCGACAAAGCCCTGGAGCAGTTCGCGAGTAGCGGCGCTGTCCAGCTCGCCAGCCTCGATACGCTCGACCAGCCCGGGACAGGGCTGGGTAATCACCCGCACATCGTTGGCAAAACGGTCGAGCAAGGCGGCGAACTTGGCGCTTTTTAGCGTACCGGTGGTGGCCAGCACACCCACCACGCCGCTCTGCGTGGCGGCCGCTGCAGGCTTGACCGCCGGCTCCATGCCCACCAATGGCAACTGCGGATAGAGCTCACGCAACTCGGCCACCCCCGCCACCGTGGCGGTATTGCAGGCCAGCACCAGTGCCTTGGCACCCTGGGCGAGAAGAAACTCGGCCAGCACCCGGCAGCGCTCGCGGATAAATTCCGGGCTCTTTTCGCCATAGGGCACATGGCCGCTGTCGGCGACATAGAGCAGCGATTCATTCGGCAACAGCGCACGAATCTCACCCAGCACCGACAGCCCGCCGACGCCGGAGTCGAATACGCCAATCGGGGCGTCTGGATGACTCATATATTTACCCACTGCAGCCAAGTGTAGGGTGGGCATGCCGAAGGCTTGTCCACCACGCAGACAGTAATGGCGGACAAGGCTGGAGCCATGTCCACCCTACGCATCGCCACACACGCTGCAGCCCGGATCGCGCTTGACCCGCAGCTCGCGGAAACGGCTGCCAAGCGCATCGATCAACAGCAGGCGGCCCACCAGCGGCTCGCCAAACTGCGCCAGCAGCTTCAAGGCTTCCAGCGCCTGCAAACTACCGACCAAACCTACCAGCGGGCCGACCACACCAGCTTCGCTGCAGGTCAACTCGGCCTCGCTGCCGTGACCATAGATACAGTGGTAGCAAGGGCTGTCATCCCGCCGCGGATCGAATACCGAGAGCTGGCCTTCCAAGCGAATCGCCGCGCCGCTAACCAGCGGCACCTTGGCGGCCACGCAGGCGGCATTGACCGCCTCGCGGGTGCTGAAATTGTCCGAGCAATCCAACACCAGATCCACCGCCGCCACAGCGGCCGCCAGAGAATCGCTGTCCAAGCCCTGCCGATGCGCTTGCAGGCGCAGCTGCGGGTTGATCGCGAGCAGACGCTTACTCGCCGAGTCGACCTTGCTTTGGCCAATGCTGGCGGTGTCATGGGCGATCTGCCGTTGCAGATTGGTCAGGTCGACCGTATCGAAATCCGCCAGATGCAATTCACCGACGCCCGCCGCCGCCAGATACAGTGCCACCGGCGAGCCCAGGCCGCCGAGGCCGATGATCAGCGCGCGGCTGTTTTTCAGGCGCAGCTGGCCGGCGATATCGATCTGTTGCAGAAGGATCTGCCGGCTATAGCGCAGCAGCTCCTCGTCATTCAGCATGTCCTGCGCACTCATGGCGTCACTCATTATCGAAGCGTCCCAGACTGATGCGCTCATGGCCGCCGAGGTCACGCCGGCTTTCCACCGCGCTAAAGCCACGCGCATTGAGTAGCTCGCGCACCGCCAACGCCTGATCGAAACCATGCTCCAGCAACAGCCAGCCGCCTGCTTCAAGATAGTCCGGTGCCTGGGCAATGATCAGGCGAATATCGTCCAGCCCATCCGCGCCCGCCACCAGCGCGCTGCTCGGCTCGAAACGCACATCGCCTTCGGCCAGATGACGATCATCAGCGGCGATATAGGGCGGGTTGCTGACGATCAGCTGATAACGCTGTCCATCTAAAGCGCTAAACCAGTGGCTTGCAACAAAGCTGGTATTGGCCAGTTTGAGCCGTGCGCGATTGCGCTCGGCCAGGGTCACCGCCTCCGGCACGCGATCCACACCGGTTAACCGCCAGGCTGGACGTTCGCTGGCCAAAGCCAGGGCAATCGCACCGGTGCCGGTGCCCAGATCCAGCAGCGTGGCAGGCGTGGCCGGTAGCAGCGCGAGCACGGTTTCCACCAGCAATTCGGTATCCGGACGGGGGATCAGGGTATGCGACGCAACCTCCAGCTCCAGACTCCAGAAGCCCTGCTGGCCAAGGATATAGGCCACCGGCTCGCCAGCCTGACGTCGAACGATTGCGGCCTGATAGCGCTCAAGCTGCTCGGCCTCAAGCTCGCGCTCCGGCCAGGTATGCAGATAGCTGCGCGACTTGCCCAGGGCGTGGGCGAGCAACAACTCGGCGTCCAGGCGCGGGGTGGGCGAGTCCGGTAGATCGGCAGCGTTAAGCAGGGATTCGATGGTAGCCATGCTTCTCTCGTAGGGTGGATCGAGGCGCGTAGCTCGCGCTGTATCGACCCACCGTGCGGGCTCCTGGTGGATGAAAAAGCGTCATCCACCCTACGTACTGGCGGATACCGCTCCCCTCTCCCTAACCCTCTCCCCAAAGGGGCGAGGGGATCAATCGGTGCAAGCCGTGCTACCGAGTCAAATTCAAACCTATCAATCGCCCAGCGCCGCCAGCTGATCGGCCTGATATTCGACCAGCAGCGGTTCGATAATCGCTTCGACGCCGCCGGCAATCACTTCATTGAGTGAATACAGGGTCAGGTTGATGCGGTGATCGGTGACTCGCCCTTGCGGGAAGTTGTAGGTGCGGATGCGCTCGGAACGGTCACCGGAGCCCACCAGCAGTTTGCGCGAGTCGGAAATTTCCTTGTGCGCGGCGGCTTCCTGCTGGTCTTTCAATTTCGCCGCGAGCCAGGCCATGGCCTTGGCGCGGTTCTTGTGCTGCGAGCGCTCTTCCTGACATTCCACCACGGTGCCGGTGGGAATGTGGGTGATGCGGATCGCCGAGTCGGTGGTGTTAACGTGCTGACCGCCGGCACCGGAGCTGCGGTAGGTGTCCACCCGCAGGTCGGCCGGGTTGATATCGATGGCCATCTGCTCATCCGGTTCGGGCAGCACGGCGACGGTGCAGGCCGAGGTGTGAATGCGGCCCTGGGATTCGGTCTCGGGCACGCGCTGCACGCGATGCGCGCCGGACTCGAACTTGAGCTTGCCGTAGACGTTGTCGCCCTCGACCCGGGCAATCACTTCCTTATAGCCGCCATGCTCGCCTTCGCTGGCCGACAGCACTTCTACGCGCCAGCCCTGACGCTCGGCATAACGCGAATACATGCGGAACAGGTCGCCGGAAAAGATCGCCGCCTCATCACCACCGGTGCCGGCGCGTACTTCGAGGAATACGTTACGGCCATCGTTGGGGTCCTTGGGCAGCAGCATGCGCTGCAGGCTGGCTTCCAGTACGATCAGCTGTTCCTTTGCCTCGGCAACTTCTTCCTCGGCCATCTCGCGCATGTCCGGGTCGCTGTCCTTGAGCAGCGCCTGGGCACCTTCGAGGTCGGCCTGAACTTTGCGGAACGCACTGAACGCCTGGTATACCGGCTCAATCTCGGCGTATTCCTTGGAATAGGCGCGAAACTGCGGCTGGTTGCTGATCACTTCGGCATCGCCGAGCAGCGCGGTCAGCTCTTCGAAACGATCCTGCAACAGGTCGAGTTTATTGATCAGTGACGCTTTCATTGCAGACCTTTATTTATTGGCCGAGCCGCTATGGGTCGAAGCAGGCGGCGCGCCCTCGTCGAGGGCAAAGAGTTCTTGAGCCACGCCCAGCGCATCGACGCGGCCGTCAGCAGAGAATTTTTTCAGCTGCACGCTAGGCGCATGCAGCAACTTGTTGGTCAGGCCGCGGGCCAGCAGCGCCAGCACATCCTCGGCCGAGCTGCCGTTGTTGAGCAGACGCAGGGCCTTGTTCAGCTCCTCGTCGCGCAGGCGCTCGGCCTGCTGGCGGTAGGCCTTGAGCACATCCACTGCAGCCAGCTCGCGCAGGCGCTGCATAAAGTCCTGAGCGCCGATCGCCACCAGTTCCTCGGCGGCCTGGGCCGCGCCCTGACGGCTTTTGAGGTTTTCCGCGATTACCTCATGCAGGTCATCGACGGTATAGAGGTAGACGTCGTCCAGCTCGCCGACTTCCGGCTCGATATCCCGCGGCACGGCGATATCAACCATAAAGATCGGCTTGTGCTTGCGCTGCTTCAGCGCCCGTTCCACCGCGCCCTTGCCGAGAATCGGCAGCTGGCTGGCGGTGGAGCTGATAACGATATCGCTGTTGACCAGCTCATCAGGGATTTCCGAGAGCAGCACCGCATGCGCACCAAACTGCTCGGCCAGGTTGCTGGCGCGCTCCAAGGTGCGGTTGGCCACCACGATACGCTTGATGCCCTGATCGTGCAGATGACGGGCGACCAGGCTAATGGTCTCCCCTGCGCCGATCAGCAGCGCCTGGCTGCGATGCAGGTCGGCGAAAATCTGCTTGGCCAGGCTGACGGCGGCAAAGGCCACGGAGACCGGGTTTTCGCCAATCGCGGTATCGGTGCGCACGGTCTTGGCGGTGCTGAAGGTGGCCTGAAACAAGCGCCCGAGCAGCGGGCCGAGGGTGCCGGCCTCGCGGGCCACGGCGAAGGCCGATTTCATCTGGCCGAGAATCTGTGGTTCGCCCAACACCATGGAGTCCAGCCCCGAGGCCACGCGCATCATATGGCGCACGGCTTCGTCATCGGCATGGATATAGGCGCAGGCGCGCAGCTCTTCAAGGCTCAGCTGGTGATAAGCGGCCAGCCAGGCCAGCACTTCATCGACGCTCAGGCCGTCCTGTTCGAGGTAGAGTTCGCTGCGATTGCAGGTCGAAAGAATCGCCGCCTCCCGGCTGCTGGTGCGCTGACAGAGCTGCTGTAGCGCCTCAACCAACTGCTCGGGGGTAAAAGCCACGCGTTCGCGGACATCCACCGAAGCGGTTTTATGGTTGATACCAAGGGCAATAAAGGCCATGCAAGGTCGCTGACAGGGAGTGGAAGCCGGCAATTGTCCTACTTCGGCCAGGCGAGAACAACCACCGCTAGCTATTGTCCCATTAGCCAGATTTATCTATTAATCCGGATCATCCCACCCCATGGGCTTGCCCTGGCGCTTGTGTCATGATGCCCAAACCGCAGGTTGGCCACATATCTCTCTATGAATAGATCCCTTGCCTTGCTGACTGCCGCTGCCTTGCTCAGTGGCTGCCAGACGTTTGCCCCCTCAGCCCCGGATGGCACGCCACCGGTGGAAGACCCTGCAGCTGTGACGCCAGCCGCGGAGCCTCAGGTGTATGGCTCCTTCAGCCAAGACACCCTGCTGGCGTTGCTGACGGCCGAACTGGCCGGGCAACGCAATCGCTTCGACATTGCCCTGGGCAACTATGTCCAGCAGGCCAATGCGACCCAGGATGCTGGCGTTGCCGAGCGCGGTTTTCGCATTGCCGAGTACCTGGGGGCCGAGCAGGCCGCCCTGGAAACCAGCCTGCTGTGGACCAAGAATGCCCCCGACAGCATCGACGCCCAGCGCGCCGCCGCCGTGCAGCTGGCCCGCGCCGGGCGCTACGACGAGTCCATGAGCTTTATGGAACGTGTGCTGCAGCGCCAGGGCGATACGCATTTCGACTTCCTCGCCCTGTCCGCCGCGGAAAGTGACCCGGACACCCGCGCCGGGCTGCTGCAGAGCTTTGCTCGCCTGCAGAAGAAATACCCCGACAACCATCAGTTGCTGTTCGGCCAGGCCCTGTTGCTGCAACAGGACGGCCGCGCTCAGGAAGCCCTAGAGCGCCTGCAGGAGCAACCGGCCAAGGACCGCCCCATCGCCGCCATCCTGCTGCAGGCACGCCTGCTGCAGAGCCTCGAACGCAACGATGACGCCCTGTCCCTGCTGGAAAAAGCTATCAAGCAGCACCCGGACGATAAACGCCTGCGCCTGACCTACGCCCGCCTGTTGGTGGCCGAAGATCGCCTCGACGAAGCCAAGGGCGAATTTGCCTCGCTGCTGCAGCAGTTCCCCAATGACGACGACCTGCGTTTTTCCCTAGCCCTGGTCTGCCTGGAAGCCGAAGCCTGGCAAGAGGCAATTGTCTACCTGGAAGAACTGGTCGAGCGTGACAATCACGTCGACGCCGCCCACTACAACCTGGCCCGCGCCTACGAAGCCCTCGATGAGCCTGACAGCGCCCTGATCGAATACGCCCTGGTCGGTCCCAGCAACGACTATCTGCCCGCCCAGTCGCGCCAGAGCGAGCTGCTGTTCAAGCAGCAGCGCGGCGAGGAAGCGGCTAAGCGCCTGCGCCAGGCCCGGGAAACCCAGCCCGATTACGCCATCCAGCTGTACCTGATCGAAGCCGAAGCCTGGAGCAAGCAGCAGGACAACCAGCGCGCCTGGCAGGTGATCGAGCAGGCCCTGAAGCAATTCCCCGAAGACCTCAACCTGCTCTATACCCGCGCCATGCTCGCGGAAAAGCGCGACAACCTACCGCTGCTTGAGCAAGACCTGCGCTTTATCCTTGAGCGCGAGCCGGACAATGCCATGGCCCTCAACGCCTTGGGCTACACCCTGGCCGATCGCACCACCCGTTACGCCGAAGCGCGCGAGCTGATCGAGCAGGCCTACCAGCTCAACCCCGACGACCCGGCGATTCTCGACAGCCTGGGCTGGGTCAACTACCGCCAGGGCAACCTGGACGAGGCCGAACGCCTGCTGCGCAAGGCCCTGCAAGAGTTCCCCGACCACGAAGTGGCCGCCCACCTGGGTGAAGTGCTCTGGGCCCAGGGCAAACAGAAGGAAGCCCGCAAAATCTGGCGCGAGGCCCTTGCACAGCAACCCGACAGTTCAATTCTGCGCAGCACCCTGCTGCGCCTGACCGGAGCAGAGACGCTTTGATGCTTGCGCGCCACCTGATTGTTTTCAGCCTGATTGCCCTGCTCGCCGGCTGCGCCGGCCTGACCTCCCGTGAAGCCCTGGAGGGCCAGGGCGACGCCGGCCTGTGGCAAGCCCACAAACAGCAAGTCGCCAGCCTCGACGCCTGGCAGATCAGCGGCAAGGTCGGCATTCGCGCCCCCCAGGACTCAGGCAGCGGCACCCTGTTCTGGCTGCAACGCCAGGATTACTACGACATTCGCCTGTCCGGCCCCCTCGGCCGCGGGGCCGCACGCCTGACCGGCCGCCCCGGTGCCATCCTGCTGGAAGTGGCCAACCAAGGCCGCTACCAGGCCGCCACCCCGGAACAGCTGATGCAGGAGCAACTCGGTCTGAATCTGCCGGTCTCGCACCTACTCTGGTGGATTCGCGGCCTGCCCTCCCCGGATAGCAAGAGCCGCCTGAACCTGGATGCCGATAGCCGTCTGGCGCAACTGAGCCAGGATGGCTGGCAGGTCGAGTACCTGCGCTATGCCGAGCAGAATGGTTTCTGGCTGCCCGAGCGGATCAAGCTCAGCGGCTTTGACCTGCAGGTCACCCTGGTGATCAAGGACTGGCAGCCGCGCCAGCTGGGCCAATGACCGCCCCGGCAATTCCCGCTGCCGCCGAACTGACTCTGCCGGCACCGGCCAAGCTCAACCTGATGCTGCACATCCTCGGCCGCCGCGCCGACGGCTATCACGAGTTGCAGACCCTGTTCCAGTTTCTCGACTTCGCCGACGAGTTGGGCTTTGCCTTGCGCCAGGACGGTGAAATTCATCTGCACACACCCATTGACGGCGTTCCCCACGACAGCAACCTGATCGTGCGCGCCGCCCGCAGCCTGCAGCACGCCAGCGGCACCCGCCTGGGGGCCGATATCTGGCTGGACAAGCGCCTGCCCATGGGCGGTGGTATCGGCGGGGGCAGCTCGGATGCCGCCACCACCCTGCTCGGCCTCAATCATCTATGGCAGCTGAACTGGGACCAAGATCGCCTCGCAGCCCTGGGCCTGTCGCTCGGTGCCGATGTGCCGGTGTTCGTGCACGGTCACGCGGCCTTTGCCGAGGGTGTGGGCGAGCGCCTCACCGCCGTGGAGCTGGAAGAGCCCTGGTTTCTCGTCGCCATACCGCAAGTCTTTGTCAGCACAGCAGAAGTTTTCTCCGACCCTGAGTTGACACGGGATACGCCGCCCATTAAAGTTCGCAGCCTTCTTGAGGGGGGTGGTCGTAACGACTGCCTGCCGGTGGTCCAGAAGCGTTATAAAGAAGTACATAACGCTTTGATCTTGTTGAACAAATTTGTTCCCGCAAGATTAACCGGCACTGGAGCTTGTGTGTTTGGGAGCTTCCCAAACCGGGACGATGCTGATAAAGTCGCCCGCCAACTTCCAGGCACTTTGCCAAGTTTTGTTGCCCAGGGTCGTAACATCTCGATGTTGCACCGCAAGCTGGAAAAATTGGTCAGGAAGTGAATGTGTTCTACCGAGTTGTACGGTTGTAGGGGCGTCGCCAAGCGGTAAGGCAGCAGGTTTTGATCCTGCCATGCGTTGGTTCGAATCCAGCCGCCCCTGCCATTTCCGTCCTGGAGCGGATACACAACTCAGAGCATTCAGTAACACCGGATACAGGGGCGTCGCCAAGCGGTAAGGCAGCAGGTTTTGATCCTGCCATGCGTTGGTTCGAATCCAGCCGCCCCTGCCATTTTCTATACTCATCCAGGTATACCCTCAGCCGGCAGGTACTGCGCGTGTCCAAGATGATGGTCTTTACGGGGAACGCTAACCCCGATCTGGCGCGACGTATCGTACGTCAGCTGCACATTCCCCTCGGTGATGCCTCAGTCGGTAAATTCTCCGACGGCGAGATCATGATTGAAATCAACGAAAACGTCCGCGGTAAAGACGTCTTCCTGATTCAACCGACGTGCGCGCCAACCAATGACAACCTGATGGAACTGGTAGTGATGGCCGACGCCTTCCGCCGCTCCTCAGCGACCCGAATTACTGCAGTTATCCCCTACTTCGGCTATGCCCGCCAGGATCGCCGTCCGCGTTCCGCCCGTGTGGCAATCAGCGCCAAAGTTGTGGCTGACATGCTCACCGTTGTAGGTATCGACCGGGTTCTGACCGTCGACCTGCACGCGGATCAGATCCAGGGCTTCTTCGATATCCCGGTAGATAACATCTACGGCTCCCCAGTACTGGTGGACGATATCGAAGACCAGCGCTTCGAAAACCTGATGATCGTTTCCCCGGATATCGGCGGCGTGGTACGTGCTCGTGCCGTGGCCAAATCCCTGGGTGTAGACCTGGCGATCATCGACAAGCGCCGCGAAAAAGCCAACCACTCCGAAGTGATGCATATCATCGGTGACGTGGAAGGCCGTACCTGCATCCTGGTCGACGACATGGTGGATACCGCCGGCACCCTGTGCCACGCAGCCAAAGCGCTGAAAGAACACGGTGCCTCCAAAGTCTTCGCCTACGCCACACACGCTGTACTGTCTGGCCGGGCGATCGAAAACATCGAAAATTCCGTACTCGACGAGCTGGTGGTGACCAACACCATCCCGCTGTCCGCCGCCGCGCAATCCTGTTCGCGTATTCGCCAACTGGATATCGCCCCGGTAGTCGCTGAAGCGGTCCGCCGCATCAGCAATGAAGAATCGATCAGCGCGATGTTCCGTTAATCCGGAAATCGCCCTGAGCGCAAACGCCCTGCCCTAATGGCAAGGCCTTTCAACCAACCGTCCCGTCGCTGGTCGCAAGCGTAACGGACGGTTTGGTTATTTTGGAGAAGTGAAATGACTGCTGAATTTGCCCTGAATGCCGAAGTGCGTTCCGACCTGGGGAAAGGTGCGAGCCGCCGCCTGCGTCGTAACGTTGCCATGGTGCCTGCCGTAATCTACGGTGGCGAAAAAGCCCCGCAATCGATCAGCCTGCTGGCCAAAGAACTGGCCAAGCTGCTGGAAAACGAAGCAGCCTACAGCCACGTGCTGAGCCTGAACGTTGCCGGTAGCAACGAAAGCGTACTGATCAAAGCCCTGCAGCGTCACCCGGCCAAAGGCTACGTGATGCACGCCGACTTTATCCGCGTCGTTGCTGGCCAGAAACTGACCGCTATCGTCCCCCTGCACTTCCTCAACCAGGAAACTGCAGTTGGCGTGAAGCAGCAAGGTGGCGAAGTTTCCCACGTACTGTCCGAAGTAGAAGTGTCCTGCCTGCCGAAAGACCTGCCGGAATTCATCGAAGTCGATATGGCTGCCGTTGAAATCGGTCAGATCGTTCACCTGGCCGATCTGAAACTGCCAAAAGGCGTTGAGCTGGTTGCACTGGCTCACGGTAACGACCTGGCCGTGGCTAACATCCACGCCTCGCGCGTTGCTAAAGACGCAGAAGAAGGCGAAGGCGAAGGCGCTGCCGAGTAAACCTCGCAGCGTCGGAAACCAGCCCGGCATGCGATTCTGCCGGGCTATTTCCACAAAAGGGCTCCTGACATGACTGCCGTACAACTGATCGTTGGCCTGGGTAACCCCGGCCCTGAATACGACCAGACCCGGCATAATGCAGGGGCCCTTTTCGTTGAGCGTCTGGCCGACAGCCAGCGCATCAACTTGAGCCTCGACAAAAAGTATTTTGGCCTGACTGGCAAATTCAGCCATCAGGGCCGCGATGTTCGTCTGCTGATCCCCACCACCTTTATGAACCGCAGCGGCCAGGCTGTAGCGGCATTGGCGAATTTCTTCCGCATTGCGCCGGAAGCCATTCTGGTGGCCCACGACGAACTCGATATGCCGCCAGGCGTCGCCAAACTCAAACAGGGTGGCGGGCACGGCGGGCATAACGGGCTACGCGATATCATCGCCCAGCTCGGCAATCAGAACAGTTTTTACCGCCTGCGGCTTGGCATTGGCCATCCCGGGCACAGCAGCATGGTCTCCAACTTCGTCCTCGGCCGCGCCCCGCGCAGCGAGCAGGAGTTGCTGGACACCAGCATCGACTTTGCCCTGGGCGTCCTGCCGGAAATTCTCGCAGGCGACTGGAGCAAGGCCATGCACAAGCTGCACAGTCAGAAAGCCTCTTCTTAACTCTTCACCGCCAATCGCGCGAGGGACACACCATGGGATTCAACTGCGGCATCGTCGGCCTGCCCAACGTCGGCAAGTCCACCCTGTTCAACGCCCTCACCAAATCCGGGATTGCGGCGGAGAACTTCCCCTTCTGCACCATCGAGCCGAACAGCGGCATCGTGCCGATGCCCGACCCGCGCCTGCAGGCCCTGGCCGATATCGTCAACCCCAAGCGCATCCTGCCGACCACCATGGAATTCGTTGATATCGCAGGCTTAGTGGCCGGCGCTTCCAAGGGTGAAGGCCTGGGCAACAAGTTCCTCGCCAATATCCGCGAGACCGATGCCATCGCCCATGTGGTGCGCTGCTTCGAAGACGACAACGTGATTCACGTATCCAACAGCGTCGACCCCAAGCGCGACATCGAGATCATCGATCTGGAGCTGATCTTCGCCGACCTCGACAGCTGCGAAAAGCAGCTGCAAAAAGTCACCCGCAACGCCAAGGGCGGCGACAAGGACGCAGTGGTGCAGAAAGGCCTACTGGAGCAGCTGATTGCTCACTTCAGCGAAGGCAAGCCCGCGCGCAGCCTGATGAAGAACATGGGCACGGATGAGAAAGCAGTGATCCGTGGCTTCCACCTGCTCACCACCAAGCCAGTGATGTATATCGCCAACGTCGCCGAAGACGGCTTCGACAACAACCCGCTGCTCGACGTGGTGCGCGCCATTGCCGAAGAAGAAGGTGCCATCGTGGTGCCGGTGTGCAACAAGATCGAAGCGGAAATCGCCGAGTTGGACGACGGTGAAGAAAAGGACATGTTCCTAGAGGCCCTGGGCCTCGAAGAACCCGGCCTGAATCGGGTTATTCGCGCCGGCTACGAAATGCTCCATCTGCAGACTTACTTCACCGCCGGCGTCGAAGAAGTCCGCGCCTGGACCGTACGCGTCGGTGCCACCGCACCGCAGGCTGCGGGCGTGATCCACACCGATTTCGAAAAAGGCTTTATCCGCGCCGAAGTCATCGCCTACAACGACTTTATCCAATACAAGGGCGAAGCCGGCACCAAAGAGGCCGGCAAATGGCGTCTGGAAGGCAAGGAATACATCGTCAAGGACGGCGACGTGATGCATTTCCGCTTTAACGTGTAAGCGCTTGATCGCGCGCAGAAATTTTCTACTCAACAGGGTTGACAGCAACCCTCAAGACGCGAATAATGCGCGCCACTCGGCTACGTAGCTCAGCTGGTTAGAGCATAGCATTCATAATGCTGGGGTCCGGGGTTCAAGTCCCTGCGTAGCCACCAAACACCTGTTTCCACATGTTCCCACATGCTTCGGAAACACCCCAAGAAGCCCGCCTAGTGCGGGCTTTCTTATATCTGCACGTTCCTACTTGTTCCCACATGCCATTGCGCACCCTGTATCCCTGTGTGTATCCTCGACAAATAATTGAACCGAGGGGATACACAAAATGCAGCGATCGGAGATCAAGCGCCGCCCCTTGTCAGACACAGCCCTTGCGGGCCTGGAGCCTGACGCCAAGGAATACCGCGAGCTAGATGGCTCGGGCCTATATTTTCGAGTCAAGCCAGACGGGCAGAAGTCGTGGCAATTCCGCTACAAGAAGCCAGACGGTAAGTGGTCATGGCTTGGCCTGGGCGGCTACCCCGAAGTGAGTGGTTCACTGGCCAGGAAGAAAGCTGCTGATCTGCGGGCCGATGCTTCCGAAGGGAAAAACCCACTCGCAAGTAAGCAGGCCCGCCAGGCTAAAGAACAGGCCGCGGCTGATAACACCTTTGAGCACCTGGCGCGGGAGTGGTACGCCTCTCGGCTGAACAGCTGGGACGCTGGCACCGCTAAACGGGTGATGGGTGCACTTGAACGCCATGTGTTCCCTACCTTCGGCAAACGTCCGTACACCGGCATCTTGCCTATGGAGTGGATGGAGCTACTGCGCGGCATGGAGCGGCAAGGCATCCTCGAGCAGATGAGCCGGGTGCGCGCCTACTGCAAGGACGTGTACTACCTGGCCCGCGTGACAGGCCGCGCAGTGAACAACCCGCTGGACGGCGTGCATAAGTTCCTGTCAGCCGGCAAGGCAGAGAACTATGCCCACGTCTCTGCCGATGAGCTGCCCGCCCTACTCCGCGCCATCCACTCCTACCCTCACGCCAAGGACGTGCAGCTCGGCCTGCGCCTGCTGACCCTGCTGGCCGTGCGCCCGAGCGAGCTGCGCGAGGCGCAGTGGTCAGAGTTCGACTTCGACAAGAAGCTGTGGACGATCCCGGTAGAGCGCAAAGGCCGCAAGAAGGGCCGTGAGCACCTGGTGCCGCTCTGCCGCCAGGCCATAGCACTACTGGAAGAACTGCGCCCGTTCACTGGAGCTTATGCCCTACTCTTCCCTGGGCGTAGCGACCGCACCAAACCGCGCAGTGACACTGTGTTTTTAATGGCTCTGCGGCGTCTTGGTTACGAGGGCCGACAGACTGGCCATGGCTTCCGCCATATCGCCAGCACCATCCTTAACGAACACGGGTTTACCGCTGACCATATCGAAGCCCAGTTGAGCCACAAGGCCCCCGGCGTGCGCGGCATCTACAACAAGGCCCAGTACCTGGAACAACGCACGACCATGCTGCAATGGTATGCCGACTACCTGGACAAGCTGGCACAGGGCAACGTGGTGGAGATCAGGCGGGCATGAAAAAACTTGTGCCGCAGCGCAGTGGCGGATATGTGGATAATCAACTCACTGCCAAAACGACCGATACAATCCGCCGCCTCGGTGGCAACTTTGAGTTGCTGATTGAAAGAATCTCCTATCGTATTGGCGTATATCGCGATTTCAGGCGCGCAGCAGATACTGAGCCGCAAGTTGGGGTTGCAGTCGAGCACCTGCAAGCGCTTGGCAAGACTGCATGGGGGCTATACAAAGATATCGACCAGCTCCCAATGCATGCCGACGCTTTGGTCTGGGAGGAGATACGCCAGGCTGGTGGCGATGCCTATCTGTCCCTTCAGCAACTACAGCAAGGCCTAGTGCGCTTGGGGGCCGTTCTGAACTCTGTTGCCGGACAACTGACCCCATACGAGAACAAGCCGGGGAGGAAGTCGAGCAGCCTTGAGCACTCATTGTTATCCGAGGTGGCCGCCATGATTGAGGATCATGTCGGCAATGCTATTGGCAAAGTCGAAATTGCCGGTTTAGCAGCTGAACTACTGCGCGAATCGGGCGTGCACGGCCTGCCTGGCAAAGACAAGGCCCGGAAGGCCGTGCTCGCTTGGCGTCGTAAATTAGCAGTAAGCCCCGAATAGACATAAATGAGGGCCTATTCAGGGCCTTCTTAAGCGGAAAGGCATGTGAATAATGGGGGGCATCCCAACCAAACGGATGCGCCCATATGCACCTAGCACCTACCCCAAGTAAAGCCCTTATCCGCCAGCCGGCGCTCTGCGCCTGGCTCGACCTGTCCCGCTCTGGCCTGGACAAGCTCCGCAAGAAAGACTCAACCTTCCCGCGCCCGATCAAAGACGGCGATTCGCGCCAGGCCGCCGCTTATTACGTCGTGGCTGAGGTGCAGGCCTGGCTCCTCGCCAAGATCGAAGCGAGGGACGCAGAATGAAACCTGACGAGCTGCTTCGCACCGCGCCGAGCAAGATTGCTCGCGTCCTGGTGTACCTGCGCCACTTCGGCTCTCTCAATCGGTTTGAGGCCGCCCGCCAAGTCGGTGACACCTGCCTGAACTCGACTATTCCGGCGCTGGAAAATAACCACGGTTTGACCTTCGAGCACATGCCGGAGAAAGCAGCGAACAACTGGGGCGAGCCGTGCGACGTAACGCGCTACAGCCTGCCTGCCTGCGCACACGAGCACGCTGACAAGGTGCTGGCGCTGATGTTCACCCGGCGCGCTAAAGCGCAGAAGGCCGCCGCATGAACGAACATTCTCTCCCAACCGTTGCCAAGCCCGTCCAGGCGCGCTATGGTTTTCGCCAAGAGTGTCGTAACTCTATGTACCCCGGAACCCCGCGCCCGACAGTCGTGGATTTTTTGCGCCCACAATCCGCCCGGATTTTGGGCGACTCCAGCCGTTTTATGGCCGGGAGGGTGACGGATAAAACACCCCGAAAGGGGGAAGAAGTCCACCGTGGGTACACGGTTACGAACCTCCCGGCCGCCACATTTCTGTGGCGGTCAACCCGTGTCGTAACGGAGTACCGTCCCATGAAAAATGCCCTCAACCCGTCCGCGCCTGCCTACACCTGCACTCATGCCGAAGCCTGGAAGGCCCGCGCTATGGCAGCTTTGCGAGCTGACTCCAGCCTCGCGGTTAGGCTGCGCCGCTACAACGCCGCCATGGCCCGTGCTCGCGCTCTGGAAGTGCAAGGCGGTGCCGTATGAGCAACGCACCCGCAATCGCCACCGTGGCAAGCGATGCAATCGACCTGCTGACAGCTACCTGTGAGCAGCTGGATATGCTTGCCGCCACCCTGCGTGCCATCCGCAAAGCCTACCCCGACGCTTTCGCAGAGATGAGCGACGGCATCCGCAGTGGGTTGCTTGATACCCGCCA
>NZ_DATKDZ010000026.1:0-255900 GCF_035512415.1 Pseudomonas sp. | reverse complement strand
TGGCGGGTATCAAGCAACCCACTGCGGATGCCGTCGCTCATCTCTGCGAAAGCGTCGGGGTAGGCTTTGCGGATGGCACGCAGGGTGGCGGCAAGCATATCCAGCTGCTCACAGGTAGCTGTCAGCAGGTCGATTGCATCGTTTGCCAGGGTGGCGATTGCGGGTGCGTTACTCATACGGCACCGCCTTGCACTTCCAGAGCGCGAGCCCGGGCCATGGCGGCGTTGTACCTTTTCAGGCGGACGGAAAGCGAAGAGTCGGCGTGCAGTGCGGCGATGGCGCGGGCCTTCCAGGCCTCGGCATGAGTGCAGGTGTAGGCCGGTGCGGACGGATTGAGGGCGTGTTTCATGGGTGCGGCTCCTAGAGTTGGGGAGCTGCCACGAATCGTCGCCAAACGAATTAGGGTGGCAGCTGTACGCAGGTTGGCGAACCGGGACTCTAGGCACCCGGCATACCCGAAGGTATCCCACGCACAGCCGCCATAACTCGAAAACGCGGACACAAAAAAAGCGCCTGCTTTCGGATTGTGGGCGCTGTTGCGCCTAGAGGTGTTCAGGTCGCCAAACCCGGTCGCTGAATTTGCAGCGACGTTCAAACCATAGCGCGCCTGGGCGGGCTTGGCAACGGTTGGGAGAGAATGTGCGCTCATGCGGCGGCCTTCTGCGCTTTAGCGCGCCGGGCGAACATCAGCGCCAGCACCTTGTCCGCCTGTGCGTGCTGGCTCTCTGGCAAGCGGTAGCGCTTAACGTCACAAGGCTCGCCCCAGTGGTTCGCGGTTTTCTCCGGCATGTGCTCGAAGGTCAAACCATGGTTATTTTCCAGCGCCGGAATAGTCGAGTTAAGGCAGGTGTCACCGACTTGGCGGGCGGCCTCAAACCGATTGAGCGAGCCGAAGTGGCGCAGGTACACCAGGACGCGGGCAATTTTGCTCGGCGCGGTGCGCAGTAGCTGGGCGGGATCGATGATGATGCTGTTAAAATGGCCGTGCGACTGGCTGCCTTGTTCTTCGGAACGGGTGGCCTTTTTCATTTAAGCCACCTCGCGCTGGGCAACCAGCGAGTCTGCCCAGGCCAGTACCTCGGCTTCGATCCACGCAACGGACTTCGGGCCGAGGGTGACTTGAGCCGGGAAGGTACCGGCGGCAATGCGCCGGTAAATTTCGGAAGTGGAAAGGGTAGTCAGGGCTTTGACCTCGGCCAGCTTGATAAAGCGGCGCGGGGCTTGGGCTGGGTTGGTATGTGCTGCCATCGTCTATGCCCTCCTGGGCGTTTTGGGGAACGATGGCAGCAGGTTATGCGGCAGGGTGGCGCTGTTTTAGGGGCAAACTTTTTTTAGTTTGCCCCCCATTTTGTGAATTCCCATTCTCTTGGATCGGTTGTTTTGGCAAGGCGTTTGATTCGACTCTGCAGTGTCTCCAAATCAACACCGTACTGGGCGGCTAGACGCTCTTCAGCCTCGGCAACTGTCATCCCTCCGTTGATGTATGCCTGTCGTAACAATATCGCTTCGTCTGGAACTTTCAGCTTCGCGCCCACGCTACGCTTTCGCTTCAGTGGTATCGATCCCGCAAAAGCTCGAATCGCCGCAGTCGCCCATTTCCTTTGCCAGGAGCTCAGCGGTTCCCCTGCTTCGATGAGGTCGGCGACATCATTGAGAAAGGCCTGGGTGCTTTCTGCTCTTTCGCGGTGCTGCTCTTCTGCCTGCTCATGTTGTTCAGGGGTTAACGGTTGGTTCATTCGCACGACTAGGCTCTCCTAATTGCTACCACGTTGCCGCCTGTGCACTGCGCGTCGACCGAGTCGGCCCAGGCCTGCATCATTTCCCGGCGCTGCTCCAGGTAGGTGGCATGGTTGTAGGTGTCGCGGATCTCGTCGGCGTCGCCGTGGGCGAGTTGGCGCTCGATCCAGTCGCGGTTGTAGCCGCGGCCGTTGAGCTCGGTGCTCAATAGGTGGCGGAAGCCGTGGCCGGTCTGCTTGCCCTTGTAGCCGGCATCGGCCAATGCCTTGTTGATGGTGTTTTCACTCATGGGGCGGTTAGTGCTGTTGCGGCCGGCAAATACCAGGGCATAGCGCCCGGTCAATTCCTGCAGGCTGCGGAGGATGGCCATGGCCTGGCGCGACAGCGGTACCTGGTGGTCGCGTCGGGCTTTCATGCGTTCTTTCGGGATGGTCCAGGTGGCGGCGTCCAGGTCGAACTCGGCCCAGGGCGCGGCGCGCAACTCACCGGGGCGCACGGCGGTCAGCACCAGCAGGCGGATGGCATGCCGGGTAAGCGCGTTGATCTTGGCCGCCTTGATCTTGCTCAGCAGCTCGGGCAGCTCGGCAAAGGTGACGTGCGGGTGGTGTCGGGTTGCAGGGGCGTGTGCGGCGACCACGTCCAGGTCGGTCGCGGGGTTTGCCTCGACAATGCCCTGGGCCAGGCCGAAGCGGAATATCTGGCTCAGCCACTGGCGGGTTTTCTTGGCGACGTTGTGCGCGCCGCGTGATTCGATCTTGCGGATCAGGGCCACCAGCTCGGGCCGGGTAATGGCCTTGGCGGGGCGGTGGCCGAGGGCGGGCAGTAAATCCGACTCCAGGTAAGCGGCGGCCTTGTCGGCAGTGGCCTTGGCCCACCGCGGCGATCGGTAGGCGTGCCATTCCCGGGCCAGCGCCTCGAACGTCAGTGAATCCAGGGCTTGGGCTTGCTTGGCGGCTTGCCGTTCGGCCCCGGGGTCTATGCCGTCGTCCAGCAGGATGCGGGCGTCATCACGCTTACGTCGGGCCATTGCGAGCGTGACGGCAGGGTATCCACCCAGGGATAACATCTTGGCTTTGCCATTGAAACGATAGCGGTAGCGCCACAGCTTGGAGCCGGTCGGGGCGACCTCCAGGCACAGGCCGTTGCTGTCCGCCAGGCGATACAGCTTGTCTTTGGGTTTGGCTGTTTTGATGGCGGAATCGGTCAGTGGCATGGTGCCCCCGTGTGAGCCACGCCGGGCGGCGATTGGTGGCTCGGGTGTGAGTAGATTTTTCGACCAAACTCGATCTACTCACAAATCTACTCACAATCCGCTGGGCTTACAAGGAATGGGTAGGGAACTGCGGGCAATAAAAAACCGGCTCAAGTGGCCGGTTTTCTAGGGTTTCAGGTCGTTTCGGTACGTCCTGAGAAATTTGCTTGGTGCCCCGGGGGAGACTCGAACTCCCACTTCTTTCGAAAACGGATTTTGAATCCGCCGCGTCTACCGGTTCCGCCACCGGGGCACAATGGCGGCGCAGTATAGGGATGGTCTTGGGGTTGGTCAATCCACTTGCGTGGTCAGCCTGCACTATTTCCGGTAAGCTTTGCCGCCCTGCTAAATGACCCCGCCTTCGACCATGCGTGTTGCCGACTTTCATTTCGAGCTGCCTGACGCTCTTATCGCCCGTCATCCCCTTGCCGAGCGCCGTGCCAGCCGTTTGCTGGTGCTGGATGGGCCGACGGGGGCGCTGGCTCATAAACAGTTCAGTGATCTGCTGGATTATCTGCGCCCTGGCGATCTGATGGTGTTCAACAATACCCGGGTGATTCCGGCGCGGCTGTTTGGCCAGAAGGCTAGCGGCGGCAAGCTGGAAATCCTGGTTGAGCGGGTGCTGGACAGTCACCGTGTGCTGGCCCATGTACGTTCGAGCAAGTCGCCCAAGCCGGGTTCGAAGATCCTGATCGATGGCGCTGGCGAAGCCGAAATGCTCGCTCGTCACGATGCCCTGTTCGAGTTGCGCTTTGCCGAGGAGGTGCTGCCGCTGCTCGAGCGGGTCGGCCATATGCCCTTGCCTCCTTATATAGACCGGCCGGACGATGAAGCCGACCGCGAGCGCTACCAGACGGTGTATGCCGCGCGGGCCGGTGCCGTTGCTGCGCCGACCGCTGGGCTGCATTTCGACCAGGCGTTGCTTGCGGCGATTGCCGAGAAGGGTGTTGACAGCGCGTTCGTGACCCTGCATGTGGGGGCCGGGACCTTTCAGCCGGTGCGGGTCGAGCGCATCGAAGATCACCATATGCACAGCGAGTGGCTGGAGGTCGACCAGGATGTGGTCGACGCCGTGGCCGCCTGCCGCGCGCGGGGCGGGCGGGTGATTGCCGTCGGTACCACCAGCGTGCGTTCACTGGAAAGCGCCGCGCGCGATGGCGAACTCAAGGCGTTTAGCGGCGACACCGACATCTTTATCTACCCCGGCCGGCCGCTGCATGTGGTCGATGCCCTGGTGACCAACTTTCATTTGCCGGAATCGACCCTGTTGATGCTGGTGTCGGCCTTCGCCGGCTACCCGGAAACCATGGCGGCCTATCAGGCGGCGGTGGCGGGGCAGTACCGCTTCTTCAGTTATGGCGATGCCATGTTTATTACCCGTAACCCCGCGCCGCGCGGGCCAGAGGAACAGCTATGACGCGCACCTGCCGGATGTCTTTCGAATTGCTTGCCACCGATGGCAAGGCGCGGCGTGGTCGTGTGACGTTCCCCCGTGGTGTGGTGGAAACCCCGGCCTTTATGCCGGTGGGCACCTACGGCACGGTCAAGGGCATGTTGCCGCGCGATATCGAGGCTACGGGGGCGCAGATCATCCTCGGCAATACCTTCCATCTGTGGCTGCGGCCTGGCACTGAAGTGATCAAGAAACACGGCGACCTGCATGACTTTATGCAGTGGCAGGGGCCGATTTTGACCGACTCCGGTGGTTTTCAGGTGTTCAGCCTGGGGGCGATGCGCAAGATCAAGGAAGAGGGCGTGTACTTCGCCTCGCCCGTGGACGGTGCCAAGGTGTTTATGGGGCCGGAAGAGTCGATGCAGGTGCAGCGCGATCTGGGCTCGGACATTGTGATGATCTTCGACGAGTGCACGCCGTATCCGGCCGAGTTCGATGTGGCCAAGCGCTCCATGGAACTGTCGTTGCGCTGGGCCAAACGCTCGAAAGAGGCCCATGGCGAGAGCAGCGCCGCGCTGTTCGGGATCGTCCAGGGCGGCATGTATGAGGAGTTGCGCAAAGTCTCTCTGGATGGGCTGGAGCAGATCGGTTTTGACGGCTATGCCATTGGCGGGCTGTCGGTCGGCGAGCCAAAAGACGAGATGATCAAAGTGCTGGACTATCTGCCGGCGCAGTTGCCGGCCGACAAACCGCGCTACCTGATGGGTGTGGGTAAGCCGGAGGATCTGGTTGAAGGCGTGCGCCGGGGTGTGGATATGTTCGACTGCGTAATGCCGACCCGCAATGCGCGCAACGGCCACCTGTTTGTCGACACTGGCGTGCTGAAAATCCGCAATGCCTTCCACAAGCAGGACGACTCGCCGCTCGATCCGACGTGCGACTGTTACACCTGCAAACATTTCTCCCGCGCCTACCTGCACCATTTGGATAAGTGCGGCGAAATGCTGGGCAGCATGCTCAATACAATCCACAACTTGCGCCACTATCAGTGCTTGATGGCTGGTTTGCGCGAGGCTATTCAACAGGGTACATTGGCCGCCTTTGTCGATGCCTTCTATGCCAAACGCGGGCTACCAACGCCGCCTCTGGACTGATAATTCAACTTTTAAAGACCTTTGCAACAGGAGTGTTACATGAGCTTTTTGATCCCCGCTGCTTTCGCCGATGCTGGCGCGCCGGCTGCCGGCCCTGCCGGTAGCGGTTTTGAATGGGTATTTCTGGTCGGCTTCCTGGTTATCTTCTATCTGATGATCTGGCGTCCCCAGGCCAAGCGTGCAAAAGAGCACAAGAACCTGATCGGCAACCTGCAGAAGGGTGACGAAGTGGTGACCAGCGGCGGTATCGCCGGCAAAGTTAACAAGGTCAGCGATGACTTCGTGGTTATCGAAGTGTCCGATACCGTTGAGTTGAAAATCCAGAAAGTGGCCATCGCCGCCACGCTGCCCAAGGGCACACTGAAAGCGATCTAAGCAACACACCATCACCATTCGACGGGGCGCTTAATGCGCCCCGCGTCATAACGGGCGGCGTCATGCTCAACAAATTTCCCCTCTGGAAGTACCTGCTGATCCTGGCTGTACTGGCAATCGGCTTTCTTTACTCCGCACCCAACCTTTACCCGGACGATCCGGCTATCCAGATCAGCGGCAACAGTTCGGCCATGCAGGTCGAGCAGGCTGACCTGGATCGCGCCAGTCGTGCCCTGGAAGCAGCGGGTATCAGCGTCAAGGCGATCAGCCTGGCCAATCAGGGGCGTGCCGGTCTGCTGCGGCTGAACGATGCGGAAGATCAATTGCCAGCCAAGGAGCTGGTGCGCAAGGCCCTGAGCGATGAGTTCGTGGTGGCCTTGAACCTGGCGCAAACCACGCCGGACTGGTTGCGCAACCTGGGTGGCAGCCCGATGAAGCTGGGTTTGGACCTTTCCGGCGGCGTGCACTTCCTGATGGAAGTGGATATGGACAAGGCCCTGGATGCACGGCGCAAGGTTTACGAGGGTGAGGTCAAGAGCCTGCTGCGCAAGGAGCGCGTGCGCTACCGCAGCCTGCCTGAACTCAATGGGGCCATTCAGCTTGGCTTCGCCGACGAAGCTACTCTGGAAAAGGCTCAGAGTCTGATCCGTAAGGATTTCACTGACTTTGACCTGACCACTGCGGAGCGCAGCGGCCAGCAGGTTTTGCGCCTGGCGCTGACCCAGGCCAAGTTGGTCGAGATTCGTGAATACTCAATCAAGCAGAACCTGACCACGGTGCGTAACCGGGTTAACGAGCTGGGCGTGGCCGAGCCGCTGGTGCAGCGCCAGGGTGCCAACCGCATCGTGGTTGAGCTGCCGGGCGTGCAGGACACTGCCGAAGCCAAGCGGATTCTCGGCAAAACCGCCAACCTGGAGTTCCGTCTGGCCGCTGAGCCGGATGCGGCCAAGGCGGCCACCGAAAGCTTTGAATTCCGTCAGGAAGGCCGCCCGCCGGCGCAGCTGGAGCGTGATCTGATCATTACGGGTGATCAGGTGACCGATGCCCAAGCCAGCTTCGATGAAAACGGCAGCCCGCAGGTCAATATCCGTCTGGATGGCCGTGGCGGCGACCTGATGAATCGTGCCACCCGCAACAATGTCGGGCGCAGCATGGCGGTGATCTTTATCGAGCAGAAGCCGGTGGTGCGCTATATGCGCCAGCTGGTCGATGGAGTCGAGAAGGAGGTCGAGGTTCAGACCTTTATCGAGGAGAAGAAGATCATCAGCCTGGCGACCATCCAGTCGCCGCTGGGCAGTCAGTTCCGCATCACTGGTCTCGATGGCCAGGGTGAGTCCTCCGAGCTGGCGCTGTTGCTGCGCGCCGGTGGTCTGGCCGCACCGATGTACTTCGCCGAAGAGCGCACCATTGGCCCGAGCCTGGGGGCTGACAATATTGCCAAGGGGCTGGAAGCCTCGTTGTGGGCGATGCTGTTCGTGTCGCTGTTTATGATCGCCATCTATCGCGTTTTCGGTGTGATAGCGACCGTTGCCCTGGGTCTCAATATGGTGCTGCTGCTAGCGCTGATGTCGCTGCTCAGTGCCACCCTGACCTTGCCGGGTATTGCCGGTATCGTGTTGACCATGGGTATGGCGGTGGATGCCAACGTGCTGATCTTCTCGCGTATTCGTGAGGAAATCGCTAATGGCATGTCGATTCAGCGGGCCATTCACGAAGGCTTCGATCGCGCCTATTCGGCGATTGTCGACGCCAACCTGACCACGCTATTGGTCGGCGGTATTCTGTTCGCCATGGGTACCGGGCCGGTCAAGGGTTTTGCGGTGACTCTGTCGCTGGGCATTCTCACTTCGATGTTTACCGCCATTCTGGTCACTCGCGCCATGGTCAACCTGACCTGCGGTGGGCGTGATTTCAAGAAGTTGTGGATTTAAGGGGCTGTGATGAAGCGTACGATCAACTTCATGGGGGTGCGCAATATTGCGTTCGCCTTCACCGTGTTGCTCACGCTCTTGGCGTTGGGCAGCCTGTTTGCCAAGGGTCTGAATCTGGGCCTGGATTTCACCGGTGGTACCCAGATCGAGCTGAGTTACGAGCAGCCGGCTGAGCTCGGCAAAATTCGCCAGCAGTTGGCGGGTGCGGGTTATGCCGATGCCGTGGTGCAGAGCTTTGGTGCGACCACTGATGTGGTGGTGCGCATGCAGGGTAACGATGCCGACTTGGGTACCAAGGTGGCCGCGGCGTTGCGCCAGGCGGGCGACAAGCTTGAGGTCAAGAAGGTCGAATTCGTCGGCCCGCAGGTTGGCGAAGAGCTGCGTGACCAGGGCGGTCTCGGCTTGCTGCTGGCGCTGGGCGGGGTAATGCTTTACCTGGCCTTCCGCTTTCAGTGGAAGTTCGGCCTGGGGGCGATTATTTCCCTGATTCACGATGTGATCATCACCCTGGGGATTTTGTCGTTCTTCCAGATCACCTTCGATCTCACCGTCCTGGCGGCGTTGCTGGCCATTATCGGTTACTCGCTCAACGACACCATCGTGGTGTTTGATCGGGTGCGGGAAAACTTCCGCGTACTGCGTAATACCAGCCTGATCGACAATATCAATATCTCCACCACTCAGACGCTGCTGCGGACCATGGCTACCTCGATTTCCACTCTGTTGGCGATCGCTGCGCTGTTGGTGTTCGCCGGTGACAATTTGTTCGCCTTCTCCGTGGCCCTGTTTGTCGGGGTAACGGCGGGTACTTATTCGTCGGTGTATATCGCCAACGTGGTGCTGGTATGGCTGGATCTGGCGGTTGAGGATTTGATTCCGCCGGTGGTGGCTGAAGAGGTTGATGACCGCCCTTAGGTCTGTTTGTTGAGGGTGACGGCAATGACGAAGCCGGGCAGTCGTTGAACTTGCCCGGCTTTTTTGTGTTCCAAGGCAGTGGAAATGGCGTGTCTGTACGCTGAAGTGAATCCGGGAGGTTGTTATGAATAAGTCGATGCTGGTGGGTGCGGTGCTAGGTGCAGTGGGTGTAACCGCGGGTGGTGCTGTTGCTACATACAGTTTGATCGGTGGCCCGGAGTATGCCGAGGTGCTGGCGGTCAAGCCGATCAATGAAACCATCAAGACGCCGCGGCAGGTCTGTGAAGATGTGACGGTAACCCGTCAGAAGCCGGTCAAGGACCAGCATCAGATCGCCGGCACGGCCATCGGAGCGGTGGTCGGCGGCTTGCTGGGTAACCAGGTTGGTGGTGGTACAGGCAAGAAGATTGCCACGGTTGCAGGCGCTGTCGGTGGTGGTTACGCCGGTAACAAGGTGCAGGAGAATATGCAGGCTGGTGCCACCTACACTACCACCGAAACACGTTGCGATACCGTCACCGATGTCAGCCAGAAGCTGGTCGGTTATGACGTCAAATATCAGCTCGATGGCAAGGAAGGGCAGGTGCGCATGGCCAGTGATCCGGGCAGCCGCATTCCGGTCAAGGATGGTCAGTTGGTGCTGTCTGCCAGCGAGCAGTAAAAATACAGGCAATAAGAAAATGGCCTGGAGCCATTTTCAACGTCGCGCAGCGACGGCCCGATGGGTTGCCGCCAAGGATGGCAGACAATAAAAAAGCGCCCGCAGGCGCTTTTTTATTGTCTGGCGATCAGCGCTTCAGCGAAGCCGACAGGTGCGGCTGGATAGCCGTCAGGACGGCCTTGAAGCACTTGGTGTTGCCGGCAACGATCTGGCCCTTCTCGAGGAATTCGTGACTGCCGCTGAAATCGCTGATCAGGCCGCCTGCTTCCTGGATCAGCAATGCGCCTGCGGCCATGTCCCATTCGGACAGGCCGAACTCCCAGAACGCGTCAAAGCGGCCGGCGGCAACATAGGCCAGGTCCAGGCTGGCGGCCCCGGCGCGGCGAACGCCGGCGGTCTGGCCAACCAGGCTGCGGAACATGCCCAGGTAGTTTTCCAGGTTGTCCATCTGGCTGTCGCGGAACGGGAAGCCAGTGCCGAGCAGGGCACCGTCGAGGCTCTTGCGGCTGCTTACGCGCAGGCGGCGACCGTTCAGGGCGGCACCACGGCCACGGCTGGCGGTAAATTCTTCCTGGCGAACCGGGTCGATGATCACGGCGTGTTCCAGGCGGCCGCGGTATTTGCAGGCGATGCTGACGGCGTAGTGCGGGATGCCGCGGATAAAGTTGGTAGTGCCATCCAGCGGGTCGATGATCCACAAGTAATCAGCACCGTCGCCACTGCCTTCGCTGAGGCCGCTTTCCTCGCCGAGGATGCCGTGGTTCGGGAAAGCTTTGCGCAGGGCCTGAATGATCAGCAGCTCGGCGGAGCGATCAATTTCAGTCACATAGTCCTTGGCTTCTTTCTCGTCGACCGAGATGACGTCCAAGCGTTCGGTCGAGCGGAAGATCATTTCGCCGGCGCTACGGGCTGCGCGCAGCGCGATATTCAGCATGGGCTGCATGGATGTTCACCTGGGTCGTTAAAGAAAGCCGGCCATTCTAGCAGAAAAGCGCGTGGGTTGAAGTGCAACCTGTGTCTTGCGTGGCGCAAGCGAGGTTGCTTCTGTAAGATTTGCTGCCTTATCTCCACTGTGTGAGCGCTTGCGTTGCTGGAAAATATTCGCGTCGTCTTGGTCAACACCAGTCATCCGGGCAATATCGGCGGGGCGGCGCGGGCCATGAAGAACATGGGGTTGTCGCGCCTGGTGCTGGTCGATCCGCAGGATTTCCCCAGTGGCGATGCGGTGGCCAGGGCCTCCGGTGCCACCGATATCCTTGATGCCGCGCAGGTGGTCGGCACTCTGGAAGAGGCACTGGTCGGCTGCAGCCTGGTGCTCGGCACCAGCGCCCGCGATCGGCGCATTCCCTGGCCGTTGCTGGATCCGCGCGAGTGTGGGGTGGCCGCTTGCGAGCAGGCGGCTCAGGGCGGCGAGGTGGCGCTGGTGTTCGGTCGCGAGTATGCCGGGCTGACCAACGAAGAGTTGCAGCGCTGCCATTTCCATGTGCACATTCCCTCCGATCCGCAGTTCAGTTCGCTGAACCTGGCGGCGGCGGTGCAGGTACTGGCCTACGAGGTGCGCATGGCCTGGCTGGCGGCGCAGAATCAGCCGACCAAAGTACTTAAGCTGGAAACCACGGCGATCCAGAGTTCGCAGCCGGTGACCGCCGATGAGTTGGAATCTTTTTATGTGCATCTGGAGCAGGCGCTGGTCGAGATCGGTTTTCTCGACCCAGCCAAGCCCAGGCATTTGATGAGCCGCTTGCGCCGCTTGTACGGCCGTAGTGCGGTGAGCAAGCTGGAAATGAATATCTTGCGCGGCATCTTGACGGAAACCGTCAAGGCGGCGCGTGGCGAGCACCATAAGCAGGGGAAGGCAGATGTTTGAGCGCATGCAAGAGGATATCCAGAGCGTATTCCATCGTGATCCGGCGGCGCGTAACGCCTTCGAGGTGGTGACCTGCTATCCCGGCTTGCATGCGGTCTGGTTGCATCGCGTGGCGCATGCGCTGTGGGTCAATGGCTGGAAGTGGCTGGCGCGGGTGGTATCGAATTTCGGCCGCTGGATGACCGGCATCGAAATTCATCCGGGTGCCAAGATTGGTCGGCGTTTTTTCATCGATCACGGCATGGGTATCGTCATCGGCGAGACGGCCGAGATCGGCAATGACGTGACTCTCTATCAGGGCGTGACCCTGGGCGGCACCAGCTGGAACAAGGGCAAGCGTCACCCTACCCTGGAGGACGGGGTCGTAGTGGGTGCCGGGGCCAAGGTGCTTGGGCCGTTCACGGTCGGAGCCGGGGCCAAAATCGGCTCCAATGCGGTGGTGACCAAGGCCGTGCCGGCGGGTGCGACCGCGGTGGGCATTCCGGGGCGGATCATCCTCAAGTCGGATGACGAGCAGGAGGCCAAGCGGCAGGCTATCGCCGAGAAGCTCGGTTTCGATGCCTACGGCGTCAGCCAGGACATGCCCGACCCGATAGCCCGGGCCATCGGCCAGTTGCTTGATCATCTGCATGCCGTGGATGGGCGGCTGGAGGGCATGTGCGGTGCGCTCAAGTCCCTGGGCAGTGATTACTGCGCCAAGGACCTGCCCGAATTGCGCGCCGAGGACTTCGCTGGGGTGGTCAAGGAGCCTGACGACAAGCCTGCAGCCTGATGGTGCGGGTGCGCACATTTTGCTATGCTGCGCGCCCTTCTGTGCTGGCTAATCCCGACTAAAACTATAGGTCTTATAGTTGACTTAAATACTCGGGAATTGCATACTTCGCGGCATATTGTGATCACGCGGTAATTCCTTATGCGACTGACCACCAAAGGCCGTTACGCCGTCACCGCCATGCTCGATCTGGCGCTACACGCACAGCGTGGGCCGGTGTCTCTGGCCGATATTTCCGAGCGACAGGGCATTTCCCTTTCCTATCTGGAACAGCTTTTCGCCAAGCTGCGCCGCGGCAATCTGGTTTCCAGTGTGCGCGGCCCAGGTGGCGGCTATCAGCTGTCGCGGGATATGGGCGGCATCCAGGTTGCCGAGGTGATCGATGCGGTCAACGAGTCGGTGGATGCCACTCGTTGTCAGGGGCAGGGCGATTGCCACGCTGGCGATACCTGTCTGACCCATCACCTGTGGTGCGACCTCAGTCAGCAGATCCACGAATTCCTCAGTGGCATCAGTCTGGCTGACTTGGTGACCCGTCGAGAAGTGCAGGAAGTTGCCCAGCGCCAGGATCAGCGCCGCTGCAATGGCAGGACGCCGCATCCGGATAAGATCGAAGCGTCTGCCGTCGAATAAGCGCGCAACGCCGGCCAGCAGGCCTGATACCTGATTAGGAGAGAGTCAATGAAATTGCCGATTTACCTCGATTACTCCGCCACCACGCCGGTTGATCCGCGTGTTGCGCAAAAAATGAGCGAATGTCTGCTGGTCGATGGCAACTTCGGTAACCCGGCCTCGCGCTCCCACGTCTTTGGCTGGAAAGCCGAAGAGGCGGTCGAGAATGCGCGTCGTCAGGTGGCAGAGCTGGTCAATGCCGACCCGCGCGAGATTGTCTGGACCAGCGGTGCCACCGAGTCCGACAACCTGGCAATCAAGGGCATTGCCGACTTCTACAAGAGTAAAGGCAAGCACCTGATCACCTCGAAGATCGAGCACAAAGCGGTGCTGGATACCATGCGCCAGCTTGAGCGTGAAGGCTTCGAAGTCACCTATATCGAGCCGGGCGAAGATGGCTTGATCACGCCGGCCATGATCGAGGCGGCGCTGCGTGATGACACCATTCTGGTGTCGATCATGCACGTGAACAATGAGATCGGCACCATCAACGACATCGCGGCTATCGGTGAGCTTACCCGCTCGCGCGGCGTGTTCTTCCATGTTGATGCCGCTCAGTCCACCGGCAAGGTGGCCATCGACCTGGAAAAACTCAAGGTCGATCTGATGTCCTTCTCCGCGCACAAGACCTATGGCCCCAAGGGCGTCGGTGCACTGTTTGTGCGGCGTAAGCCGCGGGTGCGTCTGGAAGCCCAGACCCACGGTGGCGGTCATGAGCGCGGCATGCGTTCCGGCACCCTGGCGACTCACCAGTGCGTAGGCATGGGTGAGGCCTTCCGTATTGCCAAGGAGGAGATGACTCAGGAGAACCAGCGCGTTCTGGCCCTGCGCGATCGTTTCTTCGCTCGGCTCGAAGACCTGGAAGAGCTGTATGTCAACGGCAGCATGACGGCCCGCGTACCGCATAACCTCAACCTGAGCTTCAACTATGTCGAAGGCGAGTCGCTGATCATGGCGCTCAAGGATCTGGCGGTTTCCTCCGGTTCGGCCTGTACCTCGGCCTCGCTGGAGCCGTCCTACGTATTGCGCGCCTTAGGCCGCAATGACGAGCTGGCGCACAGCTCCATCCGCTTTACCTTCGGCCGTTTTACCACTGACGAAGAAATCGACTACGCCGCGGACAAGGTTCGCGAAGCGGTCACCAAGCTGCGCGAGTTGTCGCCGCTGTGGGATATGTACAAAGACGGTGTCGACATCTCCAAGATCGAGTGGGCGGCGCACTAAGTAGTCGCCGAGCAAGAGCGACTCTCTGATGAGGAAGGAATACCAGCATGGCTTACAGTGAAAAGGTTATCGACCATTACGAAAACCCGCGCAACGTCGGCAAGATGGACGCGGAAGACCCGGATGTCGGCACCGGCATGGTCGGCGCGCCGGCCTGCGGTGACGTGATGCGTCTGCAGATCAAGGTCAACGAGCAGGGCGTGATTGAAGACGCCAAGTTCAAGACCTACGGCTGCGGTTCCGCTATCGCTTCCAGCTCCCTCGCCACTGAGTGGATGAAGGGCAAGACCCTGGATGAGGCGGAAACCATCAAGAACACCCAGCTGGCCGAAGAACTTGCTCTGCCGCCGGTCAAGATTCACTGCTCGGTACTCGCTGAGGATGCCATCAAGGCGGCCGTGCGTGACTACAAGCAGAAGAAAGGTTTGCTCTAAGGAGGTTTGTCGATGGCTATCAGCATGACCGAAGCTGCCGCTCAGCACGTGCGTCGCTCCCTCGATGGGCGCGGCAAGGGCGACGGTATCCGCCTGGGTGTTCGCACCACCGGCTGTTCCGGCCTGGCTTATGTGCTGGAGTTTGTCGATGAGGCTGCCACCGAGGATCAGGTGTTCGAGAGTCACGGGGTCAAGGTGATCATCGATCCCAAGAGCCTGGTGTACCTCGATGGCACCGAGCTGGACTTCGTCAAGGAGGGCTTGAACGAAGGTTTCAAGTTCAATAACCCCAACGTGCGCGGCGAGTGTGGCTGCGGCGAAAGCTTCAATATCTGAGGCGCGCGTGGGTAGTCCTTGTCACTTTGCTTTGTTTGATCTGCAGCCGGGCTTCCGCCTGGATCCTGACCAGCTAGCCGCGCGTTATCGTGAGCTGGCGCGGCATGTTCATCCGGATCGCTTCGCCGATGCTTCCGAGCGCGAGCAGCGCCTGGCCCTCGAGCAGTCTGCCAGTCTCAACGAGGCTTACAGCACGCTCAAGAGTGCCCCGCAGCGTGCCCGTTACCTGCTGGCGTTGCGCGGCCCCGAGCTGCCGCTTGAGGTAACGGTGCAGGATCCGGATTTCCTGCTGCAGCAGATGCAGCTGCGCGAAGAGCTGGAGGAGCTGCACGACAGTGCCGACCTCGCTGGCGTAGCGGTATTTAAGCGGCGTCTGAAAGTGGCTCAGGATGAGCTCAACGAAAGCTTTGCGGTTTGTTGGGATGATGCTACGCAGCGCGAACAGGCCGAGCGTCTGATGCGTCGCATGCAGTTTCTCGACAAGCTTTCCCACGAGGTTCGCCAGCTGGAAGAGCGCCTCGACGATTAACGCGCGCATGCCCACGAGGCGTGCCCGAGTCTAGATAAGCATTGATTAATCATGGCCCTACTGCAGATCGCTGAGCCCGGACAAAGCCCCCAGCCACACCAGCGTCGCCTGGCCGTGGGGATTGATCTGGGTACCACCAATTCGCTGGTCGCCGCCGTGCGCAGCGGCCTCTCCGCACCGCTGGCCGATGCTGCCGGGCAGGTCATCCTGCCGTCTGCCGTGCGCTATCACGCGGACCGTGTTGAGGTGGGTGAGGTCGCCAAGGCGGCCGCCTCGAGTGATCCGCTGAATACCGTGCTGTCGGTCAAGCGCCTGATGGGGCGCGGCCTGGCCGACGTCAAGCAGCTGGGCGAGCAATTGCCCTATCGCTTTGTCGGCGGTGAGTCGCATATGCCGTTTATTGAGACCGTACAAGGGCCGAAAAGCCCGGTCGAGGTTTCGGCGGATATTCTCAAGGTGCTGCGTCAGCGTGCCGAAGAGGCCTTGGGTGGCGAGCTGGTTGGTGCGGTAATCACTGTGCCGGCTTATTTCGACGACTCGCAGCGCCAGGCCACCAAGGACGCTGCGCGCCTGGCTGGCTTGAGTGTGCTGCGCCTGCTCAATGAGCCAACTGCGGCGGCGGTGGCCTATGGTCTGGATCAGCATGCCGAAGGCTTGGTGGCGATCTACGACCTGGGCGGCGGTACTTTCGATATTTCCATTCTGCGCCTGACTGGCGGTGTGTTCGAGGTGCTGGCTACCGGCGGCGATAGCGCCCTGGGTGGCGATGATTTCGATCATGCGATTGCCGGCTGGATGGTCGAGCAGGCCGGGGTTTCCTCCGACCTCGACCCGACGCAGCAGCGTCTGTTGCTGGAGGCCGCTTGCGCCGCGAAAGAAGCGCTGACCGGCAGTGCCGAGGCGGCTCTGGCCTATGGTGACTGGCAGGGCAGCCTGAGCCGTGAGCAGTTCGAGAGCCTGATCGAACCCATGGTTGCACGCAGCCTCAAAGCCTGCCGCCGCGCCGTTCGCGATGCGCTTATCGAGCTGGAAGAGATCAAAGCGGTGGTCATGGTCGGCGGTTCGACCCGGGTGCCGCGGGTGCGCGAGGCGGTGGCTGAGTTGTTCGGGCGTGAGCCGCTGACCGATATCGACCCCGATCAGGTGGTCGCCATCGGCGCGGCGATTCAGGCCGATGCCCTGGCCGGCAATGCGCGCGGCGAGGGCGAAGAGCTGTTGCTGCTGGATGTGATTCCGCTGTCCCTCGGCCTGGAAACCATGGGCGGGCTGATGGAGAAGGTGATTCCGCGCAACACCACGATTCCGGTGGCGCGGGCGCAAGACTTCACCACCTACAAGGATGGCCAGACGGCCATGCTGATTCATGTGTTGCAGGGCGAGCGTGAGCTGATCAGCGACTGTCGTTCCCTGGCGCGCTTCGAGTTGCGCGGTATCCCGCCGATGGTGGCAGGGTCGGCGAAAATTCGCGTGACCTTCCAGGTGGATGCCGACGGTCTGCTCAGCGTGTCGGCGCGCGAGCTGGTATCGGGGGTGGAGGCGAGCATTCAGGTCAAGCCGTCCTATGGTCTGACCGATGGCGAAATCGCCCGCATGCTGCAGGACTCCTTCAAGAATGCCGGTGACGACAAGGTTGCCCGTGTGCTGCGCGAGCAGCAGGTGGATGCCCGGCGCCTGCTGGAAGCGGTCGAGGCGGCGTTGCTGGCTGATGGCGAGCGTTTGCTTGCGGCCGATGAGCGTCTGGCCATCGAGGCGCAGATGCAGCAGTTGCGCGAACTGATGGCCGGCAGCGATGGTCTGGCGATCGAACAGCAAACCAAACGTTTGACCCAGGTGACCGATGCCTTTGCGGCGCGTCGTCTGGATGCCACGGTCAAAGCCGCCCTGGCTGGCCGTAGTCTTAACGAGATTGAGGAATAAGCATGCCGCAGATCATTTTTCTGCCCCACGCCGTATTCTGCCCGGATGGGCTGGTTGTGGAGGCCGAGCCCGGTACTTCGGTCCTTGATGTGGCGCATGAGCACCATATCGAGATCGAAAGCGCCTGCGGCGGCGTCTGCGCCTGCACCACCTGTCATTGCATCATTCGTGAGGGTTTTGACTCGCTGAACGAGGCTGATGAGTTGGAAGAAGACCTGCTGGACAAGGCTTGGGGGCTGGAAGCGCAATCGCGTTTGTCCTGTCAGGCGATTGTCGGTGATACAGATCTGACCGTTGAAATTCCCAAGTACTCGCTCAACCACGCTGCCGAAGCGCCGCACTGATCCCAGGAGCTGTTATGAGTCTGAAGTGGGTTGATGTCCTGGAAATCGCCATTCAGCTGGCTGAATCCAAGCCTGATGTGGATCCGCGTTATGTAAATTTCGTCGATCTGCACAAGTGGGTTCTGGCCCTGCCGGAGTTCAGTGATGATCCACAGCGCGGCGGCGAAAAGGTGCTTGAGGCCATTCAGGCGGCCTGGATCGAAGAGGCGGATTGAACCGTCATTTGCCTGACTTACGCATTTAACCGGAACCCGCGTATAATTCGCGGGTTTAATTTTTCGCTTTAATCATTGTTTCTGGAGTTTCACATGGCTGTTCAACGCACTTTCTCCATCATCAAGCCCGATGCCGTTGCTAAAAACGTTGTTGGCGAGATCACCAGCCGCTTCGAAAAAGCCGGCCTGCGCGTCGTTGCTTCGAAAATGGTTCAGCTGTCCGAGCGCGAAGCTGCTGGCTTCTACGCTGAGCACAGCGAGCGTGGCTTCTTCAAGGATCTGGTTGCTTTCATGACCTCCGGTCCGGTTATTGTTCAGGTTCTGGAAGGCGAAAACGCTGTTCTGGCTAACCGTGATCTGATGGGCGCAACCAACCCTAAAGACGCAGCTGCCGGCACCATCCGTGCTGATTTCGCCGTTTCCATCGACGAAAACGCTGTTCACGGCTCCGATTCGGAAGCCTCTGCTGCTCGCGAAATCGCTTACTTCTTCGCCGCCACCGAAGTTTGCGCGCGCATTCGCTAAGCGAATCGAGCTAGGGTGAAGCCATGACTGAAGCTACCGGTAAAATCAATCTGCTGGGTCTGACCCAGGCAGAGATGGAACAATTCTTCGAACGCATCGGGGAAAAGCGTTTCCGTGCCGGCCAGATGATGAAATGGATTCACCACTTTGGCGTCGATGATTTTGATGCCATGAGTAACGTCAGCAAGGTCTTGCGCGAAAAGCTCAAGGCCTGTGCTGAAATCCGCGGCCCGGAAGTGGTCAGCGAAGATATTTCCACCGATGGCACGCGCAAGTGGGTAGTGCGTGTGGCGTCGGGCAGTTGTGTGGAAACCGTGTATATCCCCCAGGGCTCGCGGGGCACCTTGTGTGTGTCCTCGCAGGCCGGCTGTGCGCTGGATTGCAGTTTCTGCTCGACTGGCAAGCAAGGCTTCAACAGCGATCTGAGCGCCGCCGAAGTGATCGGCCAGGTGTGGATCGCCAACAAGTCGTTCGGCAGTGTGCCGGCGAAGATCGACCGCGCTATCACCAACGTGGTGATGATGGGCATGGGCGAACCGTTGCTGAACTTCGACAACGTCGTCGCCGCCATGAAAATTATGATGGACGACCTCGGCTACGGCATCTCCAAACGCAAGGTGACGCTGTCGACCTCGGGCGTGGTGCCGATGATCGACAAGCTCGGCGAAGTCATCGACGTGTCCCTGGCGCTGTCGCTGCACGCGCCCAACGATGAGCTGCGCAACCAGTTGGTGCCGATCAACAAGAAGTACCCGCTGGAAATGTTGCTGGCGGCGTGCAAACGTTATGTCTCGCGCCTGGGCGAGAAGCGTGTACTTACAATCGAGTACACCCTGCTTAAAGATGTCAACGATAAGACTGAGCACGCTGAGGAGATGATCGCACTTCTCAAAGATGTGCCTTGCAAGATCAATCTGATTCCGTTTAATCCCTTCCCCCACTCGGGGTACGAGCGGCCGAGCAACAATGCTATTCGCCGTTTCCAGGACCTGCTGCACAAAGCCGGGCACAATGTCACCGTACGCACCACCCGTGGTGAGGACATCGATGCCGCTTGTGGCCAGTTGGTTGGCCAGGTCATGGACCGTACCCGCCGGAGTGAGCGCTATATCGCTGTGCGTGAATTGAGTAGCGAGGCCGAAACGCCGAGTTCCGCCGCCAATCGAACTTGAGGGGAGGAAACCCATGACCTTGCGCCCTGCGCTGTTGTTGTTAATCGCCGGTCTTGTGGCTGGCTGTGTGTCGACGGGCAATGTCGACCCGATGAAAACCGGCAAAGGTCGCGACGAGGCACGTGATGCCTACACCCAGCTGGGTATCGGCTATCTGCAGGAAGGGGCGACCGAGCGCGCCAAGGTGCCGCTGAAAAAAGCCCTGGAGCTCGACCCCGCCAGTGCCGATGCCCATGCCGTACTGGCGCTGGTGTTCCAGATGGAAATGGAGCCCAAGCTGGCGGACGAACACTTTCGCAAATCGTTGTCACAGCGGCCCGATGACGCTCGCCTGTTGAACAATTACGGCAGTTTTCTGTTCGAACAGAAGCGCTATCAGGAAGCTTTCGAGCGCTATCAGCAGGCGGCTCAAGACACCCTTTACCCCGAGCGCTCACGGGTCTTCGAGAACCTCGGTTTGACCGCGCTGATGCTCAAGCAGCGTGAGCAGGCCAAGGGCTATTTCGAGCGTTCGCTGCGCCTTAATAACCGGCAACCCCGCGCCCTGCTTGAAATGGCGATGATTTCCTACGAAGACAAGCAGTATGTGCCGGCTCGTCGTTACTATGACAGCTACAGCCAGTTGAGAGAGCAGGACGCACGTAGCCTGTTGCTGGGCACGCGTCTGGCGAGGATCTTCGAGGACCGTGACAATGCTGCGAGCCTGGGGCTGCAGTTGAGACGTCTTTATCCCGGTACGCCGGAATATCAGCAATACCTGTCGGAGCAATGATGAAAGCGGTGCATCCAGAAGTGCTAGCAGTTCCCCGTGTCAATCCGGGCGAGTCCTTGCGCAAGGCTCGCGAGGATCGTGGCTGGACGGTTTCTGAGGTGGCTGCTCAGCTTAACTTGACCCCGCAGCGGCTCACGCAGATAGAGCAGGGTGCCTTCGACCAATTGCCGGGGCATACCTTTGCCCGGGGTTATGTGCGCGCTTACGCGAAGTTGCTGGAAGTCGATCAGAACCGCCTGGTGCTGGAGTTCGATCAGTTCACCGGCAGCGACGCGGCTGGCAGCAGCGTGCACAGCTTGGGTCGTATCGAAGAACCTGTCAGCTATTCGCAGCACATTCTGCGCACTGTCAGTTTCGTGTTGCTGCTGGCGCTGGCCGCGCTGGGCTTTTACTGGTGGCAGGAACAGGCACAGTCTAAAACCGATGACCTGGCCGTGACCGGTATCGAACAGGTCGAAGTGGATGGTGCCGACGGTACTACCCAGATCCATCAGTTCGACGAGCCGGAAGACCAGGCTGTGCTGGCCGCCCAGGCGGGCGGCGAAGTCAGCCTGCCGCTGCTCGCCGCACCCGGCGAGGAGCAACCTGCGGCTGTCGTACCGGCTGAGCCAGGCACCTCAGAAAGCCCGCTGCCAGCGGCCACCACGTCTGCTGCCGCTCCTGCAGAGTCCACTGCCACTCAGGCAGAATCTGTTGCCAGTACGCCGCTGCAAACGCCGGCCTCTACCCCGCCGGTCGCCGCCGGCGAGGCTCTGGTCAGCGTGACCTATGTCGCCGATTGCTGGACCCAACTGACCGATGCCACTGGCAAGGTGCTGTTCAGTGCCTTGAAGCGCAAGGGTGAAACCCTCGAACTGGCCGGCAAGCCGCCATTCGAGCTGCGTCTAGGCTTCGCCCGCGGTGCCCAGGTGAGCTACAACGGTCAGGCGGTCGATGTAGCGCCCTTCGTCTCGGGTGAAACAGCGCGCCTCAAGTTGGGTGGTCTCTGACATGCACGGGGAGTCGCCGATCAAGCGTCGCCTGACGCGCAAAATATGGGTGGGCTCGGTGCCGGTGGGTGGTGATGCGCCTATCGCCGTACAGAGCATGACCAACAGCGACACCAATGATGTGGCCGCCACCGTGGCGCAGATTCGCCGCCTGGAAGATGCCGGTGCCGATATCGTGCGGGTCTCGGTGCCGGATATGGATGCCGCCGAAGCCTTTGGCAAGATCAAGCAACAGGTCAAGGTGCCGCTGGTGGCCGATATTCACTTCGACTACCAGATCGCCCTGCGCGTGGCTGAGCTCGGGGTTGATTGCCTGCGCATCAACCCGGGCAATATCGGTCGTGAAGACCGCGTGCGCGCCGTGGTGGAAGCCGCCCGTGATCGCGGTATCCCGATCCGTATCGGCGTCAATGCCGGCTCCCTGGAAAAAGACCTGCAGAAGAAATACGGCGAGCCGACGCCCGCCGCTCTGGTCGAGTCGGCGCTGCGCCATGTCGAGCACCTCGATCGGCTGAATTTCCCCGACTTCAAGGTCAGCGTCAAAGCCTCCGATGTATTTATGGCGGTGGAGGCCTATCGGCTGTTGTCCAAGCAGATCGAGCAACCCCTGCACCTGGGCATTACCGAGGCCGGCGGCCTGCGCTCCGGCACGGTCAAATCGGCGGTGGGGCTGGGCATGCTGTTGGCTGAGGGTATCGGCGATACCATCCGTATCTCCCTGGCCGCTGATCCGGTGGAAGAGGTCAAGGTCGGTTTCGATATCCTCAAGTCGCTGCGCCTGCGTTCGCGGGGGATCAACTTTATCGCCTGCCCAAGCTGCTCGCGGCAGAACTTCGATGTGGTGAAAACCATGAACGAGCTGGAACAGCGCGTCGAAGACCTGCTGGTACCGCTGGATGTGGCGGTGATCGGCTGTGTGGTCAACGGCCCGGGCGAAGCCAAGGAGGCCCATATCGGCCTGACCGGCGGCTCGCCGAACCTGATCTATATCGATGGCAAGCCCGCGCACAAGCTTGGTAATGACAACCTGGTGGATGAGCTGGAAAAGCTGATCCGCCAGAAAGCGGCCGACAAGGTCGCTGCTGACGCCGCACTTATCGTGCGCAGCTGACACTCTTAAGGAATTGAAGTGAGCAAGTCCCTGCAAGCCATCCGTGGCATGAACGATATCCTCCCCGAACAGACCCCGCTCTGGCGTTATTTCGAAGGCACCGTGGCCAACCTGCTGGATGGCTACGGCTACCGGCAGATGCGTATGCCCATCGTCGAATTCACCGAGCTGTTCAAGCGCTCCATCGGCGAAGTGACCGATATCGTCGAAAAAGAGATGTACACCTTCGACGACCGCAATGGCGACTCCCTGACCCTGCGTCCGGAAGGTACTGCCGCCTGCGTACGTGCCGTACTCGAGCACGGCCTGGCAGGCGGCGGGCAGACCCAGAAACTCTGGTATATCGGCCCGATGTTTCGCCACGAGCGGCCGCAGAAAGGTCGTTATCGTCAGTTCCATCAGATTGGCGTGGAAGTCTTCAATATCGACGGCCCGGATATCGACGCCGAGCTGATCGTGCTGACCTGGCGTCTGTGGGGCCTGCTGGGTATCCGCGAAGCGGTCAAGCTTGAGCTCAACAGCCTGGGCACCAGCGCTTCGCGGGCGGTGTATCGCGATGCGCTGGTCGAGTTTCTGACAGCCCATGCCGACCAGCTGGATGAAGACAGCCGCCGGCGCATGACCAGCAATCCGCTGCGCGTACTCGACAGCAAATCGCCGGAAACCCAGGCGCTGTTGGCCGATGCGCCGAAGATGGCCGATTACCTGGATGAGGAGTCGCGCGTGCATTTCGAGGGGTTGAAAGCCCGTCTGGACGCCGCCGGTGTGCCCTATGTGATCAACCCCAAGCTGGTCCGCGGCCTGGATTACTACAGCAAGACGGTGTTCGAGTGGGTGACCGATCAGCTCGGTTCCCAGGGCACTGTTTGCGCCGGTGGCCGTTACGACGGCCTGGTCGAGCAGATGGGCGGCAAGCCCACCCCGGGCGTGGGTTTTGCCATGGGCATCGAACGTTTGGTGCTGTTGCTCGAAACTCTAGGTAAAGTACCGGCTGAAATCGCTCGCACGGTCGATATTTACCTGTGCGCCTTCGGCGAACCTGCCGAATTGGCGGCGTTGGCCTTGAGCGAGCGCCTGCGCGACGAACTGCCGAACCTGCGTCTGCAGGTGAATGCCGGGGCCGGCAGCTTCAAGAGTCAGTTCAAGAAGGCCGACAAGAGTGGTGCGCTGTACGCCCTGATCTTGGGTGAAGACGAATTGGCCCAGCAAGTGGTAGGTTGCAAGCCGCTGCGCGGTCAGGGTGAACAACAAAGTATTGCGTGGTCGGCATTGGCCGACCATCTGGCGACCTGCGCCGATCAGGCCTGAGCGCCTGTTGAGTGATTTAGCGAATAGGAGTGTTGGGGTGGTTTCGCGTACTGATGATGAAGAACTGGCGGTAATCAAGGACTGGTGGCAGCGCAATGGCATGCCATTGCTCACGGGCGTTGCATTGGCCCTGGTCGCTGTCTTCGGCTGGCAGGGCTGGCAGAAGTACCAGGCCAACCAGTCCCAGGGCGCTTCGCTGGTTTATCAGCAGCTGCTTGAAGCAGCGCTGGATCCAAGCGGTCAGCCGGATGCGGGCAAGGTGGCCGAGTTGGCCAATACACTGAAAAACGACTTTGCCGGCTCCCACTATGCCCAGTACGGCAGCCTGTTTGTCGCCAAGGTAGCGGTCGAGGCTGGCAAGCTGGATGACGCGGCTAGCGAGCTGCAGGCGATCGTCGACAAGCCGGCCGATGACAGCCTGGCCGAGTTGGCCCGTCAGCGTCTGGCTCGGGTACTGGCTGCCCAAGACAAGGCTGAGGCTGCGCTCAAGCTGCTGGATGGCAAGGTCGAGCCGGCTTTTGCCGCCAGCCGCGAAGAACTCAAGGGCGATGTGCTGGTTCAGCTCGGCCGTAACGACGATGCCTATACCGCTTACGAGAAGGCCAAGGCCGCTCTGGCGGAAGATGCCGCCGTCGGTGGTTTGCAAATGAAGCTCGATGATCTGGCAAAAGGGGATGCGTGACGTGATGCGCTGGAAGAATGCCGCACTGCTGGCCCTGGCCGTTATGGCCGTAGGTTGCAGCAGCAACAGTAAGAAGGAACTTCCCCCAGCCGAGCTGCCGAAGTTCGAACGTGAAGTTCAGCTGAACAAGGAATGGAGCCGTTCGATCGGCGCAGGCCAGGGCAAAACTTTCAATATGCTGGTACCTGCCATCGAGGGTGAGCGCATTTATGCGGCTGACGTCGAAGGCTTGGTCATGGCGCTGGATCGCATGAACGGCAAGGTGATCTGGAAGGCCGACCTGGAACTGCCGGTTTCCGGGGCCGTTGCCGTCGGCTATGGCCTGGTGGTGGTCGGTACCCTGAAAGGCGAGATTATCGCTCTCGACACCGACAGCGGTGAAGAGAAGTGGCGTGCCCGAGTCACCAGCGAAGTGTTGTCCGCTCCGGCCCTCAACGGTGACGTGGTGCTGGTACAGACCCAGGACGACCGTCTGATCGCCCTGGATATGGATACCGGTAGCCAGCGCTGGATCTTCGAAAACACCCCGGCCGTACTGACCCTGCGCGGCACCGGCAGCCCGGTGCTGACCAACCGCCTGGCGATTGCCGGCCTGTCCAGCGGCAAGGTGATTGCGCTGGATGCGCAGCGCGGTATTCCGGTCTGGGAGCAGCGCGTGGCGATTCCCCAGGGCCGTTCCGAGCTGGAGCGTGTAGTGGATATCGACGGCGGCTTGCTGCTGTCCGGCGGTACCCTGTATGCCGTCAGCTATCAGGGCCGTGTCGCGGCGCTGGAGCTGGAGAGCGGGCGCATCCTCTGGCAGCGCGAAGCTTCCAGCTCGGTCGGCGTGGCCCAGGGTTTCGGCAACGTTTACGTCAGCCTGGCCAACGGCACCGTGGAAGGTATCGACGAGCGTTCGGCGTCGGCACTGTGGAGCAACGATGCCCTGGCTCGTCGCCAGCTGTCGGCCCCGGAAGTGTTTTCCAGCTATGTGGCCTTCGGCGACCTGGAAGGTTACCTGCACCTGATCAGCCAGGTGGATGGCCGTTTTGTCGGCCGTGAGCGTATCGACAGTGATGGCCTGCGTGCCCGACCGCTGGTGGTAGGCGACTGGCTGTATGCCTTTGGCAATGGTGGCAAGTTGGTGGCATTGACCATCAAGTGACCATTCGCTAAGGCCTTGGCTATGCTGCACAGCACTCGTGCTGTGCAGCCTGGCCGACGCAAGAATTCCGGCCGCTGCCCATGCAGCGGCTTTTGTATTTTCTGAAATAACGAAGTGGAGAGCCTAATGGTTCCCGTAATTGCCCTGGTGGGCCGCCCGAACGTCGGCAAGTCCACCCTGTTTAACCGCTTGACCAAGTCCCGTGACGCGATTGTCGGCGACCTGTCTGGTCTGACCCGAGATCGCCAGTACGGCGAGGCCAAGTGGCAGGGGCGCACCTATATAGTGATCGACACCGGTGGTATTTCCGGTGACGAAGAAGGCATCGACGCGAAGATGGCCGAGCAGTCGCTGCAGGCCATCGAAGAGGCCGATGCCGTACTGTTTCTGGTGGACGCCCGCGCTGGGCTGTCCGCCTCCGATCAGATGATCGGCGAGCACCTGCGCCGGCGCAACAAGCGCAGCTTCCTGGTCATCAACAAGGTCGACAATATCGACGCCGACTTGGCCCGCGCTGAGTTCTCCAGCATGGGTATGGGCGAGTCCCTGGCGATTGCCGGTGCTCACGGCCGCGGCATCACCCAGATGCTCGAAGCCGTGCTGGGCTCCTTCCCCAAGGATGCCAGCGAGCCGGAAGAGGGCGAGGAAGAGGAAATTGTTCTCGAAGGTCAGGAAGCCAAGCGCATCCCCGGCCCGAGCGAGAAGGACGGCATCAAGCTGGCCATCATCGGCCGGCCTAACGTTGGCAAGTCGACACTGGTCAACCGCATGCTCGGTGAAGACCGGGTGATCGTCTATGACCAGCCCGGTACTACCCGCGACAGTATCTACATCCCGTTCGAGCGCGATGATGAGAAGTACACCCTGATCGACACCGCCGGCGTGCGTCGCCGCGGCAAGATCTTCGAGGCGGTGGAAAAGTTTTCGGTGGTGAAAACCCTGCAGGCGATTCAGGACTCCAACGTCGTGGTGTTCGTTATGGACGCTCGCGAAGGTGTGGTTGACCATGACCTCAATCTGCTTGGCTTCGTCCTGGAAAGTGGCCGCGCCCTGGTAATCGCCCTGAACAAATGGGACGGCATGGAACCGAGCGAGCGCGACTATGTGAAGGTCGAGCTGCAACGCCGGCTGTTCTTCGTCGACTTCGCCGATATCCACTTTATCTCGGCGCTGCACGGCACCGGCGTGGGCAACCTGTACAAGTCGGTGCAGGCCTCGTTCAAGTCGGCGATCACGCGCTGGCCGACCAACCGTCTGACCACGATTCTTGAAGACGCCGTCAGCGATCACGCGCCGCCCATGGTCAACAATCGCCGCATCAAGTTGCGCTACGCCCACCTGGGTGGTGCCAACCCGCCGCTGATCGTGATTCACGGCAACCAGGTCGAGGCGGTGCCCAAGTCCTATATCCGCTACCTGGAAAACACCTACCGCCGCGTGCTCAAGCTGGTCGGTACGCCGATCCGTATCGAGTTCAAGGGCGGCGATAACCCCTATGAGGGCAACAAGAACACCCTCACCGACCGTCAGGTGAACAAGAAGCGCCGCCTGATGACTCACCACAAAAAGGCCGAGAAGAAGCGCAAAGACAAGCGCTAAGCTTGTGCTTTAACGCTCTATAAAGGCACCTTCGGGTGCCTTTTGCGTCTCTGGGGGATCGGCTATTCTGCGCCATCAACAGTGGCGTAGGGCGGGTGCAACCCGCCGGCTTGGGATCTTTGGCGGGTTGCACCCGCCCTACGGAATAGAGCGATGCTTATCAGCAAACTGCCGAATGTCGGCACCACCATCTTTACCCGCATGTCGCAGCTCGCCGTGGAAACCGGTGCGCTCAATCTGTCCCAGGGCTTCCCTGACTTCGATGGGCCGCAGGCATTGCGCGAGGCGGTCGGCCGACATATTGCCGCCGGGCATAACCAGTACGCGCCAATGACCGGCCTGCCAGCGCTGCGCGAGCAGGTGGCGGCGAAGATCGCCCGCAGCTATGGCCGTGTGGTCAGCGCCGACAACGAGGTCACTATCACCCCGGGGGCGACCCAGGCGATCTTCTGCGCAGTGCAGGCGCTGATCCAGCCGGGCGATGAAGTGATCGTCTTCGATCCCTGCTACGACAGTTACGAGCCCTCGGTCGAGCTAGCCGGCGGGCGCTGCGTGCATGTGCCGCTGGCCTTGCCGGGTTTCAGCATCGACTGGCAGCGCCTGCAGGGTGCGCTAAGCGACAAGACTCGCCTGATTATCCTTAACAGCCCGCACAACCCCAGCGGGGCGCTGATTTCCCGCGCCGAGCTGGAGCAGCTGGCGGCGTTGATCCGCGAGCGCGATATCTACCTGATCAGCGACGAGGTCTACGAGCACCTGGTGTTCGATGGCATCCAGCACGCCAGCGTTCTGGCCCATGACGAGCTGTATCAGCGTGCCTTTGTGGTCAGCTCGTTCGGCAAGACCTACCACGTCACCGGCTGGAAAACCGGCTATGTGGTGGCCCCGCCGGCTTTGAGCGCCGAACTGCGCAAGGTCCATCAGTACGTCAGCTTCTGCGGCGTAACGCCGCTGCAATGGGCCCTGGCCGACTATATGGCCGAGCATCCCCAGCACGTCGAAGAGTTGCCGGCGTTCTACCAGGCCAAGCGCGATCTGTTCTGCGACCTGCTGGCCGGCTCGCGCTTTACCTTCACCCGCGCTGCTGGCACCTATTTCCAGCTGGTCGACTACTCGGCCATTCGCAATGACTTAGATGATGTGGCCATGGCCGAATGGCTGACCCGCGAACATGGCGTGGCGGCGATTCCGGTATCGGTGTTCTACCAGACACCACCCAAGGACTTGCGCCTGGTGCGCTTCTGCTGCGCCAAGCGCGAAGACACCCTGCGTCAGGCGGCGGAAAAACTATGCGCGATTTAAACCAATTGCCCGACCTCGAACTGGCTTTGATTCAGACCGAGTTGGCCTGGCAGAACCCCGTGGCCAATCGTGCGCATTTCGAAACCCTGCTGGAGCAGGCGAGCGGTGCCGATCTGATCGTACTGCCGGAGATGTTCAGCACCGGCTTTTCCATGGATTCCGCCGCCCTGGCCGAACCCGAGGAGGGCCCGACCAGCCAGTGGCTGCGCGAGCAGGCCCAGGCGCTGCAGGCTGTCGTCACCGGCAGCCTGATTATCCAGGCTGCTGATGGCTCGTACCGCAACCGCTTGCTCTGGGCGCGGCCGGATGGCTCTGTAGCGCACTACGACAAGCGCCATCTGTTTCGCATGGCCGGCGAACACAAGCACTACAGCGCGGGTGAGCAACAGGTGCTGCTGGAGGTGAAGGGCTGGCAGGTGCGTCCGCTGATCTGCTACGACCTGCGCTTCCCGGTGTGGAGTCGCGACCCACAGAGCACCGACCTGTTGCTCTACACCGCCAACTGGCCAGCCGCGCGGCGCAATCACTGGAACCGTCTGCTACCGGCTCGGGCCATCGAAAACCTCTGTTATGTCGCGGCGGTCAACCGCATCGGCGAGGATGGTAAGGGCCACGCCTACAGCGGCGACAGCCAGGTGTTGGATTATCAGGGCGAGCCGCTGTTTGAGCCTGGGGCGGCGGACGGAGTGTTTCGGGTGATGCTCAACGCCTCGGAGTTGGCCGCTTACCGTGAGCGGTTCCCGGCCTATCGCGATGCGGATGCTTTTGATCTGACCGACTGATGGGCGATTGTTACTGCTTGAGGTAGTGATCGTAGATCGCCTGGTAGCGCCCGCTGGCCTTGAGTTGGGCGAGGCCGGCATTGAAGTCGTCGCGGATCTGCGGGTCGCGAAATACTGGTCGGTAGTTCTGCGGGTCTTCCTCGACAAACTGGTGCATGGCGATGGTTTTGGCCTTGAACAGGGTGGTGCGTTCGAGCAGCAGTTCGAAGTAACGATAGATGCTGCGATCACTCAGTACCAGATCGTAACGACCCTTGTTCAGGCCAAGGACCTGTAGCTCCTGATTGTTCTGCTCGAAGTACAGGCCATCTTTCTGGCTGGCGGCCAACCATTCGGGATAGCGCTGGGCCGCGCCCTGGAAGGCCACGATGCTAAGGCCCTTGATGTCCTCGGGCGTCTGGATGTCGAAGCGGCGGCCTTGCAGGCTGACAAACACGTTGTAGTAGATCACCGCCGGGTTGCCGTAATGGCCACCCACTGCGGCAAGGTCCTGACCCAGGTCGGTCATGGCCGCATCCACTTCACCCTTGCGAAACGCCAAGGGCACGCGGGCCAGGGGGAAATAGCGCGGTTCAAGGCTATGGCCGCGAAAGGCCAGGGCTTCACCAATCACTTCCAGCTCGATACCGCTGTCGCTTTCCGGAAAGCAGAAGGGCGGAATCTTTTCACCGAAGGCCATGACCACAGTGTCCGCCAGGCTATTTGTACTGCAGACGAACAGCAGTGGCAGGGTGAGGGTGCGCATCCAGTGTGTCAGTGAACGCATGGTCAGGTGCTTCTGCGATCTATTGATTGCAGTGTAGTTGTCACCGTGCGGTCGCGGTACGCTTGGTCCGGTAGCGGGGTGATTGAGCGCGTGGTCAAGGCTGCTTGTTCGGCGGCGCTGGCCTCCAGGCGCAGCTTTTCGCTGCGCAGAAAATCGCGCATTTGCTGCAGGTCGGCAAGTTTTTGCTCCACCTCAACCAGCTTGCGGCTGACCAGTGCCGCGCCCTGGGCGCAGTCCAGCTGTTGTTCACGTCTGGCCTTGAGGATTTCGCCGATCTCGCAGAGGGAAAAGCCCATGCCCTGCGCCTGCTGGATAAACCCCAGGTCGCTGAGCGTTTGCGGGCTGTATTCGCGGTAATTGTTGTCGCGCCGCAGGGCGCTGATCAGCCCCAGGCTTTCGTAATAACGCAGGGTGTGGCGGCTGGCACCGCTGCGTTGTTCCAGTTCGCCTATGCGCATGAAAATCTCGCTTGACTGTAGAGTGTGCTCGACAGTTTAGCCTGCTCGGGTCACTAACGACTCGGGTGGATTGGTCATGAGTAAACACTGTTTGGTAACCGGCGGCAGCGGTTTTATCGGTCAGCATCTGCTGGCGCTGCTGACTCGTCAGGGTCACTCGGCGACGCTGCTGATGCGTCAGCCGCAAACCTTGCCGGCCTTGCGTGGGCAGATTGAGCAATTGGGTGGCCGCGGCGAGCTGCTGACGGCGGTGGCTGGTGACCTGGGGCGCGCTGACCTGGGTCTGGATGGCGCTGCACGTGAGCAGGTGCGTCAGGCTGCCGTGGTGTTCCATCTGGGCGCGCAGTTCGCCTGGGGGCTGGCTGCCGAGCAGGCGCGCCAGGTCAATGTCGAGGGCGCGTTGGCGGTGGCTGAGCTGGCGGCGCAGCAAGGCAGTCGTCTGCTGATGGTGGGCGGCTTTATGTTGGCCAATCATGGGCATCTAAAGCGCATCGGTATTGATCTGCAGCGGCCCGAGCGCACCGACTGGGACAAGGTCTATCAACGTACTGGCGCCTATGAGGGCAGCAAGCTGGAAGCGCATTTCCGCGTGCGCGCGCGTATGGCTGAGCTGCAAGCGCCACTGACGGTGGTGCATCCGGCCACTGTGTGCGGTCATAGCCGCAGCGGGCATATTCTGCCGGCGCAGCCGTTGGCTGGGCTGATCGGCAATCTGGCCGGTGGCCGGCTCGGGGCGATCCCGGGTTCGACAGCGCATTGGCTGCCGCTGGTCAGTGTGGATTTTCTCGCCGAGCTGATCGTGGCCGCGGCCTTTGATGAGCAGCAGGCCGGGCAGGAGATTCTCGCCCTGGATGCCGCGACGCCAAACCTGCAGGGCATGCTGCAGCAGTTGGCCAACACGCTGAATGTGCGAGCGCCGAGTCGGCATATGCCGATTCCTCTGTTGCGGGCGTTGCTGAAGATTCCGGGTGTGCCGCGCTTGCTGCGTACCGATGCCGAGTCGCTGGATTTTATTCAGACCACTCGTTTCAACACCGCCGCAACCCAGGCCCTGGCGCAGCGCCATCAACTGCACTGGCCGGATATCGGCCAGGCCTTGCAGGCGACCGCGCGTTACCTGGCAAGTGAGCCGTCAGCTACCTGACGGCTTACACAGCGATCAGGCCGCTTGTTCGGCTGCCTGGCCAATGGCCCGGTTCAGCGCACTGAACAGTGCGCGGAAGCTCGCGGTAGTCAGGTTTTCATCGATACCGACGCCATGCAGCGCGCGGCCGCCGTTAACCCGCAGTTCGATATAGGCCGCCGCCTTGGCGTTGGTGCCCGCGCCGATGGCGTGTTCGCTGTAGTCCATGATCTCCACGGCCACCGGTAGGCCTGCGACCAGGGCTTCCAGCGGGCCTTTGCCGATACCGCGCCAGTGCTGGCTGTCACCGTCGGTGATGATTTCCACATCAACCGCGCTGGTGCCGTTTTCTTCCTGCAGGCGGTGGCCTTTCAGGGCGTAGGGCGTGGTGGCTTGCAGGTACTCGCGCTCCAGCAGCTGGTAGATCTGCGCGGCGCTCATTTCCAGGCCGAGGCGGTCGGTTTCCTTCTGCACTACTTGGCTGAACTCGATCTGCATGCGCCGCGGCAGGTTGATGCCGTATTCCTGCTCGAGCAGGAAGGTGATGCCGCCCTTGCCGGACTGGCTGTTGACGCGGATTACCGCCTCGTAGTCGCGGCCGATATCGGCCGGATCGATCGGCAGGTAGGGCACTTCCCACACTGCGTCGGCCTGCTGCAGAGCGAAGCCCTTGCGGATCGCATCCTGGTGCGAGCCGGAGAAAGCGGTGTGCACCAGGTCGCCGACATAGGGGTGGCGCGGGTGCACCGGGATCTGGTTGCAGTCCTCGACCACCTTGCGCACGGTGTCGATATCGGAAAAATCCAGCTCCGGGTCGACGCCTTGGGTGTAGAGGTTCAGCGCCAGGGTCACCAGGCAGACGTTGCCGGTGCGCTCTCCATTGCCGAATAGGCAGCCTTCGACGCGATCCGCGCCCGCCATCACCGCCAATTCCGAGGCTGCCACGCCTGTGCCACGGTCGTTGTGGGTGTGCACGCTGAGCAGCACGCTGTCGCGCTTGTCGATATGGCGGCCGAACCACTCGATCTGGTCGGCATAGTTGTTCGGCGTGGCGCACTCGATGGTCGCCGGCAGGTTGAGGATCAGCTTGTTCGCCTGGGTCGGCTGGAACACCTCGATCACGGCGTTGCACACCTCGACGGCGAAGTCGATTTCGGTGGAGCTGAATACTTCCGGCGAATACTCGAAGCCCCAGCGCGTCTCAGGCGCGGCGTCGGCCAGGCGTTTGATGGTCTGGCCGGCGGCCACGGCGATGGCTTTGACGCCGGCTTTGTCCTGGTTGAAGACGATCTTGCGAAAGCTCGGCGCGCAGGCGTTGTAGTAGTGAACGATGGCGCGCTTTGCACCCTTGAGCGACTCGAAGGTGCGCTCGATAAGGTCGTCGCGGGCCTGGGTCAGCACCTGAATGGTCACGTCATCCGGGATATGGCCGCCTTCGATCAGCTCACGGACGAAGTCGAAATCGGTTTGCGAGGCGGACGGGAAGCCCACTTCGATTTCCTTCAGGCCCACGGCCAGCAGGCACTTGAAGAAGCGCATCTTCTTCTCGGCATCCATCGGCTCGATCAGCGACTGGTTGCCATCGCGCAGGTCGGTGGACAGCCAGATAGGTGCCTTGTCGATGATCTTGTCCGGCCAGGTGCGGTCTGCAATGGCAATCTGGGTGAACGGGCGGTATTTGCTGGACGGGTCTTTAAGCATGCTCATGGGGCAATCCTTTTAGCGCGGCGGCAATCGGCGAACCGGGCGGAATTTGAAAAATTAAGGCAGGGCGTGGGCGTAAGAATTAGCCACGCAGTCGCTGGCTGACCAAACAGAGGTTGGCGTGTTGGCGCAGCAGGATAAGAGTGTGATGGGTATTCATGGCGTCAACCCTAACCAGCGAGGGTAAAGCGTGCAAGCATGCTGAGAAAATTGGTGATAAATAGCGCTATGCGTGGGTGGTTGAGATTTTATAGCGCTATGGTGTACGGCTTTGAGCTTTGATTGCGCGGCCTATAGCGCTGCTAGCGGATAAATTCCCGGCTGGTGCTGCGAAACAATTCGCTGCCGGCCTGCTCCAGCCATTCAAAGGCGACCATTTCCCGCGAGACGATCACCGCGCCGGCTTGCTGCATGCGCTGCAGCGCCAGCTGCTTGTCGGCTGGCTTGCGCGAGCCTACGGCCTCGGCCACGACAAATACGGCGCGGCCTTGCTCCAGCAGGTCGAGCACGGTTTGCAGCACGCAGACATGGGCTTCACTGCCGCACACGATGAATTGTTGCCGCTCGCCGCCTGGACGTTGCAGCAGCTCGCCCTCGCTGACTGCGGAGAAGTGCAGTTTTTCGACAATCGCCTCGGGCGCATGCCCGGCGCGCAGCGAGGCAATAGTCTGCCCCAGGCCCTTGCTGTATTGCTCGGTGAGCAGCACGGGTACGCCGATACGTTGCGCCACCTGCTGCAACCACAGGGTATTGGCGGCCAGCTCGGCATGCTCGGTGATGGCGGGGAACAAGCGCTCCTGAATATCGATAATCAGCAGGCAGGATTCTTGAGCGCGGATACGCATGGCGGTACTCCTGTTCAGGGCTTGAAGGCACCGATAAAGATCGCCGGATCAACCCGTGCGTCGTTCAGGCTGACGTTCCAGTGCAGGTGCGGCCCGGTGGCGCGGCCGGTGGCACCGACTTTGCCGAGTACACCGCCACGGGGAATTTCATCACCGACTTTTACCCCGATGGCCGAGAGGTGGCAGAACATGCTGATCAGCCCCTGGCCGTGGTCGACAAACACCGTTTTGCCGTTAAAGAAGTAGTCGCCAATCAGGATCACCTTGCCAGTGGCCGGAGCCTTGATCGGCGTGCCGCTATTGGCGGCGAAGTCCAGCCCGGAGTGCGGGTTGCGTTCTTCGCCGTTGAAGAAACGGCGTAGGCCGAAAGGGCTGGATAGCGGGCCGTTGACCGGCCTGTCGAACAGCAGATTGCTCGGTTGGCGCGCGCTGAACTGCTGGTAGGCGCGAGTCTGCTCGGCCAGTTCGCGTTCGATGCGGGCAAGGTTCTTGGCGTTTGGGTTGACCTGCTGCTGGTTCTGAATGGTGATGCGCTGTTCGACGTAATGCTTGCTGCCCACCTGAAAGCTCAGTGTCTGGCTGCCGTTGACGCTGATCTGTTGGCTGCCCGGCTTGATGCTTAGCGGGATGCCAACGATGGCGATCCAGCGCTGCTGATCTTCATTAATTACCAGCACCGGTTTGTTTTGATAGCGCACGCTGGGCGCGCTGGTGGCCGGCCCCAAGTCCACCACGGCTACGCCGCCGGGTACTGGTTTATTTAGCAGTCGGCTGATAAAGCCTTCGGCGTGGACGGGCAGGGCGAGGCAGAACAGGGTAATAAGCGTGAACAGGCGCATTGAATATCCGTAGGGTGGATAACGCGAAGCTTATCCACCGCTTTAAAAGGTAAATCGAAAAGGTCAGTCGAGCAGCGAGAGGGTAACCGGCTGCACATGGTTGTCTTCGACCCGCACATCCAGCTCGCCGTTGCCCAGGCGCGCCTTCAGGCGCTGGCCAGGGCGAGTGTCGGCGGCGTTGCGGATGGCGCGGCCGCGGTCATCCAGCAGGATGCTGTAGCCACGGCCGAGGGTCGCCAGCGGGCTGACCGCGTGCAGCGTCTGCACCTGGCTATGCAGGTGCAGATGGCGCGCCTTGAGGCCCTCGCGCATGCTGCGTTGCAGGCGCTCGGCCAGGGCCTGCAGGCGCTGATCGAGTAGCTTGAGGTTGCGCTCCGGGTGCAGGCTTAGCAGGCGGGTCTGCAGATGGTTCAGGCGTTCGCGGCGATTATTCAGTTGCCGTGCGAAAGCGCGGGTCAGGCGCATATCCAGATCATCCACGCGCTGGGCGTGCTGGCGCAGGCGCTCGCCAGGGTGACGCAAGCGCCGGTGCAAACCGTCCAGGCGCATACGTTCGCGCTCCAGGCGGTGCTGCATACGCAGGTTTAGACGGCGCTTGAGGTTGTGCAGGCGCTGCACCAGTTCGCTGCTGTCGGGGGCCAGCAGTTCGGCGGCGGCCGAGGGTGTCGGCGCGCGGATATCGGCGACAAAATCGGCGATGGACACATCGGTTTCATGGCCCACGGCGCTGACGATGGGCGTGACGCAGGCGGCAATCGCGCGGGCCACCGGCTCTTCGTTAAAGCACCAGAGGTCTTCCAGCGAACCGCCGCCACGGGCCAGGATTAGCGCATCGAAGCCCTTGCGGTCTGCCACGCCAAGGGCGCGGACGATCTGTGCAGTGGCTTCACGGCCTTGCACAGCGGTGGGGATCAGGGTCAGTTCGACCTGCGGCGCGCGGCGGCGGAATACGCTGATGATGTCGCGGATCACCGCGCCGGTCGGCGAGCTGATAATGCCGATGCGTTTCGGGTGGGCCGGCAAGGCGACTTTCGCCTCGGCCGCGAACAGCCCTTCGGCGCTGAGTTTTTCCTTCAAGGCTTCAAAGGCCAGGCGCAGCGCGCCATCGCCGGCGGGTTCCACGGCATCGAGAATCAGTTGGTAGTCGCCGCGCCCTTCAAACAGCGAGACCTTGCCGCGCACCTTGACCGCCAGCCCATCACGCAGCGCCTGACGCACCTTGGCGGCGTTCTGCCGGAACAACGCGCAGCGCACCTGGGCCTGACTATCTTTAAGGGTGAAGTAGATATGCCCGGACGCCGGCTTGGCCAGGTTGGAGATTTCCCCCTCGACCCAGATGCCGCCGAATACATCTTCCAGCAGCAGGCGTGCGCGGTTGTTCAGTTGGCTGACGCTGAGCACCTCGCGGTCGAGGTTCAGTCGTTGGAAGGGATCTTTGATCATGCTCGGCATAGTAAAGGCTTTGCCTCTGCAACTATAGAGCCTTGACCAGCGTCGCCAGCCCATTAAGCTGCGCGCCTTTAACAGGCCTTTGAAAATGTAGGCGAGGCCGCCGAGACAAGGCAAAAACAGGCGAGGAAGCGGAGTTTACGAGCTGTAAATGAGCATTCCGAGCCTGTTTTTAACGCCGTATCGGCAACGCAGGTAGTTTTCAACGGCGCTGTTAGCGCAAACCGAGTCCCGTTATGAGTGAACAGCAAGCCATCATCGTGCCGCAGATTTCCAGCTTTCCCGGCCATGAGGCGCGGGCGCGGTTGATCGTGCGCTGGCTGGTCAAGCAGAACATCATCGAAGAACAGCTGACCACCTGTGGGCGTACCTTCAAGCATATGGGCTACGGCATTGCCGAGGGCGCGCGGCGGGTGGTCGAGCGGCCCGAGTTGTTGCCGTTCGGGCAGGCAGTGCATGGCCTGGAAATTATCTACAAGCGCTGCATCTATACCCCGACGGCGGGCTTTCTCGAAGAGGCCGGCTGCCCTGAGTGCAGGCGGGAAGTAGGGGGAAGGTTGTTCGATAGCCTGGAGGAGTGGATGCCGGGGCATACCGATAACTTCAGGTGCCCGCTGTGCGGCCATGAAGACGATATCAACGGCTTTCTGTTTCTGCAGCCCTGCGGGTTTTCCAACCTGGGGTTTATCTTCAATAACTGGGCGGATGCCGGCTTCAAGCAGAGCTTTGTCGACGAGTTTGCTGCGCGCTTGGGTTATCCGGTTTCTCTGGTGCGGGTTGATCTTGCCTGAGTTGGTTCATCCTTGAACCGAGCTGAATAGTTAAAAATCGACGCTGGCCGATAGGCGCAGCTCACGCGGTTCACCGACCGCGACGCGCAGGTTGCCGCCGCTGGAGGGGTAGTACTCCTGGTTGAACAGATTGCGCGCGTTCAGCTGGAGGCGGGTCTTGTCGCCCAGTAGCTGGCTTTCCCAGCTGATAAACGCATCGGCCACGGTGTAGCTGTCCAGCCAGAAGCTGTTGGCGTTATCGCCTGCGCGTTCACCGACATAGCGCGCGCCGCCGCCTACTCGCCATTGTCCAGCGTCGCTGGGCAGCTCCAGGTGGTGGGTCAGGTACAGGCTGGCGATATTCTGCGCGGCATTGACCAGTTCGTTGCCCTGGTTATCCGGGTCATCGAGGATTTCCGTATCGGTGTAGGCGTAGGTGCCGAGCAGCTCCCAGCGTTCGGCGATGCGCCCGCTGATATCGATTTCCACACCCTGCGAGCCCACCTTGCCGGCGGCTTGCGAGGTGCCATTGTTGCTGACCACGACGTTCTCTTTTTCGATATCGAACACTGCGGCGCTGGCCGTGAGGGCGTTGCCCAGGTCGAGCTTGATGCCCAGCTCATAGCTGCGGCCCTGTTCCGGGTCGAACGCCTGGCCGGTGTCGGCATCAGAGGCGTTGGGCACAAACGAGCGGCTGTAGTTGCCGTACAGCGAGACCTGCTGATTGAGCTGGTAGACCAGGCCGGCAAACGGCAGAAAGCTGTTGTCCTGGCGGTCGGTGGTTTTCTCGTAAGCGCTGCCACGGCCCTGTTCGACCAGTTGCTCGAAGTGCTGGTAACGGCCGCCGGCCACCAGTATCCATTGGTCATTAAGGTGCCAGTTGTCCTTTATATAGAGCGAGCGTGAGTGCAGTTCATCGCTTCTGTCGCTCTGCACGGTGCTGATCAGCGAGGGTTCGGCGAGGTTGCCATAGACCGGGCGGTAGATATTGAAGCCGCCGACGGCCGGGCCGCGGTAGGTATCACCGCGGAAGTTGTCGACGCGCTCGGTATCCATGCCCAGCAGCAGGTCATGCTGCTGGCCGAACACGCTGGCGTTGCCGATCCAGTCCCATGCCAGGTACTGGGTCTGGTTGTCGTGTTCACTGCCGTCGGCGCGGCGGCTGAGTGCACCGGTGGTGGCGTTAAGCGCGTTGGGCCGCGCTTCGGCATAGTCGTAGCGCTCGTTGTTCCAGCCGTAGGTCAGGCGGCTCAGCCAGTTCGGGTTGAGTTGGTACTCGGCCTTGGCGGTAAACAGCTCATCGGTGCCTTCGGCTTTTGCCCAGCTTTCGTTGAAGCGTGCGTTGTATTGAGTGTTCGCCGGTTTGCCATTGATGATTACCGTGCCGCGATCTACCGGGGTCGAGTATTCCTTGTGCTCGTAAGCCAGGGTGATGCGCAGGTCATCGCCGCTCCAGCTCAGGGACGGGGCCACCAGGGTGTGGCTGTCCGCGCCGAAATTGCGCCAATAGTCCTCGTGCTGCCGCTCTGCGATCAGGCGATAGGCGAAGCCGCTGTCGCCCAGCGGGCCGGTGGTGTCGAGCATGACGTTGCCGCCGCCCTCGCTGCTGGTTTCACCGCTGATCTGCGAGCGCCGCTGGTATTCGGGTTGCTTGCTGATCACGTTGATCAGCCCGCCGGGCTCCAGTGCGCCATAGAGCAGAGAGGCCGGGCCCTTGAGCACTTCCACCCGCTCGGTGGTGGCGCTGAAGTTGCGCGACAGGCTGGAGCGGATGCCGTCACGCAGGATCGAGCCGTCGGCGTTGCTGCCGAAACCACGCTTGACGAAGCCGTCCTGAGTGCCCGCCAGGGTATTGCTCTGACTTATGCCGCTGACGAACTTCATCGCATCGTCCAGCGACTGCACCTGATAGTCCTCGATCACCTGTTTAGTGACCACTTGCACCGCCTGGGCCTCCTGCATGATCGGCACCGCGCTTTTGCTCGCGGTGCTGGCTGTACTGGCGCTGTAGCCGGTTTCGTCTTCACGGGGCGCGGTGACGGCCTGGCTGGGCAGCTCAAGCGCTGTGGTGGTTTCGGCCGCCAGGCTGTTGGCAGCGGGCATCAAGGCCAGGGCGAGCAGCGTGAGACGCCAGGCGGGCTGGGCGGGGGAGAGGCAGGTGGAGGGCATATGCTACTCGGTCGCGGATGTTTTTGAGAATCATTATTGTATTTGTCTCGTTCGCATCTGAATAGCGCCGCATGCCAATGTCATTGTTTGCGTTGAGTGCAGGGGGGCGTCTGAGTATAATGGCGCGCTTCCAATTTCCCGCCCGGGAGCCCCCGCCATGCTGCGTATCAGTCAAGAAGCTCTTACCTTCGACGACGTTCTACTTATCCCTGGTTATTCCGAAGTTCTGCCGAAGGATGTCAGCCTCAAAACGCGCCTGACCCGTGGCATCGAACTGAATATTCCGTTGCTCTCTGCTGCCATGGACACCGTGACCGAAGCCCGTCTGGCCATCGCCATGGCTCAGGAAGGCGGCATTGGCATCATCCACAAGAACATGACCCCCGAGCAGCAGGCTGCCGAGGTGCGCAAGGTCAAGCGCTACGAATCCGGTGTCGTCAAAGACCCGATCACCATCGAGGCCGATGCCTCCGTGGGGGATCTATTCGACCTGACCCGACAGAACAACATCTCCGGCGTACCGGTGCTGCACCACGGTGACCTGGTCGGCATCGTCACCAGCCGTGACGTGCGTTTCGAGACCAACATGAGCGCCAAGGTGCGCGACGTGATGACGCCCAAAGAGCGCCTGGTCACGGTCAAGGAAGGCGAAGACACTCAGGTGGTGCGCAAGCTGCTGCACAAGCATCGTATCGAGCGCGTGCTGATCGTCGACGATCAGTTCCGCCTCAAGGGCATGATGACCGTCAACGATATCGAAAAAGCCAAGGCCTACCCGCTGGCCAGCAAGGACGACCAGGGTCGTCTGCGCGTTGGTGCGGCTGTCGGCACCGGTGCCGATACCGAAGATCGCGTGGCTGCCCTGGTGCATGCCGGCGTTGATGTGATCATCGTCGACACCGCCCACGGTCACTCCAAAGGCGTGATCGACCGCGTGCGTTGGGTCAAGCAGACCTTCCCGGAAGTCCAGGTGATCGGCGGCAACATCGCCACCGGCGCTGCCGCCAAGGCTTTGGCTGAAGCCGGTGCCGATGCAGTCAAGGTCGGTATCGGCCCAGGCTCGATCTGCACCACCCGTATTGTTGCCGGCGTCGGTGTACCGCAAATTTCCGCCGTGGCCAACGTCGCTGCCGCACTGGAAGGCACTGGCATTCCGCTGATCGCCGATGGCGGCATCCGCTTCTCCGGTGACCTATCCAAGGCCATCGTTGCTGGTGCGTCCTGCGTGATGATCGGCTCGATGCTCGCCGGTACTGAAGAAGCGCCAGGCGAAGTCGAGCTGTTCCAGGGCCGCTCCTACAAGGCCTACCGCGGCATGGGCTCGCTGGGCGCGATGGCCCAGGCTCAGGGCTCTTCGGATCGTTACTTCCAGGACTCCTCCGCGGGTGCCGAGAAGCTGGTGCCGGAAGGTATCGAAGGCCGGGTGCCGTACAAAGGCGCGATGGGTGCCATCGTGCACCAGATGATGGGCGGCCTGCGTGCCTCCATGGGCTACACCGGTTGCGCGACCATCGAAGAGATGCGCAGTAAGCCTGAGTTTGTACGCATCACCGGTGCTGGCATGGCCGAGTCCCATGTACATGACGTACAGATCACTAAAGAGGCACCGAACTACCGCGTTGGTTAAAAAATCGATTTGACGCTGCTGCGCTTGGCCATGCTGCGTTGGAAAGAAGTTCGAAATGCTCATTTGCTCCAGCAAACTCCGCTTTCTCGCTTCTTTCCGCCTTGCCTGACCTGCGCTCGCGACGCGGCAAATCGATTTTTGAAGAGATAGGAACGCACGGGGCTGTTGCTGTTGAGTACGACGGGGCAGCCCCGAGTCATTTGTGAATTCCGCTACGAGAGACGGCCATGGCTCATCAAGACATCCACGCTCACCGCATCCTGATTCTGGATTTCGGCTCCCAGTACACCCAGCTGATCGCCCGCCGCGTGCGCGAGATCGGCGTGTATTGCGAGCTGCACCCGTTCGACATGAGCGACGATGACATCCGTGCCTTCGCCCCGCGCGGCATCATCCTCGCCGGTGGCCCGGAGTCGGTACACGAAGCCGGCAGCCCGCGCGCGCCGAAAGCCGTGTTCGACCTCGGCGTACCGGTTTTCGGCATCTGCTACGGCATGCAGACCATGGCCGAGCAGCTGGGCGGCAAGGTTGAAGGCTCCGAATTGCGTGAGTTTGGTTATGCCCGCGTTGATGTGGTCGGCAAGGCCCGTCTGCTCAACGGTATTGAAGACCACATCGACGACGACGGCGTGTTCGGCCTCGACGTGTGGATGAGCCACGGCGACAAGGTCACCAACCTGCCGGAAGGCTTCCATATTCTCGCCAGCACCCCGAGCTGCCCGATTGCCGCCATGGCCGATGACCGCCGCGGCTACTACGGCGTGCAGTTCCACCCGGAAGTGACCCACACCAAGCAGGGCGGTCGCATCCTCTCGCGCTTTATCCTGGAAATCTGCGGCTGTGAAGCGCTGTGGACCGCCTCCAACATCGTTGAAGACGCCATCGCCAATGTGCGCGCCCAGGTTGGCAGCGCCAACGTGCTGCTCGGCCTGTCCGGTGGTGTGGATTCCTCGGTAGTCGCGGCGCTGCTGCACAAGGCCATCGGCGATCAGCTGACCTGTGTATTCGTCGACAACGGCCTGCTGCGCCTGCACGAAGGCGAGCAAGTGATGGCCATGTTCGCCGAGAACATGGGCGTCAAAGTGATCCGCGCCAACGCCGAAGAGCAGTTCCTCGGCAACCTGGCCGGCGAAGCGGACCCGGAGAAGAAGCGCAAGATCATCGGTCGCACCTTTATCGACGTGTTCGATGCCGAATCCTGCAAGCTGGACAACATCAAGTTCCTCGCCCAGGGCACCATCTACCCGGACGTGATCGAGTCGGCTGGCGCGAAAAGCGGCAAGGCCCACGTGATCAAGTCGCACCACAACGTCGGCGGCCTGCCGGAAGAAATGAACCTGAAACTGGTCGAGCCACTGCGCGAACTGTTCAAGGACGAAGTGCGTCGCCTGGGTCTTGAACTCGGTCTGCCGTACGACATGGTCTACCGTCACCCATTCCCGGGCCCAGGCCTGGGCGTGCGCATCCTCGGTGAAGTGAAGAAGGAATACGCCGACCTGCTGCGCCGCGCCGACCACATCTTTATCGAAGAACTGCGCAAGGCCGACTGGTACCACAAGGTCAGCCAGGCCTTCGTGGTGTTCCAGCCAGTGAAGTCCGTGGGCGTGGTCGGTGACGGCCGTCGTTACGCCTGGGTCGTTGCCCTGCGCGCCGTGGAAACCATCGACTTTATGACCGCACGTTGGGCGCACCTGCCCTACGAACTGCTGGAAACCGTCAGCGGCCGCATCATTAATGAGATCGAAGGTATCTCCCGCGTCACCTACGACGTGTCGAGCAAGCCGCCAGCGACTATTGAGTGGGAATGATCTTGCGCCTGGAAGGCCTTGCTACCTGACAGCCAGAGTCGACAAAAAGCCAGCGTAAATGCTGGCTTTTTGTTGTTTGGTGTATTGGTTTCTAGCAATGCTTGGAGCGCTCGGGCAATAAGCTTTCAGGGGCTGCTGAGTGGGATTATTTGCCTTGATGCCGTGATGGCGTCTCAATACCATGAAGGCCTAACCTTGCCCCAACTGGTATCGAAATATGGCAATCCCTTCCAGGCAAATACTCTCACTGATCGGGATGCTGCTCGATGCGAATGAAGAGAGTGAGCGGCGCTAATGGCTTACTCGCCCGTCCCGCTTATTAGGCACTTTTCTCTGGTTCCTAGAACCGACGCTGATTCAGATGAGCGAGAGGTACTCTCAATCTGGAGTGGCCAGAAGCGCACTGGTTGGCCGGAGCTTGAGCAAGAGTTTCGCTGCGTCATTCTTGCTGAAGCAGGTGCCGGCAAAAGCTTTGAGATGGAAGCCCGTGCAAAACACTCTGAGGAACAAGGGCGAGCAGCATTCTTCATACGGATAGAAGATATCGAAGATGATTTCGACGAAGCGTTTGAAATCGGTAGTGCAGAATCATTTCAAAAGTGGCTGAGTTCGGAAGAGGATGCTTGGTTTTTCCTCGATTCAGTTGATGAAGCTCGCCTTATCAGCGCGCGGACCTTCGAAAAAGCGATCAAGCGTTTCGCGTCACGGATCAAGTCAGCGCAACAACGAGCCCACATTTATATCTCTAGCCGCCCTTATGCATGGCGTGCGCGCACAGATCGAAATCTTCTGGAGCAGTGTTTACCGTTCAAAAAAACACTATCAGAAGAAGCTGGAGGCGATAAGGGTGAATTTGACGGGGATGCTGCTAGCGAGCCTGTAGAGCAGGAAAACGCTCTGAATGTCTATTTGCTTGAGCCTTTAGATGAGGCGGGTATTCGTGTTTTTGCCGGCCATCGCAATACGCCAAAAATCGACAAACTGATCACCGAACTGCAGCGTGCAAACTTAATGTCCCTGGCAGCACGGCCGTTTGACCTCGAAGGTATTCTGTCGAAGTGGGAGGCGGATCAGGTCCTCGGCGGACGTTTGGATCTGCTGCGGCACAGCATTGATCTACGTCTGAACGAGATTGACGCAGATCGAGCACAGCGTCAGCCCATTAATCGTGAGAAAGCAAAATGTGGCGCGCGCGTGCTCGCCGCCGCAGTCATCCTCACGGGGGAGCCGGGCATTCGTATTCCTGACTCTACTCATCCCGAAAGCGGTATCGACGCTGAAGCTGTTCTAGGCGATTGGCAGCCGACAGAAGTGCGGGCGCTTTTGGAGCGCGGACTATTCAATGATGCGCTCTACGGTATCGTACGTTTTCGCCATCGAGAGGTGCGAGAGCTGCTCGCAGCCGAATGGTTTCTTCATCAGCTGAGGGATGGCTGCTCTCGTCACGCAATCGAGTCTTTGTTCTTTCGTGAACAGTATGGGCATTTGGTCATCAGGCCTCGTCTGCGCCCTGTATTGCCTTGGTTGATCCTTTTTGACGACGAGATTCGGCGAAAAGCGCTAGAAATTGCCCCGGAAATCGCAGTTGAAGGTGGCGATGTAGCATATTTGCCGCTCTCTGAAAGGCAGATGCTTCTCCACACTATCGTCACGCGTATTGCTAAAGACGAAGGCGGTCGCTCGGCTCGCGACAACAGTGCAATCGCTCGAATTGCTCAAGCGGATCTGACAGGCGATACGTTACGCCTCATCACTGACCATCGAGAGAATGACGATGCGATCTTCTTTCTGGGCAGGCTTGTTTGGCAAGGCGAGATGGCCGGGTGTCTGCCTGTCCTGTCCGAGATCGCATGTAATTCAGATCGCGGCATCTATGCTCGTATCGCTGCTACGCGCGCCGTAATGACGTGCGGGGACCGATATCAAAAAGACCAATTGTGGAAGCAACTGACGACATCTTCGGAGTCAATGCCGCGCACACTGCTTGCCGAAGTTATAGGGGACGCTGACCCTGACATGATCTCGGTCGACTTTCTACTTGCCTCAATCGACAAATTGGAAGTGTATGAGCGCTATGAAGCGACTGGGTTGAGGCAGGCCTTACACGATTTTTTAGAGCGTTTGCCGATCTATGGCGTCAAAGATGTGTTGGAGCCACTGGCGGTAATCGTTAGTGGCGTGAACGAATACCTCAACCGAGAACCTTATATTGAGCGGCGGGAATGTCATGTCTCTGAACCGTTCGCATGGCTTCTTGGTCCTGCGACCCATGCCGTCGAGCGCTTGGTGTCCGCCCGATCTTTGGCTGCTCTTTCGCCGGATGCACTTGCGATCATGCTTAAGGTGCCGGTCGCTCAGTTATGGCATGGGGAGGATTTCGACGAATACAAAAGCAGGCTCCGTGAACTCGTACCCGCGTGGCATGAGCTGAACGATGCACTGTTCTGGCGAAGCGTTGAAGACGCGCGTGAAAGGCTTGATGCAAAGAAATCCGTACGTTTGATTGATGACTGGTCTGTGCAATGGATTGGGCACTACTGGAGCTTTGGGATTGATCGGTTTGACGATGTTTTAGACTTCGTTGCCAGTCGTCACTTCCTGGATGACAAGTTGGTTGCGCTGTCACTAGGTCTCCGACTCTTCCAGCATGCTGACAAGCCTGATGACTGGTTGAGTGGGCTTACTCGGATAGTTGACGGTAATTTAGAACTGAAGGAACGCCTCGACACTTTCTTGAACCCTGTGCCGTCTCAAAGTGCTGCGGAGTGGGAAGAAAATGAGGCGCGCCGCAAAGACAAACGCAAGAAGAAGCAGGAAGAACTCGACCGGAATCGAGCTAAGTGGGTCGAGCACTTGAAGGCTGCGCCGTATGTCGTTTGTTATCCTCAGGGACTTAAACCGGGAGAGCTCAGCAGCGACCAGTATTGGTTGCTAAATGAGATTGAGGGCGGTGGCCTTCGCACAAGTCGTGGCGATGGCGCCAATTGGGAGTCGTTGATTCCCGAGTTTGGAGAGGATGTCGCGAGAGCCTATCGGGATGCAGCCATTGCACATTGGCGAACCTTCACGCCAGGTATTCGTTCGGAGGGGCATGACACCAAGTCGATACCCTACTCGCTGATTTTTGCGATGGTTGGTCTCGAAATTGAGGCGAGTGAGGTTGCCAGCTTCCCCTCAAGTCTGACGGAAGTAGAAGTTCGTCATGCGCTTAGATACTTCGTTTGGGATATCAACGGTTTTCCGCGCTGGCTTGAGCAATTGCAGCGGGCTTACCCAGGTCTGGTTCTGGAGGCAGTCCTCACTGAGTTGCAGTGGGAGTTGGTGCATACGCAGCCTGATCAGCAGATGCATTACATTCTGCATGACTTGGTCTATCACGCTTCCTGGATGCACCCGTTCTTGGTTCCAGCAATGGTTACTTGGTTGGAACAGAACGAAATTCCGAACCGTGACGCGCTGCGTTACTGCATCCGTATCTTAATAAGCGGAGACACGCCCAGAGAAACTCTGTTGAAATTGGCTAAGTCAAAAATTTTAAGCCATGTGGCGCGGGAGGATCTGGCTGCGTGGTATGCGCTTTGGATTGATCTCGACGCAGAGCAGGGAATTTCGGCTGTTGAGGTGTGGTTGTCCAGTTTGCCAACAGAGAAAGCCTCGCAGGAGGCGCAGCTATTAGTTACCGGGCTGATGGGGACTCGGCGATCCCGTGACACTGGTCTTAGTTGTGGTGACTTTTGTAGCGTGAAAAATCTCAAAGCCCTTTATGTTCTCATGCACCGGCATATCCGAGCGCAGGATGATATCGAGCGAGCGGGCAAAGGAGTGTACTCGCCAGGGCTGCGCGATGACGCGCAGGATGGTCGGAACGCACTTTTCAGCCAGCTATCTGAAATTCCAGGGAAGCAAACCTATGTCGCCCTTGCCGAGCTTGCGAGGGATCATCCGAGCGAAAAATATCGGCCGTGGATGAGAGAACTCGCTTACAAGCGAGCTGAGCAAGATGCGGACTTGGAACCGTGGTCGGCGCAGCAAGTACGCGAATATGACCAGGGCCGGGTGAGTACGCCAACGACGCATCGGCAGCTTTTCGATCTTACTGTTAATCGTCTGCTTGATCTGAAGGCTTGGGTCGAGTGCGGCAATGACAGCCCCTACAAGACCTGGCAGCGAGCTGACGGCGAAACCGAGATGCGTAATCTCATTGCTGGTTGGCTGAATGGCCAGTCTTCAGGTCGCTACAGTTGTGCTCAAGAAAATGAGCTTGCGAACAGGCAAAGACCAGACATTTGGATGCAGCATCTCCGGGTTGGTTCGCCGGTGCCAATTGAGTTAAAGGTGCTTGATAAAGGATGGTCAGGTCCTGAGTTGTGCGAGCGACTGCGCAATCAGCTCGCAGGTGACTATCTCAGAGAAGAAGCGTCTGGCAGCGGCGTTTTTCTTTTGGTTTGGCAGGGGCAGTCCGCTAAGCGCAGTTGGAACATCGATGGCCGGCGAGTCGCACTTTCGAATTTGTGCAAGGCTCTTGGTGAATATTGGGAAACGATCTCCGAGAGCTTTCCTGGCGTTGAAGCGATTGAGGTCATTTTGATTGATCTAACTGTCAGGGATAAAAAGTCAGCAGTGTGATGGGCAAAACGTAAAAGCTGACTTTCTGGCAGTGCACTGCACAGCTCCGGCTGCGGCAATACGTCCCGACATACGCCTCGTCTTGTTCTCCGTGAAAATGAGAAGATATTGCAATTGGTAGTCCGGGTTAACTCCGGATTGATATCTTCCCGGATTGCATCCGGGCTACGGGAATCCCTATGTCCTTTACCCGCAGACAAATGCTGGTCGGCCTGGCTGGCCTTGGCGTTGTCGGTCTTGGTGCTGGCGGCGTGCGCTACTGGCTGGGTCGTCCGGAAAATGTGGCGACTCACGACTATGAACTGATCGCCGCGCCGCTGGATATCGAGCTGGTGCCGGGGCATACCACGCCGGCCTGGGCTTACGGTGGGCAGGCACCTGGTGTGGAGTTGCGCTGCCGTCAGGGTGAGCGCTTGCGGGTGCGCTTTATCAATAAGCTGGAGGTGCCGACCACCATCCACTGGCATGGCATCCGCCTGCCGCTGGCGATGGACGGCGTGCCCTATGTTTCGCAGCTGCCGGTGCTGCCGGGTGAATACTTCGACTACAACTTCATCACCCCCGATGCCGGCAGCTTCTGGTATCACCCGCACACTGCCAGCAGCGAACAGCTGGGCCGCGGCCTGGTCGGTGCGTTGATAGTCGAGGAGCGTGAACCGACGGGTTTCAAGCACGACCACACGCTCAACCTGAAAAGCTGGCATGTCGACGAGCAGGGCGCATTTACTGCATTCAGCGTACCGCGCGAGGCAGCGCGCGGCGGTACGCCGGGGCGCTTGAGTACGGTCAATGGCAAGCATGCGCCAACCCTGGATTTACCCGCTGGGCAGGTGGCGCGCCTGCGTCTGATCAATCTGGATAACACCCTGACCTATCGCCTCAATCTGCCTGGCGCGGGTGCGCGGATTTATGCGCTGGACGGCAACCCGGTCGAGCCGCGGCCGCTGGGTAAGGAATACTGGCTAGGGCCGGGTATGCGCATCGAACTGGGGTTGAAGGTGCCAGCGGTGGGTACAGAGTTGTCGCTGCGTAACGGGCCATTGCGCCTGGCGACCCTGCGCGCGCAGCCCAGTGCCGAGGGGGAGGGTGATTGGCCGCCGGCGCTGCCGGCCAACCCGATTGCCGAGCCGGATTTGGCCAATGCGCAAACCGTCAAATTCAACTTCGAGTGGGCCGGTGCAGTGTCGGTCGGTCTGGCTCAGGGCGCGGGGCACAGCTTCTGGCAGATCAATGGCCAGGCCTGGGATATCAATGACAAGACCTGCGCCGACCGGCCGATTGCCCGCCTGCAGCTGGGCAAGAGCTATATCTTCGAGCTGCGTAACCTTAGCCAGTATCAGCACCCGATCCACCTGCACGGCATGACCTTCAAGGTGCTGGCGTCCAATCGCAAGGCGATTATTCCGTATTTCACCGATACCTATCTGCTGGGCAAGAACGAAAGTGCGCGGGTGGCGCTGGTCGCGGATAATCCCGGGGTATGGATGTTCCACTGCCATGTGATCGACCATATGGAAACCGGCCTGATGGCCTCCATCGAGGTGGCATAAACATTCCCCTGGGGTGCGCTGTACGCACCAGTGCAAGGGTTGGCCTGGCGAGACTATGAGAAAAGTACAAATCATCGATCGCAGTCGCGATTCATTTTTTATGCGCGAGGCTCTGGCCCTGGCCGCCGAAGGCGCGGTCCTGGGTGAGGTGCCGGTGGGTGCGGTGCTGGTGCAGGAGGGCGAGATTGTCGGGCGCGGCTTCAATTGCCCGATCTCCAGTCACGATCCCAGCGCCCATGCCGAGATGGTGGCGATCCGCGCCGCCGCCCAGGCCGTGACTAACTACCGCCTGCCGGGCAGCACCCTGTATGTGACCCTGGAGCCGTGCAGCATGTGCGCCGGTCTGATCGTGCATGCGCGGGTGCAGCGCGTGGTGTACGGCGCAACCGAGCCCAAGGCCGGTGTGGCCGTGAGTCGTGGTGAGTTCTTTACTCAGGCCTTTCTCAATCATCGGGTGCTGATCGAGGGTGGGGTGCTGGCCGAGGAGTGCGGTGCGGTGCTTAGCGAGTTTTTCAAGATGCGCCGCGCAACGCGCTAGAGGCTCTCAGCGCTTCAGCCCGTCGGCGTGTAGCCTGAATAAGTCTGGGCGCAATCCGGGGTGGGCAGGTGCAGGCGTTCCCGGATTCCATCCGGGCTACACGCTTCTAGCGCCCTAAAGGTGAGTCGCGGCTAAAGCCCCTCCCATGGAGAGCGGCAGGCGAACAGGGGGCTGGGCAGGTGCCGGGCTACAGCGGCGACAGTTCTTCCGGCGGCGGCGTCTTGTTTACCCCGGGTACATGCAGGTTGCTTTCGGCCAGCTGGGTGCCTTCCAGCTGCGGCTGGGTGACCCAGGTGAGGATGTCGTAATAGCGACGGATGTTGCGCACAAAATGCACCGGCTCGCCGCCGCGGGCATAGCCGTAGCGGGTTTTGCTGTACCACTGCTTCTGTGACAGGCGCGGCAGGATTTTCTGCACATCCAGCCATTTATTCGGGTCCAGGCCTTCGGCTTCGGTGAGCTTGCGCGCATCTTCCAGATGGCCGCCGCCGACGTTGTAGGCGGCCAGGGCGAACCAGGTGCGGTCCGGTTCCTGAATGCTGGCGGGCAGCTGGTTTTTCACATGGACGATGTACTTGGCCCCGCCGTCGATGCTCTGCTTGGGGTTGAGGCGGTCGGACACGCCCATGGCCTGGGCCGTGCGCAGGGTCAGCATCATCAGGCCGCGCACGCCGGTTTTCGAGGTGGCGGTCGGTTGCCAGAGCGATTCCTGATAGCCCATGGCGGCCAGCAGGCGCCAGTCGACCTGGTTGTTCTGCGCTGCCTGGCGGAAGAACTGTTCGTAGCGCGGCAGGCGCTGCTGCAGGTGTTTGGCAAAGGTGTAGGCACCGACATAGCCGAGTACGTCGACGTGGCCGTAATAGCGATCCTTCAGGCGTTGCAGGCTACCATTCTTGTGCGCGCGCTGGATAAAGGCGTTGATCTCGTCGAGCAGGCTAGTGTCTTCCCCGGGAGCCACCGCCCAGGCCAGGTTCTGCGCGTCACCCAGGTCGAAGGCTACGCGCACGTTGGAGAAGTACACCTGATTCATCGCCAGTTCGTTGGAGTCGACCAGGGTCAGGTCGATCTGCCCTTCGTCGACCATGCGCAGCAGGTCGACCACTTCCACCGCGGCGGATTCGTCATACGTCAGCTCAGGTAGTTGCAGCTTCAGTTCGGCCAGTTGTTCCGCATGGCTGCTACCTTTAAGCACCAGGATGCGTTTGCCGATCAGGTCTGCGGGGCGGGTGGGGCGTTGCTGGCCGTTGCGGTAGATCACCTGGGGGGTGACTTCCAGATAGGGCAGGGAGAAGCGTGCGCTCTGTTGCCGGCTGGCGCTTTGCACCAGGCCGGCGGCGGCCAGCACGGGGCCCTCGGGCTTGCTCAGGCTGGTAAACAGCTCGTCGAGGTGGTCGGCGGTTTCGATTTTCAGCTGGACGCCCAGGTCGTCGGCAAAGCGTTTGACCAGCTCGTACTCGAAGCCGGTTTCGCCGTTACGGTCCTGGAAATAGGTGGCCGGGCTGTTACGGGTGATCACCCGCAGTACACCCTCCGCCTGAACGCGCTCGAGTGTGCTGGGTTCTTCAGCACAGCCGCCGAGCAGCAGGAGGATTCCGATCACCGACAGCCAGTAGGCGCAGCGCACACGGAACGCAGATTGGGCAAACATTTGCGCAGTATACGCAAAGCATGGGGCGCGCCATATCTCGACAGCGGGTGGCTTCTCTGCTAGCGCGGCCGCTGTGTTCGGGTTGACTGTACGGGTGTCGTCGGCAGCGCTTTAGGCTAGAATGCACGGCCTCAAAGTACACCCCTTCCCAGAGGCTGTCCCCGATGTTGATCCTGCGCGGCGCTCCCGCCCTTTCTGCTTTCCGCCACGGTAAATTGCTCGAGCAACTGACCGGCAAGGTACCCGCTGTCACTGGGCTGTATGCCGAGTTCGCGCATTTTGCCGAAGTTGCCGGCGTGCTCAGCGCCGACGAACAGCAGGTTCTGGCCCGTTTGCTCAAGTACGGCCCGAGTGTGCCGGTGCAGGAGCCCAGCGGCCGCCTGTTTCTGACCATTCCGCGTTTCGGCACCATCTCGCCCTGGTCGAGCAAGGCCAGCGATATCGCGCGCAACTGCGGCCTGGCGAAGATCCAGCGCATCGAGCGCGGTCTGGCCTATTACGTGACCGGCGAGCTGAGCGCCAGTGAGGCGCAGCAGGTCGCCGAGCTGCTGCACGATCGCATGACCCAGCTGGTGCTGGATAACCTGGAAGGGGCCAGCGCGTTGTTCAGTCACGCTCAGCCCAAGCCGCTGACCGCGGTGGATGTACTGAGTGGCGGTCGCGCCGCCCTGGAGCAGGCCAACGTCGAACTGGGCCTGGCCCTGGCCGAGGACGAAATCGACTACCTGGTGAGCAGCTTCAATGACCTGGGGCGCAACCCCCACGACATCGAACTGATGATGTTCGCCCAGGCCAACTCCGAGCATTGCCGCCACAAGATCTTCAATGCCAGCTGGGATATCGACGGCCAGAGCCAGGAAAAATCCCTGTTTGGCATGATCAAAAACACCTATCAGATGCACAACGAAGGCGTGTTGTCCGCTTATAAGGACAACGCTTCGGTGATCGTCGGCAACGTTGCCGGCCGGTTCTTCCCGGACCCTGAAACCCGCCAGTACGGCGCGACCCAGGAGCCCGTGCATATCCTGATGAAGGTGGAAACCCACAACCACCCGACGGCCATCTCGCCGTTCTCCGGTGCGTCCACAGGTTCCGGCGGCGAGATCCGCGACGAAGGTGCCACCGGCCGTGGTGCCAAGCCGAAGGCGGGCCTGACCGGTTTCACCGTATCCAACCTGAACATCCCCGGTTTCGAGCAGCCTTGGGAAGTGCCGTACGGCAAACCTGAGCGCATCGTTACTGCGCTGGACATCATGATTGAAGGCCCGCTGGGCGGCGCTGCGTTCAACAACGAATTCGGTCGTCCGGCCCTGACTGGCTACTTCCGCACCTTCGAGCAGGCGATCCAGACCCCGCGCGGCGAAGAAGTGCGCGGTTACCACAAGCCGATCATGCTCGCCGGCGGTATGGGTAACATCCGTGCCGATCACGTGCAGAAGGGCGAGATCACTGTGGGTGCCAAGCTGATCGTGCTCGGCGGCCCGGCCATGCTGATCGGTTTGGGCGGCGGCGCCGCTTCGTCGGTCGCCACCGGTGCCAGCTCGGCTGACCTGGATTTCGCCTCGGTACAGCGCGAGAACCCGGAAATGGAGCGCCGCTGCCAGGAGGTTATCGACCGTTGCTGGCAGCTGGGCGAGCACAACCCCATCGCCTTTATCCACGACGTCGGTGCCGGCGGTTTGTCCAACGCCTTCCCCGAGCTGGTCAACGATGGCGGCCGTGGCGGTCGTTTCGAGCTGCGCAACGTGCCCAATGACGAGCCGGGCATGGCCCCGCACGAAATCTGGAGCAACGAATCCCAGGAGCGTTACGTGCTGGCGGTGGATGCCGCTGACTTCGAGCGTTTCAAGGCCATCTGCGAGCGCGAGCGTTGCCCGTTTGCCGTAGTCGGTGAGGCCACCGAAGAAGCCCACCTGACCGTGACCGACAGCCACTTCGGCAACAATGCCGTGGACATGCCGCTCAACGTGCTGCTGGGTAAAGCCCCGCGCATGCACCGCTCGGCCACTCGTGAAAACGAGCTGGGCGACGATTTCGACGCCAGCACCCTGGCCATCGACGAAGCCGTGACCCGCGTGCTGCATCACCCGGCCGTGGCCAGCAAGAGCTTCCTGATCACCATCGGCGACCGCACCATTACCGGTCTAGTTGCCCGCGACCAGATGGTTGGTCCGTGGCAGGTGCCGGTGGCCGATTGCGCGGTCACCGCCACCAGCTTCGACGTCTACACCGGCGAAGCCATGGCCATGGGCGAGCGCACACCGCTGGCGCTGCTGGATGCCGCGGCATCCGGGCGCATGTCGATTGGCGAAACCCTGACCAACCTGGCCGCTTCGCGCATCGAGAAGATTTCCGATATCAAACTGTCCGCCAACTGGATGGCCGCTGCCGGCCACCCGGGCGAAGACGCGCGTCTGTATGACACAGTTCAAGCAGTCGGTATGCAGCTGTGCCCCGAGCTCGGCATCACCATCCCGGTGGGCAAGGACTCGATGTCGATGAAAACCCAGTGGACGGACGCGGGCACGGACAAGAGCGTGACCTCGCCGCTGTCGTTGGTGGTGACCGGCTTTGCTCCGGTCAGCGATATTCGCAAGACCCTGACCCCGCAACTGCGCATGGACAAGGGCGAAACCGATCTGATCCTGATCGACCTGGGCCGTGGGCAGAACCGTCTGGGTGCGTCGATCCTCACCCAGGTTTACGGCAAGCTCGGCAGTCAGGCACCGGATGTGGATGACGCCGAAGACCTCAAGGCCTTCTTCGCGGTGATCCAGGGCCTTAACGCCGATGGTCATATCCTCGCCTATCACGACCGCTCCGACGGTGGCCTGTTGGTTACCGCTCTGGAAATGGCTTTTGCCGGCCACTGCGGTCTGAATCTGTTCCTCGATGCCCTGGCCGACGACAGCACTGAGCTGGCCGCCGTGCTGTTCAACGAAGAGCTGGGTGCGGTGATCCAGGTGCATCAGGATGCTACCCCGGAAGTACTGGCGCAGTTCAGTGCCGCGGGTCTGGGCGACTGCGTGGCGGTGATCGGTCAGCCGGTCAACAGTGATGCCGTGGCGATCGGCTTCAATGGTCAGCCGGTATTTGCCGGTCAGCGTCGCCTGCTGCAGCGCCAGTGGAGCGAAACCAGCTACCGCATCCAGCGCCTGCGCGACAACGTGCAGTGCGCCGAGCAGGAGTTCGACGCGCTGCTGGAAGAAGACAATCCGGGCCTGTCGGTGAAACTTGGCTTCGACGTCAACGAAAACATCAGTGCACCTTATATCCGCAAGGGTGTGCGTCCGCAGATCGCCGTGCTGCGCGAGCAGGGCGTCAACGGCCAGGTGGAAATGGCTGCGGCCTTCGACCGCGCCGGTTTCAACGCGATCGACGTGCATATGAGCGATATCCTCAGCGGCCGCGTCAGCCTGGACGAGTTCAAGGGCCTGGTCGCCTGCGGCGGCTTCTCCTACGGCGACGTGCTGGGTGCTGGCGAAGGCTGGGCCAAGTCGGTGCTGTTCAACGCCCGTGCCCGTGATGGCTTCCAGGCCTTCTTCGAACGCAAGGACAGCTTCGCCCTCGGCGTGTGCAACGGCTGCCAGATGATGAGCAACCTGCACGAGCTGATCCCGGGCACCGAGTTCTGGCCGCATTTTGTGCGCAACCGTTCCGAGCAGTTCGAGGCGCGGGTGGCCATGGTTCAGGTGCAGGAGTCGGCGTCGATCTTCCTGCGCGGCATGGCCGGCTCGCGCATGCCAATCGCCATCGCTCACGGTGAAGGTCATGCCGAGTTCGAGAACGAGGAAGCGCTGCTCGAAGCCGATCTGTCCGGCTGTGTGGCCATGCGCTTTATCGACAACCACGGCAAAGTCACCGAAACCTACCCGGCCAACCCCAACGGTTCGCCGCGCGGGATCACCGGCCTGACCAGCCGCGACGGCCGCGTGACCATCATGATGCCGCACCCGGAGCGGGTATTCCGCGCCGTGCAGAACTCCTGGAAGCCGGATGACTGGCAGGAAGATGCCGGCTGGCTGCGCATGTTCCGCAACGCCCGGGTCTGGGTGGATTGATCAGGGTGGCGCAGGCTTATGTCGAGCAAGCCTGCGCCTATCCTGCCTGAGGTGCGCCAGGTCAAACCTGGCGATACCTTGCTGCTGTGCCGCTGCGGGCGTTCGCCCCAGCTTCCCGATTGCAGCTCAGGCTGCAGCCATGGGCTCCGCCTTGAGCCCGTTCAACAACAACTTCTGCTGCTGTGCCGTTGCGCCCGTTCGCGGCACCTGCCCTATTGCGATGGCAGCCATAACCCGCCCGTACAGGGCTTTCGCGAGCGCTGGCGACGCTTCTGGTGGGGTCTTTAGCTGCCGCGAGGTGACAAGTGGCGCGAGGTGGGCGCAGGGGCGAGCTACGCTCAAGGTGCATACAGGCACTGAACACTGGTGCAATTGACCGGTTATAGCTGGCAACTGTGATAAGCACCACGAACCGTTTATAAGGCAAAGTGCCATTATTGTGTGGCATTATTCGCACGTTTTTTTATCGGTCGTGCCCTTGGAGACCTTGATGTACAAGCTTTGCTTTTACGTGCCGGAAACTCACCTGGATGAAGTGAAAAAAGCCGTTTTTACAGCCGGTGGCGGCCGTATTGGGGCTTATGACAGTTGTTGCTGGCAGACCCTGGGTCAAGGTCAGTTCCGGCCGCTGGAAGGCAGCCAGCCGTTTATCGGGCAGGTCGGGGCGGTCAAGCAGATGGCCGAGTGGAAGGTCGAACTGGTGGTGGCCGACGAGCTGATCCACGATGCAGTCAAGGCGCTGAAGCACAGCCATCCCTATGAGACACCGGCTTTTGAGGTGTGGCGGCTTTCGGATATCCAGTTCTAAGGTTTCAGCAGGCCAAAGGCACCGCAACGGTGCTTTTTTCTGAGCGTGTCGCCCTTATCTGTCGGGCTGGTACTGCGCTGAATGCGAGCTGGCTTTATACCGTAGGGTGCGCCGTGCGCACCGAAACGCACGCGCACCCCATCATTCAGATGTAGATGGGCTGGCCGCGCAGGTGCTTTTTATATCTGTCAGGGCCTGATTTCGATCAGCGTGCCGTCTTTGACCAGGCCCCAGACCTCGCGCATGTCGGTGTTCTTCATGGCGATGCAGCCTTCGGTCCAGTCCAGGGTGTGGAAGAACCATTCGGGGTATTCCTCGTCCAGCGGCGTACCGTGGATCATGATCATGCCGCCGGCCGAGACGCCTTTCTCCCGCGCCAGGGCCTGATCCCGGGCGTTGGGGTAGGAGATATGCATGGACAGGTTGTACTTGTCGCTGGTCTTGCGCCAGTCGATCCAGTAGAAGCCTTCCGGGGTGCGCAGGTCGCCTTCGCGTTGCTTGGCTCCCTCGGGCTGCTTGCCCAGGGATACTCGGTAGGACTTGAGGGTTTCGCCGCGGCTCTGCAGGTGCAGCTTGCGCTCGGATTTGAGCACCAGCACCTTGTCGATGGTCTTGCCGGCGAACGTAACGGTGGTCGTGGCCTGAGAGGTCAGGGTAAAGGTCAGGCAGAGTAGGGCTAGCAACCAGCGCATCATCGTTTCCGTCAATCAAAAAGCTTTCTTGTAATGCGCGCGCAAGGCTTCGAGCGGCTCGTTGCGGACCGGGAAGTGTTGCTCGCGGCGGTCAGCGAAGTAGCATTCTAGGGTACGGCCGATGGTCGGGAAAGCCAGCTCTGACCAGGGGATGTCCTGTTCGTGGAACAGCTGCACCTCGAGGCTTTCCTCGCCGGCGGCAAAGTCGAGGTCGATCAGCTCGGCGCGGAACAGCATATACACCTGGTTGATATGCGGCAGATCGAACAGGGTATAGAGGCTCAGGTCGCGCACCCGGGCACAGGCTTCTTCGTGGGTTTCGCGGGCGGCGGCCTGTTCCAGGGTTTCTCCGTTCTCCATAAAGCCGGCGGGCAGGGTCCAGTAGCCGCGCCGCGGCTCGATGGCGCGGCGGCACAGCAGCACCTGGTCGCGCCATACCGGCAGGCAGCCGGCGATGATGCGCGGGTTCTGGTAGTGAATGGCCTGGCAATGCCCGCAGACATGCCGCAGGCGGTTATCGCCCGCGGGGACGAGCAGGGTGACGGGGCTGCCGCAGTTGCTACAGAACTTCATGCCGGCTACTCGGGGGTGATTAAGCTATCTTGGCGCGCCGGCGCTATGCTCGGCAAGCGCCGCGGGCACGGGGCCTGTTCTGGGGGCATGGCGCTGTCGGTGCGGGGGCTTGGGCCGCGCGCTGCTTTCGTGCCATTATCGGGGCAGAACAAAGATCGAGAATGCCCATGCTGGACGAGCTGCTCCATCGCATGCGTGGCTATAGCCCGCACCTGCTGCAGACCACCAACGACTATCCGCAGGCGGCGGTGCTGGTACCTATTACCCGCAGCGACGAGCCTGAAGTGGTGTTGACCTTGCGCGCCAGCGGGCTGTCCACCCATGGCGGCGAGGTGGCCTTTCCCGGTGGTCGGCGCGACCCTGAAGATGTCGATCTGATCCACACTGCCCTGCGCGAGGCGCAGGAGGAAATCGGCTTGCCGCCAGGTCTGGTCGAGGTCATCGGGCCGCTCAGCACCCTGGTTTCGCGCCACGGTATTCAGGTCACGCCCTATGTCGGGTTGGTGCCGGACTTTGTCGACTATCAGGCCAACGACGATGAAATTGCCGCGGTGTTTAATGTGCCGCTGGAGTTTTTTCGCGACGATCCGCGTGAGACCACCCACCGTATCGATTACCTCGGGCGCAGCTGGTATGTGCCCAGTTACCGTTATGGCGAATACAAGATCTGGGGCCTGACTGCGATCATGCTGGTTGAGCTGGTCAACCTGGTTTACGACGATGCCGCGATCGACATGCATCGTCCCCCTGAGCACTTTATCAAGCTCACCTGAGGGTGGGCCGAGGACTATCTGGATGAAATATCGCCTGGGTCAATCCCATGTCGAGGCCCATGCCGAAAGCTGGGTCGCGCCCAATGCCACTCTGGTGGGCAAGGTCAAGCTGGAACCTGGCGCGAGCGTCTGGTTCAACGCCGTGCTGCGTGGCGACAACGAGCTGATTCATATCGGCGAGAACAGCAATGTGCAGGACGGTACTGTGATGCACACCGATATGGGCTTCCCGCTGAATATCGGCAAGGGTGTGACCATCGGCCATAACGCCATGTTGCATGGTTGCTCGGTGGGCGATTACAGCCTGATCGGCATCAATACGGTAGTGCTCAACGGCGCGAAAATCGGCAAGTACTGCATCATCGGGGCCAATAGCCTGATTGGTGAGGGCAAGGAAATCCCCGACGGCTCCCTGGTCATGGGTTCGCCCGGCAAGGTGGTGCGCGAGTTGACCGAGCCGCAGAAGAAGATGCTTGAAGCCAGCGCCGCGCACTATGTGCACAACGCCCAGCGCTATGCCCGCGAGCTGGCGGAGCAGGACGAGTGAGCGAGCAGGAGCGCCCGGTTGCTTCGCCCTGTGTGCACGTTTGCGCCCTCGACGACGAGGATATCTGCATCGGCTGTCAGCGTAATGTCGCCGAAATAACCCGCTGGAGCCTGATGGACAACGCCGAGCGCCGCCAGGTGCTGGGTTTGTGTCACGCGCGCGCCAAAGCCAAGGGTGTGCTGCTGTAGTACGCCCTTCTTAATTATTTGCTTCGAGGAATCCCCATGCCCCGTATCGGAACCCCTTTGTCGCCGAGCGCGACCCGTGTGCTGCTGTGCGGCGCAGGTGAGCTGGGCAAGGAGGTGGTGATTGAACTGCAACGCCTGGGCGTTGAGGTGATCGCCGTGGATCGCTATGCCAATGCGCCGGCCATGCAGGTGGCGCATCGCAGCCATGTGATCAATATGCTCGATGGTGCGGCGTTACGGTCGGTGATCGAACTGGAAAAGCCCCACTACATAGTCCCGGAAATCGAGGCCATTGCCACCGCGACCCTGGTCGAGCTGGAGAATGAAGGCTATACCGTGATCCCCAGCGCCCGCGCCGCGCAGCTGACCATGAACCGGGAAGGCATCCGCCGTCTGGCCGCTGAAGAGCTGGGCCTGCCGACTTCGCCTTATCAGTTTGCCGACTCCTTCGAGCAGTGCCGCTCAGCAGTCGAGAGCATTGGTTTTCCCTGCCTGATCAAGCCGATCATGAGCTCTTCGGGCAAGGGCCAGTCGGTGCTGAAGAGCCTGGATGATCTACAGGCCGCCTGGGATTACGCCCAGGCGGGCGGCCGCGCTGGCAAGGGCCGAGTGATAGTCGAAGGCTTTATCGACTTCGATTATGAGATTGCCCTGCTCACCGTGCGCCATGTCGACGGCACCACCTTCTGTGCGCCGGTCGGTCATCGTCAGGTCAAGGGTGATTACCAGGAGTCCTGGCAGCCCCAGCCAATGAGCGCCAAGGCCCGGGCCGAAGCCGAGCGTATTGCTTTGGCAGTTACCGATTCCCTGGGCGGTCGCGGGTTGTTCGGCGTCGAGCTGTTCGTCAAAGGTGATCAGGTGTGGTTCTGCGAAATCTCGCCACGGCCCCACGACACCGGCTTGGTTACCCTGATTTCCCAGGACCTGTCGGAATTTGCCCTGCATGCCCGGGCTATTCTTGGCCTGCCGATTCCGGCGATTCGCCAGTTGGGCCCCTCTGCCTCGGCGGTGATCCTGGTTGAGGGCGAGTCGCGCCAGGTCAGCTTCGCCAATCTTGGGGTGGCACTGGCCGAGCCCGACACCGCCCTGCGTCTATTCGGCAAGCCGGAAGTCAGCGGCCAGCGCCGTATGGGCGTGGCCCTGGCGCGGGATGAATCATTGCAAGCGGCGCGGGCCAAGGCGAGCCGGGCGGCGCAGGCGGTCAACGTCGAGCTGTGAGCCGTTTGCGCGTCGGTCTCTGGTGGTTGGGGCTGGCGCTGCTGTCGCCCCTGGTGGTGCCGCAGGCGCTCTATACCCGTCGCCGGGCGCTCAGGTTGCCGCCAGCCGAGGGGCCGCGGCAGGGCCTGGCTGCGGCCGAGCAAGCGGGGGTGCCGCTGCGCTTGCTGGTGCTGGGCGAATCCACCGTGGTGGGTGTCGGGGTCAATAGCCTGCAGATGGCTCTGGTCGGGCAGTTGGCCGCGGCCCTGGCGCAGCGCTGCGGGCGGCCCGTGACCTGGCGCGCGTGCGGCGAAAATGGCATCACTGCCGAACAGGCCTGCGTGCGTCTGTTGCCGCAGGTGCTGGATCAGCCCTTCGATCTGGCGTTGCTGGTATTCGGCGTCAACGACACCACCCATCTGACCCCATTACCGCGTTGGGAAGCTGCGCTCGGCAATATGGCCGCAGCGCTGCAGGGGCAGGGTGCGCAGGTGGCTTTTAGCGGGGTACCGCCGCTGCAGCATTTCACCGCCTTGCCCTGGCTGTTGCGGCGGCTGCTCGGCATGCGCGGGGCAATGCTGGATCAGCGTCTGCGTCGGCTGGCGAGTCGCCTGGGGGCGGGGCACCATGGGGTCGAACTGGAGTTTTCTGGTGACTACCTGGCGCTCGACGGTTATCACCCCTCGGCCTTGGGCTATCGGCTGTGGGCCGAGGCGTTGGCCGCTAGTCTTGCGTCTGCTCGACTGTGACCTTGGTGCTGCTGGCTTTCCAGGCGCGCACGGTTTTCACCCGGTTTTCCGAAGATTGCAGGATTTCCAGGCGGTAAGGCCCGATTTTCAGGCAGACCGCGCTTTCCGGGATACTTTCCAGGGCTTCGGTGATCAGGCCGTTGAGGGTCTTGGGGCCGTCGCAGGGCAGGTGCCAGTCGAGGGCCTTGTTCACTTCGCGGATATAGGCCGCGCCGTCGATCACCTGGGTGCCGTCTTCCTGGGGGTGGATATCCGGGCTGCGCAGGCTGTCCTTCTTGCTGAAGTCGCCGACGATTTCTTCGAGGATGTCTTCCAGGGTGACGATGCCGATCACGTCGCCATATTCGTCGACCACGATGCCGATCCGGCGTTTCTGCTTCTGGAAGTTGATCAGCTGGGTCGACAGCGGGGTGCCTTCAGGCACGAAGTACGGCTCGTTGCAGGCCGCCAGTAGTGCCTCTTTGCTCAGCTCGTTGTGCGTCAGCAGTCGGGCAATCTGGCGCATATGCACGATGCCTTCGACCTGATTGATGTCGGTACGAAATACCGGCAGGCGCGTATGGGTGGTGTTGGTCAGCAGGTTGATGATGCTTTCGAGGTCGTCGTCCAGATTGATGCCGGTCACTTCGTTGCGCGGGATCATGATGTCATCCACCGTGACCCGCTCCAGATCAAGGATGCCGAGCAGCATGTTCTGGCGGTTTTTTGGCATGCCGGCACCGGACTCGCGTACCACGCTGCGCAGTTCCTCGGTGGACAGGCTGTCATTGGCCCGTTGCGACGGGTCTATGCCAAGCAGGCGCAGCAACACGTTGCTGATGGTGCTCGTGGTCCAAACCACCGGGTAGAGCAGGCGTTGCAGCAGCAGCAACACGCGGCTGGCGGGGAAGGCCACCAGCTCAGGGCGTAGGGCGGCCAGGGTCTTGGGAGTGATTTCGCCGAAAATCAGCACCGCGATGGTCAGGCCAGCGGTGGCGATGGCAATCCCGGCTTCACCCCAGATATCCACGGCCAGTACGGTGGCGATGGAGGCGGCGAGAATATTCACCACATTGTTGCCGACCAGAATGGTGCCCAGCAGGCGGTCCGGGCGGCTCAGCAGGCGGGTCACGCGGAGCGCGCCCTTGTGCCCTTCCTTGGCCATGTGCTTGAGGCGATAGCGGTTGAGGCTGAGCATGCCGGTCTCCGAACTGGAGAAGAATGCCGAGCAGAGAATCAGGAATATCAATAGTCCAAGCAGATAGCTTGAGTGCAGGTCGTCCACGGAAGGGGTCTCAGATATGCAGGATAAATTCGCGGACCAGCTTGCTGCCGAAATAGGCCAGCATCAGCAGGCAGAAGCCGGCCAGGGTCCAGCGAATCGCTTTGTGGCCGCGCCAGCCGAGTTGGTGGCGACCCCATAGCAGAACGGCAAATACCACCCAGGCGAAGCCCGAGAGGATGGTCTTGTGCGCCAGGTGCTGGGCCAGCAGGTCGTTGATAAACAGCGCGCCGGAGAGCAGCGACAGCGACAGCAGCAGCCAGCCGGCCCAGAGGAAACCGAACAGCAGGCTTTCCATGGTCTGCAGGGGCGGGAAGTTTTTGATCAGGCTCATGGGGTGCTTGTGCTTGAGCTGATGGTCCTGCAGCAGGACCAGCAGCGATTGCAGCACCGCGATGGTGAGCATGCCGTAGGCGGTGATCGACAGCAGGATATGCGCCAGTATGCCCGGTGCTTCATCAATCGCCTGCGTCGTGCCGCTGGGCATAAATTGGGCGAACAGCACGGTCAGGAAGCCCAGGGGGAACAGCAGCAGCAGCAGGTTTTCCACCGGGATACGCGAGCAGGCCAGCAGGGTCAGCAGGATTACGGCAGCGGCAATTAGGCTGGCGGCCTTGAAGAAGTCGAGAAACAGCCCGCTGCTGTCGAACATCTGTATAAACAGGCTGCCGCCATGGAACAGCAGGGCGAGTACGCCGAGCAGCACCAGCAGGCGTTTATCGGAGGTGCTGCGCTGTTGCAGGCGCAGGCCCTGGTAGAAGGCGGCAGCCGCATAGAGGCCGGCGGCGGCGAGGCTGGGTAGCAGAGGGTGCATAAATCCTTGTCAGGCAAACCCGAAAGGCGGCCAGTGTGGCATATAACCCGTGCGCCACGAAAGCGTCTGGCGGTGTCGGTGCCTCGTAGTCTTCGCTATAATCCGCCACCTGTTGCAAGCCCACCCTCGGTTCGATAGAGCCTGAAAGGAACGCGCATGTTCGAAAATTTGACTGACCGCCTCTCGCAGACCCTGCGAAATGTCACTGGCAAAGCCAAGCTGAGTGAAGACAACATCAAGGACACCCTGCGTGAAGTGCGCATGGCCTTGCTGGAGGCCGACGTTGCCCTGCCGGTGGTCAAGGACTTCGTCAACAAGGTCAAGGATCGCGCGGTCGGCACCGAAGTGTCGAAAAGCCTGACCCCGGGTCAGGCTTTTGTGAAGATTGTCCGCGCCGAGCTCGAAGAGCTGATGGGCGCAGCCAACGAAGACCTGGCGCTGAATGCCGTGCCGCCGGCGGTGATCCTGATGGCCGGCTTGCAGGGCGCGGGCAAGACCACCACCGTCGGCAAGCTGGCGCGCTTCCTTAAAGAGCGCAAGAAGAAGACCGTGATGGTGGTTTCCGCCGACGTTTATCGCCCGGCGGCGATCAAGCAGCTGGAAACCCTGGCCAGCGATATCGGTGTGACCTTCTTCCCCTCCGATCTTAGCCAGAAGCCGGTGGATATCGCCGAGGCGGCGATCAAGGAAGCCAAGCTCAAGTTTATCGATGTGGTGATCGTCGACACCGCCGGTCGCCTGGCCATCGATGCCGAGATGATGGCCGAGATCCAGGCGCTGCACGCGGCGATCAAGCCGGTGGAAACCCTGTTCGTGGTTGACGCCATGACTGGTCAGGACGCCGCCAATACCGCCAAGGCCTTTAATGATGCGCTGCCGCTGACCGGCGTGGTGTTGACCAAGGTCGATGGCGATGCGCGTGGTGGTGCGGCGCTGTCGGTGCGGCATATCACCGGCAAGCCGATCAAGTTTATCGGCATGGGCGAGAAGACCGAGGCGCTCGAGCCCTTCCATCCGGATCGGATTGCTTCGCGCATCCTCGGCATGGGCGACGTGCTCAGCCTGATCGAGCAGGCCGAGCAGACCCTGGACAAGGAAAAGGCCGAGAAACTCACCAAGAAGCTGAAGAAGGGCAAGGGCTTCGACCTCGAAGACTTCCGCGATCAGCTGCAACAAATGAAGAATATGGGCGGTCTCGGCGGCCTGATGGACAAGCTGCCGCAGATGGGCGGGGTCAATCTGGCGCAGATGGGCAACGCTCAGGGCGCGGCCGAGAAGCAGTTCAAGCAGATGGAGGCGATTATCAACTCGATGACGCCTCAAGAACGCCGCGATCCTGACGTGATCAGTGGCTCGCGCAAGCGCCGTATCGCCATGGGTTCCGGCACTCAAGTGCAGGACATTGGTCGCTTGATCAAGCAGCACAAACAAATGCAGAAGATGATGAAGAAATTCACTGCCAAAGGCGGTATGGCCAAGATGATGCGCGGCATGGGCGGGATGATGCCGGGCGGCATGCCGAAGATGTAAGGAATCCGCGTCGGCAGCGATGTCGGCGCAGGCCCCGCTGAAGGCGGGGATTTACAGTAAACCCGCCTTTTGCGGGAGCTGATTGGCCGGTTTGGATAGCGGCCTTCTGGCAAATCTTGACCGCACGGCTCCATGCGCCTGAAAAAGCCATTTGCAAAAGTCCGGATATTCCTTAGAATATGCGGCCTTTCGGGCACCCATGCCCGCCGTGCATTTAGATTTGCAGCACCGACTACAGGAACTATGTTCACATGCTAACGATTCGTCTTGCCCTTGGCGGCTCCAAAAAGCGCCCGTTCTACAAAATCAACGTGACCGACAGCCGTAACCCACGCGACGGTTCGCATAAAGAAGAGATCGGTTTCTTCAACCCGGTCGCTCGTGGTCAGGAAGTTCGTCTGTCCGTGAAGCAAGATCGCCTGGCCCATTGGCTGAGCGTTGGTGCACAACCTTCTGATCGTGTTGCTCAGTTGTTGAAGGACGCTGCTAAGGCTGTGGCCTGAGCAATATGAGCGCGACGCCTGCTTCTACCGATGATTTGATCGTTATCGGCAAGATCTACTCTGTACATGGCGTTCGCGGTGAAGTGAAGGTGTATTCCTTTACTGATCCTGTTGCAAACCTGTTGGAGTACAAGTCCTGGACGCTTAGGCGCGAAGGCAGTGTCAAACAGGTAGAGCTGGTCAGTGGACGCGGGAATGATAAGTTCCTGGTCGCGAAGCTCAAGGGTCTTGATGATCGTGAAGAAGCGCGTCTTCTCGCGGGTTATGAGATCTGTGTGCCGCGCAACCTGTTCCCTGAATTAACAGACGGCGAGTACTACTGGTACCAGTTGGAAGGTCTCAAGGTTATCGACCAGGCAGGGCAATTGCTCGGCAAGATTGATCACTTGTTAGAAACCGGTGCCAACGATGTGATGGTGGTCAAACCCTGCACCGGCAGCCTGGATGGTCGTGAGCGCCTGTTGCCCTATACCGAGCAATGCGTGTTGTCGATTGATCTGGCCGCTGGCGAAATGCGGGTCGACTGGGATGCGGACTTCTAAGCCTGATGCCAAATCTGCGCGTTGAAGTCATTACGCTGTTCCCGGAAATGTTTACCGCTATCAGCGATTACGGCATTACCAGCCGCGCGGTGAAACAGGGGTTGTTGCAACTGACCTGTTGGAATCCGCGAAGCTACACCACTGACCGTCACCACACCGTGGATGATCGGCCTTTTGGCGGTGGCCCAGGCATGGTGATGAAGATCAAGCCGCTTGAAGATGCTTTGCTTGATGCCAAGCAAGCTGCAGGTGGTGCGGCAAAGGTGATTTACCTGTCGCCGCAAGGTCGCCAGCTGACGCAGTCAGCAGTACGCGAACTGGCCAATGAGGATGCATTGATCCTGATTGCCGGCCGCTACGAAGGCATCGACGAGCGCTTTATTGAGGCGCATGTCGATGAAGAATGGTCGATTGGGGACTACGTCCTGTCCGGCGGTGAGCTGCCGGCCATGGTGCTGATCGATGCGGTAACGCGCCTTTTGCCTGGTGCATTGGGTCATGCAAACTCGGCCGAAGAGGACTCCTTTACGGATGGCCTACTCGACTGCCCGCACTACACCCGCCCGGAGGTGTATGCGGATAAACGTGTTCCCGAAGTGTTGCTTAGCGGCAACCACGAACACATCCGGCGCTGGCGTTTGCAGCAGTCCCTTGGGCGGACCTGCGAACGACGTGCCGATCTTCTGGAAAGCCGCTCGCTTTCTGGAGAAGAGAAGAAGCTGCTGGAGGAATACATCCGCCAGCGGGACGATAGTTAACGTATCGATGGCAGGCCCGACGCCTGTCTTAGGAGCGCAGCATGACCAACAAGATTATTCAGCAGATCGAAGCTGAGCAGATGGGCAAAGAGATCCCGACCTTTGCACCGGGTGACACTGTTGTTGTCCAGGTTAAAGTGAAGGAAGGCGACCGTCAGCGTCTGCAGGCTTTCGAAGGCGTAGTTATCGCCAAGCGTAACCGCGGCCTGAACAGCGCTTTCACTGTGCGTAAAATCTCCAACGGTGTTGGCGTAGAGCGTACTTTCCAGACCTACAGCCCGCTGGTTGACAGCCTGGCCGTTAAGCGTCGCGGTGACGTACGTAAAGCCAAGCTGTACTACCTGCGTGACCTGTCCGGTAAGGCAGCACGTATCAAGGAAAAACTGGGCTAAGTCTCAGCTTCCTTACAAAAAGCAGCCTTCGGGCTGCTTTTTGCGTTTCTGCGGTAGAGGATTGCCTGAGCGTCTCGGCGTCGCTACTTGTGCAGGCTGATCTTTAGCGAGGCCTGGGACAGGTCGATATCGTTCAGGCTGAGGCTGCCGAAGCTCTGCCCCTGGGGCGCACCGGCGACGCGGATATTGTCGAAGCGCAGTTCGCCGATGCTGCTGGGCAGGCGTACGTTGACCGAGCCGTCGGCATTGATCACCGAGCGTGCGTGGCCGGTGTCGTACTGCACGTCGGTCATTGAGGTTTCCGCCTCCAAGCTGCTGAGTATTGGCATTACCAGTTTGCTCAATTGGCCGACGGTGCCCAGGCCGTCGTCGCTGCCGGCCTGCAGAAACAAGCCTTGCAGTACATCTTCCAGGCCTTGTGCGCTGACCGTGCTCATTTCCGTGTCGCTCAGTGGGTGCAGGCCTTTGGGGCGCTCCAGTTGGCCGATGGCGCTGGGCTGGTTGCGCAGGGTGTCGGCACTGGCGATCTGGAATGGGCTGAGCAGGGCGGCTACCAGGGTGGCGGCTACGCGCAGGTTGCTTTGCTTGGTCAGGGCTTTTTTCAGCTGGCGTTCGCTGAGCAGGCCGCGCTCGATCAGGATCTCGCCCAGGCGTTTCTGGCTGGTGAGCTGTGCCTGGATGGCGGCATCCAGCTGGCTGCGGTCGATCAGCCCCTTGTTGATCAGGATTTGACCAAGGCGCGAGTGTTGTTGGCTAGACATGGCGATCCCTGCAGTAGTGTGATGGCGTTATGCAATCATGGCCGGCAATCCCGCTGCTGTCACCAATCGAAAGGTAGGTGACGAGGTGCTTTTCGCCGATTTTTACGCCGTTGGTCGGGCGGTGCCGGATGGTATTAACCCTGGCTCGCTGCATCCGGGCATGGAAAACTAGCGTAGTTCATCTTCCCCAGGTTTTCTTGATGCCCGCCGTCGACCACCCACTGATTGATCGCTTTCTCGAAAGCCTATGGCTGGAGAAGGGCTTGTCTGTGCATACCCGCGCGGCCTATCGCAGTGATCTGGCGCTATTCAACGGCTGGCTGCAGGCGCGGGATCTGGAGTTGGCCAGCGCCGGCCGTGGGCTGATTCTCGATCATCTGGCCTGGCGCATGAATGAAGGCTACAAGGCGCGTTCGACGGCGCGCTTGCTCTCCGGCTTGCGCGGGTTCTACCGCTTTCTGCTGCGTGAGGGGCTGATTGCCGGCGACCCGACTCTGCAGGTGGACTTGCCGCAACTCGGTCGGCCGCTGCCCAAATCCCTGTCCGAGGCGGATGTCGAAGCGCTGCTGGCGGCCCCCGAACTGGATGACCCCATCGGCTTGCGCGACCGCGCCATGCTGGAAGTGCTGTATGCCTGTGGCCTGCGGGTGACCGAGTTGATCAGCCTGACCCTGGAACAGGTCAACCTGCGTCAGGGTGTGCTGCGGGTGTTCGGCAAGGGCAGCAAGGAGCGCCTGGTGCCACTGGGCGAGGAGGCCATCGCCTGGATCGAGCGCTACAGCAAGGAGGCGCGGCCCTTTCTGCTGGATGGCAAACCCAGCGATGTGCTGTTTCCCAGCCTGCGCGGCGAGCAGATGACCCGGCAGACCTTCTGGTACCGCATCAAGCATCAGGCGCGGGTGGCGGGGATTGCCAAGAGCCTGTCGCCGCATACCCTGCGCCATGCCTTCGCTACCCATCTGCTCAATCACGGGGCCGATTTGCGGGTGGTGCAGATGCTGCTGGGGCATAGCGATCTGTCGACCACGCAAATCTATACCCATATCGCCCGCGCGCGTTTGCAGGAGCTGCATGCCGAGCACCATCCGCGAGGCTGAGAGCGCCGCCCAGCCTGCCATAGTCGGTCTCTGCAGGCTTCTATGGTAGGCTGTGCCGATCACCGCTTAGCATGTCGTATGACAGGAGAATTCATGCGTTTTACTCGCACTTTCGCGGCTCTGACTCTTGGTCTGGCCAGCAGCGTGGCCATGGCCGCCGATGCCGATCAGGCCATCCGCAAGACCTTGCAGGCCATTCAGCCGGATCTTCCGGTCGAGGCCATTGCCGAAAGCCCCATGGCCGGGGTTTATCAGGTGCAGTTGCAGGGCGGGCGTCAGCTGTATGCCAGCGAGGACGGTCAGTTTCTTCTGCAGGGCTACCTGTTTCAGGTCAAGGACGGCAAGGCCGTCAACCTGACCGAGGAGGCGGAAAGCCTTGGCGTGGCCAAAACCATCGCCGCGATCCCTGCCTCCGAGATGGTGATTTTTGCCGGTAAAGAATCCAAGACCCATATCTCCGTCTTTACCGATACCGATTGCGGCTATTGTCAGAAGCTGCACAGCGAAGTGCCAGAGCTCAATCGTCTAGGTGTTGAAGTGCGCTATCTGGCTTTCCCGCGCCAGGGCCTGGGCAGCGCCGCGGCCAAGGAACTGGCCAATGTCTGGTGTGCCAAGGACAAGCAGAAGGCCATGGATCTGGCGAAAACCCGTCAGCCGGTAGCTGACGCCCAGTGCGACAGTCCGGTTGCCAAGCAGTATGCCCTGGGCCAGATGATTGGCGTCACGGGCACGCCAGCCATCGTCCTGGCCAACGGCAAGATCATTCCGGGCTACCAGCCGGCTGCGCAACTGGCGAAGATCGCCCTGGAATCCAAATAGTCTGAGCCTTGCGGCGGATTGACTAATAAACAGCCGCTTCGTATGGTGCGGCTCTTTTTCTACGGCCGGGGCTTGCTCCGGCCGTTTTACGCAGTGCAGATGGGGAGTTCAGTGTGAAACCGGTCAAAGTAGGCATCTGTGGGCTGGGTACCGTCGGTGGCGGTACTTTGAATGTACTCAAGCGTAACGCCGAGGAAATTACCCGGCGCGCCGGCCGCGGTATTGAAATCGCCCAGATCGCCATTCGCTCGCCCAAGCCGCAGTACGACACGACCGGCATCAGCCTGACCCAGGATGCCTTCGAACTGGTCAATAACCCCGAGATCGATATCGTTATCGAGTTGATCGGCGGTTACACCCTGGCCAAGGAACTGGTGCTCAAGGCCATCGACAATGGCAAGCACGTGGTCACCGCGAACAAGGCGCTGATCGCCGTGCACGGCAACGAGATCTTCGCCAAGGCCCGCGAGAAGGGCGTGATCGTAGCTTTTGAAGCGGCGGTGGCCGGCGGTATCCCGGTGATCAAGGCGATTCGCGAAGGCCTCGCCGCCAACCGCATCAATTGGCTGGCGGGCATCATCAACGGCACGGGCAACTTTATTCTCAGCGAAATGCGCGAGAAGGGCCGGGCCTTTGACGACGTGCTGAAAGAGGCGCAGGCCCTGGGTTATGCCGAAGCCGATCCGACCTTTGACGTCGAAGGCATCGATGCCGCGCACAAGCTGACCATCCTGGCGTCGATTGCCTTTGGTATCCCCCTGCAATTCGACAAGGCCTACACCGAAGGCATCACCAAGCTGACCACGGCCGATGTGAACTACGCCGAAGCCCTGGGTTATCGCATCAAGCATCTGGGTGTGGCCCGTCGTACTGACGCAGGTATCGAACTGCGCGTGCATCCGACGCTGATCCCGGCCGATCGTCTGATTGCCAACGTCAACGGCGTGATGAACGCGGTAATGGTCAATGGCGACGCCGCCGGCAGCACCCTGTACTACGGTGCTGGTGCCGGTATGGAGCCAACCGCCTCTTCCGTGGTGGCCGACCTGGTGGATGTGGTACGTGCGCTGACCACCGACCCGACCAACCGTGTGCCGCACCTGGCCTTCCAGCCGGATTCGCTGTCCGATCACCCGATCCTGCCGATTGCTGCGTGCGAGAGCGCCTATTACCTGCGCATTCAGGCCAAGGATCATCCGGGTGTGCTGGCCCAGGTGGCGAGCATTCTGTCGGCGCGCGGGATCAATATCGAGTCGATCATGCAGAAAGAAGCCGAGGAGCATGACGGCCTGGTGCCGATGATCCTGGTGACCCATCGCGTGGTCGAGGCGCGTATCGACGAGGCGCTGGCCGCTCTGGAAGCGCTGGATGATGTCGTTGGCAAAGTCATGCGCATCCGCGTCGAACAGTTGAACTAACCAGCAGCAGGCCGCCCGCGCAACCGGCGCGTGCGGCTTGCCGCTTGAAGCTTGCAGCTCAAACCGAAGGTTTGCCCCTATGCGCTATATCAGTACCCGCGGCCAGGCACCGGCCCTGAATTTCGAAGACGTGCTGCTGGCTGGCCTGGCCAGCGACGGCGGTCTCTATGTGCCGGAAAACCTGCCACGCTTTACCCAGGAAGAAATCGCCTCCTGGGCCGGCTTGCCGTACCACGAGCTGGCGTTCCGGGTGATGCGCCCGTTTGTCACCGGCAGCATCCCGGATGCCGATTTCAAGAAGATTCTTGAGGAAACCTACGCGGCCGGCTCAGGTGGTGTGTTTGCTCACAATGCCGTCGCACCGTTGCGTCAGCTGAACGGCAATGAGTGGGTGCTGGAACTGTTCCACGGCCCGACCCTGGCCTTCAAGGACTTCGCCCTGCAACTGCTCGGCCGTCTGCTCGATTACGTGCTGGCCAAGCGCAGCGAGCGCGTGGTGATCATGGGTGCCACTTCGGGTGACACCGGCTCGGCCGCGATCGAGGGCTGCAAGGCCTGCGATAACGTCGACATCTTTATCATGCACCCGCACAACCGGGTGTCTGAGGTGCAGCGTCGGCAGATGACCACCATCTTCGGCGACAACATCCATAACATCGCCATCGAGGGCAACTTCGATGACTGCCAGGAAATGGTCAAGGACAGCTTCGCCGATCAGGGCTTCCTCAAGGGCACGCGTCTAGTTGCGGTGAACTCGATCAACTGGGCGCGGATCATGGCCCAGATCGTCTACTACTTCCACGCGGCCCTGCAGCTTGGCGGTCCGGCGCGCTCCATCGCATTCTCGGTGCCAACCGGCAATTTCGGCGACATCTTCGCCGGTTACCTGGCGCGCAACATGGGCCTGCCGATCAGCCAGCTGATCGTCGCGACCAACCGCAACGACATCCTGCATCGCTTTATGAGCGGCAACCAGTATGTGAAGGACACCTTGCACCCGACGCTGTCGCCGTCCATGGACATCATGGTCTCGTCGAACTTCGAGCGCCTGCTGTTCGACCTGCACGGTCGCAATGGTGCGGCGATTGCCGAGCTGATGAGCAACTTCAAGCAGGGCGGCGGCTTTAGCGTCGAGGAAGATCGCTGGATCGAGGCGCGCAAGCTGTTCGACTCCCTGGCGGTGGACGATGCGCAGACCTGCGAGACCATTGCTCAGGTGTATGCCGAGTGCGGTGAGTTGCTCGATCCGCACACCGCCATTGGCGTGCATGCCGCCCGCGAGTGCCGTCGCAGCCTGGCCACCCCTATGGTGATCCTGGGTACCGCGCACCCGGTCAAGTTCCCCGAAGCGGTGGAACAGGCCGGCGTCGGTCAGGCCCCGGCATTGCCGGCGCATCTGGCCGATCTGTTCGAGCGTGAGGAGCGTTGCACGGTATTGGCCAACGATCTGAAAACCGTACAGCAGTTCGTGGCTCAGCACGGCAATCGCGGTAAGCCGCTGTAAGCCTGACGCTGGTCGATAAAGCCGGTACCCGCAAGGGGCCGGCTTTTTTTGCGGCTATGCTCTGGGTGGTTTGCTGGAGTGGAGCGTGCGATGAGCGAGTTTGATCAGGATTTGCCACCGCAGGTGGTGGCGGCCCTTGAGCGCGGGCAGAAGATCGAGGCGATCAAACTGCTGCGCGAGCTCAAGGGCATCGGCTTGAAAGAGGCCAAGGAGGCGGTGGACGACTACATGCCTGGGCGACAGCCGGGTGACGTATCGGTGGTGCAGCCTGGCGGGCATGGGGGTATCTTCTGGTTGTTGGGTTTACTGGTGTTGGGCGCTGTAGTCGCCTGGTTGTTTGGCGCGTTCTAGGAGCCTGTCGGCACCTTGTAGTGCGCAGGGGTAGTAGGGTGATGCTATGAAGTGGTTGATCAAGGCGATTTTTCTGCTGTGTGGTGCCTATCCCGCGGCGGGCAGCTACGCCGCTACCTTTGAAGTTGGCTTTTATAACTACCCGCCGATGATGATCGAGCAGGGACGGTCGGGTATTTATCAGGACATCTTCGATGAGCTGGGCAAGCTGACGGGCGACACCTTCAATGTGGAGTACTACCCCTATCCGCGCATTGGCTTGCTATTTAACGGCGGCCAGCTCGATATCGAACCAGGCGTGTATCCGGGCTGGGTGCACCATCAGCCGACCCCAGGGATGTTCTCGATACCCTTTGGCAAGGTGGTCGATGTCATGATGTTTGCGCCGGGTAAGGCTTTCCCGGTGGCACGGCCTGAGGATTTGCGCGGCAAATCAGTGGGGCTGGTGCGCGGCTATTCCTACCCTGACTTGCGAACGCTGATTGAGGCGGGGCAGCTCGATAGGCGCAACGCGTTGAACGAAGCGCAGCTGCTGGAAATGCTGGCGAAGTCGCGCTTCGATCAAATTGTGGTCAATAAGGCAATTGCGCAATACAGCCTGGCCAAGATCCCGGAGTACCACCACCTCGAGATCGGCGATGTAATGAGCTCTTTCGATGTCAGCATGCGCGTTCATCCGCGGCACAAGGCCTGGCTGGATGAGTTGGATGCGGCAATTCTGACGCTCAAGCGCCGAGGCGTTATTGGGCGGATTTACGCCAAATACGGTGTACGCCTCTAGCTATCGCATGCTTGCTGGCATGGCTGATTAGATGGCACCGTCGCTACGCAGCTTGGCGATCTGTTCAGGGTTATAACCCAGCGCGCCAAGTACCTGCTCATTGTGCTCGCCCAGTTCCGGGCCGACCCAGTTCACTTCGCCCGGTGTGTCGCTCAGTTTGGGCACGATGCCGGGCATCTTGAAGGCTTTGCCATCTGGCAGCTTGGCCGACAGGAGCATCTCGCGGGCAAGAAATTGCGGGTCGTGGAACATGTCCTCGGCGCTGAAGATACGGCTGGCGGGCACTTCGGCCTGGTTCAGGGCGTCGAGCACCTGCTCCAGCGGCAGCGAGCCGACCCAGCGGTCGATCACGCCATAAATTTCATCGCGTCGTGCGTCGCGGCCATCATTGCTGGACAGTGTGACGTCATCGGCCAGGTCCAGGCGGCCGATGGCCTGCATAAAACGCTTGAAGATCGCATCGCCGTTGGCACCGATCTGGATGTGTTTGCCATCGCTGCTGGTGTGAATCGAGGAGGGCGTGATGCCAGGCATGATATTGCCGGTGCGCTCGCGGATAAAACCGAACACATCGAACTCCGGCACCATGGACTCCATCATGGCGAAGATCGCCTCATACAGCGCCACGTCCACCACCTGGCCGCTACCGCCGTTCACTTCGCGGTGACGCAACGCCATCAGTGCGCCGATCACGCCCCACAGTGCGGCAATCGAATCGCCAATCGAGATGCCGGTGCGCACCGGCGGGCGGTCCTCGAAGCCGGTGATATAACGCAGTCCGCCCATGGATTCGCCCACGGCACCGAAGCCCGGTTGATCTTTCATCGGCCCGCTCTGACCGAAGCCGGACAGGCGCACCATCACCAGCTTGGGGTTCAGTGCATGCAGCACGTCCCAGCCCAGGCCGAGTTTCTCCAACACGCCGGGGCGGAAGTTCTCGATCAGGATATCCGCCTCGCTGAGCAGTTTCTTCAGCACCTCCAGCCCCTGCGGGTGCTTGAGGTTAAGTGTGATCGACTGCTTGTTGCGCGCCTGCACAAACCACCACAGCGAAGTGCCCTCATACAGCTTGCGCCACTTGCGCAGCGGGTCGCCGCCATCCGGTGACTCGACCTTGATCACCTCGGCCCCGAACTCGGCGCAGATGCGCGAAGCAAACGGGCCGGCAATCAGGGTGCCGAGCTCGATCACTTTCAGGCCGGCGAGGGGTTTGCTGGGCAAGGACATGCTGTCTCCTGGATTGGGTTGCGCGGTTAAGCCAGCAGTTGAAAAACTACCTGCGTTGTCGACACTGCGTTAAAAACGGCCGGCTAAGCCTATTGCATTGCGCGCAGTTGGGCTATTGCTCCAGGCGGTTGCTGTAAGGTGCTGATCGCTGTGGTCAACCCGCTGCAATCTGCCCTCTGGAAAGCCCGGTCGATATCCGGCATAACGCTTCACCGCCCTGATGAATGCGATAAACACGATGATGACCCTCGAACCCAGCTTGCATAAGTACCTATCGAACCAGTCATGGCTGAGTTGCATCGACGGTGAACGGCCATGAAAACCTGGTGGCTGGTGCGTCTGCAGTTACTGTTGGGCATCGCCGTGCTGATGCTGCTGGTGCAGGCGGGTAACAGCCTGAGCGGCTACAGCCTGAATATCTGGGGAGTAATACCGCGGCGGGTCGAATCCTTGCCGGGTATTATCTTCGCGCCCTGGCTGCATGGTAGCTGGGCGCATCTGCTGAGCAATCTCAGCGGGCTGCTGGTATTGGGGCTGCTGGCGCTGCTCGAGTCGCGGCGCGACTTTATCAAGGCCAGTGTGGTGATACTGCTCGGCAGTGGCTTGCTGGTCTGGGTGTTTGGCCGCGAGGGTATTCATGTCGGTGCCAGCGGCTGGTTGTTCGGGCTCTGGTCGTTGCTGCTGGCGCGGGCCTGGTTTCGCCGCAGTTGGCTGGATCTGCTGTTAGCGGTCCTGCTGTTGCTGCTGCATGGCGGCTGGGTGTTCGGTCTGTTGCCGCAGCAGGGCATTTCCTTCGAATACCATCTGGCCGGTGCGTTGTGCGGCGGGCTCTACGCGGCCTGGCGCTATACGCCGCGGCAGCGGCAACAGCAGGGTGGTTGATCGGGGCTTGGGCTTTGCCCCGTCGAGCGCTCGGGTTCGTGGCGGGGCAGCCTTTGCGGTAGACTTGCCGGCTTATTCGATCAGCCAAGAAGCCCCACCATGGCCCTGCCTTCCACGACCTATAAAATCGAGCTGAACCTCACCGACATGGACCGCAGCGTCTATGAAAACCTGCGTTTCACCGTGGCCAAACACCCCTCGGAAACCGAAGAGCGCCTGGCCGCGCGGCTGGTTGGCTATGCGCTGTTCTACCACGAGCATCTGGCCTTCGGCCGTGGCCTGTCGGATGTGGATGAGCCGGCGCTGTGGGAAAAGAGCCTGGACGGTCGCGTGCTGCACTGGATCGAAGTCGGCCAGCCGGACAGCGAGCGCATGACCTGGTGCTCGCGGCGTACCGAGAAGTTCAGCCTGGTGGCCTACGGCAACCTGCGCGTATGGCAAACCAAGGAGCTGGACCCGGTGCGCAGCCTGAAAAATATCAACGTCGTCGCCCTGGACCAGGAGGCCCTGGCCAAGCTGGCGCTGGATATGCCGCGCTCGCTGAACTGGAGCGTGATGATCAGCGACGGCGAACTGTTCGTCACCGACGAGCGTGGCCAGCATGAGTTGCCGATTGAGTGGTTAATTGGCGAGCGCTAAATAGCTGCTTTATGCGGGACGGCTCCCGTAGCCCGGATGAAATCCGGGGGCTGTTGAGGCTGATCACCCCCGGATTGCATCCGGGCTACGTGTTTGAATGACCGCTACATTTTGATTCCGGCGGGTTGCATCCGCCCTATATGACAAAGAATAAACATGCGTATCGAGTCCCGCCCGCTTCCTGAAATCCTGCCTGATCTGGGCGCTTTGCCGCCGTTGTTGACCCGTCTATATGCCGCCCGCGGCGTGCAGTCGGCGGCCGAGTTGGACAAGGGCCTGGCGCGGCTGATCCCGTACCAGCAGCTGAAGGGCATGGACACCGCGGTCGAGCTACTGGTGCAGGGCCTGAAGCAGGGGCAGCGCATGCTGATCGTCGGCGATTTCGATGCCGACGGGGCCACCGCCAGCACGGTCGGTGTGCTGGGTTTGCGCATGCTTGGCGCGGCCCATGTCGATTATCTGGTGCCCAATCGTTTCGAATACGGCTATGGCCTGACCCCGGAAATCGTTGCGGTGGCGCTGGAGCGCGAGCCGCAATTGCTGATTACCGTGGACAACGGCATCTCCAGCGTCGAGGGCGTGGCTGCGGCCAAGGCTGCCGGTTTGACCGTGCTGGTCACCGATCACCATTTACCCGGTGCCGAGCTGCCGGCGGCGGATGCCATCGTCAACCCCAACCAGCCGGGTTGCGACTTTCCCAGCAAGGCGCTGGCGGGGGTTGGGGTGATGTTCTATGTGCTGCTGGCCCTGCGTGCGCGATTGCGCGAGATGGGCTGGTTTACTGCGCAGCGCCCGGAGCCGAATCTGGCCGAGCTGCTCGATCTGGTGGCCCTGGGTAGCGTTGCCGACGTGGTGCCTCTGGATGCCAATAACCGCATCCTGGTCCATCAGGGTCTGGCGCGGATTCGCGCCGGCCGGGCGCGGGCGGGGCTGCGGGCGATTCTCGAAGTGGCCGGGCGTGATCATCGGCGCATCACCTCTACTGACCTGGGTTTTATCCTCGGCCCACGGCTGAATGCGGCAGGGCGGCTGGATGATATGGCGCTGGGCATCGAGTGCCTGCTCTGTGAAGACGAAGCCCTGGCCCGCGATATGGCCGTGCAGCTGGATCAGCTCAATCAGGACCGCAAGGCCATCGAGCAGGGCATGCAGCGCGAGGCCCTGGCCCAGCTCAAGGACCTACCCCTGGAGGACATGCCCTTTGGTCTGTGCCTGTTCGAGGCGGACTGGCACCAGGGGGTGATCGGCATCCTCGCCTCGCGAATGAAAGAGCGTTATCACCGCCCGACCATCGCCTTTGCCGATGCCGGCGATGGCGTGCTGAAAGGCTCGGCGCGTTCGGTGCCGGGTTTTCATATCCGCGATGCCCTGGACGCGGTGGCCGCCAAGCATCCGCAGCTGATCAGCAAGTTCGGCGGCCATGCCATGGCGGCGGGTTTGTCGCTGCCTGAAGCGAATTTCGCCGCCTTTGCCGCCGCATTCGATGCCGAAGTGCGTCGCCAGCTGTGTGCGGACGACCTGACCGGGCGATTGCTCTCGGACGGTAGCCTGGCCGTGGAGGAGTTCCATCTGCCGCTGGCCAAGGAGCTGCGCAATGCCGGGCCCTGGGGCCAGCACTTTCCCGAACCGCTGTTTCATGGGGTGTTTCAGCTGGTGCAGCAGCGCATCGTCGGCGAGCGCCATCTCAAGGTGGTGCTCAAGAGCGAATGCGGCAGCGTGCAGCTCGATGGCATCGCTTTTGGCGTGGATCGCGAAATGTGGCCGAACCCGACCGTGCGCTGGGTCGATCTGGCCTACAAACTCGACGTCAATGAATACCGCGGCCAGGAGACGGTGCAGCTGCTGATCGCGCATATTCAGCCGCGTTAGAGTCCGTTGGTGTTTTTTGTAGCCCGGATGCGATCCGGGGAGTGGAGTCAGCCACACAATATTCCCGGATTTCATCCGGGCTACGTTCTGCTTTAGGACGGATTTAGCCGCGTGGTGCGGGGGCGGCTGAGCCATCGGCCACGGCGCGCTCGGTCAGCTCGTTCCAGCGCGAGAGAAACTGCGGCGGCTGGCTGACGCGCTGCGGTGCTTTGGCCAGAAATACCCCCAGATCATTGAAGGAATACACCGGCAGCAGGTCGCTGCGCTCGCTGGCGGGACGGATGGCGGGGTCGAGGTTGTCGAGAATCAGCGGCTGAGCATTGGGGTTGGCATAGTAGGTCAGCACCATATGTGCCTGGTTTTGCTTGAGCGCTTTGACGAAGGTCAGGCGCAGCTTCTCGCTCGGCACACCCATGCGCACCAGGCTGAAGTATTTGGCGATGGCGAAGTCTTCGCAGTCGCCCACGCCCCGGCCGAGCGTCTGTGCCGGGGTTGCCCAGTAGTCCTGCTGGCCCCAGGCTTGCTGGTCGCTGACAAAACTCACCGAGCGATTGACGAAGCGGTTGACCCGCTCCAGCAGGGCGCGATCATCCTCGCCCTCGGCGCTTTCCAGCAACAGATGCCAGCTGGCCAGGCGCGCCGCGCTGTGGGCATCGGCCATTGCGCCGCCCTGGGGCGTGGCCTGCGCCGCGCTCAGCGGGCCGAGCAGCCAGACAGCCAGCGTCAGACTGGCAAGGGGCTTTAAGTGCAGGCGCAGGGTCGATAGGGACATGGGTGACGGGTTCCCGGCTCAGGCGCTTGATAGCCTTTGGCCATAGATTTGTTCTGTGTCGTCATCCTACCGGCGTCAAATAGTGAACGGCTACCGGCACTATGTGACGGCGTCCACTATTTGACATGTTTTGCGACGGTTAACCGACGAACAGCCACTGGCGCAGCAATATCGTGCAGCACTCGATTTGCTGAATCCCGAAACCCTTGGTTGTAAAGTCGGTCTGTTGAGGTGCCTACCTATCTGGAGAACGCTGCATGAATACCCGTGGATTGCTCGATCAGTTACTTAAATCCGGTCAGGACATGCTGCAAAAGCAGGGTGGTCAGTCCTCGGCCCGGGGCTCGGCACCGGCTGGTCTGGGTGGGCTGCTGGGTGGTGGCGGGCTGGGCAACCTGCTTTCCGGTGCGGGTGGCGGCGTTTTGGCTGGCGGGGCCATGGGCCTGCTGCTAGGCAACAAGAGCGTGCGCAAGCTGGGCGGCAAGGCGCTGACCTATGGCGGTCTGGCCGCGCTAGGCGTGATCGCCTACAAGGCCTATGGCAATTGGCAGGCGCAGCAGGCCTCGGCCCCGCAAGGCGAGCCGCAGACCCTGGATCGCCTGCCGGCGGCTCAGGTCGAGCAGCATAGCCAGGCGATTCTCAAGGCCCTGGTGGCGGCAGCCAAGGCCGATGGCCATGTCGATGCGCGCGAGCGGCAGTTGATCGAAGGCGAATTCGTCAAGTTGACTCAGGATGTCGAGTTGCAGCACTGGCTGGATGCCGAACTGAACAAGCCGCTCGATCCGGCGGAAGTGGCGCGTGCGGCCACTACCCCGGAGATGGCCGCCGAGATGTATATCGCCAGCGTACTGATGGTCGACGAGGAGCACTTTATGGAACGTGCTTACCTCGAGGAACTGGCCCGTCAGCTCAAGCTCGACCCGGCCTTGAAGGGTGAACTGGAGGCCCAGGTACGGGTGGAGCTAAGCGCTGGCTGATGCTATTCGGTAGCCCGGATGCAAGTCGGGTTTGGTTTTGGCTCTTTCTGAGTTAGCTGTTGTCGGCACGCTCAGCCCTTGTAGGAGCGGGGGGCACCTAGTCCTTGCCCGCGAATCGTGGCTCAATAGAAAAACATCGCGGGCATGGCCCGCTCCTACAGGGTTCGCAGCACCCGCAAGCACTGCTGGCAACACTTAATTGGTACATAGCCTTGGTTTACGGGTGTTTTGTCAGCGGCCCATGGCCGCTGCAGGGCTTGCGCCCAAACAAACGCAGGGCCTACTGCTATTCACCGCGTTTATCCCAGAGCAAAAGTTCGTGCCGCTCGGCTTGCCGAGCGGCTAGGCTGTTGTCCATTCGAACAGCAATGGCCACAGCGAGGTTGCCGATGCAGGATCCCCTGGACAGCTACGACTACCTGATCGTGGGGGCCGGTCCGGCCGGTTGTCTGTTGGCCAATCGGCTGTCGGCGGACCCTGCGGTGCGGGTGTTGCTGCTGGAGGCTGGCGGGCGCGACAACTACCCCTGGATTCATATCCCGGTCGGCTACCTCTATTGCATCGGCAACCCACGCACCGACTGGTGCTATGACACTGTGGCCGAACCCGGCCTGAACGGGCGGGCGCTGAAGTACCCGCGGGGGCGGGTGCTGGGCGGCTGCTCTTCGATCAACGGCATGATCTATATGCGTGGCCAGGCCCGCGACTACGATGGCTGGGCTGCTGCGGGCAATCCCGGCTGGGCCTGGGCGGATGTCTTGCCGCTGTTCAAACGCACGGAAAATCACCATGGCGGCGACAGTGAGTTGCACGGCGCGGCGGGGGAGTGGCGGGTCGAGCGCCAGCGCCTGTCCTGGCAGGTGCTGGAGGCGTTCCGCCAGGCGGCCGAGCAGAGCGGCATCGCCAGCATCGAGGATTTCAACGGCGGCGATAACGAGGGCTGCAGCTACTTTCAGGTCAATCAGCGCCGCGGCGTGCGCTGGAATGCCTCCAAGGCCTTTCTCCGCGATATCCGCCAGCGTCCCAACCTGCGCGTGCTGACTGACGCCGAGGTGCAGCGGGTGGTGCTGGCCGATGGTCGCGCCAGTGCCCTCCGGCTGCAGTGGCAGGGGCGTGAGCTGCAGATCGCGGCGCGCCGGGAAATCATTCTCTGCGCTGGTGCCATCGGTACGCCGACACTGCTGCAACGTTCCGGGATCGGGTCGCGGCCCTTGCTGCAACGCCTGGGTATCGGCGTGCAGCATGAGCTGGCCGGGGTTGGCGCGAATCTGCAGGACCATCTGCAATTGCGCCTGATCTACAAGGTCAGTGGCGTGCCTACCCTCAATCAGCTGGTTGCCAACCCCTGGGGCAAGCTGGGCATGGGCCTGGAGTACCTGTTCAAACGCAGTGGGCCGCTGGCCATGGCCCCCAGCCAGTTGGGCGCGTTTGCCCGCTCCAGCGCGGCGCAGCCGTCGGCCAACCTGCAATACCATGTGCAGCCGCTGTCGCTGGAGCGTTTCGGCGAGCCGCTGCATGGCTTCCCGGCCTTTACCGCCTCGGTGTGCAACCTGCGGCCCTACAGCCGCGGCAAGGTCGAGATCCGCTCGCTGGATGCCGCCGCCGCGCCGCTGATCCAGCCCAATTACCTGAGTGATCCTCGCGACCTGCAGGTGGCCGCCGATGCCATTCGCCTGACCCGCCGCATCGTCGCCGCGCCGGCCCTGGCGGCCTTCAAGCCGGAGGAGTACAAGCCCGGGCCGAGTTACCAGAGCGAAGAGGATCTGCAGCGGGCGGCGGGGGAGATCGGCACGACGATTTTCCATCCGGTGGGCACCTGCCGCATGGGGCAGGGCCGCGATGCCGTGGTCGATGCGCAGCTGCGAGTGCATGGCGTACCGGGGCTGCGGATTGCCGACGCCTCGATCATGCCGAACATCGTTTCGGGCAATACCTGCTCGCCCGTGCTGATGATTGCCGAGAAGGCCGCCGAATTGATCCTTGCGCCGCCCGCTCGCCCTGCAGCTGTTTCTGCGGGCGTGGGGTGTCAGGCGCTGGTCGAGTAGGCGGCTAGTCGCTCTGGGCTTCGCTCGGGTTCGGCCCGATCTCGTTGTGGAAGGCCGCGCAGTTCTTGCCAGCATGCTTGGCGCGGTACAGCGCCTGGTCGGCCAGCTCCAGGGTGGTTTCGATCTGTTCGCTGTCCAGTGGCCAGAGTGCGCCGCCAATGCTGCAGCCAATCTGCATCAGCTGGCCGTTAAGGGTGACCGGTGCCTGCAGGGCCGCCAGGGTGCGCTGGGCAATCAGCCGGGCCTGGTCCTGGGCATCGCTCTCGGGCACCTGCAGAAGCATAAGGAATTCGTCGCCGCCCAGGCGCGCCACCAGATCACCCTCGCGCAGGCAGCCGCGCAAACGGATGGCGACCTCGCGCAGCAGTTGATCGCCGGCCGCATGGCCAAACTGGTCGTTGACCGGCTTGAAGCCATCCAGGTCCAGATAGAACAGCGCCAGGCAGCTATGGTTGGCCCGGCAGCGTTGCTGGGCGCGGGGCAGGTAGTGCTCCAGGGCGACCCGGTTCGGCAGGCCGGTCAGCAGGTCATGGTGGGCCAGGATTTCCATGGCTCCCAGGGCGTTCTGCTGGTGGGTCAGGCTTTCCACCAGATGGCGAATCGAGTGGCTGAGGATGGCGATTTCACGGGTGCCTTGCAGGTCAGGAATCGCGCTAATTTCGCCGGCGCTGAGGCGGTCTGCCGCTTGCGCGATCTGTCGCAGCGGGCGGGTGAAGTAGCCGGCGAGCAACCAGCCGAGGAATGCAAACAGCAGGGCCAGGCCGCTGCCCCAGAGCATGATGCGGTAGGTCAGCACGCGGGCAGGGGCATAGGCTTCATCCAGGGACTGGCGGGCAATCACCGTCCAGCCCAGGCCGGCATAGTCCTTGTAGCCTTGGCTGGTAGCCAGGCCGGTGAGGTAGTGCTTGCCGTCCGGCCACTCCTGTACGGCCCAGTCGCCTTGGTCGTTGCGCGGCGCATTGAGGGCAGGCAGATGCAGGCGCTGGCCGATCATTTCCTTGGGGGCCAGGAGCACCGTGCGGTCTGCGCCTATGACGAAGAATTCGACATTGCGCCGCTGCTGAATCGGTTCGAGGATCGACAAACGCACCTCGTCGGCCCAGCCCCAGGACAGGTGTGAAGCCAGCACGCCGACCAACTCGCCCGCCTGGTTATGCACCGGCAGGCTGATATCGACGAACTTCATCGCCTCGCCCGTCGGGTTGGGCAGCAGCTTGGCCAGCAGCACGGCCTCGTGCACATCGCCGATAAACAGACCCTGCTTACCCTCCAGATAGACCGGGCGCTGGGCAATGCTGACGCCTTCGAGAATGCCATTGCTGGATGCTTGCACCTTGCCCGCGGCGTCGGTGAAGCCAATCCAGGCAATGCTGGGGAATTCCACCTGCAGACGGTCGAGCAGGCGACGCACCTCGCCGAGGTCGTTGGGCGCGCTGAGGGCGCGCAGCTGACCAAGTACCTGGAGCATGCCGGCGCGGCTTTGCATGTCGCGGTCCAGGCGGTCGACCATCATAAAGGACACTTCGGCCAGGTCGCGGCCGACTTCTTCGCGGATGCGCTGGCTGGAGTCCTGGCCGATCAGGGTGCCGAGCAGCCAGCTCAGGAGCGAAACCAGCAGGGCGATCAGGATGGCGAAACGGCTGCGCAGGCTGTGCGATGAACGCATGGGCACCAGGCTCCTTTGAATGGGCGGGCATTGTAGCGAAACGCCCGATTATAGTGTGCCGCCGCTCCCGGGCCGTGTGACATGCAGCCGATTACGGGCTGCCAGGGGCGACTGGGTTGAGGTATACTCGCCGGCTTTTCCGAAAGTTTGACCTGCGAGTGCCGCCAGCCATGGAAATCAACCCGATCCTGAACAGCATCAAGGACCTGTCCGAGCGCACCCTGACTATTCGGGGGTATCTTTGACTACGATCACAAACATGATCGGCTGGTCGAAGTAAACCGCGAGCTCGAAGACCCGAACGTCTGGAACAACCCCGAATACGCCCAGAATCTGGGGCGCGAGCGTGCCTCCCTGGCATTGATCGTCGACACCCTCGACGACCTCAATAGCAGCCTGGCCGACTCCCGCGACCTGCTGCAGATGGCCGCCGAAGAAGAAGACCAGGCCGCCGTCGACGACGTCGCCACCGAGGTCGAGCGTCTGCGCGATATCCTCGAGAAGATGGAGTTCCGCCGCATGTTCAGCGGCGAAATGGACGCCAACAACGCCTACCTCGATATCCAGGCCGGCTCCGGCGGTACCGAAGCCCAGGACTGGGCCAACATGCTGCTGCGCATGTACCTGCGCTGGGCCGACAAGCGCGGTTTTGACGCCACCATCATGGAGCTCTCCGCTGGCGAAGTCGCCGGGATCAAGGGCGCGACCCTGCATATCAAGGGCGAATACGCCTTTGGCTGGTTGCGCACCGAGATCGGCGTGCACCGCCTGGTGCGCAAGAGCCCGTTTGACTCCGGTAACCGTCGCCATACCTCGTTTACCGCGGTGTTCGTCTCGCCGGAAATCGACGACAACATCGAGATCGAGATTAACCCCGCCGATCTGCGCATCGACACCTATCGTTCATCCGGTGCCGGTGGTCAGCACGTAAACACCACCGACTCGGCGGTGCGTATCACCCACGTGCCGACCAATACCGTGGTCAGTTGCCAGAACGAGCGCTCCCAGCACGCCAACAAGGACACCGCCATGAAAATGCTGCGGGCCAGGTTGTACGAGCAGGAAGTGCAGAAGCGCAACGCCGCCTCGCAAGCCCTGGAAGACACCAAGTCGGATATCGGCTGGGGGCACCAGATCCGCTCCTATGTGCTCGACCAGTCGCGGATCAAGGATCTGCGTACCAGCGTCGAACGTAGCGACTGCGTCAACGTGCTCGACGGCGATATCGACGAGTACCTGGTGGCCAGCCTGAAGCAGGGGCTGTAAGACTTTTGACTCCCTCTCCCCGCCGGGCAGAGGGAACGAATCAGTGACGGAACTTGATGACCATGAGCGACCAACAACTCGACCACCACGAACTGCTGCAGGAAGAAAACAAGCTGATTGCCCTGCGCAAGGAAAAGCTTGCCGCCGCGCGTGAGCAGGGCAACGCCTTCCCCAACGATTTCCGTCGCGACAGCTACTGCGCGGATTTGCAGAAACAGTACGCCGACAAGACCAAGGAAGAGCTGGCCGAAGCCGCCATCCCGGTCAAGGTCGCCGGTCGCATCATGCTCAACCGCGGCTCCTTTATGGTCATCCAGGACATGAGCGGGCGCATCCAGGTCTACGTCAACCGCAAGACTCTGTCTGAAGAGAAGCTGGCCGAGGTCAAGCACTGGGACCTGGGCGATATCATCTCCGCCGTCGGCACCCTGGCCCGTTCTGGTAAGGGCGACCTCTATGTGGAAATGACCGAGGTGCGTCTGCTGACCAAGGCCCTGCGCCCGCTGCCGGACAAGCACCACGGCCTGAGCGATACCGAGCAGCGTTATCGCCAGCGCTACGTCGACCTGATCGTCAACGAAGACGTGCGCCAGACCTTCCGCGTGCGTTCGCAGGTCATCGCGCATATCCGCAGCTTTCTGATGAAGCGCGATTTCCTCGAAGTGGAAACGCCGATGCTACAGACCATCCCCGGCGGCGCGGCGGCCAAGCCGTTCGAGACGCACCACAACGCCCTGGATATGCAGATGTTCCTGCGTATCGCCCCGGAGCTGTACCTCAAGCGCCTGGTGGTTGGCGGTTTTGAAAAAGTCTTCGAGATCAACCGCAACTTCCGTAACGAAGGCGTCTCGACCCGGCACAACCCCGAGTTCACCATGCTCGAGTTCTACCAGGCCTACGCCGACTACGAAGACAACATGGACCTGACCGAGGAGCTGTTCCGCGAGCTGGCCCAGCTGGTGCTCGGCACCACCGACGTGCCCTACGGCGACAAGGTGTTCCACTTCGGCGAGCCTTTCGTGCGCCTGTCGGTGTTCGACTCGATCCTCAAGTACAACCCTGAGCTGACCGCAGCCGACCTGACCGACATCGACAAGGCCCGCGCCATCGCCAAAAAGGCCGGGGCCAAGGTGCTCGGCTTCGAAGGTCTGGGCAAGCTGCAGGTGATGATTTTCGAAGAGCTGGTCGAGCACAAGCTGGAGCAGCCGCACTTCATTACTCGCTACCCCTTCGAAGTCTCGCCGCTGGCCCGTCGCAGCGACGACGATCAAAGCGTCACCGACCGCTTCGAGCTGTTTATCGGTGGCCGTGAAATCGCCAACGCCTATTCCGAGTTGAACGACGCGGAAGACCAGGCCGAGCGCTTTATGGCTCAGGTGGCCGACAAGGACGCCGGCGACGACGAGGCCATGCACTATGACGCCGACTTCGTTCGCGCCCTGGAATATGGCATGCCGCCGACCGCCGGTGAAGGCATCGGCATCGACCGCCTGGTGATGCTGCTGACCAATGCGCCGTCGATCCGCGACGTGATCCTCTTTCCGCATATGCGCCCGCAGGCCTGATCGCCTTGAAGCCGCCTACGGGCGGCTTTTTATTGCCCGGATAGGATTGTTTTTGGCGGTTAACGGACTAAATAGTGAAGAGCCCCTTCACGTGCCAGAGAGGAATGCCCTGTCGTGATGCCCAAGACAGCCCAGGAAAGCGCCACCCGTGTGGCCAACGCCGTTGCCGAGAGTGTTCAGTACCAGGGGCGCAAGGCCAGTCGCCAGGGTAGCGAGCAGCGACGCCAGGCGATTCTCGATGCGGCCATGCGCATTATCGTGCGCGAGGGTGTGCGCGCCGTGCGTCATCGGGCGGTGGCCGCCGAGGCCGAGGTGCCGCTGTCGGCCACCACCTATTACTTCAAGGATATCGATGATCTGATCACCGATACCTTCGCCCAGTTCGTCGAGCGCAGCGCCGCCCATATGGCGCACTTCTGGAGCAGCACCCAGGGCCTGTTGCAGCAGCAGGTCAGCCAGCTCGATGGCAGCGTCGAGGCGCGGCGGCGGCTGGCCAACGAGATCGCCCGGCTGGCGGTGGAATACGTACGCAACCAGTTGCTCAACCGCCGGGAGCATCTGTTGGCCGAGCAGGCCTTTCAGCAGGAAGCCCTGCTCAACCCGCGTCTGCATGCGCTGGTGCGGGCCCATCGGCAAATTCTGCTGCAGGGCGTCACACACTTTTTCCAGGTGCTGGGTTCGCAGCAGCCGGAGCAGGATGCCAAGCTATTGACGGCGATTATTCTGCGCATGGAGTATCAAGGCCTGCTCGACGGTGTCGACCATCTGGACAGCGAGGATATGTTGGCCATTCTTAAACGTTATATGCATCTGGTGCTGGGCCTCTGAGCCCCGCGTATGTGCATCCACAAGGAGAGTTTGATGAAGGCTTGGCGCGCGTTGTTTGCCCTGTCTTTCCTGTTACTGGGTGGCTGCCTGGTCACCTTCAAAGACCCGATCCCGGCCAACGAGGCGGCTCCTATTCCCTTGCTGGGCGAGTGGTCACGCAAGAACGAATGGGGCGAGCAGCTGTACCTGCAGATCAGCCGTGCCGGCTCCAACCTGTACAAGGCCCAGACCTATGTGGACAGCCCGGATAACCTCGACAGCCTGGAAGAATACGGCTTTACCGTGGCTCACCATGGTCGCCGCTGGTACCTCTCGGCGGGCTTGCCGAAAAGCCTGGGGGCGAACTTCACCATTGCCGGTTTTGAACTGACCCTGGATGGCGAGCTGGTGCTCTATAACCTGGACGTCGAGCGCATCATGCAGGAGCTGGAAGCCGGCAGCCTGACGGGTGAGGTGTTCGACAGCGGCCAGGGCGATGGCGTGCTGGTGACCAGCCCATTGGAGCTGGTGTTCGCCTACCTCGACGACCAGGCCAATACGGACGTGTTTATCGAAGTCGCGCGCTATCAGCGCGCAGGTGAATGAGAGGATTGACGGGTGGTTTTTCGGCGACCCGCTGGACGAATATGGGGCAAGCATGAATAGCCAGGCAGGGTTGGACGACTACCAGTTGATCGTACGGGCATTGTCCGACCGGATTGTCGAGGCGCAGACGCCGATCCGCGTGCTGGATGCGGTGAAGTGGGACGACAGCGTGCGCGCCGAGTTTCTCAAGCACAAAGGCCGGCAACTGCCGGCAGTCGACCGCGCCTATTACCTGAACCGCCCGCTGGCCTTCGATGCATCGGCCAAAAAGCTGGAATTCCAGAATATCGAGCGCGATGTCACCCGCCAGCTTGGCCAGTTCAACCCGGTCGGGCAGATCATGCGGCGCATGTGCCGCGAATACCGCATGGTGATCCGCATGCTCGAGGCGCGCGGCACCGAGGACTTCGGCCTGATCTCCCAGGAGCTTTACGGCGCGGCCTCCGATGCCTTCCATGCTGGCGACCCGACCCTGGCCGACCTGGGCATGATGTTTTCCGGCTTTCTCAATAACATCGACAAGCGCGGCGACCTCAAGGACGAACCCAAGAACCTGAACGCCAAGGAGGCCGTCGATATGCTGCAGCGGCGGCTGAACAAGGTGTTTGGCGAGGAAGAGAGCACCATCCGCGTGTTCGAATCCGACGGCATTCTCGCCGATGCCGCCGCCGGTGCCGATTACATCAAGATCCGCAGCGACGCCACCTTCAACGAGCGCGACGTCAAGGCTCTGGAAGTCCACGAAGGTCTGGTGCATGTGGCCACCACCCTCAATGGCCAGAACCAGCCGGTCTGCACCTTCCTGTCCAAGGGCCCGCCATCCTCCACCGTGACCCAGGAAGGCCTGGCGATCCTGATGGAGGTGATTGCCTTCGCTTCCTACCCGACCCGCCTGCGCAAGCTGACCAATCGCACCCGCGCCATTCATATGGCCGAGGAGGGCGCGGACTTTCTTCAGGTATTCGACTTCTATCGCGAGCAGGGCTTTAGCCAGGAAGAGAGCTACAGCAACGCCAACCGAGTATTCCGCGGTTCAACCCCCACCGGCATGCCTTTCACCAAGGACCTGTCCTACCTGAAGGGTTTTATCATGGTCTACAACTACATCCAGCTGGCCGTGCGCAAAGGCAAGCTGGAGCAGATTCCCCTGCTGTTCTGCGGCAAGACCACCCTGGAAGACATGCGCACCCTGCGCCAGCTGGTGGATGAGGGCCTGGTGACACCACCCAAATACCTGCCGCCGCAATTCAGCGACCTCAACTCGCTGTCGGCCTGGATGTGTTTCTCCAACTTCCTGAACCATTTGAGTCTGGATCGAATCGAAGCCGACTACGCCAATATTCTTTGATGGAATGATGTCTGTCGTCGGGTGTAGGAGCGGTCCATGACCGCGATAAGTCATGCGCCCCAAAGGCATCGCGGGCATGGGGCTGGGCGTCCCCCCCGCTCCTACGAATTCACAGTTTTGTAGCCTGGATAAGCCTTGGTGCAATCCGGGATCAGGCTACCCGGATTGCGCTGCGCTTATCCAGGCTACGGGGTTGCGCGCCCCTATAGATTGCCTTCCCCTAATCGTCCTCCAACCTGCCAGGAGCTCCCCATGCCCAGCCATCAACTCGACTACGAAATCCTCGGCGCTTCGGCGCAGAGCGTGGAAATCATCCTCGACCCGGGCGAGACGGTGATCGCCGAGGCCGGAACGATGAATTACATGACCGACGGCGTGCGTTTTGAAACGCGCATGGGCGATGGCTCGGCCACGGGTGTGCTGGGCAAACTGTGGGGCATGGGCAAACGCATGCTGACTGGTGAGTCGCTGTTTATGACGCACTTTTCCAATGCCGGCAAAAGCCAGGCGCGGGTGGCGTTCGCCGCGCCCTACCCGGGTACCGTGGTGCCGATCCAGTTGAGCGAACATGGCGGCACGCTGATTTGCCAGAAAGACGCCTTTCTCTGCGCCGCCCATGGCACCGCGGTCGGTATCAGTTTCAACAAGCGCCTGGGAGCCGGCTTCTTTGGCGGCGAGGGATTTATCCTGCAGAAGCTTGAGGGCGACGGCCTGGTCTTTGTACATGCCGGCGGCACGGTGATTTGCAAGGAGCTGCGCAACGAAACCCTGCGCCTGGACACCGGCTGCCTGGTGGCCTTTACCCAGGGCATCGACTACGACATCGGCCTGGCGGGCGGGCTGAAGAGCATGCTGTTTGGCGGCGAGGGGATTTTCCTGGCGACGCTCAAGGGCACCGGCACGGTGTGGGTGCAGAGCCTGCCGTTTTCGCGTCTGGCCGAACGTGTCTACGAGGCCACGTTTAAGGCCCGGGAGGAAGTGCGCGCAGGTGGCAAGTGATGCGGCAATCTAGGTCTTTGCAGGCGAGAGAGTTTGTTGCAAGCTGCGCCCCCTGTGCTTAGCCCGCTAACTGTTAATTCCGAGAGTCTGTAATGAGCGAACTGAACCCCATCCCCTTGATCCTTACCGCCATTGTCAGCGTCTGCGCCACTGTGGCGACGCTCGGCTACTACGGCTATCTGCATATCGCCAAGCCGGAAGACGCCCTGTTGCTGTCCGAGTTCACCATGCTCAAGACCATTCCCGGCGAGGACTACAAGGTGTCGCTAAAGCCCGCCAGCCAGGTGGCGCAGTGCGTCGATGGCGTGCTGGTGCTGTTTGATCTGCAACAGAAGGGGCTCAGTGGCGTGCTGGTCGACCAGCGCAAGCAGGCCGTGCGCTGCACCAGCGAACAGGCTGCCGCTGCCAGCCAGTGAGCTGAAATCGCTGGTGCCGGCGTCAGCGCCAGACCGCAGTAGTTGTGGCGGGTTGCCCCCGCCCTACATGACCTCGGCGGCCCTTCAGTGGCTGCTGCTGTCCGGCTGGTCGTCGAGCTCGTGCAGGTATTTACGCGCCAGGGCGAGAAAGCGCGGGGTCGGGCCGATGTCTTCGTAGAGTGGGTCGCCTTGCTCGTCGGTGGCCACCACATGGTTGCCCTGTATATAGGGCATGCTGGCTTCCAGTTCTTCCAGCGCCGCGCCTATCAGCTCGCCCAGCAGCTCCTGCGGGCCGCGTTTGGGGTACATCTCGCACAGGGCGGCAATGCGCGCCGCCGACTCCAGGTCGAGATGGATATGGTAGGTCGTCGGCGTCAGACGGCCTTTGGCCTGGTCTTCCCAGGTACTTACTAGTTCGCGAATCTTCATGCTGGATAGTCCTTGGCCCTTTGTAACAGGCCGTTAGGGGCGATCGAAGTGTGCTTAGGCAAAGCCTAGACCGCCGTTAAGCCTCCATGCAGTTGGAGTCGCGCCCTTGTAAGAAGTTGCCGCGCTGGGCACTCTTGAGAGCCTGGGATCAATGGAGGCAGCAGTCATGGCAGAAATCGACGCGCGTTTGCGTGAAGACGTGCATCAGCTCGGCGAGCTATTGGGTGACACCATCCGCAGCCAGCGTGGCGCAGCCTTTCTCAACAAGATCGAGCGCATCCGCAAGGGGGCCAAGGGCGCGCGGCGTGGCTCGGCGGCCGGGGCCGAACAGCTGAGTGCGACCCTCAATCAGCTCGACGATGACGAGTTGCTGCCGGTGGCACGCGCCTTCAACCAGTTTCTCAACCTGGCCAATATCGCCGAGCAGTACCATCGGGTGCGCCGCCGTGGGCCCGACGAGGCCGAGCCGTTCGAGGCCAGCATACTGGCCGACCTGTTGCAGCGCCTGCTGGCCAATGGTCAGGGTGGCGAGGCTCTGGCCCGGCAGTTCGGCCGGCTGGATATTGAACTGGTGCTGACCGCGCACCCCACCGAGGTGGCGCGGCGTACCCTGATCCAGAAATACGACGCCATCGCCGAAGAGCTGGCGGCTGGCGATCACAGCGATCTGTCGCTGGCCGAGCGCGAGGGGGTCAGGCAGCGCCTGCACCGGCTGATCGCCGAGGCCTGGCATACCGAGGAAATCCGCCGCAGTCGGCCCAGCCCGGTGGATGAGGCCAAGTGGGGCTTTGCGGTGATCGAGCATTCGCTCTGGCATGCCCTGCCGAATGTGATGCGCAAAGCCGACCAGGCCCTGCATGTCGCCACCGGCTTTCACCTGCCGCTGGATGCCGCGCCGATCCGCTTCGCCTCCTGGATGGGTGGCGACCGCGACGGCAACCCCAATGTCACCGCTGCGGTAACCCGCGAAGTATTGCTGCTGGCGCGCTGGATGGCTGCCGACCTGTACCTGCGTGATATCGATCAACTGGCCGCCTCGCTGTCCATGCAGCAGGCCAGCCCTGAACTGCTGGCGCGGGTCGGGGCCAGCGCCGAGCCTTACCGCAGCTTGCTCAAGCAGCTGCGCGAGCGCCTGCGTGCCACCCGTAGCTGGGCCCAGGCGGCCCTGGCTGAGCGCCTGGAGGCACCGGCGGCGGTCTTGCAGGACAACCGCGAGCTGCTTGAGCCCCTGACCCTTTGCTACCAGTCGCTGCACGCCTGTGGCATGGGCGTGATCGCCGATGGCCCGCTGCTCGACTGCCTGCGCCGCGCCGCCACCTTCGGCCTGTTTCTGCTGCGTCTGGATGTGCGCCAGGACTCCAGCCGGCATGCCGCGGCCATGAGCGAAATCACCGAATACCTGGGCCTGGGGCGTTATGCCGAGTGGGACGAAGAGGCCCGCGTGGCCTTTCTCCTGGCCGAGTTGGAAAACCGTCGGCCGCTGCTGCCCGGGCACTTCAAACCCAGTGGCGAAACCGAGGAGGTGCTGGCCACCTGTCGCGAGGTGGCCAACGCCCCAGCGGCGTCCCTGGGTTCCTACGTGATCTCCATGGCCGGCGCGGCTTCCGATGTGCTGGCGGTGCAGCTGCTGCTCAAGGAAGCCGGCTTGCAGCGGCCGATCCGCGTGGTGCCGCTGTTCGAGACCCTCGCCGACCTGGATAACGCAGGCCCCGTGATCAGCCACCTGCTTGGCCTGCATGGCTACCGCGCGCGCCTGCACGGCCCGCAGGAAGTGATGATCGGCTATTCCGACTCGGCCAAGGATGCCGGCACCACCGCCGCGGCCTGGGCGCAGTACCGCGCCCAGGAAACCCTGGTCCAGGTGTGCCGCGACAACCAGGTCGAGCTGCTGCTGTTCCACGGCCGTGGCGGCACCGTCGGGCGCGGCGGCGGCCCGGCCCATGCGGCCATCCTCTCGCAGCCGCCGGGTTCGGTGGCGGGGCGCTTCCGTACCACCGAGCAGGGCGAGATGATCCGCTTCAAGTTCGGCCTGCCGGATATTGCCGAGCAAAACCTCAACCTCTATCTGGCCGCCGTGCTGGAAGCCACCCTGTTGCCGCCACCCAGCCCGGAACCGGCCTGGCGCGAGCTGATGGACAAACTGGCTGCCGATGGCGTCAGTGCATACCGCAGCGTGGTGCGCGAGCATCCGCAGTTCGTCGACTATTTCCGCCAGGCCACCCCGGAACAGGAACTCGGCCGCCTGCCCCTGGGCAGTCGCCCGGCCAAGCGCCGCGAGGGTGGAGTGGAGAGCCTGCGCGCGATTCCCTGGATCTTCGCCTGGACCCAGACCCGCCTGATGTTACCGGCCTGGCTGGGCTGGGAATACGCTCTGGGCAATGCCATGAAGCGCGGCGAAGGCGAGTTGCTGGCGCAGATGCGCGAGCACTGGCCGTTCTTCCGCACCCGTATCGATATGCTGGAAATGGTCCTGGCCAAGGCCGACGAAGCCATCGCCCGGCTCTATGACGAGCGTTTGGTCGAGCCGAAATTGCAACCTCTGGGCGAGCATTTACGCGGCTTATTGTCGCAGGCGGTGGCCGCGGTGCTGGGGCTGACCGGGCAGTCGCAGTTGCTTGGCCATAGCCCCGAGACCCTGGAGTCGATCAGCGTACGCAACACCTATCTAGACCCCCTGCATCTGCTCCAGGCCGAGCTGTTGGCGCGCGCCAGGCAGCGCGATAACCAGGCCGACAGCCCTCTGGAACAGGCCCTGCTGGTCAGTGTGGCGGGTATTGCCGCGGGTTTGCGCAATACCGGTTAAGGCCTGCAGGCGAGGGCCCAGAGCCTGCTGGCGGATGCGCGCAGGCCCTGGGCCGAGGCGTTATCCGATGCTGCCTTGGTCGTAGTTCTATCCGACTTTCGGTGGCTTGTGCGCTGGGGGTGCGCTGTGTATCTTGATCGGCCTTTGGCAATCTGGCCGCCCCTGCGGGACCACTTGCCCGAACTATTCTGAGATTGGCCCCACGAGGCGAGTCCGACGATTTTTCTTTGAATCTTGAGGAGCACATCAATGCGCGTGATTTTGCTGGGGGCGCCAGGTGCCGGTAAAGGTACCCAGGCTGGTTTCATCACCAAGAAATTTGGTATTCCGCAAATCTCCACTGGCGACATGCTGCGTGCTGCCGTCAAGGCCGGCACCGAGCTGGGCCTGAAAGCCAAGAGCGTGATGGACAGCGGCGGTCTGGTTTCCGACGACCTGATCATCAACCTGGTCAAGGAGCGCATCACCCAGGCCGATTGCGCCAACGGCTTCCTCTTCGACGGCTTCCCGCGCACCATTCCTCAGGCTGAAGCCCTGAAGGAAGCGGGCGTGGTCATCGACCACGTGGTGGAAATCGCGGTTGATGATGAAGAAATCGTTGGTCGTATCGCTGGCCGTCGCGTGCATCCGGCCTCGGGTCGCGTCTATCACACCGAACACAATCCGCCGAAAGTTGCCGGTAAGGACGACGAAACCGGTGACGAGCTGATCCAGCGCGAAGACGACAAGGAAGAAACCGTACGTCATCGCCTGTCGGTCTATCACTCGCAGACCAAGCCGCTGGTGGACTTCTACCAGAAGCTCGCTGTCGCCAACGGCACGCCGAAGTACAGCGCTATTGCCGGCGTCGGTTCGGTCGACGAGATCACTGCCAAGGTGCTTGCAGCTCTTAGCTAAGCCTTGTTGCAGTCAGACAACGGCCCGCTTTTGCGGGCCGTTGTCGTTTCTACGGTTGGCGCGTTGGACTCGCTGAACGTCGTTCATAGAACAGTAACCTTGCTCGCCTAAGCTAGCATCGATTCTGGTCTAGACCATGACGAGGTGGTCGTAGACTTTAAGCCTTAACCCATACTAAGGAAGAGAGCGCATTCAATGACCGAGAAAACAGCAAAGAGTGCCATCTGGTTGGGCCTTGCGTTAGCGCTGGTGGGGAGTCCTGCGGCCTTTGCCGATACCGCGGCAAAGCCCAAGACCGACTGCGCGGTTGCCGAGTTCACCATGGGCCTGCGTTTCCAGCAGCAATCGGCGGAGGTTCAGGCCCTGCAGCTGCAGGCTTACAACATCGCAACGCTGAAGCTGGATGCGGCAGTGGCCGCCGCGAAGGATCCGTCGAAGTTGGCCATCGTGACCGATCTGGATGAAACCGTTATTGATAACAGCGCCCTGTTGGCGCGCGACCTGGCCAACTGTCACACCTATGACGCCTGGGACACCTGGCTGCCCTGGGAGCGCGACGGCACGCCGGTGCTGATCCCGGGTGCGAAGAAATTCCTTGAGCACGCCGACAAGCTCGGGGTGACCATTCGCTATATCTCGGACCGTGCCGACGAGCAGAAGCCACACACCCTGGCCACCCTGAGCAAGCTTGGTCTGCCGCAGATATCGGCGGAAAGTGTGCTGCTGCTGGGCCCGCCCAAGGTCGAGCGGCGCGCCATCGTCAGCGCCGATCATCAGATCGTGCTGTTGCTGGGCGATACGCTGCATGACTTCGATGGGCGTTTCCGCAAGACGCCGCTGGCCGATCAGCGCGCCACCGTGGCCGCCGAAGCGGACAAATGGGGTGCCGAGTGGATCGTCTTCCCTAATGCGAGCTACGGCACATGGTCCAAGGCACCCCTGAAAGCCTGGGAAGCCGAGACCGTGATCGAGGCCTGGTAAGCCGCTGTTGGTTGAGTGTGCACCGGGTCTGTTTGGGCCTGGTGCGTAGGCGAGTTTGTTCGCGTGGCAGGCGCGAGCCGCAGTGATTGCGCTGGAAAAAAAAGCCTCAAGCCGTTCTAATGCCGGTCCATTTTGTCACCTGTCCGAATGCAATGACCACTCTCCTGGCCCTGGATACCGCCACCGAAGCCTGCTCCGTTGCCCTGCTGCATAACGGCCAGGTGCTCAGCCATTACGAAGTGATCCCGCGCCTGCATGCCCAACGCCTGCTGCCGATGATCAAGCAGCTGCTGGCCGATGCCGGGGTGCCGCTGTCGGCGCTCGACGCCATTGCCTTTGGTCGCGGCCCGGGGGCCTTTACCGGCGTGCGTATCGCCATCGGCGTAGTGCAGGGCCTGGCTTTTGCCCTGGAACGCCCGGTGTTGCCGGTATCCAACCTGGCGGTGCTGGCTCAACGCAGCCTGCGCGAGCACGGCGCGCAGCAGGTGGCGGCGGCCATCGATGCACGTATGGATGAAATCTACTGGGGTTGCTACCGCGCCGAGCAGGGCGAGATGCGCCTGCAGGGCCTCGAAGCTGTTTTGCCGCCGGAACAGGCCAGCCTGCCCCGCGACGCCAGTGGCGAGTGGTTTGGCGCAGGCACCGGCTGGGGCACCTTTGCCGCGCGGATTCCGCTGGCGGTAACCGCCCAGGACCCGGCCATGCTGCCCCATGCCGAAGACCTGCTGAGCCTGGCGCACTTTGCCTGGCAGCGCGGCGAAGCCGTGGCGGCGGACCTGGCGCAGCCGGTGTACCTGCGCGACAAGGTCGCCACACCCAAGGCACCGCTCTGAGCCAGTTTGCTAGCCTGGCTGCGACACCTTCCGTCGCACGTATGGTCAGCTCGGCAGTGGCCGATTGCCAAGTGCCCCCGGCAAGGCTAAATTGCCGTTACCTGTATCCATCGTTGGCTGAACAGCCGAGCAGTAACTGATGCGAATCGACGGTTTTACTCCCTCATATCTGCCAGATCGCAGCGCCCGCGCGGGCTCTGCGGTTACGCCGTTTCGCGAAGCCCAACGCGAGGTAGAGGCACGTCGTGAGCAACCGGCTTCGCCCGCCAACAGCCAGGGCCTGGAGCAGACGCCCCAGGTGCGCAAGGTCGATGCCGGTAATGCCAGCAGCGACAGCCTGCCGGCGCGCATGCCGGATCAGCTCTATCAGCCCCCCTTGAACAATCGCGCCGCCCAGGCCCTGGCCAGCTACAGCTCCACCGCCAGTTTCGCCGTCGACGCGGATGCCCAGCAGGTAATGGGGCTCGACCTCTACGCCTGACTCTTTGTTGCCCTGGTCATAAGAACCGATGCTTCCCTACTACCTTGGCTGCCCGTCATGGAGCGAGCCGGCCTGGCGCGGTTCGCTGTATCCCCAGAGCTGCCGTCCGGCAGATTTCCTGCCGCGCTACGGCCAGGTGTTCAACGCCGTGGAAGGCAACACCACTTTCTATGCACAGCCCTCCGTCGCGACCGTGGCGCGCTGGGCCGAGCGTATGCCGGCGCATCTGCGTTTCTGCGCGAAGCTGCCGCGGGAGGTCAGCCATGGCGGCGATCTGCGCGAACAGCTGAGCGCGGCCGAGGACTTTCGCCGGCTGCTGGCTCCGTTGGGGCGGCGGGTTGCGCCGTACTGGCTGCAGTTGCCGGCCAGTTTCGGCCCTGCGCGTCTGGCTGAGCTGGCTGGGTTTATCGAGCCCTGGATGGCTGGCGAGCTGGCCGTCGAGGTTCGTCATCCGGCGTTCTTCGCCAGGGGCGATGAAGAACGAGCGCTCAACCGTCTGCTGCATGAGCGGGGCATCGAGCGCATCTGCCTGGATTCGCGGGCCTTGTTCAGTTGCGCGTCCAGCGCACCGGCGGTGCTCCATGCACAAGCCAAGAAGCCGCGTCTGCCGCTGCGGCCGACGGCTTTTAGCCAGTCACCGCAGCTGCGTTTTATCGGCCATCCCGAATTGCTGGCCAATGATCCCTTTATGGCTCCCTGGCTGGACAAGGTGGCGGGCTGGATCGAAGAGGGCCGCACGCCTTACGTCTTCCTGCATACCTCGGACAACCGCCTGGCTCCGCAGCTGGCCGAGCGCTTTCATCAGCAATTGATGCTCAGGCTGCCGGGTTTGGTGGCGCTGCCTGAGCTGCACAGCGAGACCGAGGTCGAGGTCGAGGTCGAGCAACTGGGCCTGCTCTGATAGGCTGCGCGGCATGACCTTTTTTCGCGCCTTTCTTATCCTTTGTGTCGTGCTCGCCGGCCTGTTGCTGGCGGTTTGGCGTGGCGTGCTGGATGTGCCGCCGCGCTGGAACCCCTGGGCTGTGCTGGATATCCGCGAGTCGCCCAATCTGCTCACCGGCTTCAAACTCTGGCGGCTGCAGGACAACCCTGCGCTGTGCCAGCAAGCCCTGAGCACCTCGGCCATGCGTTACACCCTGCAGCGCGATGGCAGCCCCGAGGCGGCCTGCCCGCTGGAAAATGCCCTGCGGGTGCAGGCCTCCGGTGTGCAGTTCAGCAGCAGCTTTCTGGCCAGTTGTCCGCTGGCGGCGGCCTTTGCCCTGTTCGAGCGCCACGGCTTGCAGCCTGCGGCCCAGGCGGTGTTCGGCCAGCCGGTGGTGCAGGTCGAGCATGTCGGCAGCTTCGCCTGTCGCAGCATCGCCGGTAGCCAGCGGCGCAGCCAGCATGCCTCGGCCAATGCGCTGGATATCATCGGTTTCCGTCTGGCCGATGGCCGGCGCATCAGCGTGCTGCATGACTGGCCCAAGCAGGGCGAAAATGCGCAGTTTCTGCGCCAGGTTCAGCAGGCGGCGTGCAAAAGCTTCAACACCACTCTCGGCCCGGAATACAACGCCGCCCACCGCGATCACTTTCATGTGGATATGGGAATGTGGCGGATGTGTCGCTGAGAACCTGGTTCGGATCTGCTGCGCGTCGGCCCTGCGGCGTTAAAAACAGGTTCGGAATGCTCATGTACAAAAGTACACTCCGCTTCCTCGCCGTTTTGACCAGCCGGAGGCTGTTACTACGTAGCGCCTTGCATGGCTCTAGCTCGCGAGATCGGAACACAGGTTCTGCAAGCGTCCCTGCGGGCTGCCGCGCTTAACGCTGCGCCAATAGCAGGTCGGCGGCCTGGCCGCTGCGGCCGTCGGCGAATTCGAAGCGGCCGAGCTGGGCGATCTCGTCATAGGCCCCCAGGGCAATCTTCACATCCCGCGCTTGCAGCTCGATGGCGCTGACCCCGGCCTGGCTCAGTGTCTGGCTGGATTGTCGGCCCTGGGCGTCGAAGCGCAGCAGGCTCAGGCGCTCGAAGATGGCGTCCTGGGCGTCGATACGGCCGTCAGCGTTGTCGTCGTACTTGCCCAGCTCGGCAAAGCCGTTGGCCGCGCCATGCTGGTCGCCGAACAGCTCACGGCCATCGTCGATCCGCCCGTTACCGTTGCGGTCATAGGCGAGGAGGGCGTCGTCACCAGTGGGCACGCTGATCTGGTCGAGCTTGCCGTCGGCATCCAGATCGAAACGCACCGAACGGCTCAGGCCGCTGGTGCTGAAACCATTGCCGGCGATATCCAGCACCAGTGGGTCGGTCTGCTGTAGTGCGGGGTTGAAGCTGACGTTCAGCTCCAGCTGGCGCTGGGCGGCCAGTTCCTGAAAGTCACTGGCCTGGGCCGTGACGGCCGCTGGCTCGCTGGGCGTTTCGGCGGGGTTGTCGGGGCCTGCTGGGGCCTCGTCTTTATCGATCTTCAGGGTGCGCCGCAGGATCTGGTAGTCCAGCGAGGCGCGCTTGCCCTCATCCAGCGTCTCGCTGATCGAACCGGTGCTGGCGGCCGACGGGGCGACGCTGCGCGGCGCGGAAATTACATCGAACATGGCGAACTCGGTGCGGCTGGAAGCTGCCGGGTCTGGCAAAATGCCGCTCAGGCAGGTTGTCGGCTGTTTTGGCAGTCAATTGAGTGATTTTTGAGCACATTTTCTGATGAGTGATGAGCGGCTAATAGCCAGAATTCGTATGCAGGCCCTGGCCCCCCATCTGCAGGCCGCGGCCGAAACCTGGGCTGCGCGCCTGGGTTTGCCGCTGGAGGGCGACAGCGAGTTTGTCCTACAGCTGGGCGAGGGCGGTCTGCAGCTGGTCGAGCTGGGGCCCCAGGCTCCCGGGCCGGTCAAAGTGGATTTTGTCGAAGGTGCGGTGGCCCATCGCCGGCTGTTTGGCGGCGGCAGCGGGCAGATGATCGCCAAGGCGGTCGGGGTACAGGCCGGGGTGCGCCCGATTGTGCTGGATGCCACGGCTGGTCTGGGCCGCGATGCCTTTGTGCTGGCCAGCCTGGGCTGCCGCATGACCATGATCGAGCGTCAGCCGTTGATCGCTGCCTTGCTGGAAGACGGCCTGACGCGTGCGGCGCTGGACCGCGATGTCGCCCCGATTGCCGCGCAGATGCGCCTGCTGACGGGCAATGCCATCGAGCTGATGCGCGCCTGGCAGGGCGAGCCGCCGCAGGTGATCTACCTCGACCCGATGTTTCCCCATCGCGACAAGAGCGCTCTGGTGAAGAAGGAGATGCGCCTGTTCCGACCCTTTGTTGGCGACGATCTGGACGCGCCGGCCCTGCTCGAAGCGGCGCTGAACCTGGCCAGCCATCGGGTCGTGGTCAAGCGCCCGCGCAAGGCCCCGCTGATTGACGGAGCCAAGCCGGGCTATGCCCTTGAGGGCAAATCCAGCCGTTACGACATCTACCCGAAGAAGAAGCTGCAGGCCGCCAGCGAGTAGGTCTGAGCCGTTCTACGCCGCTGCGTGCCTACTCAGCGCGATAGGCGCGCAGAAAGACCCCCACCGCATCGCGCACATGCTGCTCGGCGGCCTCGCCCTGCTGGGCTTCGCCGCAGCCGATCAGCAGGCGGAAGTTGGCTCCGCCCTTGATCAGGCAGTAGAACTGATCCGCCGCGCTCAGCGGGTCGGGTACGTGCAGCTTGCCGGCCTGGCCGGCCTGGCGCAGCAGATCAGCCATCGCGTGCAGCACCCGCTGCGGGCCGGCTTCGTAGAACATCTTCGACAGCTTCGAGTCCTGCGCGGCCAGGCTGACCATCAGGCGGTGCAGCGCCACCGACTCACAGCTGTTGATCAGCACATGGAAGCCGCGGCCGATGCTCAGCAGCACCTGCTCGATTGGCGCGTCTTCGTTCAGCTCGAACAGCAGCTCCGGCAACTGCTCCTGGCACTTGGACTGCACCGCGGCGGCGAACAGCGTCTCCTTGTCGGTGAAGTGGCTGTACACCGTGAGCTTGGACACGCCGGCCTCGGCGGCAATCGCGTCCATGCTGCTGCCGTCGTAGCCATTACTCAGGAACAGGGTTTTCGCCGCTTCGAGGATGGCTTGGCGCTTGACCAGATCTTTGGGGCGGCCTGGGCCGCTGGGTGGCAACACTTTGTTTGGCATTGGTCGTTTTTAATACTGGACTAGTGAGTTTGCTATTTTTACTATACCCGTCAGTTTAAATATTCCATAGCCTCCTGAAAGGTTAGCCATCATGTTCCGCCAAGCCCTGTCTCTTGCCTTGCCTGCCAGTCTAATTGTATTGCTCGCCGCCTGCGGCAATGGCGAGCCGGTCGAGGTCGCCGTGCGCCCGGCCATGGTGGTGCAGCCGCAGCTATCCGGCGATTTGATGGATGCCTACCCCGGTGAGGTGCGCGCGCGCCTGGAGCCGGAGCTGGCCTTCCGCATTGGCGGCAAGGTGAGCAAGCGCCTGGTCGAGGTGGGGGAGCGGGTGAAGAAGGACCAGCCCCTGGCCGAGCTCGACCCCCAGGACGTGCGCCTGCAGCTTGAGGCCATGCGTGCCCAGGTCGCCGCCGCCGAAGCCAATCTGCATCTGGTCCGCGCCGAGCGCGATCGTTACAAGACCCTGCTGGGGCGCAATCTGGTCAGCCGCTCGCAGTACGATAATGCCGAGAACACCTACCGCGCTGGTGAGGCGAGGGTCAAACAGGTGCGGGCCGAATTCAACGTGGCCAACAACCAGGCCGGCTACGCCGTGCTGCGCGCCTCCGAAGATGGCGTGGTGGCGCGGCGCATGGTCGAAGTGGGGCAGGTGGTAGCGGCCGGGCAAACGGTCTTTACCCTGGCGGCCGACGGCGAGCGTGAAGTGCTGATCAGCCTGCCGGAACAGGCCTTCGAGCGCTTCAAGGTCGGCCAGGACGTAGCCGTCGAGCTGTGGTCGCAGCCGGATCAGCGTTTCTCCGGGCGTATTCGCGAGATGTCGCCGTCGGCCGACCCGCAGTCGCGCACCTTCGCCGCCCGGGTTGCCTTTGTTGAAGGCAAGGTGCCGGCCGAATTGGGCCAAAGCGCCCGGGTATTTATCGCCCACAACGGTGAAGTGCCGCTGGCGGTGCCGCTGTCGGCGCTGACCGCCGAGAAGGGCCAGCCCTATGTCTGGGTGGTCGAGCCCAAGACCTCCACCCTCAAGCGCACTAACGTGAAGATCGGCCCCTATGGTGAGAAAACCGTGCCGGTGCTCGAAGGCCTGCAGGCCAGCGACTGGGTGGTGGCCGCCGGCGTGCAGGTGTTGCACGAAGGCCAGCAGGTGCGCCCGGTCAATCGGGATAATCGCGCCGTTCAGCTGATGGCCGAGGAGTAATCCCGATGGATTTCAACCTCTCCGCCTGGGCCCTGCGCAACCGCCAGATCGTGCTCTATATCATGCTGTTGCTGGCTGTGGTCGGCGCTATGTCCTACACCAAGCTGGGCCAGAGCGAAGACCCGCCCTTTACCTTCAAGGCCATGGTGGTGAAAACCAACTGGCCGGGGGCGAGCGCCGAGGAAGTAGCGCAGCAGGTCACCGAACGCATCGAGAAGAAGCTGATGGAGACCGGCGACTACGACAAGATCATCTCCTTCTCGCGCCCCGGCGAGTCCCAGGTGACCTTTATGGCCCGCGACTCGATGCGCTCCAAGGACATTCCCGATCTGTTCTACCAGGTGCGTAAGAAGGTCGGTGACATCCGCCACACCCTGCCGTCGGGTATTCAGGGGCCGTTCTTCAACGATGAATTCGGTACCACCTTCGGCAATATCTACGCCCTGACCGGCGATGGCTTCGACTACGCGGTACTCAAGGACTATGCCGACCGCATCCAGCTGCAGCTGCAGCGGGTCAAGGACGTGGGCAAGGTCGAACTGCTCGGCCTGCAGGATGAAAAGGTCTGGATCGAGCTGTCCAACACCAAGCTGGCCACCCTCGGCCTACCTTTGGCCGTGGTGCAGCAGGCGCTGGAAGAACAGAACGCGGTGGCCGCTGCCGGCTTCTTCGAAACCACCAGCGACCGCGTGCTACTGCGCGTCACCGGGCGTTTCGAGTCGGTTGATGAAATCCGCAACTTCCCCATTCGCGTGGCCGAGCGTACCTTCCGCATCGCCGATGTGGCCGAGGTCAAGCGCGGCTTCAACGATCCACCCGCGCCGCGCATGCGCTTTATGGGCGAAGACGCCATCGGCCTGGCGGTATCGATGAAGTCCGGCGGCGATATTCTGGTGCTGGGCGATGCCCTGGAAGGCGAGTTCTCCCGCCTGCAGGAAACCCTGCCGGCCGGCATGCAGCTGCGCAAGGTCTCCGACCAGCCGGCGGCGGTGAAGACCGGCGTGGGCGAGTTCGTTCGCGTGCTTGCCGAGGCGGTGATCATCGTCCTGTTGGTGAGCTTCTTCTCCCTTGGCCTGCGCACTGGCATGGTGGTGGCGCTGTCGATTCCCCTGGTGCTGGCGATGACGTTCGCGGCCATGTACTACTTCGGCATCGGCCTGCACAAGATCTCCCTCGGCGCACTGGTATTGGCTCTGGGCCTGATGGTGGACGACGCGATCATTGCCGTGGAGATGATGGCGATCAAGATGGAGCAGGGCTACGACCGCATTAAGGCGGCCAGTTACGCCTGGACCAGCACTGCCTTCCCCATGCTCACCGGCACCCTGATCACCGCCGCCGGCTTTCTGCCGATCGCCACCGCGATGTCCGGCACTGGCGAGTACACCCGCTCGATCTTCCAGGTGGTGACCATCGCCCTGCTGGTGTCGTGGATCGCCGCCGTGGTCTTCGTGCCTTATCTGGGCTCCGCGCTGCTACCGGACCTGGCCAAGCTGCACGCGGCTAAACATGGCGGCAACGCCGGGGGGCATGATCCCTATTCGACGCCGTTCTATACGCGGGTACGCGGGGCGGTGGAGTGGTGCGTGCGCCGGCGCAAGACGGTGATCCTGCTGACCATTGGCCTGTTCGTCGCCTCGATCCTGCTGTTTCGCTTCGTGCCGCAGCAGTTCTTCCCGGCCTCTGGCCGTCTGGAATTGATGGTTGACCTTAAACTCAGCGAAGGCGCGTCCCTGGCCGCCACTGAAGAGCAGGCCAAGCGCCTGGAACAGCTGCTCCGCGACCACGAAGGCATCGACAACTTCGTCGCCTATGTCGGCACCGGCTCGCCGCGCTTCTATCTGCCGCTGGACCAGCAGCTGCCGGCCGCCAGCGTCGCGCAGTTCGTGGTGCTGGCCAAAAGCATCGAGGAGCGCGAGAAGATCCGCCTGTGGCTGATCGACCTGCTGCATGACGAGTTCCCGACCCTGCGCACCCGTATCTCACGCCTGGAAAACGGCCCGCCCGTGGGTTACCCGGTGCAGTTCCGGGTTTCCGGTGAGCATATCGACGAGGTGCGCGCCCTGGGCCGCCAGGTCGCCGACAAGGTGCGCGACAACCCCCATGTGACCAACGTGCACCTGGACTGGGAGGAGCCGAGCAAGGTGGTGCGCCTGAATATCGACCAGGAACGCGCCCGCGCCCTGGGCGTCAGCACTGCCGACCTGTCGCGCTTCCTGCGCAGCTCGCTGACCGGCTCGCCAGTCAGCCAGTACCGCGAAGGCAACGAGCTGATCGAGATCCTCCTGCGCGGCACCTTGAGCGAGCGCCAGGAGCTGGGCCTGCTGCCGAGCCTGGCGGTGCCCACCGATAGCGGCAAGAGCGTGCCGCTGGCGCAGATCGCCACTCTGGAATACGGCTTCGAGGAAGGCGTGATCTGGCACCGCAACCGCCTGCCCACCGTCACCGTGCGCGCCGACGTGTACGGCAAGGAACAGCCAGCCAGCCTGACCAAGCAGATCCTGGCGACCCTGGAACCGATCCGCGAGGTGCTGCCGGACGGTTATCAGCTGGAGGTTGGTGGCACCGTGGAAGACTCCAGCCGCGGGCAGAAGTCGGTCAACGCCGGTATCCCGCTGTTTATCGTGGTGGTGCTGACCCTGCTGATGCTGCAGCTGAAGAGCTTCTCGCGCTCGGCCATGGTGTTCCTCACCGCGCCCCTGGGGCTGATCGGCGTGACCCTGTTCCTGCTGATCTTCCGCCAGCCCTTCGGCTTCGTTGCCATGCTCGGCACCATCGCCCTGTCGGGGATGATCATGCGCAACTCGGTGATCCTGGTGGACCAGATCGAGCAGGACATCGCCTCGGGTATGGACCGCTGGCACGCGATTATCGAAGCCACCGTCCGGCGCTTCCGCCCCATCGTGCTGACAGCTCTGGCGGCGGTACTGGCGATGATCCCGCTGTCGCGCAGCATATTCTTCGGGCCGATGGCGGTGGCCATCATGGGCGGCTTGATCGTCGCCACGGCGCTGACCCTGTTGTTCCTGCCGGCACTCTATGCCGCCTGGTTCCGGGTCAAGGAAACGGAGCGTCAGCCGGGGTAACAGACGGCTGAAGCTGAAAAAGCCAGACCTTAGGGTCTGGCTTTTTTATGCAAGGTTGTCCCGTATTTGTAGGCGCGGGGGGGATGCCTAGTTCCATGCCCGCGAAGCTTTTGCCGTCTCGCCATACCCCTATGCTCACCCACTTAAACCATCGCTCCTTGGTGCGCATGGCGCACCCTACGGGAGAGGCCGCAACCTATAACCGCGATATGGCCTTTTATTCGGCCCTTCGGGGGGCCATCGAACCGATACCGATGGTTGCTGTCGACCCATCTGTCCGCCTCAAGCTGTTAGGGTTGTGGCGGACAGTTGCCGGTGGGCAGGCTCTTTTGCACGTTGCTCCGTTGTGTTGCAGGCCTGATTTCTGCGCCGGCTGTCCTGGGCTGTTGGTTATAGCAGGCAGCTGAAACTCATGAATTCAGGGAGGCCGCACATGCCGCTGAACAATACCGTCCATTTGATCGCCTATCCCAACCGCATCGGCTCGGGGCTGGCCGATCTGGCTGATTTTGTCGAACACAAGCTCGGCCGCGCCGTCGGCGGGGTGCATGTGTTGCCGCCTTTTCCGTCGAATGCCGACAGTGGTTTCTCGCCGCTGACCCACAAGCGCATCGACCCGGCCTTTGGCGACTGGGCCGATATCGAACGCCTGAGCGCAAACTACGATGTCTGCCTGGATCTGGTCCTCAATCACCTGGCTGACGACTCGCTGGAGTTTCAGGACTACCTGCAAAAGGGCAAGGACTCGGCCTGGGCCGAGCTGTTTGTCGACGTCGACCGCCTGGGCGAGATTGGCCCGGACGATCTGGCCAAGATCCATATCCGCAAGGAAAAGGAACCGTTCCGCGACATCACCTTTGCCGACGGCAGCAGCGGGCGGGTCTGGTGCACCTTCACCGAACGGCAGATCGACCTCAACTTCGACTCGCCGCTGACCTACCAGATGATGGCCAACACCATCGCCTATCTTGCCGAGCGCGGGGTCAAGCTGCTGCGTCTGGATGCCTTCGGCTACACCACCAAGAAAATCGGCACCAGCTGCTTTCTGGTGGAGCCGCAGGTGTGGCATATCCTCGACTGGTTCAAGACCACCGCGGCGGCCAGCGGCATAGAACTGCTGCCCGAGGTGCACGACCACCCCAGTTGGCAGTACGCCATTTCCGCGCGCGGCATGTGGTCCTATGCCTTCGCGCTGCCGCCCCTGCTGCTGTACACGCTGCTCGACGCCAACAGCCAGTACCTCAAGTCCTGGCTGCGCATGTGCCCGCACAACCAGATCACCGTGCTCGACACCCACGACGGCATCTGTATTCCCGATGTGGAAGAGATCCTGCCGCGCGAGCATATCGAAGCGCTGATCCAGAACGTCTCCGAGCGCAGCGCCGACCCCATCCTGCGCCGCTCGGCCGCCAACGTGCACAGCGTCGGCGCGATCTACCAACTCACCTGCACCTTCTTCGATGCCCTGCAGGGCAACGAAGACGCCTATATCGCCGCCCGCGCCATCCAGTTCTTCACCCCCGGCATACCGCAGGTCTACTACGTCGGCCTGCTGGCCGGCCAAAACGACACCGAACTGATGGACGAAACCGGCGAAGCGCGGGAAATCAACCGCCACCACTACTCCCTGGATGAAGCCGAGGAAGCCTTGCAAGCCCCGGTGGTACAGCGCCTGCTCAGCCTGATGGAACTGCGCTCAACCCACCCGGCCTTCGCCGGCGAGTTCGAACTGCATCAGTCGAACATGTCCAGCGTCTCCATGGGCTGGCGCGCCGGGGCGCACAGCTGCCACCTATTCGTCGACCTGAACTTCCGCACCTCCACCGTGACCAGCACCGACCCGGACAGCGGTGAGGAGACGAGCTTTAGGTGTTGAGTTGGGTATTGCCGCGTTTATGAGTGGGTATCGCGCTGCTCAACCGATCCTGCGGGGCTTTCGCAATCCTGTAGGAGCGGGCCATGCCCGCGATGCTTCTGCCTTTGCCGTGACAAGTGCTCCAGCAACGCGATCTTCGAATCCAGTCACTGAGTAGGATGGGTTGAGCGCAGCGATACCCATCAATGAAGCGCATGGGTATCGCGCTGCTCAACTCACCCTGCGGGCTGAATTCGGTTTGCTTACGCCGCTTGTGCTGTTCCTCGGCTACCGGTTGACTCGCTGCGCTCGCCCTGCGGGCCAGCCTGCGGCTGTTACTTCGCTGCGCTGCGTTTCGCCCTTACGGCGGCTTACTTTTGGCAAACGCCCGGATGGCCGGCCCCGCCAAAAGTAACCAAAAAGTCTTGCCCCTTGCATCCGGCCCGACTTCGTCGACTTGATTCGCTGCGCTCACCCTGCGGGCCAGCCTTCGGCTGTTACAGCGCTTCGCTCCGTTTCCTCGTTCCATCCTTGCTCCAGGGGCCGGCGTACAAGGGCCGTCCCTGGCCCCTTTACGCCTCTCGCCGCATTCATGCGGCTCGCTCCCTTCCGCAACGATTCCACTACTCGCTGCGCTCGCCCTTCGGGCCAGCCTGCGGCTGTTACTCCGCTTCGCTACGTTTCGGCCTCCTGATGGGGCGTTTGGCGTCGTCTGCGAGAATGGTGTTCTAGAAACAAAGCAAACTGTAGGAGCGGGCTTGCCCGCGATGCTTTTGCCTCGGCTTTTACGTTCTGCTTTGCCTTCCACAATCGCATAGGCAACTCGGTCCCCGAACCCCGTCAGGAGGCCGAGCGTAGGTGCTGTGGAGAGGGGCGTTTGGCATGGATGCCAAACGAGGCATGTCGGGCCATGGATGGCCCGTCTTGCCGACCCTCGGAACAGCGCCGGAGCGAGGGGAGTTGAGCGCAGCGAAACCCGGATGCCGGGCGCGCTTTCTCTTTGGTTACTTTCTGCGCGAGTAAAGAGATACGGAGCGAAGCGCAGTAACAGCCGAAGGCTGGCCCGCAGGGTGAGCGCAGCGAATCAAGTAACTCGCCGTAAGGGCGAAAGGGTGACTCACAGGCAAAGCAGATGCGACGGGTGTTAGAGGCTTGATGAGTATCGCGCTGCTCAACCCATCCTACGAGCTTGCCCCCGGACCCCAGCATTATGAATCGCTTGAGGGTGGCCATAGTGAACCTCAGGGCCCATAGAGCGAGCCTCTCAGCAGGCCGCCGACCTCACCAGAAAAAAGCTTTCCAGAAAAATGGCTTGACGTAGTCACTACCCGCCTATTTACGTGACGTGGTTCACCCTGTAACTTCACCTCTGCAGGCATTTTGCCTTTATGGAATTGCTCTGGGGCTAAGGATGACCTTTTTCTCTATCTACAGGTATTCCAAACACTTAAAGTCTGGCTCTTACTTGTATTTAAATTTCGTAAAACAGCGAATTTAATTTGATTCCAACTGCTTAGGAAGGATTGCGTATGTCCGGATTTTGGCATGCTGCTTTGAGAGTGCTCGGAGCTGGCGCTGTTTCTGCATTTGTTTTTAGTCAGTGTTATTCCGCTATTCTTAACTCTGAGTTGCTGGAAGGAGTGCTTCCCTGGCAGCGTTTCACCTTGTTGTTAATAATCGTTATAGCCGTGTTTGTTTTTTGTTTTTTGCTTTTAGGTTATGGGCTGAGGCTGGTTAAGCGAGAGGCTGGTACAGGTGGGAGAGTTATTGTTGTTGAGGATTCAACTGTCGGCGGGGATGTAGTAGGCGGTGATAAGGTCTCATACAAGGATCGTCCATGACGACAGTCAAGGTTGTTAACTCCTCTGTTAAAGGCTCCGTTATTGGTGGGAATAATTACGAGATTACTATAAGTCCGCCTGCTCCCGATCCTGAGTTGTTGAGAGGCGCAATTAAGCAACTTGAAACTCTAAGCGCTCAAGATGAGGAGTTCGCGGATTTTCTAGAAAGATTTGAGTACTATGTAAATGATCATTCTGGAAGGCCTGTTATTGGTCTTGAGAATAAGCTGATAAATGGTGGTCGTGAAGATCTTATTGAGTCTGCCATTGAGCATAAAGATAGATTTGTTAAGCGGATTTCGCGTGGTCAAATGGCAGGGAGGCGGCAGTATATATATTATTATGTGCTGCAGAAATTGCATGTCCAGTTCGATGTTCAGATTCGGCCTTTGTTGCGGATAGATACACCATCTCACGTAGTGGATATGGCAATTCTTAATGAAATTGTCTCGGTGGTATATTCTGAGGTTTCTCAGGTTGACCCATCGATAGATATGCATTTGATTTATGGGATGCTGTATTTTCTGACTGGCAAATGTCACTTGGTGTGGGAGGTTTAAATGCTAATTTATCATCCTGCATTTGATGCTAGTCATTGTGTTTATCGTGTAATTGCAATACTGATGGGTGTTAAAGGTAACTCAGTTGCCTGGGATGTTCTTAGAGTTCTTGATTATTTTTATTTATTTCCTGCGCAGTTGAAGAAAATTGAGCCGTGGCCTGTATCTATTAAGGAGTATAAGGGGAAAGTTAAAGCTATTCCTGACCAGTTTGAGGATATTTCAAATCCTGCACGTCTGTTTTTTGATCTGAAAGAATTTCAGCGGTCAGCAATTATGGAGCTGGTCGCTAAGGGTATTGTTGATAGAGAGGGTTTTGAAAGGGGCGAAATTAAGCTTAACAAGGATATGTTGCCGGACGAGTTTATTGGCTTTGTTTTGGCTGATGAGTTCGTTAATGGTATGGCGTATAAGATAATTTCTCATGCTTTACCAGATGTTGAGTTCAATGGAGCTTCTGGTCTTAAGAATCGCTCGGGGTTGATGGAGTATCGGTATGATGTCATCTCAAAATAAATCTACGTTATTTATTAGGCGCTTTCTGATTATGAAGGGCAGCTCAGCTGTCTATGATCAAAGCTTCAGTTTGGGTGTCAATATTATTCGTGGCGTCAATAGTGTTGGTAAATCCACCCTCATGGACCTTATTTTTTATGGTTTGGGAGGGGATCTTAAAGAGGACCGCTGGACCATTGAGGCGGCTTCTTGTGAGTGGGTTGTACTTGAGCTTTTTATTAATGGTAGGCCAATTACTATTTGTCGTCATATCGAGCCGGGTAAGCGCCCTCCGATAATGATGTATTCTGGCGAATATGAATCGTCTCAAAAAAGCTCTGATTGGAGCCAATATGGCGCTGTGCGTACGGAAAATAAGCACAGTTTTTCACAGCAGTTTTTCGAACTCCTTGGTTGGCCAGCCCACAAGGCCGAAGAGGGTGAGTCACTGACCATGCATCAGGTTCTACGACTTATCTACGTAGACCAAGGCACAGCGGTTAACAAGATCTTGCGATCTGAGCCTGCTTTCGATAAAGCAAGTATGCGACAAGCCATTGGCGAGTTTCTGCTGGGCATCGATCAATTAGACTCTTATGAGCTTAGGCAGAAACTTTCTCGGGCAGAGGCTGAGTTCAATAAAATCTATGGTCAGCTTGACTCTGTTTATAAGTTTATATCCCCTACGGAAGGGGTTTTACGGGCTGGTCATCTTGAGAATGAGCTGAAAGAGGCCGGTGAAACTTTATCTAGGCTTATGCTCGAAAGAGAGCAAGCCATGTTGTTGCCACAAGATTTTCTTGGGGGGGAACATAAAAGACAAGCTGAACAGCTCGCTAGCGAGATTGCTGGTTTGGCAAAAGAGATCGGCATTAGAACGGAGCGCCGAGCAGAGCTGCATGATGAGGTGGTTGAATCTGAGCTTTTTATTCAGTCTATAGATCAGCGTATAAAAGCCTTGCAAGAATCTAGAGCAGCTTCAACTTTTTTTGGCGGGGTGCAGTTTAAATATTGCCCATCCTGTCTGTCACCTCTAGTTGAATCCTCTTCTGAGAGTTGTCATCTGTGCAAGGGGGTTGTTGATGATGAAAGCAAGCATGGGGCTTATCTTGCTGCTTTGAATGAACTAAATTTTCAGAAAAGAGAAAGCACAAAGGTCCTTGAAGAATACAGGCTTCGTCTGGCTGAACTAGACAACCTAATTGCTATTGAAATTAATAGGCTCTCTACTGTAAAGGGCTTGCATAGAAATGCACTCGTTGTCACTAGTGAGAAAATATTAAAGTTAAATCAGTTGTCAATGGAGATCGGGGCGACTGAGGAGAGGATTAATAATCTAAAGTCTAAGGTCAAGCTGATTTCAACGATTGAAGGCTTGGTTTCTAGGAAAGAGAAGTTAAATGCTGAGATAAGTTCTATTAAAGATATTTTGATTCAGCAGGCATCATTTAATGAAGAGAGGAAAGGTTCTGTTGAATCTAGTATGTCTGAATTGACTGTGGCTCTATTGAAGCAAGACGGGGGATATGAGCCGTCCTTCATAGAGCCAAAGAGTTTTGAATTTGATTTTGGTCGAGATTTGATGTTGGTCGATGGGCGCTCTAAATTTTCTTCGAGTTCAGAAACTGTAGTGAAGAACAGTTTTCATTTGTCTGTTCTGCAACAGTCGTTGAGAGATTCCACCTTCCGATATCCTCGTCTGCTTCTAATGGATAATATTGAAGACAAAGGAATGGCTCCCGAAAGAAGTCAGAATTTCCAGAGGCTTATTTTTGAGTCTATGCGTGAATATCATGAAGATGAGTATCAAGTGATTTTTACTACCTCCATGATTGACCCAGGTCTTAATCATTCTGATGTATGCGTCGGGCCATTCTACGCAAAAGGAATGCATACCCTTAATTTTGGTTAACCTGTATTCCTTTTGCTGCATAGATACCTAATATTTTTTGGTTATCTATGGGGTGTAAAATTGTTTTAATTCGAAATTTGAATAAGGGGAAAGGGGGCAGTTTTATTTTCCAATAAATCAGATTTCTGCAGTGCCAAAGAAGCCAGACCCCAAGGTCTGGCTTTTCACATCTACCCAACCCTTCCTACAACGCCCCAAACACCTTCTTAGCCAAACTGGTCGCCGCCCCAGCCGGATTTTGGCGAATGCTGGCTTCCTGTTGGGCAATCATTTCAAACAACCCGTCCAGCGCCTGCTCGGTGACATAGCTTTCGATATTCGCGCTTTTCGCGTCGATCACCCCGAACGCTGCAGCCTGGCCGGCGAAGCTGTTGTATTGCTGGGCCAGGCCGACCTGGGCGGTGGTTTGCTGGACGATGGGCAGGAACTTGGCGCGGAGCTGTTCGCGGCTGGTCTTGTTCAGGTACTGGGTGGCCGAATCCTGCGGGCCGGCGAGGATGCTTTTGGCGTCCTGTACGGTCATTTTCTTTACCGACTCCACCAGCAGGGCCTGGGCCTGGGGTACGGCCGCTTCGGCGGCTTGGTTCATGCTGGTTTCCAGCTGCGTCACCTGGGCACCCATGCCCATCATCTTCATGGTGCGCGCCGCTTTGCCGAGGTCGCCGGGCAGTTCGATGCGCACGTCCGGGTTATTACTGAAACCACCGGGCGCGCCCAGTTGTTGGATTGCCACCTGCGCGCTCTGGATCAGGGCGTCCTTGAGGCCGCCGCTGGCGTCGGTCTGGCTCAGGTCGGCGAGGGACAGGGCGAAGGCGCTGGTGGAAAGTGCAAGAGCGGCGGCGAGGGTGGTAATGCGCAGCATGGGGCGATCCTTCTTGGGAGACAGATAGGGCGAGCTTAGCGGAGCGTGACAGTGTCAGCAAAAGACTTGAGTTTGAGCGGTGCCGAACTATTTTCTGGCCCCGCGTAGTGGGCCGCAGCGGGGCCTGTGAAGGAATTGTGATGCCCTAGCCTTAAAGCCTGCGCAGCAGTGGCTTTTGGCTACTCGCAGGGTGTTTCAATGCTGCTATGCTCGGGCAAGACAGGGGGTTTTCCCGCTTACTCGCGGCTATGGACAGGCCTTAAGGATTCTCAATGCCGCCACCCGCCGAATTGGGCCGCAACCCCGGCAAAGCTGCTGCCACTTTAGATGTCACTCGCCACGCCCTGCTGTTTATGGCTGCGCTGCTTTTGCTGCTGTTCGTCGTGGCCAGTGTGGGCTTGGTGCAGATTGCCCTGCAGCAGAATACGCGCGCGACCCAGCAGAGCCTGTTCTATGTCGACAAGGCCATCCAGACTCGGGAAAAGTCGATGTTGGCGACCCTCAGGGATTACGCCTACTGGGGGGAGGCCTATCAGAATCTGCATGTCACGGTCGACTACGAGTGGGCTTATATCCGGCAGAACCTCGGCCCCAGCCTGTTCGAGGATTTCGCCTATGAGGGCGTGTTTGTACTCGACCCTCAAGGTCGTACTGCTTATGCGGTGGTCAATGGCCAGCGGGTGGCGGTTTCGCTGGCGCAATGGCTAAAGCAAGACGTAGCCGAATTGCTGGAGCAGGCCCGTGGGCAAACCGAGGATGAAGAGCCAGTGGTGGGCTTTGTACAGGTTGACGGGCAACCCGCGCTGCTGGCCGTCACCGGCCTGACCACCGGCGGCGACCCTCAGGTCAGCGCGTTGGCAGGGCCGCCCTCGCTGTTGCTCTTCGTTGATCTGCTCAGCCCGGAGAAGCTGCAGGCCCTGGGTGAGGATTTTGGCGTCACAAACCTGCGCTTGGCCACCGACCCTGTTGATGCCCAGGCCACGCCTGCATTGACGCTGGCCAGTGTGGGCGCGCAGCCGCTGTTGTTGCGCTGGGAGCCTGCGCAGCCTGGCCGTCAGCTGCTGTACTGGATTCTGCCGCTGCTCGCCTTGGGCGGGACGATCTTTGCCCTGATCACCTGGTTGACCCTGCGCCGGGCCATTGCTTCGGCAAGGGAGGTGGATGCCAGCTACGCCTCGCTGTATGCCAGCCAGCAGGCTCTGGCCGCCAGTGAAGTGCGCTTTCGCGATGTGGCCGAGGCCGCTACGGACTGGATCTGGGAGGCCGACGCCGAGTTGCGCCTGACCTATCTGTCGACCCGCTTCCAGGCGCTGACCGGGCATGCGGCAAGCGCCTGGCTCGGTCATCCGCTGGGCGAGCTGATGCAGTGCCCTGGCGGCCTGGATGTCTGGCTGGAGACCTGTAGCAGCCGAGCAACAGTTAGTCATAGTCGCCAATGCCATTACCGCGCTTGCGATGGTGAGTTGCGCACCTGCCATCTGTCATTGCGGCGTATCGCGGACGGTCAGGCGGCGGGTGGTTATCGCGGTACGGTCAGCGATATCACCGAAGAGCTGCAGGCCCAGGCGCGTATCGAACACCTGTTATTGCACGATGCGCTGACCGGCCTGCCCAACCGCCACCGTATGCAGGAATTCCTCGAAGCCAAACTCAAGGCGCTGCCCTCGGCCGCCAAGCCGCTGGTGATGCTGAGCATCGATCTGGATCGGTTCAAGCCGGTCAACGACTCCTTCGGTCATGAAGTGGGCGATCAGGTGCTGGCCGAGGTGTCCCAGCGTTTGCGTTTGGCCTTGCACGAGGGTGACCTGGTGGCGCGCATGGGCAACGATGAATTTATCCTGATCGTCAGCGGCATCTCGGCCGCGGAGGAAGTGGAGCAGCTCTGTGTGGGCCTGATCGGCGCAATCGAGCAGCCTTTCGAGATCGATAATCACCGCATTTTCCTCGGTGCCAGTATTGGGGTGGCCATGGCTCCGACCGACACCCGCCAGGCTGATGAATTGCTGCGCTTTGCCGAGATTGCCCTCTACCAGGCCAAGGGTGCCGGGCGCAGTGCCTGGTGTTTTTACGCCAATGATATGAACGAGCGGGTGATCGAGCGCCGGCAACTGGAGAACGACCTGCGCCACGCCCTGGCCAATGAGGAACTGAGCCTCGTGCTGCAGCCCCGCTATAGCGTCAACGGCCTGCGCATGATGGCAGCCGAAGCGCTGGTGCGCTGGCAGCATCCGCAGCGTGGGTTGCTGGGGCCGGACAGTTTTATCGCGATTGCCGAAAGCACCGGGCTGATCATTCCACTCAGCGCCTGGGTGCTGCGTGCGGCCTGTCGCGAAGCTTTGAGCTGGAGCGAGGCGCTGATTGTTTCGGTCAATTTGTCGCCGGTGGAGTTTCGCGGTGGCCAGCTGGTGGCGCAGATTCGCAGCGCACTCGAAGAGACTGGGCTGCCACCCGGACGCCTGGAGCTGGAGCTGACCGAAAACGTGATGCTGGAGGATGCCGAGGGGGCTCTGGTGTTGATGCAGGAGCTGAAAGGTCTGGGGGTGCGGCTGTCCATGGATGACTTCGGCACCGGCTACTCTTCCCTCAGTTACCTGCGAGCCTTCCCCTTCGATGGCCTGAAGATCGACCGCAGCTTTATGACCGACCTGCACGCCGCCGACGATAGCAAGGCGATTATCCAGGCCATTATCGGCCTCGGCCACGCCCTGAGCCTGACCGTGACCGCCGAGGGCGTGGAAACCCAGGAGCAGCTGGAGCTCTTGCGCCAATATGGCTGCGATGAGGCCCAGGGCTACTTACTCAATCGGCCGATGCCGCCCGAAGAGCTGCGTCTCCTGCTCTAAAGGCTACGAGCCAGATGTCTGTAGGGTGCGCCGTGCGCACCGCGGCTTGCGCGGTTATTCGCCACATGCATCTCCCGCTTACGACAACGGCTTGATCGGTTGGTGGCCTGGAAGATCGGCGGTTAACCCCGGTGCGCGCAGCGCACCCTACGGGGCCGCGGCACCCCCGCATCGCCGCAAGGCATCGCACCCTACTTAATCGGCGTTTAAGCGCTGCAGCTCGCGGCGCACCATCTGCGCGTAGGCGGCGGGCTTGAGGGCATACAGCTCTGCGGCTACCCAGGCCAGCCAGCGCCCACCCAACTCCGTTTTGGCCGCCAGCAGGCGCTGAGCTTCGGCCTCGGCGCGGGACTGGTTGGCCTGGTGGAATTCGGCGCGGGACGGGTTGGCGGTTTTGTCGTTATCTGGGGGCATGGGGCGGGCTGCCTGGAGGTTTTTGTAGCCTGGATAAGCCCTGGCGCAATCCGGGGCCTTGGTGGATAAATCGAAACATGAACCCTGCGGGAAGCGGCCTGTTGCAGCTCGTAGGGTGGATGACGCTTTATCCATCCACCAAATCGCATGGTGGATGAGAAAGGCGTCATCCACCCTACGTCTGTGCAAGTCTCGCAACACGTAGGAGCGGCTGGGACGCCCAGTCCATGCCCGCGATAAGGCTGTCGGGCATGCCAAATTCGCGGCCATGGGCCGCTCCTACAGTCCCGTGTGCGCTGCCAGCTGGGGGTTACACCGTCTCGGCCACGTCCTCGTTTCTATCCATGGCCACCTGGCGAATTGACAGGCGAATCTCTGCCGGCAGCACGCGCTTGGCTGCGCCTTCGGCCAGTTCGTTGAGCAGTGGGTGATGGCTGAGCTTGCCGGCTTCGTCCTGACGCAGCACGCCTTCATCAAGCAGGCTCTGGATAAAGTGGCGGAACAGGCTCTTGTCGAAGAACTCCGGGGCGTTGAGGCCATGCAGGATCGACAAGCGCTGGGCCATCACGGTGCAGAGGTCTTCCAGTTCTTCGGCGCTGATGGTGTTCTGCCCGGCGTTGAGCAGCAGGGCAGTGGCCATATAGAAGCGCTGCAGGGTCTGCACGATGGCGCGGGCCAGCAGGGTCAGCAAAACGAACTCGCGCGAGCTGGGGGCAGGGCGTATATACACGTCGCCCTCGAACTTGAGCAGGCCCTGTTCGACAAAGGCCGCCAGCCACTGGTCGACCACGCCATCCAGTTCGTCGAGGTTCCAGCGGATAAACAGCTCCGACTGCAGGTAGGGATAGAGCGCGCGGGTGTAGCGCAGGATCTGCTCGCGGCTCATCCGCGCGCTGCTCTGGAAGAAGCTCGCCAGCAGCGCCGGCAAGGCGAAGATATGCAGCACGTTGTTGCGGTAGTAGGTCATCAGAACGGCGTTGTGCTCGTTCAGGTAGAGAATCTTGCCCAGGGCGTCGCTCTGTTCGGCGAGCAGGTCCATCTTCTGCACGTATTCGATCAGCGCCTGGCCATTGCCCTCTGGCAAGGTGGTGTGCGGCGAGTAGGGCACCGTGCGCAGCAGCGCCAGGTAGAGGTCGAGCACCCGCGCCAGGGCGCGGTCGTCCAGGGCCAGCTTGCTGGTGGAGAGCAGCGCCAGGGCCACCAGGTTGACCGGGTTGATCGCCGCCGCCTCGTTGAGGTGCTGAGCCACCTTGTCGCCCAGACGATTGGTGGCGCTGTTCAGCCACTCGGGGCGGAACTGCGTGCCGTAATCCTGGCTGCGCCAGTCCGGCTGCTCGGCGTCGAGGAATTCGGCCAGCTTGATCGGCTCGCCGAAGTTGACCCAGACCTGGCCGAAACGCTGCTTGAGCGCGCCGATAACCTTGAAGATGTCGAAGATCGACTCCTTCTTCTTGCTCGCCCCGCGCAGCTCGCCCAGGTAAGTGCGACCTTCCAGCACCCGCTCGTAGCCGATATACACCGGCACGAACACCACCGGCAGGCGGTTGCTGCGCAGGAAGCTGCGCATGGTGATGGCCAGCATGCCGGTTTTCGGTTGCAGCATGCGCCCGGTACGCGAACGCCCACCTTCGACGAAGTACTCCACCGGGAAACCCTTGCTGAACAGGGTGTGCAGGTATTCGTTGAACACCGCGGTGTACAGCGGGTTGCCCTTGAAGGTGCGGCGCATAAAGAACGCGCCACCACGGCGTAGCAGGCCGCCGATGACTGGCATATTGAGGTTGATACCAGCGGCGATATGCGGCGGCGTCAGGCCGTTGCGAAACAGCAGATAGGACAGCAGCAGGTAGTCGATATGGCTGCGGTGGCAGGGCACATAGATCACCTCATGGCCCTGGGCGACGTCCTGCACGCCTTCGATATGGTTGACCTTGATGCCGTCGTAGATCTTGTTCCAGAACCAGCTCAGCACCAGTTCGAGGAAGCGAATCGCGGTGTAGGTGTAGTCCGAGGCGATCTCGTTGCCATAGCGCAGGGCTTGGCTTTCGGCCTTCTCCAGGCTGATGTTCTCGCGTTCGGCTTCGTCGATGATCGCCTGACGCACCTGCGGGCCGTGCACCAGGCCCTTGACCAGGTTGCGCCGGTGCGACACGTCCGGGCCGATAACCGCGGCCTTCTGATTGCGAAAGTGCACCCGCAGGATGCGCTGGACCATGCGCAGGGTGCGCTCGTGGCCTTTGTCCTGCTCGATCAGCTCGCGCATATGAATAGGTGTAGAGAACTGCACGCGGGTCTTGCGGCCGAGAATCAGGATGCTGACCAGCCGGCGCAGACGCCCGGTAACCGCCCAGCTGTCGGCGAACAGCAGCTTCCACGGACTGGTTTCGCGATCCGGCGACTGGCCCCAGAACACGCTGACCGGAATGATCTGCGCATCGTCCACCGCATGCTGGCTTAGCGCGCTGACCAGGCGTTGCAGGGTCGGCGAGGTGCCGCGTTTGTCCTGGCGGCCGAGCCAGTCCGGCTCTGGGGTCAGGTAGAAGAAGGCTGCCGGCTCCTCCAGCGCTCCCACCGATACTGGCAGCACCGGGCGCGGCAGGCCGGCCTTGCGGCACTCGGTATCGACCACCGCCAGGTCGCTCAGCGACGGCAGCTGCAGCACGTAGAACACCGGCTTGCTGCGGTCGAGCTTGAGGGTAAAGGCCGACTGGTTGATGGTTTCCGAGCGCACCCAGAGGTACAGCAGGCGGCGCAGGGTGCCAAAGACAAGGCGGCGGAACGGGGATCGGGTCATACGGAGTCTGCTGGCTTGGCAAAACGAGCATTTGCTCGGGGGGCGTAGTGTGCCGGATCGCTAGGCTGCCGGCAAAATCTTGTAACTGCTTGATTCGTTGAATCTAGCTTGGCTTACGCGGCGTCAGCAGGCACGCCGCATGATGGGTTGCAGCGCGCCTAGAATGCGCTCTGGCCACGTAGCGCCTGGGCGGCTAACCCATCCTACGGGGCTGCGCTAACAGGTAGCCCGGATGCAATCCGGGGGCGGTTTGTGCGGCTACGCAACTCCCCGGAGTTTATCCGAGCGAGCATATGCACGGCATGACCCCCGGGTTCCCGGCTTGCACTGGCCCTGGCCGACTCCTTATAGTCCGCCGGCATTTAAACGCCCGGCTTGCACCTGCACGGGTCGCGAGCAGGGCCTGTTACCGCAATGGTGAGAGGCCATGATCGAAATAAAAAACCTGACCAAGCGTTTTGCACAGCATACCGTCGTGGACAATCTGTCCTTTAGCGTCCAGCCTGGCGAAGTGCTGGGCTTTCTCGGCCCCAACGGGGCTGGTAAATCCACCACCATGAAGATGCTCACCGGCTTTCTTGCGCCGACCTCGGGCAGTGCCAGCATCCTCGGTTTCGATATCCAGAAAGACACCCTCAAAGCCCAACGGCAGATCGGTTATCTGCCTGAAGGTGCACCCTGCTACGGCGATATGACGGTGCGCAGCTTCCTCGAATTTATCGCCGAGGTGCGCGGCTTCAAGGGTGCCGAGAAGCGTGAGCGGGTGGCCAAGGCGGTTGCTCAGGTCGAGCTGGAAGCCGTGCTGGAGCAGTCTATCGAGACGCTCTCGAAAGGCTTTAAGCGCCGCGTCGGCCTGGCCCAGGCGATTCTGCATGACCCCAAGGTACTGATCCTCGACGAGCCCACCGATGGCCTCGACCCGAATCAGAAGCACCAGGTGCGCAAGCTGATCCAGAGCCTGGCTTACGACAAGATCGTGATCATCTCCACCCACATTCTTGAAGAGGTGTCTGCTGTCTGCACCCGCGCGGTGGTGATCGCCCACGGCAAGCTGCTGGCCGATGGCACGCCGCTGGAGTTGGAAAGCCGTTCGCGTTACCACCAGGCCGTCACGCTGGTGGCCGAAGAGGCGCTGGATCAGGCTGCACTGGCCGCCTTGCCGGGCGTTGCCGGGGTGGAGGAAAACGCCCTGGAACACAGCCTGAGCGTGCTGGCCAAACCGGGGGAGGTGATCTTCCCGCAGGTCAATGCCCTGATCGCCGAGCGCGGCTGGAAGGTGCGTGAGTTGAATGTCGAACGCGGTCGGCTGGACGAAGTGTTCCGCAGCCTGACCCGGGGGGAGAGCGTATGACCAAGCTGTCGGTTATTTTCAAACGCGAGCTGGCGAGCTACTTCGCCACGCCGCTGGCTTACGTATTTATCCTGATCTTTCTGGTGCTGTCCGGGGTGTTCACCTTCTACCTCGGCGGTTTCTTCGAGAGCGGCCAGGCCAACCTGTCGGCATTCTTCAACTTCCACCCCTGGCTCTACCTGTTTCTGGTGCCGGCGATTGCCATGCGCCTGTGGGCCGAGGAGCGCAAGAGCGGCACCATCGAGCTGCTGATGACCCTGCCGATCACCCGTTTTGACGCGGTTACCGGCAAGTTCCTCGCCGCCTGGGCCTTTGCCGGCCTGGCGCTGCTGCTGACCTTCCCGATGATCATCACCGTCAACTACCTGGGCGAGCCGGATAACGGCGCGATCTTTACCGGCTATATCGGCAGCTGGCTGCTGGCGGGTGCTTATCTGGCGATTGGCTCGTGCATGTCGGCGCTGGCGAAGAACCAGGTGATCGCCTTTATCCTCGCGGTCAGCGTGTGCTTTCTGTTTATCGTCAGCGGCTTTCCCATGGTGCTCGACGGCTTCAGTGGCTGGGCCCCGCAATGGCTGGTGGACGCCGTGGCTTCGCTAAGCTTTCTGACCCGTTTCGATGCGATCAGCAAGGGCGTGATTGACCTGCGCGACCTGCTGTATTTCCTCACCCTGATCGCCGCCTGGTTGGCCGCGACCGCGGTGGTTATCGATCTGAAAAAAGCTGACTGAGGCCGCCCATGAAAAAGCTGATGCTTTCCAGCGCCGGGCTCGTACTTATTGCCCTGGCGTTTCTCGCCTTTAACCTGTTCGCCAGCCTGGGCCTGAGCAATGCTCGCCTGGACCTGACCGAACAGAAGCTCTACACCCTGACCGACGGCAGCCGGCAGATCCTTCGGGAGCTGGACCAGCCGCTGGAGCTGAACTTCTTCTACTCCGACGCCGCAACCAAGGAGCTGCCGGTGCTGCGCACCTACGCCAAGCGCGTCGAGGAGATGCTCAAGGCCTATCAGCGCGAGGCCGGTGACAAGCTCAAGCTGAATATCATCGACCCCGCGCCGTTCTCCGAGGACGAAGACAAAGCCGCCGAACTCGGCCTGCAGGGCGTCCCCTTGCAGCAGGGCGGCGACTCCATCTACTTCGGCCTGGCCGGCAAGAATGCCGAAGGCCTGACCCAGGTGATCCCGTTCTTCGCCCTGGATCAGGAGGAGTTCCTCGAATACGAACTCAGCCGCCTGGTGCAGAGCCTGGCTAAACCCGAGCGCCCGGTGGTCGGTGTGCTGTCCGGCCTGCCGGTTAACGGCGGCTTCGATATGGCCGCGCGCCAGCCGACGCCAGCCTGGATGCTGATCGAGGAAGTACGCCAGCTGTTCCAGATCGAAAGCCTGAAAGCCGATGTGGACCTGATCCCTGAGCAGGTGTCGGTACTGCTGCTGATCCATCCCAAGCAGTTGCCCGAGCAGACGCTGTATGCGATCGATCAGTTTGTTCTGCGCGGCGGCAAGCTGCTGACCTTTGTCGACCCCTTTAGCGAGGCCGATACCCAGGCCGAGATGCCGGGTGAAATGGTCCTCGACAAGACCTCCGATCTGCCCGAGCTGTTCAAGGCCTGGGGGCTGCGCATGGTGCCGGAGCAGGTGCTCGGCGACGGCTCCTACGCCATGTCGGTCAGCATGGGCCAGGGCCAACGCCCGGTGCGTCACGCCGCCTGGCTGAGCCTGCCGAAAAAGGCCCTGGATCAGGACGACATCAGCACCGCCTCGCTGGAAACCATCACCGTGGCCACCGCCGGCATACTGGAACCGCTGGAAGGGGCCAAGACCCAGTTCACCCCGCTGATCAGCAGCTCGCAGTACGCCATGCCCTTCGATGTCAAGCGCTTCGGCATGCTGCAGAACCCCGAGGAGCTGATCCGCGAGCTGGAGCCCACCGGCGAGCGCTACACCCTGGCCGCGCGCATCAGCGGCCCGGCGCAAACGGCCTTCCCTGATGGCATTGAGGGGCAGAAGGATGGTCTTAAGCAGGCCGACAATATCAACGTGATCGTCGTGGCCGACACCGATATGCTCACCGATCGCATGTGGGTGCAGGTGCAGGACTTCTTCGGCCAGCGCATCCCGCAGCCCTGGGCCGACAACGCCGCCTTCGCCATCAACACCCTGGACAACCTGGCCGGCAGCGATGCGCTGATCAGCGTGCGTTCGCGGGGCCGCTTTAGCCGGCCGTTCGAGGTGGTGGAGCGGATTCAGCGCGAAGCCGAAGTGCAGTTCCGCGAGAAGGAGCAGACCCTGCAAGCGCGCCTGGCGGAAACCGAGCAGCAGCTCGCGGCCCTGCAGCAGAACGATGACCCGAGCAAGGTGCTCGAACTGACCCCCGAGCAGCAGGCAGCGGTGCAGCGCTTTGTGCAGCAGAAACTGGCGATCCGCAAGGAACTGCGCGACGTGCGTTACCAGCTCAATGCCGATATCGAAGCCCTAGGGCGCACCCTCAAACTGCTTAATATCGTCCTGGTGCCGGTACTCCTGACCCTTGGCGTGTTGGCGCTGTGGTTGTGGCGTCGGCGCAAGCACGGCTGATGGCGTAACTCGGGTAGGGTGGACATGGCGCAGCCTTGTCCACCGTCTGCGCCATTGCTGGCGGACAAAGCTGCGCTATGTCCGCCCTACGTCTGCATTTCGCATGGGTGATGCGGCCGGGCACCCCGCCATGCCCGCGAATCGAGGCCATACGTACTCGGTCGTTTTCCTCTGGTTAAATCTGCGACAATCGCCACCCTCCTGCTCTTCCCCTTGACCCCACCCCCGCGATTACCCGATGACCGAAGCCACGCCCGCCGTTGACCAACTGCTGAAAAACCTCGACCAGACCCTGCTGGGCGATCGTCATCGCCTGCGCCGCCAGTTGCATGAACTGCGCAAGCAGAACCCGGTGGACGAGGCCAAGCTGGCGCAGTGGCTGCAGCGCTTCGAGGCGTCCCGGGCCAAGGTGGAGGCGCGCCGGTTGAGCGTGCCGCCCATGCGTTATGACGACTCCTTACCGATTGCCGCCAAGCGCGACGAGATCAAGGCCGCCATCGCTGCGCATCAGGTGGTGGTGATCGCCGGGGAAACCGGTTCGGGCAAGACCACCCAGTTGCCGAAGATCTGTCTGGAGCTGGGCCGCGGCGTGCATGGTTTGATCGGCCACACCCAGCCGCGCCGTCTGGCTGCGCGCAGCGTGGCTACTCGGGTTGCTGAGGAGATTGGCACGCCGCTGGGCGAGCTGGTCGGCTATCAGGTGCGTTTCGAGGATCAGAGCAACGAGCGCAGCCTGATCAAGCTGATGACCGACGGCATTCTGTTGGCGGAAACCCAGCACGACCGCTACCTGGAAAAGTACGACACGATCATCGTCGACGAAGCCCACGAGCGCAGTCTGAATATCGATTTTCTGCTGGGCTTTCTGAAAACCCTGTTGGTGCGCCGGCCGGACCTCAAGCTGATCATCACCTCGGCGACCATCGACCTGCAGCGCTTCTCCGCGCATTTCGATGGCGCGCCGATTGTCGAAGTGTCCGGCCGCACCTTCCCGGTGGACACCTGGTACCGGCCGCTGACGGCCGAGCAGGACGAAGACGGCAACCGCGTCGAGGAAGACCTCAGCGTCGACCAGGCGCTTCTCGCGACGCTGGATGAAATCAGCGCCTTCGAGAAGGCCGAAGGTACGCGCCCCGGCGATGTGCTGGTGTTCCTGCCTGGCGAGCGCGAGATTCGCGACGCCGCTGAGGTGCTGCGCAAGGCCAACCTGCGCCTGACCGAAGTGCTGCCGCTGTATGCGCGGCTGACCCCGGCCGAGCAGCAGAAGATTTTCGCGCCGATGGGCGCACGCAAGATCGTCTTAGCCACCAACGTCGCGGAAACCTCGCTGACCGTGCCCGGCATCCGCTATGTGATCGACAGCGGCACGGCGCGCATCAGCCGCTACAGCTACCGCGCCAAGGTGCAGCGCCTGCCCATCGAGGCCGTGTCCCAGGCCAGCGCCAACCAGCGCAAGGGCCGTTGCGGGCGGGTCGAACCGGGTATCTGCATTCGCCTGTACAGCGAAGAAGATTTCAACGGTCGCCCGGCCTTTACCGATCCGGAAATCCTCCGTACCAACCTGGCGGCGGTAATTCTGCAGATGCTCCATCTGCGCTTGGGCGAGATCGAGGCATTCCCCTTTATCGAGCCGCCGGATGGCAAGGCCATCAGCGACGGCTTCAATCTGCTGCAGGAACTCTCGGCGGTTAACCGCGAGGGCCAGCTGACGCCGCTGGGTCGCCAGTTGGCGCGTCTGCCGGTGGACCCGCGCCTGGGCCGTATGGTGCTGGAAGGGGCCAAGCAGGGCAGTCTGGAAGAAATCCTGATTATCGCCAGCGCCTTGTCGGTGCAGGATGTGCGCGAGCGCCCGTCTGACCGCCAGCAGGCTGCCGACCAGGCTCACGCGCAGTGGAAGGATGTGGATTCCGACTTCGCCGCGCTGATCAACCTGTGGCGCGGCTTCGAGGAGCAGCGCCAGGCCCTGGGTTCAAGCGCGCTGCGCAGCTGGTGCCGGAAGAACTTCCTTAACTACCTCAGGCTGCGTGAGTGGCGCGACGCGCACCGCCAGCTGGTGCTGATTACCCGTGACTTGCAGCTCTCGCCAGGTAACAGCGCACAGGGTAGGAGCGGCCTTGGCCGCGATGCGGTTGCCGCACCAGAGGCCAATCGCGGCCAAGGCGGAGTGCCGCCCAACCGCTCCTACAACGAGCAGACGCAGGCCAAGGAACTGGCCGACAAGGACGAAGCCGCCCAACGCGCCAAAGGCTACGCCTCCGTGCACAAGGCGATTCTCGCCGGCCTGCTTAGCCAGATCGGCCAGAAGACCGAAGATGGCGACTACCTTGGCGCACGTCAGCGACGCTTCTGGGTGCATCCGTCCTCGGTGATAGGTCGCAAGAAACCCAGTTGGTTGATGGCCAGTGAGCTGGTGGAAACCACCAAGCTGTTTGCCCGTATGGTGGCCAAGATCGAGCCGGACTGGATCGAGCCGCTGGCCGGCCATCTGATCAAGAAAAACCACCTGGAACCGCACTGGGAGAAGAAGCGCGGCCAGGTCGTGGCCTTCGAGCAGATCAGCCTCTACGGTCTGATTGTGGTTGGCCGCCGTCCGGTGCATTTCGGTCCTATCGAGCCGGCGGTCTGTCGCGAGCTGTTTATCCGCGAGGGCCTGGTCGGCGGCGAGATCAACTCGCGCGCCAAGTGCCTGACCGCCAACCGCCTGCTGCTGGAAAAACTCGACGAGCTGGAAGCCAAGGCGCGTCGCCGCGACATTCTCGCTGACGATGAAACCCTGTTTGCCTACTACGAGGCGCGTCTGCCGGCGGATATCTACCAGAGCGCGACTTTTGACAGCTGGTACAAAAGCGAAAGCGCGAAGAACCCTCAGCTGCTGCTTATGCGCGAAGAGGACGTGCTCGCCCGCGATGCCAAGGAAGTCACCGCTGCCCAGTACCCGGACAGCTTGCGCCTGGGCGAACTGACCCTGCCGCTGAGTTATCACTTCGAACCCAATCACCCGCGCGACGGGGTCACTCTGCGCGTGCCTGCGCCGCTATTGCCGCAACTGCCGCCGGAACGCCTGGAATGGCTGGTACCGGGCCTGCTGGAGGCCAAATGCATGGCCCTGGTGCGTGGCCTGCCCAAGGCGCTGCGCAAGAACTTTGTACCGGTGCCGGACTTTGTTGGCGCAGCCCTGGGCAAGATCAGCTTTGCCGACGGCAGCTTGCCCGAAGCCCTTGGCCGTGAGCTGACGCGCATGACCGGTACGCGGGTTAGCGAGGAAGCCTGGACTGAGTCCGCTTCCCAGATCGAAAGCCATTTGCGCATGAATATCGAAGTGGTCGACAACCAGGGCAAGCCCCTGGGCGAAGGCCGCGATCTGAGTGAACTGACCGCGCGCTTTAGCGAAGCCACCCAGGCCGGCCTGGCCCTGCCAAAAACCGCCAAGAGCCAGCAGCCGGTGGAGGCCAAGGCCTTTAGCGAAGTGGCTGCGAAGACTCAGCAGCAGGTCGCTGGCCTGTCCATGACCGTCTACCCGGCGCTGGTGGAGGAGGCGGGCGTGGTCAAGGAAGGGCGCTTCCCGACTTTGGCCGAAGCCGAGTTCCAGCATCGCCGTGCGCTGCAGCGTTTGCTCTTGCAGCAGTTGGCTGAGCAGGCGAAGTTTCTGCGCGGCAAGCTGCCGGGGCTGACCGAGCTGGCGCTGCTGTATCGCGAGCTGGGCCGGGTCGATGCCTTGGTCGAAGACATTCTGTTGGCCAGCCTCGATAGCTGCATTCTCGAAGGCAGCGAGCCGCTGCCGCGCGACGGCGCTGGTCTGGCTGCCCTGGCTGAGCGCAAGCGTGGTGACTGGACCGGTGAAGCCGAGCGCCTGGCCAAGTTGACCTTGGAAATTCTCAAGCTGTGGCACGGCTTGCAGAAACGCTTCAAAGGCAAGATCGACCTGGCCCAGGCCATGGCGCTGAATGACATCAAGCTGCAGCTGAGCAATCTGGTGTATCCCGGTTTCGTCCGCGAAACCCCGGCGCAGTGGCTGAAGGAAGTGCCGCGTTATCTCAAGGCCATCGAGCAACGCCTGGACAAGATCGCCGGCCAGGTGCAGCGCGACCGCGTCTGGAGCGGCGAGCTGGCCGGCTACTGGGAGCAATACCAGGCGCGCCTGGGCAAACACAGTCAGGAAGGTAAGCGCGACCCACAACTTGCCCTGTACCGCTGGCTGCTGGAGGAGTACCGCGTGTCGCTGTTTGCCCAGCAGCTGGGCACCAAGCTGCCGGTATCGGACAAACGCCTGAGCAAGCAGTGGAGCAGCGTCGAGGGTTAAGCCGTCGCGTGCGCACCTCGGCGTTCTCCGTGGGGACGCCGGTGCGCACGGCCTAGGCGGCCCCGCCCACCCTACGGGATAGGGTGACGGGCGCGCTGTCGGCACCGCTCAATCGTCATCGTGCTCGCACTTGACCTCTTTCTTGTACTCGTCGTACTTGGCTTCGATCTTTACCTTGCAGCCGCGCTCCCAGTATTCGTCCTTCCACTCGCCGCGCGGCCAGTAGGTCCCGCGACCGCCTGGGCACTTGATCTCTTCCTTGTAGTCGCCGTCGTCGGCCTCGCGCTTGACCCTGCATGGTCCGTCCCGAAACTCTTCTTCCCACTCGTCATCGTCGTGGCGATGGTCTGCCGCCACTGGGCTTAGCCAGCTACAGAGCAGGATGCACGCCAGCCACAGGCCGGGCCTGGATTTCGCCTTCATTGCAGTACCTCCGCTATAAACGCCCGCCCTGGCGGTCGAATTGACTCTGTCGATATGACAACGGCGGCGGGTGGCTTTATCCGTGGCGCTGCAAGAATGCAGGGACGTTGCAGCCTAGGCTCATTTCAAACCAAAACTGGCCAGCTCTTGCGCCGACAGCAGCTTCATCCGCTGCGGCGCGATGCGCTGCATTTCCTCGGCCAGACGGCTGGGCAGATTCATTTCGCGGAAGTAGGCGGCCGGGCTGTAGCGTTCGTGACGGTGGGCGGCCTGGGCCTGGGCGGAGTCGCCGCTGGAGAAGGGCGGACGATGCAGGCCGACATGGCCGCTGACGGTCTTCTTGTGGCCGGCGGCCAGCAGGTAGATGCAGCTGCCCTGGCAGACGCCCGTGCTCGGCACCAGGGCATTGAAGCCGGTTTCGCGCAGCAGGCGGCCCATGCGCATGGCTTCCGGGGCGCTGCCGCCGATGGTGTCCAGCAGCACGATCTTGCGCTTGAACTGGCCGGGGTTGGCCTGGATGCCCTTGAGCAGGGCCTCGTAGTCGCCGGGAGCAATCTCTTCGCTGACCTTAACCGCCAGCACCCGGCCCAGGCTCGGGTGTTGCGCGGCTTCCACCTCGACCTTGGCCGATACGGCGGCCGCATACAGCGCGGCGAGGCAGAGCAGGGCGGTAAGCGGCAGACGTGAGCGCATGGGGGGATCCTGAAGAGCGGTGAGGTGCAGACAATACCGGCAGGTGGCGATGGGCGCACGTTGTGTCGTGTTGTCATGCGGTTTTGCCCGCAAGCAGGTATGGTTTAGCCCACCTCAAGCCCTGGTTAACGGAGAACCCAGATGAGCCTGCACGGCGATTACGATGCGCAGAATATCTTTGCCCAGATCATTCGCGGCGAAGCCCCTTGCTACAAGCTGTACGAGGACGAGGATGTGCTGGCTTTCCTCGATGTGTTTCCGCAGTCCTACGGCCATACCCTGGTGATTCCCAAGCGCTCTGCTGCGCGCAATATCCTGGATATCGACGTGGACAGCCTGGCCAAGGTGATGGCCGTGGTGCAGCGCCTGACCCGGGTATTGGTGGAGGAGCTGGAACCTGCCGGGGTGCAGGTGGCGCAGTTCAACGGTGCCCCGGCCGGGCAGACGGTGTTCCATATCCACATGCATATCGTGCCGCGCTTTGCCGGGGAGCAGCTGGGCATCCATGCCAGCGTCAAGGCCGAGCCGGCCGAACTTGCGCAATTGCAGGCGCGCCTGCTGCGGCGCATGGGCCACTGAGCCCTGGCCAGCGTGACCGGGCGCGGTGGCACTTGAGGCTAGCCGCGGCTAGGCCGATACTCGAAACGTTTTGCTTTATCCCCCTTACATCCTTGCGCCCATGGAGGGCTCCCATGCGATTGATTTGTGCCGTATTACCGCTGTTGCTGTTGGCCGGCTGCTCGTCCTTCAGGGGCGACCCGGAGAATGTCACTGCGGTACCCGAAGACCGTCTGCTGGGCTATCAGGAACCCCTGGGCAAGGCCGGGCAACTGGTGGTCAACCGCGATTTCGGCGGTATGGGTGCAGGCTGTTATGTGGCCATTCTGGTGGACCGCACAGTGGCGGCGCGCATCGGTATGGGCGAGGTGGCCAGCTTCCAGGTGCCGACCGGCACGCGGGTGCTGGGCATCGGTATCGACGAGATGGACGACACTCTGTGCGGCAAGGGGCGCTTGCGCCGCGAGCTGGCGGTCAAGGTCGAACCCGGCACCAAGCAGAACTTCCGCATCGTCAGCGATAACCGCAAGGGTTTCGATATCGAGGCGGAAACCCGCTGATAGACCGCTGCAAAGATCAATGCCGCCGTAGGGTGTGCCGTGCGCACCCGTCATAGGTTTTTATCTGAGGTGCGCCGCACGGCGCACCCTGTCTACGCGAACCGTTGGGCAAGACGACCCTGGCCTATAGCCGTGGGTTTCTGTTGAGGCCTGCACCCTAAAGATTTCTGCCCATGCACCCCTCATCTGCCTAGCGGGCAGGCCCAGCATTGATCCGTTGCTGATGGGCAGTAACGGGTACCTCTCTGTTGGGTAAAACCACGCGGCTTTAGAGCCAATGATGGTTGCCTACAGGCATAGGGTTATAGCCTGCGTGGCGTCAGGGGGCTTGTTTTTTATAGGTATATGACACTTTTCCGTAACTTTCTATTGGCTATTAAGTGGTGTGAGAAGTGCTATCAATTTTGTATGTGCGCTATCCAACATATGACGGACTTTTATTTATTCTTATTGCTGCTAAAGCTGTAGGCCGTCAGGGACTTATAGTCTTTGCGATAAATCACGCTTCATAATCTCGATAAATTCTCTAGCGTATTTTTTTACTGTGCTATACATTGCTGATACGGTTGTTTGTATAGCGGAAGTTTTCTGGCTATGAATGCTGGCAACAGCTCAGTCGTTCGCTTGATGTGGCGGTTGTTGATTTTTTGCTGATCGCTACAAACGGGCCAGCCCCAGCCTAGAGCTGCCCGTAAACGCTTTTAGCGGGCCGTCGCGGCTGGCGAGCCGAAGCAGGCTTAATTAAGTAAGTGGTTAGTGTGAACTTTTATTAATATTCGAGTTCGCGGCACGACGCTGGGTCTGTTTGGGTAGCGTTCTCATCTTCTTGTTTGTTTAACACCTTCAACGAATTTCGCGTGAATAAAAACGCGAGACGGGCCTCTGCGGGTTTTCGCTAGGCGCGTTTCAAACAGTTAGAGCATGCCCAGGGGTAATATAATAATGCAAAGAAAGTTTATGACGTTTGCGCTGCTGACATTGAGTTCCGGTGTATTTGCCGCTCAGTTTCCAAGCGGCGGTAGCCAACTCCAACAAATACCACCATCCCCTAGCCTGCAAAAAGCAGAGCCCGAGATTCGTGTTGAGCAAAGCCAGGTGCCTGTCACTCCGGCGGCGGACTCGGCGAAAATACAGGTCAATTCACTGCATTTGACCGGCCAGAGTCTGTACTCCGAAACCGAACTGCTCGGCCTTACCGGGTTTACTGCGGGCGAAGAGTTGAGCCTCGGTCAATTGCAGCAAATGGCCGCACGAATCGCCGCTTTCTATCACGAGAACGGTTATTTCGTAGCCCAGGCCTATCTGCCTGCTCAAGAGATCCAGCAGGGTGCCGTGACTATTGCGGTGGTTGAGGGGCGCTACGGCGATATCAGCCTGCGTAACCAGAGCAATCTTTCCGATCGACAGGCGAACAGCGCCCTCGATGGCCTCAACAGTGGTGAGGTGATCGACTCGGCTCCGCTCGAGAGCCGCCTGCTGCTGCTCTCGGACACGCCAGGGGTGAACGTCCGCTCGACCCTGGTTCCGGGTGCGTCTGTCGGTGCCGCCGACCTGATCGTTGATGTCACGCCTGGGCAACGGGTAACCGGCAGCATTGATGCCGACAACGCCGGCAACTATTACACCGGCGAGTATCGCCTCGGCGCGACCTTGAATATCAACAACCTGGCCGGTCAGGGTGATGTCGCCACCCTGCGTGCGCTGAGCACCTTTGATGGCTTGAACTATGGGCGTGCGGCCTACCAGATGCAGTTTGGCAAGGCCACCGCAGGCGTTGCCTACAGCCGCATGGAGTATGAGCTGGGCAAGGGCTTCAGTGACCTGGATGCCAACGGCACGGCAGATATCTTCAGCGTCTTCGGCAGTTACCCGCTGCTGCGCTCGCGCAGAAGCAACCTCTATGCCCAGCTTGGCTATGACTACAAAACCTTCGAAGACCGCATCGACGCGATTCCGCTGGTTACCGACAAGAATATCCATGTGCTGATGGCCAGCCTGCACGGCAACCATCGCGATGATTTCGCCGGTGGCGGCCTGACGGCAGCTTCTCTGACCTGGTCCACCGGGGTGCTCGATATCGAAACCCCCGAGGCCCGCGCTGCGGATTCCATCACGGCGCGTAGCAATGGTCACTACGACAAGCTGGGTTTCCATGTGATGCGCCTGCAACACATCACCGACAGGGTCTCGCTGTATGGCGCGGTCAGTGGGCAGGTCGCTTCGAAAAATCTCGACAGTTCGGAACAGATGTCCCTTGGCGGCATGTACGGCGTGCGCGCCTACCCCCAGGGCGAGGCCTTTGGCGATGAAGGCTATCTGGCGACGCTGGAGGCCAGGCTGTTGCTGCCGCAGTTCTCCGACCAACAGGTCGGGCAAGTGCACCTGATCGGTTTCGTCGATGGCGGCTCCGTCACCGTCAACAAGGATCCCTGGGATGGCTCAGACAACAGCCGGACCCTCAGCGGCGCTGGTGTCGGTGTCAACTGGATCGACAATAACAATTTCTCTGTAAAGGCTTACTACGCGCAAAAGCTGGGCAGTGAGGAGGCAACCGCTGCTCCGGATTCGAACGGCCGCCTCTGGGTGCAATTGGTCAAATATTTTTGATCGGCGCATTCAGTACCGCAACGAACACGGGCCTGACCACGCCTGCAAAAACGCCTGAAACAGAGTAGGAAGACGCCATGAATAATATTTACCAGTCGATCTGGAACGCCAAGAGCGGCACTTTTGTTGCGGCATCCGAGCACGCCAAGAGTGGCGGCAAGAAAACCGCCAGTGCCCGCAAAAGCAGCGTAACCCGAGGCGTGGGATTCGCCCTCAAATCGCTCGCAGCCTCTGTCATGCTGGCTGCGGGGTTCAATGTTTACGCCCTGCCCACTGGTGGCGCGGTGTCTGCTGGCGGTGCCAGCATTGCCGGTAGCGGCGGCAGCATGACCATTACCCAGACCACGCAGAATGCCAGCATCAACTGGCAGAGCTTCAATATCGGTCAGGGCGAAGCGGTGACTTTTGCTCAGCCCAACAGCAGCGCAATTGCGCTCAACCGGGTATTGGGTTCCGACCCTTCGAGCATCCTGGGTAACCTCAACGCCAACGGTAAGGTGTTCCTGATCAACCCCAATGGCGTGCTGTTCGGCCAGAGCGCCTCGGTCAATGTTGGCGGCCTGGTGGCCTCGACCCTGAATCTGAGCGACAGCGACTTTATGTCGGGCAACTATCAGTTTGCCGGCACAGCTGACGGCAGTGTGGTCAACCAGGGCACGATCAATGCGGACGGTGGCTATGTCGCCTTGCTGGGTGCCAATGTGAGCAACCAGGGGGTTATTCAGGCCAATCTTGGCACTGTGGCGCTGGCGGCGGGCGATGCCATCACCCTCGACGTGGCTGGCGATGGCTTGCTCAATGTCGCCGTCAACCAGGGCGCGGTGGATGCTTTGGTGCAGAACGGCGGGATGATCCAGGCCGATGGCGGCAAGGTAGTGATGACCGCTCGATCGGCGGGCAGTCTGGTCCAGTCGGTGGTTAACAACACCGGGGTGATCCGCGCCCAGAGCATCGAAAACCGCAATGGCACCATCATGCTGATGGGCGACATGCAGAGCGGCACCCTGAATATTGGCGGCACCCTCGATGTGTCCGGCACCGATGCCGGGGAGACTGGCGGTAGCGTTACGGCGACTGCCCATCACGTCGGCCTGGTCGGCGCAGAAATCAACGCTTCCGGCGATGCCGGCGGCGGCACCGTGCTGCTTGGCGGTGGCTACCAGGGCAAGAACACAGCGGTGGCGAATGCCAGCGCCACCTATATGAGCGCTGACTCCAGCATCAACGCCGATGCCATCACCAAGGGCGACGGCGGCACTGTGGTGCTTTGGGGTAACGAGTCGACCCGCGCCTATGGCACTGTCACTGCCCGTGGCGGTGCACAATCGGGTGACGGTGGTCTGGTTGAGACTTCCGGTGGCTGGCTGGATGTGTCGGGTATCAAGGTCAATACCAGCGCCGCGCAGGGCCTGTTCGGCATGTGGTTGCTCGACCCGGCCGATATCACCATCTCCAGTGCATCCACTTCGGGTGCCACTTCCACCGGCAACGTCTTCGCCCCGGATTCCGGGGTCAATGTGGCCAATATCAATGTCAATGACCTAGTGACCGCCCTGGGCGGCAGCAACATCACCGTGACCACGGAAAATACCGGTGCCAGTGGCAGTGGTAATGGCGATATCACGGTGATGAACGCCATCACCTGGGTGGCACCGACCACGCTGACCCTGAACGCCGATCGAGACGTTAACGTAAACCTGGGTGCCGATATCACCGCCACCCTGGGTAGCCTGGTGGCCAACGCCGGGCGCGACGTCAACGTCAATGCGGACATCACCACCACCACCGGTGGTCTTAGTTTTATTGCCGTCAATGACGTCGATATCAACGCAGCCACGACCATCACCACGGGTAACCTCACCGCGGTCGCCGGGCAGAACGTCAACCTGAACGCGGCCATGACGGTCACCACCGGCGATGTCATCCTGCGTGCCGACAATGACGGTACCGGGCCGGGTGCGGTTCTCGGTGGCACCGTGCTGATTACCTGCGGCATCAACTGCATCACTATCGGTACGGGTGATCTGAGCATCCGTTTCAATCCGGTGAGTTACGCCCAGACCAACGCTGAAATCCTCGCCTACGGTTTGAACCTGACCGGTGGCGGAGCCCTGGATGCCAAAGCCTGGGTATTTGGGCAGGGCACCGACAAGGTTTACGACGGCCTGCGCGACGCTACCGTCAGTGGCTTTGAGCCTGATGTCACCGCAGCGCCGCCTCCTGTCGCCCTGGGTGCGGTCAGCAACGCGCTGTTCGACACCAAGGATGTCGGCGTGGAGAAGCTGATCACTTATGAAAGCACCTTCTTCGATGCGGTCTTTGAGCTCTTTGCCCCCTTCGGCACGGCCCTGGGTACCTATGTCACCCGGGCCGATATCACCCCGGCCCCGTTGACCATCACGGCCAACGATGCCACCAAGGTATTCGGCGACACGCTGGTTCTGGGCACATCGGCTTTCACCTCGGTCGGCCTGGTGGCCGGTGAGACCATTGGCGGGGTTACCCTGACCAGCCCCGGCACGGTGGCGACGGCCTCCGTGGACGGCAACCCCTATGCAATTACGCCCAGCGATGCAGTTCCGGGTACTTTCGATGCAGACAACTACGCCATCAACTATGTCGATGGCACGTTGTTGATCAGCCAACTGGTGCCGGTAGATCCAGTCGATCCGGTAGATCCAGTAGATCCAGTAGATCCAGTGGACCCAGTCGATCCGCCCATTGACTCAACGCCGCCAGGCTCGACTCCGCCGGGTTCAACGCCACCCGACTCGACCCCGCCGGATCTGCCGACGGAGACGCTGCCGACCGAGACATTGCCAGGGGTCACCAGTCCGAGTACCACCAGCCCCTATGACGATGATACCGGTCGCGAATTTGTATCTGCGCCGCCACTCCTGGCTGCTGGCTTGAACTTCGCGACAGAGGGCGCAGGGATCAATATGCAGGTTGCCCAGTTGGACCAGCTAACGGCCTTGCCCGTGGTAATGGAGGAAGAGGAGCCGCCAGTACGCTATGTCACGCCGATCTATCCGCCTAGGCAGGATCGCAACTAAGTTGTAGAGTTTATTTGCCTTCACCTGACCAGGGCCTTAGCGGGCCCTGGCTACAGGGGCACAGCCCACTCAATGGGAATGTTGGTGGCATGAGCGGATGTTTATGGACAGGTTGGTTGTCCAACACCTGGACAGACTATGAACACTGATGAAAGCAGCCTTTCTCTGCCGTCGCTGCCCGGACCAGAAGCCAATAAGCTAGCGGTTGGCAGTCGCGCGGGCGGTGCAAAAAAAATCTGCCTGGGGTTTCTGCTCATTGTGAGCATTAGCGCCCAGCAACAGGCCTGGGCGGAAGATCCCTGGCAAGCATTTACGCTGACTCAGCCGGTGGCTGGGCAGCAACCTCTGGTGACCGAAACAGCCAGCGCGGTAAGCGTCGTGCGCCGGCGGGCGAACTTCAAGGACGAACAAGCCTCCTTGCCCGCGCGGCAGGCCGCGAACTGGGTTGTCGACTCGGGCGATAACCTGGGCATGCCCTTTATGATTGTTGACAAGGCGCAGGCTCGGGTCTTGCTGTTCGATGCAAACGGACAGCTCAACGGTTCGGCCTCGGCGCTGCTCGGCCTGGCAGTGGGGGATGACTCCGTGCCCGGTATCGGAACGCGCAAGTTATCCAGCATTCGCCCGGAGGAACGCACCACCCCGGCGGGGCGTTTTGTGGTGTCGTTGGGTCGCAACCTTCAAGGCAAGGAAATTCTCTGGGTGGATTATGAAAATGCCATCTCGCTGCACCGGGTCGCGACCGGTAACGCCAAAGAGCGGCGTGCCGAACGCCTGGCTTCGGCGAATATCCACGACAAGCGGATTTCCTATGGCTGCATCAACGTACCGGTGGAGTTCTTCGACCGTCATGTCAGCCCAGCTTTCAGCGCAACCAATGGCGTTGTCTATGTGCTGCCGGAAACCCGGGCGAACAATAAGGTTTTCGCCTCCTACTATGCGGTGGAGTAGCAGCGCTTAGCCGTGCCGGCGCAGCCCGATGATGGCGATTCGATCGAGCTTGCCAGCCGCCGTGTCGCTGCTGCGTTCGATACGCTCACAACCTCTGACTCGATTCCGTATCGTCACCCAGTCCCAGGGCGGCTTCGATATCCTGGCCGAAACCCAGTGATCCACTGAGCGTGCTCGCGCCATAACCGTCCCTGGTTGTATCCGGGACGGAGCCGGTAGGGCGGGTAAGTCTGCGGCACGCAGGCTAATCGGGCGGCAGGTCGTGCACCAGCCAATAGTGGCGAAAGGCTTCGCGGATGTTGTCGCGCAGGGTCTTGTTGTCCCAGGGCTTGGTGTAGAAGCGATAGATCGCCCCGTGGTTGATCGCCTCCAGAATGGATTCCAGATCGGTATAGCCCGACAGAATGATTCTGAAGGTGTCGGGATAGAGGTTCTTGACTCGGTCGAGGAACTCGGTGCCGCTCATGTCGGCCATGCGCTGGTCGCAGAGAATGACCTGCACCGGATGCAGTGCCAGCAGCTCGAAGCCCTCGGCGGCAGAGCGCGCCGACAATACCTGGTAGCCGTCCTGATAGAGCAGGCGCTGCAGGGATGCCAGTACATGGGTTTCATCGTCCACCAGCAGCAGGGTCTTGGGTGGACGAATTTCATTCTGGGGCGGCGGCAGGCATTTTCCCTCCCGCAGTAACTGTTCCAGTGCGGCCACTGGTTGCGGTGGGCTGAAATAGAAGCCCTGGATCTGATCGCAGCGGTTGCGCCGCAAATAGGACAGCTGCGCCGCGGTTTCCACCCCTTCGGCGACCACCTCCAATTTCAAGCTGTGGGCCATGCGGATAATCGCCAGGACGATGGCGGCATCGTCCGGGCTGCAGGTGATATTGCGCACAAAGGCGATGTCGATCTTCAGCTTGTCGATGGGGAAGCGGTGTAAATAGGCCAGGCTCGAATAGCCGGTGCCGAAATCGTCGATGGAAATCTGTACGCCGCGTTGCTTCAGGTTCTGCAAACAGGCGATGGTGGGCGCGGTGTTCGCCATCAGCGTGCTTTCGGTCAGTTCCAGTTCGAGCAGGTCAGCGTCGATGCCGTTATCGTCGATGGCGCGGGTGATATCGCCCTCCAGATCGCCTTCGATAAATTGGCGGCCGCAGACATTCACCGCCACTTGCATAGGCCCGACCGAGGAGCGCAGCCAGAGGGCGATCTGCGCGCAGGCTGTGGCGATCACCCAACTGCCCACGCGGACGATCAAACCGGTTTCTTCCAGAACCGGGATAAAGTCCTGGGGCGACATCAGACCGTGTCCGGGACGTTGCCAGCGCAGCAAGGCTTCGACGCCGGTCACCCGCCCGCTATGGAGTTGCACCTTGGGCTGGTAGAACAGCACGAACTCGCCCCGCTCGACTGCCTTGCGCAGGGCTATTTCCAATTCGAGGCGGGCCAGCACTTCGGTATTCATCTGCGCCGTGAAAAAACGGTAGGTGTCGCGCCCGGCCTGTTTGGCCCGGTACATGGCGGTGTCCGCGTACTTGATCAGGGTGTCGGCGTCCGCAGCATCGTCGGGATGCAGAGTGATGCCGATGCTGGCGGTCAGCGTTACCTCGCGGCCTTGCAGGTCGAAGGGCGTGCGCAATGCCTCGCGGATCTTGTTGGCCACCAGGGTTGCGCCTTGCTGGCTGTCCTGCATCACCAGGATCAAGGCGAACTCGTCGCCACCCAAGCGGCCGACCGTGTCGCGCACACGCACGCATTGCACCAGACGGTCGCTGAACTGCCTGAGCAACTCATCGCCGCTGGCATGGCCGAGGGTGTCGTTGATGTATTTGAAGTGATCCAGGTCGATAAACAGGACGGCGATCAGCCACTGCTTGTCCGCAGCCTGGAGCAGAGTTTTTTTCAGGGTGTCGTAGAACAGCATGCGGTTGGGCAGGCCGGTGAGGGTGTCGTAATGGGCCAGGCGGTGCAGATGCGCTTGGGCCTCCTTGCGTTCGGTGATATCGCGCACCACGTCGACGATGATCCAGTCCGCACCGGAACGCTGGGCCTGGCGCTGCACCTCGACCTGAAGCAGGGAACCATCCTTGCGCTGTATCTGGCTTTCCGACAATTCGCCGGCGTCGCTGCCCGCGATCAGGCCGTCGTACAGCTGTGTGAGGTGCTCGAACGTTCCTCCGCCCAATTGCGCCGGGCCCAGCAGCAGCAGTTCGTCGCGGCTGTAGCCGAGCATCCTGCAGGCGGTCGCATTGACCTCAAAGAAACGCATGCTGGCGCGATTCACCAGGAAAATCGCATCGGCGGTGGCGTCCATCGCCGAGCGAAAACGCTGCAAGTCGGCGGCGCGTGCCTGCACCTGTTGCTCTAGTACCCTGGTATGGTTCTGCACGAAATCGCTGAAGGCTTTCAGGCGCAACAGGTTGCGTACCCGCAGCCACAGTTCGGCGCGGTCGACCGGTTTGGTCAGAAACTCTTCCGCCCCTGCATTCAGGCCGGCCAGGCGGGCTGCGCGGTCGATCTGCGCTGAGACCATGATGATCGGGATAGTCGAGGTGATGGGGTTGGCTTTGAGCCGGGTGGCCACCGCGTAGCCGTCCATGCCCGGCATCATGACGTCCAGCAGAATCAGGTCCGGTGCGCATTGGGCGATTGAGGCCAGCGCCTCTGCGCCGTTGGCGGCGGTCTGGGTGAGATAGCCTTCGGGCCGCAGCAGCACTTCCAGCAGTTTGCGGTTGTGCAGTTCGTCGTCGACGATCAGCACAGTGGCCATGGCACTGGCAGTGGACTCGGTTACGGACGGAATAATCGTAGGACCGGTCATGGGCGGCTAATCAACGGGGGTTTTGGCATGGAGCGCGGGCAGCGTGCGTTTGGCCAATAGTCTGTCTATCACGGTATAGAGCTCCAGGTAGCGCAGCGGTTTACTGATATAGGCGTCGCAACCGGCAAGGCGGCTTTTTTCCTGATCCTCTTTCATCGCCATGGCGGTCAGGGCGATGACCGGAATGGCGACGGTGAGCGGATCCTGTTTGAGCATGGCGGTCGCGGCCAGGCCGTCCATTCCGGGCAGCTGGATATCCATCAGGATCAGGTCGGGCGGGTCGGCACGGGCCAGCAGCAGGCCGGCCTCGGCGTCGGTCGCGCCAAGCACCCGGTGGCCGGCGCTGCGTATCAGCAGGGAGGCCAGCTTCATGTTCGCCGGGTTGTCTTCAATGACCAGGATGCTTGCCATCGGTGAAGTCCTTTTAAGGTGACAGCGTACGCCGCACTTCGGCGATAAAGCGGTCCTTATTGAACCCGGCTTTTTCGACGATATGAATGACCTGGCCGGGATTGCCGTTCAGCGTGGCACGGTCCTGGGCAGTGATTTGTTTGGCGGTCACCACCAGGATCGGGATATGCGCCGTGGCGTTATCGAGTTGCAGGGCCGCGACCACATCGAAGCCGTTGACGTCCGGCATCATCAGGTCGAGCAGGATCAGGTCGGGGTGCAAGCGCTGCGCCAGAGTGATCGCCTCGCTGCCGCCGTAGGCGCGTACCACTGCATAGGCCGGCGGCGGCAGGAATGCGGCTATCACTTCGACGGCTTTGGGGTCGTCGTCCACCACCAGTACGGTGTGGGTGCGTTCGGCAATCGGGTGCAGCTTCAGCGAGGTCAGGGAGGCTTTCAGTTGGGTGCGGCTGACAGGTTTTTGCAGCAGAGCGGCGGCCCCGGCGGTGAGCGCCATATTGCTGGTGTTGTCGGCCAGAACCGAGATGATCATCACCGGCACCCTGGCCAGGGTCGTGTTTTCCCGTATGCACTGCAGGAACTCCCAACCGTCGATACCCGGCAGGAGAATATCCAGGGTGATCAGGCTCAGCTTGTGTTGGGGTGCCAACAGCAGGGCGGCTTCGGCGTTGGTCGCGTGTAACACGCTGAAGCCTTCTGCTTCGAGCAATAGACGAATCAGCTCGGCGGCCTGATCGTCACTCTCGATCACCAGGGCGATACGTTGCTGAGGCGGCTCTGCCGCAGGGTTCGGGATGGCGATGTTGGCTTCCTGGGTTGGCCGCGGCGCGACGGCTTGCGCCAAGCTGCGCAACGGCAGCCAGACGGCGAAACACGCCCCCTCGCCCTCGGCGCTGGCCACGGCGACGCTGCCGCCGTGTAACTCGCTCAGTTGCTTGACCATCGCCAGGCCCAGCCCGGTGCCTTCGAATTTGCGCGCCAGGCTGCTGTCGATCTGGCTAAAGGCTTGGAACAGCTTAGCCATGTTTTCCTGGGCAATGCCGATGCCGCTATCGCTGACGCTGATTTCGAGAAAATCACTGAACTCGTTATCGGCCAGGGGGAAGTTGTGCACCGGCCAGACCCCTGGCAGGGTGCCGACGACGGCGCGCGAAACGCGGCGCGCACGCAGGGTCACGTTGCCGTTCTTGGCGCTGAATTTGACCGCATTGGACAGCAGGTTGTAGACGATCTGTTTGGTCTTGCGCATATCCAATTGGGGTACGCCCAGCTCTTCGCCGCTTTCCAGTTCGAGGCGCACGCCCTGGGCGGCGGCCTTTTCCCGCACGATGGACAGGCTGTTCGTCAGCAGGCTGTGCATGTCCACCGCTTCCAGTTCGAGCGCCATCATGCCGGCCTCGACCTTGGACAGGTCGAGGATGTCGTTGATCAGCGAGAGCAGATGCTGGCCGCTGGTGAAGATGTCGCCGATATATTCGTGCTGGATGGCGCTCATCTCGCCCATCAGGCCATCCTTGAGCGCTTCGGAGAAACCGATGATGGCGTTCAGCGGGGTGCGTAGCTCGTGGGACATGGTGGCCAGAAACTCGGTCTTCATCCGGCTGGCGTGCTCCAGCTCGATGTTCTTTTCCTGCAGGGCGCGTTCGAAGCGCTTGCGCTCGGTCACATCGCGTGCCGCCGCGAAGACGCCTTGCAGCTTGCGCTCGCGGTCGTAGAAGGTCGCGGCGTTGTAGGACACCATCACTTCGCTGCCGTTCTGGGCACGCACGGTCAGTTCGTAGTCATTGACCCTGTTCTCGCTGAGCACCCGTTTGATCGCGGCGTCGGCGCGCAACGGGTCGGTGAAGAACTTGCGGCAAGGCGCTCCTATCAGTTCATCGCGGGTGCAGCCGGTGAGCGCGATCATCTGCTGGTTGACGTCGGAGATGTTGCCCTGGGGGTCGGTCATCATCAGCGCGTCGATATTCGATTCGATCAGCGAGCGTGTGTAGAACTGCTGGTCGCGCAGGCGTTGATCGAGCAACGCCTGGGCCGCCTCGGCCTGCTTGCGGATGGTGTTATCGGTGCCGATCAACAGATAGCCGATGATGTCGTCCTGCGCGTTGCGCAGGGCGGTGACCGAGACCATGGCGGGAAAGCGGCTGCCGTCCTTGCGGATATAGGTCAGCTCGTAGATGTCTTCGATGCCGCGCGAGGCCTTGAATACCAGCGCCTCAAACCCCGGGGTAATGCGGGTGTCCAGCTCCAGGCTGAGGGCCGCTGCCCGTGTGATCAGTTCCTGGGGGTCGGAGATATCGGCCGGGGTGATGCGGTTGAGCACATCCAGCGCCGTATAGCCGAGCATGCGTTCGGCACCGACGTTGAAGATCTGGATCACGCCCTGTTCGTCGGTGGCGATGCTGGAGAAATAGGCACTGTTGAAAATGGCGTCTTGCAGGGCACCGGTCTTGAGTAGGGTCGCCTGTCGACGGAATTCGATGTTGCCGTCAGCGTTACTGCGCGTGCTCCCAGCGTTATCGCCAATTTTGCTCATGATCTCTTCCGTGTGAACGATCACATACCAGTCGGCACCAGGCTAAAGCTAGGCGGTGCCACTGCACAGCAGGCTCACAGATTGCCGTGTCGAGCCGCTTGGATAAACGCAACGCCCGATAGCGAAGAGGAGATGGATGAACGATTCAAGAAATTTGTTGTCCTTGCGCTTCCGGAGCGTAGCAGAGGGCGTGCATTGATCAATGACTATCGTCTAGCGGCAGGTAGCCTGCTAGACGTCCAGGGTGCATCGGTTATCGCCGCAGGGGCGGCGGGCCGGGGCTTCGGGGCCCGGCGTGGGATGCTGGCGATGTGCTTAGGCTTCCGACCACTGGTTGGTCGCGGCGGCGATCAGGGGCAATACCTGCGTGGCAAGCGAGCGGCTCGGTGCCACTTAAGCGGGATTGCGTTCGCCTTGTTCCAGCTCGCTCGGCAGAACTGCTGATACGAGGACGAGTTGCAGCGTAGAGGTTGGGCCTACCCGCGGCTGAGCGGCTCGCTTTCGCAGCGCGTCGAGCAAGTGCTGGAGCATCTGGTTGCGCAACGCTAAGCACGTGCGGGCTCAGCGATACCGTGCAAGCAGGGCGTCAAATTCGCCGTCCTGTTTCATCTGCACCATGGCGCGCAGCAGGGCCATGGTGGGGACTTCCGGGTCATCGCGGATGATGCAGGCGATGGGGTCGGAGGCGATTTCGCTGAGCGTATGCAGGCGCTGGTGCGCCGGGCGCTGGCGATTGAACCAGTGCAGGCTGAGCTCGTTGCTGATGGCATAGCTGTAGCGTGCGGATTCCAGTTTGAGCAGCACCTGGTGTTGGGTGCGGGCGTCTTCGCGCAGCAGCTGGCGGCTGTCGAACAGCGGCTGCAGGCGTGGGTAGGTGAAGCCGAGTACGGTGCCGAGACGTTTCTTTTCGATATCTTCGGGTTGCACCAGGCCCGGGATGCGCCCTACCAGCACATCGCGCTGGGTCATAAAGGGCAGGCTCCAGATATAGCGATAATGGCCGCTGTTGACCCAGTTCGGGCTGACGTAGCAGCGCACATCGATCTCGCCAGTATCCAGTGCGTTCTGTACCCGCAGGCGCGGCATCACCAGCAGCTCGGCCTTGCGCCCGACCTTTGCGGCCAGGCGCTGTTGCAGGTCGACCAGAATACCTTCCACTGCCTTGCCGTCTTCGATACGCACCATGGGCATGGCCCAGCTGTCGTTGATCGAGAAGCGCAACGGGCGCTCCGCGGCCAGCAGCGGGGCGGCCCCCAGGACGAGCAGGAGTAGCAGGCCTCTCATCAAGGGCCAGGTGCTGCGTGTGGGCGCGCAGGGCGGGTGGCCGCGTGCTGCTCGCTCGGAACGGAGCTGGCGGGTGGCTGGATTTTCCAGGCCCAGTAAAACACCAGCAGGCCGGCCAAGGCCGTAGCGGCCCCGATATAGCCGGTGACGGTCCAGGCAAAGCCGGCCCTGATCGCCAGGCCGCCGAGCCAAGGGCCGAGGGCGTTGGCGATATTGAAGGCGGCATGGTTGGAGGCGGCGGCCAGGGTCTGCGCGCCGTGGGCTACATCCATCAGGTGGGTCTGCAGGGCCGGCGACAGGGCAACCATGGTGCCCACAGCGAATACTGCTGGAAACAGGCTCCAGGGCGACTGCGCCGCCAGGGGAAACAGCGCCAGTACCAGGGCGCTCCACAGCAGCAGCCAGGCCACGGCCTGAAAGCGCAACTTGTCGAACAGCCAGCCGCCAAACATATTGCCGAGGATGCCGCCCAGGCCGAACGTCGCCAGGGCGAGGGGGATCCAGCGGGCGTCGAGCCGGGTCACTTCAAGCAGGGTTGGGGCCATATAGCTGAACACGCAGAACATCCCGGCGAAGCCGACCGAGCTGATCGCCAGGGCCAGCCAGACCGGGGCGCGGTTGAAGGCGCGCAGCTCGCCCAGCGGGTTGCTGCGCACCTGCTGTTTATCCAGCGGCAGGAAGATCGCCACCATCGCCACGGTGAGCAGGGCGATGGCCCCGACCATGACAAAGGCATAGCGCCAGCTCAGCCACTGGCCGAGCCAGGTGGCCACCGGGTTGCCGATCAGGATGGCGATGGTCAGCCCCATCAGCACCCGGCTGACCGCCTTGGCGCGCTTGTGCGGGGCGGCCATGGCGGCGGCCACCAGCATGGCCACGCCAAAGTAGGCCCCGTGGGGCAAGCCGGCGAGAAAGCGGTACAGCATCAGCGTCTGGTAGTCGGGGGCCAGGGCGCTGGCAAAGTTGCCGATGGCAAAACAGCTCATCAGCAGAAGCAGCAGGTGCCGGCGATACAGGCGTGAGCCGAGGATTGCCAGCAAGGGGGCACCGACCACCACGCCCAGGGCATAGCTGCTGATCACGTGGCCGACCTGGGGTTCGCTGATGCCGAGGTCCTGGGCGACATTGGGCATCAGCCCCATGATGGCGAACTCGCCCGTGCCGATGGCAAAGCCACCGAGCGCCAGGGCCAGCTCGATCAGGATGATCGCGCGGGCAGACAGACGTGGGGCCGCAGTTGCGGTGGTTGGGGTCATGGCAAGCCTTGGGGCGCGGGTCAGGCGCCGGGGTTGTGGGGGCGGTGTAGCGGGGCGGGCGTGCTGGCTAGCGGGTCATCGGCAGGGCGGCCCCCATCAGGGCAAACAGGCTGCCGCAGCAACGGTTGAAACCCTTACCGCTGCGTTGCAGCCAGGGGCGAACGCGGTGGGCCATGCGTGCCAGCAGGTATTCGACGCAGCCTTCAACCACGGCAAAGGTGGCGGCCATGATCGCGAATTGCAGCCAGAGGTCGCCGCGCGGGTCGAGAAACTGCGGCAAAAACGCGCCGAAAAACAGGATCACCTTGGGGTTGGACAGGGCTGACAGCAGGCCCTGGCGAAACAGCTTGAAGCCACTGCGTTCGGTGGTTTTCTCGGCCATGGCGAGGTGCAGCGGCGGGGCGCGCCAGAGTTGAATGCCGAGCCAGATCAGGTAGGCACCGCCGAGCCATTTGAGAATGGTCAAGGCCTGCGCCGAGGCTTGCAGCAAGGTACCGATACCGAGCATCGACAGGGCCATCAGCAGGGTAAAGCCGAGTACGCCACCACCGACGGTAAACAGGGTTCTGCGATGGCCATAGAGCGCGCCATGGCTGAGGGCGAGCAGGCCGTTTGGCCCCGGGGTCAGCGCCAGGCCGATCACCGCAGTGAGATAGAGCAGCCAGGTATGCAGGGCCATGGGTAGGGATCCGAATCGCGATATAGAGCGCAGCGCCCAGTAGTTGCAGGCGCATGCGGCCCTGTTTTTTCATGATGTGACCGAATAGTCAAGTACGCATGCCCGGACGGGCGGCGGCAAGGGGAAAGCCCGCACCGGTGAACCGGGCGGGCATCTGCATGTCAGCGGTTGGCTTCCTTGAAGTTATCGTCGGACGGTTCCTTGGTATAAGCCCCCTGATCGTGCACCAGCTTCTTGCTGCCATTCATGATGGCAGCGATGCGGCTGTCGCTGGTTCTGGCCGATGCGGCTTGAGTGCTGGTACCGCTGATCAGCGGCGGGTTGCTGCTGAATGACCAGAGGTAGTGCCAGACCGCGGCGTTGTGTTTCTCGGTCAATTGGGTAGCACCGAAATACCAGGGCTTGAGTTCAGTAAAGGCGGTCATGTTCATCAGGCCGCTGTTGCTGTCGCCGATAAAACCGGTACTGCTGGCACCCGAACTGCGGTAGGTCTCGAAGATCACCCCCTTGGTCTTCAGCTCGCTGACATAAGTGCGGCAGACTTCGCCGACCCATTTGTTGCCCAGGTAGCTCTTGGCGTAATTGGAGTAGAAGGGGTCGAGCAGGGCCACGCGCTTGGGCAGCAGGCGGCTGTGGAGGCTGCCGGCGTTTACCGCGTCGCTGATCTTCTTGGTCAGCACGATGGCCATCTGGTTGCCCAGGGAGTGGCCGAGGATGCGGATATTGTTGCCGCTGTAGCCGGCCATATTGGCCTTGTAGCTGTTGAATAGCAGGTCACCGGCCGACTGGCTGGGGCCGTTGCTGTAAACACCGCTGCTGTTGCGCCAGCGCATGGCACGCGGGCCGCTGGCGGTCCAGATCTTGGCTTCGGCGTCCTTTACCTCGCCTTCGTCGGCGAACTGGTTCCAGTACAGCACGCCGACGTTATAGCCCGCCGCAAGCCAGCTGTGCGCCAGGTCCAGGTTGGGGCCACCGGCATCCTGACGGTTGAAGGTTTCGCGGTTCTTCCGCTGGGTCGAGCCGTTCTGCCATCCGTGCACATAAATGATGGTCGGCTTGGTGGTGCCGAAATAGGCATTGCTCTGACCTGGCACGGCCTTCTGCCAGCTGTCGCCGTAACCGAACCAGTACAGGCCGTGGTCGAGGTTCTGGAAGGAACTGTCGGGGAATACCCCCACGGCGGCCTGGGACAGCGACGAAACACTGAGCAGCAGCAACAAAAACAGCCTGCGCATAAGGGAACCTTTTTTGTTATTAGAGGTATAGCGCAGCTTATAGATCGTTCTATAGGCGGCTATCACCCGGATGGGTGGGGTACGGGCCATGGCGCGCGCCACCCTGTCTGGCTGTGGGTTCGGCGCAGTTTTGCCCCAATAGTCGTCATTTTCTTGCACCTGCGCCGATGGCTAGGGCGGACGAAGTCCCTCGGGCTGTGGCAAACTCTGCGGCCAGTAACAGGACGTTTCATGGATCGAACACAGTGAGCCTGTAAGCCCGAATATGTGCCCAAGGTCAGTGCGCCTTGGGCTTACTGCCTAACTGGCCGCCCTGGGCGGCAAAGAACCAAGAGGAATGACCGTGCATAACGTCGTGATCAGTGGGACCGGCCTCTACACCCCGGCGAACAGTATTTCCAACGATGAGCTGGTTGAGTCATTCAACGCCTTTGTGCAGCTATTCAATGCCGACAATGCAGCGGCCATCGCCCGTGGCGAAGTGGAAGCGCTGAGCGAGTCGAGCAGCGGTTTTATCGAGAAGGCCTCGGGCATCAAGAGCCGCTTTGTCATGGACAAGGCCGGCATCCTCGATCCCAAGCGCATGGCTCCGCGCATCCCTGAGCGCGGCAACGAGGAGTGGGGCATTCTCTGCGAGATGGCCGTAGGCGCTGCCAAGGACGCCCTGGAGCGTGCTGGCAAGACCGCCGCCGATATCGACGGGGTAATAGTCGCCTGCTCCAACCTGCAGCGCGCCTACCCGGCTGTTGCGATTGAGGTGCAGGCCGCACTGGGCATCCAGGGTTTCGGCTACGACATGAACGTGGCCTGTTCCTCGGCCACCTTCGGCATCCAGGCCGCGGCCAACAGCGTACAGCTCGGCCAGGCGCGGGCGATTCTGATGGTCAACCCGGAAATCTGCACCGGTCACCTGAACTTCCGCGACCGCGACAGCCACTTTATCTTCGGCGACGCCGCCACTGCGGTGATCATCGAACGCGCCGATCAGGCCACCTCGGCCTACCAGTTCGATATCGTCGGCACCAAGCTGATCACCCAGTTCAGCAACAATATCCGCAACAACTTCGGCTTCCTCAACCGCTGCGCGGAAGAGGGCATTGGTGCCCGCGACAAGCTGTTTGTCCAGGAAGGCCGCAAGGTGTTCAAGGACGTCTGCCCGATGGTGGCCGAGCTGATTGCCGCGCACCTGGCAGAAAACCAGCTGAATGTCGGCGATGTGAAGCGCTTCTGGCTGCACCAGGCCAACCTCAATATGAACCTGCTGATCGCGCGCAAGCTGCTTGGCCGCGACGCCGAGCCGGGCGAAGCGCCGGTGATTCTCGACACCTACGCCAACACCAGTTCGGCCGGCTCGGTAATCGCCCTGCACAAATATCAGGACGACCTGGCCAGCGGCAGCCTCGGGGTGCTTAGCTCCTTTGGTGCCGGTTATTCGATTGGTAGCGTGATTCTGCGCAAGCATTGATCTCGGGGTGCGCCCCTGTTGACGTGGAGGCGGTGCGCACGGCCAAGGTGGCCCCGCGCACCCTACGGGAGCAGCATGACGGATGCCGATCTGCTAAAGCGTCTTCTGGCCGGCGAGCAGAAGGCTTTCCGCGAGCTGGTCGCCACCTATCAGGGGGCGATGTGCGCGGTGGCCTATGCCATTGTGGGCAGCCGCAATGCCGATGAGGTGGTGCAGGATGCCTGGCTGGCTGTGGTGCGTAGCCTCGACGGCTTTCAGGGCCGGGCGAGCCTGAAGACCTGGCTGCTGACCATCACCGCCAACACCGCCAAGACCCGTCTCAAGCACAACCGCCGCGAAGTGTTGCTCGACGATCTGCCTTCCCCCCATGGCAGCATCGGCGACGAGCGTTTCAGCGACAATGGTCACTGGTTGCTGGCTCCCCATGCCTGGCACCACGACAGCCCGGACGCGCTACTGACCGAAGATGAGCTGCGCGAGTGCCTGGAGAAAACCCTGGCCAGCCTGCCCGAGCAGCAAGGCAGTGTGCTGCACCTGCGTGAACGTGCAGGGCTGGAGCTGGAGGAAATTTGTAACCTTCTGCAGGTTTCTGCCTCCAATGTACGGGTGCTGCTGCACCGTGCCCGTCTCAAGGTGTATGCCACCCTTGAGCATTTCGAGGAGACCGGTCAATGCTGAGTTGCAAGGAGCTGGTAGCCCTTTCCAGCGATCTGCTTGATGCCCGCTTGAGCCTGCGCCAGCGCGTGGCCGTGCGTCTGCACCTGGCCATCTGTTATCGCTGCCGGCGTTTTATCCGTCAGATGCGCCTGAGCCAGGGCGTACTGCGTCAGCTGCCGCAAGGGCAGAGCGCCGAACTGGATGCCCTGGCCGTTCGCCTGGCCGAGTTGCGCCGTCAGCAACATTAGGCTCCCTTGCCCCGCCCTACAGCCTGAATCTGACCCGCCAGCGGCTTGTACCTCGTTGTTCTTTGAGGTGGCTATTGCTGCGCTAATGCCTGATTAAACCCAATTCGCCCTAGCGCGGGTGGCAGCAGATGTATTCGGCGATGCCGAGATTTTTGTGAATTCCTCCTGTGGTGCTGTAACGCCAGTGATTGGGCTCACTCTATTGAGCCGAGGGTGCCAATCTGGCCCCATTTTCAACTGCACTGGAGATTCGCCATGAAACACCTGAATAGCGTTGTTGCCACCCTGGGTGCTGCTCTGCTGAGCAGCGCAGCATTTAGCGTACAGGCTGCCAGCAACCCGTTCGCCGCGCAGGAGCTGAGCAGCGGTTACAGCCTGGCGGCTGGCGAGAAATCTGCCGAAGGCAGCTGCGGCGAAGGCAAATGTGGCGGCGAGATGAAAAAAGCCGAAGGCGAAGGCAAGTGCGGTGGCGAAGCCAAAGCCGAAGGCGAGGGCAAATGCGGTGAAGGCAAGTGCGGCGCTGAGAAGAAAGCCGAGTAACTGAATAACTGTGTGCAGGGGCAGAATATGCAGATGGATTTCGTTAGCGGTGCTGGGCTGGGCCTGCGCCGCGGCCTGCTTGGCGCGCTGCAGGGCTGCAGCACAGGCGAGCTGGATTTCCTCGAAGTAGCGCCGGAGAACTGGATCGGCGTGGGCGGGCGTTTGGGCAAGCAGTTGCGTGCCCTGAGTGAGCGTTTGCCACTGCTCTGTCATGGTCTGTCCCTCAATCTTGGTGGTTTTGCCCCGCTGGATATCGAGCTGCTCAAGGCCATCAAGGGCTTTCTCGAGCAGCACGGTGTGCGCGGTTACAGCGAGCATCTGTCGGCCTGCGCCGACCATGGCCAGCTCTATGACCTGATGCCGCTGCCCTTTTCCGAGGAGTCGGTGCTGCGCATTGCCGAGCGCGTGCGCATCGTGCAGGACGTGCTGGAGCGTCCGCTGATCATCGAGAATGTCTCGGCCTATGCACAGCTGCCGGGCGAGCTGGATGAGGCGGCATTTGTCAGCGCGGTGCTGGAGCAGGCCGACTGCCAGCTGTTGCTGGACGTGAACAACGTCTTCGTCAACAGCATCAATTTCAACTTCGATGCGGCCGCCTATATCGCCGCCATGCCCAGTGCGCGCATCGCCTATCTGCATGTGGCCGGGCATTACGACCAGGCCAGCGATCTGAAAATCGACACCCACGGCGCGCCGGTAATCGACCCGGTCTGGGCGCTGCTGGAGCAGGCCTACGCCGAACATGGTGTGCGCCCGACCTTGCTGGAGCGCGATTTCAACTTCCCACCGATTGCCGAGCTGTATGCCGAGGTGGCGCAGATTCGTCAGCTGCAAGCGGCTGCGGCACTTGCTGCCGCTCCGCTCAGAGGGTACGGCACATGAGTGGCGTTGAGGCACAACGCGCTTTTGCCGCGCGTATTCGTCAGCCGGCGCAACAGCCGTTGCTCGATGGCATTAGCGCAGAGCGTATGGCGGTATATGAAGCGTTGTTCTTCAACAATATCGAAGGCTTTATCAGCGGTGCCTTTCCGGTGTTGCGCCGGCTGATCGAGGCAAGTCGCTGGCAGCGCCTGGTGCGCAGCTTTATCGCCGAGCATCAGGCGCGCACACCGTACTTTCTTGAGATCAGTGAGGAGTTTCTCGCCTGGTTGCAGCAGGGCTATGTCGCCGAGGCAGGCGATCCGCCGTTTATCCTCGAACTGGCGCATTACGAGTGGGTCGAGCTGGCCCTCGATGTCAGCGAGGCCGAGCGGCCGGAGCAGGGCTGGTCACCACTGGCCTGGCCGTTGGCCTATCAGTGGCCGGTGCAGCGTATTGGCGTGGACTTCCAACCCTGTAAGCCGGATGCCGAGCCGACCTGCCTACTGGTCTGGCGGGATGGGCAGGACAAGGTGCGCTTTATGCAACTTAGCTCGTTCGCCTACCAACTGGCGGCGCGCCTGCAGGCCGGCGAAGCAGCTGAACCTGCGTTGTTGGCACTGGCGCAGCAGCATGGCCTGACGGCCGACACGCAGTACCTCAACAACGCCCAGAACTTGCTGGATGACTGGCAGCGCCAGGGCATCTGGCGCTTCTAATTTCTCGCTGTACCTGAACCTCGGTGCCAAGCACCGGCTTGTGGAGATTTACCATGCTGAGCTTTTTCAATCGTCTCCAGGACGCCCTGGATGTTTCCCTTCGCCTGGATTTTCTCGGCCCGTTGCTGCTGCGCCTGTACTTGGTGCCGGTGTTCTGGATGGCCGGCATGCACAAACTGGCGGATATCGACGCCACTGCGGCCTGGTTCGGTAACCCGGATTGGGGCCTGGGCCTGCCATTCCCCGAGTTGCTGGCCTGGGCCGCAGCCTTGACCGAGGCGGGCGGGGCGCTGCTGCTGTTGTTCGGCCTGGCGGTGCGCTGGGTGAGCATCCCGCTGATCGTCACCATGCTGGTGGCCATCTTCGCCGTGCACCTGCCCTACGGCTGGCAGGCGATTGCCGATGCCTCAGCGCCTTTTGCCAATGAGCGGGTAATGGATTCGGTGGAGAAGCTGGAGCGCGCCCGCGAGTTGCTCAAGCAGCACGGTAATTACGACTGGCTGACCAGCAGCGGCAAGCTGGTGGTGCTGAACAACGGCATCGAGTTTGCCGCCACCTATCTGGTGATGCTGGTGGCGTTGTTCTTCAGCGGTGCCGGGCGTTGGTTGAGCCTGGATTACTGGCTGGCCAAGGCCTGGCGGCATAACTGAGGCGCAAACCGGAGTGCCGCGCGCAGCGCAGGGCGGCAGTTGGTTTTATCCGATCTTGGTCTAGTCTCACGCAATAACAATTATTCGGCAGGTAGCGGTATGCCTCGGGCCATCAAGATATTCGTATGGGCGGTAGAGCGCATAAACCGGGTAGTGGGCAGGTTCGCCATGTACCTGATCTTCGTCATCCTCGGGGTGCTGCTGTACTCCTCCGCTACCAAGGCCTTTACCCAGCCGGCCGCCTGGACCCTCGAGTCGGCGCAGTTTCTGATGGTCGCCTACTTCCTCCTCGGTGGCGCCTATTCCATGCAGCTCGACGCCCATGTGCGCATGGACCTGTTCTATAGCCGCTGGGCTCCTCGTACCCGGGCGATCATGGATGCCATCACCATCGGCTTTCTGATCTTCTATCTGGTGTTTCTGCTGTACGGCGGCATCTCCTCGACCCTGTATGCCCTGGAATATAAGGAGACCAGCTACTCGGCCTGGTCGCCGCCCATGGCTCCGATCAAGATCGTCATGTGCATCGGTATCACCCTGATGCTGCTGCAGGCCATCGCCACCCTGTTCAAGGATATCGCCGCGGCCCGGGGGGAAACGCTGTAATGGAATACGAGCTGATAGCCTTGCTGATGTTCTCCTCGATGATGTTGCTGCTGCTCACCGGCAAGCGGGTATTCGGTGCGATCGGCTTCGTCGCGGTGGTTTCGGCCCTGCTGCTGTGGGGCGATGGCGGCTCGGAAATGGCCTTTAGCGCGGCCATGAAACTGATGAAGTGGTACCCGCTGCTGACCCTGCCGCTGTTCGTTTATATGGGCTATATGCTCTCCGAGTCGGGTATCGCCGAAGACCTCTACCGCATGTTCCATGTGTGGATGGGGCCGCTGCACGGTGGCCTGGCCATCGGCACCATCGCCCTGATGGTGGCGATCTCGGCAATGAATGGCCTGAGCGTGGCCGGCATGGCCATCGGCGCGAGCATCGCCCTGCCGGAGCTGCTGCGCCGCGGCTACGACAAGATCATGATCACCGGGGTGATCCAGGCCGGCAGTTCCCTGGGGATTCTGATCCCGCCCAGCGTGGTGCTGGTGCTCTACGGCATGATCGCCCGTCAGCCGGTGGGCCAGTTATGGCTGGCCGGGGCGATTCCGGGGCTGATGATGGCCGGCATGTTTATCCTCTATATCGCCATTCGCTGCCGCTTGCAGCCGCACCTGGGGCCAGCCCTCAGCGTCGAGGAGCGCGAGCAGATCAGCTGGGGCGAGAAGCTGCGCCTGCTTAGCGCCGGGCTGGTGCCGCTGTTTATTTTTTTCAGCATGACCGGGCTGTTTCTCATGGGCTACACCAGCCTGGTGGAAAGTTCGGCGGTGGGCGCTGCGGCGGCGACCCTGGCGGCGCTGGCCAAGCGCAGGCTGACCCGTCATGTGATGGAAGAGACCCTGCGCAAGACGCTGGGTATCAGCTGCATGTTTATGTGGATCATCCTCGCCGCCCTGTGCTTCGGCGCGGTGTTCGATGGCCTGGGCGCGGTCAAGGCGATCGAGGCGTTCTTTCTCGAAAGCCTCGGCCTGGGGCCCTGGCAGGTGCTGATCCTGATGCAGCTGTCGTTCATCCTGATGGGCATGTTTCTCGACGACACGGCGATGCTGGTGATAGTCGCGCCGCTGTATATCCCCCTGGTCGGGGCCCTGGGCTTCGATCTGGTTTGGTACGGCGTGCTCTACACCATCACCTGCCAGATCGCCTATATGACCCCGCCCTTCGGCTACAACCTGTTTCTGATGCGCGCCATGGCTCCGCCGGAAGTCAGCCTGCGCGACATCTATGTTTCGGTCACCCCCTTCGTCTTGATCATGGCCCTGGCCCTGGTGCTGGTCATGCTCTTCCCGCAGATCGCCCTGTGGCTGCCGCAGTGGCACTACGGGCGGTGAGCTATAAAGTTCAGGAGCAGTAGGTAAGCGCAGACGTACCGGCAGCAGCCAGTTGCGGATCGCCCGGCGCAAGCGCGGCGGGTCCGCGGACGGCCTGTCGGTTGCCCACCTGAAAACCTGCACGGCCGCTCTGGCCGGTGCAGCGCGGTTGTATGCCATCTGAATCGACAAGACTGGAGAAACAGCATGAGTACGAGACGCAGTTTTCTGAAAACCGCCGCCGTGGCCACCGGCGCCGCCGGGACCGCGGCGCTGGGCTCGGCGCACATCTACGCCGAGGAACCGAAGAAGATCACCTGGCGCCTGCAGACCTATGCCGGTCCGGCGCTGGGCGAGCACGTGATCAAGCCGTCCATCGACGCCTTTAACAAGGCCGCCAATGGCCAGATGGAAATCCAGCTGTATTACGCCGACCAGCTGGTGCCCACCGGCGAGCTGTTCCGCGCCATGCAGCGGGGCACCATCGATGCGGTTCAGAGCGACGACGACTCCATCGCCGCGCCGGTGGATATCTCGGTATTCGGTGGTTATTTCCCCTTTGCCACCCGCTACAGCCTCGACGTGCCAGTGTTGTTCGAGAAGTACGGCCTCAACGAGATCTGGGCTGAGGCCTATGGCGAGGTCAAGGGCGTGACCTGGCTTGGCGCAGGTGCTTGGGACCCCTGCCATTTCGCCACGGTGGAACCCATCACCAAACTGGAACACCTCAAGGGCAAGCGCATCTTCACCTTTCCCACCGCCGGCAAGTTTCTCTCGCGCTTTGGCGTGATCCCGGTGACCCTGCCCTGGGAAGACATCGAGGTGGCGATCCAGACCGGTGAACTGGACGGCATCGCCTGGTCCGGCATCACCGAGGACTACACCGTGGGCTGGGCCAACGTCACCAAGTACTTCCTCACCAACAATATCTCCGGGGCCTGGTGCGGTTCCTACTTTGCCAACTCGGACAAATGGGACGCGGTACCCGAGCACCTCAAGACCCTCTTCAAGCTGTGCATGGACAGCTCCAACTACTACCGCCAGCACTGGTACTGGGGCGGGGAGGCGCAACTGCGGGTGGAAGGCGGCAAGCTGGAGCTGACCTCCATCCCGGCCGAGGAGTGGGCCACGGTGGAGGCCGAGGCGCAGAAGTTCTGGGACGAAATCGCCAAGACCAGCCCACGCTGCGCCAAGGTGGTGGACATCTTCAAGAAGTACAACGCACTGATGGCCAAGGCCGGCGCGCCCTATCGTTGAGCACCGCGACCTGCCTGCAAACCACGCCCGCGCCGCAAAGTGCGGGCGTTTTGTTTGGGTTATGTGTTGTTACTGTGTTGCGTTTAGACGTTGGTATCTAAGTGTGCCGAGGCCTGATTTAGTAGGGTGCGCCGTGCACCAGCCTGGTTAATGAGTCCGCGGTGCGCACGGCGCACCCTACCTATTCCCGGCAAGCCGCATCATGCGGCTTGCTCAGCCATGCGTTTGGTTGCGCGCAATTGCATCCCGTGCCTAAGCGGCTGCTTGCCGCGTTCCTGCGACGGGGTTGCGGGTTTTTCCCCAAGCGAGCCAGCCAACTTGGCAAACCTGTACCACACTCAGTGGGCTTTTTACCGAGTGTTGCAACAGGCGTGGGCTGTTGCGTCCCGGCGCGTACAGGGGGCTGCCTGCCCCGCGCCGCAGACGCCGAGGTTGCCTGAGGCTGGACACCGGAGGTCGGCCATAACAACAAGAAGGGGTGTTTATGCTCAATCCGCGGGATGTAAAGACCAGCGAGGATGCCAAACGCATCGTCGAGGAACGTGGGCTCAGCCATATCAAGGTCGGGGTGTTCGATAACGACGGGGTGATGCGCGGCAAGTACCTGAGCCGCAGCAAATTCTTCTCCGCCCTGGACAGCGGTTTCGCCTTCTGCGACGTGGTGCTGGGCTGGGATGTGAAGGATCAGCTCTACGACAACGCGCAGTACACCGGTTGGCACACCGGCTACCCGGACGCTCCGGTGCGGGTGTTGCCGCATACCTGTCGGGAGTTGCCGTTCGAGAACGGCATGCTGCTGTTTATCTGCGAGTTTGCCGAGGCCGCCGAGCAGGTCTGCCCGCGCGCCACCCTGCGCCGTGTGGTGGAGCGCTGCAAGGCCATGGGCTTCGATGCCTTCGCCGCCCTCGAATATGAGTTTTTTATGTTCGACGAGACCCCGGAGTCGGCCCGGGAGAAGGGTTTTCGCAACCTCAAGCCGTTTACCCCGGACTGGTTCGGCTACTCGATGATCCGCAACTCGGTGCACGCCGAGCTGTACCACGAGATTCTGGCCATGGCCGAAGCCATGGACTTTCCCATCGAAGGCCTGCACACCGAAACCGGCCCCGGCGTGCTGGAGGCGGCCATCGCCTATGACCGCGCCGAAGCGGCGGCGGACAAGGGCGCGCTGTTCAAGACCTTTATGAAGGTGCTGGCCCAACGCAACGGCCTGATGGCCACCTTTATGGCCAAGTGGTCGGGCAAGTACCCGGGGCAGAGCGGGCATATCCACGTGTCGTTGCGCGATCTGGCGAGCGGCAAGTCGGCGTTCCATGACCCGAGCCAGGCGCACAATATGAGCAAGATTCAGCGCCATTTCCTCGCCGGTCAGCAGCGGCTGATGCCGGAGTTTCTGTGCATGGTCGCGCCGACCCTGAACAGCTATCGGCGTCTGATTCCCGGTTTCTGGGCCCCCACCGATGCTACCTGGGGCGTGGAGAATCGCACCGCGGCGCTGCGGGTGATTCCCGGTACGGACAAGTCGCAGCGCCAGGAATATCGCCTCGGCGCGGCCGACGGCAACCCTTATCTGGCCCTCTCGGTGGCCCTCGGCAGCGGCCTGTACGGGGTGATGCAGCAGTGGGAACCGACCGACCCGGTGGTGGGCAATGCCTATGCGCAGAAACACCCGGAGCACCTGGCCCTGCCGCGCACCCTATGGGACGCGGCGCAGCGCCTGAAGGGCTCCACGGCGGCGCGGGAGCTGTTCGGCGATGCCTTCGTCGAGCACTTTGCCGCCAGCCGCGAATGGGAAGAGCGCGAGTACCGCCGGCATGTCAGCGACTGGGAGCTGGATCGCTATTTCGAAATCATCTGACCACGCCCCTCACCCCAGCCCTCTCCCCGAAGGGGCGAGGGAGCCGAGCGCGGCACGCTAGCTAGCGCGTGGATTGCGACTCCACCAACGGAGCCTGTTATGAACAAACTGCAATGTATTTCCCCCATCGACGGTTCGGTTTATGTCGAGCGTCATCTGGCCTCCAATCCCGAGATCCAGGCGGCCCTGGCCAGGGCCGAGTTGGCACAGAAGGCCTGGAAGAGCACCCCGCTGGCCGAGCGCGTGGCCATCGGGCGCAGAGCCATCGCCGCCTTCTGCGCCAAGGAGGATCAGCTGGCCGAAGAGCTGTGCTGGATGATGGGCCGGCCGATTCGCTATGCCGCCGGCGAGATTCGCGGCTTTGCCGAGCGCGCCGGCTATATGGCGGATATCGCCGAAAGCGCCCTGGCCGATATCCAGGTGCCGGAAAAACCCGGCTTCACCCGCTTTATCCGCCGCGAGCCGCTGGGTGTGGTGCTGGTTATCGCACCCTGGAATTACCCCTACCTGACCGCCGTCAACGCGGTGATGCCGGCGCTGTTGGCCGGCAATGCGGTGCTGCTCAAGCACTCGGCGCAAACCCCGCTGTGCGCCGAGCGTATGGTCGAGGCGTTTGCCGAAGCCGGACTGCCGGAGGGGGTGTTCCAGTACCTGCACCTAAGCCATGCCGAGACTGCGGTGCTGATTCGTGCTCCGACCATTGCCCATGTGGCCTTTACTGGTTCGGTGGCGGGTGGGGCCATGGTCGAGCGGGCGGCGGTGGGGCGCTTTATCAGCACCGGCCTGGAGCTGGGCGGCAAGGACCCGGCCTATGTACGGGCCGACGCCGACCTGGGCCACGCGGTGGAAACCACGATTGACGGTGCCTTCTTCAACTCCGGGCAATCCTGCTGCGGCATCGAGCGCATCTATGTGCACGAGGCGCTGTACGACGCCTTTGTCGAGCAGGCGGTGGCCCTGGTTAAACAATACAAGCTGGGCCGCTCGGATGATCCCGAGACCACCCTGGGGCCGTTGGTGCGCGCCGAGGCGGCGGACTTCGTCCGTGGGCAGATCCACGAGGCGATCGAGCAGGGGGCCACGGCCCATCTGGTGCCGGCCGACTTCGCCCTGGACAAGCCCGGCAGCCCTTATCTGGCCCCCCAAGTGCTGACCGATGTGCACCACGGCATGCGGGTGATGACCGAGGAATCCTTCGGCCCGGTGGTCGGCATCCAGAAGGTGCGTGACGACGAAGAGGCGCTGGCGCTGATGAACGACAGCGAGTTTGGCCTGACCGCGGCGATCTTCAGCGCCGATGCCGAAGCGGCCATGGCCCTGGCTGAGCGGGTCGAGGCCGGCACGGTGTTTCTCAACCGCTGCGATTATCTTGACCCCGCGCTAGCCTGGACCGGGGTGAAAAATTCCGGGCGCGGCTGCACCCTGTCCAGCGTCGGTTACGAGCAACTGACCCGGCCGAAATCCTTCCACTTCAAGACCCAGTTATGAGGCCCGTCATGGATATCAATCAGTACCGCATGAACTGGAACTACCCAACCGCGCTGCGGGTTGGCGTCGGCCGTATCCGCGAGCTGCCCGAGGCCTGCCGGCAGCTGGGCATGAGCGCGCCGCTGCTGGTTACCGACCCCGGCCTGGCCACCTTGCCGATGGTCGACCGCGCGCTGCTGCAGTGCCGCGACGACGGTCTCAAGGCCGGCCTGTTCCACGGTATCAAGGGCAACCCCACCGGGCCCAACGTGATGGATGGGGTGGCAGCGTACAAGGCCGGTGGGCATGACGGGGTGATCGCCTTCGGCGGCGGCTCGGCGCTGGATGCCGGCAAGGCCATCGCCCTGATGGTCGGCCAGGATCGACCGCTGTGGGATTTTGAGGATATCGGCGACAACTGCAACCGCGTCAACGTAGCCGGCATGGCCCCGGTGGTGGCGGTGCCGACCACCGCCGGCACCGGCTCGGAAGTCGGCCGCGCCTCGGTGATCACCGATGATGAGGCGCATATCAAGCGCATTATCTTCCACGCCAAAATGCTCCCGGCTGTGGTGATACTCGACCCCGAACTGTGCCTCGGTCTGCCGCCCAAGATCACTGCCGCCACCGGCATGGATGCGCTGTCGCACAACCTCGAGGCCTATTGCTCACCGCTGTTCCACCCCATGGCCGAAGGTATCGCACTGGAGGGTATGCGTCTGGTGCAGCAATACCTACCGCGGGCGGTCAGCCATGGCGCGGATGTCGAGGCACGCTTGCAGATGCTGGTGGCCTCAAGCATGGGCGCGACTGCCTTCCAGCGAGGCCTGGGGGCGATGCATGCCCTGGCTCATCCACTCGGCGCGTTGTACGACGCCCACCACGGCCTGCTCAACGCGGTGCTGATGCCCTATGTGCTGGTGGCCAACCGCGCCAGCATCGAGGCGCAGATGGAGAAGATGGCGCGCTACTTGAATCTGGCCAAACCCGGTTTTGTCGGGGTGCTCGACTGGGTGCTGCACCTGCGCAACGAGGTCGGCATTCCCCATAGCCTCAGCGAGATTGGCATCGACGACAAACGTATTGAGCAGGTCGGGCAGATGGCCGAGGTCGACCCCTCGGCGGGGACCAACCCGATTGCCTTTAGCGCGGTGCAGTACAGCCAGTTGTTCGAAAAGGCGCTGCGCGGAACTCTGTAGGGCGGCGCACTTTGCCGCCCGTCATCGCGTACTCAGCGTTGGAACAGAGGGTAGGGGTTGATCGCGGTGCCTTTCCACCATTGCTTTTCGGGGCCGAGTACGAACACCGCAAAATGCAGGTGCGGAGCCAGCGGGTCGGAGTTGCCGGTGACGCCGACATAGCCGAGCAGGTCGCCACGCTTGATCGCCTGGCCTTCCACCAGGTCGGCGGCGTAGCCGTCCAGGTGCGCGTAGTAGTAGGCGAAGGTTGCGCTCGCATCGTATTGGTAGAGGGTGAGGCCGCCGGCTTTGCTGTCGAAGAGTTTCACCAGGGTGCCGTCATCGACCGCGAACACCGGGGTCTGCATCGGGGCCATGATGTCGAGCGCCTCGTGGCTACGCTCGGTGCCACGCATGTCATGGAAGGTGTCCAGCAGGTGCGCCGGGGCAATACCTGCCACGGGAATCAGCAGCCCGCCGGGATGTGTCGGCAAAGGCTCGGCGAACGGGTCTGCGGCGTCGCTCTGCTCCAGCGCGCTGGGCGCAGTGGGCGCAGTGGGCGGCTCGGGGGCGAGCGAGGGTTCGACTTGAATTTCCTCTGCCGGCTCGTCTGCGCGGGTGAGCGGTATATCTGGGGTCTCTGTACTAACAACCAGTTCTACCGTCTGCGCACGCGGCACCGTGCTCGGTTCCTGCATCGGGGCCGCGACAGTCACGGCCTCATACGGCAAGGGTTCGAGGGCAGCGGGGGCGAGTGCCACAGGCGAAGTCAGCAAGTCGCTGTGCAGGGCATAGAACAGCCCCGCAGCGCCGACCAAAGCACCTACCGCAAATATCAGAATGCTCTTCATAGCCTGCTGCCTACTCTTGCAAAAGGGCGGGTAGCCCAGGCGAGACCGAGTGCCCCATGGCCTCGACATTCCAGTTGGTCAGGCGGATACAACCGTGGGATTGAGTCTTGCCGATCTTCGACGGTTCCGGAGTGCCATGGATGCCGTAATGGGGCTTGGACAGGGCGACCCAGGCGACGCCTACGGGGTTATTCGGGCCAGGTGGGATGGTGGCCTTGGCATGGGCGGGGTTGGCGTCCCAGAACAGCTTGGGGTTGTATTTGAACTCGGGGTTTCTTGCCACGCCGAGAATCTTCCATTTGCCGAGCGGCAGCGGATCGCGTCCGCTGCCGGTGGAGGCGGGGAATTGCGCGATAACGACATCCGCGGCATCGAACAGGGTGACGGTCGAGTCGGACTTGTCGACCACCACTCGCGCGGCCTTGGCCAGGGGCGCTGCCGATGCCAGGTTGGGCACCACTATCGCCTCGCCTGCGCGGCCCAGATACTTGCCCGGATTGAGTTCTGCCAGCAGTGCGGGGCTGGCGTGGAATTTCTCGCCGAGCGCTTCCACCGGGTCGCGGTAGCCCAGGGCTGGGAGTTTGGCCTTGTCCATCATATCGGCGGGAATCTTGATAAAGGGGCCGGCGACATCGGCCTCGGTGACGGTATAGGTCACCAGCACCGGCTCGAGGTCGCTGTTCAGCGCTGTCCAGGTGGGCTCGTCCATGGCACCGCTGGCGGTCAGGCCGTTGTGTTTCTGAAAGCCGCTGATGGCGATCCGAGTGTTCGAACCGAAACTGGCGTCGACCTCGCCGGGAAAGAAGCGCGCGCGATCAAGCAGGATCTGCACGCGCAGTACCGCGACATTGCGTTGTTTGGGGCCGACGTCACCGCGCAGGCTGGCGTCATTGGCAACTTCGGCCGTGAGTGGCAGCGCGGCGGCACTGGTCGCGGCGGGCGTGGCGGCCGCGAAGGCGAAGGAGCTGGTGGCGCTATACAGGGCGAGGGTAACGGCGCAGGTTAGGGTTGTTGTTTTCAAGATGCGATCCTCGAACGAACCAGCAGGGCAAGTTGCAGCGTGTTCGAGCAGGCTCGGCACACTGGCGTATAGGGTGTTCTACAGAGTCGGTGATCAATAACTCAGGGGCGGCTATACAGTTTGGGCAGTTGTGGGAACTGCCTGCGGCACCCGGCTCCATTCGGGACACGGGCACTCGGCATGGTGCCAGTGATCGTTTATCAAACAGACCATTCCCGCATGGCTGCGTGAGGTGGGCGCAGGGCTGTCGCGACGATCGGTGGCTTAGATCAGGCCGGTGGATAGGAGTTCCTTGGGTGCTGGCGATTTGCCTTTATCGCGCTGTGTTTTGTCATGTTCCGCCGTGCTCACCCATCCCAGGGATGCTCCGCGTCTTGCGCGGCGGAGCATCTTCGCCTGCACCTCCCGGCTGATGGCCAAGCTAGCTGCTGGTTTTGCGCCAGGACTGCACGGCGATCACCACCAAGGTCACCGCCGTTAGCGGCAAGGCGTAGCCGAGTATGGCATGAGCGAACTGATCCGCCAGGGGGCGGCCAGAAGCGCTGAGCACCAAGTACAGAGTATAGGCTGCGTAGTAGGCCAGAAACAGCAGCCCTTCCCAGCGGTTGATGCGGTATCCGGAGAAGAAGATCGGCAGGCAGACGATGGCCACGCCAATCATGACCGGGAAGTCGAAAGCCAGGGCATTGGCCGACACAGCGACGGGTAGGGGCGCAACCAGCGAGGCTAGGCCAAGAACGCACAGCAGGTTGAAGATATTGCTGCCGACTATGTTGCCCACGGCGATATCGCGCTCACCGCGAATGGCCGCCAGCAGCGAGGTGGCCAGTTCCGGCAGGGAGGTGCCGACCGCCACCACGGTCAGGCCGATCACCAGCTCCGACAGCCCCAGGGCGCGAGCCAGGCTGACCGCCCCCTGCACCAGGAAGTTCGAACCGGTCACCAGCAGCACCAGGCCGACCACTATCAGTACCAGGTTGATCAGCCAGGCATTAGGCTTGGGCGGCTCGTGGAGGGCGAATTCCTTGGCGAATTCATCGTCAGCGCTGGCGCTCTTGTCGCGACGGGCGCTGACAATCAGAAAAGCCGTGTAGGCCAGGATGCCGACGAACAACAGCAGGCCATCGAGTTTATCCAGACTGCCATCCCAGGCCAGAGCGAAGGTCAGCAGGCTGGCACCAATCATGATCGGTACGTCCAGGCGGATCAGTTGACGCGACACCACCAGAGGCGCGATCAGGGCGGTCAGACCGAGGATAAACAGCACGTTGGCGATATTGCTGCCCACCACGTTGCCAATCGCCAGATCGCCACTGCCATTTAACGCAGCTTGCACGCTGACCGCGGTCTCCGGCGCGCTGGTACCGAAGGCCACCACAGTCAGGCCGATGATCAGCGGCGGTATGCCGAACTGTGCCGCCAGTTTGGCCGCGCCGCGTACCAGCACTTCGGCACCGGCCACCAGTAGGATCAGGCCAGCGATCAGATAGCCCCATGTGATCAAGCTCATTGCGCAAACTCCGGGAAAGATGCGCCAGTGTAAGTGAGCCATAAGAGCGCCGTTAGGGGACGCTCGGGTAAATTTATTGCCGTTTTTGTCGGCCTATTCCTCGGCCTGGCCAGCCTTGAGGCTTTCATAGGCCGGTGCGGCGTAAATGCCGATTTCCACAGCCAGTTCCATCACCCGCGGCAGGTCGCTGCTGTACACCAGCACCGCTTGCAGCGCGTCGTCCAGCGGTTCGCTGAAATCCAGCAGCACATAGCCCTGGGTCTCCGGCGACAGGCTGCCGAGTTGCACCTGGATGCGGTTCAGCGCCTTGAGCGGTTCGGTCTTGGCCAGCTGCTTGGGCTTGAGCACGAAGCTTACGTCAGGGCCGAAGGAGTCGACGATCTGCTGAAACAGCGCGTCATAGCTGTCGGCCTGGAACAGCACAGTCTCCGGCAGGCTGCCGACCACCACCCATTCGCCAAGGGGGATGGGGAAGCTGTCGTCGTAGTTGATATCCGCGTTGGCGGCGAGGAAGGCTTGCGGGTCGGCATAGGCCTGGGCCGCTTCATCGGCGATCCGCGCGATTTCTTCCGGCAGCATGCAGCCCGAGCTTATTTTGCCGATCAGTTCTTCGAGCTGGGCTTTCATCGGTGATTCCTGGCGAGGGGTAAAGGGTCGCAAAGGATAGCCTGGGTGCGTCCCTGCCGCGAGGGCCTGTTAAACTTGCCCGCTTTGCGGACTTGGCAGGCTGCTGAATGCCACCTGCCGCCATCACTCAGGGAGTTATTTGTGAGCGCGCGTATCCATCCTCTGGCCGGGCAGCCGGCACCCGCTTCGATGTTGACCGATATTGCCGGGCTGCTGGCAGCCTATGACGATCTGCAGCCCGATCCGACTCAGGCCTCTCAGCGTGTCGCCTTCGGCACTTCCGGGCATCGTGGCTGTTCATTGCAGGGCAGCTTCAACCGCTGGCATGTGTTGGCCATCAGCCAGGCGATCTGTGATTACCGGGTAGCCCAGGGCATCAGCGGCCCGCTGTTTATCGGTGCCGATACTCACGCGCTGTCGCAGCCGGCGCTGGAAAGCGCTCTGGAGGTGCTGGCGGCCAATGGCGTGCAGACCATGATCTCCGCCGGCGGTGAGTTCACCCCGACGCCTGCGATCAGCCAGGCCATCCTGGTGTACAACCAGGGCCGCAGCTCTGGCCTTGCCGACGGCATCGTGATCACCCCCTCGCACAACCCGCCGGACAGCGGCGGCTTCAAGTACAACCCCAGCAACGGCGGCCCGGCTGACAGCGATATCACCACCTGGGTGCAGAACCGCGCCAATGCGCTGCTCGAAGGCGGCCTGCGTGAGGTCAAACGCATGCCCCTGGCGCAGGCGCGGCAGGCGGCCAATGTGCAGCAATACGATTACCTCGGCAGCTATGTGAATGATCTGGGCAATGTCATCGACTTCGCCCCGATTCGCGCAGCCGGTCTGCGCCTGGGTGTCGATCCGCTGGGCGGTGCCGGCGTGCATTACTGGGCGCGGATCGCCGAGCAGTACGGCCTCAATCTGGATGTGGTGAGCGAGATTATCGATCCGCAGTTCGCCTTTATGAGCCTGGACTGGGACGGGCAGATCCGCATGGACCCATCCTCCAGCCATGCCATGCAGCGCCTGATCGGCCTGAAGAACGGTTACGACATCGCCTTTGCCTGCGACACCGACTACGACCGCCACGGCATCGTTGCGCCGAGCGTCGGCCTGTTGCCGGCCAACCACTTCCTCAGCGTGGCCATCGATTACCTGTTCCAGCATCGCCCGCAGTGGAGCCCCACGGCAGCGGTGGGCAAGACCCTGGTCAGCAGCGCCATGATCGACCGCGTCAGTACCCGTCTGGGCCGGCCGATGCAGGAAGTACCGGTAGGTTTCAAATGGTTTGCCGGCGGCCTGTTCGACGGCTCTCTCGGCTTTGGCGGCGAGGAGAGCGCCGGGGCGACCTTCCTGCGCCGTGATGGCCGAGTCTGGACCACCGACAAGGACGGCATCGCCTTGGCCCTGCTGGCCGCTGAAATGACCGCCGTCAGCGGACGCGACCCTGGCGAGCTGTACCAGGGCCTGAGCGATGAGTTCGGCGCGATTTACGCCGACCGCGTTGACGCGCCGGCTACACCTGCGCAGAAAAAAGCCCTGGGCCAACTCTCGCCCGCACAGATCGGCAGCCGCGAGCTGGCCGGTGATGCCATCACCCAGGTGCTGGACAAGGCTCCGGGCAATGGCGCGGCGATTGGTGGGATCAAGGTGATCAGCGAAGGCGGCTGGTTCGCCGCGCGGCCATCGGGCACCGAGGACATCTACAAGATCTACGCCGAGAGCTACCGCGATAAGGCGCATCTGCAGCGCATCTTCGGTGAGGCGCAGCAGCTGGTCGATGCGGCCCTGGAGTAGATCCGGGGCTGGAGTGGCGGAGGAGGAGGCAAGGCCATGCAGCGTCTCGAGGTAAAAATCCGCCTGCATAACGGCAGCGATATCGCCATGGGCCCGGGCAAGGCCGATCTGCTGGCGGCCATCGCCCAGCACGGCTCGATCAGCGCCGCGGCGCGGGCCCTGGGCATGTCCTACCGGCGCGCCTGGCTGCTGGTGGAAACCATGAACCGCAGCTTCAGGGAACCGCTGGTTAGCACCCTGGCCGGCGGTAAACAGGGCGGTGGCACCCGCTTGACCGCCCCGGGCGAGCAGGTGCTGCAGCGCTATCGCGCCCTGTGCGCCAAGGCGCAGGCGGCGGTGCAGGATGACGCGGCCCTGCTTGCCGAGTTGTTGGCCGAACTGCCCGCCTGCTAGCCGGCCGTTGTGGCTATATCGCGCGGCATAAGCGCAGCGGCAGTTTTTTCTAGACGGCCATTCGCTATATATGGAAGGATATAGCGCTTTTGTATACAAACCACTGAGCGGAAGTCGTTCCATGCTGCGCAAATCTTCGCTGCGTTCCCTGCTGCTGGGCCTTCTGGCCTGCCTGCCGCTGCCGACCATGGCCGTCGAAGCTCCGGCAGTGGCTGCCGCTTCCGATCTGCAGTTCGCCCTGGAGGCGGTGGCCGCGCGCTTCAAGGCCGATAGCGGGCAGTCGGTCAGGCTGGTGTTCGGCTCCTCCGGCAATTTCTACCGGCAGATCAGCGAGGGTGCGCCTTTTCAGTTATTCCTGTCGGCCGATGAGCACTATGTTGAGCAGCTGGCGGCCGCGGGCAAAACCCGGGACAGCGGCGTGCTTTATGCCATCGGCCGTATCGTGCTGCTGGCTGCGCAGGGGCCGCGGTTGAAGGTCGACGGCGAGCTGCAAGGCCTGCGCGCGGCGCTGGCGGCGGGGCAGGTCCGGCGTTTCGCCATCGCCAACCCCGAGCATGCGCCCTACGGCCAGCGCGCCGAGGAGGCGCTACGTCACGCCGACCTCTGGGACGGTCTGCAGGGGCGGCTGGTGCTGGGTGAGAACGTGTCCCAGGCGGCGCAGTTCGCCACCTCAGGCAATGCCCAGGGCGGGATTATTGCCTACTCCCTGGCCCTGGCCCCTAATCTGGCCGGGCGTGGCGAGTGGGCGCTGATTCCGCAGGACTGGCATCAGCCGCTGCGCCAGCGCATGGTCCTGTTGAACAATGCCAACGCCACCAGTGAGGCCTTCTACCGTTATCTGCAGGAGCCCGCCGCCCGCGCCATCATGGCCGACTATGGCTTTACCCTGCCCGCAGCCGAATAGGACTGTTTATGGATTGGCCCGCGCTGCTGCTGTCCCTGCAACTGGCCCTGTGCACCATGCTGATTCTCTTGCCCTTGGGCGTCTGGATCGGGCGCAAGCTGGCCTGGAGCCAGTTTCGCGGCAAGAGCCTGGTGGAGGCGCTGCTGGCATTGCCGCTGGTGCTGCCGCCGACCGTGTTGGGCTTCTACCTGCTCGTCGCCATGGGGGCCAGCTCGCCCATCGGTCAGGCCTATCAGGCGCTGTTCGGCAGCCAGCTGACCTTTTCCTTCGCAGGCTTGCTGGTGGCTTCGCTGCTATTCAACCTGCCTTTTGCCATTCAGCCCATGCAGCGCGCCTTCGAGGCTATCCCGCGGGATGTGCGCGAGGCGGCGCGCTGCTGTGGTCTGTCGCCCTGGCGAGTGCTGCGGCGCATCGAGTTGCCGCTGGCCTGGCCGGGGATTCTCTCGGCCCTGGTACTGACCTTCGCCCACACCCTGGGTGAGTTCGGTGTGGTGCTGATGGTTGGCGGCAGTATCCCGGGGGAGACCCGCACCATCGCCATCGCCATCTACGACCGGGTGCAGGCCTTCGACGACCAGGCCGCGGGGCTGATGTCGGCGGTGCTGTTGCTGATTTCCCTGTGCGCCATCGGCCTGTCCTACTTCGCCACCTCACGCCTGGCGGCAAGGCGGCAGCATGACTGAGGGCTTGCATCTCGACCTGCAGCAGAGCAGCCCGATTCCGCTGGCGGCCCAGATAAGCTGCGCCCCCGGTGAAGTGCTGGCCCTGGTCGGGCCTTCCGGTAGCGGCAAGTCGACCTTGCTGCGCAGCATTGCCGGCTTGTATCAACCAGCTAACGGCAGCATCCGCTGCGGCGGCGAAACCTGGTTCGACAGCGGGCGCGGCATCACCGTACCGACCATGAATCGGCGGGTCGGCATGGTGTTTCAGCATTTCGCCCTGTTTCCCCATCTCAGCGCCCGGCACAACGTCGCCGAGGCGCTGCTGGATTATCCGCCAGTCGAGCGCCTGGCACGTGCCCAGGCCTGGCTGGAGCGGGTGCACCTGCACGACCTGGGCGAGCGCTTGCCCCATCAACTGTCCGGCGGGCAGCAGCAGCGGGTGGCGGTAGCCCGGGCCCTGGCCCGCGAACCCAAGGTGTTGCTGCTCGACGAACCCTTTTCCGCGGTGGACCGCAGCACCCGCGAGGCTCTGTATGGTGAACTGGCTGAGTTGCGCGAGGAGCTGCGCATGCCGGTGGTTCTGGTTACCCATGACCTGGACGAGGCTACGCTGCTGGCTGACCGCATGTGTATTCTGGCGGCCGGCCAGACCCTGCAGGCCGACACCCCGGACCGCCTGATGCAGGCACCGGCCACGGCGGAGGTGGCGCGTTTACTGGGCATGCGCAATATGTCCAGCGGCCGGCTGCTGGGGCATGCTGTCGATCACAGCCTGCTGGCCTGGGGCGAGTACCGTCTCAAGGTCCGCGCCCAACCGCAGCTGGCGGTGGGGCAGCAGGTGGCGTGGGTGATGCCGACGTCCGGAGTGCTGCTGATGCCGCTCAACCAGCGCCCGGGGACGCCTCTGGATAACCGCGTGGCGGTGCGCATCGAGCGCCTGTTGTCGTTGGGCGAGCAATACCGGGTGACGCTGCTGGCCGGCGCGGAACGCCTGAGCATGAACGTGCCGCGCCATGTGGCGCAGCGCTATGGCCTTGAGGTCGGGCAGGCAATTGACGTGCGTCTGCGCGGCGAGACGATCCATCTGATGCCGAGCTAAGCGTCTGGCCTTTGCCACAGGGGGCGATGTGAGTGGCTGTTGCGCAACTAGATGCGCAGCTTTCTGTGGATAAGTCTGTGGGTAGCTTGCTGCATACGCTGCTGCTAAAGGCCCGTAGAGGTGTTGGCAGCTTCTTGCGCAGCGCTGCGCAAGAAGCTGCTCAACTTTCAGTGATATACCGCACGGTATGACCGGCCTTGCATTTGTGGTCATGCTAAATATTTGAAATATATATATTTTTAATAAATGGCACGGTTATCGCTCTTTGTATGGCTCCCGGATCGCTTCAGATCCATGACCCAAGGCAAGGAAAGCACTCATGCCAACACCCGCGTATCTGTCCCTCGAAGGCACCAAGCAAGGCCTGATCACCGCCGGCACCTTCACCGAAGATTCCGTCGGCAATATCTTCCAGGAAGGTCATGAAGACCAGATCCTGGTTCAAGCCTTCAACCACCAGGTCATCATCCCGCGCGATCCGCAGTCCGGTCAGCCGACTGGCCAGCGCGTACACAAGCCGCTGATGATCACCAAAGTCTTCGACAAATCCTCGCCACTGATCTTCAACTCCCTGACCTCCGGTGAGCGTCTGAACAAGTGCCGTCTGGAGTGGTACCGCACTTCCTCCACTGGTACCCAGGAGCACTACTTCACCATCGAGCTGGAAGACGCCGTGATCGTCGACGTGCAGTCGCGTATGCCGAACTGCCAGGATCCGAACATGTCGCACTTCACTCACCTGGAAGACGTGTACTTCACCTACCGCAAAATCGTCTGGACCCACGAAGTCTCCGGTACTTCCGGTTCCGACGACTGGCGTACCCCGATCTCCGCCTAAGCACTGGCTGAGTTCGCGTAACACCGCTTCGGCCAGGCATCGTCCTGGCCGTTGCGTTTCAGTCTTGGCATCTACGCGCACGAGCCCCGTAGGGTGCGACTTGGCGGAGCCTTGTCCACCATGGCGTTCCAGGCGTCAGGCGATAAACGTCGAATACGCCCGGTTATCAGGACGATGTGCTCGTAAAATTGCTGGCTCATTCATGGATCGAAAGAAGAGGAACAACGAATGTTCGCCCCTGCCAACCAGACCCATTTCAGCCTCAGTATCGAGGGCATCAGCCACGATCTGCAGGTGCTCGAATTCAGCGGCCGCGAAGCGATCAGCCAGCCCTTTGAGTTCGAACTGGAACTGGTCAGCGAACGTCCCGACCTCGACTTGGAAAGCCTGCTGCATCAGTCGGCATTCCTGGCGTTATCCCAAGCTGGCAACGGCATCCACGGGCAGATCTACCGCGTCGCCCAGGGCGAATCCGGTAAACGCCTGACCCGCTACCATGTGACCCTGCGCCCGCAATTGTCCTATTTGGCGCACCGCACCAACCAGCGGATCTTCCAGCACCTGACGGTGGAAAAGATCATCAGCCAAGTGCTCGAAGAGCACGGCATCCAGGCCAACGCCTACCAATTCCAACTCGGCTCGATCTACCCCGAGCGCGAGTACTGCGTGCAGTACGACGAAAGCGACCTGCACTTCGTCCAGCGCCTGTGCGAGGAGGAAGGGATTCACTACCACTTTCAGCACAGCGAACAAGGCCATGTACTGGTCTTCGGCGACGACCAAACGCCGTTTCCAAAACTTGCCCCAACCGCCTACCAGCAAGACAGCGGCCTGGTCGCCGACGAGCCAGTAATCAAACGCTTCGGCGTGCGCGTGGAAACCCGTACCAGCCGGGTGACCCGCCGCGACTACGACTTCGAAAAGCCCAAACTGCTGATGGAGGCCGAGGCCAAGAGCGAATTCGTCCCTGATCTTGAGGACTACGACTACCCCGGCCGCTTCGTCGAACGCGAGCGCGGCAAACACCTCAGCCAACGCGCCCTCGAACGCCACCGCCACGACTTCGAACTGGCGCAAGGCGACGGCGATCAGCCGCTGCTGGTCAGCGGCCACTTCCTGGCGCTCACCGAGCACCCGCGCGCGAGCTGGAACGACTTCTGGCTGATCACCGAAATCCACCACGAGGGCAAGCAGCCCCAGGTGCTGGAAGAGTCGGTCACCGACTTCTCTGGAAGCCACCGCGGTCAGCCCCCTCTCCCTCCGGGAGAGGGCTGGGGTGAGGGAAAAGCAGACAACGCGGACTTCACCCAAGGCTACCGCAACCACTTCACCGCCACCCCCTGGGCGGTGCCTTACCGCCCCAGCCTGGAACACCCCAAACCACGCATCCTCGGCAGCCAGAGCGCTGTGGTCACCGGCCCCGCTGGCGAAGAAATCCACTGCGATAAATACGGCCGGGTCAAAGTGCAATTCTTCTGGGACCGTGAGGGCCAGGCCGACGACAAGACCAGTTGCTGGCTACGGGTTTCATCAAGCTGGGCCGGCGACCGTTACGGTGCCATCGCCATCCCCCGCATCGGCATGGAAGTGCTGGTCACCTTCCTCGAAGGCGACCCCGACCAGCCCCTGGTCACCGGCTGCCTGTACCACAAGGAACACGTCGTCCCCTACGACCTGCCGGCGAACAAGACCCGCACTGTGTTCAAGACCCTCAGCAGCCCCGGCGGTGGCGGCTACAACGAAATACGCATCGAAGACAAAAAGGGCGAGGAGCAGATCTATATCCACGCCGAGCGCGACTGGGACGAAAACATCGAGCACGACCAGAAGATCCGTGTCGGCAACGAACGCCACGACACCGTCGAGGCCAACAGCTACAGCGAATTCAAAGCCGAAGAACACCGCACCACCCACGCAGACCGCAAAAGTGAGGTCAAAGCCAACGACCACCTCACCGTCGGCAACAACCAGCACATCAAGATCGGCACCGGCCAATTTATCAACGCCGGCAGCGAGATCCATTTATCCAGCGGCCAGAAAGTCGTGCTCGAAGCCGGCAGCGAACTGACCTTCAAAACCGCCGGCAGCTTTATCAAACTCGACGCCAGCGGCATCACCATGGTCGGCCCGATCATCAAGTTCAACTCCGGTGGCGCGCCGGGCAAGGGCTCGGGAGCCGCGCCTGTGTTGCCGGTTATCCCCAAACCCGCCGATACCGCACCTGTAGGTGAAAAGACCGGCCAGGCCAATATCAATCCGCTGCTACTAATGGCGAGCCTGGGTGAGCTAGGGCCACAACAACTGATTGTCGATGTATGGGGCGACCCTGCCTTGGGTGGTCAAGTACAACTGCTCGACCCGGAAGGTGACGCATGAGTGAGCTAAAGGATCAGCCCATCAAGCAGGGCACACGCAAACGCGCGGAATACGACAATACACGCCGTGCTCGGTTAGCTCTGAATATCGAGCGCATTGATGGTGGGATGCTGCAGATTCCTGTCGAATTGGATATGCGCAGCAACGAAGAAGAGCCAGAGATTCAGCAGAATACCTTTCTCGCCGTCGTGCCTATGGCGCGCCTGCCAGGTTACGACAAATACGACGAAGCGCCTAAAGGCGCGCTGCTGCGCCCTGGTCGTCTTTATGTATTCCGCCAAGGCAAACTCTGGCGTGAATTGGAAAGTGATGGTCAGGGCCAGCTTTTTGAGGTGGATGTCGCACACTGGCGTAAAGCCGCACAGAGCGGCGGCAATGCAGATGAGCGCACGCCTGTCGGTGCCAAGCAGCATCTGATTCTTGTGCCGATGTTATTGCAGGGGCGTTTTGTTGGTGACCAACTTGCCATGGCCTACAGCGAACTGCCCTGGACGTGGGAGTACATTCAGTGGCTAGAAGCTAGTTCCGGGCGCATCAAGCAACGTTGCCAGAACATTGCACCTGCCTGGGCCGCCGCCGTCGTAGGCCCCGAGCAATGGAAGGCCACCCAGGCGATGCCGATCATCCCGATCACGCGCATCAGCAAAGGTATGTGCGCCCGTGAGCTGCACCTTGAAACCTTGCTGGAAGACCCTCTGCTATTCAATGCCGGTCTCACTGAATTACCCGCTACGTCGTTGGTTAAACAGCTTGAGCAGCGCCAAAAGGAACTGGCTGGTTTTATTCGCACTACACCGCCCGATCCTCTACCCGTATTGCCAGCAAACAAAGACCTGCTCAGCGAATATCAGTTGCGCGACTATCCGCAACTGGTCGGGGTGATGCTCGATGACCCCATTTTTGCCTTGCGCCATGCGGTAGCCCAGTCACGGCTATGCGCCGAACTGCTGCAAACCCTCAACGCCCTGGTACCGCACCAACCCTTTGGCCGTTATGCCGAGTTGCTCTACCAGGAAGCCATGCCTGCGGGCGGCCCGTTGCAAGAGTTCAAAAGCCATATCGATATTGCTGCGCTAAAGAAAGCCACCCTGCACAGCGAGCGCGAACAGGCCCGCGAACAGCTCTATCGCCAGCAGGAACGTGTGCTTGAATTAGTCAAACAACTACCGCCCGTTTGGAACGATTTCCTCCACAGCCAAGACGAGCGCCTGCTTGAACCCTACGCCCAACTGACTGAACTGCTGGAAGTCCTCAATCGCACGCCCAAGGGCTGCGACCCGCGCTGCATCGAAGCGCAGGATATGAAAGTCAGTGCTGATGTGGACAAACTCAGCCGTCAACTGATTGAAGCCACCCACGTGTTGACTAAAGGCTTGTTGGCCAATGTCCAGGGTGAATTACCAGAAACCGCCAAGCGCTTACAGGCACTTGTGGCGAGCGGTATTGCGATAAAACCAGAGCGGCTGGGCTTGAGCGCACTGAGCTTTCTCAACAATGCCTATATTGGCCAGAACCTGCTGTCGTCAGTGGATGAGCTGTTTAACCATGTCGCCACGGCCAGTATGCTCGCGGTCAAGCGTATCAGCGAAAGCAATAGCATCAGCCAGGTTCAGCTGCACCGTAGCTTTGCGCCGACCTTCGATGTGCTGAACAAACTGCATAGTCGCGCCAAAGGCTTAAAACTGCTGCCCCAAGGTGAAGCCCTCGCCAAAAATATGGTGGTGCTGGGCGTGCATGGTGACGGTTTTAGTTTTGGCATCACTGCTGCAGAGCGCGCCACCCTGACACGCGATAACTACCTCTACGCCAACCTGGAAGCGAAGAATGGCAAGGTGCTTGCGACCAGCAGCGGGAAGCTAGCGGAGCGCTTGGGCTTTGCCCGCAAAGACCTGGGACAAGCCATGGTGGTGGCTGCGGAGGCTAACGATCCATTGGTGGCCGACTACAAACAATGGCGCACCGCTGCAGGTCATCTGGATACGGCCAAGGCCCTCGCTAACAGTAAAGCGCTGCCCATACTGGCGACTGTATGTGCGGGTTTTAGTTTGTATGCAAATTTATGGGGAGCAAAAGATTTAATCAGCCAAGGCGAGAAAGGAAGATGGCTCCTTGGCGTAGGGGGGGCTTTGGCAGACCTTGGGTTAGCCAGCAATAACGTTGCGCTCAAGTTGCTAACCGATGCCAAGCGTAGCGGCAATCCATGGAATGTGTTCTGGGAGCGAGGCCGCTTTCAAACCTCAGGATTCTGGGCCGAAAACCTGATGAAACGCACGGGCAGCAATTGGCTTAATTTCTCGCGTATCGGCTCCTCTGCCGCCATGACATTCACTGCAGCACTATTCGCTTGGGATGCTTACCGTGCCTCTCGTGACGGTGACGACGATGTCGCCATGGCCAATATGATCGCCGCTAGCGGCTCGGGTATCTGGGCGCTCTATACCATTGGCCTGCTGGCCAGTCCCTGGCTGCTCGGGCTGGGGGTCGGCTTGCTGGTCGCCGGAGTTATTGGGACCGTGTTATTGGCCGATGGCGCGGTAGAACAGGCGATCAAGCACGGCCCCTTCGGCACCAAGCAGCGCTTGCCGCAGATGAACGACCCCTTGCAGGCCTATCAGCAACTGCTCGGCGCGCTGGGTGAGCCCCGCGTGCAGATCGAGCGCCTGCAGTTATGGCAGGACAAGGCCAGCGCGGCGGACAAGGCCCGCCTGCTAGCCGCGCAAAACCAAGTGCGCGTTTACCTGGCCCCGCAAGACTGGGTAGTCGAGGTAAGCACCCCGCTGCTGGGCCAGTTCCGCAATGGCCTCGACTTTCGCCTAATCGCCAAGGAAGTGCTGCGCACTCGCGGTCATACCTCAGGCTGGACCTACCGTTACCAGCCGATCCCCAAGGAAAAGCTCGGTGCCCTAGTGCTCACCGGCAACCGCTTGCTCTTTGTACTGCCCGCGCAGTTTGGCGTGCCCACGGCGGGTGACCCGCTGCGTTACCGGCAAGCCATCGAATACAGCCTCAAGGTCTACGGGCAGTTCCAACTGGGCGAAACTATTTGCCACGCGGACGATCCCTTCCCTGGCTATAACCGCATCACGCTCCCCCAGCCAAAGCCGCGTAGCTGGCAAGCGTTTGCAGCGCAGATGCCCACAGACGGCGACAATGCCGATGACGTGGCCTACTGGCTGATCACCCAAAGGGACTTTGCCAAAATATGAATGCCTCCGTTAAACCAACAGCAACTTATGCCGATTCGGCCTACCGCAGCACCGCTATCCCAGTTCAACCACCGCATAAGTGGTCGCAAGATGCCGACCGTACCGGCCCAACTCGTACGCAACTGCGCTGGGGACATTACGCCAATCTGGAGCCGTGGCAGGATGTGGATGCCCAGTTGCAGTCAGGCATGCGTGACTATCTAGATGAAAAAAAAGAAGATGACCTTTATATCAATCAAAAACGCTGGAACTTCGACAACACCAGCAAGTGGATGATTTTGACTCCATACTTCAAATGGTGGTCGATTTTATTTATACCATGGTTGCTCTGGGGATTTGTGATTACAGAAGCTCTTGCTGCAACCATAGAGTGGGCGACAGGAATAAACAGCGTAAACGCCTACGTCGTTATTGGTTTTCTCTCCCTTATAATATCTTTTTTATTTATGGGTCTTAGCTCTTGGTATATGTGGGGGGGAGATAACCCGCGCTATAAAATATATCTAATCCAAGTCGGCGCCGGCCTTGCCTTAGCTTTGATAGCATCGCTATTTACCTTCCAAAGTACCTCTGCTGGTACGAACATGTTCTGGCTCTGTGCCTATATGGCCTTTAGCGTCTTTATGGGGCTTATCGGCTGGGATTACTTGCAAGACCTTTACTTGCGCGTGTTCGCCCACGATGGCAGCGGTTTTAATCGTCAGACCGGCATGCTGACCATTGGCCGGCGCTTTCAAAAACCCTTTAGCGCGCCGCTCTACGAGTTCGACGCCACCCTGGAATTCCGCCCCGGTCCACACGGCAATAGCGGCTTCGCCATCTGGCTGCATCACCGCTACACCTCGGTCGAGGTGTTTCTCGGCGCTAAAATTCAATCACTGGGCATGAACCTGGAAGAAGCGCTGGCGTTCTGGGATACGCTGCAACGTTATATGGATGTGACCCAGCCCTTGCCTGAACTGCCGATCCTTGAACAGTTTCGCCACCTCGATCCGGTCACCGCCAAACATGACCAGCAGAACAAGCGCGACCCGCGCCGCTGGCGCGATATGCCTTACCGGGCCTGGGAGCGCCGTGGCCGCGCGGAGATGATAAAGCGCAACCGCGATTACAGCTGGCAGGAACAACCCTGCATCCTCCAATCCAAGATCGACCCTAGCCTCAGCATCGAAGTCTACTACCGCAGCCAGGAAGCCAAAGGCATTCAGGCCACGCCCAAAGGCGATGACTACGACAATATCCACCGTGGTTGAAACATCAATAATGCACATTTTCTTGCTGGGCAGCTTCTTCCTTATGTCTGGTGGTGGCTTAGTCTGGTCAGCTTTTCAGGATTTGGAGAGCGGTTATGTAAACACTTCCGGCGGTCGAGGCTCCCTTCCTGGGCATTACACGCGTGAGCACAATCCAGAAGCCTTTTATGAGCTCTTTATGCTCAACATCGGTTTTGCCGTCGTTTCGACCGTTGTGGGGGTGATCTTGATTTGGGTGGCAGTCTGGATGGCTTGGACAAAGCGACCTGGGCTGCGCGGTTTATTTTAGTTCACGTCAAAGAAGTAATCGCGCAAAGGCAGCAAGAGCTTCCACTACGACCCACTGGATCGCCTGGTGGCGGTGCGCGGAGACACCCCGGAAAGCTTCGCCCATGACCCGGCGGGCACCCTGCTGGCGCAAAGCAGCGCCGTCGCCGACGACCGCACAAACGTCAAAGGCAACCGCCTGCTGATGCAGGGCGACCGCCATTTCGACTACGACGCCTTCGGCAACCTGATGCGCGAACGCCGCGGTGCAGGCCAGCGGCTGATCACCGACTACCGTTACGACAGCCAACACCGCCTGATCGGTGCCAGCCTGCCCAATGGCAGCCAGGTGAGCTACCGCTACGACGCCTTCGGCCGGCGTACCGCCAAAATCGTCGATGGCAAGACCACCGAGTTCCTCTGGCAAGGCGACCGCCTGATCGCCGAAAGCGGCCCCGAGCAGTACCGCAGCTACGTCTACGAACCCGGCAGCTTCCGCCCCCTGGCCATGCTCCAGGGCAAGGGTAAAGAGGCCGAGCCGTTCTACTACCAGCTCGACCACCTCGGCACCCCGCAGGAACTCACCAGCGCCGCCGGCGAGATACTCTGGTCGGTGAAATACCGCGCCTACGGCAACGTCGCCAAACTGGAAATCGCCGAAGTCGACAACCCCCTGCGCTTCCAGGGCCAGTACTTCGACGCCGAAACCGGTCTGCACTACAACCGCCACCGCTACTACAATCCGAACACCGGCAGCTACCTCACCCCCGACCCGATCAAGCTGGCGGGTGGGCTGAATAACTACCAGTATGTAAACAACCCGACTGGGTGGGTGGATCCGCTGGGGTTGACTGAGGTGAAGGGGGATTGCCCTGGGAATAGTGGCGGCTTCCTTGACAAACCTGCCGACTCCGACGGCTCCATTAATATCGGTGCGGGGCATAATCCAAAACAGGGCTATTACAATATTGACATTGACCCCAAAACACCCGGAGTTCATCAAGGGGATGCCACTAGCCTGCCCCAAGTCAAAACCGGGTCTCAAAGTAAAATAAATATGGATAATCCGTATGGGTACGACCCATTAAATCCAGAAATAATGCGAGTTCTCTCTCATGACGGTCAAATCACAATGACTGGCAACACCAGGTCAAACAAATACGTTAAAGGCGCCTTGCGAAGACTGGAAGAATTAAAACTTGAAATAGTTTCTAGGCAAAACATTAGTTCGGACGGATATAAATTGGTAGACGGCTCTGATATGGCTGCCAAAAACCTCGAAGAAGTCGTTATTCGCAGGAAGAATTAATATGGACATTCACCTTAATCTAACAGGCACACTAAGCAGTGTCATTGACTATGATAATGGCGGCGGCCTTAAAACCTATATAGATATAGGATTGACTGAGGGCTTATGCAGTAACTTTGAATTTCAACTTGAGAACTTTGTGCTTAATCTTGATGAGGCGCTGATCGAAGAAATCACCAGTCAAGACGATACACTGGGAGAGCAAGTAAACGAGGAAGGCTTTCTTATTGTCAAAAAGGCCACCGTCAAAATAGCCGAAGTAAAAGGATGTGATGCGCAGCTCACTTTTCGCAATGAGAGAGGAGAGAAAGTCATTGTCAACAATACATGGGATTACTCCCTCACTGAAGATGACAGCATATATGACATGGGGGGGCGCCTCATCAGCTTCCCACAGCTAACGCTTAATTTAGAGATAGTCTCTAACGGTGCAGTAATCATTTCATTAAATTCGGTAGATTGTGCGTTTATGAGCAACTATCAGGATTTGCTAAAAATATCAGAACTCTTAAACAAAGACAGGAAGACAGAGGCTCGGCCTCTTGGAAAGCTTTTTGATCCTGTCTTTCGATCCGAATATTTGAATACTGACTATAACGGACGGGTTAGTATAAAAAAATAGTTTCGGTTTGACGGAGATGGAACAATAAGGACGTAGTAATCCTCTTCAAACTAGACACTACGCCCCTTTAATCACAGGTAACTTATGCATTTAGGATGCATGCTGGTGGAGCACAGATTCGCTTCTTAGCTTCTGCACCTTTAAAGCGGAGAGTTTCATCAAAGATCCCTAATAGTTGCTGCGCGATCTGAGCCTGCAACTAAATCCAAAATAGCCTTCCAGCTTAGATATCCCCGCTTCAAATGGATTTGAATCTGCGATAAATAACAAAAATCGCGCGCATAACTATTCGTGCCCATGAGTGAAACTTAGAATATATTTTAACGAAGCAAAAGCAGCCGTAACAAACTTCCATCCATCGATGGGTTAGTGTCATGGAACCTATATGTTGAAATATAACGAGGTCAGCATAGTAAATAATTGCTTGCTTGATTTTAGAGGCTCTTCATCTTTGGAGGTTGATAGTTACCTCGCGATTTTGATGAGTCGGCTTCTCAAGCTAGAGGGTGTCGGCTTGGAAGTGTCTGGGGTATATTTAAGCAGCGATGAGGATATAGAGAATATTCCGGATTATTTATTAGATGTAAATGGTATGGCCTTCGAGTTTATGGGTGAGCACGTCACTGTACCTTTTTCATTGGGCGCAACCCTTATAGCAGATTGGTGCAACAAGAATATCGTTGAAAATCGAGACGCCATTATTAGCAAATGCAATGATTTAATTAAAAATACCAACCCATTTAACTGCAAAGCCAAATAGAATTTAAAGAACCTTCTCCGCCTATTGAAGTAGTGTCTGGTGGTTTTAGCAATATAACGTTGTGTGATATTTATTTACTATCCGTCATCGAAGACGAATTCAGCTTAATTCCGTAGCATGACAATTCGGATCAGCCAAACCATGAAAGATGAACTTGAACTTTCAGACCGCTACGCAGGCAGCTTGCTTGGTTTGGCTTGCGGCGATGCGGTGGGAACATCAGTGGAGTTTTGTCCCCGCGGTACGTTTAGCCCGCTCGTTGATATGGTCGGAGGAGGCCCATTTAATCTGGTGCCGGGCCAGTGGACTGACGATACATCAATGGCCCTTTGTCTCGCGGAAAGCCTGCTGACGAAGAATGGTTTCGATGCCAAGGATCAGATGGGGCGGTACCTCAACTGGTGGCAATGGGGGTATATGAGTTCGACGGGGCAGTGCTTTGACATTGGCAATACTGTCAGGCAAGCGCTGTTGAAGTACCAGCAAACGAATCAACCCTTTGCCGGCTCCATTGAGCCGGAAACAGCCGGCAACGGCTCACTTATGCGTCTCGCTCCTGTGGTGCTTTTCTACTACCCATCCCATCATGAGATCGCCAAATTCTCAGTGGCGAGTTCATGCACAACCCATTCAGCCCCGGAGGCGACCGAGTGCTGTCAGCTGCTCGGAGAGCTGATTGCCAAGGCTTTGTCAGGCAAGCCCAAGGCCGAAATACTGGGTGCTTCGCAAACAACCTTTAGCGAAGAGAAGGTTCGCAGCATCGTGGCTGGGGAATATAGGTTTAAGACCCGCGAGCAAATTGCTGGCACAGGCTATAGCGTGGCCTCGCTGGAAGCGGCGTTATGGTGTTTTTGGCGCTCGGAAAGCTTCGAATCGGCGATCCTGGAAGCGGCCAACCTTGGTGATGATGCTGATACCACCGCAGCGATAGCCGGTCAGTTAGCCGGCGCGTTCTATGGTGAGTCGGGAATACCCCCTCAATGGCTTGAGAAGCTACATATGCGGACGGAGATTAAAGGGATGGCGATGGCGCTGCTTCATGCCGCCAAGTCTAGGCAGGCCTGATTTTCTGTAACAGCCGTCAGCCCACTCCAGCTCGGGCGCGTACAGGCAGCTAGGCTGTCTGTACGGCATCAAAAGATCGACTATCGTCGAGCACGGCTCCACTGACGGCCGCCTGCTTGGTGACCTCTGCAGCTTCATCACCGTTAACCCAGCCCAGCCACAAATCAAGATCCGACCAGGGCACTCTAGCTCCTAGCGCAGCTGCGCCTCGGCCAGGGTGCGTTGGTTAGGGATCAGGTCGGAGCACCAGTGTTGGCTGGCCCAGTGCAGCAGTTCCTGTGGCTGGCCGTAGGTTGCGCCTTCAGGCACTGGCTGGCCGAGGGTGCGCAGGGCGCGGATTAGCAGGGGAGTGGCCTGGTCGGCCGGTAGTGGTGGCGAACGGTAGGATTTGCCCAGCTTGTGGCCGTCGGGCTGGATGATCAGGGGGACGTGCAGGTAGCGCGGCTGCGGCAGGCCCAGCAGTTGCTGCAGGTAGAGCTGGCGCGGGGTGGAGTCGAGCAGGTCGGCACCGCGCACTACGTCGGTTACACCCTGCCAGGCATCGTCAATCACTACTCCAAGCTGGTAGGCGTAAAGCCCGTCGCGGCGCTGGATAACGAAGTCGCCGACTTCGCGGCCCAGGTGCTGGCTGTAAGGGCCCTGTACTCGGTCGGTGAAGCCATAGCTCTGCTCGGCTACGCGTAGGCGAATCGCCGCGTTGGCCCGGGGATGCCCGGCCTCCCGGCAAAACCCTGGATAGATGCCCTGATAGCCTTCCAGCTGCTTGCGCGAGCAGACACAGGCATAGGCCAGGCCCCGCTCCAGCAAGTTATCGACCTGGGCGGCATATTCGGCATGCCGGCTGCTCTGGCGCACCATTTCGCCATCCCAGGCAAAGCCGTAGCGCTCCAGGGTGTTCAGAATGGCACTCTGCGCGCCGGGGACTTCCCTGGGCGGGTCGAGGTCTTCCATGCGCAGCAGCCAGCGGCCATTTACTGCGCGCGCGTCGAGGTAGGACGCAAGGGCTGCGACCAGTGAGCCGAAATGCAGGTAACCACTAGGGGTGGGGGCGAAGCGGCCGATATAGGCGGGCGTGTTCATACGGGCGAAGGACTGCCGGTTGCGCACAGGGAGACAGAAACAACAGAGGGTGCCGAAGCACCCTCTGAGTCAGATCAGGAACCGATCTGCTTTTCCTTGATTTCCGCCAGCGTTTTGCAATCGATGCAAAGGGTGGCGGTGGGGCGGGCTTCGAGGCGGCGGATGCCGATCTCGACGCCGCAGGAATCGCACCAGCCGTAATCGTTGTCTTCGATCAACTGCAGGGTTTCGTCGATTTTCTTGATCAGTTTGCGCTCGCGATCACGGGCACGCAGTTCCAGGCTGAATTCTTCTTCCTGGCTGGCGCGGTCCGCTGGATCGGGGAAGTTGGCCGCTTCGTCCTGCATATGGTGCACAGTACGGTCGACTTCCTGCATCAACTCAAGCTTCCACTTGTTGAGGATGCCGGTGAAGTGGGCGCGCATCGGCTCACCCATATATTCCTCGCCCTTTACTTCTTTATAGGGCTCGAAACCACGAGTCAGTTGGCTGCTTTTTGCTTTTGCTTTGGTGGGCATGGATGACCGCCTCTCACTCTCTCTAATCCACTGCGCAGGACGGTGTCCCTTGCCGATTCTACGTCGAGTAGAACTGGCCCTGCGGCTGCAAGCGGGCGAACTTACCAGATCGACTCGAGCGGCGCCACTCCCTGTTGTCGTGGTGACTGACGTTTCGCTCAAGCCTTGGTTTAGAATCCGCGCCTTAATTCATTTGAAGGCAGCTCCATGGCCCCGTCCTACAGTGCGCGCAGCCGCGCCATAGAACCTTTTCACGTGATGGCGCTGCTGGCCCGCGCCAATCAGTTGCAGGCTGAAGGCCATGATGTGATTCACCTGGAAATCGGCGAACCGGACTTCACCACGGCCGCACCCATAGTCGCCGCCGGTCAGGCCGCTCTGGCCGATGGTCATACCCGCTACACCGCCGCCCGCGGTTTGCCGGCCCTGCGCGAGGCGATTGCCGGCTTCTATGCCGAGCGCTATCGACTAAGCATAGACCCTGAGCGGATTCTCATTACCCCGGGCGGCTCGGGGGCCTTGCTGCTGGCCACCAGCCTGCTGGTCGACCCTGGCAAGCACTGGCTGCTGGCCGACCCCGGTTACCCCTGCAATCGGCACTTTCTGCGTTTGGTGGAGGGCGCGGCGCAGCTGGTGCCAGTGGGCCCCGAGGTGCGTTATCAGCTGACCCCCGACCTGGTGGCACGTTATTGGGATCAGGACAGCGTCGGTGCGCTGGTGGCCTCGCCGGCCAACCCGACCGGCACACTGTTGGCCCGTGACGAGCTGGCGGGGCTGTCCCAGGCGTTGCGCGAGCGCGGTGGGCACCTGGTGGTGGATGAGATCTATCACGGCCTGACCTACGGCGTGGACGCCGCCAGCGTGCTCGAGGTGGATGACGAGGCCTTTGTGCTCAATAGTTTTTCCAAGTATTTCGGCATGACCGGTTGGCGGCTCGGCTGGCTGGTCGCGCCACCTGCGGCGGTCGCGGATCTGGAGAAGCTGGCGCAGAACCTCTATATCAGCGCCCCAAGCATGGCCCAGCACGCCGCGCTGGCCTGCTTCCAGCCGCAGACCCTGGAAATCCTCGAGCAGCGCCGCCATGAGTTCCAGCGCCGCCGCGATTTCCTCCTGCCAGCCCTACGCGAGCTGGGTTTCAGGATCGCCGTGGAGCCGCAGGGGGCGTTTTACCTGTACGCCGATATCAGCGCCTTTGGTGGCGATGCCTTCGCCTTCTGCCAGCACTTTCTGGAAACCGAGCACGTGGCCTTTACCCCAGGCCTGGATTTCGGTCGCCATCTGGCCGCGCAGCATGTGCGCTTTGCCTACACCCAGGATCTGCCGCGCCTGCAGCAGGCCGTTGATCGGATCAAACGTGGCCTGAACAGTTGGCAGCCCAATGCGCTTTGATCCCCCCCTCGAAGAAGGACGGCTGCTGCGCCGTTACAAGCGTTTTCTCGCCGATATCGAGACCGGCAGCGGCGAGCTGTTGACCATCCACTGCGCCAATACCGGCTCGATGCTCAACTGCATGAGCGAGGGCGCGCGCATCTGGTTTAGCCGCAGCAATGACCCCAAACGCAAGCTGCCAGGCACCTGGGAGATTGGTGAGACGCCCCACGGCCGCCTGGCGGTGATCAACACCGGGCGCGCCAATGCCCTGGTGGAGGAGGCGTTGCGCGCCGGGCTGATCGCCGAGCTGAACGGCTTTACCGGCCTCAAGCGCGAAGTGGCCTACGGTCAGGAACGTAGCCGTATCGATTTTCGCCTGGACTATCCAGAGGGCGCGGCCTTTGTTGAAGTCAAAAGCGTCACCCTGGGCTTTGCCGACAGCCGCGTTGCCGCCTTTCCCGATGCGCGCACCGAGCGCGGCAGCAAGCACCTGCGCGAGCTGGCCGCGCTAGCCCGTGCCGGCACCCGTGCGGTGCAGCTGTATTGCGTGAACCTGACGGGTATCGATGCGGTACGCCCGGCCGAGGAAATCGACCCGGCCTATGCCGCCGCGTTGCGTGAGGCGGTCAGTGCTGGTGTTGAGGTGCTGGCCTATGGCGCGGCCATCAGCGCCCAGGACGTGCGGCTGATCAAGCGTCTGGAGGTGTTGTTGTAGGCGGGGCCGGGCGGCGTTCCGCTTTAGCCGCGAGCTTTTGCAGTTTCAGGCAATGCTTTTCGCGGGCATGGCGGAGTGCCGCCCAGCCGCTCCTACAGGGGCGTCAATGCTGCGTTCTGCCGGCGGGCAGCTCCGCCAGTGGTTGCATGGCGCTGCGAAGGTGTTGTTCGAACAGTTCGACTATCGCCGCCCAGCCTTGCCCAGCGGCATGTTGGCGGGCATTCAGGCGCGCTCGGCGCAGGCCTTCGGCATCGTTCAGCAAATCGCTAGCGGCCTGGATAAAGCCCTGTTCGTCCTGCGCGCCCGCCAGGGCACCATTGTGGCCGTGGCGGATATGCTGCGCCGCCGCGGCCTGGTCAAAGGCCACCACGCCAAGCCCGGAGGCCAGGGCCTCGAGCACCACATTGCCGAAGGTTTCCGAGAGGCTGGGGAACAGGAACAGGTCGCCCGAGGCGTAATGCGCAGCCAGCTCTTCGCCGCGTTGCAGGCCGCAGAAGACGGCGTCCGGCAGTTGCTGCTGGAGGCTGGCGCGTTGCGGGCCGTCGCCGACCAGGATCAGTTTCAGTTGCCGCTGCGGGTGCGTCTGTTGCAGCGCTTGAAAGCTCTTGCTGAGCAGGGCCAGGTTCTTTTCCGCGGCCAGGCGGCCGACATGCAGGATGGCGATATCGCCTTCTTGCAGCCCCCAGCTGGCGCGCAGTTGGTCGCAGCGTCTGGCGGGGTGAAACAGCTGGCTGTCGACGCCGCGCGCAAGCAGTTCGAGGCGCTCGAAGCCGCGGCGTTGCAGTTCGATCTGCTGGCTGACGCTGGGCACCAGGGTCATCTGCGAGCGGTTATGGAACCAGCGCAGGTAATTGGTCAGGGCGCGGGTCAGCAGGCCGACGCCGTAATGGCCGGTGTACTGCTGGAAGTTGGTATGAAAGCCGCTGACCACCGGAATCTGCAAGCGCCGCGCCGCACGCAGGGCAGAAAAGCCCAGCGGCCCCTCGGTGGCGATATACAGCACATCCGGGCGCTGTCGTTGCCAGCTGCGCAGCAACTTGTGCATGGACGATTGGCCCCACTGCAAGCCGGGGTAGCCGGGCAGCGGCCAGCCGCGGGTCAGCAACAACTGCTCGTCATGCCCACGACCCTGGTCGCAGCCCTGGCGTGGCCTGACCAGCTGAATGCGATGACCACGGGCGCGCAAGCCATCGGCCAGGCGGCCGAGGGTGTTGGCCACGCCGTTGATTTCCGGCGGGAAGGTTTCAGTGATCAGTGCGACAGATAATGAGGATGTGTTCATGGCCGCAGTGTCGGCTGCGGCCATGTAGCGGTTATGACAGTAACGTTGCGGGTTTGTGACCGGCGCGCGGGCTGCTAGCCGCGCTCACGCACCCAGAACACCGTGGCTCCGGCCACGGCCGCCGGCATCATCAGGATATTCAGGCCCGGTACCAGCAGCGCGGCGTAAGTGATGCCGCCGAAACCCAGGCTCTGCCAGCGCTTCTCACGGAGCCAGGCGAGCATGTCCTGCCAGCTCATTTTGTTGTTGTCCGCCGGGTAGTCGATGTACTGAATCGCCATCATCCACACGCCAAACAGCAGCCACAGCGGTGCGGCGATCAGGTTGACCACCGGGATAAAGGTCAGGATCAGCAGGGCGATGGCGCGCGGCAGAAAGTAGGCCAGCTTGCGCATCTCGCGGCCCAGGGTGCGCGGCACCATGGCCATCAGTTCGGCCCAGCTGAACGGCGGAAAATCATCCTGGCCGCGCACCACCACCTCGACCTTCTCTGCGAGAAAGCCGTTAAACGGCGCGGCGATGATATTGGCCAGCAGGGTGAAGGTGAAAAACACCATCAGCAGTACCAGCACCACAAACAGCGGCCACAGCACGTATTCGAGAAAGCTCAGCCAGCTCGGCAGGCTGGGCATAAAGGTATCGACCCAGCCGCCGAACTGCTGCAGGGCCAGGTAAATCAGGCCAATAAAGAGGATCAGATTAATCGTTAGCGGTAGCAACACAAACAGGCGCAAGCCGGGGCTGAGGACCAGTTTCAGGCCTTCGCTGAGGTATTGCGGGCCGGTAAGCACGGGGGCAGGCATGGGGCGGTCTCCGCGAGATAAAAGTCGCGCCGACCTTACCGGCTTTGCGTGTCAGGGGAAAGCGCTCGGGGCGCGATTGCAGGCCTGTGGCGGGCGGCCATAGGGCGCGTCTATGCAGGGAATTACTAAAGGGTATTTCCTCTATGGCGTGCGCGCGCCTAGGCTGCGCCGCATTGTCGGGTTTTCCCTGTTATCGGGCTCCTGTCGCTGGTGTTTGTCCCCCGTTAGACGGGACGCCCCTTTTATTACCGCCGGCCGTACCGGCGAGGAGTTAACGATGTCTGCCACTCGTCATGCTCGCGTGATCATTCTGGGTTCCGGCCCTGCCGGTTACAGCGCTGCGGTGTACGCCGCACGGGCCAACCTCAAGCCGCTGCTGATTACCGGCATGCAGGCCGGTGGCCAACTGACCACCACCACCGAGGTGGACAACTGGCCGGGTGATGTTCACGGCCTGACCGGCCCGGCGCTGATGCAGCGCATGCAGGAGCATGCCGAGCGTTTCGAGACCGAGATCGTCTTCGACCATATCAATGCCGTGGACCTGGCCGGCAAGCCCTTCACCCTGATCGGTGACAGCGCCACCTATAGCTGCGACGCGCTGATTATCGCCACCGGGGCCAGCGCTCGTTACCTGGGTTTGCCCAGTGAGGAGGCCTTTATGGGCAAGGGCGTGTCGGCTTGCGCCACGTGCGACGGTTTCTTCTACCGCAACCGTGAGGTGGCGGTGGTCGGCGGCGGCAATACCGCGGTGGAAGAGGCGCTGTACCTGGCCAATATCGCCAGCAAGGTGACCCTGGTGCATCGCCGTGGCAGCTTCCGCGCGGAGAAGATTCTGCAGAACAAACTGCAGGCGCGGGTGGCAGAAGGCAAGATCGTGCTCAAGCTCCATGCTGAGGTGGATGAAGTCCTCGGCAACAATATGGGCGTGACCGGTGTGCGGGTGAAGAACAACGATGGCAGCTTCGATGAGCTGAGTGTTGACGGCCTGTTCGTCGCCATTGGCCATACACCGAACACGGCGCTGTTCGAAGGCCAGCTGGCGCTCAAGGACGGCTATCTGGTGGTCAACGGTGGGCGCGACGGCAATGCCACCGCTACCCGCGTGCCGGGCGTGTTCGCCGCCGGCGATGTGGCCGACCACGTCTACCGTCAGGCGATCACCTCGGCCGGAGCCGGCTGCATGGCGGCATTGGATGTGGAGCGTTATCTCGACGGTCAGTGATCCAGATGGCGCTATGGCGTGTTGCGCCAGCTAATCGGGAAGTATGTGCTGGGAGCGACCCTGTGCACCAAGAGCCCGCGGACTTTGGCGGTGCGCACGGCGCACCCTACGCGATGCTATCGCCTGATCGTGCAGTCAGTCGTCAGACCCAGGTATTGAGCCTGAGATCCCGCGAGCTCATGCGCAGAAACTGGTCGCTGGCCTTGACCAGCAGGGCGTGTTCGTCCACGGCCAGTTCGCTGCTCTGCAGGCCTTCGGGGTCGCAGCGGTAGAGGGTGCTGGTGCCTTCCTGGCGCAGGTGCTGGTAGCGCTGGCCGCGGGCTTCGACCTTGAGGGTCAGCAGGTCGACGTAAGCCACCTGCAACTGTTCGCTCTGGCCGTTTTCCAGGGCGCAGCGCTGCAGGGCCGGGGTATGGGTAAAGGGCGAGTCGGACAGCATGACTTGCTGGCAGTCGTGCAGGTCGGGGCGTGGTTCGCCGTTATGGAACCAGTTGCCGCGTATATCGCGCTTGAGGTCGATGCGCCGCTGGCCGTGATTGTCGACTTTCAGCCACAGGCGACGAAAGCGCCAGCGCGGGTCGCAGTTGAGTACATAGGTGGCGGCGATGCTGTGGCCGCGCAGGCTCTGCATCAGGTGGCTGGTGGCCTGGATACCGTTTTCGTCGATATTCAGGCGCAGGTTTTCCACGCCGGGGTTATGCCATGGTTTCCATACCAAGGTCTGCTGCATGCAAGCGACTCCAAGCCAGGTAGGGTTGGGGCCAGGGAAGTCGTGTGCGGCCGTGAGGCTTGCGGGTGCACCTTCCCTGGTGGCCCGATAATTGATGGTTACAAGGGTAATGCCTGGCGAGCCGGCTGTCTGTCAGTCTTTGCCGACAGTTGCGCAAGTTTCTGCGCGCTGTAGGGGCTGTCTTAGAGCGCCTTGTGTTGCAGCGAAGGCTGCTCGAAGTGCACGCCGGCCAGGCCGGTGTCCATCAGCGCGCGGATATTGCCGTGGTCGTTGCCGTCCGGGGTGGCCAGCACGCTGCGGTAGTGTTCGCCGAAGCACAGCAGGGCCTCTTCCAGGCTTAAACCTTCGAGCAGGGCCAAACCCAGGGTCTTGCACGAGCCTTCGTTCTGCCCGGCGGCATTGGCCACCGGACCATTGCTGAAGGCGCTGGGCTGGTAGTCATAGTGATCGGCGATAAAGGCCAGGGTTTCGCTAAAGGCGAAGTGTTCACTGCGCAGGCGGGCGCGGAAGTCGCTCAGGGTGTTCATTGGGGCTTTCCTTTGGCGAAGGCCGCCTGCTGCTCGGCGCTGGCTTCCTTCTGGTATTTGGCTTTCCATTCGGCATAGGGCATGCCGTAGATTTCTTCGCGGGCCTCGTCGGGGGTGACCTGCACGCCGATATCGTCGGCGGCGGCCTTGAACCACTTGGACAGGCAGTTGCGGCAGAAGCCGGCCTGGTTCATCAGGTCGATGTTCTGCACATCGGGGCGCGAACGCAGGTGTTGCACCAGGCTGCGGAAGGCGGCGGCTTCGAGTTCGAGACGTTCTTGTTCGGTCATGGCGATGCTCTCATGGGGCGGGCAGGGGAGAGGTTGCCGGCGATGATAAGAGCATGGCCGCCTGGCGGCAACGGCCCCGGCGCAGGACGCGCCGGGAATCTGCAGGGCGTTTCTCAGCAGTCTATCTATGCCCGGCGAGGGTGATGGATACCGATTCGGCAAAGCGCAGGGCGTGCAGTTTATCCACTTCCACTTCGGCGTAGCACACGTCCGGGTTGGCCATCACCAGGTCGAGAATCTCCTGGGTCATGCGCTCCAGCAGGGCGAAGCGGTTTTCTTCGACGTGGCGAATCACTGCCTTGGTGATGGTGCGGTAGTTCAGGGCGTGGTCGATATCGTTATCGCGCACCGCTTCCACGGCGGGATAGAGGATGGTCAGGTTGATCAACACATCCTGCTTGTTGTTGATCTCCTCCTCCTTGATGCCGATGTAGGTGCGCAGACGCAGGTCCTTGACGCGGATGCGCGCCATCCCAGGTTCCAGTCGCGGCATTACTTGCTCCGTCCGATCAGTTGCAGGAATTCATGGCGAGTGTTGCAGGATTCGCGGAAGGCTCCAAGCATCACCGAGGAGGTCATCACCGAGTTCTGCTTCTCCACTCCACGCATCATCATGCACATATGCTTGGCCTCGATCACCACGGCCACGCCAGCGGCGTTGGTGACCTGCTGCACGGCATCGGCGATCTGCTTGGTAAGGTTTTCCTGAATTTGCAAACGCCGCGCGAACATATCGACGATGCGCGCCACCTTCGATAGGCCCAGCACCTTGCCGGTGGGGATATAGGCCACGTGAGCCTTGCCGATAAACGGCAGCATATGGTGCTCGCACAGCGAGTACAGCTCGATATCACGGACGATCACCATCTCGTCGTTATCCGACTCGAACAGCGCGCCGTTGACCACTTCTTCCAGGCTCTTGTGGTAGCCGTTGCACAGGTACTGCATGGCCTTGGCGGCGCGCTTGGGGGTGTCCAGCAGGCCTTCGCGCTCGGGGTTTTCACCAACGCCGACGATGATTTCGCGGTAGTGGTCAAGCATCTGAGAATTCATTACAGGGTCCTCGCGGTGCCCCTCACTTGAGGTGGCGGCCGCCGTTGACAGTCAGTGTTGTGCCGGTGACGTAAGGGTTGTCGAGCAGGTAGCGCAAGCTCTGGTAGATCACTTGGGGCCCGGGTTCTATGCCCAGTGCCGATTTATTCAGGGTTTTACTGCGGTAGTCGGCGTCGTCGTCCGGGTTGAACAGAATCAGCGCCGGGGCGATGCCGTTGACCTTGATCTGCGGGGCAAAGCGTGCGGCAAACGACAGAGTCAGGCTGTCCAGCCCGGCCTTACTGGCGCAGTAGGCCGGACGTTTGGCGCTGCCCTTGCGCGTGACATCGTCGCTGATATGCACGATATCGGCGGGTGTCGAACGGCGCAGTAGGTCTTCGCAGTGCAGGTTGATCAGGTAGGGCGCAAGCATATGTACGGCAAACAGCTGCTGAAAGGCGGCCGCTTCCTGGCCCGCTTGTTCATCCAGCCAGTCGGAGGCGTTGTGCACGATGGCGCGCAGGCTATCGGTGTGGCTTTTCAGCAACTCGATAAACGCCAGGATGCTGGCTTCGCTGGAAAAATCCGCCTGCAAGGCCAGAGCGCCGCGCTGCCTCAGTGCCTCGACGCCCTCGCGCTCATTGCGGTAAGTAACAATCAGCGCATGGCCGTCATCCAGCAGGCGTTCGGCGCAGTACAGGCCGATACGCTGGCTGGCTCCGGTAATCAGGATAGGGGCGGCGCTGAGGCTCATGCTCGACTCTGCAGAAGAATAAGGGGTGGGTTCAGCGACGCTGCGCCGGGATACCTGACCAGTAGGACGCGGCCTCGACTGAACCAGGAGTAAAGTTATACCAGCAATGCGCTTTGTACAACCATCTGCACTGTGTGGGTACTGGGTGTGATGGCGGTATTTTGCCTATTTTATTGAGCTGCAAGGGATTTCGTCGAAGATAAGGCGCTGAAATAATTGTTTCTATCGTGTACAAACATAGAAATCTTGTACAGCTATAAGGTGTTCGCTATGGGGGCTTGGCAGCTGCGATTGGCGTTGATCTGTCGGCAGGTCAGGCAGGTGGATATATGGGTAGTGCGGGGCGTGGGTTATGCGGTACGGGTGGTTACCCGTGATGGCCAGGTGCATGCGCTGTGCCCGCAGGTGCCGCAGCGCCTGTGGCCCACGTGGCCGCCACTGAAGCTGCGCCTGCGATGCTGCGGGGTGCGTCAGGTGGTTTTGCACCAGGCGGAAAGCCACGATGAAATAATCGGTCGCCCAGCAATGCTTGAGGCTGACCCGGGTCTGGCCATGCCGTTGCGGTAGGCAGGCTTAGGGTTGCGCGCGGCTCGAACAGGTCTTGTCCTTGCAGCGCTGGCCGGCATCCGGGTGGGGCAGCCAGTCGAGGTGAGGGCGCAGCCGGCAGAACAGGCGGTAGCCCAGCTCGAACAGTGGCCGTAAGGGTCGCCAGGCCAGAGGCGCGGCCCAGGTGCCCATGCCCGCCGCGCGCCAGCTCCACAGGGTGGCGTCCAGCCCGGTCAGCCACTGGCCGTCGGCAAAGTGTGCGTGTAGGCGCTCTTGCAGGGTTTTCTGAGTCAGGCCGAGGGCGCTTGCCTGGAAGCCGGGCTGGCTGATATCCACCAGCTGCAGGCGTTGTCGGTCTGCGCGCTGGCGCAGCAGGCGTATCTCCCTGGCGCACAGCGGACAACTGCCGTCGTAGTAAAGGGTTAGGGGCCATTGCGGTGAGTTGTTCATGGTCTAACTCTTTGTATAAGTGTTGTACAAAGTATGCGCTAAAGAGCTGAGTTACAATGCGCGTAACATTTTTCCTGTGATGCCGCCTCCCATGTCCGATCACGCCGGTGCTTCGTCCCTCGTTTCGAATGCCCTCAAGCAGGAAGAGTTGTTTCCTATTCGCGAGGTTGCGCGTTTGACCGGGGTCAATCCGGTCACTCTGCGCGCCTGGGAGCGGCGTTATGGGTTGATCCAGCCGACCCGTACCGAGAGTGGCCATCGCCTCTATTCCCTGGTGGATATCGAGTCGGTGCGCAGCATTCTGGCGTGGATCGAACGCGGCGTTTCGGTGAGCAAGGTTGGCAAGATCCTCGCCAAAAGCAGCTCGATCAAGGCGGCCAGTGCCCCGGTCTATGAAGAAGTCAGCGCCAGCGAATGGGCTGAGTGGCAGGCACAGCTGCGCCGTGCCATCGCGGCCTTCGACGAGGGGCGACTGGACCGTCTGTATGGCCAGGTGTTTTCCAGCTACCCACTGCCGGTGGTGTTTCAGGACATCCTGATGCCGCTGTGGCAGGAGCTGTTGCTGCGTCAGGACGAGTACGGCCAGACCAGCGAGTGGCTGTTTCTCGATACCTTCCTGCGCGCGCGCACCTTGCAGCGCCTGCAGATGATGCGCGCTCAGGTCGAGGAGCGGGTGCTGCTGGCGGCCTTGCCGGGCCATTGCCGCGAGCTGGAACTACTGGTCGCCGGCTTGCTGCTGAGCAGTTCCGAGGTCGCGGTCAGCGTGCTGGGGCTGGGTCAGCCGCTGGAAGAGCTGACCCTGATCTGCGAGAAGATGCAGCCCCAGGCGCTGGTGCTGTTCTCCAACCAGCCGCCCAGCGATGATCTGCCGCGAATGCTCGCGCGCCTGGCTCTGGCGCTGGATTGCCCGCTGGTGATGGCCGGTGATGGTGCCGATCTGGCCGAGGAAAGCCTCAGTGGCTCACCGATTGCCTGCCTGGGTAATGAAGGGCGTCTGATGCAGCGCCGCCTGCAGCAGTTTCTGGCCGGCCACCTGGATACCTGATTCCTCCTATTAAGTACGCCTGAATAGTCGCGGTCGCCGCCAAAGCGACCGCGCTTTCGCGTGTCTGCGATTTGGCGCTGATTCTGAATGGTTGTACAGGATGTACAGAAAATTGCTTGCTATCTGAGTCTTTAGGCTATACAAAAGCTATACATTGTTTATTTGTGTACAGCTTGAGGGCTTGGCAACATGACTCAATACCGCGCACCCCTTCGTGATATGCGTTTCGTTTTTGACGAGGTGCTCGACGCTTATGCCACCTTGCAGTCGCTGCCTGGTCAGCGCGAGTTCGGAGACGACCTCGGTGGCGCCATTCTGCAAGAAGCCGCCAAGCTGGCGGAGAACGTCCTGGCTCCGCTCAACAGTTCCGGCGACAAGCAGGGCTGCACCTACGACCCGCAGAGCAAATCGGTGAAGGCACCGGATGGTTTCCGCGCCGCTTACCAGCAGTTCGCCGAAGGCGGCTGGACCGCGCTGGCCTGCGCACCTGAGTTCGGCGGCCAGGGCTTGCCCCATGTGCTGAACATGATGGTTGAGGAGATGGTCTGCTCGGCCAACCTGTCGTTGGGCATGTACCCGGGCCTGACCCATGGCGCGATAAATGCGCTGACCGCCCATGGCGCGCGTGAATTGCAGGAGCGCTACCTATCCAAACTGATCAGCGGCGAATGGACCGGCACCATGTGCCTGACCGAACCGCAGTGTGGCACCGATCTGGGCCTGATCCGTACCCGCGCCTTACCGCAGGCAGACGGCAGCTATGCCATCAGCGGCACCAAGATCTGGATCACCGGCGGTGAGCACGATCTGGTCGACAATATCCTGCACCTGGTATTGGCCAAGCTGCCCGATGCCCCGGACAGCGTGAAAGGTATTTCGCTGTTCCTAGTGCCCAAGTTCCTCGAGGACGGTAGCCGTAACCCGGCGTTCTGCGGCGGCCTGGAACACAAAATGGGTATCAAGGGCTCAGCCACCTGCGTGATGAATTTTGAGGGTGCCCAGGGCTGGTTGATCGGTGAGCCGAACAAGGGCCTCAAGTGCATGTTCACCATGATGAACTCGGCGCGTCTGATGGTCGGCATGCAGGGTCTTGGCATTGCTGAAAGTGCCTATCAGGTCAGCTTGGGCTTCGCTAAAGAGCGCCTGCAAAGTCGCTCGCTGTCCGGCCCGAAAGCGGCGGACAAGCCGGCAGACCCGATCATCGTGCACCCCGATGTACGGCGCATGTTGCTGCGCCAGAAGGTGATGATCGAAGGTTGCCGCGCGCTGGCGTATTTCACCGGCCTGCATGAAGACGTTGCCCATGATCACGAAGACCCTGCAGTACGTGAGCAGGCCGATGATCTGGTGCAGTTGCTGACTCCGGTGGTGAAGTCATTCCTTACCGATGAAGGCTTCAACTGCGCCAACGAAGGCTTGCAGGTGCTGGGTGGCTCCGGTTTCACCGAGGATTGGGGCATTGAGCAATTGGTACGTGATTCGCGGATTACCCGCATCTACGAAGGCACCAACGGCATTCAGGCGCTCGACTTGGTCGGGCGCAAGCTGGGCTTGGGTGGCGGTCGCGCGGTGCGCAATTACTTCGCCCTGGTCGAGGGTTGGCTCAGGGCCAACCCCGAGGCTGAGCACGTTGCCGCCGTGGGTGCTGCGCTTAAGCAGTTGCAGCAGGCCACCCTCTGGATTGCCAGCGAGGGCATGAAAGACCCCGAGCAGGCCGGTGCGGCCGCAACGCCTTATCTGCGCCTGTTTGCGCTGACCAGTCTGGCCTGGATGTGGGCACGCATGGCCGCGGTGGCCAAGGCCAAGCTGGCGCAAGGCAGCACGGAAACCCTGTTTTATGGTGCCAAGTTGAAGTCTGCGGATTTCTTTATGGCGCGCATCCTGACTGAAACCGACAGCCTGCTGGCTGAGGTCAAGGCCGGCAAAGCCACGCTGATGGCCTTTAGCGAAGAGGAATTTGCTGCCTGAAACGACTGCGCAATCCGGTAGCCAGCTGTTTTGCCCATTTTCGGCTATCGGATTTTTTTATCCCTGCTGCAGGAGCTTCTCCTGCACTTTAGGCCCGCGCTGATTGCGGGTTTTTTTTTGCCTGGAATAAAAGGCTGGGGGTCAGAGCGAGTGCTGGTGCTGCTCCAGCAGGCGATGCTGCAGGTAGATAAATTGGCGCAGCAGCTCATCGCTTTGCGGGTCCAGCGTATGCAGTTGGTAGGCCAGCAGGCCGCTCTCGGTTTCGCGGACGAAAACCCCGGATACGGCAATCGGTTCCTGCTCGCCCACCGGCAATACCAACTGAAAGCGTTTGGGGGCTTTGCGCCGCGCCCGCTGTTCGATCAGTGCGCCATTCATCGACAGCTGATGAATCCACAGGTTGCTGGGCTGCGCGTTGAGTTTATGCAGTGGCAGCGGTTCGGGCAGGGGCGAGCGCCAGGCGCGATTGATTTCACCTTCATCGAAAATCTGCGGGGCGCTGAGTTGCAGGCAGGGCGAGTTCTGCTCGTCCTGGCTAAGGTGCAGGTCAAAGGTCAGGTGCTGGTTGGCGATATGCGCGTGCAGGCTCAGCGGTTCATCGGCCGAGTAGTGCGACAGCAGTTCGCTGAGCTGCTTGCCAATATCCACCGGCAGACGCGGTTGGCTGCTCTGCTCGGTAGTGGCGGACTGGTGCAGCTGGCGGAGAAAGGCCAATTCTGCCTGGGTCAGGAGTGCCTGTTCTTGCATGGAGGCGGTCTACATCAATCCCTAGAAGCTGTTGTGACCGCTGGTCTGGGGATTAGTTACTGCCGGTCGTCGGCTGCAGACGTGCCAGTTCGGCCTTGAGGATGGCCAGTTCGGCCTCCAGCTCCTTGACCCGCTCCTGGGCTTCGACCTGCTCGGTAACGTTCTTCTGGATGCCGATGTAGTAGGTCAGCTGGTCGGCGTCGTTAACCACCGGGGTAATCGACAGCTCGTTCCAGAACGGCGTGCCGTCCTTGCGGTAATTGCGGATGATTTGCCGGCACGGGCGGTGCGCCTTGACCGCTTCTCGGATGGCGGCCAGGCCAGGCTGGTCGCGGTCATCGGCCTGAAGGAAGCGGCAGTCCTGATAAAGGATGTCTTCGCTGGCGTAGCCGGTGAGTTTTTCAAAGGCGGGGTTGGCATAGATCAGGATGTTGTCGTCACCTTCCTGTTCGGCCACCACGATGCCGTCGTTGGAGGCGTTGATCACCAGTTGCAGCAGTTTGGCGTTGATCATGAGGCGATTTCCCAGTCTATGTCCGCTGCATTCTAAAACATCCGGGCGGGCTGTCTACTTGCGGCATAATGCCGGGCTTATCGATTTGGTTCTGACTGTTTCGGAGTTCTGCATGAAAATCGCCATTCTTTCCGGCTCGGTGTACGGCACTGCCGAGGAAGTTGCCCGCCACGCCGAGCGCCTGCTCAAGGCCGCCGGCCATGAGGCCTGGCATAACCCACGCGCCAGCCTGGCGGATATTCAGGCCTTTGCCCCTGAAGCATTTCTGGCTGTGACCTCGACCACCGGCATGGGCGAACTGCCGGATAATCTGCAGCCGCTGTACTTCGCCATCCGTGACCATCTGCCGGCCTGGAGCGGGTTGCCGGGTGGGGTAATTGCCCTGGGCGATTCCAGTTATGGCGATACCTTCTGCGGCGGCGGCGAGCTGGTGCGCGAGTTGTATGCCGAGCTGGGCATTCGCGAAGTGCAGCCGATGCTGCGCCTGGACAGCAGCGAAAGCGTGACCCCGGAAACCGACGCCGAGCCCTGGCTGGCGGACTTTATTGCGGCGCTGCAGGGCTGATACAGCCCGTACGCATGCGTTGAGCGTGGCGGGTTGTCGCTTTGCGCCGAGCGGCCGGCGTCCCGGGCCGCCCTACGCGCGGCAATCTCCCAACAGGTTTGACTCGCAAGGCCACCACGCTGGCCGCCAGAGCGACTCACCTTTGCTGCATCTCTCGCTAGACTCCTTGGCATTCCATAACAAGAACAGCCGAGGAATTCGCCATGACCGTTGCCCACGCTCTGCCTGTTATAAGCCTCAAGGATCAGGTGTCTGCCGCCGAATGGCAGGCCCGGGTGGATCTCGCCGCCTGTTACCGGCTGATCGCCCTGTATGGCTGGGATGATCTGATCTTCACCCATATCTCGGCGAAGATTCCCGGCAGCGAAGATTTCCTGATCAACCCCTATGGCCTGATGTTCCACGAGATCACCGCCTCCAGCCTGGTGAAGATCGACCTGGCCGGCAACAAGCTGATGGACAGCCCATTCGACATCAACCCGGCCGGCTACACCATTCACAGCGCCGTGCACGAGGTGCGCCACGATGTCGGCTGCGTGCTGCATATTCATACCCCGCAGGGGATTGCGGTTTCCGCGCAGAAGCAGGGTTTGCTGCCACTGTCGCAGCAGTCGCTGTTTGTTCTCGCCAGCCTGGCTTACCACGGCTATGAGGGTGTGGCCCTGAACCATGACGAGAAGTCGCGGTTGCAGGCGGATCTGGGCGACAAGAACTTTATGATCCTGCCCAACCACGGCCTACTTACCGCCTTTGGCAGCATTGCCGACGCTTTCCTCGGCATGTTCACCCTGCAGCGCGCCTGCGAGATTCAGGTGATGGCGCAGGGCGGCGGCACCGAGCTGATCCATATCCCGCAGCAGGTGCTCGACGGTGCCCGGGCGATGCTCGCCGGGGTGATGAAAAGCCCACAGGGCATGGGCGGTGCCTTGCCGTGGCCGGCGCTGCTGCGCAAGCTCGATCAGCAGATGCCCGGTTACGCCGCATGAGTGCGCGGCCAGGCATCGCTCTGGCGGACTGGCGCGCTCAGGGCTTGAACTTCAGCTTTCAAGGCCATGCCGTACGCTACTGGACGGCGGGGCAGGGCGAGCCCCTGCTGCTGATCCATGGCTTTCCCACCGCCAGTTGGGACTGGCATTACCTGTGGGCGCCACTGGCGGCGCGTTACCGGCTGATTGCCTGCGATATGCTCGGTTTTGGTGACTCGGCCAAGCCGCGTGACCATGCCTATAGCCTGCTTGAGCAGGCTGATCTGCAACAGGCGTTGTTGGCGCATTTGGGCGTGTCCGCATCTGTGCATGTTCTGGCCCATGACTACGGCGACAGCGTGGCCCAGGAACTGCTCGCCCGGCATCAGGATGGGCGCATCGCGCTGGCCAGCTGCGTATTTCTTAACGGCGGCCTGTTTCCGGAAACCCATCACCCGGTGCTGGTGCAGAAGCTGCTGCTCAGCCCCATTGGCCCGCTGATCGGCCGGCTATTTAGTCGCAAGAAGCTGGCCGCTAGCTTTGCCCAGGTGTTCGGCCCGCATACCCAGCCAAGCATCAGCGAACTGGATGATTTCTGGAGCCTGATTGCCGCTAATGACGGGCCTGGGGTGATGCATCGGTTGATCCGCTATATACCCGAGCGCCGTCAGCAGCGTGAGCGTTGGGTCACGGCCATGCAGGCCACGGCTGTGCCAATGCGGGTGATCGATGGTGCTGACGACCCGATTTCCGGCGCGCATATGGTGGCGCGCTACCGTGAGCTGATTGCCAATGCCGACACCGTGCTGCTTGATGGGATCGGCCATTACCCGCAGACCGAGGCAGCGGATCAGGTGCTGACGCATTACCTGCAATTTCGTAAACGGCTGGAGACCAAAGAATGCAGCGACGCACTGTCTTAAAGGGAGCCGCCCTGGGCGGTGTGACGATTCTGGGTGCCGGGTTCTGGGCATTGCCCAGCGGCGAGGCACCGGCGGCCCTGAGTCTGGACGGAGCGCAGCAGGTGCTGGCCGGGTTGGTCGATAAACCGCTGTCGAGCGTCAAGGGCTGGAGCCCGGCCGAGGTGTTCAACCACTGCGCGCAGAGCATCGAGTATTCCATCAGCGGTTATCCCGAACTCAAGCACGGCTGGTTTCGCAGCAGCGTCGGTCCGTTGGCCTTTAGCGTATTTGCCGCGCGTGGGGCCATGCGCCACGCGCTGGATGAGGCCATTCCCGGCGCAGCCCCACTAAATACGCCTGCCACCCAAGCCCAGGCGCTGCAGCGTTTGCAGCAGGCTTTTACCGACTTCGCCGCTTACCAGGGCGAGCTGCAACCGCACTTTGCCTATGGCGCGTTAGATCACGCTGACTATGCCCAGGCCCATGTGCTGCATCTCTTTAATCATTTGAGTCTGATCCGCCCTGCCTGACTATCCCGCTGCTTTATCGCGCACCATTCAGCGCGGCTCGTGTCTATTGTGACCAGAGCGCGCCTGCTGGACACTCAGGACATTGTTAATCTGCCGAGGAATGCTGCATGAGCGACGCCATCCGTTTTCAAGATCAGGTTGTAATCGTCACCGGGGCCGGCGGCGGCCTGGGCCGCGCCCATGCGCTGCTGTTCGCCAAACACGGTGCCAAGGTGGTGGTCAACGATCTGGGCGGCAGCACCCACGGCGAAGGTGCCAACGCTTCGGCGGCCGACAAAGTGGTCGAGGAAATCCGCGCCGCGGGCGGCACCGCAGTGGCCAACCATGACTCGGTGACCGACGGCGAGAAGATCGTGCAGTGCGCCCTGGATACTTTCGGCCGCATCGATGTGGTGGTGAATAACGCCGGCATCCTGCGCGACAAGACCTTCCACAAGATGGAAGACGCCGACTGGGACTTGGTTTACAAGGTTCACGTCGAAGGTGCCTACAAGGTCACCCGCGCCGCCTGGCCGCATATGCGCGAGCAGGGCTATGGCCGCATCATCTTCACCGCGTCCACTTCGGGCATCTACGGCAACTTCGGCCAGTCCAACTACGGCATGGCCAAGCTCGGCCTGTACGGCCTGACCCGCACCCTGGCCATTGAAGGGCGCAAGAACAATATCCTGGTCAACGCCATCGCCCCTACGGGCGGCACGCGCATGACCGAAGGGCTGATCCCACCGCAGGTGTTCGAGCAGCTCAAGCCTGAGCTGGTCAGCCCGCTGGTGGTGTACCTGGCGAGCAGCGCCTGCGAAGAAACCTCTGGGTTGTTTGAAGTCGGCGGCGGCTGGATGGGTAAAGTGCGTTGGGAGCGCAGCCTGGGTGCCGGCTTCGATCCGCGTGAAGGCTACAGCCCGGAAGACGTGGCGGCCAACTTCGCGCAGATCTGCGACTTCGAAGGCGCGGCCCACCCAGCCGACAACCTTGAAGCGCTAAAAGAAATGATGGCCCACCTGCAGAAATACGCGCTCTGATCGCGCTGGGCGGACATGCCCAAGGCTTGTCCGCCATCTGCGCTGCCAACGGTAGACCAGGCTTCGCCATGTCTACCCTACAAAGCCCGCTTTGTAGTCCGGATAAGCTTTAGCGCAATCCGGGAGCGATTTAACGACGGGCATTGCTCCCGGATTGCATCCGGGCTACCAGAGCGGTCTCCTGCGCTGGTCCTCAGGCCTTGCCCGGAATCCCATATTTGCGCAAACGCATGGCAATCGCGCTATGGGATGTGTGCAGGCGGGTTGCCAGTTGCCGGGTCGAGGGGTGGCTGGGGTAGAGTTTTTCCAGCAGGGCTTTTTCGAACTGGTCCACCGCCGCTTCCAGGCTGCTGACTTCGCCATCGGCCTGCTGCGCGGCCACTGCGGTGCCGGCGATATCCAGGTCATCAATCTGCACCAGGTTGCTTTCGCAGATGGCGGCGGCGCGGAAGATCACGTTCTGCAGTTGGCGCACATTGCCCGGCCAGCGGTTGCCCAGCAGTGCCGGGTAGGTGTCCGGTGTCAGGCGGCAGGGCAGGCGCTGGATCTGCGCGCAGGCCTGCTGCATAAAGTGCCGCGCCAGTAAAAGGATGTCCTGGCCGCGCTCGCGCAGGGGCGGTACTTCCAGGTTGAGCACGTTGAGGCGATAGAACAGATCCTCACGGAACGCGCCTTCGCCGACCATCTTTTCCAGATCGCGGTGGGTGGCGCTGAGGATGCGCACATTGACCTTGACCTCACGCTCGCCGCCGACCCGGCGGAAGGTGCCGTCGCTTAAAAAGCGCAGCAGCTTGGCTTGCAGGTAGGGCGACATTTCGCCGATTTCATCGAGAAATACCGTGCCCTGGTTGGCCAGTTCCAGCAGCCCCGGCTTGCCGCCGCGCTGGGCACCGGTAAAGGCACCGGGGGCATAGCCGAATAGCTCGCTTTCGGCGAGGTTCTCCGGCAATGCCGCGCAGTTCAGTGCGAGAAAAGGTGCGGTGCGTCGCGTGCTGATGGCGTGACAGGCGCGCGCTACCAGTTCCTTGCCGGTGCCGGTTTCACCCTGAATCAACAGCGGTGCATCCAGGGTGGCGACGCGCTGGGCACGGGTTTTCAGGTTGCGAATCGGTGCGGAGTCGCCGAGCAATGAGTCAAAACCCTCGGCGTGATCATGGTGCAGCGCCGCCAGACGTTCGCCGATGCGGCTCGGCGCATACAGGCTAAGCAGACCGCCGGCCAGATGGCGCGCACCACCGTCGACGCCTTCGGTGATCGGTTGCGCATCCAGCAGCAGAGCCTGGCCCTTGAGGGTGACCTCGCGCATTGGTAGGCGGAATTTCTGTTCGAGTAGTTCTGTCTGTAACTGGCTGTCGGCGAACAACTCGCCAATCCCCAGCCCCTCAGGCTGTTGGCCGCACAGCTCGATCAGCGCCGGGTTGGCCAGTAGCACGCGGCCCTGGTTATCGACCGCCAGCACCGGGTCGTTCATGGCCGCAAGCAGGGCGTCGAGCTGTAGATGGCGGCGCTGGCCGGGGAGGATGTCGACGATGGTCACCGCCTGTACGCCGCGCACCTTGAACAGCGCCTCGCGCAGCTCGTCGAGCACCTCTGGGCTTAAGGTCGGCGCGTCGATATAGACGTTCGGCGGCACCATCTCCACCGCATCCAGGTTGAGATTGCGCCCACCGAGCAGGGCCAGCACTTCCTGGGTGATGCCAACGCGGTCGATAAAGGTGACGTGAATACGCATGGGGCGACTGAGCTGCGAGGGGGAGGGGCAGAATACCCGGTCTGCCGGGCTTAGTTAACTGCGCTATTTTCTGCCAGGGCCTGGTACCCGGCTGTCTACGTGCAAAGCGCTGCTGGCGGGGGCGGTTGGCGTTGGAGTTGGTGCGCACGGCGCACCCTACGGGCAACACCGCGTTGGTGCATAGCCAAGGCCTCAGGGCTCCAGCTTGTAGCCTACGCCGTAGATCGAGTGAATCAGCTCCTGCCCAGGTGCCACCAGTTCCAGCTTGCGCCGCAGGTTTTTCACGTGGCTGTCCACGGTGCGGTCGGTGACCACGCGGTGGTCGTCGTACAGTCGATTCATCAACTGGTCGCGTGAATACACCCGGCCCGGCGTCGCCGCCAGGCAATGCAGCAGGCGGAATTCCACGGGCGTCAGGTCCAGCTCCACCCCGGCGTAGCTGGCCCGGTAGGTCGCCGCATCCAGCTGCAGGCCGCCGCTGGCCTGTGGCGGGCAGCGGCGCAGGATGGCCCGTACGCGGGCCATCACCTCGCGTGGGCTGAAGGGTTTGCAGATGTAGTCGTCGGCCCCCAGGTCCAGGCCGAGTAGGCGGTCTACTTCCTCGACCCGCGCGGTGATCAGCATGATCGGCACCTCGCTGAAACTGCGCAGCTCGCGGCAGATATCCAGGCCATCGCGGCCGGGCAGCATGATGTCGAGCAGGATCAGTTGCGGCTCGGCCGCCCGCACTGCTGGCACCACGGCCAGGCCGTCGTCCAGGCAGGTCACGCGGTGTCCGGCGGCCTGCAGGTAGTCGCGCAGCAGGGCGGCCAGTTTCGGTTCGTCCTCCACCACCAGGATGTCGGCGCTGCTCAGTTCGTCGTTGTTCAGCATCAACGTGCTTCCCGTGGCAGGCTCAGCTGCAACCACAGCCCGCCGAGTGGCGAGGGGCGGGCTTCCAGGCTGCCGCCGTGGGCTTCGGCAATGCTGCGGCAGATCGCCAGGCCCAGCCCCGAGCCGCCACTGGCCCTGCCGCGCGAGGCTTCGCCGCGGAAGAAGCGCTCGAACAGGCGCGGCAGGTCCGCCTCGGCCACCCCAGGCGCGGAGTCGAGCCAGTCCAGCACGATATGGCCGTTCTGTTCCAGCAGGCGAATGCGCAGGCGGCCGCCCGCTTCGGTGTAGCGCAGGCTGTTCTCCAGCAGGTTGCCGAGCAGTTGGCGCAGGCGCGCGGCATCGGCCAGCACCGGCTTGGCCGTCATGGGTAGCTGCAGCTCCAGGGTCAGGCCCTGTTCCTGGCAGCGTTCGCGGGCACCGGCCAGGCTCTCATGCAGCAGCTCGACCAGATCCAGCGGCTGCTTGCGGTAGGTCAGCGCGCCGACATCGGCCATCGACAGCTCATACAGGTCGTTGACCAGTTGGTTGAGCTGGCCGACTTCCTGTTGCAGCGAGTGCAGCGAGTCGCCGTCGAGCTTGCGCACACCGTCTTCCAGCGCCTCCAGCTCGCCGCGCAGCACCGCCAGTGGGGTGCGCAGTTCATGGGAGATATCGGCCATAAACTCACGGCGCAGTTGTTCGTTGCGCTCCAGGGTGTACGCCAGCTGGTTGAAGTCGCGGGCCAACTGGCCGACTTCGTCGTTGCTGCTGACGCTGACCCGCTCGGCATAATCGCCCGCGGTCAGGCGATGGGTTGCCGCCGCCACCTGGCGCACCGGGGCGAGCAGGCGACGCGCCGCCCACCCGGCGATCAGCGCCGCCAGCAGCAAAGACAGCGCCGCGACCGCCAGGCTGGCCAGCAACTGGCTACGCAGCAGGCGTTCGCCGCCGACCTCGGTAACGCTCTGGAACGGAGCCATGGCCAGCCAGCCGACGGTCTTGCCATCCACCTCGATGGGCATGCGCACGGCATCGGCCCCCATCTCGATAAAGCCCATGACCTTGTGCTGTTGCATGTCCAGCAGGGAGATACGGAACACCGCGCCGGTGAGGTCGGAAATCGGCAGATCCCACTTCGCGCGGTCGCGGATCTGATCGCCTTGCGGGTGAATCATGCCGAACCACTCATCGCGATTGTCACGCAGAAAATCCCAGCTGCCGTGGCTGCGATAAGCCTTGCCGAAACGCGGCAGCACGGTGGCCATGCGCTGCTCGGTCAACTCGTTGATATAGCCGATAAAGCCGCGGCTGAAACTCCAGCCGCCGGCCACGAACATGGCCAGGGCGACGAACAGAGCGGTGCTGAGCACGGCGAGGAAGAGTTTGCGCGACAGGCTGAGTTTCATGACGGTCCAGAACCGAGGGCGAGCCTCTATTAAGGCCGTCCGCAGCGCGGGATTCAACGCCCCGAGGGCAATCTCCAAATTCTCTGCACATTTGCCCGCCAGCATGGCCCGGTCGAAACACGATTCGTTCCGGTCAGATGCCGGTTGGAGAAAGCCATGTTACCTACTCTCAACAGACCGCTGCTTAGCCTGTTCGTCCTGCTTGGCCTGGCCGGCTGCACACCAAATGCCGAGCCGCCCGCGCGCGGCCCTAGCGAAGTTGGCGTGCTCACCCTTACGGCGCAGGCGCAGACCGTTACCAGCGAACTGCCCGGGCGCACCAAAGCCTGGCTGACGGCGGAAATTCGCCCGCAGGTCGGCGGTATCGTGCAGCAACGGCTGTTTACCGAAGGTGCCGAGGTCAAGGCCGGTGAGGTGCTCTATGTGATTGATCCGGCCACTTACCAGGCCGCCTTCGATCGGGCCCGCGCCAGTACCGCTGAGGCCAAGGCTGCGCTCAATTCGGCGCGGCTGAAGGCGACTCGTTATGCCGGGCTGGTGAAGATCGATGCCATCAGCAAGCAGGACGACGAGGACGCCCAGGCCAGCCTGCAGAGCGCCCAGGCGGTCTATCAGGCCGCTCAGGCCGCGGAGAAAAGCGCGCGTATCGACCTGACCTACACCCGTATCAAGGCCCCCATCACCGGCCGCGTGGAAAGCTCCAGCGTCACCCCAGGCGCGCTGGTAACCGCCAGCCAGGACACGCCGTTGACCACGGTGCAGCAGCTCGATCCGCTGTATGTCGACATCACCCAGTCCAGCGCCGAGGTGCTGCGTCTCAAGCGTGAGCTGGCGGCAGGCCGCCTGAGCAAGGCTGGCGACAATGAGGCGCGCATCGCCCTGCGTCTGGAAGACGGCAGCGAGTACAGCCACCCCGGGCGCTTGCAGTTCAGCGGTGCCAGCGTTTCGCAAAGCACCGGCAGTGTCACTCTGCGTGCCGTGGTACCCAACCCGGATGGCCTGCTGCTGCCGGGCATGTATGTGCGCGCCGTGCTCGAAGAGGCGGTGGACGAACAGGCGCTGCTGGTGCCGCAGCGCGCCGTGACTCGCAGCCACAGCGGTGATGCCAGCGTGCTGCTGGCCGTGGACGGCAAGGTCGAGCAGCGCCAGATCAGCATCGGTCGCAGCATCGGCAACCAGTGGTGGGTCGACGCCGGGCTGGCTGCCGGCGACCAGGTGATAGTCGAGGGCGGGCAGAAGGTGCGCGTGGGCGACAGCGTCCTCACGGTCGCCGTCGATAGCCCGGCCACATCCGCCCCCCTGGCCAGTCACTGAGGAACGCACCATGGCACATTTTTTTATCGACCGGCCGATCTTCGCCTGGGTTATCGCCATCGTCATCATGCTCGGCGGTGGGCTGTCGATCAGCCAGCTGCCGCTGGAGCAGTACCCAGACATCGCTCCACCCACCGTGAATATCTCCGCCACCTACACCGGTGCCTCGGCCAAGACCATCGAAGACTCGGTGACCCAGGTGATCGAGCAGCAGATGAAGGGGCTCGATGGTCTGATGTATATGTCCGCCACCAGCAGCTCGGCTGGTAGTGCAAGTCTCAGCCTGACCTTCGCCGCCGGCACCGATGTCGACGTGGCGCAGATGCAGGTACAGAACAAGCTGCAGCAGGCCGAGTCGCGCTTGCCCCAGGCAGTGCAGAACCAGGGCATCACGGTGACCAAGGGCGGCGGCGACTTTTTGATGATCATCGCCTTCCTGTCGAGCAACCCAGGCGTGACCAACACCGATATCGGCGACTTTATCGACAGCCAGCTGCTTGATCAGATTAGCCGCGTCGACGGTGTCGGCGAGGTGCAGACCTTGGGCTCCGGTTATGCCATGCGCATCTGGCTGGACCCGGCCAAGCTTGAGCAATACGCGCTGATGCCGTCCGATATCAGCAGCGCCCTGGAGGCGCAGAACACCGAGGTCTCCGCCGGTCAGCTCGGCGCGCTGCCGGCAGCTGCCGGGCAGCAGCTCAATGCGACCATCAGTGCGCGCAGCAGGCTGCAGACGGTGCAGCAGTTCCGCGACATCGTGCTCAAGAGCGCCAGCGACGGCTCGCTGGTGCTGCTCTCCGATGTGGCCCGGGTCGAGCTGGGCAACGAAAGCTACGATGTGGTCACCGCGCTCAACGGCAAACCCTCTGCGGCCATGGGCATCAAGCTGGCCACCGGTGCCAACGCACTGAATGTGGCGGAGGCGGTCAAACTCAAGCTCGCCGAACTGGAGGCCAATTTTCCCGCCGATATGCTGCTGGAAACGGCCATTCCCTACGACACCACGCCCTTCGTCAGCCTGTCGATCGAGGCGGTGGTGGAGGCGCTGTTCGAAGCCACCGCGCTGGTGGTGCTGATCATGTACCTGTTCCTGCAGAACTGGCGCGCTACCCTGATTCCCGCCATCACCGTGCCGGTGGTGCTGCTCGGCACCTTCGGTGTGCTGGCGCTGTTCGGTTACTCGATCAACACCCTGAGCATGTTCGCCATGGTCTTGGCCATCGGCCTGCTGGTGGACGATGCCATCGTGGTGGTGGAGAACGTCGAACGGGTGATGGCTGAAGAAGGCCTGTCGCCGCAGGAGGCCACGCGCAAGTCGATGAGCGAGATCAGCGGCGCGCTGGTGGGCATCGCCCTGGTGTTGTCGGCGGTGTTTATCCCCATGGCCTTCTTTGGTGGTTCCACCGGGGCGATCTATCGGCAGTTCTCGGTGACCATCGTCAGCGCCATGCTGCTCTCGGTGCTGGTGGCCATGAGCCTCAGCCCGGCGCTGTGCGCGACCCTGCTCAAGCCCGTGGCCAAGGGCGAGGTGCATCAGGCGCGGGGCTTTTTCGGCTGGTTTAACCGCACCTTCGAACGCAATGCGGCGCGCTACCAGCGCGGCGTTGCCAGCGTACTGCGCCGTGGCACGCGCATGCTGGCGCTTTACGGGCTGATTCTGGCGGCGCTGGCGGTGGGCTATATGAACCTGCCCGGTGCCTTCCTGCCCGAAGAGGATCAGGGCATGTTGATGGCCATGGTCCAGCTGCCGGAGGGTGCCACCGACGCGCGTACCCAGGCCGCGACCCAGCAGTTGGTCGAGTACATGCTGGCCCAGCCCGAAGTGGATTCGCTGGTGACCATCACCGGCATGGGCATGGGCGGCAACGCGCAGAACTCCGGCCGCGCCTTTATCAAGCTGAAGGACTGGAGCCTGCGCGAGGGGGCTGAGCAGAGCGCCGCGGCCCTGGCCCGCCGGGCCACCGGCGAGCTGTCCGGTTTGCGCGATGCGAGCATCTTCGTCATGCAGCCGCCGGCCATTCGTGGCCTGGGCGACAGCTCCGGCTTCAACCTGCAACTCAAGGATGTTGGCGGCGTTGGCCACGATGCGCTGATCGCCGCGCGCAATCAGTTTCTCGCCCTGGCCGCGCAGAGCGACAAGCTGGTGGGCGTGCGCAGCAACGGCCTGGAGGATACCTCCGAGTTTCGCGTCGTTATCGATGACCGCAAGGCCGGCGCTTACGGCTTGGCCCCTGGTGACATCAACAGCACCCTCGGTACGGCCATGGGCGGCAGCTATGTCAACGACTTCGTCTACAACGGCCGGGTGAAGAAGGTCTATGTCCAGGGCGAAGCCGAGAGCCGCATGCAGCCCGAGCATATCGAGCGCTGGTATGTGCGCAACGACGCCAATGAGATGGTGCCGTTCAGCGCCATCGCCAGCAGTGCCTGGAGCTACGCTTCGCCGCTGTTGGAACGCTACAACGGCAACGCCTCGCTGGAACTGGTCGGCGACCCGGCCGATGGCGTCAGCTCGGGCGAAGCCATGGACGAGGTCGAGCGGCTGGTCGCCCAGCTGCCAGCCGGCATCGGCTTCGAGTGGTCGGGGCAATCCTATCAGGAGCGCTTGTCCGGTTCGCAGGCACCGCTGCTCTATGCGCTGTCCATTCTGTTCGTGTTCCTCTGCCTGGCGGCGCTGTACGAGAGCTGGTCGGTGCCCTTCGCGGTGATGTTGGTGGTGCCGCTCGGGGTGGTCGGTGCGGTGCTCGGCAGTGGCCTGGCCGGACAGAACAACGATGTGTACTTCCAGGTCGGCCTGCTGACCACCGTCGGTCTGGCGGCGAAGAACGCCATTCTGATCGTCGAGTTCGCCAAGCAGTTGCAGGAGCAGGGCCAAGACCTGTTCAGCGCCGCCATGGAAGCCTGCCGTCAGCGACTGCGGCCGATTCTGATGACCTCCCTGGCCTTTATGTTCGGCGTGCTGCCGCTGGCACTGAGCAGCGGTGCCGGCGCTGGCGGACGCCAGGCCATTGGCACCGGCGTGCTGGGCGGCATGTTCAGCGCCACCGTGCTGGGTATTTTCTTCGTCCCGCTGTTCTTCGTTCTGGTAGGCCGCCTGGCCAGCCGTCGCGCGCCGGCTGAGACTGGCGCAGGAGTAGAAGCATGATCCGCCCATCGCGTCTGACTCTGCTGCTGCCGGCTCTGCTGCTGGCCGGCTGCGTCAACCTGGCCCCCGATTATCAACAACCGCAGGCACCGATTCCCCAGCAGTGGCCGGCCAACGCCGAGCTGGGCAGTGCTTCCGCGCAGATCGGCTGGCAGGCGTTCTTCCTCGATGCCCGCCTCAAGAAGGTGATCGAGCAGACCCTGGCCAACAACCGCGACCTGCGCGTGGCCGCCCTCAATGTCGAGAAGGCCCGCGCCCTGTACCGGGTGCAACGCGCCGAGCAACTGCCGACCCTCAATGCCGGCGGCAGTGGTACTCACAGCCGCACCCCGGCCAGCCTCAGTGGCACGGGCAGCGCCAGCACCACCCACCAGTACAGCGCCGCGCTGGGCCTGAGCGGCTACGAGCTGGACCTGTTCGGGCGTATCCGCAACCTGAGCGATGCGGCGCTGGAAGACTACCTGGCGCTTGAGGAAACCCGGCGCAGCACGCAGATCAGTCTGCTGGCGGAGGTGGCCAATGCCTGGCTGACCCTGGCCGCGGACCGCGACCTGCTCAAGCTGGCCGAGGACACCCTGACCAGCCAGCAGGCCAGCTATGAACTGCAGCAACGCAGCCATGCTTTGGGCAATACCTCGGGCCTGATCCTGGCCCAGGCGCAGACCACCGTGGAGTCGGCGCGGGTCGACGTGGCGGCTTACCAGAGCCAGGTGCAGCAAGACCTCAACGCTCTCAACCTGCTGGCCGGCAGTCAGTTGGCCGAGGAGCTGTTGCCCGGCGGGCTAAGCGAGAACAGCGCCGAGCTGCTGGACGTTCCTGCCGGGCTGCCCTCCAGCCTGCTGCAGCAGCGCCCCGACGTGCTGGCTGCCGAACATGGCCTGAAGTCCGCCAACGCCGATATCGGCGCGGCGCGTGCGGCCTTCTTCCCCAGCATCAGCCTGACCGCCAGCGCCGGCAGTAGCAGCGCGGCCTTGAGTGGCTTGTTCTCGGGCGGCAGCGGTGCCTGGAACTTCGCCCCGAGCATCAGCCTGCCGATCTTCGACGCCGGCTCCAACCGCGCCAACCTGCAGGCCGCAAAGAGTGAACGCGATATTCAGTTGGCCACTTACGAGAAGACCCTGCAGAGCGCCTTCCGCGAGGTGGCCGATGTGCTGGCCGAGCGCGGCACCCTGCGCCAGCGCATGGACGCGCAACGGGCGCTGACCGAGGCCACAGCCAGAAGCCAGAATCTGGCCGACGCGCTGTATCGCAACGGGGCCAGCAGCTACCTGGATGCCCTGGATGCGCAGCGCGAGCTGTATGCCGCGCAGCAGAACCTGATCAGCCTGCAACTGACCGAACAGAGCAACCGCATCGGCCTGTACCGAGTGCTGGGCGGCGGTATCACCGAATAACGGGACTGAACGGTCCCTCTCTTGTTAACCCCGTAGGTGGAATGAAATGGATAAAACCCGGATTGCCAGTGTGTTTATTGCCTTGCTCTGCGCCAGTCCGCTGATCTCGGCGCTGCCCCAAGGTCCCGATGAGCAGCAGGACCGTGCTGCCCAGCACGGCGGCAAGGCAGCCAACAGCCAGCAACACAACCCAGGCAAAGCCCAGAGCAAGCCTGGGCAGACGCCGCAAAAAAGCCCGGCCAAGAGCCACGCTCAGCAACCGCCCAAGGACTTTGCCCCGGTACACCAGGCTTTTCGCGAGCATCGTGGGCAGATTGGCCGCGGCGGGCCGCTTCCCGCTGGTATCAAAATTCAGAAGGGCAAGCCGCTGCCCCATGGTTATGGCAAGCGCCTGGACGCCAAGGCGCTAAAAGGCTTGCCGCATTATCAGGGCTACGAGTGGCGTCGGGTCGGCAGCGATATCGTGCTGATTACCGTCACCAGCGGCATCGTCCACACCATTTTGCAGGGGGTGCTGGATTGACCGGGCAATCATTAACCCAGGCGTAATGATCGCTCGCTCTGGTTGATTGATGACCGGATGGTCACGGCCCTAAGGTGGCTCCACGACAGCGGAACTCGTGGAGTCTTCAATGACAACAACAATATCCCCACCGCCGCAGTGGTCGCGTCGTCGCGCTGAAAAAGCGCGACGCCTCGATCAGGTGCGCACCCTTGCAGATGGTGTAGTCCTGCCCAGCGACAAGATCGTCGCCGCGCTTGAGGAGTTGATCGCCCCCGGCGATCGGGTGGTGCTCGAAGGCAATAACCAGAAGCAGGCGGATTTTCTCTCCCGCTCCTTGGCCCAGGTCGATCCTGGCCGCTTGCATGACCTGCATATGATCATGCCCAGCGTCAGCCGCGCCGAGCACCTGGATCTGTTTGAGCGGGGCATCGCGCGCAAGCTCGACTTCTCCTTCGCCGGCCCGCAAAGCCTGCGCATCAGCCAGTTACTGGAAGACGGCCTGCTCGAAGTCGGTGCCATCCACACCTATATCGAGCTGTATTCGCGGCTGCTGGTCGACCTGATTCCCAACGTTGCGCTGGTAGCCGGTTTCCAGGCTGACCGTGCCGGCAATATCTACACCGGGCCAAGCACCGAGGACACCCCGGCGCTGGTCGAGCCCACGGCCTTCAGTGATGGCATCGTGATCTTCCAGGTCAACGAGATCGTCGACGAGCTGCCGCGGGTGGACATTCCCGCCTCCTGGGTGGATTTCGTGGTGGTGGCGGACAAGCCGTTCTATATCGAACCGCTGTTTACCCGCGACCCGCGCCATATCAAGCCGGTGCATGTGCTGATGGCGATGATGGCGATTCGCGGCATCTACGAGAAACACAAGGTGCAGTCGCTCAACCACGGTATCGGTTTCAACACCGCCGCCATCGAACTGATCCTGCCGACCTACGGCGAGTCCCTTGGCCTCAAGGGCAAGATCTGCCGCAACTGGACGCTCAACCCGCACCCGACGTTGATCCCGGCCATCGAAACCGGCTGGGTGGAAAGCGTGCATTGCTTCGGCACTGAGCTGGGCATGGAAGGTTATATCGCCCAGCGCCCGGATGTGTTTTTCACCGGTCGCGACGGTTCGATGCGCTCCAACCGGATGATGTGCCAGCTGGCCGGGCAATACGCGGTGGACCTGTTTATCGGGGCCACCCTGCAGGTGGATGGCGATGGCCATTCCTCCACCGTGACCCGTGGACGCCTGGCCGGTTTTGGCGGCGCACCGAACATGGGCCACGACCCGCGCGGCCGCCGCCATCCCACGCCCGCTTGGCTGGATATGCGCCCGAGCGAGAGCGAGGCACCGCTGCTCGAACGCGGCAAGAAGCTGGTGGTGCAAATGGTCGAGACCTTCCAGGAGGGCGGTAAACCGACCTTCGTCGATCAGCTCGACGCCATCGACGTGGCGAAGAAAAGCGGCATGCCGCTGGCACCGATCATGATCTACGGCGACGACGTCACCCACCTGCTCACCGAAGAGGGCATCGCCTATCTGTACAAGGCGCGCTCGCTGGAAGAGCGCCAGGCGATGATCGCCGCCGTCGCCGGGGTGACCGTCATCGGCCTGCGGCATAACCCCAAAGACACCGAGCGCATGCGCCGCGAAGGGCTGATTGCATTGCCGGAAGACCTTGGCATTCGCCGTGCCGACGCCAGCCGCGAATTGCTTGCGGCCAAAAGCATTGCCGAATTGGTCGACTGGTCCGGTGGCCTGTACAACCCGCCTGCCAAATTCAGGAGTTGGTGATGAGCGCAGTCAATGCACGACAACAGCCACTGTCGCTAAGCGAGTGTCTGGCTGACCTGGCGGTAGATGCGCTGATCGACGAGGCCGACCTGTCGCCCAAGCCGGGCCTGGTCGACCGCCGTGGCAGCGGTGCGCATACCGACCTGCACCTGGGGTTGATGCACGCCTCGGCGCTGTCGCTGTGGCCATGCTTCAAGGCCATGGCCGATGCCGCCTGCGCACGAGGGGCTCTTAGCCAGGCGCTGCGTGAGGACATCGGGCAGATCGGCCGCGAGGGTGAAGTGGAAATGCTGCGCATTACCGCAGGGGTGAACACCCACCGTGGGGCGATCTGGGCACTGGGCTTGCTGACGGCTGCCGCCGCCCTGGACAGCACGGCTTTGCAGCCGGGCGAAGTGAGCCTGCGTGCCGCGCGGCTGGCCATGCTCAACGACCGCCGCGCCCCGGCCAATGGCGACAGCCATGGTGCTCAGGTCTGTCGGCTGTATGGCGTGCGCGGTGCCCGTGAGGAAGCGCAGCTGGGCTTCCCGGCCGTCACCCAGCAGGCCTTGCCGCAGTTGCAACGCAGCCGCGCGGCGGCGGCCGGGGAGCAGAACGCCCGGCTGGATGCCTTGCTCGCGATCATGAGTACCTTGACCGATACCTGTGTGCTCTATCGCGCCGGCCTGGCCGGCCTGAGCAGCATGCAGAGCGGTGCCCGTGCCGTGCTCAAGGCCGGCGGCAGCGCCAGCCTCGAAGGGCGCAGACGCCTGCGTGAACTCGATGACGACATGTTGAGGCTACGTGCCTCGCCCGGCGGTGCAGCCGATTTGCTCGCCGCGTCTTTATTCCTCGACCGCCTGCAGCCTGCGCTGCAGACGCAGATTGGGAGTGTTTAAGCATGGAAACCCTGACCTTTGAATTTCCCGCTGGGCAACCGAGCCAGAGCCGTGCCCTGGTCGGCTGTGTCGGCTCCGGCGATCTGGAAGTGATGTTCGAGCCCGGTAGCGCCGGCACCCTGACGATTGAGGTGGTGACCTCGGTCAATGGCAGCGCACCGCGTTGGCAGCAACTGTTCGAACGCATGTTTCGCGAGCAGCAACTGCCGGCCCTGAATATTTCCATTCATGACTTCGGCGCAACCCCAGGCGTGGTTCGCCTGCGCCTGGAGCAAGGCCTGGAGGAGCTGTCCCATGCATGATGCCAATATCCAGCGCCTGCTTGCGCAGCGCAGTTTTACCGAGCTGGGTGCCCGTCAGCGTGCCCGCGCCTTGCTCGACCCTGGCAGTTTCCGCGAGCTGATCGACCCCTTTGCCAAGCTGGTTTCACCCTGGCTGCCCCAGCAGGGCATCGTGCCCCAGGCCGATGATGGCGTGGTGATCGGCAAGGGCCAGATCGACGGTCAGCCGGCGGTCATTGTCGCCATCGAAGGGGCATTTCAGGGCGGCAGCCTCGGCGAAGTCGGTGGCGCGAAGATCGCCGGTGCTCTGGAGCTGGCCGCCGAGGACAACCGCAGCGGCACGCCGACCCGCGCCATCTTGCTGCTGGAAACCGGTGGCGTGCGATTGCAGGAGGCCAACCTCGGCCTGGCGGCCATTGCCGAAATCCAGGCGGCGATTGTCGAGCTGCGCCAGTACCAGCCGGTGATCGCCCTGATTGCCGGCCCGGTCGGCTGCTTCGGCGGCATGTCGATTGCCGCTGGCCTGTGCAGCTACCTGCTGGTGACCCGCGAAGCCCGCCTGGGGCTTAACGGCCCGCAGGTGATCGAGCAGGAAGCCGGCATCGATGAATACGACTCGCGCGACCGGCCCTTTATCTGGAGCCTGACCGGCGGCGAGCAGCGCTATGCCAGCGGCCTGGTAGACGGCTATGTGGCCGACGATGTCGAGCCGATTCGTCATGAGCTGATTGCCCTGTTTCGCGCTGGCAAGCCCGCGCTGGAACGTAGCCGCCGACATGCCTGGTTCCTCGAACGCCTGCAGCGGGTCGACACCTCCATCCAGGCCGATGCCGCTGCCGTACGCAGCGCCTTTCAAGGAGAGCAGCCATGAGCGACGCAACTCAACAACGTGGGCGCAACTGGTTCCAGGCCCTGAGCCTGGGTGCCACGCCAGCCGAGGGCTTGCCTGCTTCCGTGCTGGCGGCCGACAGCCAGTTGGGTGATCAGGCGGTGCGCTACCTGGCGGTGGTGGCCGATGCCAACAATCCCTTCCCGCGTGCGCGCAATGGCGAGGTCGGTCTGCTCGAAGGCTGGGGCCTGGCCAAGGCGGTGGATGAGGTGATCGAGGCCGATGCGGGCCGGGCGGACAAACGTGCGCTGATCGCCATTGTCGATGTGCCGAGCCAGGCCTATGGCCGCCGCGAGGAAGCCTACGGCATTCACCAGGCCCTGGCCGCTGCGGTAGACAGTTATGCCCGCGCTCGCCTGGCCGGGCATGCGGTGGTTGGGCTGCTGGTGGGCAAGGCCATGTCCGGGGCTTTTCTGGCCCACGGTTATCAGGCGCAGCGGCTGATTGCCCTGCGCGACCCTGGCGTGATGGTGCATGCCATGGGCAAGGCAGCGGCGGCGCGGATCACCCTGCGCAGCGTCGAGGAGCTGGAAGCCTTGGCCGCCAGCGTGCCGCCCATGGCTTATGACCTGGACAGCTACGGCTCCCTCGGGCTGCTCTGGGAAACCCTCTCGGTGGCCGAGATCGCTCAACCGACCCCAGAGGATATCGCCCGGGTGCAGGACTGCCTGGCCCAGGCCCTGGTGGATATCGCCAGGGGCAGCAAGGACCTGCGCGGGCGGCTGGGGGCGGTTAACCGAGCCGCTTCCTCGCAGGTTCGTGAACTGCTGCGCGCGCAGTGGTAAGGAGCCTTCGATGGCCAGTGAAGCGTTCGCCATGCCCCGTCCCCATGACCTGCTCTGTGGGTTGACTGCGCAGCATCTGCCAGCCGATGCCCCAGCGTGGACGCGTGCTGCTCTGGCGCGTTATGCGCCAGTGGTGGTGCGTCGCGCCATGGCTGAGCCGGGCTGGGTGGCTGTGGGTATCCGCGGCGCGGCGCGTGAAGAGCGCTTTGCCAGCTGGATGCGCCTAAGCGATGTGCGGCGGCGGGTCAGCCCGGAAGCGATAGCCAGGGCCGGGCGCTGGGTTCGGCACGCCCAGGGCCAGTGGCCGGCGCTGCGTGCACTGAGCTACCTGGCTGCGCCACTGAATGCCGGCGGCCTGCACTGGGGCGTCACCGGCAGCCTGGGTTTCGAACTGGCCAGCGGCTTGCCTGCGGTGCATCCGGCCAGCGATCTGGATCTGCTTATTCGTGCCCCACAGCCACTGTCGCGCAGCTGGGCGCAGGGGCTGTGCACACTGCTCGACGGCGCGCCGGGCACGGTCGATGTGCAACTGGAAACCCCCCAGGGTGCACTGGCCCTGCGCGAGTGGGCCAAGGGTGCACCGCGCGTGTTGCTCAAGACCCATACCGGGCCGTTGTTGGTCAACGACCCTTGGATGGCAACATGAGCACCCTCTGGGCATTTCCCGGCCAGGGCGCGCAGCAGCCCGGCATGCTGCATCACTTGCCCGATAGCCCAATCGTCCAGGCGTGCCTGGCCGAAGCCGGCGAAGTGCTGGGCGAGTCGGTGCTGGCGCTGGACACTGCCGAGGCGCTGCGTGCGACCCGCGCGGTGCAGCTCTGTCTGTTGATTGCCGGGGTGGCTGGCGCGCGTCTGTTGCTGGCGCGTGACGCGCGCCCCGACTACGTTGCCGGGCTGTCCATCGGTGCCTATGCGGCAGCGGTGGCGGCGGGGGCACTGGGGTTTACCGATGCCGTGCGCCTGGTCGCCCTGCGTGGCGAGCTGATGCAGCAGGCGTACCCTGAAGGCTATGGCATGACCGCCATTCTCGGCCTCGACCTGGCCAGCCTCGAGCGGCTGCTGGCGGCGGTAAACAGCGCGGAGCTGCCGGTCTATCTGGCCAATATCAATGCCGACAATCAACTGATCATTGCCGGCAGCGAGGCGGCCATGCAGCGTGTCGCCGAGCGTGCGCGTGGCCTGGGCGCGGGCATGGCCAAAGCCCTGGCAGTCAGCGTGCCGTCGCACTGCGCATTGCTTTCCGAGCCCGCCGCACAGCTGGCCGCAGCCTTTGCCGAGGTCACGGTGCAGCGGCCGAGCGTGCGCTACCTGAGCAGCAGTTCGGCGCGGTTGATCAGCGACCCCGAAAAATTGCGCGACGACCTGGCGCACAACATGTGCCGGGTGGTCGACTGGCAGGGCACCCTGCAGACCGCGTTCGAGCGCGGGGTTCGCCTGCATCTTGAATTACCGCCGGGCAACGTGCTGAGCGGCCTGGCTCGGCGCGTATTCGAGCCCGGTATGGTCATCGCTTTTCAAGGTTCGCGCCTGGATACACTGGACGCCATGTTGCGCCAGGAGGTGAATCGGAGCCGATAGCAACACCCGATTACCGAAGGACAAAAACAACAACTTCGATGCGTAATACGAGGATAAAAACAATGATTATCTACGGTGTGGCCTTTCTGGCTTTCTGCACCCTGGCAGGCATCTTTATCGGAGAGCTGCTAGGCAAAATGATTGGCGTACCTGCCAACGTCGGTGGTGTCGGTATCGCCATGATGCTGCTGATCTTCCTGGGCAGTTACCTGCACAAGCGCGGAATACTCGACGCAACGTCGGAAAAAGGCGTGGCGTTCTGGAGTGCTATCTATATCCCCATCGTGGTCGCCATGGCCGCCCAGCAGAATGTCTACGGTGCCCTCAGTGGCGGGCCGATGGCGATTCTCGCCGGTACGGCCGCCGTGGTCGTGGCCTTTGCTCTGGTTCCCGTGCTGAGTCGGGTCGGGCAAAAAAAGCCTGAAGAGACCGCAACTGCCCCTCTGACTAAAGCGCCACGGTGATCGCCATGTACGAATCCTTAATGAAAGTACTCTCCGGTTACGGCTTGCTCAGCGGTTTCGCCATTATCGGCCTCACCATGTGGGTGTCCTACTGGATCTCAGACACCTTCACCAAAGGCCGTTTGCACGGGTCGGCGATTGCCATCCTGTTGGGGCTGCTGCTGTCTTATATCGGTGGTGCCTACACCGGCGGGACTAAGGGCTTGGTGGATATCCCGCTGTTTGCCGGGGTCGGCCTGCTCGGTGGGGCCATGTTGCGTGACTTTGCCATTGTTGCCACTGGCTTTGGCGTAAGCGTTGAAGAGCTCAAGCGTGCAGGTTTTGCCGGGGTGCTGGCGTTATTTGTCGGTGTGGGCGCTTCATTTGTTGCCGGGGTCGGCGTGGCCATGGCCTTCGGTTACACCGACGCGGTTAGCCTGACCACTATAGGCACCGGTGCGGTGACCTATATCGTCGGGCCGGTGACGGGGGCGGCCATCGGTGCCAGTTCGGAAGTCATGGCGCTGTCGATTGCTGCCGGTCTGGTCAAGGCGATCCTGGTGATGGTGGCGACACCCTTTATTGCGCCCTTTATCGGCCTGAACAACCCACGCAGTGCGGTGATTTTCGGTGGCCTGATGGGTACCTCCAGCGGTGTGGCCGGTGGCCTGGCGGCAACCGATCCGAAGCTGGTGCCCTATGGTTGTCTTACCGCGGCGTTCTATACCGCCCTGGGCTGCCTGCTCGGCCCATCGCTGTTGTACTTTCTCATGCGCGGCCTATTCGGCTGAGCCTTCGCCCGCCGTTTGGCGGGCTTTTTCTTCCGCTAGGGTGTGCCATGCGACGGCTGACGCTGTAGCCGTCGCATGGCCTGGGTGGCCCCGCGACACCCTACAATTGATGGCGTATAGACGGCATTCGGCGCGCCGGTAGGGTGCGCTGTGCGCACCACGGTGAACCCGTATAAGCGGCCCCTACGACTGGCGGCTGTACATCCGGCATTCGGCCAGCAGCGCCAAGAGGTTCGGATCGCGTTCCTTGGCCTTGAGAAACACCACGCCGATGTGCTGTTGCAGGTGGTACTTGGCTTGCAGCGGGATCAGGCGCACGCGGTTTTCGTACACCGCGGCAATCCGCCCTGGCAGCAAGGCGTAACCCACCCCGGAACTGACCATGCTGAGCAGGGTGAAAATATCGTTCACCTGCATCGCCACCTTGGGCTCGAAGCCCGCCTGCTGAAATACCCGCGCGCCGTCCTGATGGGTGGCGAAACCCTGGGTGAGGGTGATAAAGGTCGAGTCGCGCAGGTCCGCCAAATCCACTTCGGCCTGCATGGCGAAGGGCGAGTCGACCGGTACGGCGAGGAAAATATCATCGGCAAACAGGGGCAGTTGCTCGCAATCGGGGTCGCTGACGCTGTCATTGAGCGCCACCAGAATGGCGTCCAGTTCGACGTTTTTCAGCTTGTACAGCAGGTCGACGTTGGAGCCGAGAATCAGGTCGATATTCAGCTCGCTGCGGCGCAGTTTCAGTCCCATGATCAACAGCGGTACGGTTTTTACCGTCAGCGAATACAGCGCGCCGAGCTTGAAGCGTTCGGCTGAAAAGCCTGCTGCTTCGCGGGTCACGCGCACGCTCTCAAGTACATCCTGGACCAGCTTCTGCGCCCGCTCCTCCAGCACATAGGCACTTTCCAGGGGGATCAGGTTGCGCCCTTCGTGCTTGAACAGCGGACAGCGCAGGGCGCTCTCCAGCGAATGAATGGCACGGTGAACACTGACGTTACTGGTATTCAGCTCGCTGGCGGCGCGCGTCAGGTTGCCGCTACGCATAAAGGCCAGAAAGATTTCCAGCTTTTTCAGGGTGAGTTCTTCATCGATCAGCATCGGATCAGGCCTGGGGAATACGTAAGCCAAGTGTGCCGTATTCGCACGGCAGATACGCGCAGTCGTTGGTGCTAGCTCAGCCGCAGGTCAGGCGCACAATCACTTCGCTTTCATCGATATCGATATTCAGGCGCTGCGCGTTGTAATCCATGGTGGCGGCGTCGCCGGGGGCGAGTACGCGCAGGGTCTTGGCGTTGGCCTGTTGCTGTATCTGCTCGATCAGCGCGACGCTGGCGGTCTGGCCGAGCACGCCACTGAGTTTGTCGACGCTGCAGTCGCCGCGGATTTCGGCAGCGGATTGTGGCGACGGCTGCGAGCTGCAACCGGCCAGCAGGGCGAGGAGGGTAAGGCTGGTGAGGTGATGACGAAGAACCATGGTCTATTTCCTTGTCTGCGTAAAAGCAGCTCCAGCCTAGCAGCCGCATCCATGACCGCTCAACGTTGCTGTGCCAATTGCGGCTGTTTGCTGGATTTCATCGCCGCGTTCAACCCACCCGCGAATGCCCAGCAAACCTTAGGAACGGCGGGACGCCCAGCTACTCCTCAAGGCGACCCGAGGCATCACGATCACGCTCGTAGTGCTTGCTGAGCGGGAGCGGCGGCAACCAGGACTCGCGGCGGATGGTCCAGAGTTCGTAGGTGGGCTGCAGCTGGTCAGGAGCATCCAGGGTGCCCAGGTTCACTTCGATTTCGTCCGCGATGCGGCCGAACACCGAGGAGCCGCAGTTGGGGCAGAAAAATCGCCCGGCGTAATCGCGGGTTTCGCCCGTGATCGTCACCGCGTCTTGAGGGAACACCGCGGAGGCGTGAAATAGCGCGCCATGATGCTTGCGGCAATCGAGACAGTGACAAAGGCCGACCCGGTAGGGCCGTCCCGATGCCTCGATGCGCACATTGCCGCATAGGCAACCGCCGGTGAATCGGTCCATATTGCGTCTCCTCTCGAAGCGATGGGGGCAGGGGTGGTTCTGTCGAAGGCTGGTGAGCGGGTTGTCCTGTCTGGTATAGCCGCACTTGTCGGTCGTCATGCTGCCATCTATACCCTCTATAGCCTGTTTACCAGAAGGGACGAATGATGCTGGGCATGGTATTCACCGAGTTTCTGGAAATGGTCGAGCAGCGTTATTCGCCCGAGCTGGCGGACCAGATGCTGACCGAAACCCCGCTCGCCAATAATGGTGCCTACACCGCCGTTGGTTATTACCCGTTTGAGGAAATGCAGGCGCTGGTGGCGACCCTGGCCCGGCTGACCGGCAGTAGCGTGCCGATGCTGATACAGGTGTATGGCGAGCACCTGTTCCAGCGCTTTGTCGAGCTCTACCCGCAGATGCTTGAGCACTGCCACGACGCCTTTAGCCTGCTGGCCAGTGTCGATGGGCATGTCCACCAGGAGGTGCACAAGCTCTATCCGCAGGCGCAGTTACCCACCTTTGAAACCACCGAACACACGGAGCAGCGGCTGGTGTTGATCTACCGTTCCAGCCGCGGCCTGGCCGACCTCGCCGAAGGCCTGATCCGTGGCTGTATCGGCCATTACGGTGAAACCATCCGTATACACCGCGAGGATCTGCCCGCTAGTGATGGCATCAGTGCGACCCGCTTCGAGATGACCCGGGCATGAGCGAAGAGCTCTGGCAGCGTCGCCTGGACCGCGAACGCCAGGCGCGCAAGACCGCCGAGCAGTTGCTCACGGAAAAGTCCCGCGAGCTGTACCAGAGCACCATCGAACTCAAACAGGCCCTGGCCGCCTCGGAAGATCAGCGTCGTTTGCAATTGGCGCTATGGGGCAGCGGTGAATTGATCTGGGAGTGGCAGGCGCAGGACAACCTGATGCGCCTGCACTATTTCTCCAGCCAGCCGGGCGAAACCCTGTGCGAAACCCTGCCCTGGGCCGAGTGGGTGCAACGCCTGCACCCGGACGATCAAGGCGCAGCCTTGCGCGACTGGGATGACCACCTCTGCGGCCAATGCGACTACTACGACCTGGAGTTTCGCGTGCGCAGTGCGCCTACCGAGGCCTGGCACTGGCTGAGAACCCAGGGCCGCGCGGTGGAGCGGGACGCCGCCGGCCTGGCGCAGCGCATCACCGGCACCTGCAAGGACATCAGCCGCCAGCGCGAGGCAGAGGAGCATCTGCGCTTGCTGGCTGCGGCCTTCGCCAATAACCGCGATGCCTGCGCGGTACTGGCCAGCGACAAGCGCGTGCTGCAAGCCAACGCCGCCTTTCTCGACCTTATGGGGATCAGCTCCGCGCAATTACCCGAGCTGCGGCTGGAGCAACTGCTGCTCGATAGCGACGACCGCTGCCCCTGGCTGACGCTGAGCAGCACCGATCACTGGCAAGGTGAGCTGACCTGCCTGCGACAAAACGGCCAACGCATGCCCATCGAGCTGACCAGCACCCTGGTACGCACCCGCGACCAACAGCTCGGCCAGCTGGTGCTGTCGCTGCGCGACATCAGCGAACGTCGCCGCGCCGCGGATCACCTGCAGCACCTGGCGCGCCTGGATGTGCTGACCCAGCTGCCCAACCGTCTGCAATTTCAGGAGCGCCTGCAGCGCGCCCTGCAGTGCCGCCAGAACGACAGCTACCTGGCGCTGTTGTTCGTCGATCTGGATGACTTCAAACAGGTCAATGACGCCTTCGGCCACGATATCGGCGACGCCTTGTTGCAGCAGGTTGCCACGCGGTTGCAGCACACCCTGCGCCAGGGCGATCTGGTGGCGCGCTGGGGCGGCGACGAGTTTGTGGTGCTGCTGGAACTGCACTGCCAGGAGGAAGTACTGCGGGTCGCCGACAAATTGATCAAGGCGCTCAACGAACCCATGGATTTTGCCGGCCACATCCTCACCGCGACGCCGAGCATTGGCATTGCCCTGGCACCCGAACACGGCGAGGAGGCCGGCGACCTGCTGCGCCATGCCGACGCCGCCATGTATGTGGCCAAGCGCGAAGGGCGCAATCGCTACGCGTTGTACCGTCCGGAACTCAACGAACAGCTGCTGCACCGGGTCAAACTGGCCAACCTGCTGCGCCGCGCGCTGGCTCAGCAGGAGCTGAGCCTGGCGCTGCAACCGAAGGTCCGCCTGAGCGACCAGCGGATTGTCGGGGCCGAGGCATTGCTGCGCTGGGATACCACTGAGTTCGGCCGGGTTGCACCAGATACCTTTATTCCCCTGGCCGAAGAACTGGGCCTGATCGTACCGATCGGCCATTGGCTGGTGCGTGAGGCCGCCGTGCTGCTCAACGACTGGCAAGAGCGCGGCTGGCCGTTGACGCTGGCGATCAACCTGTCCGCGCGGCAACTGCGCGACGAGCAACTGCTAACGGTGCTGTGCGACAGCATGGGGCAGTGCGCAGCCCCTGCAGGGGCGCTGGAGCTGGAGGTCACCGAATCCATTCTGCTGGAAGATGCCGCCTTCGCCCGCCAACGCCTGCAGGCCCTGCGTGACGCCGGCTTTCGCATTGCCCTGGACGATTTCGGCACCGGCTACTCATCCCTGAGCTATTTGAAGGAACTGCCGCTGGATCGAGTGAAAATCGACCGCAGCTTTATCTCTGACCTCGAGCAGTCACCCCGCGGCCGGGCGCTGCTGTCGTCAATCGCCGGGCTGTGCCGGGCCCTGTCGCTGCAAACCACCGCCGAAGGGGTGGAGACCGCCACCCAACTGCAACTGGTCCAGGCCGAGGGTATCGATGAAGTGCAGGGCTATTACTACTATCCGCCGCTAAGCATCGAGGCCTTCAATCAGTTGCTGGATACGCAGACAAACGCAGAACCGCGCGACAGGCAGGGGGCTTTAGCGGCTCCGGGTAGCCAGCTGTAGGACGTAGCGTATTTCGAACCGTTGGGCTGCATCAACCTACCCACGGGCATAGCGAACAGTCGTGGGCAGTGCTGCGGGAGCGCCCGCAATGGGGCTTTAGGCTGCTTGGGGTGAGCGGCAGCCGACTATCTTCCCTCTCAATGTTTCTGTGTTACCTGGGTTGACTCTGCCCCATGGGACAGACCTTATCGTTCCTCGGCCTAATCATGGTTAAGCCTAAAAGGACAAGGAAACACGATGAACAACTTGTGTCTGGTAACGGGGGCCAACGGCCATCTCGGCAACACGCTGGTGAGAGCGTTGCTTGAGCGCGGCGAAAGGGTGCGGGCCGGCGTGCGCGATCTCGACAACCGCGCACCGTTCGCGGGCCTCGCATGCGAGCTCGTGTATGCAGAGCTGCAGGACAAGGCGGCCATGCTCAAAGCACTGGAGGGCGTGGACGTGCTTTACCAGGTCGCCGCCGTGTTCAAGCACTGGGCGAAGGACCCGCAGGCAGAGATCATCGATCCGAATGTCAACGGTACCCGCATCCTGTTGGCAGCCGCCGCCGAGGCCGGCGTGAAGCGGATTGTTTACGTCAGCTCGGTCGCGGCGGTCGGCCAGAATGGGCAGCCCCTGACCGAAGACGACTGGAGCGCCGAAGAGCACAACGCCTACTTCAAATCCAAGATCCTCGCGGAACGAGCCGCCTGGCATGCGGCGCAGACCCACGGCCTGTGGATGGTCTCGGTTCTCCCGTCCGCGATGATCGGCCCTAATGCACTCCGCCTCACCGACACGATGAACTTCCTCGCTTCAGTGCAGAAACGCGAGGTTCCCCTCGATCCCGACTTCCATTTCAATTTCGTGGACGTGCGCGACGTAGCAGAGGGCATGATCCAGGCTGCGACGAGAGGAAGGCCCGGCCATCGCTACATCCTGGCCAATGAGCACTCGTCCCCGCTGGCTTCGCTCGTCGATGCCGCCAACGCGGTCACGCCCGGCTATCGCCTGCCTCCCCGGGCACCCAAGTGGTTGCTGCTCTGCGTGGCCTGGCTAAAAGAGCGCGTGGCGCACATCACCGGTGCGCCTGCAAACCTGCTGGTCAGCCAGGTGCGGATGTTCTATGGCATCAAGCAGGAGTACAGCATCGCCAAGGCACGGGCCGAGCTGGGCTATAAGCCACGGCCTCCGGAAGAGGCGCTAAGAATGGCCTTTGCCTATCTGAGTGAAAGGCCGGCTCGGGTTTAGGTCGTGCAAGTCGGTTGTGGGGCCTGGGCGAATAGCACATTGATGTCGCGCTTCAACTCGATGAGTCGCTGATCAAGCGCTTTTAGCGCTGCAACCTGCGCCTGCACTTGCAGGCGCTTGGCTTCGATACCTTCATTGGCAAGTTCGAGCGGGAAGCGATTCTGCCGGTTCTTTTCCTCGATCAGTGTGCCCAGTTCGGACAGCTTGAACCCTGCGGACTGCGCCACGCGGATAATCCGCACGATGTCGACATGGTGCGGCGTATAGAAACGGTACGTGCCGCGGCGGCCCGGCTCGGGCAGCAAGCCGAGACTTTCGTACAAACGAATCGCCTTCGGTGTACAGCCCGTCAGTTCGGCAATCCTTCCGATATACATTTCGTTTCCTTCTTCCAGGGGTGTCGCCAAAGAGCCCGATTGTAGTCCGCCTCGTTAGGGCCGGCCATCAGATGCCAATACCCGCAGGAGCAACCGGGTACGCCACTAGGTGGGTGCATGCGAATAAGCGTCCCGTCACTTCGGACACTATATCTTCAGCTTCGCCCCTCGACGCCCTGCGCGCCTTTGCTAGCCAGGTGATAGGCCAGGGGGCGCGGCCACTCGGGCCGCATCGCCACGCCCTGCAGCCAACAAGCGCGCTCCTGTCTAGGCAAACCGACCGTTGCACCTCGCCTGGGTTTTCATACACTCTGCCTTTCTTTTCTTCAGGCAAGGCCCTCCCGTGCAACCGGTGATCTCGATTCAGCAACTGAGCAAGACCTACGCCAGCGGCCATCCGGCGCTGCAGCAGATCGATCTGGATATTCGCCAGGGCGAGATTTTTGCCTTGCTCGGGCCCAACGGCGCGGGCAAGACCACCCTGATCAGCATCGTCTGCGGCATCGTCAATCCGGGCGGCGGGCGGGTGCTGGTGGGTGGCAAGGACATCATCCAGGACTACCGCGCGGCCCGTTCGCAGATTGGCCTGGTGCCTCAGGAGCTGGTCAGCGATGTGTTCGAAACCGTCTGGGCGACGGTGAAATTCAGCCGTGGCCTGTTCGGCAAAAAGCCTGACCCGGCCTACCTGGAGCGGCTGCTGCGCGACCTGTCGCTGTGGGACAAGCGCGACGCGAAGATCTTCGAGCTGTCCGGCGGCATGAAGCGCCGGGTGATGATCGCCAAGGCCCTGAGCCACGAGCCGCAGATTCTGTTTCTCGACGAGCCCACCGCCGGCGTCGACGTCGAGCTGCGCCGCGATATGTGGAACATGGTGCGCGGCCTGCGCGAGCGCGGGGTGACCATTATCCTCACCACCCACTATATCGAGGAGGCCGAGGAGATGGCCGACCGTATCGGGGTGATCAGCAAGGGCCGGATCATTCTGGTGGAAGACAAGCAGGTGCTGATGCACAAGCTGGGCAAGAAGCAGCTGACCCTGCATTTGCAGCAACCCCTGAACAACCTGCCGGCGGAGCTGAGCGGCCACCGTCTGGAACTGGCGGACGAGGGCCATGCCCTGGTGTTCACCTTCGATGCGCAAAGCGAGCACACCGGCATCGCCGAGCTGCTCAAGGACCTGGCCCAGCACGGTATCGACTTCAAGGATTTGCAGTCCAGTCAGAGTTCGTTGGAAGAAATCTTCGTGTCTCTGGTCAAGGAGTCGCGCGTATGAACCTGTATGCCATCAAGGCCATCTACTGTTCGAGCTGGCGCGCACCTGGCGCACCTTGCTACAGAGCATCGCCACCCCGGTGATCAGCACCTCGCTGTATTTCGTGGTGTTCGGTTCGGCCATCGGTTCGAGCATGACCCAGATCCAGGGCGTCAGCTACGGGGCCTTTATCGTGCCGGGGCTGATCATGCTGGCGCTGCTCACCGAGAGCATTTCCAATGCCTCGTTCGGCATCTATATGCCCAAGTATTCGGGGAGCATCTACGAGCTGCTGTCGGCCCCGGTGTCCTATCTGGAAATCCTCATCGGCTATGTCGGCGCGGCGGCGACCAAGTCGATCATCCTCGGCCTGGTGATCCTGGTTACGGCGCGGCTGTTTGTCGATTTCGAAATTCTCCATCCGTTCTGGATGCTGGCCTTTCTGGTGCTCACCGCGCTGACCTTCAGCCTGTTCGGTTTTATCATCGGCGTCTGGGCCGATGGCTGGGAAAAACTGCAGATCGTGCCGGCGCTGATCGTCACGCCGCTGACCTTCCTCGGCGGCAGCTTCTACTCCATCAGCATGCTGCCGCCGGTGTGGCAGACGGTGACCCTGTTCAACCCGGTGGTGTACCTGATCAGCGCCTTCCGCTGGAGCTTCTACGGCGTTTCCGATGTCAATGTGGTACTCAGCCTGGGGATGATTCTCGGCTTTCTGCTGCTGTGCATCCTGGCGGTGGGCTGGATCTTCAAGACCGGTTATCGGCTGAAAAGCTAAGCCAGAAACCGTAGCCCGGATGCAATCCGGGGAGGCATCAGCCAATTTCCCCGGATTGCATCCGGGCTACGACATCCCACCAATGCGTTGCGGGGGAGGTTATGGACGACGCTCAACGAGCCCAGCTCGACGCCATCTATCGCGCCGAATCGCGCCGGGTGCTGGCCAGCCTGATCCGCCTGCTGGGGGATTTCGACCTGGCCGAGGAGGCGCTGCACGAAGCCTTTCGCGCGGCCATGGAGCAATGGCCAGAGACGGGCATACCGGCCAACCCGCGGGCCTGGCTGGTGTCGGCGGGGCGCTTCAAGGCCATCGACCAGTTGCGCCGTCTGCGCCGCTTTCAGCCCCTCGACGAGCAGCCCGAACTGCCCGACGCGACGGTGCTGGCGGACGACGAACTGCTCGAAGACGACCGCCTGCGGCTGATCTTCACCTGTTGCCACCCGGCACTGGCCAGCGATGCCCAGGTGGCCCTGACCCTGCGCGAAGTCTGCGACCTGGGTACCGAGGACATTGCCCGCGCCTTTCTCACCACCCCCGCGACCCTGGCGCAGCGCATCGTCCGCGCCAAGGCGAAGATCCGCGACGCGCGTATCCCCTATGAAGTGCCGGGGCGCAGCGAATTGCCCGAGCGCCTGGATGCGGTGTTGCGGGTGATCTACCTGGTGTTTAACGAAGGCTACTTCGCCAGTTCCGGTGCCGAGCTGACCCGCACCCAGCTGTCTGACGAGGCCATTCGCCTGGCGCGGCTGCTGTTGCAATTGCTACCCGAGCCAGAGGTGATGGGCCTGCTGGGCCTGATGCTGCTGCATGAGTCGCGACGCAGCGCGCGCAGTACGGCCAGCGGCGAGGTGGTGCTGCTGGAGGCGCAGGACCGCAGCCAGTGGGACCGCGCGCTGATCGCCGAGGGCGAGGCCCTGGTCTTGCAGGCCCTGCATTCGCGGCGCTTCGGGGCCTACAGCCTGCAGGCCGCCATCGCCGCCGTGCATGCCGAGGCCGCCAGCGCCGAGCAGACCGACTGGGCGCAGATAGTCGGGCTTTACGATGCCTTGCTGCGCCTGAGCCCGTCGCCGGTGATCGAACTCAACCGCGCCGTGGCGGTGGCCATGGAGCAGGGCCCCGAGGCCGGTCTGACGCTGATCGAGGCCTTGCTGGCCAACGGCGAACTGGCGGACTACCACCTGGCCCACGCCGCCTGCGCCGATCTCAATCGCCGCCTGGGCCGCATCGCCCCGGCCCGTGAGGCCTACCAGCGCGCCTTGCAACTGGCCCAGCAGGGGCCGGATCGACAGTTGCTGCAACAGCGCCTGGCCGAACTAGAAACCTAGGGTGCGCCGCGCGCACCGAGACATTGGCTGCCGGGCCTGCATGCGGTAAACGCACGCGACAGCCAAGACAGCGACCATTCGTCGGCCGCAGCGATATTTTTTCCGCGCTTGTCGAACGCCACGCGCCGCGCTCGACTATCCAATACTCAGCCCGTAAAGGAACCGGAGTTCGCCATGAAATACCTCTGCCTGGTTTATGCCAAAGAACAGGAGCTGCACAGCTCCCCCGACAGCCCCCACGACGCCGAGTGCTTCGCCTACGCCGAGGCGGTAGGGCAGAGCGGCCGCATGCTCGCCGCCGAAGCCCTGCAGTCGGTGCAGACCGCCACCACGGTGCGCATGCGCGGCGGCAAGCTGTCGATCACCGACGGGCCCTTCGCCGAAACCAAGGAGCAACTGGCCGGCTTCTACCTGGTGGAGGCCCGCGACCTTAATGAGGCCATTCAACTGGCCGGGCATATCCCCGCGGCGCGGGTCGGCTGTGTGGAAGTACGCCCGGTGCGCGAACTGCAGGTCGAGCAGGCTCCGCTGCAGGTTCGCGAGGGCTAAGGCACCTAGTTGCCCAGCCGACAACACCCAGCCCCGAGGGCCGCAGTTCGGGGCGGTTAACCATCATCCCAATGGAGGATTTGCCATGGACCGCAGTTACTTTCCCCCGGTCGTCAGCCGCACAGAGTGGCTGGTGGCGCGCAAGGCCCTGCTGGAGCAGGAAAAGGCCCTGACCCGTCAGCGCGATGCCCTGAATAGGGCGCGTAGGCGTCTGCCCATGGTGGCCGTGGAGCAGGACTACCGCTTCCAGGGCCCCCAGGGCGAAGTGGGCCTGCTCGAGCTGTTCGCCGGGCGCAGCCAGTTGATCGTCTACCACTTTATGTACCACATGGACCGCGGCGAGGGCTGCGACGGCTGCTCCTGCCTGGTCGACAATATCGGCCACCAGGCCCACCTGCATGCCCGCGATACCACCCTGGTGCTGGTGTCGCGCGCGCCCCTGGCCGACCTCGAAGCCTTCAAGCGCCGCATGGGCTGGACCCTGCCCTGGTACAGCTCCTACGGCAGCCGCTTCAACTACGACTACCAGGCCACTGCCGACGAGAGCGTCGCTCCGGTCGAATACAACTATCGCGACAAGGCCGAGCTGCAGCGCCTGGGCCTGGACTACCACGTGCAGGGCGAGCAGCCCGGGGTCAGCGTGTTTCTGCGCGACGGCGACCAGCTGTTCCACACCTACTCCGGCTACGCCCGCGGCCTGGAAATGCTGATGAGCAGCTTCCACTACCTCGACCTCACCCCCTTTGGACGTGGCGAAGGCTGGGACGGCATGCCCGATCTGGACGGCAAGGGCCTGAACTGGACCCGCCTGCACGACGAGTACGAACAGCCCGCGGCGCAGCATGAATGCTGCGCCCACAAGGCTTGAAGCACCCACAAGGAGGAAACCGGCATGAGCAATCACAACTTACACACCGCGCTGCAAACCACCCTGGACAGCTGGACCGAGGCCTGCAGAAGCAAGGACGTGGCGCGCATCATGGCTCACTACAGCGAAGACGTAGTGGCCTACGACGCCATCGGCCCGCTGCGCTTCGTCGGCCGGGCCGCCTACCAGGCGCACTGGCAGGCCTGTATGGAAATGTGCAGCGGCCCGACCCTGTTCGAACCCCACGACCCCAGCTTTATCGCCAGCGGTGAAATGGGCGTGGCGCATTACCTGCTGCACTGCGGCGGCAGTGACGACAAAGGCCAGATGCAGAGCTGCTGGATGCGCGTAACCCAGTGCCTGCGCCAACAGAACGGACGCTGGCTGATCATGCACGAACACTTCTCCACGCCCTGCGATATGGAAAGCGGCAAGGCGCTGTTTGATTTGCAGCCGGAGTAGGTGGGCATAGTGGTAGAAGCGGAAAGCCCTGCATACGCAGGGCTTATTCGTTAAGCATCTGGAGCGGACGATGGAAATCGAGCCCTCTGTTTCTGCCTGCGTTATCCTGCAAAGCCTTGCTATTCCTGGGGTCTAGCTGACTCACCACTGCTTTGATCCGCTTTTCTTCGCTTTGATTTCGACACTTTTTCGACACGTTTGCTAGACAGTCTTAAAGTCTAATAGTAGCGTCTAGCTATCACTGCCTCTTGGCTCATCTGGGGTGTGGATATACACGTATTATTTTCCATTGACCTGATTTTTGTTTTTACTAGTAAATAGTTACAAGTAAAGCGTTTGCTGCGGCATAGGGTGTTATCTGCTAATAATTGAAATTGCGTAATGCTACTGCGTTTTATTTAATATTCGGTCAAGTAGTATTTAAGGGGGTGATGTTGAAAGTTTTTTTGAGCTGGTCTGGGCAAAAAAGCCTTGCCGCTGCACAGCTTTTTTCTGAATGGCTGCCATGTGTTATTCAAAAAGCCCAGCCTTGGATATCTTCAAAGGATATTGATAGAGGAAGTATTTGGCTTGGCGAAGTGTATTCACAGTTAGCGGGCTGTAATCAGGGAGTTATATTTGTTACAAAGGAAAACCAAGTTAATCCTTGGCTGCTGTTTGAAGCAGGTGCCTTGTCTAAAGGTATGTCTGAGAACAGAGTATGTACATTCCTTGTTGATCTCAGTATTAGAGATATTGAAAGCAGTTCGCCTCTAAGTCATTTGCATCATACAGTTACTACAAAAGAACATCTTTTAGACTTAATAAAGTCTATTAATAAGCGCCTCGAAAGCGAAGCGGTACAAGAAACAGTTCTTCAGAAAATTTTCGAGGCAATGTGGGACGATTTCAATGTAAAACTTGAAGAGATAAAGTCTCGTCCAGATGAGGTTAGTACGCCGGATCGAACCGATAATGACGTTTTAAATGATATTTTAGAGAATGTACTGAATATCAATAGGAAAGTTTCTAGTCAGGGTGTTCGAAGAAGTCGCTATATTCATGCGGATAAGGCCGTGGAGATAATTGACTTGCTGTTAGATCTTAATGTTGATCGTGAAAATATTATTTCTGGTCTTTCCGGTATGGTTCCGCCTGGCTGGCTTATACGTAGGCTGGAGAAAAAAGACTCTAACAAGGAAGAGGATGAGTTTAATGAGTTGATCTAGTAATCAATTTCTTTTCTGGGTTTAAGGCTTTTAATAAAGTTATTATTTAGGCTTCTTGGTTCTAGTATGAATATAACTCTTGAGTATCTAAGGGATCGTTACAGTGAAGAGCAAGCGCGGTTTGATCACTTCGAAAATAAGTGCGAAAAATTTTTAACATTCGTGTCTGTCTTGATCGGCGGAGTGACTGCTGTCGCGGGGATTAGCAAAGGTATTATATTTCACCCGAGCAGCCCTGTTGGATGGATTGTTCTCTGCGCTTTTCTAATGGCGTCAATATCGATAGCTTGTGCATGGGGACATTCTTTATTAGCGCTGCGAATTGGCGATTGTCCTGTACTACCGCGCAGTAGGGCGGCTGCAGAGTATCTTTCAGTGGTTGATATAGGCACCCAGTCAGAATACATTTACAACTGTTATGTTGATACATTGGAGAAGGTTTCAAGAGCAATCGACGTAAAGTCAAAAAATCTTGAATTAGCCTATCAAGAGCTTTCAATAGGCGCTTGGGGATTAACTGTCGTCGCATTTTTAACTATTTGTATGGAGATTTCAAAATGAGCGAGACTGATAAAAAAATCCAAAACAACAACAAAACACCTCCCCCGCCACCGCCAACCACTGAATACGTTAAAAGGGGTCAAGAGCCAGTCGTGAATAAGAAGGATAAAAGTTAGTTTCTTGTGAGGATATAATAGGATTTATTCGCTTGCTCATTAGTATTTGTTTTGGTCTTTATTTTGCTAAAACAGTAATGAGCAATTCAAACCTTGTTTTGGAGAGTAAGAATGAACGCTAAGAAAACAATTTTTGTGGCTTTTTCAATTGAAGATGAAAAGCAAAGAGATTTGTTGAAGGGGCAGTCGCTAAACACCAAATCTCCTTTTGAATATATAGATATGTCAGTGAAAGAGGCATATGACTCTGATTGGAAACAGAAAGTTCGTACTCGTATTAAGCGCTCGGACGGAGTTATTGCTCTTGTTAGCAAAAACTCGTTAACTTCATCGGGGCAAAAATGGGAAATTGCTTGTGCAAAAGAGGAGGGTAAAAAAATTCTAGGCATTTGGATTTATAAAGATGATAGGACTAATTTAGTCGGTGTTAATACCAAAGTATGGACGTGGGATGCTATCAGCGATTTCATTGACAGTTTATGAAAGGTGATCACAGATGCGTATCGCGCTTATTGTAGGAGTTGACTACTATGCACATGGAGGATCATTGCATGGGTGTGTGAACGATGCCCATGGAGTAAAAGCCGTTCTAGAGCGGCATGATGGTGGTGCTGTAAATTTTGACTGCCGCTTATTAACTGGTACGGGGCCAGCTGATCCAGTTAACAGGGGTGTTTTGAAAGATAGCATTCAGCAATTATTTGAGGTGGATGCGGATATAGCACTGTTTTACTTTGCTGGGCATGGGCATATTGAAGCCACCGGTGGTTATTTGTTGACCACGGATTCTAGTCGAGGAGATGAAGGTGTTTCATTGTCTGAGATTCTTACCTATGCAAATAAATCGCCTGCAAAAAATAAGATAGTTATTCTTGATAGTTGTCATTCTGGAATTGCTGGGGACGCTCCAGGCGTTGATCAGCTAACCTCACTGTCTGAAGGCCTTACTGTGTTAACCGCATCAACCAAAGATCAGTATGCAACTGAAGTAAATGGAAGCGGCGTTTTCACAACGTTGCTCATAGATGCGCTACACGGCAGTGCGGCTAATCTTACGGGTGATATTACTCCAGGCAGTGTTTATGCTCACATTGATCAGTCTTTAGGTGCATGGGAGCAACGGCCTGTATTTAAAACAAATGTTAAGCAGTTTGTTTCTTTGAGAAAATCAGCCCCCGCTATTCCGATAGACGAACTGCGAAGAATTTCAGAGTTTTTCCCAGCGCCAGGGTTTTTTTTCAAGCTTGATCCCACATTTGAGCCTGAAATGAAAGGGCGAGATGCCGGTATGCCCCCACCCAACCCCGAAAACAATCGGATATTTGCGATCCTACAGAAATTCAATCGTTTGAATTTATTAAGCCCTATAGATGCTTCTCACATGTGGAATGCTGCAATGGAATATAAGTCATGCAGGCTTACAGCATTGGGCGAGCATTACAGACGGCTGGTCGAGAAAAATCGCATATAGAACTTCGGGGCTTCTTGGCACACTAGGTCAAAGCTCTTATTCGGCTGCTTTCTTCCAAGCGCTCTACTCGCCTTGGCTCCATGCGCTCGGGCATACCAGCGTCTAGTCACTTCCTGGGTGATCGCTATCCCGCCCCGAACCATCCCGATGCTTTGCGCCTCAACCCGCCAGTCGACACTTCTTCGACTCTGCGGAACACCAGAAACGAAAAAGCCCTGCATCAGCAGGGCTTTTTCGTTAGACATCTGGAGCGGGCGATGGGAATCGAACCCACAGCTCTAGCTTGGGAAGCTAGGGTATTACCACTATACGACGCCCGCAGCGGGTGCCTTTATACCGGAAGTCCGGCCTGAAATGAAGCCCGCGCCGCGGTTATCTGCAATATCGCGGTGCGGGCGGGGGTTGTGTGCAGGCTTCATACGGCCAGCGCGTGCAACACGTCCATCTGCGGGCGGTAGTGGGTCTGACGCAGTGGCTTGCTCTGCAGGAAGCCCAGCAGTGCGGCCTGGCTCTGCAGCCACGCGGCTTTGTGCTCCATGTCGAGGAAGTGCCCGGCGTTATCGATGGTGACGAACTGGCAGTCGTTCAGGTGCTCGGCAAACAGGCGCACATCGTCCGGCGAGGTGTAGGCGTCGTGTTCGCCGTTGACGAACAGCAGCGGAATGTCGATGGCCGACAGGCACTGCATCTGGCAATGGGCGTCGAGGTGCAGCACTTGGTGCACATGGGCATGCATCTGCTGGTATTCGTGGCTGTCCAGGCTGCTGATATGGCGATGGTTATAGCGCTTGAACAGCGACGGCAGGTAGCGGCCGATGGTGCTGTTGACCAGGTGGCCGAGCTGATCGCCGTCGAGGGCGTGCAGGTGGGTCAGGCCTTTTTCCAGGTAGTCGATCATCGGCTCGTTGAGCAGCGGCGAGAAGGAGGTGATGACCGCCTTTTCGATCCGCGCCGGACGCTGGGCCAGGGCCAGCATGGCGGCGACGCCACCCCAGGAGAACGACATCAGGTGATCGGCGCGGAACTGTTCGATCAGTTCGAGCAGGATGCTGGCCTCGTCTTCCTTGGTGATCGGCTGGTGGTGATGGTTGTGCGGCTTCGACTGGCCGGCATAGGGCTGGTCGTAGAGCACCACATTGAACTGGGTGCGCAGGTATTTGACCGTTTGCGCGAAGGCGGCGGTGGTGGAGAGTGAGCCGTTGACCAGGATGATGGTCTTGCGCGCGCTCGGATTGGCGTAGAACTCCGTGTAGATCTTGTAGATTCCGTGAACATCGACGACAGCGGTGGCTGGCTTCATGTCGTTTTCTCCTGGCGCAAGTCGGGGCGTGGCAAAACGGCGGAGCCGTTAAACCGGGCATAAGGGGACAGTCAGGAAAGCGCCTGGACATGACAAACCGATGTCAGGCTGGGAGATTTTTATAAGTATTTATTTTTCAATCAGTTAGGGCTGAAATAGAGCATCGCACCGACCTTTTTCAAGGTGGCGGAGTGATGTCGTGTTACCAGGCAGGAACCCATTTCGCGCAGAGCGCAAGCAACTGAAAGAACGCTTGGATGGTCAACTGTGACTCATCGGTCACATCAAGACCTTATGGCTCGATTTAAGCAGTGGGCCCTGACGCTGGCAAGCCTTTATTCCCTTAGGGCACTACCGTTTATCGGTTAGCTTGCGAACGATGTGACCTGGGGGAAAATTGACGTCAGCGTTTCTCGAAACTGGCGATCTCCAGGGCGCTCAATTCGCGGTATTGCCCGGGGCAGAGGCGCTCGTCGAGCTGGATTGCGCCCATGCTGACGCGGTGCAGGCCGATCACCTTGTTCTGGAAGTGGCCGAACATGCGCTTGACCTGATGGTAGCGACCTTCGAAGAGGGTCAAGCGAGCGTGCCGCGGTGCGAGCAGTTCGAGAATGGCGGGGCGGGTGGTCAGGTTTTCGTACTGGAAGTACAGGCCACGGGCGAACACCGCGATGCAGGCCGGGTCTATTTCGTCCTGGGTTTGCACCAGGTAGACCTTGGGTTGTTGCCCGGTGGGGGCGGTGGCCCGGCGCGACCACTGGCCGTCGTTGGTGAGCAGCAGCAGGCCGCTGGTGTTGAGGTCCAGGCGGCCTGCCAGGTGCAGCTGGTGCTTGTCCGGCTCATCAAGCAGGTCGAGCACGGTGCGGTGCTCGGGGTGTTCGGTGGCGCTGACCACGCCGACCGGCTTGTGCAGCATAAAGTAGCGCGCGGCCTTGCCGGCCTGCAGCAGCTCGTCGTCCAGTTGCACGCGACTGAACTGGCTGACTTCGCTAAGGCCGTCGCGCTGGGTCTGTCCGTCCACCTGCACCCGGCCGCTGGCGAGCAGCTGGCGGGCTTCCTGGCGATTGCAGTGCGGCAGGTTGGCGAGAAAACGATCCAGGCGCATGGCTAGTCGGCGGGCTGGTCGGGCTGTGCCGGCGGGAGCTCCCGAGCGCAGCGCGGGCACAGGCAGATGCGCTCGCGGGCCTCGGCGGGCAGGTTGTCGAGCACCGCGGGGGCGATGCTCAGGTCAAAGCACCAGCAGTGTTCGACGGGCGTGGTCGCGCCCGCCTGGGCGCACTGGTTGGCCTGGCCACAGCGCGGGCAGTGCTGGGGTGAGAGGCTCATGCGGTTTCTTCACACAGGCGGTTGCGGCCACCCTGTTTGGCCCGGTAAAGGGCGCGGTCGGCGCGGGCAATCAACTGGTCGAGGGCGTCGTCCGTCTGCAGGTGGGCGAGGCCGATACTGGTGGTGATCTGCAGGTCGGTACCGTTATGCAGCACGCGGTTGCGCTCGGTCTGCTGGCGGATTTTCTCGCCCAGCTCGCGCGCCTGTTCGGTGGAGGTGTCCTTGAGCAGCAGGATAAATTCCTCGCCGCCCCAACGGCAGATGATGTCGGACTTGCGCAGGTTGTCCCGCAGGTCGCTGGCAAAGCCGCGCAGCACCGCATCGCCGGCCAGGTGGCCGTGCTCGTCGTTGAGTGCCTTGAAGTTGTCGAGGTCGAGCAGCAACGCGCAGAGCGGGCTGTTGTTGCGTCGCGCCTCCTGCAGCGCCTGGTTGGCCAGCAGGTCGAAACCGCGACGGTTAAGCAGTTCGGTAAGCTGGTCGGTGGTGGCCAGGGCGGTGATGCGCGCCTGGTAGCGGCGCAGGGCGAGGCTGACCAGGCTGATCACCACCAGGGTCACCAGCAGGCAGATCAGCAGGTTCAGGTACAGGGAGTAGCGCAGTTCGTCGAGGGCGGCGTTTTCCGGCTTGTCGACAAACAGGTACCAGTTCAGCTCGGGGATAAAGCGCACATTGAGAAAGTGGCCGCGGCCCTGTTCCCGGTACTCGAAGTTGCCACTGCTGGGCAGCGGCAGTTTGGCCATCAGGTTGGCCAGCTCCGGCAGTTCGCCGATCGACTGGCCCACCTTGGCTCCCATCGGGCCGCCGCTGGCTCCGGTGAGGACGACACGGCCCTCGGTATCGACGAAGAACACGCTGCGGTTGTAGCGCTGCTGGTAGGTATCGATCAGCTTGACCACCGCATCCACGGTCAGGCCGACACCGGTCGCGCCGATAAAGCGCTGCTGGTAGTCGAACACCTTGTAGTTGATAAACACGGTCATGCGGTCGTTGTTGGCCATGTCGACGTCGACATTGATCTCGTAAGGGGCCTGCATATCGCGCACGCGGAAATACCAGGCGTCGCGCGGCTCGCTGGCCTTGACCTGCTTGAGCACGCCCTTGGCCTGGTAGTAGGTGCCGCTCTGCTCGGTGACCAGAAAGCTGGTGACGGTGCCGTAATGCTCCTGCACTTCCTGCAGGTAGCGGGTGATCTGCGCGGGGTCCTGCTCGCCGGCCAGAATCCAGTCGCGCATATAGGTGTCGCGGGACATCATCGAGGAAATCAGGATGGGGCGGACCAGGTCCTTCTGGATTTCCGAGTAGACGTTGTCGGAGGTCAGCGGCAGTTCGGTGTCGATAATCCCCGCGCGTATCGAGTCCAGGGCGGTGTAGTAGCTGACCAGCGACGTGGTGAGGAAACCACAGCCGAGCAATAGCAGGATCAGCAGAATCAGCGAGCGTTGCCGGGTAGCGGGGGCGGGACGTGACATACAAAGGGTCTACGGGGGGAAAGTTGAGCGCATTGTAGCCTTGGCCATTGGCGTCTGTCGGCGCTATTGCGCGGGCCGTTCATCGCGGCCCGCCTGGCCGCGCTTGCTGTCGGGCGCAGCGCAGGCCTATGGTGCGCGCACACGAAGAGTCTCCTTGGTGACTTGTGATGCGCTGGCCGGCATTGCGCCTTGCTGATGTGCCCCCGAATGAAGCACCCCAATGTCAGGCTGGGTGATAACGACTGCGCTCGGTTATGCGGCGTTAACCACAGTCTGGTTCGGGTCCTTTTCAGCCATCCGAGCCGCCCATGTCCAGCGTCAGCCCTGGCTACCGCATCAAGTATTCAACCCTGAGTATCGGCGCAGAGGACTTCCATCTGTGTTCCCTGCGCGATAAACAGCAGTTTGCCGATCGCGATGGCCGAGCCGAACGGGCGGGCATCTCTTCTGCGACCTGGCCTCTGTTCGGCCAGCTATGGCCGGCGGGCGAGGTACTGGCGCAGACCCTCAGCGGCATGGCGGTGCAGGGCTTGCGTATTCTCGAACTGGGCTGCGGCCTGGGGCTGACCAGCCTGGTGCTGCAGCGCCTGGGCGCGGATATCACCGCCAGTGACCACCATCCGCTGGCTGGCGAGTTTCTCCTGCGCAATGCCGCGCTCAATGAGCTGCAACCCATCACCTACCTCAACTGCGACTGGGCCGCGTACTACCGGGAACTGGGCCTGTTCGACCTGATTATCGGCAGCGACCTGCTCTATGAACGCGACCATCCCGCCTTGCTCGCCGACTTTATCGCCCGCCATGGCGCGCGCCGCTGCCGGGTGCTGATAGTCGATCCCGGCCGGGGCAATGGCGCGCGGTTCAGCCGCGAGATGGGCAGCCATGGCTACCAGCAGATGGCCGACCCGCTCAATGATCTGGATAACCCGGATGCGCCATTTAAGGGGCGCATCCTCAGTTATCAGCGTTTGCTGTAGGCTCCAGCGCTTCGTAGGGTGCGCCGCGCGCACCGAGGCCCGCTAAGCGTTTGAACGTGCACAGCCTACGCGCCTCAGGCCTTGCTCTGCAGATAGGCCTTCCAGCCGCCAAAGTGGCTGATATCGACTGCCCCGGCCAACCCATAGGGTTCGCAGATAAAGCCGCTTTCCCAACTGCCATCGGCCAGTTGCACCTTGCCCAGGCCCAAGGGGGCCGGGATGCCGGTGAGGAAGGAGCCCAGCTCGGCGCTCGGCAGTTCCCAGACTTCCACGGCGATGGCCACGCCGCCTTCGGCAACCCGCAGCATGCCGGGCCTCAGCGGTGGGCCACCAGCCAGGGCGTAGAGCTGATAGTCCGGCGAGCTTTGGGTGGCCTCGACCAGCTGGCCGCCGCGCTGTTTGAGCTGCCAGTTGAGCGGCAGGCCATCCAGATGGGCACCGCAGACCACCAGGCGGGCGCGGTCATTGCGCGCGATGGCGGCTGGTGCGCCTGGCTCCAGGCTGCGCTCGCCAGCCAGTGGCAGCTGTTGTTGGCGCTGCAGGGCTGCGGCCAGGCTCAACAGATACTGGTCGGTAAAGGCGCGGCCGAACAGGGTCACGCCCCAGGGCAGACCATTGGCCATAAATCCCGCCGGGACCGCGACGGCGGCGTAGTCGAGCATATTCATAAAGTTGGTGTAGTAGCCCAGGTCGGCGTTGCGCGCCACCGGTTCGGCCTGCAGTTCGGCCAGGGTCACCGGGCGCGGATAGGCCGGGGTCAGCACGCAATCGAGCTTAGCCATGATCCGCTCGCACTCGGCCTTGAGCGCCTGCAGGCGGTACTGGGCGCGAAATAGCTGAACGGCGCTGGTGCCCGGGGCTTTCTCCAGCACGGCCTTGATCACCGGCAGCACGGCATCGGGCTGAGCTTCGATCAACGCCCCGGCGACGCTGTAGCGCTCGGCCACCCAGGGCCCTTCATAGAGCAGGCGGGCGGCCTCGAGAAAGGGCGCGAAGTCGATTTCTACCGCTTTGCCGCCCAAGGCCTTGAGTTGTTCGATGCTGGCGGCGAACAGCGCTGGGCTCTCGGCGCAGCCAAGAAACTCCAGCTGTTTGGGCACGCCGAAACGAAAGCCCGAGCGCGGTGCGCCAAAGGCGCTGCCATCGTTCCAGAGCGGGTTGCTGCGGCTGTATTCGTCGCGTGGATCGAGGGTGACGGTCAGGGCCAGCAACTGGCTGGCCTCGCTGGCCGTGGCGGTGAAGTAGGTGACGCAGTCCAGGCTGCGGCAGGCGGGCACCACGCCGGCGGTGGAGAGCAGGCCCTTGCTGGCTTTCAGGCCGACCAGGTTGTTCAACGCGGCTGGCACCCGACCGCTGCCGGCGGTATCGGTACCCAGGGCAAAGCTGGCCACACCCAGTGCCACCGCCAGGGACGAACCGGCGCTGGAACCGCCGGACGGGTAGTCCGGGTGCACCGAGTTACGGCAGGCCCCGTAGGGCGAGCGGGTGCCGTTAAGGCCGGTGGCGAACTGGTCGAGGTTGGTCTTGCCCAGCGGCACGGCCCCCAGGGCCAGCAGTTGCTCGACCAGGGTGGCGCTCTGCTCCGGCGTGTAGGCAAAGGCCGGGCAGGCCGCGGTGGTGGGGATACCGGCCAGGTCGATATTGTCCTTGATGGCGAAGGGCACGCCGTATAGCGGCAGATCCGTCGCCGACTTGCCGTCCAGCGCGGCCAGGTAGGGTTCCAGCTCCGCTTCGCTCAGTAGATGGATAAACAGATTGAACTCGGGATTAAGTACCGCGGCCTTGTTGCGCAGGGCTGTGATCAGCTGGCGCGGGGTGGTGCTACCGGCCAGGTAGGCGGCTTTTAGTGCATCGAGGCGTAGATCGAATTCGTGGGTCATATTGGCTTCCTCGTAAGGTTGGAATGCGGTCAGTTCCCTCTACCCTTCGGGGAGAGGGTTAGGGTGAGGGGGCCAGGCGCGTGCGATGTCGTTGTCTGGCCCTTTCCCCTCACCCCAGCCCTCTCCCCAGTGGGGAGAGGGGGCTTGTTCTGTGTTGTTGCGGAATTAGGTGTTGCGTTACTGCAGGTTCGTAGCCTGGATAAGCGCAGCGCAATCCGGGAGCGGTCCGGGATTGCGCCAAGGCTTATTCGGGCCAGGGGTTTATGTTTCTTGCAAAACCACCACCCGCTGGCCGGCGCGTACCGGTGAGCCGGGTTGTACGCGTATCTCGCTGACCACGCCGTCTATCGGGGCGAGCAGGGGGATTTCCATCTTCATCGACTCCAGAATCACCAGCACATCGCCGGTCTTGACCTTGCTGCCAACCTCCACCTGCACCTGCCAGAGGTTGCCGGCGATATGGCTTTCGATGCTGTGCAGGCCGGCACCGAGGGGGGCGTCTTCGCCGACATCGGCGGCGACTTCCTCGCTCTCGTAGTGCGCCTGGCCGGAGGCGATCCAGCGCTGGCGTTCGGCATCGAAGGCGGCGCGCTGCTGGTTGCGGAAGGCCTCGATGCCCTCGGCCTCGTGGTCGAGAAAGGCCTGGTAATCGGCCAGGTGCAGTTCACTGTGTTCGATACGCAGGTCATAGCGGCCCAGGGGGAAGTCGCGGCGAATGCGCAGCAACTCCTCGGCCGATACCGGATAGAAGCGGATCTGGTCGAAGAAACGCAGCAGCCAGGGCTTGCCGTCGAATGCGGCGACTTCACGGTAGCGGTTCCACATCTGCAGGGTGCGGCCGACGAACTGGTAACCGCCGGGGCCTTCCATGCCGTACACGCACATATAGGCACCGCCGATGCCCACCGAGTTTTCCGCGGTCCAGGTGCGCGCCGGGTTGTACTTGGTGGTCACCAGGCGATGGCGCGGGTCCAGCGGGGTGGCCACTGGCGCGCCGAGGTAGACATCGCCCAGGCCCATCACCAGATAGCTGGCTTCAAAGACCGTGCGGTAAACCTCGTCGAGATTGGGCAGGTCGTTGATCCGGCGAATAAATTCCAGATTGCTCGGGCACCAGGGGGCGTCCTTGCGCACCGTGGTCATATATTTCTCGATGGCCAACTGGCAAGCCGGGTCGTCCCAGGACAGCGGCAGATGGACGATGCGCGATGGCACCTTGAGGTCTTGCGCGGCGCACACGACGTCCCATTCGCCGATGACTATGGCCAGCAGATTGGCCAGCGACAGGGTTTCCGGCTGGTAATGCACCTGCAGCGAGCGGATGCCAGGGGTGAGGTCGATCACGCCGGTTAGGTTTTTCGCTTCCAGCGCCTGCATCAGCGCATGGCCACGAAAGCGCAGCACCAGATCCAACTCAGGCGCGCCTATTTCCAGCAGCAGATGGGTGTCACCAGACAGGCGCGCGACCAGACGTTTATCGGCTTCGCCGATATCGAGGACGATGGGGGAGGGGAGGGTATTTTCTTTTGTAGGAGCGGCCTTGGCCGCGATTGCGTTGTCAGCTTGATCGCGGCCAAGGCCGCTCCTACGAAGGCTCGCACATTCAAGATTGCCGGCTTTTGCCAGCTCCCGCGCCGTTGCGATATCCACCGGCGCAAAGCGCACTTTATCGCCCGCTTTCAACTGCCCCAGCTGCCACAGATCCGCCTCGATAATCGTCACCGGGCAGACAAAGCCGCCCAGGCTGGGGCCGTCGGGGCCGAGGATCACCGGCATATCGCCGGTAAAGTCCACCGCGCCGATGGCGTAGGGGTTGTCGTGGATATTCGAGGGGTGCAGGCCGGCTTCGCCGCCGCTGTCGCGTACCCACTCAGGTTTTGGTCCGATCAGGCGCACGCCGGTGCGGCTGGAGTTGAAGTGCACTTCCCAGTCGGTGGCGAAGAAGGTCTCGATATAGGCCGGGGTGAAGTATTCCGGCGCGCCGTGGGGGCCGTAGATCACGCGGATTTCGCGCACGGCTGGCAGCGCGCTGCGCAGCTCGCTGGGCAAGTGTGCGCCAACGTCAAGGTCGCTCAGGGCTGGGATATGCAACACATCACCGGCCCGCAGGGCGCGGCCGCCGTGGCCGCCGAACTGGCCGAGGGTAAAGGTGCTTTTGCTGCCCAGGTAATCCGGCACCTGCACACCGCCACGCAGGCTTAGATAGCTACGTGCCCCCGCACCCTGGATGGTGCCGAGGCTCAGGGTGCTGCCGGCCTTGATCAGCAGCGCGGTATTCAGGGGCTGCTCGATACCATCGACGCTTAGCGGAATAGGTGCGCCAGTGACCGCCACCACCGCATCGGTGTTAAAGCGCAGCGTCGGGCCGCTCATGGTGATTTCCAGGCCGGCGGCATCCGCCTCGTTGCCCAGCAGACGGTTGCCCAGACGCAGGGCGCGGCTGTCCATCGGCCCGGAGGGCGGCACGCCGACCGCCCAGTAACCGAGGCGGCCGGGGAAGTCCTGCACGGTGGTCTGGGTGCCGGCGCTCAGCACTTCGAAGGTATTGGCTGTGTACGTCAGGCCTTCCAGGCAGCGGGTCCAGGGGTTGCCGCTGGCAAAGGGTGCGTCAGTGAGGATCTGCCGCAGGTACTGGCTATTGGTTTCCACGCCATACAGCAGGGTATCGGCCAGGGCCTGACCGAGGGCGGCACTGGCGGCTTCGCGGTTATCGGCCCAGGTGATGACCTTGGCGATCATCGGGTCGAAGTAGGGCGGGATCTCGCAGCCGGCTTCGACCCAGGTGTCGATACGTAGCGCCTTGCCATCGGCCTTGGGGAAGGCGACGGCAGTCAGCAGGCCGGGGCTGGGTTGGAAGTCGCGGCCCGGATCTTCTGCGTACAGGCGCGCCTGAATGGCATGGCCGCTGGGTTTTAGCGTTTTCGCCAGTTCGCTCAACGGGGCCAGATCGCCAGCTGCCAGTTCGATCATCCAGCGCACCAGGTCGACGCCCCACACCTGTTCGGTAACGCCGTGCTCGACTTGCAGGCGGGTGTTTACTTCGAGGAAATAGAAACGTGCCGCCTCGCTGTCGTAGACAAATTCCACGGTGCCGGCGCTGCGGTAACTGACCGCCTTGGCCAGCTTGATCGCTGCGGCGCACAGCTCCTCGGCCATGCCGGCTGGCAGGTTGGGGGCCGGGGTTTCTTCCAGCACCTTCTGGTTGCGCCGCTGCACCGAGCAGTCGCGCACGCCGAGGGCCAGCACTTCACCGCGACCATCGCCAAATACCTGCACTTCCAGATGGCGGGCGCGCTGGATGTATTTTTCGATAAACACGCCGCTGTCGCTGAAGTTGTTCTGCCCCAGGCGTTTGACCGCCTCGAAGGCGTCACTCAGCTCGGCGGCGCTGTTGCATACGCGCATACCGATACCGCCGCCGCCGGCTGTGCTCTTCAGCATCACCGGGTAGCCGACCTGCTCACCCGCGATCAGCGCGGCGTCGAGGTTTTCCAGCAACTCGGTGCCTTCCAGCATCGGCACACCATGCTGTTTGGCCAGGGCGCGGGCGGTGTGTTTCAGGCCGAATACGCGCAGTTGCTCGGGCGTTGGGCCGACAAAGGCGATACCGGCGGCCTCGCAGGCTTCGGCAAAGGCGGCGTTCTCGGAGAGAAAGCCATAGCCGGGGTGGATGGCCGTGGCACCGCTGGCCTTGGCCACAGCGAGAATCTTCTCGACCACCAGATAGGTGTTGGCCGCCGGGCCTTCGCCCAAGCTGAAGGCTTCATCGGCCTGTTGAATATGCAGACTGGCGGCGTCGGCCTCGGAGTAGACGGCTACGCCCTGTACATCAAGGGCTCGCAGGGTGCGCAGAATGCGGCAGGCGATGGCACCGCGGTTGGCGATCAGCAGTTTGGTGAACATTCGAGGTGTCCTCGAAGGGGCGGGCCGTCCCGCCGGTAGTGGTGCGCCCTATGGTCGTCCATAGGTTGTAGGAGCGGGCCATGCCCGCGAAGAGCGTTCGCGGGCATGGGCAAGGTGCCGCCGCCTCTCCTACAGGTCTGGTTGCAAGCTTTTCGTTTTTAACCTGCTTAATCCCACACCAGCACTTCAGCCGGAGTCGGGTTGTAGCCGTTACACGGGTTGTTCAGTTGCGGGCAGTTGGAGATCAGCACGATCACATCCATATGCGCCTTGAGCTCGACGTACTTGCCGGCGGCGGAGATGCCGTCTTCAAAGGTCAGGCCGCCTTCAGGGGTGACTGGCACGTTCATAAAGAAGTTGATATTGGCGCTGATGTCGGCCTTGTTCAGGCGGCCGTCGTGCAGGCTGGCGCGCAGGAAGTTGTCGCGGCAGCTGTGCATATAGCGCTTGTCCAGGGCGTAGCGAACCGTGTTGCTCTCCTGGGCGCAGGCACCGCCGAGGGTGTCGTGGCACCCGCAGGTGTCGGCAACGATGCTCAGCATCGGCTGGCCCAGGTTGGAATACAGCACGCTGCCGGTGGTCAGGTACACGCGGTTCTGTTTGCGCAGGGTGCGTTGCACGTCATAGCGCTCGCGCGGGTTGCGCGCCGAATAGAACAGCGTATCGACCGCCTGGTTACCTTCCAGGTCGAGCAGGCGCAGGGTCTGGCCGGCCTTCACTTCACAGAGAAAGGGCTCGCCGGCACCAATGGTGGCGCGGTACACGGCGGCTTCCGGGTGCTTGTCGCTTGAGATAAGAGTCATGCTGGCCGGCCTCAGATATACAGACGTTCGGTGTTGTGGAAGCCACGGGCGTTTTCCGCGCGCGAGGTGCGGCACAGCACGCTGATGCCGTCGCTTTCGACCTTGTGCCAGGACAGTTGCAGCGGCTTGGGCGCGTAGTCGGGGTTGGGGTCCATGGGGTGCTGCAGGGCGGTGAGCACCACCAGCGTGTCCATCGGCGCGTACAGCTCGATATAGTCGCCGGCCTTGGAGTTGCCCGCTTCGAACTGGAAACAACCATCAGCGTCCACGCTCACCTTGCTAAACAGGTTGAGGCACATCAGCAGGTCGGCAAGACCCAGGTTCCACTTGCCCATTTCCACCAGCAGGTTGTCCACGCCGTTGCGGAAGAAGCCGTTGCGCAGTTGTTGGTAGCTGCCTTGGCCGTATTTTTCGGCAACTTCATCGGCGTTCAGTACGCCGCCGAAGCTGTCATGCCAGCCGCAGGTATCAGCGGTGATCGCTGCCAGCACCCGGCCCATATCCGAATACAGGCAGTGGCCGGCGGTGAGCTTGGCGGTGTGCTGGCATTTGAGGCTGTCGGGCAGATTCAGCCGTTCGCTTTTCTCGGCTGCGTTGAGCAGCAGCAGGCTGGCATTGGCACCGCCTTGTAGGTCGGTGATGCGCAGCAACTGGCCGCGCTTGAGCACAAAGGAGGTGTGGCCACCGCCAGGCACGAATTCTTCGTAGAGGGTGGGGCGCAGGGTCAGTGCAGCTGTCATGGCAACTCCTTACAGGGCCGGGTTCAGCTTGCCGGCGATATGCGCGGGCAAGGCGTCGACGGCGGCGCGCTGGGCGCGGCGGTCGCTGTTCAAGGGAATGTCGTAGGTGATGCGCGCGCCAAAGGCATTCGGTGCGTGGGGGTCGACGCGGACCTTGTCGAACACCAGCAGGCGGGTGCCGAGGCTAAAGCCCTCGCTGAGGTCATGGGTGACCATAAACACGGTCAGGCCGGTGGCGCGCCACAGCTCCAGCAGCAGCACGTGCATGTCCTTGCGGATACCGGGGTCGAGCGCGCCGAAGGGCTCGTCGAGCAGCAGCACGCGCGGCTGCATGATCAGCGCCTGGGCAATCGCCAGGCGTTGCTGCATGCCGCCGGAAAGCTGGCTGGGGTATTTGTCCAAAGCATGGCCGAGGCCGACCTTGTGCAATATCACTGCGGCCTGTTCGCGGGCCTCGCGCTTGGCGCGGCCAAATAGCCGGCCGAGCAGCGGCGCGCGGGGCAGCTCGAGGCCGATGGCGACGTTATCCAGCACCGAGAGATGGGGGAACACCGAATAGCGCTGGAACACCACGCCGCGGCTGCTATCGGGCTCACCTGCCAGGGGCTCGCCGCCCAGCAGAATCTCGCCCCGGCTGGCGCGCTCCTGGCCCAGTAGCAGGCGCAGAAAGGTCGATTTACCGCAGCCGGACGCGCCGACCAGGGTGCAGAACTCGCCCTCGTGGATGCTTAGATTCAGGCGCTCAAGCACCACTTGATCGCCGTATTCCTGCCAGACGTTTTTGACCTGAATAAAGCTCATGCCTTGGCCCCCTCATACCAGGGGAAGCACAGGCGGGTGAGCTGACGCAGGCCCAGGTCCATCAGCCAGGCGAGCAGGGTGATCCAGGCCACGTAGGGCAGAATCACATCCATGGCCATATAGCGGCGCACCAGAAAGATCCGGTAACCCAGGCCATCGGTGCTGGCGATGGCTTCGGCGGCGATCAGAAATAGCCAGGCCGAACCGAGCACCAGGCGCAGGGCGATCAGCAGGCGCGGCAGGATCTGTGGCAGCACCACGCGCAGAATCAGGGTCCAGGTGCTGGCCCCTAGGGTCTGCGCCTTGATCAGCAGCTCCGGCGGAATTTCCCGGGCGCGCTGTTCCAGGTCGCGGGCCAGGACCGGGGTGATGCCGATCACGATCAGCATCACCTTGGATAATTCGCCCAGACCAAAGACGATAAACAGGATCGGCAGTATCGCCAGCGGCGGCACCATCGACAGCACCGTGAGCAGTGGCGACAGCGGTGCGCTGAATAACGGCAGGGTGCCGGCGGCGATGCCCAGACACAGGCCGACCAGGGCGGCGATACCGATGCCCATGGCCAGACGCTTGAGGCTGGCGGCGCTGTCCTGCCAGAACAGGTAGTTGCCGCTGCGCTTGTCCTCGGTAAAGGCCAGGCGCTCGATGGCCGCACCCATCTGGCTGGCGCTGGGCAGCAGCTTGTCGTTGGGATTGTCCGCCAGACGCTGCGCCGAGCCGACAAAGTAGGCGAACAGCAGCAGGGCGAAGGGCAGCAGGATCAGCAGCAGGCGACCGCTGCGATCCGGGTGGCGGTTGATCAGGCGCATAGTGCTCCTCGTGATTCGACATTCCCCTCTCCCTCTGGGAGAGGGGCTAGGGGTGAGGGTCTTGCGAACGGCGCGGGGTTTCCCTCACCCCAACCCTCTCCCGGAGGGAGAGGGGGTTAGAGCGCAGGCTCGTTACAGCGTGCCGTCGGCCGCCATCTGCATAAACGAAGGATCAAAGCGCAGCTTGAGGTTGCTGCTGTCGCCGGTGGTCACGTCCTTGGCGAAGCTCATGCCGATGGCATCGCTGCTTTGCGCGCCTTCGCCGAGCAGGCCGTGGCCGAAGGAGAACTCCGCGACCTTGGTCATGGTGGCCGGCAGTTTCGGGCTGGTGGCGAAGGCCACGGCGTCCTTGGCCGAATAGAACATCTTGGTCGCTGCCAGCTGTGCTTCGTAGCCAGCCAGGTCGGTGCCAGAGGCTTTGGCCATATGCTCGCGGGCCGCTTTGCCGGCTGGTGTGTCGGCGCTCATGGTGGCCATGATTTCGTACCAGGCACCGGTCAGCGCTTTGCCGAAGGCCGGGTTGTCCTTGAGGGTGTCGCTGTTGACCACCATCAGGTCGATGATTTCACCGGGGATCTGGCTGGAGTCGAACACCTTGGTCACACCAGGTGTGGCTTCGATCTCGGCCAGCAGCGGGTTCCAGGTGGTCACGGCGGTGACGTCGCTGGTGGCGAAGGCGGCCACCAAGTCGGCGTCAGAGGTGTTGACCACTTTCAGGTCTCTCTCACTGAGACCGGCCTTTTCCAGGCCGCGGGCCAGCAGGTAGTGGGACACGGACAGTTCAACCAGGTTGACGTTCTGGCCCTTGAGGTCGCCCAGGGTCTTCTTCTCGCCCTTGAGCACGACGCCGTCGTTGCCGTTGGAGAAGTCGCCGATGATCAGCGCGGTGGAGTCGATGCCGCCGGCAGCCGGGATGGTCAGGGCGTCCATATTGGTCATGGTGCAGCCATCGAACTGGCCGGCGCTGTACTGGTTGATCGACTCGACGTAATCGTTGATCTGCACCACATCGATATTGATGTCGTACTTCTTCGCCCACTTGTCGACGATGCCTTCTGCGGTACCGTATTCCCAGGGCATCCAGCCGGCGTAGATGGTCCAGCAGACGCTGAAGTCGGATTTCGGCGCGGCGTGGCTGTTGAGGCTGATGGCGGCAATCAGACCAGCGGCGAGGGTGGAGAACAGACGGGGCTTACGCATGGTGGAACCTCCAGTTCGAGAAATGGCGGGCAGGAGTGCGCGGCGGTTTCCCCATCTCTGGGGCGCGTTCTCCCGGGCTTTTATCCCGCCGTGTAACCTCGAAGGAGGTCGCCAACTCTCGGACCAGTCACTCGCCTATGCCTTTCGCATCGAACGAGCCGGAACCCTAGTCGGCTATTGCAAATTGTGGTGCCGCGATTCCGTTATGCATCGGCATAAGGGTTGTTCCTGCACGCTGGTTACTTAGCGAACATCGTGCCAGTCGCTCTGCAGGGCTCTGCAATGGGGGTAGAGAGGGCAATGAGCGATTTATAGATATGGTATTTGCGCTGTTCTGGTGCGCGTTCAGCTGGGTACGCTGCAATAAGGTGCGGGTGCGGTGTTGGTTGCTCGGGTCGGCGGCATGGCCCGGACCCGTGCTGTATTTTTGAGGCAATTGAACAGGCGCGATTCGGTGATGTCGAAGTTCATACCTGCTCCAGTTAATGGGAGCCAAGGTGGTCGCAGGCATCTGATGTCCGTGGGAAATTCGAGGAGTAGCGCAATGCGTGTTCTAACTCTGATGGCTTTAGTGCTGTTGCTTGGTGGCTGTACCCTCAGTGCGCCGGGTGTGCATGCGCGCATCGGTGAACCTGTAAGGGTGGATGTAGGGTATGGTGGTAGTAATGGTGGCCATTGCCCACCAGGTTTACGTATGCAAGGGCGTTGCTGATGAAAACTTATTTGAGCTTATTGCTGGTCGCCATGCTGGCCGTCAGCGTACAGGGTTGTAGCCTGCGTCTTCCAGGCATAGGGGTCGATATCGGCGATGGCGGTGGTGGCGGTGGTGGCCCATCTCATTGCCCGCCAGGGCAGGCGAAAAAAGGTCGCTGCTGATTCGTTAGCTCGATTTCAGCGGTTCCAGAAGGCCAGCATTTGCTGGCCTTTTATCCACTGGCGGTACGGAGGCCAGCATGCTGTTTAAATCCATGATTATCGCGTTGTTGGGGCTGACCCTGACCGGTTGTGCGGTATACGGTGGCAGTGGCTATGGCCATCGCGGCCATGACCGCCATTATTCGACCACTTATTACCATGTGCCGCGTCAACCGGTGTATGTGGTGCCACGCCACTATCGGCACGACGGTTATCGCTATGACGCGCGTCGCCATGAGCATGACGGTCGTCGTCACGACGGCCGGCGTTATGACAACGATCGGCATGACCAGCGCCGCTATATGCCGGCCCCTGCGCCGCGCCATTACCAGTCCAACGGGCACAAGTACCGGGGCATAGAGCGCCAGGCAGGCTGGAGTGAGCAGCGCGGCGAGCGCCGGCAGGAGCAGTCACGTCAGCACCGGCAGGACAACGCTCAGCCGCGCCGGCAAAAGGATGGCCGCCAGCGTGGTAACGAGCAGCGCGGCGGTGATGGGCGCGCCTGGCAACGCCAGTACAACTAATAGCCCTTAGGGGACTCAACTAGGCGGCTGCGGCTTACGGCTGAAGCCGCCATCTTCTATATAGCTTCTTGTCCACGGCGCACCTTACGGGCGGCCATTGCTGCGGTATACGGCTCAACCAAAGTCCAGCGGGCAGGGTGGCCTGGCTGCGGCATCCTCGGTACTTCCATTGCCCGCGAGGAGTGTACCGATGCATCTGCTGAGTTTTATCAAGGGCGCGCTGGCCATGTTCTGGCTGCTGGCGCTGGCCAATCTGTTCGTACCCCTGGGCGAGGCCTGGTTCTGGCCGGTCAACCTGGCCGCTGCGGCAGTGTTGCTGGCTCATGTCGGCGAGGTGATGCTGTTTCGCCAGCGTTTGCAGGGCCGCCCGCAACCCTGGCTGGAACGGGTCCAGGTGTTGCTGTTCGGCATGTTGCATATTCAGAGCCTGCCCAGGGCCTGAACTGTCCCCGCTAAACCTCTTCCTCGCGGTCGTTCATCAGCATCAGGCTGCGCGCCACCGCGATGGCGATAAACATCACCCCAGCGACCGCTTCGGCCCCTGCCAGTAGGCGTGCGGCCGGGGCTTGGGCGTGGATATCGCCATAACCCACGGTGGTCAGGGTAACCAGGCTGTAGTAGACGAAATCGTCCAGGTGCAGCTCGCCACGGGCATTCCAGAACGCATTGGGGAAAAAGCCGTTGACCACCTGATAGGCCATGGCAAACGCCAGCGCTAGCAACAGGTAGAGGGCCAGCAGGCCGTACAGAAGGTCGCCAGTGACCGGGCGTTCGTGGATCACCCGGTGAAATAGCGACGCCACCATGGCCAGGTAGAACACCACCAGTCCGAGCCCGTTACTCATAGGGCTTGGCAGGCCGATAAGCTTTTCCAGCAGCAATAACAGTAAGTTGCTCAGGCCCAGTATCACCACCAGGCTCATAAACAGTTTCTTGTGCCGAAGGGTGTTGATCCCCGCTATGACCAGCAGCAACAGCGCTGCCCATTCCAGCCACAGCGCCGGCTGCGGCCAGCCCATCACGCCCGTCAGCAGCACGCTGGCGAAGAACAGCAGGCGCAAACGATAGTGCAGTAAAAAATGTTCGAACAAGGGTGATCTCTCCGTTACGGGTGGCGCAGTCTGAACAGGGCGGCCGTTTGCTGTCCAGCCGTGATTGCCTTTTGCCGGCACCGCCCGCACCATGGCCGCCATCTTGTGGTGGAAGTCGTGGCGTGCAGTCTGGCCGGATCGAAATTCTGCGTATTTCTGTGGGCAAAGCCGCTCTGGCCCTTGCGTTGCTGCTCGCCCTGGCGGCGGGCATGTTGCATGCCGACTGGGATTTTGGCCATATCACCTCGCGTGCCGAACAGCTTTATGGCCCGCTGGGTGAGGGGCGGGGTCGCATCAATGACTGGCAACGGCTGTTGCAGGAGCAGGCCGCAGTAGATGAGCTGGAACAGCTCAAGGCGGTCAATCGCTTCTTCAATCTGCGTCTGCGCTTTCGTGACGATATCGCCATATGGCGGGTGCAGGACTACTGGGCCACGCCGGTCGAGGCGCTGTGGCGTGGGGCCGGCGACTGTGAGGACTATGCGATTGCCAAGTATTTCAGCCTGCGCCAGCTCGGGGTGCCGAGCGAAAAGCTGCGTATCACCTATGTCAAGGCGGTGCGCCTGAATCAGGCCCATATGGTTCTGACCTATTACGCCCATCCGCTGGCCATGCCGCTGGTGCTGGATAACCTGATCGATGCCATCGAGCCGGCCAGCCAGCGCAGTGACCTGGTGCCGGTATATTCCTTCAATGCCGAGGGCCTGTGGTTACCTGGTGCCGGCGGTGGCAAGCAGGTGGGCGACAGCAAGAAGCTGTCACGTTGGCAGGATCTGTTGAAAAAGATGCGCGCCGAGGGTTTCCCTTGAGCGCGCCTAGCAGGAGTCACTGATGTCACTGTTCAAGCAGCTGTTTATTGCCATCTGCGTGTTGATGCTGGTGAATTTCACCGGCAGCTTCCTGGTCAGCGTGGAGAGTTCCCGCGAGCAGCAGGTCAACCAGCTGCGTGCCCACGCCCAGGATGCCGCCACGGCCCTGGGCCTGTCGCTGAGCCCGCACGTCAATGATGTGGCGATGATCGAATTGATGGTCAGCTCGATCTTCGACAGTGGTTATTTCGAGAGCATCCGCGTGGTCGACCCGGCCAATGGCGAGTTGCTGGTCGAGCGCGTCGGGGCTCCGGTCTCGGGTGAGGCTCCGCAGTGGTTTGCCCGCCTGGTCGATCTGGCTCCGGCCCGCGGCGACGCGATTGTCAGCGACGGCTGGCGACAGGCCGCCCAGGTGCAGGTGATCAGCCATCCGCTGTTCGCGGTCGGCAAACTCTGGCAGAGCGCCCTGGGTAATCTGCTCTGGCTGGCCCTGAGCGGTGTGTTCTGTGTCGCCCTTGGAGTGCTGCTGCTCAAGCGCCAGTTGCGCCCGCTGGACTATATGGTCGAGCAGTCCAACGCCATCGCTCGCCGCGAATTCCTCAGCCTGCCGGAATTGCCGAAAACCCCGGAGTTCCGCCGGGTGGTCAATGCCATGAACCAGATGGTCGGCAAGCTCAAGGCGTTGTTCGCCGAAGAGGCCGCGCGCAGCGAAGTGCTGCGCGCCGAGGCCTATCAGGACAGCCTGACCGGCCTGGCCAACCGGCGCTATTTCGACCTGCAACTGCATGCCCGCCTGAGCGTCGAGGAGCAGGCCTGCAGCGGTTTCCTCCTGCTGTTGCGCTTGAACGACCTGGCCGGGCTTAACCAGCGTCTCGGCGGCCAGCGCACCGACCAGCTGCTCAAGGCCGTTGCCGAGCTGTTGCAGCAGTCAAGCCAGGGGCGCTTTGTGCTGGCGCGTAATCGTGGCGGCGAGTTCGCCATTCTGGCGGCGGGCCTGGAGCGTGGCGAAGCCCAGCAGTTGGCGGAAGACCTTGAGCGCACGCTGCTCAGCCTGCAGCAGACCGGAGCCAGCGATTGCCTGCCGGTGGCCCACCTCGGCCTGACCGCCTTTGCTCCGGGTGATGAGCCGCAAGATCTTTATCGCGCCCTGGATGCCGCCCTGGCTCAGGCCGCGAGCCAGGCTCAGCCGAGCTGGGCCTTCAGTGCGGCGCTGGCGTCGGCACAGGCGGTGGATGAGCGGCAGAACTGGTACCGCCTGCTCGACCAGGCGCTGGAGCAGAGCCGCTTGCAGTTGTTCTTCCAGCCAGTGGTGGCCGCCTGCGAGCCGGACCGGGTGCTGCACCACAAGGTGCTGGCGCGGGTGCTCGATGAACAAGGCAAGCTGTTGGCGGCGGGGCGCTTCCTGCCCTGGCTGGAGCGCTTCGGCTGGTCGAGTCGGCTCGATCTGGCCATGCTTGAACAGGTGCTGCAGCAGATGGCCAGCCACACGGCCACGGTGGCCCTGAGCCTGTCCGGCCATACGGTGCGCGAGCCCCAGGCCCTGGCCCGGCTGTATGAGTTGCTGCAGCAACATCGCCATCTGGGGCCGCGCCTGAGCCTGGAACTGGACGAGGACCAACTGCCTGAACAGGCCGAACTGGAAGCCCTGACCCAGCGCTTGCGCGGCCTGGGCTTCAGCCTTGGCCTGCAGCATTTTGGCGGACGCTTCAGCATGATCGGCAACCTGGCCAAACTCGGCCTGGCTTATCTCAAGGTGGATGGCAGCTATATCCGCGCCATCGACCAGGAAAACGACAAGCGCCTGTTTATCGAAGCCATGCAACGGGCGGCCAACAGCATCGACCTGCCGCTGATCGCCGAGCGGGTGGAAACCGAAGGAGAGTGGCAAGTGCTGCGTACCATGGGTATTGAGGGTGTGCAGGGTCGCCTGTTTGGCGAGCCAGGGCCTTGGGCATAGAGCGTTTGGATAAGCAGACGTAGAGAGCGGCTTTTGACCGCGCTCAGATCGCGGGCATGGGCTAGGCATCCCCGCCGCTCCTACAGGGGTAAGCTTTAAATCAGCTCCGACTCATCGTCGTTAATCAACCGGTGCAAGCCGCCCAGCGCATCACGCGCCTTGCTGCGGCCGACCAGCTTGCTCTGCGCCGCTTCCGGTAGATCGGTGATCCGCACCACACCCTTGCGGATCAGTACGGTGATCAGATCTTCCAGTACCCGGATCATATCCAGGTCGCTCTGCTTGAGCTGCAACAGGCTGCTTTCGGCAGTCTGGTTGGCATACCAGGCCTGGGCCTCCTGACTGTCCGCCGCCAACTCGCCATCCATGCCTTCGAAGGGCGCAGCCTCAACCTGTTGCAGGTTGCCCCACGCATCACGCTTCACATACAACATCGACCACTCCTAGCCTGTTGGCAGCCTAATAGGCCGTGACTTGATTCAGCCTCGCCCCGTAGGGTGCGCCGTGCGCACCAGCTCCAAGAGCCAATGTTCACGACGCGCCCTACGAGATGTTTTGTATAGAACAGGATAATGGCCTATTCGGGTGCAGATTGGGAAATGCGTTAAAAATGACCGGAGCCATTGTTACTCCTGCGCTGCGCTGTCCCCTAGCATGGCCACCATAAAAACAAACCCCGCTACTTTGGGTAGCGGAGTTGTTTGTCAGTCCTGGATCTTGAGTAGGGGGTCGGGGCTTGCGATCAGCGAGCTGATGGTATCGCTGGCGGTGAACACATTACTGCCAGCATTTTCCACCTTAATGGTGATATCGGCTTCGCCACCCGAAGCAAAAGCCCCTGTGGTGCTGATCAACAGGCTGGAACTGTCGGTGTCGAGGCGTAGGTAATTGCTTAGATCGGCTTCGTCCACAGTGCTGAGCAGATCGCTCAGGTCGATGACATCACCTTCGCTGCTATTGAAGTCCTTGATCACGTCGTGCCCCAGGTCGCCGTTCTGCCAGGCGAAGGTATCTGCACCGCTGCCACCGAAGAGAATATCGTCGCCCTCGCCGCCGATCAGGATGTCGTTGCCGCCTTGCCCGTAGAGAATATCGTTGCCCTTGCCGCCATCTAGCGTGTCGTTACCGCCACGGGTATCTCCGGCTACGTTGAACAGGTCATGGTTGCTCCGGACATAGTCGTAGAGATCCTGATTGCTCGGGGCTATACCGTTCTTCAGCTCTAGGAACTGTTGCAGCGCGGAAAGCCCAGAACCTGCAGGCAGATTGTTCGGTTGGCTCGGGTTGCCGTTAAGCCCCCACGGCAATTCATCGGTGTTGATCACATCGCCAAAGATAATGTCCTGGCCTGCACCGCCGACAATGTTGTCGTCGCCCACCGGTACCAACTCGAGTGCTGCTGCACCACCTTGCAGCGCGGCGTCAAGTTGATCGGCGGTGGTGACGATTTCGACAGTGCCAGCAGGGGCGCTTACGAGGTCGTCATAGCGGGCAATATTGTCAATGTAGACAGTGGTATTGCCACCAGTGATGGAGTTGTCGGTCACGGTGAAGACAAAGCGGTAAGTCCCTGCGCCTGCGGCAGTAGTGTATACGTTTAAGTCATCTGCTTGAGCGTTGGTGTATGTCCCAATGGCGTTAGTGACGGTCGACCAAATGGCTTCGCTACCAGAGCCTGATTGCTTTTCCAGAGCCCAGGTGAAAGTATCACCTTCAGTGAAGTTGGCAGTTCTGAACTCGAAGCCGAAACCGCTATTGGCCTGGGCAGCGCTGAGAGAGAAGGTCGGGCTAGTTGCGCCGGCCGAGCCACTTACATTGTCAATGATCTGCAGTTCATCATTCGAACGGGCCACCGAGCCAGTTTTGTTTGTCCAATTGCTTGGGTTATTACCGCCACTATTGTTATTGAAACTGAACAGTGTTGAGCTATCGAACCCAACTACGCCTTGGCCAGTTACCGTGGTGTTATCAAAGAAGCGCAGATAGTCTTCATTAATACCAGTGCCAATACCTATTGCATGTACAGTGCTCATATTGCTCAGCGGAGCAAATGCAGCGATAGATTCGCTCAATATCGCATAATCGCCTCCGCTGTCAGTGCTGTTGCCACTGCTATTCAGATAGCGGGTTGGGTCACCGTCGGTCAGGAGGAAGGTCAGATTCTGGTAGCCATCACTGATTCCCTTGCTATCGGCAGCTTGATCATCAAACCAGTCAACGGCTTCATTAAACGCGGCTTCATAGTTGGTATAACCACCAGCGCTCAGCGCTGTAATAGCATTGAGCAGCGTATCGACATTGGCATCACTGAGGTCATCGATATCTGCAGTGATTGTTGCGCCATCAGAAAAACGAACCAGACTGATATTGATAATGCCGTCATGGTCTTTCAACTGGTCGGCCAGGTTTTGCAGAGACGCTTTCACCAGGGCCACTCGTGTTGAGTTCATGCTGCCCGACATATCCACTACCAGAGCAATATTGTAATTGCTGCCAGGCTGAGTGCTGGTCAACGTGCCGCCAACATCGCCCAGCAGTACATCATCGCCGCTACCGCCCAGAATGTCGTCGTCGCCATTATTGGCACCACTACCTTCGACCTGAATGACCCCAGGAGCCTGAATAACCTTCACGGTCACAGTCGCGGTATCGAAGCCGCCTTCTCCGTCCGTGATGGTGTACGCGAAACTCGCATCACCATAGAAGCCGTCAGTTGGGGTGAATACCACCTGGCCGCCGGCATTCAGTTCAACGGTGCCGTTCACAGCATCCTGCACACTGACAAGGCTGAGCGGATCAGTATCCGGATCGCTATCGTTGTTTAGCAAACTGCTGGGATCGATGGTCAGGCTGTCGCCACTGTCCACTACCAGTGGCGAACCGGCAGGTACATGGTAGAGGTCGCTGCCACCTACGAGGCTGTAAGCACCACCGTCCTTGCTAAGCTCGACCTGCAAACGGGCCTGTCCGGCCTGATCCCAGTAGACGATCTCAATATGCTGAGGACCCGCCTGCTCTTCACTGATGCTGAAAAGAGCGCCTTGGTTGGTCTGGATCACCTGGATGTTGTTGACCTCGGCGACAATGAGGCCATTGATGCGAATGCTGTAGCCGTCATCTGCCGTTACCTGGAAACGGTACTCGCCAGCTGCCATCTCAATAAAGCCCGTCATCTTGATGATGGCGTCGGAGCTGTTGTCGCTCGGATCTGCTGAAAGCGAGTTGCCATTGCTGCCGATAAAGTTCCGCAGGTTGTCATTACCCAGGCCGCCGGCATCGTCCAGAGGGCCGTAGTTCAGCGTTGTCGCATTAAAGGTCGCATCTGGGGTGCGGCCGTCGATAAAGCTGTTTACCAGGCTGAGGTTGGTTAGGTTTGGCCCATCGTTGCCTGCGCCTGTGCTGGTGTCGTTATAGCCGTAATACTCCGCGAACAGTCCTTGAATTTCGGTATAGGTATCGGCAACGGCTGTTGGGGGAGTGTTGGTGCCGGTGACGGTGATGGTCACGGTGGCCGGCGCACTGACGGCACCATCGTTGTCGGTGGCGGTGTAGGTGAAGGTCACGTCACGGGTTGCATCAACCGCCAGGTCGTCGAAGTCGGTACCTGGGGTGAAGGTGTA
>NZ_DATKDZ010000025.1:0-159905 GCF_035512415.1 Pseudomonas sp. | reverse complement strand
TCGGCTCATGGCTTCGATTCACGCTTCCTCTCCACACTCGGTCGCCCTTATGCAGTTGCGCTTCACTTCGTTCGCTGTGGTCAGCTTACGGCGGGACTTTCACCCACAAGATTGCGCCCATGCTGGGCGCACATAAAAAAGCCCGTCACATGGACGGGCTCTTGTCTGTCGCGGCAAGCCTTAGTGCGTGCGGGCTACGGCAAAGCGGCTGAGTTCGATCAGTGCGTCGCGGTATTCGCTGGCGGGCAGGGCGTCCAGGCAGGCGATGGCGCGTTCGGCGTAGTCGCGGGCTTGCTGGGCGGTGTAGTCCAGCGCGCCGGCGGCTTCTACGGCATTGCGGATGCTTTCTAGGTCCTCGATACCGCCTTTCTGGATAGCCTGGCGTACCAGAGCTGCCTGCTCTGGCGTGCCTTCTCGCATGGTGTAGATCAGCGGCAGGGTCGGCTTGCCTTCGGCGAGGTCGTCGCCGACGTTCTTGCCCAGGGTGGTGGCGTCGCCGCGGTAGTCGAGCAGGTCGTCGACCAGTTGGAAGGCCACACCGAGGTGGTCGCCAAAGGTGCGCAGGGCTTCGGTTTGTTCGGCGGTGGCATCGGCCAGAGCGGCGGCGCTATGGGTCGAAGCCTCGAAAAGCATCGCAGTCTTGCCGCGGATGACTTCCATATAGGTTTCTTCGGTGGTGCTGGCGTCGCGGATCTTCGACAGCTGCAGCACTTCGCCTTCGGCAATCACCCGGGTGGCCTTGGACAGGATCTTCATCACCGGCATGGAGCCGAGCTCGACCATCATTTCGAACGAGCGCGAATAAAGGAAGTCGCCGACCAGCACGCTCGGGGCATTGCCCCACTGGGCATTGGCCGTGCTGCGGCCGCGGCGCATGTCGGACATGTCGACCACATCGTCGTGCAGCAGGGTGGCGGTATGCAGAAATTCGATGGTGGCAGCGAGCAGGCGCAGGTTATCGCCTTCAATACCCAGGGCCTTGCCGCTGAGCAGAACCAGCAACGGCCGCAGGCGTTTGCCGCCAGCGGAGATAATATAGTCGCCGATTTTCTCGACCAGAGGGACTCGCGACACCAGTTGCGCGCGGATGATGCCGTCGACGGCGGTGAAGTCATCCGCCACCACGCGGTAGAAAGCCTGGGGTTGCATCGCTTGCACCTGCTACTCATGGGTTGCGCGGCATGCTATGGGGCAGGGTGGGGGCTGTCAAGGCAAGCGCTCGGCGCACTTGCATGGAGCCTATTGCTTGCGTACAATCGCGCACCCTGAACTTCCCCCTGGGTATTTCCCTGCCTTACGCAATTGCAAGGGTGTCCTTCCGGCCCCAAGCAGCCATGCCAGCCGACACTTATTCCTATAAAGCGCTGGGTGAGCAGGATCAACGGAGATTTACCATGTACGCAGTAATTGTTACTGGTGGCAAGCAATACAAAGTCACCGAAGGCGAATTCCTCAAGGTCGAAAAACTCGAGCTGGCCACTGGCGAAGCTGTGACTTTTGACCGTGTTCTGCTGATCGGCAATGGCGACGACGTTCAAATCGGCGCGCCGGTTGTTGAAGGTGCCAAAGTTGTTGCTGAAGTGATCGCTCAAGGTCGTCACGACAAGGTCACCATCATCAAGTTCCGTCGTCGTAAGCACCACATGAAGCGCCAGGGCCACCGTCAGTGGTACACCGAGATCAAAATCACCGGTATCCAGGCCTGATTCGTTTCGGTCTGATCCCTTTATAGGAGTATTGAACTCATGGCACACAAAAAAGCTGGCGGTAGTACCCGCAACGGTCGCGACTCAGAAGCCAAACGCCTTGGCGTGAAGATGTATGGCGGCCAGGCTATCAAAGCAGGCAACATCATCGTGCGTCAGCGCGGCACCCAGTTCCATGCCGGTTACGGCGTTGGCATGGGTAAAGATCACACCCTCTTCGCGAAAATCGAAGGCGTGATCAAGTTCGAAGTAAAAGGCGCGTTCAACCGCCGTTACGTGAGCGTCGTTGCGGCTTAATTGCGCGACTGCTGGGAAAGCCCCGTCCATGCGACGGGGCTTTTTTGTTTCTGTATTCTTGGGGTTCTTGCCAAACTGTCCTGGGTGTAAGCGTTCGATTTGAATGCAGGTCAATTTTGCAAGAACCTGGTGTTTCTCGGTTTAGATGACCCGCGTGATTGCGGGAGGCGTAAAAATGAAATTCGTCGATGAAGTATCGATTTTTGTAAAAGCCGGCGACGGCGGTAACGGCATGATGGCTTTTCGTCGCGAAAAGTTTATCGAGAAGGGCGGCCCTAACGGTGGTGATGGCGGCGACGGTGGCTCGGTTTATATCGAGGCCCAGGAGAACCTCAACACTCTGGTGGACTATCGCTATACCCGTCGCTTCCAGGCGCAGAATGGTGAGAAGGGCGGCAGCACCGACTGTACCGGTGCCAAGGGCGAGGACATGATCCTGCCGGTGCCAATTGGTACCACGGTGATCGATGCCGGCACCCAGGAAGTGATTGGCGACCTGACTCGCGCGGGCCAGCGTTTGCTGGTGGCGCAGGGTGGTTGGCACGGTCTGGGCAACACTCGCTTCAAGTCCAGCACCAACCGTGCGCCGCGGCAGACCACGCCGGGCAAGCCGGGCGATGCGCGCGACCTCAAGCTGGAATTGAAGGTGTTGGCCGATGTCGGCCTGCTGGGCTTGCCGAATGCCGGCAAGAGCACCTTTATTCGCTCGGTATCGGCCGCCAAGCCGAAAGTCGCCGACTACCCCTTCACCACCCTGGTGCCAAACCTGGGTGTGGTCAGTGTTGATCGCTACAAAAGCTTCGTGGTTGCCGATATTCCTGGGCTGATCGAGGGTGCCTCCCATGGTGCTGGCTTGGGTATTCGCTTCCTCAAGCACTTGTCGCGTACCCGTCTGCTGCTGCACCTGGTTGATATGGCACCGCTGGATCTGACCGATCCGGCCGAGTCGGCGGCCACCATTATTGATGAGCTGACCAAGTTCAGTCCGTCGCTGGCTGAGCGCGAGCGCTGGCTGGTGCTGAACAAGGCTGACCAGATTCTCGATGAGGAGCAGGAAGCCCGTATCGCTGAAATCGTCGCGCGGATCGAGTGGGACGGACCGGTGTATGTGATTTCTGCCCTGGCGCGCCAGGGTACTGAGAAGCTCTGTTATGACATCATGGACTTCCTTGAAGCGCGCGCTGAGCGCATTCAGGAAAACCCAGAGTACGCTGCCGAGCTGGCTGAGCTGGATACGCGCATCGAAGACGAAGCGCGCGCCCAGCTGCAGGCGCTGGACGACAAGCGTGCGCTGCGTCGTTCCGGGGTCAAGGCGGTCGGTGATGTTGATGAAGACGACAGCTTCTGGGATGAGGAAGACGAAGAGGATGGGCCGGAAATCATTTACGTCCGGGATTAACAAGTCGCTGAAAACTACTGCGCTCGGCTAGGCGGCGTTGAAATCAGTCTCGAAATGCTCATGTACAGTTGTACACTGCGCTTTCTCAACTGATTTCGCCTTGCCTAGCCTTCGCTCGCTACGTTTCCAGGGTCTTGTTAGGCAAGAGCTCAGCGCCGCTTAATTGCGGCGTTTTTGTAATCACAGGTCGCCGCTAAGGTTGGAAGATCATGCGTGACAAGGTAACCGGTGCGCAGCGCTGGGTAGTGAAGATTGGCAGTGCGCTGCTGACCGCTGATGGTCGTGGTCTGGATCGCGCGGCCATGGCGGTTTGGGTCAAGCAGATGGTCGCGCTGCGTGAGCAGGGTGTTGAGCTGGTGCTGGTGTCCTCCGGTGCGGTGGCGGCGGGCATGAGCAAGCTGGGTTGGGTGGCGCGACCGAGCGCCATGCATGAGTTGCAGGCTGCAGCGGCGATTGGTCAGATGGTGCTGATTCAGGCGTGGGAGTCGAGCTTTGCCGAGCACGGCCGGCGCACGGCGCAGATTCTGCTGACCCATGACGATCTGTCCGATCGCAAGCGCTACCTGAATGCGCGCAGCACGCTGCGCACCCTGGTGGATCTGGATGTGGTACCGGTGATCAACGAGAACGACACCGTGGTTACCGATGAGATCCGCTTTGGTGATAACGACACCCTGGCGGCGCTGGTGGCCAATCTGGTCGAGGCGGATCTGCTGGTGATCCTCACCGATCGCGACGGCATGTATAACGCCGATCCGCGGCATAACCCCGATGCCGAGCTGATTTTCGAAGCGCGCGCCGATGATCCGGCGCTGGATGCTGTGGCGGGCGGTGTCGGTGGTGCACTGGGGCGTGGCGGTATGCAGACCAAACTGCGTGCGGCGCGTCTGGCTGCGCGTTCAGGGGCGCATACGGTGATCGTCGGCGGTGCTATCGAGCAGGTGCTGGCGCGGCTCAAGGCAGGCGAGCGCCTGGGTACCCTGCTGGCACCCGAGCGCGGCATGCTGGCGGCGCGCAAGCAGTGGTTGGCGGGGCATCTGCAGACCCGCGGCACCCTGGTGTTGGATGATGGTGCCGTCAAGGCGCTAGCAACTGGCACCAAGAGCTTGCTGCCGGTCGGCGTGAAGGCGGTGCAGGGCAGTTTTCGTCGCGGTGAAATGGTGATCTGTGTGGCGGCGGATGGTCGCGAAATTGCTCGCGGTCTGGCCAACTACAGCGCGCTTGAGGCGCAAAAGATCATCGGTCGGTCGTCGGATGCCATCGAGAGTCTGCTGGGTTATGTTGATGAGCCCGAGTTGGTGCATCGGGATAATTTGATCCTGATTTGAGGGAAGGCTGATGCGAGTCGTAAAGGGATTGCTGGGTGCGCTTGTGCTGTTGCCTGGGTTGGCGATGGCTGAGCAGATCGGCGAGGTGTCGACGGTTTTCAAAATCATGGGCCCGAACGACAAAATTGTTGTCGAGGCTTTTGATGATCCTAAGGTCGCTGGGGTGACCTGTTACCTGTCGCGGGCCAAGACCGGTGGCGTCAAGGGTGGTCTGGGCCTGGCCGAGGATCGCGCTGAGGCCTCGATTGCCTGTCGTCAGGTTGGGCCGATCAGCTTTCAGGGCGAGCTCAAGGAGGGCGAAGAAGTTTTCCGTGAGCGTACCTCGCTGGTGTTCAAGACCATGCAGGTGGTGCGATTCTTCGACGAAAAGCGCAATACCCTGGTCTATCTGGTTTATAGCGACCGGGTAATCGAAGGCAGCCCGCAGAATGCAGTGACGGCGATCCCGATTCTGCCCTGGCCGCAAAAGCCCTGAGCAAAAAGCCCGAAGCGATTCGCAATGCTGTTCACTTAATAAAAATGCCGCTTTCCCCTTGCCAGGGAAGCGGCATTTTTTGCGTTTAGAGTCGTAGGATGGGTGATAACCCATCTGCCAATTGATGGGTTATCACCCATCCTACGGCCTGCGGCGAGTGACACTCTACGGATCGCGGCTTGTTCCAGATCCTGCGTTCGGCGATGTTCCGTAGGGCGGCTTCGGAGCGCAGCGACAACCCGCCGGCTTTTGCGTCGCGCCGATAAACCACCGGTTTTGGCTTGGCGCAGGCAATAAAAAACCGACCATTAGGTCGGTTTTTTAAGAACTAGCAGCGTGTCGCTAGCAGCTTAGGCTGCTGCAGCTTCGCTCAAGGCCTTGATATGGCCATTGAGGCGGCTCTTATGACGAGCGGCTTTGTTCTTGTGGATGATGCCTTTGTCGGCCATACGGTCGATTACCGGCACAGCCAGGGTGTAAGCGGTCGTTGCAAGAGCGACGTCTTTGGCTTCGATAGCCTTGACTACGTTCTTGATGTAAGTACGAACCATCGAGCGCTGGCTGGCGTTATGGCTACGACGCTTCTCAGCCTGTTTTGCGCGTTTTTTGGCAGAAGGTGTATTGGCCACCGTCAAGCTCCTCGAAAAAATTCTGGGGGTTACAAACAAATAAGGCCGCGAATCATGCCGATATGAGGGAGTGCTGTCAAGCCTGTTGGCTTTTCCCTGTGCTGGCCTGACCAGTGGCAGACCGCTACACTCGTCGCCTTTGCGCGCCAGTGCTTGTTTGCGGAGCCGGGATATTACATGAATTTGCTTAAGTCGTTGGCCGCTGTCAGCTCCATGACCATGCTTTCGCGTGTATTGGGCTTCGTGCGTGACACCATTATTGCTCGCGCCTTCGGTGCGGGCGTGGCCTCGGACGCCTTTGTGGTGGCGTTCAAGCTGCCTAATCTGTTGCGTCGAATTTTTGCCGAGGGCGCGTTTTCCCAGGCATTTGTGCCGATTCTGGCCGAGTACAAGACCCAGCAGGGCGATGAAGCTGCGCGGACTTTTCTCGCCTATGTGACCGGCCTGCTGACCCTGGTGCTGGCGCTGGTGACCTTTATCGGGATTCTCGCCGCACCCTGGATTGTCTGGGCATCCGCTCCGGGCTTTGCCGATGAGGCGGAGCGCTTTGAGCTGACCACCGATCTATTGCGGGTGACCTTTCCTTATATCTTGCTGATCTCCCTGTCCTCGCTGGCAGGGGCGGTGCTCAATACCTGGAACAGGTTCTCGGTGCCGGCTTTTGTGCCGACCCTGCTGAACGTCAGCATGATCGTTTTCGCCCTGTTTCTGACGCCCTATTTCGATCCGCCGATCATGGCTCTGGGCTGGGCGGTGCTGGTGGGCGGCCTGGCGCAGTTGCTGTTCCAGCTGCCGCATCTGCACAAGATCGGCATGCTGGTGCTGCCGCGCCTGAATCTCAAGGACACCGGCGTATGGCGGGTGGTAAAGCAGATGGGGCCGGCGATTTTCGGCGTATCGGTGAGCCAGATATCTCTGATCATCAATACGATTTTCGCCTCCTTTCTGGTCGCCGGCTCCGTGTCCTGGATGTACTACGCCGACCGTCTGATGGAGCTGCCGGCCGGTGTGCTCGGCGTGGCGCTGGGGACCATCCTGCTGCCGGCCTTGTCGAAAACCCATTCCGGGGCCAGCCGCGAGGACTATTCCAAGTTGCTCGACTGGGGCTTGCGTCTGTGTCTGGTGTTGGCGTTGCCCAGTGCGGTGGCGTTGGCGATTATCTCCGAGCCGCTGATCGCCTCGCTGTTCCAGTACGGCAAGTTCACCGCGGGCGATACGCTGATGACCCAGCGCGCCTTGATCGCTTACTCGTTGGGCCTGGTCGGCATTATTCTGGTGAAAATTCTCGCGCCGGCCTTCTATGCCCAGCAGAACATCAAGACTCCTGTGCGTATCGGGCTGGTGACGCTGCTAGCGACCCAGGCGATGAATGTGCTGTTTATCTTCGTGATTCCCCTGGCCCATGCCGGCCTGGCGCTGGCCATCGGTCTGGCCGCCTGTCTGAATGCTGGGCTGTTGTACTGGCAGCTACGTAAGCGCGACATGTTTCAACCGCAGCCGGGTTGGGCGCTGTTTCTCGGCAAGCTGTTGCTGGCGTTGCTGGCGATGGCGGCGGTGCTGCTACTGACGATGCAGCAACTGCCGGCTTGGGCGGACGGCACCATGTTCTGGCGTCTGCTGCGCCTGGGCGGGCTGGTGGGGGTGGGCATGCTGGCCTATTTGGCCGTGTTGGCGCTGCTGGGTTTTCGCTTGAAGGACTTTGCGCGACGTAGCGCACTCTGAGAATCGGTTTACGATCTGCTGCGCGTCGGCCCTGCTGCGTTAAAAACAGGCTCGGAATGCTCATGTACAGCTCGTACACTCCGCTTCCTCGCCTGTTTTTGCCTTGCAGGACTCTAGCTCGCAAGATCGTAAGCCGATTCTATAGGCAGCTGATTTGCTGCCTGTTGTCCGCTGCCCGGTGTGCGTATAATCGGCCACTTTATGAGCAAGAAGCGCGTTATGCAGCTGGTTCGAGGCCTACACAATCTGCGGCCCCAGCATCGGGGCTGTGTTGCCACCATCGGTAATTTCGACGGCGTCCATCGTGGCCATCAGGCTATCTTGGCGCGTTTGCGTGAGCGCTCGGTCGAGCTCGGTGTGCCAAGCTGTGTGCTGATTTTCGAGCCGCAGCCCCGCGAGTTTTTTGGCCCGGATACCGCCCCGGCGCGCTTGACCCGCTTACGCGACAAGCTCGCCTTGCTCGCTGCCGAAGGCGTCGACCTGGTGCTATGCCTGAGTTTCAACCGGCGTTTACGCGAGCTGTCCGCTGCCGAGTTCGTGCAGAAAGTGCTGATCGATGGCCTGGATATACGCCATCTGGAAGTTGGCGATGACTTTCGTTTCGGCTGCGACCGTGCCGGTGATTTTGCTTTTCTGGCCGAGGCGGGCGAGCGCGAGGGCTTCAGTGTCGAGGCCGCCAGCACGGTCGAGCTGAACGGCATCCGCGTCAGCAGCACGCGGGTGCGTGAAGCCCTGACCGCTGGCGACTTCGTTCTGGCCGAACACCTACTGGGGCGGCCGTTCCAGATCGCCGGGCGGGTTTTGCACGGGCAGAAGCTGGGTCGCCAGTTGGATGCGCCGACCGCCAATGTGCAGCTCAAGCGCAAGCGGGTGCCGCTCAAGGGCGTGTATCTGGTCAGCACCGAAATAGACGGCCAGTCCTGGCCGGGCGTGGCCAATATCGGTGTGCGTCCGAGTGTTGCGGGTGATGGCAGTGCCCACCTGGAAGTGCATTTGCTGGACTTTGCCGGTGATCTGTATGGCCGGCGTTTGACGGTGGCTTTCCACCACAAGCTGCGCGATGAGCAGCGTTTCGCCTCTCTTGAGGCATTGAAGACGGCAATTGCTGCCGATATTGCTGCCGCCCGTGCCCATTGGCGCGTTTAAGCACCCTGCGTCAACTGCTTGGTGCCAATCGCTTACGAAGAGCCTGAAATGACCGATTACAAAGCCACGCTAAATCTGCCTGATACCCAGTTTCCGATGAAGGCCGGCCTGCCGCAGCGCGAGCCGCAGATTCTGCAGCGCTGGAACGAGATTGGCCTGTATCAGAAGCTGCGCGCGCAAGGTGAAGGCCGGCCCAAGTTCGTCCTGCACGACGGCCCGCCCTATGCCAACGGCAGCATTCACATCGGTCATGCGGTCAACAAGATCCTCAAGGACATCATCACCCGCTCCAAAACCCTGGCCGGCTTCGACGCCCCTTATGTGCCGGGTTGGGACTGTCATGGCCTGCCGATCGAGCACAAGGTGGAAACCACCTTTGGCAAGAATCAGCCAGCCGATCTGACCCGCGAGCGCTGCCGCACCTATGCCGGCGAGCAGATCGAAGGGCAGAAGGCCGACTTCGTCCGCCTCGGTGTGTTGGGTGATTGGGACAACCCCTACCAGACCATGGCCTTTGCCAACGAGGCCGGCGAGATCCGCGCCCTGGCCGAGATGGTCAAGCAGGGTTTCGTGTTCAAGGGTCTGAAGCCGGTCAACTGGTGTTTCGATTGTGGCTCGGCCCTGGCCGAAGCTGAGGTCGAGTATCAGGACAAGAAGTCCGACGCCATCGACGTGGCCTTCGTGGTTGAAGATGCCGACAAGCTGGCCGCCGCGTTTGGTCTGGCTAGCCTGTCGAAGCCTGCTTCCATCGTGATCTGGACCACCACGCCCTGGACCATCCCGGCCAACCAGGCGCTTAACGTTCACCCCGAATTCAACTACGCCCTGGTCGATACCGGCGACAAGCTGCTGGTGCTGGCCGAAGAGCTGGTCGAGAGCAGCCTGGCGCGTTACGGCCTGCAGGGCGAAGTGCTGGCTATCGCCCCGGGCGCGGCGCTGGAGCTGATCCGCTTCCGTCACCCGTTCTACGAGCGCTTCTCCCCTGTGTATCTGGCTGAGTATGTCGAGCTGGGTGCCGGCACCGGTATCGTCCACTCGGCCCCGGCCTACGGTGAGGACGACTTCCGTTCCTGCAAAGGCTACGGCATGAGCAATGACGACATCCTCAGCCCGGTGCAGAGCAACGGCGTGTATGTCAGCGACCTGCCATTCTTTGGTGGCCAGTTTATCTGGAAGGCCAACCCGAACATCGTCGCCAAGCTGGAAGAAGTGGGCGCGTTGCTCAAACACGAAGCCATCCAGCACAGCTATATGCACTGCTGGCGGCACAAGACGCCACTGATCTACCGCGCCACGGCGCAGTGGTTCGTTGGCATGGACAAGGTCATCAGTGATGGCAGCTCGCTGCGTCGCCGCGCGTTGGACGCCGTCGAACAGACCCAATTCGTCCCCGCCTGGGGCCAGGCGCGCCTGCACGGCATGATCGCCGGTCGCCCGGACTGGTGCATCTCCCGTCAGCGTAACTGGGGCGTGCCGATTCCGTTCTTCCTGCACAAGGCTACGGGCGAGCTGCACCCGCGTAGCGCCGAGCTGATGGAGGAAGTGGCCAAGCGTGTCGAGCAGCAGGGCATTGAGGCCTGGTTCAAGCTGGACGCCGCCGAACTGCTCGGTGACGAGGCTGCGGACTACGACAAAATCAGCGACACCCTGGACGTCTGGTTCGACTCCGGCACCACCCACTGGCATGTGCTGCGCGGCTCCCATCCGCTCGGCCACGCCAGCGGCCCGCGTGCCGATCTGTATCTGGAAGGCTCCGACCAGCACCGCGGTTGGTTCCATTCCTCGCTGCTGACCGGGGCGGCCATCGACGGTCACGCGCCTTACAAAGAGCTGCTGACCCACGGTTTTGTGGTCGACGAGAACGGCCGCAAGATGTCCAAGTCCTTGGGCAACGTGGTCGCCCCGCAGGAAGTCAACGACAGCCTGGGGGCCGATATCCTGCGCTTGTGGGTATCGTCCACCGACTATTCCGGCGAGATGGCCGTATCCAAGGTGATCCTGCAGCGCAGCGCCGACTCCTATCGACGCATCCGCAACACCGCGCGCTTCCTGCTCTCCAACCTCAGCGGCTTTGATCCGGCGCAGCACCTGCTGCCGGCTGAAGACATGCTGGCGCTGGACCGTTGGGCGGTGGATCGCGCCTTGCTGCTGCAGCGCGAAATTGAAGAGGCCTACGACAGCTACCGCTTCTGGAACGTCTACCAGAAGGTGCACAACTTCTGCGTGCAGGAGCTGGGCGGCTTCTACCTCGACATCATCAAGGACCGTCAGTACACCACCGCCGCCGACAGCGTGGCGCGGCGCTCCTGCCAGAGCGCGTTGTTCCATATCGCCGAAGCCCTGGTGCGTTGGATTGCGCCGGTGCTGTCGTTTACTGCCGACGAGCTGTGGCAGTACCTGCCGGGCGAGCGCAACGAGTCGGTAATGCTCAATGGCTGGTACGAAGGGCTGTTCTATTTGAACGGTACTTCTAATGACCCCCTGCTGGGTGGTGCCGGAACCGAAAGGGCGTTCTGGGGCACCGTCATGGACGTCAAAGTTGCGGTCAACAAGGAAATGGAAGCCCTGCGCGCGGCCAAGGCCATCGGCGGCAACCTGCAGGCGGAAGTCACCCTGTATGCCGAAGACAGCCTGATTGCCGATCTGAACAAGCTCAGCAATGAATTGCGTTTCGTACTGATCACCTCCACCGCTGCACTGGCACCTTTGGCCGATGCGCCGGCCGATGCCGTGGTCACCGAGGTGGCGGGCCTGAAGCTGAAAATCGTCAAATCTGCCCACCCCAAGTGCGGGCGCTGCTGGCACCACCGCGAAGACGTCGGGGTCAACCCGGCGCATCCGGAAATCTGCGGCCGCTGCGTGGACAATATCGAAGGCGCGGGCGAGGTTCGTCACTATGCGTGATGCACTGCGCGCTGCTTTGCTCCCCTCTCCCCCCGGGAGAGGGGCCGGGGGTGAGGGTCGCTTTTGCGTAGGAGCCAGCTTGCTGCGGTCCGGCGTCCCGGCGATCCTCGGAATAGCGCCAGAGGGTAGGGTGGGTGGCAACCCATCGCTGCAGCCGCCGCATTTGATGGGTTATCACCCATCCTACGATCTCGGGGGCTGTTTATGAGCGCCCGTTTCGGCAAGCTGCCCTGGCTTTGGTTGAGCCTGCTGGTGTTCGTGGTCGATCAGGCGAGCAAGTTCTACTTCGACAACGCCCTGAGCATGTACCAGCAGATCGTGATTATCCCCGATTACTTCAGCTGGACCCTGGCTTACAACACCGGCGCGGCTTTCAGCTTTTTAGCTGATGCGGCCGGTTGGCAGCGCTGGTTTTTTGCGGCGATTGCCGTGGCGGTCAGCGTGGTGCTGGTGGTCTGGCTCAAGCGCCTGAAACCAGGGGAAAGTTGGTTGGCCCTGGCCCTGGCCCTGGTTCTAGGCGGTGCACTCGGCAACCTGGTGGACCGCGTGGTGTTCGGCCATGTAGTCGACTTTATTCTGCTGCACTGGCAGCACCGCTGGTATTTCCCAGCGTTCAATGTCGCCGATATGGCGATCACCGGCGGCGCGATCTTGCTGGCGCTGGATATGTTTAAAAGCGAGAAGTCCGGAGAAAAAGCCCATGACTGACGTACGTATTGGCCCGGACAAGGAAGTCACCCTGCACTTCGCCCTCAAGCTGGAAAATGGCGATGTGGTCGACAGCACCTTCGATAAAAAGCCCGCCACTTTCAAGGTGGGCGATGGCAACCTGCTGCCGGGTTTCGAACAGGCCATTTATGGTCTGAAAGCCGGCGACAAGCGCAGCCTGCCGATCGGCCCTGAACAGGGCTTCGGCCAGGGCAACCCGCAGAACGTGCAAGTGATGCCGCGCAGCCAGTTCCAGGATATGGAGCTGTCCGAAGGCCTGCTGGTGATCTTCAACGACGCCGCCAATGCCGAGCTGCCGGGCGTGGTCAAAGCCTTTGACGATAGCCAGGTGACCATCGACTTCAACCACCCCCTGGCCGGCAAGGCGCTGAGCTTTGATGTGGAAATCATTGAGGTCAAAGCGCTGTAGCGCTTCTGTAGCCCGGATGAAATCTGGGGAAACGCGAATACCCCTCCCGGATTCCATCCGGGCTACGCAAAGCGGGAACGCTGGCCGATCCCGCGTTAAATTGGTCCCTAAACGACCGCGTGCCGAGGCTCCCATGCATATCAAACTCGCCAACCCCCGCGGCTTCTGCGCCGGCGTCGACCGCGCCATCGAGATCGTCAACCGCGCCCTGGAAGTCTTCGGCCCGCCCATCTATGTGCGTCATGAAGTGGTGCACAACAAATTCGTGGTCGAAGACCTGCGCGCGCGTGGTGCCGTCTTTGTCGAAGAGCTGGACCAGATCCCCGATGACGTTATCGTGATCTTCAGCGCCCACGGCGTGTCCCAGGCCGTACGCAACGAAGCCGAACGGCGGGGGCTGAAGATCTTCGATGCCACCTGTCCCCTGGTGACCAAGGTGCATATGGAAGTGGTGCGCTACAGCCGCGAGGGGCGCGAGTGCATCCTGATCGGCCACGCCGGCCACCCGGAAGTTGAGGGCACCATGGGCCAATACGATGCCAGCAATGGCGGGGCCATCTATCTGGTGGAAGACGAAACGGACGTAGCCGAACTGCAAGTGCGCAACCCCGAAGCCCTGGCCTTCGTGACCCAGACCACCCTGTCGATGGACGACACCAGCAAGGTTATCGACGCCCTGCGCAGCAAGTTCCCCAGCATTGGCGGACCGCGCAAGGACGACATCTGCTACGCCACCCAGAACCGCCAGGACGCGGTCAAGCAACTCGCCGCCGAATGCGACGTACTGCTGGTGGTCGGCAGCCCCAACAGCTCCAACTCCAACCGTCTGCGCGAACTGGCCGAACGCATGGGCACCCCCGCCTACCTGATCGACGGTGCCGAAGACCTCAAGCGCGAGTGGTTCGATGGCGTTGCCGGTATCGGCATTACCGCCGGTGCTTCAGCCCCCGAGGTGCTGGTGCGCGGCGTGGTCAGCCAACTGCAAGCCTGGGGCGCGACAGGGGAGAGCGAGCTGGAAGGACGGCCTGAGAATGTCACTTTCTCCATGCCCAAGGAATTGCGGGTGACGCAGCTCTGAGCCTGCACGGCAAAAGTGGGCGGCGCTCGTCGCGTAGCGCCGTCGAACCATCGGGCCCTACCTTCCGAGTAGGGCGGGCGGCCTCGGCGCGCAGCGACAACCCGCCAGTTTTTTACGCAGGATCGCTGAACCACGGCGCACTGCCTTCGGCGAGTGACGCCCTACGGATTTCCTCCGGCCCGTTCAGCAGTGGCCTGGCTGGTCCCTGGCTCTTCTCAGCCGACCACTGGGGCTGATCACCAGGTGCCTGACCGCCTGGTTGCCGCTTGCGTGACAGAGCGTGAGCGTACCGGCCTGAAAGCCCCCGCCCAAGAGTTTGGTGTTGCCCAGAGGGGTATAGCGAACATAGCGCCTGACCGGCGTATTGCCTTTGGCAATTACACCCCTGGGCAGGGGTTGGCCTTGGCGGAGTATCGGCTCGCCCTCATCAAATAGACCGTTGTTGTTCAGGTCGACGTACACCTGCCAGCCACTCTGCCAATTGCCGTCGCCATTATCGACCTGCACCGGCTGTCGCCGCTTGATCGATTCGCTGCGGGCCAGCATTAAGTCCGCGGCGAGGTTATTGCTGGCGGTGATCAGCCGTTGGTTATCGATAAACTGCAAGGTGCCGGGTAGCACAACGTTTGTCAGCACGGTAAGGATGCCGAGGGTGGTGAGCAGTTCTGGGAGGGTAAAGCCGTGAGCATGGTGGTGCATAGCGTCCGTGCCTCTGTTAGTCGGGGTTGCCCCTGCCATCCTGGTAGGGAGCACCGGTCGTCTGCACCTCGGTTCCGACTGTCGTTTAAACCGTGGGCTTTGTGGAGCCGGCCTTTAATCTCTAGACCGAATGCAACGTTTTGCAAGTTAGTGTGCCGCGTTCGCGGAAATGCCTGCGCTTTGGCGTCTATGATTAGCTACACGGCCACCGCCGAAAGCGCTTTGATTTCGCGTTATTCGGTGTAACGACTTGTACCCTGCTGTAGTGCTGGTGGGGGCGTATGGATAAACGGATCGCGAGAGGACGTACTGTGGAGCGAACTGAGCAGCGAGGGTTTAGCCTGATCGAGTTGATGATTGCCATTCTGATCATCGGAGTATTGGCTGCGATTGCCCTGCCTAACTATCAGGCCTATCTCATTAAGAGCGCGCGCACTGCTGCGCAGGCGCAGATGATCGATATTGCCAACCGCGAACAGCAGTTTCTCGTTGCCAATCGCGCATATGTCAACAAAACAGCCATGGAAGCGAGTGGATTCAGTCTCGAAGAAAGGGTGAGTAGTCGATATACCTACGACATTACTGTCGGGTCGGGGGCGGTACCGTCTTTTACCATTACCTTCACGGCTAAAGGAGCTCAGCTGGACGATGGTGATTTGAAGCTGAATAGTGCTGGGCTCAAAGAACCGGCAGGGAAGTGGTAGTTATGTCAACGCCTCTCCGCTTCCAAGGCCAGCGAGGCCTGACATTGATCGAGTTAATGGTGACCGTCATTATTCTGGCCGTTGGTTTGCTTGGCATGGCTGGACTGCAATCGCGTTTGCAGCAGTCTGAAATGGAGGCCTATCAGCGCTCTCAAGCTTTGTTGCTGCTGAGTGATATGGCTAATCGCTTAGCCACTAATCGCGCGAAGGCCATTACCTATGAAACCAGCCTGGTGGGTATTGGTGTTGGTTCAACCTGTGAAACAGGCACTGCCACCCAGCAACAAGTGGATGCGGGTGAGTGGTGTAATGCTTTGCAAGGGGCGGCGGAGATGGACGAGGACGGCAATGAGCTGGGTGCCATGATTGGTGGGCGTGGCTGTGTCGAGGTTTTAGGGGCGGGTTCTTACCGGGTCAGTGTGGCGTGGCAGGGGCTTGCACCTTTGTCGGTCCCCACCAACTCAGCCTGTGGTTCAGGCCAATACAATGGGCCTTCTGGTTCAACTTGCACGGCGGACCTCTGTCGGCGGGTAGTGAGTACCATAGTCAGAGTGGCTGATTTGAAATGAAGACACAGGCCCAGAAACTATCGATTGCACTGCGTGAGCCAAGAGCTGCCAGAGGCTTTAGTCTCATTGAGCTGATGGTTGCTGTCGTCATCAGCGTATTGATGCTCTTGGCGATTTTGCAGTTGTTTATTGACGTATCCCGCACCAATGATGAAATGGCTAAGACCAATGTGTTGATTGAGAACGGACGTTTTTCATTGCAGCTTATGCAGGCCGATGTTCAGCACGCAGGCTTTTGGGGCGAATTGGACAATAATATCGATCCACCTACGGCTATCCCCGATCCTTGTGTAGTCGCGGGCTGGAGCGCAACTTATAAAACCAACCTTATTGGTATTCCGGTTCAGGTCTTTCCTGATGCTACAGGGCTGGCAAGTTGCGGCGTGACCGGGGTGTTGGCAAGCAGTGATGTGCTATTGGTGCGTCATGCAAATACCTGTGTGAAAGGTGGGGGGTGTGATGGCGGCACTGATACGGGGTGGCATATCCAGGTATCAGGCTGCCGAAACGTAGGCACTGAAGATCCATATGTGATCGATAATGCAGCATTTCCCCTAAGAACCAAGACTTGCAGTCTGGACAGTCCCGTTCTGCCGGCCGATCTCGCGCCGCAGCGTAAGGTCGTATCAAAACTTTATTATCTGGCCAACAGTGGCGGTGTGCCGACACTGATGCGCGTGGAATTAGTCAATGGGGCCTATTCTGCACCGCAGCCTCTTATTGAGGGGGTAGAGAGTTTTCGTGTTGAACTTGGGTTGGATACTGAAGGTAAGAACGGACTTCCCATCAGTGCAAGTAATCCAGGTGATGGTAGTGCGGATGAGTTCAAGCGCTGCACGACTCTGGATCCCTGCGTACTAGACGATTTGGCCAATGCAGTCGCAGTTAAACTTTATGTGCTGGTGCGCAATACAGTCGCTACGCGTGGTTATACAGATACAAAGGCATATCAACTGGGTAGCACCTCTATTGCAGCCGCCAATGATGGTTTCAAGCGTCACGTATTTGCTACTACCGTCCGATTAGTCAATCCATCAGGCCGCCGGGAGATCCCATGAAGCAGTATGTTCCGCGATGTACTCAGCGAGGCGCGACCCTTATTGTGGGGTTAATCATGCTGCTGTTACTTACCCTGATGGTTAGCAGTGCGTTTATGTTAAGCGGGGTCAACCTTTCGGCTGTGAATAACGTGCAGTTGCGGGATGAGGCTACGGCAGCGGCTAATGCGGCTCTTGAAGAAGTACTGGGTTCATTGACAACGTTCACTGCACCTGCGCCTAAAACAATTGTTGTGGGGCCGGAATCTGTGAGTGTGGCTGCTGCTGTTTGCATTCGAGCAATTGATGTCAAGTCCGAAAGTAGTGCGGATGCCACTCCAAACATTCTTATAGAAGGTACGCCCAATTCGGGTGGTGCAACGGGCTACCAAGATACCTATTGGAATGTCGTGGCCTCTGTGGACAATGCCGCAACCGGCGTTAATGTGGCTGTAAATCAAGGTGTAAAGATCAGGCTCCCGGCTAGTCCTAATCCTTGTCCTTAATATGACCAGTTTTGCTGTTGAGAGGTGCCGATCATGAGTGTCCTGAATTTCTTAAGTAAGCTGGTTGTGGGAGCGACATTTGCTTTCCCTTTAGTAGTTGTCGCGGAGGATACGGATATTTTCCTGGCTAACCCTAACGCGGTTACTGGGCGAACCAACCTATTGCTGATGTTGGATAATGCTGCTTCGAACAATAGTAATGTGACCTTGCTGGATGGGGTGAGTACCGGTAAGAAGTTAGAAATGTTGCGGCAGGTGTTAAATAATATGGTGGATCCGCTTAACTCACCCTATTTTCCTGCCTGTACGATCAATCTTGATGCTAATGGCAAGGAAATAAATCGGACACCGGTTGATTGCGTTACGCGCACTGACGTTCAAGAATTAGTAGAAGCGGTTAATATTGGTTTGATGATTGCCAACCCCTCCGGAGATGGTAAGGGAGGCTATGTCCGCTATCATATTCGACCAATGAATGTCGAGGCAAATCGGGATGCGTTGCTGGCTAAAATAAATCCTTCTATTCCCGATTCCAATAATGCGCCTTATGCTAAATCCATGCATGAAGCCTATTTGTATTATGGTGGCAAGCCTGACGACTATGTTGGTTTTGAAAGTGATCAGTACGATGTTGGGGCGAAGTTAGATGATGGGTATAGAAGTCCGATTACCGACGGCTGCGGTAAGAATTTTATTTTATTTATAGGTAACGGTGGTCCTGACTCTGGCGAGGAAAACGATACCACCAAGCTGCTGGGAGGGATTGGTGCTACAGCGGTACAGCCAAGCGGGATTTTGGTAAGCGATCCCTTGGCTTTTTCTCCATCAAACTATACCAGCAGCTGGTTTGATGAGTACGCGCGTACATTGTTTAAGCGCGATATCGGGCCGCCCGTAGGGGATCAAAATGTAATTACCTATACCATCGCAGTGCAGAACCCTGCCGACAATAACTATGGTACTGCGCCAATGAGGAGTTCGCGTGAGCTGCTTAAAAGTGCAGCAAACGTAGGTGGTGGCAAATACTTTGAGGCGAGTAATGGTCAGCAGGCCATGAAGGCCTTTGTAGACGCTCTGCGTGGTATGCAGCCGGTGGATAGCGTGTTTGCCTCATCGACATTGCCGGTAAGTGTGAATGTGCGCGGTGAGTTTCTCAATCAGGTGTATATGGGGCAATTTCGTCCTGATGCGGGAGCTGGTCCGCGGTGGCCTGGTAACTTGAAGCAATATCTGCTGGCCAAAGACGTTAACGGGAACCCGGTGCTGTCTGATAGCAATACTCCAGCGCAGCCTGTGCAAGATAAAGTGGACGGTTTTTTGCTGGATGACATAACCAGCTTTTGGAGCTCTGCCTCCAATTATTGGCAGTTCGAACCGCTGGGGAATCCAAAAACTGCGAGCGATGCGCCCGATGGTTCGGTGGTAGAGAAGGGCGGGGCTGCTCAGCGCATGCGCACCGCGTTTGCCACCAGTCAGGCAGCGCGTAATTTGTACACATGTAATGGTTCCTGTGTTGCGGGAACAGCACTTTCCGATACGGTATTTAGCACGGCGAACACTACGCTCGTTACTGCCTTGGGGGCAGACCTGGTCAACTGGGTTCGCGGTGCGGATAACATGGATAACGAAGACGGAAATGGTGTTAATACCGATGTGCGTGCGCGCATCCATGGTGATTTGGTTCATTCGCGCCCGGCGGTGGTCAACTACAACCGTAATGGCGATGACCGCGACGTAATGGTTTATTACGGAACCAATGAAGGTATTTTTCATGCGGTTAAAGGCGGTCAGGATCCAACAGACGGTCTTGAGCAGTGGGGGGTGGTCTTCCCCGAGCACTTGAGCCAACTCAATCGCTTGCGTGAAAACGAGCCGGCCATTTCTAGTGCGTCCCCCAAGCCGTACTTTGCCGATGGGCCAACGTCGGTTTATCAATTGGACGCCAACGCCGATGGAAAATTTGAGTCGCTTGTAGGTGATAAAGCCTATCTCTATATTGGTATGCGCCGGGGGGGGCGATTTGCTTATGCATTGGATGTCAGTAACCCTTTAGCTCCAAGACACCTCTGGAAAATTGATAGCAGCCAAGCTGATTTTGCGGAGTTGGGGCAAACCTGGTCCACCTTGCGGCCTGCCAGAATCAAAGCATCGGCCATCGATCCCGTGCTTATTTTTGGTGCTGGCTATGATCCAGAGAATGAAGACCCAGCCGTGGCGGCTACCAATGACAAAGGCCGGGGAGTGTTTGTTGTAAATGCGCGCACCGGTGCTCTAATTAAGCATATATTCCCAGTGGGTATGGGGAGTGTGCCGGCAGATGTAACGTTGATTGATCGAGACAGTAACGGTAAGGCGGACCGAATCTATAGTGTAGATACCAAGGGTAATATCTGGCGTACGGATATTGATGATGTCGATCCTGATAATTGGGTGACTTTCAAGTTGGCATCTCTTGCTGGTACAGGTGTCGATGCGCGTAAGTTCCTTTATCGGCCTGATGTTGTTCTGGGCAATGACTTTGACAGTATTCTGGTTGGGAGCGGCGACAGGGAGCAGCCTTTCGATACCACAATTGAAAACCGCTTCTATATGCTTAAAGATTACAATACCGGTTTAACCGGTGGGTTGCTCTGTGCTGATCCAGTTACCCCGCCAGCGCTAGAGACTAAGCGGGCGTGTACGGAGGCGGATTTGGCCGATCAGACCGGCAGTTCCACTTCATTGTCTTCGGCAGCACCCGGTTGGTTTATAGAGTTGAGCGTGGGGGAGAAGGTGGTCAGTGACTCTGTAACTGAGGACGGTGTGACTTTCTTTAGTACCAATAGACCCTTGCCTGCCGCCCCGGGTGTATGCACTAGTAACTTGGGTGGTGCCCGGATCTATGCACTTGGCTACGATTCTGGGTTAGCGGTTTATGATTTTGACCTAGACGGTATTTTGGATCTGTTTGCGGATGTTCCTGGCGGTGGATTTCCACCTCCTCCGGTTCGTGCTCAGGTTCCTGGGCTGCCGCCGACTATTTGCTTCGGACCTTTTTGCATACCCCCTGTGCCGGGTTCGTCAAGTACTGAGCGCTATCGCACTCACTGGTATATAGAGCAATGAACGAACTAATGGTTGCGGGGGATGGGCCTTGTTCGTTGGGCTTGAAGGTTAAGGCTATGCCCGAGCAGTCGCGCGCTTTCACTTTGGTTGAGTTGTTAATTGCCATTGCGATACTTGCGGTGCTGATGGGCGTGGCTATACCTGCTTATAACGAAATGACGCTTGGAAGTAAGTTGCGCTCCCAAGCCAACGAGCTAGTTGCTGGGGCTGTGCTGGCGCGCAGCGAGGCAATCAAACGTAACTCTGCTGTGCGGATGTGTGTTTCTGCTGATGGTGCAAGCTGCATCGCTGGGGGGTGGGAGCAGGGCTGGGTAGTGTTCCACGATGTTGATGATGATGGGGCATTGGATGTCGGCGAGGCGGTGCTGCTGCAACATCAGGCGGCAGCTCCAGGGTTTAAAATTACTGGGTCAGTTACCAGTGTGCGTTTTCAGGCTACGGGCTTAGGAGCTACCCAGGCCTCATTGACAGTTTGCCGAGCCACCCCAACTGTTGGTGGGCAGGAGCGTGTGGTGGCTATCAGTCTCACAGGGCGCGCCTCTGTCACCACTCCCGCTGTGCCAAGCGACTGTTCTTAGTCTGGTTCAAGGGTCAGCTTTCGGTTTAACTGTGGCCGCCCTGTTGTGCCTAGGGCATCTTGCCTAACTTTAGGTTGGTGTCCTCTGCTTTTTGCACCAGCGCGGTTTCCCCTCTGTTATGGTTCAGGCCCGCCTCTGGCGGGCCTTGCTTTTTCCGCTAAATCCTCAATCGTTCGCAGTTTTACTGCGGCCGCTGTCGCATTCGGTGAAAACGTTTTTTGAAACGAACGTTTATTTGTTTAGTATCACTCCTTTCGGCGCAGGGCGTGACGAGTGGTTGCTTTTCATGGATGAAAGGTTGTCTCTGGGCTCGCATCTTTAGTTTTGGTGTGGGCCTGGTGTGCACGTATTGGTCCATGGGGGCAGAGTGTTATGTCGCAGAAAGGTTTTACCCTAATCGAGCTCATGATCACTATCGTGATCATGGCGGTGCTGCTGGGCTTGGCTGCGCCGAATCTCACCCAACTGCTGCGTGACAACCGGGCTGCAAGCGAAGTCAACACTTTCGCCGGCATGTTTGCCTATGCCCGCCGTGAGGCGGTGCAGCGCGCTCAGACCACGCGGTTACAGGGGCCGCTGGCTGCCGACGGCAGTTGGCAGGTGCTCCGCCACGGCGATGGGCTTGAGCTGCGCATGTTCCCTGCGCTGGCATCCTATGACGTAGATCCTGCGGGTATGAAAACCATCCTGTTCGATTCCCGCGGGCAGTTGGTTGGGGCTGCTGCAGTCAGCTTTGACCTGCTGGTCAAAGAGGGCACCAGTAACTGCGCTACCTATAATCGTACGGTTGTAGTCGAGCTGTCCGGCGCGGCGTCCGTCAGAAAGAGGGGCTGCTAATGGCTAGGCGCTTGCAACAGGGCACTTCATTGATTGAGGTGTTGGTATCGGTGTTGCTCTTCTCCGTTGGGTTGTTGGGCTTGGCTGCCTTGCAGCTCAATTCGCTCAAGGCCAATCAGACGGCGACAGTACGTTCCCACGCCACCTTTCTGGCCTACGAAATGGGTGACCGCATGCGTGCCGCGCGTGGCGATGCCCAGGCGGGTTATTACGTTATTGCTGTCGGTGCCGAGTTGCCTTGCGACCCGGCGCAAGAGACATGCCTGCCGTTTCAGCGTGACCTGGCCGAGTGGCGCGCCAACCTTGCTCAGCAGTTGCCCGAGGGTGACGGCGGGGTGGTTCAGAATGGCGATCAATTCACAGTCATTGTGCAGTGGAGCGAAGAGCGAGTGCAGGGCAGTGCTGCCCAGCAATTTTCTTTCGTGACCCGGATCTGACGGAGTGTCTATGCGAACGCAGAGAGGTTTGAGCCTGATCGAGCTCATGGTGGCGATGGTCATTGGGCTCATTATCAGTGGCGTAGTGCTGCAGGTCTTTATCAGTAACAAGAACACCTTCCTGGTACAGAATGCCACTGGCCATCTGCAGGAGAATGGCCGCTTTGCGCTGCAGTATCTGGCCGCCGAGATGCGCCCGGCGGGCGTGGGGATGGGTGTGCGCCTGGCCGAGGAGAGCATCTGTGTAGTTGGCACCAATGGTGCCGCAAGCGAGTGGAATGCGATGAATCGCCCTATCTGGGCCCAGCGTATTACCGCAGTAGGTGCTCTGGGTGCTGTTGGGACCGATCAGATATCGTTGTTCGTCAATGACAACTGTGGTGCCTTCCTGACAGAGGACGAGATCCTCAAGCCGGCTGCCAACGCGAATATCAAAGTCACCAGCTACTGCCCCAGCATGCAGCAGAACCGCGCGGTGATGATCATGGACCTGGAAAAGGCCGTGATCATTCGCGTGACCAACAAGCCCAATGCTACGGGTAATGGCAATGTGACGCTGACCCATGCCGCCGGTAATAACGATAAGGCAGCCTCTTGCGGCGGTTTCAAGTTCTCCGATATTTCCTTCACTGATCCTGCGCGGGTTGCTGGCTTCAGCAGCAGGATTTTCTACGTGGCCGACACCGGCAGGACCGGGGCGACAGGGCAGTCGATTCGCGCTCTGTATATGCGCGATGTGTCGACCATTCCTGCGCAGACCATGGAGGTCGTCGAGGGTGTCGAGTCCCTGCGCACTCGCTATGGCGTCGCCATGGCAAGCAGCGTGGGTGTGCAGAGCTACCTGACCCCCGCGGAAGTCGAGGCGGCCAACCGCTGGGGTGATGTACGCACGGTGAAAATCGATTTGCTGATGGTCAGCGACAGCAATGCCCCGGGGGCTCAGGAGCAGGTTGTCGAGTTCGATGGGGCGGCTGTTGCGGCGGACGGTCGTATGCGCCAAGTGTTCAGCACCGTGGTGGCGCTGCGTAACCGAATCGATTAGTGAGGCAACAAATGGGTAGGCAAAAACAGAAAGGTGCCGTTTTGTTGGTGTGCCTCGTGATGCTACTGGTGCTGACTATGATCGGTGTTTCATCGATGTCCAGCAGTACGCTGCAGGAACGTATGGCCGGCGGGGCGCGCGACTACAACCAGGCCTTCCAGGCGGCAGAGGCCTCACTTCGCGTCGGCGAAGCCTATGTGCGCGAGCAGGTGGCAGCGAGCGCCGACCCGACCCTGCTGTTCCAGGCTGTCACGGCCTGTCCTGATGTCACCGCGGCGCAATGGTCGCCACCCGCCGATCTGATCGGCAAACCGAAGCAGCCGATCTGTGAAGTCAGCAACTTCTACGGCAGCTCTGGAAGCTCTACCTCCTATGTCTGCGAGACCGATGGCTCGATAGCGGAGAATCGGGCATTCGACTGCTTGAGCCGAACCTACCTGTTCAATGTCGAGGCTACCGGCTACGGCAGTGGCGATATCGAAGTACGCCTGCGCTCCACCGTTGCGATTGCCATTCGCGGTCAGAATTGATCAGAGGGATGCTGAGATGAATATGTCAAAACGCCTGTTTGCTGCCCGCGCGCTATTCGCCGGCCTGCTGACATTCGCAGTGAGCCAGAGCGCTCTGGCCGCCTTTGCTCCAGCGCAGGTGCCCTTGAGCCTGGGCGGGCAGGTCGAGCCCAATATCATGTTCTTGCTCGACGACTCCGGCTCCATGGAGTGGGCCTATATGCCGGATGAAATCAAGCAGGATATCTCGCGAAACGAATGCTCGTACCTCTCTCGCTCGGGTAACGACTATTACTACCAGTGCGCGGAGAGCGGCAAGCGCTACCTGTTTTCCTCTGCGGTGAACAAGGTCTACTTCGACCCGACGGTCACCTATGCGCCGCCGCCGAGCTTTGCTCAGGCCAGTTTTACCGCCGCCAAGGTTGACGGTTATCGCAGCATCAGCGAAGTGGTCAATCTATCCACTGCGTTTCAGATGATTTTCCACCGCGATGCCTACACCAACGGGCGCAAGGATTACTTCTATGTCGGTAATCCACGCGCGGCGTTCTATTACCAGCAAAGCGCAGGCTGCACGAATGTATTCAGCAACAGCTGCTATACCCGGGAGACTATCGCCGAGGCGGATAAACAGAACTTTGCCAACTGGTTTTCCTATTACCGCACGCGCCTGATGGCAGCCAAGGCGGGTACCGGCAGTGCTTTTGATGGCCAGACCGGCGAGATTCGTGTGGGTTATGGCGCAATCAACCAGTCCGGCACTGTAGTCAAGGGCGTTAAGCGTTTCGAAGGCACGGGTCGCACTGATTTCTTCCAGTGGCTGTATGGCGCAAGCGCTGATGGCGGCACCCCCCTGCGCAAGGCGTTGGGTGACGCGGGTAAGTATTACAGCCAGACCAATGATCTTGGCCCATGGAGTTCGACTCCCGGAGAGACCGGGGGGGCGGAGTATGCTTGCCGGCAGAGCTACACCATCCTGACCACCGATGGTTACTGGAACGGTAATCCTGCATCCGACAGCGCTGCCCAAGAGAATGTGGACAACAAGAACGGACCGACGATCAGCGGGCCCGATGGTCAGTCTTACAGCTATGCACCCAAAGCCCCCTTCAGTGATAGCCATCCCGATACGCTGGCCGATGTCGCTATGTATTACTGGAATCGCGACTTGCATTCGGGGCTTGCCAATCGGGTACCAACTGATCCCGCGAACCCTGCTTTCTGGCAGCACATGGTGACATTCGGGGTTGGGCTTGGGGTGTCGGGCTCTGTTAATTCTGATACGGCTTTCGATGCGGTGAAGTCGGGGGCGGTGATCAATTGGCTTGATCCGCGGCCGGACGCCAACAGTAGTGCCAAGATCGACGATCTTTTGCATGCGGGTATCAACGGGCGCGGGGGGTTCTTCAATGCCCAGAACCCCCAGCAGTTCGCCACTGCCTTGGGCGACACCCTGTCAGCTGTTGCCGAGCGCACGGGTTCCAATACCGCAGCTGTGCCGACGGCTCGCCGTCTGGATAGCGATACCCTGGTTTATGAGGCGCTGTATTCCACTGCCGACTGGTCGGGTAAGTTGCTGGCCAAGCGGCCCACGCAAACCAGCACGGGGATAGTTTTCAAGCAGATCTGGGAAGCCAGTAGCCAGTTGAGTTACCCATCACGGCGCTTGTTCTCTCATGATGGCAGCGCCGGAGTGGCGCTGTCCTGGAGCAGTTTGTCGGTGCCGATGAAGGCCCACTTCGACAATAGCGAAGCGCTTTTTGAGTATCTGATGGGCAGCCGCGTCAACGAAACGCCGGCGGGTCTCAAATACCGCAAGCGCAGCACCGCGCTCGGCGATATCGTCAACTCCACCCTGGTCATCGCCAACAAGCAGGACTGGGGCTTTAGTGGTCGCGTGCCGTTGCCCTCCAGCGGGCAGACCTATGCCGAGTTTGTGGCGGCGAAAGCCAGCAAGACGCCCACTCTGTTCGTCGGGGCCAATGACGGCTTCCTGCATGCATTCAACGCCAACACCGGCAATGAACTCTTCGCCTATATACCCCAGGGCGTACTACCGGGTATCAAGGATCTGGCCTCGACCGATTACAAGCACCGCTATTACGTCGACGGCAAGCTGCATGTGCGCGACGCCATACTCGATGGTGCCTGGAAGACGGTGCTGCTAGGCAGCCTGGGTGCCGGCGGTAAAAGTGTGTTCGCCCTGGATGTGACCGATAGCAGTGCCGCCGGTGGCTTTACGGCGGGCAAGGTGCTCTGGGAGATCAAGGACGATGCCGATCTGGGCTACAACTTTGGTGAGCCTCTGGTCGGGCGCATGAAGGATGGCACCTGGGCGGCGATCTTCGGCAATGGTCACGGCAGCAGCACTGACGACTCGGTGCTGTTTATCGTCAACCTGGCCACTGGCGCGGTCAACAAGGTCCGTGCAGGTAGCGCAACGGGCGGGTTGTCGAGCCCATCCTTTGTCTATGCAACGGATGGCGCTGGCAATATCTACGTCAAGGATGTGTTTGCCGGTGATCTCAATGGCAACCTGTGGAAGTTCGACCTCAAGAGCAATGGCTCTGGAGTCGATGACTTCCAGGTTAGCCTCAAGTCCGGCAGCGAGCCGCAGCCCCTGTATGTGGCTGCCGATACGTCGGGCAAGCGCCAGGCGATCACGGTCAAGCCGGAAATTGCCTACCACCCTGACGGTGCTGTGAATGGTGTGATCGTCTACTTCGGCACGGGGCGTATGTATACCGTGGGCGATGTCAGTGACAAACAGGTGCAAACCTTCTACGGCATCTGGGATAAACCCAGCACTACCGGGGCTTCGATTGCCTTCAGTGGGCGCTCGGCGCTTGAAGGGCGCTCCATTATTTTCGAGGGTACGGCCTTCAACCGTGAGGTGCGTGCGCTGGATGCGCCGGCGGATCCTGCCGGTATCGATTGGACCAGCAAGCGTGGCTGGTACCTGGATCTGCAGTCCCCGGTCGTGGGCGCGGAGGGGGAGCGGGTGCTGTTTGCGCCAAGAATTCTGCTCGATCGCCTGGTCTTCGAAACGGCTATTCCTTCGGCTGACCCCTGCCAGGCAGGCGGTTCTGGCTGGACCATGGTGGTCGATCTGGCAACGGGCGGGCGTCTGAACTATGTGCTGTTCGATCTGAACAAGGATGGCAAGTTCGACGAAGCGGATAGCGTCGTTGATAGCAAGGGCAACAAACTGCCGGTTTCTGGTATAGGTTCAAGCAATGGTATCCCTACGGGCTCTTTCGACCTGCTTGACGGCAAGAAGTACTGGCTCTGCCGTGGTACAGGTATCGAGGATTGCGTGCCTGCGGCCAATACCCTGAATGTCATGGATGGCCGCCAATCCTGGAATCAGATCCGATGATTAGAGCGAAGGGTTTTACCCTGATCGAGCTGATGATTGTTATCGCAGTGATCGGTATTCTGGCTGCGATCGCCTATCCCAACTACACGGAATATATGAACAGAGCCAAGCGCGCCGAAGCCAAGTCGGCGTTGCTGGAGGGCGCTCAGGCCTTGGAACGTTATTACTCGCTGCAGGGTTCCTACCTGGATGCCGATGACGACTTGGCTGCGGTATTTGCCACTCAGGCTCCTGGCTCAGGAACGGCTAACTACACCATCGCTGCAGAGGGCAACCCCACTGCTACATCCTATGTATTGCAGGCCACTCGGGTTAACCGTATGGCGGGCGATGCCTGCGGCGATTTCCGCATCTCCCATACCGGTGCGCGAACCCTGGACGATGCAGTGCGTGCTGTGGATGTGTGCTGGTAGCCTTTCGCGGGAGCAATGACGTATAACGGGCCGCCTTTGCGGCCCGTTTTTTTGTGGAGGATATATGCAGGTCCTGATCGTCGGCGGTGGCGCTATCGGTTTGCTCTCGGCCTATGCGCTGGCCGAAGCTGGAGCGCAGGTCTGTCTACTGGAGCAAGGTCAGTTGGGGCGGGAGTCTTCCTGGGCCGGCGGCGGTATCGTCTCTCCGCTGTATCCGTGGCGTTATGGTCAGGCCGTTACGGCGCTGGCCCATTGGTCGCAGGACTTTTATCCGCGCCTGGGCGAGCGTCTGCTGGCGCAGACCGGGGTTGATCCCGAGGTGCATGTCACCGGCCTGTACTGGCTGGATCTCGAGGATGAGGCCGAGGCACTGGCCTGGGCCGCTCGCGAGCAGCGGCCGCTACGCCAGGTCGCCATGGCGGCGGTGCAGCAGGCGGTGCCGCCGCTGGCTGCGGGTTTCAGCCATGCGATCCAGATGGCCGATGTGGCTAATGTGCGCAATCCGCGGCTGATCAAGGCCTTGCGTGCGGCTTTGCTGCAGCTACCGAATGTGAGCGTGCACGAGCAGTGCGCGGTTTCCGGGTTTATTCGCGAACACGGGCGTATTTGTGGCGTGCAGACCGCGCAGGGTGATATGCGTGCCGATCAGGTGGTGCTGGCTGCCGGAGCCTGGAGCGGCGAGCTGATCAAAACGCTGGGTTTGACCCTGCCGGTGGTGCCGGTCAAGGGGCAGATGATCCTCTACAAGTGTGCCGAGGACTTTCTCCCTGCGATGGTCCTGGCCAAGGGGCGCTACGCGATCCCGCGGCGTGATGGCCATATCCTGGTTGGCAGCACCCTGGAGCATGCCGAGTTCGACAAGACGCCGACCGAGGAGGCCCTGGCCAGCCTTAAGGCGTCGGCCGTCGAACTTCTGCCGGCCCTGGCTGAAGCCGAAGTGGTGGGGCATTGGGCCGGGCTGCGCCCAGGCTCGCCCGAGGGCATTCCATTTATCGGACCAGTGCCGGGGCATAAGGGGCTGTGGTTGAACTGCGGGCATTACCGCAATGGCCTGGTGCTGGCCCCTGCATCCTGTCAGTTGCTGGCGGATCTATTGCTGGGGCGCGAGCCTATTCTCGATCCGGCTCCCTATGCGCCGGCGGCGCGACTGTAGCAGCGTGTTCATCACGGTTGAGTCTGGTGGGATGACTCGGTGCGCACGGCGCACCCTACGCGGTCGGTCGGCGGATGCTCTGTTGTAGGGTGCGCCGTGCGCACCGTCGTGCCATGGCGGATGGGTAATAACCTTGCGGCTAATTGATGGGGGCAGCCGTCCCGCGCAGGGCCGTCGCCGTGGCCTTCAATCTATGCCGAGTTTCTTTAACCTGTAGCGCATCGAGCGGAAGCTCAAGCCCAGGCGCTGGGCGGCGGCGGTGCGGTTCCAGCGGGTTTCTTCGAGGGCCTGCATGATCAGTTTGCGTTCGATGTCTTCCAGATGGTCTTCCAGATTGTCGATCTGGGCCAGGCTGGTTTCGCCGTTTTCGCTGGGGCCGCAGGCGTCGGTCAGGCGCAGGTCGCAGGCGCTGATGCGGTCGTCTTCGCACAGGGTGTAGGCGCGCTCGAGCATGTTTTCCAGTTCGCGCACATTGCCCGGGAAGCGATAGCTTTTGAGCTTCTCCAGGGCGTCGTCATCGAGTTTGGCGGGGCTCAGGCCGCTGCCCTCGGCCAGCCGTTTGAGCATGCTTCCAGCCAGCAAGGCGATATCTTCGCGGCGTTCGCGCAGGGCCGGCACATGCAGTTCGATCACGTTGAGGCGGTAGTAGAGGTCCTGGCGAAAACGTTCGGCGCTGACCTCGCCAGCCAGGTCCTTGTGGGTGGCGCAGAGGATGCGCACATCGACCACGGTTTCCTGCTGCCCGCCCACGGCGCGTACGGCTTTTTCCTGGATCGCGCGCAGCAGCTTGACCTGCATCGGCAGGGGCAGATCGGCGACTTCGTCGAGAAATAGGGTGCCGCCATGGGCGGCCTGGAACAGCCCCTGCTTGTCTTCGATAGCGCCGGTAAAACTGCCTTTCTTGTGGCCGAAAAATTCGCTTTCCATCAGCTCGGTGGGGATGGCCCCGCAGTTGACCGGGACGAAGGGTTGCTCGCCGCGCGGACCCTGCTCGTGGATCAGGCGCGCCACCAGTTCCTTGCCGCTGCCGGACTCGCCGCTGATATACACCGGGGCCTGGCTGCGCGCCAGTTTGAGGATTTGCTTGCGCAAGGCTTTCATCGGCGGCGAGTCGCCGAGCAGGCGGCTGTCCACCGGCAGTTCCTCGCCTGCGCTGCTGCCCAGGCGCAAGGCGGTGGCGACCAGTTCGCGTAGGCGGCCGAGGTCCACCGGTTTGGTCAGAAAGTCGAAGGCCCCGGCCTTGAGCGCATTGATTGCGGTGTCCAGGCTGCCGTAGGCGGTAATCATCGCCACGGGCACCTGTGGATGGCGCTGCTGGATGTGCTGCACCAGATCCAGGCCGGTACCGTCGGGCAGGCGCATGTCGGTCAGGCACAAATCGAAGCTTTCCTTGGCCAGCCACTCGCGGGCTTCCTTGACGTTGCGCGCGCTGCGGGTGTCCAGCTTCATCCGCCCCAGGGTGATTTCCAGGAGTTCGCGGATATCGGGTTCGTCATCGACAATCAGGGCTCTCTGGCGGGTCATGGTCAGCTCAGTTTACGCGGGTGGGCGAAGGTAATACGCAGGCAGCTACCACCCGCTTCGCGCAGTTTATAGTCAAGGTGGGCCTGATTGCTTTCGCACAGTTCACGGGAAATATACAGACCCAGGCCGGTGCCCTTGTTTTCCGTTGTGTAGAAGGGCTCGAACAGGTGGTGCAGCTGCTCTTCGGCGATCCCGGGGCCGTCGTCGATGATTTCCAGTATAGGCAGGTCGCTCTCCGGGTCGCGGAACAGCTTCAGCCAGACCTGGCCCTGGGCGTTCTTTTTCGCGCTGTAGCGCAGCCCGTTTTCCACCAGATTGCTCAGCACCTGGTTGAGCTGGTGAGGGTCCATACGCGTCTGGATACTGCCGCTCGCGGTTTCCAGGTGCAGGATCTGGTCGGCCTTGGCGCTGCTGCGAAATTCGCTGGCGAAGCGGTGCAGCCAGTACTTCAGGTCGAGCAGCTGTGGCTCGGCCTGACGCCGGCGTGACAGTTGCAGCACATTCTCGATCACCAGGTTCATCCGCCGCGAGTGATCCTGAATGATCTGCGCCAGGCGCTGGTCCGGGCCATGCAGGTCTTCTGACTCTTGCAGCAGTTGTGCGGCATGGCTGATGGCACCCAGCGGGTTGCGGATTTCGTGGGCGATGCCTGCAGTCAGGCGTCCGAGTGAGGCGAGCTTGAGTTGCTGGGCCTGTTGGGCGATTTGTGAAATATCGTCGAGAAAAACCAGGGTGTGGCGCTGATCACCGCGCTGCAGGGCAATAAAGCTGGGTTGCAACACGCGGCCGTGGAGGGCTGCCTGCAGACTGCCGGGGCGCAGGCTGGGGTTGTGCGACCAGGACTGCATGCGCTTGATCAGCTCCGGGCAGTGCGGGTCGAGAATCTTGCCGGTCAGCTCAGCATGCCCGAGCAGGTGGTTGGCCCCCTGGTTGGCCAGCAGGACCCGGTGTTGTTCGTCCAGCACCAGGATGCCAGTGCGCATGCGCTGCAGAATCAGGGCGTTGAGGGCTTCCAGGTTGGCCACGTCGGCGGCGCGCTGTTCGGCCAGGCTTTCGCTGACCTGCAGGCGTCGGGTCAGACCCTGCACGAAGAGGGCGGCGGCAAAGCAGAGGGTGCCCAGGGCCCCCACCTGAACATACTGGGCCGAGGCGGCCGGCCGGCTCAGGCTGAGGTAGAAGGTCAGGAAAATCATGCCGATGGCGGCGAGGGCTGCGATCAGCAGGCCAATCCGGCCGCGCAGGAGGATATTGGCAATCGCCACGGCCACAATCAGTAGGTTGCCGATGCCGCTGGGTGTGCCGCCGGCGGCATAGAACAGGGCCGACAGCAGTATCACGTCGACCAGGGCCAGACTGAACACCTGGATCAGGTGTGTGGGGCGGCGCACTAGGGCGAGGGTCAGGCAGTTGAGGGCCAGATACAGCCAGCTGCCATTGCGAAACAGTTCGGGATTGGCCAGTTGTAGCAGCTCGTCATCCATGTCGCTGAAAACCAGCAACACCAGGGCGGCGCTGATCACCAGGCGATACAGGTGGTAGAGCTGCAGAATCCGCCGGCCCTGCTCCCCCCGCAGGGGCAGGGCGTCAGCGCCCACCGGTCTTGGGGCCTTGTTCCAGGTGCGCCTGGCTGCAATACCAGTGCTGATCCTGAGGCAGTGCGTGGATGCGCGGTATATGTACGCCGCAATGCTCGCAGCGCACCATCGGCTGGGCGCTGTCCGTGCGGTCTTGCGGCCGGCGCGGAGTCGGGCGAGTAAAGCGTCGCCAGAGCCAGAAGGCGGCTGCGATGATGGCGATCCAGAACAGCAAGCGGAACAAACCCATGGTGCTCTCTTCTCGGTAATAGGCAGGCAGTTTAGCTAACCTGGGGGTATCAGCACAGCGGCGCAACATCGTGCTGTGCGTTGTTTCCCTAGGAGGCGATGCTGACAATGACCAACTTGTCGCGGCGTGACCGTGGGCTATGTCACGCTCTATGGCGATATGGCTGGTGGCTTCGATGAGGACACGGTCAAGCGCGTGCTGCGCCTGGTCGATCTCAGCGAGTACAAGCAATGGCAGCCGGCCGCCCCTGAGGGGCGAGGGGACTGATCAGCGCACGCCGTGCAATCGCGCAGCACATCACGGGGCCAGAGTCTTAAAGAAAAGCCATGCCCACGTTCTGTGGTGATGCGGCCCTTGCGGGAGGGGCTTTAGCCGCGACGTTTTATCGATGCTGCGAGTTTTTCGCGGATAAATCTGCTCCCACAGCCTGCGCAGCAGCTAACGGGTACATCGCCAAATAAAAAGGGAGGCCAATGGCCTCCCTCTTCAGTGCGTTGCGCGGCTTAGTCGAACAGGCCGAAGGTCATATAGCTGAACCAGGAGCGGCCCTTGCTTTCTTCGGTGCTATCGCCTTTCAGTTCTGTCGGAATCTGCTGTTCGGCATCTTCGTACTGGCGGATCACGTCCTGGCTGGCGCGGGTTTCGCCGGGCGGCAGCGGGGTGTCGCTCTCGATCAGGCCCAAGGTGGCCTTGGCCAGCCAGGAGCGGGTATCGGCCTCTTCTTCACGCGGGACGAATTGGCCATCGACCAGGCTCGGATGATCCGGGTAGTTGAGCTTGAGAGTTTCCAGGCTGGTGGCGGCCAGGTCATCCAGGGTCAGGCGCTGGTAGGCTTCGGTCATGACCGCCAGGCCATCGCCGACTGCCGGGGTTTCCTGGAAGTTTTCCACCACGTAGCGACCGCGGTTGGCGGCGGCGACATAGGCGTTGCGGGTCAGGTAGTAGTGCGCCACATGGATTTCGTAGGCCGCCAGCAGGTTGCGCAGGTAGATCATGCGCTGCTTGGCATCCGCGGCATAGCGGCTGCTCGGGTAGCGGCTGGTGAGCTGGGCGAACTCGTTGTAGGAGTCGCGGGCGGCACCGGGGTCGCGCTTGGTCATGTCCAGCGGCACGAAACGGGCTACCAGGCCACGATCCTGGTCAAACGAGGCCAGGCCCTTGAGGTAGTAGGCGTAGTCGACGTTGGCATGCTGCGGATGCAGGCGGATAAAGCGATCCGCTGCGGATTTGGCAGCTTCCGGCTCGACGTTCTTGTAGTACGCGTAGATCAGCTCAAGCTGAGCCTGTTCGGCATAGCGGCCGAAGGGGTAGCGCGACTCCAGGGCCTTGAGCTTGGCAACGGCGCTGTTATAGCTGTTGTTGTCCAGATCGGCCTGTGCCTGCTGGTACAGTTCGGCCTCGCTCAGGTTTTCGTCGACCACCTCTTTGGATGAGCAGGCAGCGGTGAGGGCGAGGATTGCGATCAGCAGCAGGTGTTTCACTTGCATGGCGGCTTGCGTCCCTGTGACGGCGGCTGTCTTGAGCAAAGCCGTCCTGTTATGATGAGCGCCCCCGGTATCCCTGGGGCAAAGACGCCGTATTTAACCACAAGCGTGTAGCTGAAACCAAAAGCTACAGCCCATCTGTTACTGAGCATGCCCTCTATTAATATCCAGACCATAGAACTGAACGCCGAGGTGCCCTATGAAATGGGCGGTCAACGCCTCGATCAAGTCGCCGCACAACTGTTCGCCGAGCACTCGCGTTCGCGTTTGTCTGCCTGGATCAAAGAGGGTCTGCTGACCGTCGATGGTGCCGTGCTGCGCCCGCGCGACATCGTTCACGGCGGCGCGCTGCTGGCCCTCAAGGCCGAGCAGGAAGCCCAGGGCGAGTGGGTGGCCCAGGACATCGCTCTGGATATCGTCTACGAAGACGAACAGATTCTGGTGATCAACAAACCCGCTGGCCTGGTGGTGCACCCGGCTGCCGGGCATGCCGATGGCACCCTGCTCAATGCTCTGTTGCACCATGTGCCGGACATTATCAATGTGCCGCGCGCGGGCATCGTCCATCGCCTGGACAAGGACACCACCGGCTTGATGGTGGTGGCCAAGACCATCGAAGCGCAGACCCGCCTGGTCGATCAGTTGCAGAAACGCACGGTGAGCCGCATCTACGAATGCATCGTGATTGGCGTGATCACCTCCGGCGGCAAGATCAGTGCACCGATCGGCCGTAGTTCCTCGCAGCGCCAGCGCATGGCGGTGAGCGACGGCGGCAAGCCTGCGGTCAGCCATTACCGGGTGCTGGAGCGCTTCCGCTCGCACACCCATACGCGGGTCAAGCTGGAAACCGGCCGTACCCACCAGATTCGCGTGCATATGAGCCATATCGGTTACCCCTTGGTGGGCGACCCGGTCTACGGCGGGCGTTTCCGCATTCCGCCGGCGGCCAACCCGAGCATGGTGCAGACCCTCAAGGAGTTTCCGCGCCAGGCCCTGCATGCGCGTTTTCTCGAGCTGGATCACCCGATTACCGGTGAGCGGATGAAGTGGCAGTCGCCGTTGCCGGATGATTTCGTCTGGCTGCTGACGCTGCTGCGTCAGGATCGCGAGGCCTTTATCGGGTGAGCGGGCACTTGGCGCACGACTGGCTGACGCCGCAATGGCCGGCCCCAGCACGGGTTAAAAGCTGCGTGACCACCTGTACCGGTGGCGTCAGCGCGGGCCCCTTTACCAGCCTCAACCTGGGCGATCATGTCGGCGACGACCCTGTGGCGGTGGCCAAGAACCGTCAACGCTTGGTCAGCCTGCTCGGCTGCAAGCCGGCCTGGTTGCGTCAGGTTCACGGTACCCAGGTGGTGGAGGCGCTAACCGAGCTGGATGTCGAAGCCGATGCCAGCTGGTCGGCCACGCCGGGCGTGGCGTGCGCCATTATGACCGCCGATTGCCTACCTGCATTGTTCTGCGATCGCGCCGGCACCCGGGTCGCCGCGGCGCACGCGGGTTGGCGTGGGCTGGCGGCCGGGGTGCTGGAAGCAACCCTGGATGCCCTGGCGCTGCCGGCGGATCAGGTGCTGGTCTGGCTTGGCCCGGCCATTGGCGCGCAGGCCTTCGAAGTGGGCGCAGAGGTGCGCGAGGCCTTTATCGCGCAACATCCCCAGGCTGCCGAGGCGTTCCGCCCCAGCCATAACGCCGGCAAGTTTATGGCTGATATCTACCAGCTGGCGCGTATCCGCCTGGCTACGCGAGGCGTAACCGCGGTATACGGCGGCGATTTCTGCACCTATAACGATCCGCGCTTCTACTCCTACCGCCGCTCGGCGCAAACCGGACGTTTCGCCAGCCTGATCTGGCTGGGCGACTAAAGTCTGCTCGTAGGGCGTCATTCGCCGCAGGCAATGCGCCGTGGTTTATTGGCGCGGCGCAAATCCTGGCGGGGTTGTCGCTGCGCTCCGAGCGGACCGCCGCCCAGGCCGCCATACGTATGACCCATATCAATGCCAGCGTGCTTGAAACTCGCACAATCGACCTCATCTACTCTTCATCTAGCAGGTTCTCTGCATTAGGCGCGATTCAGCGTGCCGGCCTGCCTTCACTCCGAGGGATGACTCTTTATGCGTATCGATCGTTTAACCAGCAAGCTGCAACTTGCCCTTTCCGACGCCCAATCCCTGGCCGTCGGCCTGGATCATGCCGCCATCGAGCCGCTGCACCTGATGCAGGCGTTGCTCGACCAGCAGGGCGGTTCGATCAAGCCCCTGCTGATGCAGGTGGGCTTTGACGTCAACAGCCTGCGCAAGGCCCTGACCAAGGAGCTCGATCACCTGGGCAAGATCCAGAGCCCGACCGGCGACATCAATCTGTCCCAGGATCTGGCGCGCCTGCTTAATCAGGCTGACCGCCTGTCGCAACAGAAGGGCGACCAATTTATCTCCAGCGAGCTGGTGCTACTCGCCGCCATGGACGAAAACACCAAACTGGGCAAATTGCTGCTTGGCCAGGGCGTGAGCAAGAAGGCCCTGGAGAACGCCGTCAGCAACCTGCGCGGCGGCGATGCGGTGAACGACCCCAATGTCGAGGAAAACCGCCAGGCTCTGGACAAGTACACCGTCGACCTGACCAAGCGCGCCGAAGAGGGCAAGCTCGACCCGGTGATCGGCCGTGATGACGAAATCCGCCGCACCATCCAGGTGTTGCAGCGGCGCACCAAGAACAACCCGGTGCTGATCGGTGAGCCCGGTGTGGGCAAGACCGCCATCGCCGAGGGCCTGGCCCAGCGTATCGTCAATGGCGAGGTGCCGGATGGGTTGAAGGACAAACGCTTGCTGTCCCTGGATATGGGCTCGCTGATCGCCGGGGCCAAGTTCCGCGGCGAGTTCGAGGAGCGCCTGAAAGCGGTGCTTAACGAGCTGAGCAAGCAGGAAGGGCGGATCATCCTGTTTATCGACGAGCTGCACACCATGGTCGGTGCCGGCAAGGGCGAAGGCTCGATGGATGCCGGCAATATGCTCAAGCCGTCCCTGGCCCGTGGCGAGCTGCACTGCGTCGGCGCTACCACCCTCAACGAATACCGCCAGTACATCGAAAAAGACGCGGCCCTGGAGCGGCGCTTCCAGAAGGTGCTGGTCGACGAGCCGAGCGAAGAAGACACCATCGCCATCCTCCGTGGCCTCAAGGAGCGCTACGAGGTGCACCACAAGGTGGCCATCACCGACGGCGCGATTATCGCCGCGGCCAAGCTGTCGCACCGCTATATCACCGACCGCCAGCTGCCGGACAAGGCCATCGACCTGATCGACGAGGCGGCCAGCCGCATCCGCATGGAAATCGACTCCAAGCCGGAAGTGCTCGACCGTCTGGAGCGCCGTCTGATTCAGCTCAAGGTCGAGGCCCAGGCACTGAAGAAGGAAGACGACGAGGCGGCGATCAAGCGTCTGGCCAAGCTCAACGAAGACATTGCCCGCCTGGAGCGTGAATACGCCGACCTGGAAGAAATCTGGAAGTCGGAAAAGGCCGAGGTGCAGGGCTCCGCGCAGATCCAGCAGAGGATCGAGCAGTCCCGCCAGGAACTGGAGGCGGCGCGGCGCAAGGGCGACCTCGCGCGCATGGCCGAGCTGCAGTACGGCATCATTCCCGACCTGGAGCGCAGCCTGCAGATGGTCGACCAGCATGGCAAGACCGAGAACCAGTTGCTGCGCAGCAAGGTCACCGAGGAAGAAATCGCCGAGGTGGTGTCGAAGTGGACCGGCATCCCGGTGAGCAAGATGCTCGAAGGCGAGCGCGACAAACTGTTGAAGATGGAAGGCCTGCTGCATCAGCGGGTGATCGGCCAGAACGAGGCGGTAGTGGCTGTGGCCAACGCCGTGCGGCGCTCCCGCGCTGGCTTGTCCGACCCCAATCGGCCCAGTGGTTCTTTCTTGTTCCTCGGTCCTACCGGGGTCGGCAAGACCGAGCTGTGCAAGGCCCTGGCGGAGTTTCTCTTCGACACCGAGGAGGCGCTGGTGCGCATCGACATGTCCGAGTTTATGGAGAAACACTCCGTGGCGCGGCTGATCGGCGCGCCGCCCGGCTATGTCGGCTATGAAGAGGGTGGTTACCTGACCGAGGCGGTACGCCGCAAGCCGTACTCGGTGATCCTCCTCGACGAGGTGGAGAAGGCTCACCCGGATGTGTTCAACGTGCTGTTGCAGGTGCTGGAAGACGGCCGCCTGACCGATAGCCACGGCCGTACCGTGGACTTCAAGAATACCGTGGTGGTCATGACCTCCAACCTCGGTTCGACGCAGATCCAGGAGCTGGTGGGCGATCAGGAAGCGCAGCGCGCGGCGGTGATGGATGCGGTAAGCACGCACTTCCGCCCGGAATTTATCAACCGCATCGACGAGGTGGTGATCTTCGAGCCCCTGGCCCGGGATCAGATTGCCGGTATCGCGAAGATTCAGCTGGGCCGTTTGCGCCAGCGCCTGGCCGAGCGCGAGCTGAGCCTGGAACTGACCGACGAAGCCCTGGATAAGCTGATCGCCATTGGCTACGACCCGGTGTACGGCGCGCGGCCGCTTAAGCGCGCGATACAACGCTGGATCGAGAACCCGCTGGCGCAGCAGATCCTCGCCGGCCAGTTCGCCCCCGGCAGCAGCGTCACCGGTCGGGTCGAGGGCGAGGAGATCGTCTTCAGCTGATAGGCCGCTGGATTAGCGGCAATAAAAACACCCCGTCGGGCTTAAGGCCGGGCGGGTTTTTTATGGTGATGGCCCGGCAATACCTGGCGCGCCTTGCTCCCCTCACCCTAACCCTCTCCCCGGAGGGGCGAGGGGACTAATCGGCGTAAGCCGAGCGATCGCGCAACAGTTAGCGGGTACATACCCCCGTCTATCGAGTATGCCGTCGGTAGTGCTGCGCCACTGTGGGGGGGGGCTTTAGCCGCGACGCTTTATCGATGCGGCGAGTTTTTCGCGGATAAATCCGCTCCTACACTGACCTGTTCTGGTACACGGGGCAGCGGTGTTCGGGCTCCGTAGGGGGACGCGGGCCGCCCAGGCCGTGCGCACCGCGACCTCTCGCGGGCTCTGAATATTCAGAGCTGCTTAAGCAGCAGCTCCAGGGCCGCGGCCTGGTCCTGCGTCAGGTCGATGATATGAAAGCCCGCCCAGCAGTGCTGGCCGTCGGCCCCGGGGCGGCTCCACAGGCAGTCGGCGATGAAGTTGATTTCGCCCACGCCTTCAATCACTTGCTCACTCAACAGGCGGCATTCCACCAGTTCGTCGGCGGTTTGCGGCATATCGCTGAACAGCATAAAGCCATCGGTCGAGAGGTCGACCACCCGTCCCAGGCGCTTGCCGGTGTGTTGCTCGAAAATTTCCAGCTGCAGTTCGGTGTGCTGTCGGCTGTGCTGGCGGCGTTCGTCATCCATACGGGTTCCTTAGGCGTGGGGCTCGTGGGGGCGTCCGGTGAAGCGCTGCAGCACGCGGTAAATGGTGTTCAGGGCGCGATCCACCAGGGGCGCATCACGTTCTGTGGGGATGATGCGTGCCAGTCCCTGCTCCATTTCCCGGGCCAGTTGCTGCAGGGGTTTGATGGCTGCGCGCTGACCGCTGTGGTCGACGAACATGTAGTTGTCTGTGGTTGGGCTGAACCAGGAAAGCTTGAGGGCTTGCAGTTGCTCGCCGCTGCCAAACTCGAACCAGGTGCCGAACTCGAGCTGCTGCAGTTCCCTGGCCAGCGCCTGAGCGCGCGGCGATAGGCCGGTATCGCGCGCTGTCGGGCTGGCCAGTGCGCCATCTTCGCTGAGCAGGGTGCCGAGCTGGCTTTCCACCTGCGCGGGTTTGAGGCGTTCGGCCACCTGGGGCTGTTTGCCCTGCACCGCATGCTGGCAGGCCACCAGGTCCTGCAGCAGGCGGCGGATGCCGTCCTCGTGGTAGCCGCCGAGCAGCTCCAGGCCCTTGCGCAGGTCGTCCAGCAGGGCAATGCGCAGGGCCTGCAGGCGCTCGCGGCCGGCTTCGTCGAGCGGCGTGCCGCTCCAGGCCAGTTGCTCGGCCACCTCGCAGGCGCGTCGCCATTCGGGGCTATCTTCGCCATGACGTAGCCAGACGAACACCAGAGCGTCGGCCCAGGTCAGTTCGAGGAAGTTGTGGATGATGCTCGGCAGTGCGCGGTTGTTCAGGCAGGCGGCAATCACCGCCAGTGCGCGCTGGCGTGCGCCGAGAAGTTTGTCGCGGCCCTTGGCGGCCTGCACGGCACGACGCTCGCGCAGTTCGACCTTGTGCCTGAGGGTGGCGACGTAGGCATTGAACTCGTCGAGCAGGCTGTCGAACAGCTGCAGGTCGGCGGCGAAGTCATGGATCACCCGCTCCACCACCCACTGCATTTTCGCCTGCAGGCCGCTTTCCTCGTTTTCACCGCCATAGAGCACGCCAGCCTGAGCCATGGCGTTGAGCAGGCGACGCGCCGGGTGGTGATGCTGGGTGAATAGCGCTTTGTCCTGCAGAGCCACTTTCAGATAGGGCGTATGCAGGTGGGAGAGGGTGGTCTTGCAGCTGTCGGGCAGGTTGTCGTCGTCGAGGATAAAGTCGAACAGCATGCCGACCAGGTCAATCACGTCGGCTTCCTGGTCGGCAACCCGGTGTTCGGCGGGAAGCAGGCTGTGCGCCTGCAGCTGCTGTTGCAGAGCTTCCTTGAGGTCGTCCACCGGCTGTGGCTGGTGCAGCTGTTGTGCGAGCTCCTGGGCCGACTGTCGTTGCATGCGATTCAGAGCGTCGAGCAGTTCGCGGGCACTGTAGGTGCGCGTGGCGTTCTGCGGCGTCAGACTGGCCATGCTGCGCGTGCCGTCCGGCAGGGTGGCATCGCCATCACGCCGACGGTGCTCGCCCAGCAGGGCGGCGAGGCTGCCCAGCAGCTCCACTGGGTCGCTAGGGGGCACCTCACCTCGATAGGGTGGCATGGGCGCCGTGGCGTGGGCTGGCGGGCTTGGTTGGGGGCTGGGCGGCCGGGGTGTTGCGCCGCTCTCTACGTGGCTGGGCGAAGCAGGGGCGGCGGTACGCGGCGGATTGGCATTGCGTTGCGCGCTGTATTTGAGCTCGGGTAGCACGCCGGCCTCGATCAGGCACTGGTTAAGGGCGGCGTAGAGGCTTTCCAAGCTGTCCATGACCTGAGTGTCGAACAGCGTATAGAGAACGATCTTTATGCGCAGAGGCAAGGGGCAGGGAGCCAGGGCGAGGCGGAAGGCCTGGGCGATCATCTGCGGGCCGAAGGGGTTGCTGTCTTCGTCGAGCTTGTGTCCGTTGTTGAGCTGCGTCAGGCGTTGTTCCAGGGCGAACAGGGGCTGTGCGCAGCTGGCTTTCACCCGGCTGACCATATTGGTGATCTGCAGGCTTTCTTCGTAGTCCTCGTTCTGCACCAGTACCAGCTGTTCGGCATCCAGAGTCTCGGCACGGGCGGGCGGCTTGAGCTGGCCGGTAAAGAAGTCGGAGAAGTTGCGGGCGATCTGCTGGTGATAGCTGCGCTCGATCTGCGGGCGCTGTTTGCGGATTTCGCGCATGTTGTCGAAGAACAGGCTTTGCAGCTGATTGCTCTCGGCCTTGTCCGCGAGGGTGAACAGGGTGTCGTCGACCTGGATGAATACGCCGCCCAGGTGTTCGGCGAGGTTGTTCATCACCAGCTTGCGGCAACGCTGCGCCAATTCGCCAAAGTGTGGCTGGATGCCACGGCTGGCCAGGCTATGCAGGGTGCTCGGAGGATGTGGCGGTTGGCCCTGATTGCTCATGCACTGTCCTGTTGTATGGCGGGTGGCCGGTGCGGTCCTGCATCGGGTGCAGACCCAGTTACATATAGCAGCCTGCCACTCGCCTGCAAATCATTGTACTAAAAGCAATTTAAGGGGTTGACAGGCGCGCGCGGAACCGTAAAATGGCGCGCCTCAGATACGGGAAACGATTTAACAACCGGCTCCGGTTTCTGAGTAAAGGAAGCAAGTAGTTCCGCGATAGCTCAGCCGGTAGAGCAAATGACTGTTAATCATTGGGTCCCAGGTTCGAGTCCTGGTCGCGGAGCCAATCTTTCATCGGGGTATAGCGCAGTCCGGTAGCGCGCCTGCTTTGGGAGCAGGATGTCGGGAGTTCGAATCCCCCTACCCCGACCATTTTTGGGTCGTTAGCTCAGTTGGTAGAGCAGTTGGCTTTTAACCAATTGGTCGTAGGTTCGAATCCCACACGACCCACCATTTCAAGTTCGCTTGAATGATAAAAAACCCGCCTAGTGCGGGTTTTTTATTGCCTGCGATTTATGGCGGCAGCCTTTCAGGCGCGTCGCTACGCGAGGTTAAACCAGTGCTGAGTGTAGGAGCGGGCCATGCCCGCGAAACGCATCGCGGCCATGGGCCGCTCCTACAGGTATCCGCAAGCTGATAATCGCAATTGCAGCTCAGGTGCAACTCGGGCGATAGCCTGGTGGGTTACGCGGCGCGCCACACTTGCTGTGTCTGGTCGCTCTGCGCTTAGCGCCGCTAACCCACCCTACGGTAAGCCGGTAATCTACGGCGTTAGTGCAGCTTGAGCCGCGGCTCGGTGCTGCGGCCGATGCGGTCGCCCAGCATCATCAGCAGGGTACGGGTCACGCCATACAGGGCGATCTGGTGCATGCGGTACAACGACACGTAGAACATCCGCGCCAGCCAGCCTTCGAGCATCACGCTACCGGTCAGGTTGCCCATCAGGTTGCCCACGGCGGAGAAGGTCGACAACGAGATCAGCGAGCCGTAATCGCGGTAGCGATATTCCGGCAGGGCCTTGCCTTCGATGCGCAGCTTCAGCGATTTGGCCAGTAGCGAGGCTTGCTGGTGAGCCGCCTGGGCGCGCGGCGGTACGTTCTTGCCTTCGCTGCCAGGTTGCGGGCAGGCCGCGCAGTCGCCGAAGGCGAAGATATTGTCGTCGCGGGTGGTCTGCAGGCTGGGTTTGACCTGAAGCTGGTTGATCCGGTTGCTCTCCAGGCCGTCGAGGTCCTTGAGGAAGCTTGGGGCGCGGATGCCGGCGGCCCAGACCTTGAGGCTGGCGGGAATCTCCTGGCCCCCGGCGGTGTGCAGGGCGTCGCGGGTAACCTGGCTGACCGCGGCACCGGTCAGCACGGTGACCCCGAGTTTCTCCAGGGTCTTGTGGACCGGCTTGCCGATGCGTTCCGGCAGGGCGGGCAGTACCCGCGGGCCGGCCTCGATCACGGTGATGCGCATATTTTCCGGGCGGATGCTGTTCAGCCCATAGGCCGCCAGCTCGTGAGCCGCATGGTGCAGCTCGGCGGCCAGCTCGACGCCGGTGGCCCCTGCGCCGACGATCGCCACATTGATGATCTCAGTGCTGCTGTCCTGGCTGGCATGGGCGCGCAGGTAATGACTGAGGAGCTGGTGGTGGAAGCGTTCGGCCTGCTCGCGGGTATCGAGAAACAGGCAGTGCTCGGCTGCACCAGGGGTGCCGAAGTCGTTGGTGGTGCTGCCCACGGCGATCACCAGGCTGTCGTAGCTCAGTTCGCGTTCGGGCATCAGCTGGGTGCCGTCATCATCCAGGGTGGAGGCCAGGCGCACCCGCCGTTCGGCGCGATCAAGGCCGGCCATGCGCCCGAGCTGGAACTCGAAGTGGTTCCACTTGGCCTGGGCCACGTAGTTCAGCTCGTCCACCGAGGAATTCAACGAGCCAGCGGCGACTTCGTGCAGCAGCGGCTTCCAGATATGGGTGAGATTGGCGTCGACCAGGGTTATCTGAGCCTGGCCGCGTTTACCCAGGGTTCTACCCAGGCGGGTGGCCAGCTCCAAACCGCCAGCACCACCGCCGACAATCACTATTCGATGAGTCATTTGCGACACTCACAAGGCTTTTAGGAAAACGTGGCGAGTCGACATGGGCGAGCGCAATGCAGCTCATAGCACCAGACGACTCAGAAGACGGCTTAACAGGCCCAGCCCGATCACGACGACAATGATGACCATCAGCAATCGCCAGACCCTGAAAGGTTGACGCTCGATCTGGTGCTGCGGGGCACTCAGATAGTGTTCGACGCGTTTTTGGTCGTCAGGGTTCAGGCGGCTGGACATAAAGATCCTCGCGGGCTCGGGGCAAGCGGTGGGGCTTGCGAGCGATGGTGGGCATTCTAGCGGTGTGCCTTACAGCGGCTCAACGCACAGTAAGTCATTCAGGCGAATAATGCCGCCCTGGAGTACCCGTGCCGTGATGCCACCATGCCCGCGTACGGCCTGAAAGGTGCCGCTGCCCAGGCGCTCCTCCAGGCGTGCGCAGGGCTGGCACCAGCCGGTGGTTTGCAGAATCGCCTGGCCGAGGCGAAAGCGCCGGCCCTTGAGGCTGAACAGGTTGATACCGCTGATGGCGATATTGCGCCGCAGCTCCTGCGGGGTGATCGGCTGCTCGGGTGGGTGCTCGAGCAGCGCGCCGATGACCGCCAGATGCTCCCACTGGATCAGGGTGACCTGTCGGGCATTGTGCAAGCCCGGGCGGCTGTGGTCGCCGGTCAGGCCCGCTTCGCGGCGGGCTTCCACCGCCTGCAGTTCGAGCATCTCAGCCCGCGCTGCCGGGCGTACCCCGATCCAGCGCACCCGGCCTTGTTGCGGCACGGCGGCGAGCAGTTCCTGCAAGGGGCTCACAGGCTGATCCCTACATCGAAAATCACGCTGCGGCCGAGGTTGCTACGCAGGAAGTCCGGCGCATCCGGGTGGGCAAACAGCACCCTAGCGAAATTTGGCCCGACCAGTGACAGCGAGCGCCAGCCCTGGCGCAGAAATTCGGTGGGCGGCGGGAAGTGGCTGTTGAAGTCGGGGGTGGCGCGCTTCAGGCTGACAAAGGCGAGCAAATCCAGCTCACCCAGGTCCATGCCGCGCTCGCCGTAGTTGTGGGCCTTCTTGCGCAGGGTGGGACTCAGGCGCTGCTGCAGTTCCGCCGCGCCGATGCGCTTGGGCCGCGCTTCGCGGCGCACCAGCTGGCTGAGGGAGAAGGCGCTGCGCCGGCGTTCCAGTTCGGCGCGCCATTCGTCATTCAGGCGGCGACCCTCATCCAGCACAAAGAACACCTCAAAGCAGGCATCGCGAAACAGCACGTCCGGCGGCTCTTGTCGGGCGGCGCTGAACTCGTCGAGGCGATGGCTGACGTTGAGTGCCTGCAGCAGGCGCTGGCATACCCAACGCTCACGCTCCCATTTACGGGCATTGGAGAGAAAGGCATTGGCTTGTTCGGCCTGATGGGTAAGCAGGCGCAGATAATCCGAGTCGTCCATGTCGCCAGCTTAGCCTGCGCGGCCGGGTTGTTGGTATCCCCAGGGCGACAGGATGTTCTGTCGCGATGGTGGATAAGAAAGGCGTCATCCACCCTGCAGCACTTTCGGTAGCCCGGATAAGCCCTGGCGCAATCCGGGGAATATTCGACGCCGAAGCGGCGCGGTGGCCTGCCATATAGGGTCGATCTGGCGTCAGCCGGGCTCCGGGACTGCGCTGGTCCGGGCCGCATTCGGCGTTGGGCTGCCTTGCTTATCTTGCGCGTTCGCGGGCAAGATCCGGGTTGCTGGCGCGCTCTACCGTCGGCTTCTCGGAGAAAGTCATGATCGCTGCCGAACTGTTGCAGCCCACTACCCAGCTGGCCGGTTGGCTGCTCTACCTGCCGCTGCTGGGCTGGGCACTGTGGCGCGCGCCCTGGCTGGAGCTGTTCAGCGATCTGCGCCGGCAGCATGTCCTGGGCGGTACGGCCCTGGTGCTCTTTCTGCTGTGGCTGGTGCGACGCGATTTCGACTCCGGCCTGTCCTACCACTTTATCGGCATGACGGCGGTGACCCTGCTGCTGGACTGGCCGCTGGCGGTCCTGGCCGGTTTTGTCGCGCAGCTGGGGATGGTCGCGCTGGGGCGACAGGATTTGGCGGCCCTGGGCGTCAACGGCCTGTTACTGGTGGCGATTCCCGTGGCGGTGACCGAAATATGCGCGTTGCGGGTCGAGCGAGCGCAACCGCGCAACCTGTTCGTTTATATCTTCTTCAGCGGTTTCTTCGCCGCGGCCCTGGCGGTATTGCTCTGCGTCGGTGCGGGGTTCGCCGTGCTGTGGATGGATGGCCTGTTCCCCATGCCGCCCTGGCTGGGGGACTTTATCGGCTACCTGTGGCTGGTGATGTTCCCTGAGGCCTTTATCAACGGCATGCTGGTGACGGCGCTGGTGGTGTTCTACCCGGACTGGCTGGAAACCTTCAACCGCTCGCGTTACCTGGCTGCACCCTGGAAAGATGATAACCGCCCTGAGTGATAGCGCACCCTTCGGCGGGCTTATCGAGGCGGGCCGGTTGATCCAGATCAAGGTGCGGCCCGGCCGGTTTGCCACGCTCGGTCACAGCAATCGAGGAGGTGTGAGATGGGTCTACACAAATGGGCCAGAGAGGAGCTTGAGCAGAGCCTGCAGCGTGCTCACGAGCAGGGCTTTGATAGCGCACTGAGCCTGCGAGCGCTGCTCAGTGCGGTGGTCGAACGCAGCCGTTTGCAGCGTGACCCTGCCGATCTGGCCGCCGAGCTGCAATTTCTGGCCGATAACCTGGACGACGAGCGCGACTATGGCTTTATGCGCCCCTAGACGCGGATCCGTGCACGGCTAAACGGCTTTTGTAGGGTGCGCCGTGCGCACCAAGGCCACCCGCATCTCTCGTCGTATGAGGCCGCTCTGGCTGCGATTAATGCTCGCGCGGTGGCAGCTCTCCGGAAAACAGATCGTCTTCCAGCGGGTTGCCGGGTATGGCGTGGTCTTCCGAGGCCCAGGCCCCGAGGTCGATCAGCTTGCAGCGTTCCGAGCAAAAGGGTCGGTTAGGGCTTTGCGGGCCCCATTCGACGGGGGCACCGCAGGTCGGGCAGGCAATGGTGGTGGGGGTGCTCATGCTTGGCCTCCGCGTAGGGTCAGGTAAAAATTGTGCAGGCGTTCGACCTCGGTTTGCAGCCAGTGCAGGTCGCGATCGTTAACCAGCACGTCGTGGGCATGCTGCAGGCGTTCGCTGCGGCTGGCCTGGGCGTTAAGAATGGCCTGCACCTGCTCCGCCGAACTCTGGTCGCGGGCAATGGTGCGCTGGATCTGCAACTGCTCGGGGGCATCCACCAGCAGCACGCGCTGGGTCAGCCGATGTTGCCCGGACTCGATCAGCAAGGGCGAAACCAGGATCGCATAGGGCGATTCGGCGCGGGCCAGATAGGCCATGATTTCCTGGCCAATCAGCGGATGCAGCAGCGCCTCCAGCCAGCGTCGTTCATCGCTGTCGGCAAAGATGCGTGCGCGCAGGGCGCTGCGATCGAGCTGGCCGTCGGCTTGCAATACATCGCCGCCAAAGTGCTCGACTATCTTGTCCAGCGCCGGGCGGCCCGGCTCGACCACCCAGCGTGCGGCGTGGTCGGCGTCGACCAGGTGCACGCCCAGGTCGATAAAGTGTTGCGCCACCGCGGTCTTGCCGCTGCCAATGCCGCCGGTTAGGCCAAGAATCCAGGGTTTCATAGTCCGTACATCTTATGCCGTGGAAGAGTGCGGATTGTAGAGCACCTGGCCGGGGGCTGGCGAACTGCATGCTGTTTGCCAGGGGCGGTGTGGCCGTGCGGCGTCGCACGGCATTTATATGGTCTGCATTCGGCGGTGGTGGTAGGGCTGGTGCGCACGGCGCACCCTACGACAAGCCCTCGGCACCGGCGGTGCTAGCGAAACCCGGCAATCTGCAGATAACCACTGGTGATCTGCTCACCCCAGAGCAGGGCAATCCAGCCGGCTATGGCCAGGTAGGGGCCGAAGGGGATCGGTGTGCTGGTTTCGGCGTTGCGCAGGCGCAGCATGATCAACCCCAGTACCGCGCCGACCAGCGAGGACAGCAGGATGGTCAGCGGCAATACCTGCCAGCCGCCCCAGGCTCCGAGCATGGCCAGCAGTTTGAAATCGCCATAACCCATGCCTTCCTTGCCGGTGATCAGCTTGAACAACCAGTACACCGACCACAGGCTCAAATAACCGACCACCGCGCCCCAGAGTGCGTCTTCCAGGCTGGTAAACAGGCCGAAATGGTTGAAGATCAAGCCCAGCCACAGCAGTGGCAGCACCAGAGCATCCGGCAGCAACTGATGATCGGCGTCGATCAGGCTCATCGCCAGCAGTCCCCAGGTCAGCAGCAGCATGCCGCCGGTCTGCCAGGTAAAGCCGAAGTGCCAGGCGATATAGGCCGAGAGCAGGCCGCAGGCCAGTTCAACCAGGGGGTAGCGCTTGCTGATCGGTGTCTTGCAGCTGGAACATTTGCCGCGCAGAAACAGATAGCTGATAACTGGGATATTTTCCCACGGCTTGATCTCGTGACCGCACTGCGGGCATTTCGAGTTGGGCAGCACCAGATTAAAGGTCGCCCCACGAGCCTCCGCCGGCAACTCCAGCACTTCGCGAGCCTGCTCGCGCCAGTCGCGTTGCATCATCAGCGGCAGGCGATAGACCACTACGTTAAGGAAGCTGCCGATCAACAGGCCCAGTACCAGGCAGGTAACAATCAGGGCCGACAAGTTGCCGGCCAGCATCTCTAGCATCATGTTTTAACCAACCACCGCACCGAGCTGGAAGATCGGCAGGTACATGGCAACAATCAGGCCGCCGACCAGCACCCCCAGTACAGCCATGATCATGGGTTCCATCAGGGTGGTCAGATTATCGACGGCGTTGTCCACTTCGGCTTCGTAATACTCGGCTGTTTTGTCGAGCATTTCATCCAGTGAGCCGGACTCCTCGCCAATGGCGGTCATTTGCACTGCCATGCTGGGAAATACCCCGGTGGTACGCATGGAGAAGTTCAGCTGGGTGCCTGCGGATACATCATTGCGGATTTTTGCAATCGCATGGCGGAATACAACATTGCCGGCGGCCCCTTCAACCGACTGCAGGCCGTCTACCAGCGGCACGCCTGCTGCGAAAGTGGTTGCCAGGGTGCGGGCAAAGCGTGCGACCACTGCCTTGTAGAGAATATCGCCAAAAATGGGGGCTTTAAGCAAGGCGCGGTCGAGGAAATCGCGGAACTTTTCCGAGCGCTTGTGCGCCTCCTTGAAGGTGAAGGCGCTGATAAAAAAGGCGAGGATAAAGAGAAACCACCACTCCTGCAGGCCGCGGGACATATTCACGACCATTTGGGTAAAGGCCGGCAGCTCGGCACCAAAGCCATGGAATACGCTCTCGAATTGCGGTACCACTTTGATCAGCAGAATGGCCGTGACTATTACCGCCACCACCAATACCGCGATAGGGTAGGTCATGGCCTTCTTGATCTTGGCTTTCAGTGCCTCGGTCTTTTCCTTGTAGGTGGCAATCCGGTCCAGCAAGGTTTCTAGTGCGCCGGATTGCTCGCCGGAGTCCACCAGGTTGCAATACAGGTCGTCGAAGTATAACGGCCTGGTGCGCAGCGAGGCTGCGAAGCTATTACCGGCCGCCACCTCTTGTTTGACGTCATTGATCAGGGTGCGCATTCTCGGGTTGTCGAAGCCCTCGCCAATGATGTCGAAGGACTGCAGCAGTGGCACGCCGGCTTTCATCATGGTCGCCATCTGCCGGGTAAACAGGGCGATATCCATGGGTTTGATCTTTTTTCCAGGGCTGAATAGCGGCTTGGGCTTTTTCTTTACCCTGAGCGGGTTAATGCCCTGTTTGCGTAGTTGTGCTTTGACCAAGGCCGGATTCTGGCCGTTGATTTCACCCTTGATCTTTGCGCCTTTTTTATCGGTGCCTTCCCAGGCAAAGGTGTCGATGGTTGGAGCTTTGGCCGCCATGGGTTAGTCCTTGGTCACTCGGTTGACTTCTTCAAGGCTGGTAATGCCCTGCATTGCCTTGAGTAAAGCTGAAGTGCGCAGGTCGTTAAATCCGTCTTTGCGCATTTGCACTGAAATATCGATGGAATTGCCTTCCTCCATGATAATCCGTTGCAGAGCAGGCGTGTTTTTAACCACTTCATATATTCCGACACGGCCTTTATAACCGCCATTGCAGTTTTCGCAGCCAACCGGGCCAAAAAGCCTGATGCTGTCGAGCTTGTCTTCCGGGAAGCCTTCTTCGCGCAATGCCTCGCGGGGGATCTTCACCTCTTTCTTGCAGCTGTTGCACAGCTTGCGGGCCAGGCGCTGGGCAATAATCAGGTTGACCGAGGTGGCGATGTTGAAGGAGGGCACGCCCATATTGCGCAGGCGGGTCAGAGTTTCCGCGGCACTGTTGGTGTGCAGGGTCGACATCACCATATGCCCGGTTTGCGCGGCCTTGACCGCAATGGAGGCGGTGTCCAGGTCGCGGATCTCGCCGACCATGATGATGTCCGGGTCCTGACGCAGGAAGGCTTTTAGCGCGGCGGTAAAGTCCATGCCCTGTTTGGGGTTGACGTTGACCTGGTTGATGCCTTCCAGGTTGATTTCCACCGGGTCTTCGGCCGTGGAGATATTCACATCCACGGTGTTGAGGATATTCAGGCCGGTATACAGGGAGACGGTCTTGCCCGAGCCGGTCGGGCCGGTGACCAGAATCATACCCTGGGGCTGCTTGAGCGCCGCCATATACAGGTCTTTTTGCTCGGGCTCGTAGCCCAGTGCGTCGATACCCATCTGTGCACTGGTTGCGTCGAGAATCCGCATCACGATCTTCTCGCCCCACAGGGTGGGGCAAGTGCTGACACGGAAGTCGATGGATTTGCTCTTGGAAATGCGCATCTTGATCCGGCCATCCTGCGGCTTGCGCCGCTCGGAAATATCCAACCCGGCCATTACCTTCAGGCGCGCCGAGATACGCGGTGCCAGCTGGATGGGCGGGCGGGCGATTTCCTGCAGTATGCCGTCGGTACGGAAGCGCACCCGGTAGGTCTTTTCATAGGGCTCGAAGTGCAGGTCGGATGAGCCTTTCTTGATGGCGTCCAGCAGCATTTTGTGGACAAAGCGCACAACCGGGGCGTCGTCCGCCGAGTTGCCGTCGGCTGCGTCCTGCTTGTCGTCGTCGACGGCCTGGATATCCACGCCGTCCAGGTCGACATCGCCCAGCTCTTCCATGCCGCTGCTGGCACTATCGAAAAACTTCTCGATGGCGTCACTTAGCTTGTCGTCTTCAACCAGAAGGGGTTCGGTGGTCAGGCCGGTGGAGAACTGCACATCGGTAACGGCCTGGTGGTTGGTGGGGTCGGACACCCCCACAAACAGCTTGTTACCACGGCGAAACAGCGGAATAACCCGGTGCTGGCGAATCAGCTTTTCGCTAATTACATCCCTGGGCTGGCTTTCCTTGTCGATGGCGCTCAGGTCGCAGAAGGGTACGCCAAACTGCTCGGAGGCGACCTCGGCAACTGCCTTGCTGGTGGTCAGCTTGTTCTGAACCAGATAGGAAACCAGCGGGATCTTGTTGCGCAGCGCCTGGGCCTGGGCCTGGGCGGCAACCTGCTCGCTCAACAGCTCGGCGTTTACCAGCTGCCGGGCCAGGCCGGTAAGGTTGGGGGTTTCGCTCATGATATGTGCAATGCTTCTGGCCGAATATTGTGGTTGTCTTATAGCCCAAATTACGATGCAGCCCAAGCGACGTTCTTGTGAGTGACAAAAAATGGCAGATGCTGCCCAGCAGTGTGTGGCAAGTCTTTGCTTCTGTGTCTACAGACCCAGTTGGTAGGGGCTTTTGTTTGTTGGCACGCCATATGCTTTGGTACTGCGCAGGTCACTGACCTTAACCACAACAGGAGCTTATCCATGAAGTCTCTCAAGAAGCAAAAAGGTTTTACTCTGATCGAACTGATGATCGTAATTGCCATCATCGGTATTCTGGCGGCTATCGCAATTCCGCAATTCAACGAATATCGTCAGCGTGCGAATGACACTTCTGCAGTAGCTGATGCCAAAAATGGTATTACTGCAATTATCTCTTCTCTTCGTTGAAATGGCTGTATTTAAGGAGATTGTAGAAATGAAAAAAATTACTTGTTTGCTCGCTGGTCTGATGGTCTCTGGTGTGGTTTTGGCTGAACCGTTCGCTCAGTCGGGCCCGCTTCGTCAGGGGAACTGTGCCAACCTAAACGAAGACGTTACAATCAACCTTACCGCTGGTGTTGTTGCTGGCGTGAGTTGCACAACTGCTCGAGTTGCTATTGCTACTTGCCACACCGCAGGCATGATTAAATCACGCACCGTCGGTACCAAAACTATTCCGGGTCCTGACGATGCGCAGGGTAACCCAACTACTGTGACAGTTAGTTGCTCCATCGGTACTGCCGATCCTGCTTGTGCGGGAACACCGGTAACTGGGCCGGCGATTGCGAATGCATCGACTACTCGTGGTACTGTTACTAATTCTTACAGCACCGGCGGTGGCACTTGCTCGGCGGCATCTGTGCCTGATACTTTTGCGGCTAGTGTGAACTGATCGCGGCTTTATCGAAGGGGGATTAAGTCCCCCTTTTTTATGAGTGTTTTAGTGGGCGTTCTAATGGTGATGTTTACCTTTACCTAAGTATGTCTATTTTATGCGCTGCCTTTAAGTGGTTCTATTCGGTTAATCAAGAGTAGCGTTTTTGAATTGAAGTGCTGGTTCATTTTGTTTTAATTTTTTTGGCGGAAATTCGCTTGGATTACGCCAGTTTGTATTTGATTCAGGTTTTATTTAGTCGATGCCAATTCTTCGTCATTTTCTGATTGCACTGCGATTGGCGCTCAAGGCCAAATTCGTTTGGATGGCGGCTGGTACTCTGGTCGTGGTAGCGCTGGCTACTATTTTGTCTGCCTACTTTGGTGGCCGACAGTCGGTAACTGTGGCGCTTGATGTGGGGTTTTCCACCATGCGGTTGCTGGTGCCACTGTTGATCGTGTTGCTGGTGCAGGAGTTGTTGTCTCACGAATTCGATAAGCGTTACTACCTCAACTCGTTGACCTATCCGCGTGGGCGACGCAGTCTGCTACTAGAACGTTTTGCCGCGTTGCTGGTGCTGCTGTTGGGGTTGCTGCTGGCTTTGGGTCTGCTGCAGATTATGCTGGTGGGCTTAATTGGTGGCGTATACCCCCAGGCGACCCCGGTGGCTATTGGGCAGCCTTATCTGATTGTGATGGTCTTTATGGCCCTCGACCTACTGGTGCTGGCGGCGCTGGCGACATTGCTGGCGGTAGTTGCCTCGACCCCAAGCTTTGTCCTGATCGGCACCTTTGGCTTTATGCTGATGGCGCGCTCCTATGGTGCGATCGTTGATTTGCTTAGTGGTGATGCCGGGTTGGTGAGTAATACCGAGGGCTACCGTGCAGGTCTCGGTGTGCTGGGGTATCTGTTGCCGGATCTCGGCGCGCTAGATATTCGTATGCTGGCGCTTTATGGCAAGCCGGAGTTTCTCCCCGTTGACTGGCCCTGGTTGCTGCTAAGTAACCTGGCCTACGCATGCGCCCTGCTGGCGCTGGCAGTCTGGGCGCTGCAACGCAAGCGTTTCGCCTGATTATGCGTAGCCAGGCATACCGTACCTTGCTGTTGGCGCTACTGGGTTTTGCTGTATTTACCGCAACCTCGCAGTGGCGCGCCCATACCCCTCAGACTGAAAGCCCTGTTGTAGAAGGTCGTGTGGTTATCGCTGCGCCAGTGTTGCTGGTGCTGTTCGGCGGCGACCGCTTTCTTGCGGCCAACCTGGAAACCATGCGCCTGGCTGCCACGGGCGTGGACTGGGGGCAGGCGGATACCGGTTATCTTATCCGTGCCCAGCAAGAGGTAGCCGAGCTCAATCCCTGCCATGAAGACAACTATTACCTGGCCAATGGCCTGCTCACCTGGGGCGGGGCGGACCGTGAAGGCACCGAGGTGTTGCGCCTGGCCATGCAGTGTCGCTTCTGGGATGAGCTGCCGGCGTTTTTCTATGGATTTAACCAGGCGTTCTTCAACAAGGATATTGCCGAGGCCGGTCGTGCGCTGGAATTGGCCGCGCAGCGCTCTACCGGAAATGCCGCGGGCTTTCGCAAGCTGGCCATCATGCTGCAAGCGGATACCTTCGCCGATGAGGAGCTGGCCCTGAAATACCTGATTCAACAACGCGACGCCGCCAGCGACCCCAAGCTGCACGCCATGCTCGATAAGCGCGTCATCCGTCTGCAGGGCCTGGTCGCTCTGCGTCAGGCGCAGCGACTGTTCGAGGCGAGCAATGGCGCGCTGACCAGTCTTGAACAGCTGGTCGAATTCGGCCTGTTGCCGGCCCTGCCGGACGATCCCCTCAGGCTCGGCTACGAGTTGCGCGAGGGGCAAATCATATTGAAGAAGATGAAGATCGCCGGCATGGAGGATCAGTCGTGAGTGCGGCCCTGGAGTTTTATCGCGTTAGCCAGATTTTTCGCGTCAAGGGCAAGGAAGTGCGTGCCCTGCGTGACGTCGACTTCAGCCTGGCCGAGGGCGAGGTGTTTGGTTTTGTCGGCCCCAATGGGGCAGGTAAGTCCACCACCATCAAGGTGATGCTCGACATTATCAATGACTACCAGGGGCAGGTGCGTATCTATGGTGTGGATGCGCGCAATGCCGAGGCGCGTCGCCCGCTGGCCTATGTGCCGGAAGCGCCTGCTCTCTACGAACAATTCACCCCGCTGGAAATCCTCCGTATGGGCCTGTCCATGTACGGCATCCGGCGCAAGGATGCCGATGCCTGGTGCATGCAGTGGCTGGAACGTTTCTCCATTGCCGCATCGGCTAAGCGGCGCATTCGCGAGTTGTCCAAGGGCACGGTGCAGCGAGTGGCTTTGGCCCATGCCATGGCGGTAGAGCCCAGGCTGCTGGTTCTGGATGAGCCGTTGTCCGGCCTCGACCCGGTGGGGCGCAAGGACGTGGTGGATATCCTGACCGAGTTCAAGCAGCAGGGCGGGGCGATCTTCTTTACCTCCCATGTATTGCATGACGTCGAGCGCATTGCCGACCGCTTCGGCTTTATCAACAAGGGCGAGTTATTGACCGTACGCTCGCCCCGGGAGCTGGCGGCAGAGCGGGCCGATCAGATGTTGGTGCGTTTCAATGCTTCGCACTCCATCGAGGCCGGCGCGCGCCAGCTGCGCGAGGGCGAGTTCGAGTGCGAGCTGAGCCAGGCGGCATTACCGGCCTTTATCACCCGCCTGATACAGGCCGGCGGCCACTTGCTAACGGTAAAACCCGCCGTATCGCTGGAAACCGTATTTTTCAAAATTCTGGGCGAGGCCGCCGAGAAACAACCCGCTTGACCACCACGTAGGGTGTCACTCGCTGCAGGCAATGTGCCGATGTTCGCCAGTGCCGCGTAAGTCCCGGCGGGTTGTCGCTGCGCTCCGAGCGGATCGCCGCCCGGGCCGCCCCACAAAAGAAGTCAGGCTGGCGTTTGGCGTTTACCAGCGTTGTGGGTTTTGGCGTGAGGTGTGGAATACCCGCAGGATTTCTATTGTTTGGCGGTTAACGCGATAGGGAATCAGGTAGCGGGAGTTTGCCGCCACCAGTTCGCGGGTGCCGGGAACCCGGCCGGGGTGGCCAAGTCCGGGCTGTGTTTCAAGCAGGGCTATGGCTTCAAGGATTCGCGAGAGGGTTCGTTTGGCTGCCTGTGGGTCTTCGGCAGCTATAAAGGCGATTTCTTCGTCCAGGTTACGCAGGGCTGTCCGTAGCCATCTAATTTGCATTTACGCTCCATTTGTTACGCAGCGCTTGGACCTCTGTGGGGCTTGCGAAGTCGCCTTTGTCGGCCTCCCCGAGGGCAGCCTGGATTTCCCCGATCTGCCACTCATTCAATGCGATGTACTCGCGAATAGCCTCTGCAGCCAAAAAAGACCTGCTCCTGTTGGTCGATTCGGCCAGGGCATCAAGGCGAGCCTTGGTGTCTTCTTCTAGGCGGATGGTCATTGTGGTGGACATGGCGTTTTTCTCTTGTGCTTGCATGTGTACAAGTTAGCACATGATTGGGCGGGTTTCGTCGCCCTGAAAGCTGGCTGGCTGTTGTCGGGCATAGGCCAGGACCAGCCACGTCAATGCACGACGGCCAAACGGCGGAGTCGGCTTACAGGCTCAACCGCATCGACAAATCCACCGCCTTGATGTCCTTGGTCAGGGTGCCGATGGAGATATAGTCCACACCGGTTTCGGCCACTGCGCGCAGGGTGCTTTCGTTGATGCCACCGGAGGCTTCGAGTTTGGCTCGGCCCTGGTTGATGGCCACGGCCTGGCGCATTTCATCCAGGTTCAGCTCGTCGAGCATGATGATATCGGCACCGGCCTCAAGCGCTTCCTGCAGTTCCGTCAGGCTTTCCACTTCGACTTCCACCGGCTTGCCGGGGGCGATCTTGTGGGCGGTTTGTACGGCGGCGGCGATACCACCGCAGGCGGCGATATGGTTTTCCTTTATAAGGAAGGCATCAAACAGGCCGATGCGGTGGTTGTGGCAGCCGCCGCAGATCACCGCATACTTTTGCGCCAGGCGCAGGCCGGGCAGGGTTTTGCGAGTGTCGAGCAGTTTAACCGCGGTGCCTTGCACCAGGTCGGCGTAGTGCTGGCAGCGGGTGGCCACGGCGGACAGGGTTTGCAGGAAGTTCAGGGCGCTACGTTCGCCGCTGAGCAGGGCGCGGGCCGGGCCTTCCAGGTGAAACAGCGGCTGGTTAGGGCTGACCCGTTCGCCATCGCGCACCTGCCAGTGGACGGCGACGCGCGGATCAAGCTGGCGGAATACCGCGTCGACCCAGGCGGTGCCGGCGATCACGGCGGCTTCGCGGGTGATGATGGTGGCCTGGGCCAGGCGCTCGGCGGGAATCAGTTGCGCGGTGATGTCGCCGCTGCCGATGTCTTCTGCCAGGGCGCGGCGCACATTGGCCTCGATTTCGCTGCTGAGGTCGTCGAGTGTGAGGTTGGGCATGGCAGGCTCCATTGGCTGAGTGCGCCGATTATAGGGATTGGGGCGCACCCGTGCAGTGCGATTGCCGATTTTGTCTCTACCAGCGGTAATGGTCGTCGATCTTTATAAGGCTATGCTATCTGGATGAAGTTGCTTTGGGCGGCCGGCTGGGTGGCGTCAATCGGGTGCGTTGGTCGTGCGTAGGTAACCGTTGGGAGGCTGCAGCGTTGCATCTGTGACTTGGGTCATGTCTGGAGGAAATATTGGCTTGGTATGCGTGAGTGCATCCCTATAATGCTTTTACTTTCCGGGGTAAATATTGACGCCAGGGCTTTGACGTTAAGGATGACGCTCAGTTGATCGCTGTGCAGGCATGTTCGCCCAAGAGGGGTCGCCTGCAGGAGACTTGCAATGAAAACTGACGCGAAAGTGGTGCACCTTACCCAAGTGGCCGCTGAGCAATCGTCCCCCTCGCCGGTAGGAAGACTGCCCGTGGCGCTAACCAATGTGCGTGACAAAGCAGCGCAGCAGCTGCGCAAGGCGCTGCAGTCGCTCTTCGACAATGCCGACGATACGCTGTTCGAAATGGCCGATCGGGCCACCAGCAATACCGAGCAAAATGCGTTTTTCGAGACCATGCGCGACTTGCGCCTGAAGCGCAAAAATATCGAGCGTGGTTTCCTGCACAAGGTTTTCGATGCCTTCGCCGCCCTCAATCAGTACGAAATCGGTCGAGCTGCTCCGCTGGAGGCCGTTTCGTTCGACACCCTGACTCTGGTGCAGAACGACGAGCTGGAAGAGGCCGTGGCGCTGGAGGCCATGGTGGCCAAAGTCATGAACCATGAAGGCGTTGCCTTGAACCATCTGACCACGCGCCTGAATGCGATGGTCAGCAAGAAGCTGGACGATAAGACCAACCCGCTCGGGCCCAGTTTGCTGTGCGAGTTCTTCCTCGACGCATGCAGCAGTCTCGGGGTGGAGATCAAGGTCAAGCTGATCATTCTCAAGCTGTTCGAGAAGTACGTTTTGGCGGATCTCGATCAGCTGTATGCCGAGGCCAATCAAACCTTGGTAGCGGCGGGCGTATTACCCGAGTTGAAGACGGCTCCGGCTGCGCAGCGGCGCAACCCTTCGCGGCCCGCTACAGCAGCCGACAGCACGATGACCGAATCCGCAGGCGTAGCGAACAGCGGCTATGCCGATGAGGGCGTCAAGGAGGTCTTTGGCGCGCTGCAGGAGTTGCTGTCGCAAGCCCGGGGTACTGTGGTGCCACAGCGCAACCGGCCCGCCGATGCCCGGCCGATTTCCAGCAATGACCTGATGCGCTTGCTGTCGCATATGCAGCAAGGCGTGCCGACCCAGGCGAGTGACGACTTCGACCTGCGCGAGCAGCTTGAGAGCCTGCTGGTGCGCGCCAGCGTAAAAACCGGCAAGACCCGTGTGGTCGGCGAGGTGGATGAAGATGTCATCAACCTGGTGTCGATGCTTTTCGAGTTTATTCTCGATGACCGCACCCTGCCGGATTCGCTCAAGGCTTTGATCGCGCGACTGCAGATCCCCATGCTGAAAGTCGCGGTGATCGACAAGACCTTCTTTAGCCGTGGTAGCCATCCGGCGCGGCGGTTGCTCAATGAGATCGCTTCCGCTGCTTTGGGCTGGGGCGACCAGGACGATACCCAGCGCGACAGCCTGTACCAGAAAATCGAGCAGGTGGTGCAGCGTCTACTGAATGATTTTGTCGACGACCCGGCGATTTTCTCGGAGCTGCTCTCCGACTTTCTGGCCTTTACCGGTGATGAGCGTCGCCGCAGCGAGCTGCTGGAGCAGCGCACCCGGGACGCCGAGGAGGGCAGTGCCAAGGCGGCGCTGGCTCGCCGCGAGGTGGAGCAGGCGTTGAATGAGCGGCTGCTCGGCAAGACCCTGCCCGAGGTGGTGGTGCGTTTGCTGCAGGAGGCCTGGAGCAAGGTGCTGATGCTCACCTGCCTCAAGCATGGCGTAGCGTCTGCTGAATGGCAGGCGGCCTTGGCGACCATGGATGAGCTGGTCTGGAGCGTTGAGCCGCACGAGGATCCGGATGCGCGTATGCGCTTGCTGGAAGTGGTGCCGGGCCTGCTCAAGGCGCTGCGCGAGGGCATGGCCAGCGCGGCCTTCGACCCGTTCTCCACTGGGGACTTCTTTAACCAACTGGAGGCTCTGCATGTGCAGGCCTTCCAGCGTTTCAAGCGGTCGCTGCCGGACGACGATGTGGAAGCCGAAGCGCCTGTGGCCGATGACTCCGATGAGCAGCCTGTGCTGGCCGAACAGGACATGCCGCTGCTGGAACTGCCGCCGGAGGTGGTTGACGACGAGCCGGCCATGGTCGCCGTGGTCGAGGAAATCGTTCTGCTGGTCCCGGGCGAGAATCGCCTGGTCGAGCCGGAGGTAAGCCTGCCGGACGACGATGAGGCGCTGCTGCAGGTGGATAATCTGCGGGTCGGCAGTTGGGTCGAGTTTCAGGAAGACGAAGAGCACAAGCTGCGTTGCAAGCTGGCGGCGGTGATCAAACCCACCGGCAAGTATGTGTTCGTTAACCGTACCGGCATGAAGGTGCTGGAAAAGACCCGCATGGGCCTGGCTGTCGAGTTTCGCCGCGGCGCGATCCGTTTGCTCGACGATGCCTTGCTGTTCGACCGGGCCCTAGAGTCGGTGATCGGCAATCTGCGCCGCCTGAAAAACACCTGAGACGCTAGTTCGCAGGGGCAAGGCGGTTGGGTGGGAGATTCCCGTTGTCCAGACGCCGCGCTATTGCGCCGCAAACGGTGTAGGAGCCAGCTTGCTGGCGATGCTTTTGACCTGAAAGATCGCCGAGACGCCGGACCGCAGCAAGCTGGCTCCTGCGGGGATTTTCCTGGCTCAATAACCTTGTGGCAGTCGGGAGGTTGTGCACATCTCTTGCGGCGTGGGAGGGCTGGTGCGCACGGCGCACCCTACCGGTTATGGCCTTTAATACCGTGCGCTCCTAGCCCGCCTGGGCAAGTAATGGGCTGCGAGGTTCCTTGCGGGCAGCGTTTGGCCCGACAGGCTGCTAAAGTGGTGGCTCGTTCAAGGAGCCCTTATGCAACTGGATTCCGCCAGTGGCTGGTGCCACGGTATTCGCCACTGCCCGTCCCCCAATTTCAATGCACGCCCGCAGGCCGAGGTGTCGCTGCTGGTGCTGCATAACATCAGCCTGCCCCCGGGCCAGTTCGGTACGGGCATGGTCCAGGCGTTCTTCCAGAATCGTCTGCCGGTGGCCGAGCATCCCTACTTCGCCACCATTGCCGACCTGCAGGTGTCCGCGCATTTCTTTATCGAGCGTGACGGCGCAATCACCCAGTTTGTCTCCTGCAATGAGCGCGCGTGGCATGCCGGCCAGTCGTGCTATGCCGAGCGGGAAAATTGTAACGACTTTTCCCTCGGCATCGAACTCGAGGGCACCGATGAGTTGCCCTATGCCGAGGCGCAGTATGCGGCTCTGGTCGAGCTGATTGGCGTATTGCAACAAAGCTATCCGACGCTCAGTCTGGAGCGTATCTGTGGCCACAGTGATATTGCGCCGGTGCGCAAGACCGACCCGGGGCCGGCTTTCGACTGGCCGCGTCTGCGCAATGCACTGCTGACTAAATAAGGAGAGGTCATGAGTTTTCTGGTGCTGCTGCTGGTGCTCTGGGTTGAGAAGTTCTCGGCCTGGCGCAGCAATATTCAACAGGACGGTCCCTGGCTGCGCTTGCTGGCCCGGGTGGAGCACAAGGCCGAGTGGGCGGCGCGCCCCTGGCTGGCGCTAGCGCTGGTGGTCCTGCTGCCGTTGGCGGTGCTGGCCCTGATACTGATCGCGCTCAAGCCTTTGGCCTATGGCTGGCTGGCGCTGCCGGTGCACCTGCTGGTGGTGATTTACAGCCTGGGTCGCGGCGATCTGCAGGCTGCACTGGGGCCGTTCCGTGATAGCTGGCGGCGCGGTGATGCCGAGGCGGCTTATCTGGTGGCGCGCCGTGACCTGGGGCTGGAAGTCGAAGAGGCAGGAGCGCTGCTGAAGAGTGTGCAGGGCCATCTGGTGTGGCAGGCCTACCAGAGTTTCTTTGCTGTGATCTTCTGGTATGCGCTGCTCGGCCCGCTGGCCGCGCTGGCCTATCGGTTGCTCGCCCTGAGCGCCGAGCATGCCGAGCAACCGGCCCTGCGCGAGCGTGCGGTGCAGGTGCGCCATGGCTTCGACTGGCTGCCGGTGCGGGTACTGGCAGCCAGCTTCGCCCTGGTGGGCAACTTTGCCGCGGTGACCCGCGCCTTGCTGCATGAGTTGCTTAGTTGGGACATCAGTGCGGCGCAGCTGGTGATCAACACCGGGCGAGCCGCCAGCGAAACCCCCGAGCCGGTGATTGGTGAGGTGGGCGTCAGCAGCCTGGACGGGCTATGGCAGCTGCTGGTACGCGCCGCGGTGCTCTGGTATGCCCTGTTTGCCGTGTGGACGCTGCTTATCTAAACGCCGATATTCCCATCACCTGCCGCGCCTAGCGGGTCCAGCATCCACCGTGAACCCGGACTGCGCTGCGCTTGTTCGGGCTACAGCTCGAGCGTGGCCCCTCTGTTTATCTCCAAGGCCTGCTATTTCGTAGGGTGGATGACGCTTTATCCATCCACCAGATTGCGGCGATAGATGAGAAAGGCGTCATCCACCTTGCGCCGCTCTCGGTAGCCCGGATAAGCCCCGGCGCAATCCGGGAAGCATGCCGCGGCGTCGCATAGCCAGTCCGGGCTATCTCTCTGATCGTACAAACAACCAATAGATTGGCCGTGCGCCAGCCGTAGTTCGCGGGAGTCGTCTAGGCTGGCTATCAGGGCTAGTGACTTGGCGTGATCTTCCGTTGGCAATGATCTTGACCCAGGTGCCACACAGGTCAATACCGGGCTCGGAGGGTTCGCGCACCATTAACCTTAAGTTACAGAGGTTGACGTCGATAAGAGGTATATATGGCGGCATGCTCAGGCGTATTTTGTGATGCGGATCACCTCTGGCCTGCCCGTGTTTGCCGGTTGATTCCCCGTGTTACAGCCCGAGCCGCAAGGGACGCACAAGCCGCCATATGGACCGCCGGGCGGCTGATCTTGCCATCACCATGACAATAATTAGAACTGGAGACGTCCTGTGAAGACCGTGCTGTATCCGGCCATCGCGCTAATGAATCGCCTCAGCTTCGGCATGAAGTTCAGTTTGATCAGTGTCCTGTTCTTTCTGCCCATGCTGGTCACCAACTTCTATCTGGTACGCGATTCCTATCGCCAGTTCATCAGCACCCAGGCGGCATTGGAAAGCATCGATCTGCTCGGCGAGGCCATGGTCCTGCGGCGCAGCCTGGAAGACTACGTCGACCTGATCGAAATCAACGCGATGATCGGCCAGTCCGGGCAGGCGGGCGACCTGGAAAGTCGCCTTAACAAGCAGCAGGGCCTGATTGCGCAAAGCCTGCAGGCACTGGCACCAGTCGCCCGTGATGCCGAGCAGATCGCGGAATTCAACGCCAAGCGCGACGAATTGAACGCCGAGCTGGAGGCGGTTCAGCGGGAGACCTCGCTGCAGGGCAAGATCGCCCTGGCCGAGAAGCTGCTGGGCAGCTCCCAGGTATTTATCAAGCTGGTCGCCAGCCAGGCAGGCCTGAGCCAGGACCGTGAAGGCGCGGTGCGGCAGATGGTCGAGCTGGTGGCCGTGGTAACCCCCAGGGTCAGCGGTGCCCTGAGCGAGGGGCGTGCCCTGGGGGCATACTCCCTGGGCCAGGGATTTCTCAATTCATCCGCCAGTACCCAGTTCGATGAACTGCTCCTTGAGCTGGAGAAGCTGCACGGCGAGTACGACCTGAACCTGCAGGAGTCCCTCAATAGCAGCCCTGAGGCCCGGGCGGCGCTGGCCAGCCTGGCCGCCGAGAGCCTGGAAAGCCTGAAAAGCAGTGCGGTGGTATTCGAGGATCAGGTGGTTATTGCCGACTCCCTCGACACCCCCTGGCTGCAGTTCTACGAAGAAATCAGCAGCGCCATGGGCAAGACCTATGCACTTAACGACGCCGTCCTGGCTTTCCTCGACGGGCAGTTGCAGGCGCGCCTGCAGGATAACCGCAGCCAGATGATCTTCCTGGTGGCGGCCCTGGTTGTGGTGTTCCTGCTGATCGTCTACCTCTACAGCGGGTTCTACGTCTCGATCCGCGCCACTCTGAAGAGCCTGGGCCAGGTGATGAACCAGGTGGCCGCCGGCGATATGACCGTGAGTTTCAAGGCTCAGAGCCAGGACGAGCTGGGCGAGTTGGGCCAGGTATTCAATGAAACCGTGGTCAAGATCCATCAGTTGATCGAGCGCGTCGGCCAGACCGTGGTTGAGGTCGAGCGCCAGGCTGATCGCGTGCAGCAGGTTTCGGGCGAGAGCAATCACGCCGTGGCCGGGCAGCGCAGCCAGATCGAGCAGGTCGCCACGGCGATGAACCAGATGTCGGCCACCGCCCAGGAGGTGGCACGCAGCGCCGCGGCTGCGGTGGGCAGCGCGCAAAGTGTGAATGATGAAACGGTTAGCGGCCGCGCCCTGGTCGAGTCCCAGGTCGGCAGCATTCAGCGCCTGGCCGGTGAGATCGACCAATCGGTGGCGGTGATCAATCAGCTGGCCAGCGACAGCGCCTCGATCAGCCAGGTGCTGGACGTGATCAAGGGTATCGCCGAGCAGACCAACCTGCTGGCGCTCAATGCCGCCATCGAGGCGGCGCGTGCCGGCGAGCAGGGTCGTGGTTTTGCCGTGGTGGCCGACGAGGTGCGCAACCTGGCCAAACGCACCCAACAATCCACCGAGCAGATCGAGGCGATGATCAGCAAGCTGCAGGGCGGCGTGGGCGCTGCGGTGAAGGCGATGGGTGCCAGCCACCAGATGGCCGACACAACCGTCAGCGAGTCGGGCAAGGTGCAGCAAGCCTTGGAGAATATCCTCGGTGCGGTGGGCATGATCGTCGACCAGAACCAGCAGATCGCCACGGCCGCCGAAGAGCAGACCGCGGTGGCTCACGACATCGACCAGAATATCGTCGAAATCAGCCAGGCCGGCGAACGCACCGCCGAGGGTGCCAGCCATACCGAACAAGCCAGCCGCGAGCTGTCTGGGCTGGTGGCGCGCTTGAAGCAGTTGATCGGTGCGTTCCGCGTCTGACCGCCGCTGCTGTGTCTAGCTAATTCGCCATAGGCGCAATGCCGTTCACTTAGGTTAAGTGAACGGCATTTTTGTAGGCCCCATGTTTATGTGCGAGGCCTGCAATCTCGTAGGGTGGACATGCCGAAGGTTTGTCCGCCATCTGGGTGCCAACGGTGGACAAGGCTCCGCCATGTCCACCCGACAAAAGCGCACCTCGTAGCCCGGATGAAATCCGGGAGCGGTGTCAGCCGTTAGATATCCCCGGATTGCATCCGGGCTACGGTGGTGCTTCAGGCCGTAGGATGGGTGGCAACCCATCGCTGCGATTGATGGGTTGTCACCCATCCTACCAAGCAGCTTCGGTATTCCAGCCAAACAGCGCAGCGGCATTGCGGCTGCTGGCACTGGCCAGCTCGTCGGCGCTGATGCCGCGCAGTTCGGCCAGGTCTGTGCAGATATCCGGCAGGTATTCCGGGCTGTTGCGCTGGTTGGGGTGCATGGCGGGGGCCATGTCCGGGGCGTCGGTTTCCAGCACTATGGCTTCCAGCGGCAGTTGCGCCACCACCTTGCGTAGACGTAGTGCCTGCGGCCAGGTGGGCGCGCCGCCGAGGCCGAGTTTGAAACCGAGTTTGAGGTATTCGCGGGCTTCTTCAATGCTGCCGGCGAAGGCGTGGATGATGCCGCCACGCGCTGGCTTGAGGCGTTTCAGCGTGGCGATGGTCGCCGCATGGGCGCGGCGTACGTGGAGCAGGGCGGGTAGTTCGAATTCGATGGCCAGCTTGAGCTGTGCCTCGAACAGCCGTTGCTGCTGTTCGCGGTCCAGCTGCTCAAGAAAATAATCCAGGCCGAATTCGCCCACGGCGCAGAGTTGCGGATGGTCGGCCAGGCGCTGCAGCCAGTCGCGCAGCTCGCCCAGGTGGGCGGGGTGATGGCTGTCCAGATAGACCGGGTGCAGGCCAAAAGCGGCGTACAGGCCTGCATCGCTTTGTACCAGATCCCACAGCCGGTGCCAGTTGGCCTGATACACGCCGAGCACCACCAGCCGTTCCACGCCCAGAGCCCGGCTGCGGGCCAGCAGTTCGCTGCGGTCGGCGTCGAAGTCGGGAAAATCCAGGTGGGTGTGGGTATCGATCAGGCGCATGGGCGAATCATACGCCGCCCGGTTTTTCCTACAACGGCCGGCGCACCTTGAGGATGCGTGGGATGGCCTCAATCCCGGGCTGGTAGTGGTTCTGCTCGATGGCATCGATGGCCAGCGTCAGCACCCGCTCGGCAATTCGCTCGTGCTGCTGGGAGATGGCGTTGACCCGCAGCGGCAGAAAGTCCAGCAGTTGAGTGTCGCCGAAGGTGGCCAGGCGTAGCTCGGCGAAGTCCTCTGTGTTGTGCGCCTGCAGGGCATCCAGCACCCCTTCGAGCAGCACGTAGGCGGTGGTGATCAGGGCATCCGGTGCCCCGGCCGGGTGATTCAGCAGGGCGTGCATTTGCTGGCATCCGCTGGCGCGGCTGAACTGCTCGGCATGGCAGACGCTGATGCGACCGGCGAAGCCGTCCAGGGCCTGGCGAAAACCGCGTTCGCGGGCCTGGCTGATCGGCAGTTCGCTACGCGCGCCGATCAGGGCGATATGCCGGGGTGGCGGGCTGAGCAGCGTGGCGGTGAGCAGGCTGCCGGCCTGCTGGTCGTCGCTGACCACCGAGCAGATGCGTTCGGGGTCAAGGGCGCGGTCGACGGCAATCACCGGTACGCCGCCGGCCACCAGGCGTGGGTAGATCGGGTCGTCCTGAGGTAGGCAACTGGCGACGATCAGGGCGTCGCAGCGTCGCGAGCGAAACAGTTCGAGCAACTGGCGCTCACACTCCGGGTCGTCATCGGAGCTGGCGATCAGCAACTGGTAGCCAGCGGCGCGGGCGCGTTGTTCGAGCAGCTTGGCCAGGCGCGCGTAGCTGGGGTTTTCCAGGTCCGGCAGGATAAATCCCAGGCAACGGCTCTGCCCGCGGCGCAGCCCGGCGGCCTGTTGGTCGGGACGATAGCCGTGGCGCTCGACCACCTCCAGCACCCGCGCCACGGTGGCGGCGCTGATCCGCCGCTTGTCGGCCTGACCGTTGATCACATAGCTGGCGGTGGTGACCGAGACTTGGGCCAGGCGGGCGATATCGCTGAGTTTCAAGGCGTAGTCCTAGTGTCGCGTTACAGGTCGTTGGTCGTGGAGTCCCATGCGCTGTTAGCCCTCGGGTTGTAGGAGCGGCTGGGCGGCACTCCGCCATGCCGACGATTCGCACGCATGGCGTGCTCCTACTCGCGTTGAACCTTGTCGCAATACGCGGAGGTGACAGCCGGGCTTCAAGGATCGCTGATTATGGGTTAACGTGCCAGTCATTAGGTGAAACGATTCAGCAGGCGGGGCGTCTGACTATCCTGTGGGTAGCGCGGTGCGCCTGCACAGCCAGTCTCACCGGCCCGAGGAGAACAATAAAATGCTCGAACTGAATGTCACGCAAATCCAGATGGGCCATAGCGCCCCGGACAAACAGGCGGCGCTGGCGCTGCTGGCCGAGGTCCTGAGCGCCGGCGGGTTGGTCGCGCCTGGCTACCTGGTCGGCATGCAGGCCCGCGAGGCGCAGGGCTCGACCTACCTGGGCCAGGGCATTGCGATTCCCCATGGCACGCCGCAAACCCGCGACCAGGTGCACTGCACCGGCGTACGCCTGATCCAGTTCCCCGATGGGGTGGACTGGGGCAATGGCCAAATGGTCTACCTGGCGATTGCCGTTGCTGCCCGTTCCGACGAACACCTGCATCTGCTGCAACTGCTGACCCGGGCCTTGGGCGAGGGCGATCTCAGCCAGGCCCTGCGTGAGGCGCGTGAGCCCGAGGCGATAGTCGCGCTGCTGCAGGGCGCCCCCCAGGAGCTGGCGTTGGATAGCCAGCTGATTGGCCTGGGCCTGGCGGTCGAGGATTTCGACGAACTGCTCTGGCAGGGCGCGCGGCTGTTGAAAAAGGCCGGCTGCGCCGAGCCGGCGTTCGCCAACCAACTGGCCCAGGGCGAGCCGCTGCCGCTGGGCAATGGCCTGTGGTGGCTGCACAGCGACCAGGCGGTACTGCGTCCGGGCCTGGCCTTTGTTACCCCGGCGCAGGCGCTTGAGTATCGGGATCAACCGTTGCGCGGCCTGTTCTGTCTGGCCAGCCTGGGCGAGGCCCATCGTCAGTTGCTTGAGCGCCTGTGCGATCTGTTGATCGAGGGGCGCGCTGCGGCCTTCAGCCAGGCAACTTCCAGCCGCAGTGTGCTCGAAGCCCTGGGCGGCGAGGTGCCGGCCGACTGGCCTGTGCTGAATATCATCCTGGCCAACGCCCATGGTCTGCATGCGCGCCCGGCGAAGATGCTCTGCGAAGTGGCCCAGGCCTTTACCGGCGAAGTGCGCGTGCGCCTGGCTGGTGAGCCCGGCCTTGGGGTTTCGGCGAAAAGTCTGAGCAAGTTGCTGAGCCTCGGTGCCCGCCGCGGTCAGGCCCTGGAGTTCAGCGCCGAACCGGCTATTGCCAACGACGCCCTGGCGGCGATTGAGGCCGCGGTGCAGGCCGGCCTGGGCGAAAGTGTCGAGCCCTTGCCGACGCAGGCCGCAGCACCTGTTGTCGTGCCGCCAACAAATGCCGTGGTCAAGCTGCCCGCACCGGTTGCCGGGGCGCGTATTCAGGGAGTTGCCGCCGCGCCGGGGATCGCCATCGGTCCGGCACTGGTGCGGGTGCCGTTGTGTTTCGACTACCCGGCGCAAGGGCAGGGCGTGGCGGCTGAGCGCGAGCGCCTGAATGCGGCGCTCGCGCAGGTCGATGAGGATATTCAGCGCCTGGTCGAAACCCGCGCAGAGGCCAATATCCGCGAAATATTTATCACCCATCAGGCCATGCTGCGCGACCCGGCGCTGGCCGAGGATGTCGCGGCGCGCCTGCTTCAGGGGGCCAGCGCCGAGGCGGCCTGGCATGCCGAGATCGAGGCCGCGGCGGCGCAGCAGGAAGCCCTGCACGATGCCCTGCTGGCCGAGCGCGCCGCTGACCTGCGCGATATCGGTCGGCGTGTGCTGGCCCGCTTGTGCGGTGTCGAGGCTCCGCGCGAACCGGATGAGCCCTATATTCTGGTGATGGACGAGGTGGCTCCCTCGGATGTCGCCAGCCTCAACCGCGAGCGCGTGGCGGGCATCCTCACTGCCCGCGGCGGTGCCACCGCCCATAGCGCAATCATCGCCCGGGCCTTGGGCATCCCGGCGGTGGTGGGTGCCGGCGAGGCGGTGCTAAGCCTGGCTCAGGGCACGCCGCTGCTGCTGGATGGCGAGCATGGCCTGCTCCGTATAGCCCCCAACGAGCAGACCCTGGAGCAGGCTCGGCATCAGCGTGAGCAGGGCGAACTGCGCCGCCAGCGCGCCCACGCCGAGCGTCTGCAGCCGGCGATCACCCGCGACGGCCAGCGTCTGGAAGTGGCGGCCAATATCGGGGCCAGCGCCGAGGCCGCGGCGGCAGTGGAGGCGGGCGGCGAAGGCGTCGGCCTGCTGCGCACCGAGCTGGTGTTTATGGACCACAGCCAGGCCCCGGATCAGGCCACCCAGGAGCTCGAATACCGCCGCGTGCTCGATGCCCTGGACGGCCGGCCGCTGGTGGTGCGCACCCTGGATGTCGGTGGCGACAAACCCTTGCCCTACTTGCCGATGCCGGCGGAGACCAACCCCTTTCTCGGTGTGCGCGGCATCCGCCTCAGCCTGCAGCGCCCGGATATGCTTGAAACCCAGCTGCGTGCGTTGTTGAGCGCGGCGGCCGGGCGGCCGTTGCGGATCATGTTTCCCATGGTCTACGGCGTCGAGGAGTGGCGCGTGGCGCGGGATATGGCCCTGCGTCTGCGCGAGGAAATCCTCCTGGACGACCTGCAACTGGGGATTATGGTCGAGGTGCCTTCTGCGGCGTTGCTGGCCCCGGTGCTGGCCCGCGAGGTGGACTTCTTCAGCATCGGCACCAATGACCTGACCCAATACACCCTGGCCATCGACCGCGACCATCCGACTCTGTCAGCCCAGGCAGACGGCCTGCACCCGGCGGTGCTGCGCCTGATCAGCATGACGGTGGAAGCCGCCCACGCCCATGGCAAGTGGGTCGGGGTGTGCGGCGAACTGGCCGGCGACATGCTCGCGGTGCCTTTGCTGGTGGGCCTGGGGGTCGATGAGCTGAGCGTTTCGGCGCGTAGCATCGCCCTGGTCAAGGCGCGGGTGCGCGAGCTCGATTACCGCCACAGCCAGGCGCTGGCGCAACAGGCCCTGGGCCTGGAGAGCGCGGCGGCGGTGCGCGCACTGATGGAGGAGAGCGACTGATGGCACGCATCCTGACCCTGACCTTGAACCCGGCGCTGGACCTGACCGTGCGCCTGCAGAGCCTGCAGCCCGGCGCGCTCAACCGCAGCCTGGGGCAGAGCAGCCACGCCGCCGGCAAGGGCCTGAATGTGGCCCAGGTGCTGGCTGACCTGGGCCATAAGGTTACGGTCGGCGGCTTTCTCGGTGCGGCTAATGCCGGCCCCTTCGAGGCCCTGTTCGCCCGGCGCGGCTTTATTGATGCCTTTATCCGCGTGCCCGGGGAGACCCGCAGCAATATCAAACTGGCGGAACAGGACGGGCGCATCACCGACCTCAACGGCCCGGGCCCGCAGGTCAAGGCGCGGCACCAGGCCGAGTTGCTCGAACGGTTGGAGCAGATCGCCGCCGGCCACGACGCTGTGGTGGTGGCCGGCAGTCTGCCTCAGGGGGTAAGCCCCGAATGGTTCGCCGGGCTGTTGCGCCGGCTCAAGGCCCTGGGCTTGCCGCTGGTGCTGGACAGCAGTGGCGCGGCGTTGCGTGCCGGTCTGGCGGTGGGGCCCTGGCTGATCAAACCGAATGCCGAAGAGCTGGCCGAGGCCTGTGAGTTGCCGTCCGAGACCGGGGCCGAACTGCATGCCGCGGCGCTACGCCTGCGTCAGCAGGGCGTCGAGCATGTGCTGCTGTCACGCGGGGCCGAGGGCGTCAGCTGGTTCGGCCCGGACATTGCGCTGCAGGCGCAGCCGCCGCGGGTCGAGGTGGTCAGCACGGTGGGTGCGGGTGACTCGCTGCTCGCCGCCACCCTGCACGGCCTGCTGGCCGGTTGGCCGGCCGAGCGTAGCCTGCGCCTGGCCACGGCCATCGCCGCCCAGGCGGTGACCCAGATCGGTTTTGGTATTCACGACAGGGAACAGCTGGCGCGCCTGGAAGCCGGCGTGACCGTCGCCCCCCTGAATTAAAAAATAATAAAAGAGGTTGTCTCCATGAATCTGCTGATCGTCACCGCGTGCCCCAATGGCATGGTTACCAGCGTGCTCTGTTCACGCTTGTTGCAAGCCGCTGCCCAGCGCCTGGGTTGGTCGAGCCAGGTCGAAGTGCACGACCCCAAGGCCATCGGCTCGCCACTGAGCGAGGCGGACATCGCCGCCGCCGAACTGGTGGTGGTGGTCAAGACCGGCGAGCTGCCCCTGCAGCGCTTTGTCGGCAAGCGCCTGGTGCAATCCACCCCGGCCGAGGCCCTGGCCGACCCCGAGGGCTTTCTCCGCGCGGCGGCGGCCGATGCCGTGACGCTGCAGGCATTCGACGCGGCGAGCGCAACCGTCAGCGCACGGCCGCGGCTGGTGGCGATCACCGCCTGCCCGACCGGGGTAGCACACACCTTTATGGCCGCCGAGGCCCTGCAACAGGCCGCCGCGAAACTGGGCTACGAGCTGCAGGTGGAAACCCGCGGCTCGGTGGGCGCGCGTAACGTACTCGATGAAGCCGCCATCGCCGCCGCCGACGTGGTGCTGCTGGCCACCGATATTGAGGTGGAAACCGCTCGCTTCGCCGGCAAGAAGGTGTTCCGCTGCGGCACCGGAGTGGCCCTTAAACAGCCGACCCAGACCCTGCAGCGCGCCCTGGCCGAAGCCGTGCCGCTGGCAGCCGCAAGCCGCGGCGAGACGGCTGCGCCGAGCCAGGCCGGGCCCTACAAGCATCTGCTCACCGGCGTGTCCTATATGTTGCCGATGGTGGTGGCCGGCGGCCTGCTGATCGCCCTGTCGTTCGTTTTCGGCATCGAGGCATTCAAGGAAGAGGGCAGCCTGGCCGCCGCGCTGATGCAGATTGGCGGCGAGACCGCATTCAAGCTGATGGTGCCGTTGCTGGCTGGTTATATCGCCTACTCCATCGCCGACCGTCCCGGTCTGGCCCCTGGGATGATCGGCGGCCTGCTGGCCAGCAGCCTGGGCGCGGGTTTTATCGGCGGCATCATCGCCGGTTTCCTCGCCGGTTATGCGGCCAAGGCCATTGCTCGCTGGGTGCAGTTGCCGGCCAGTGTCGAGGCGCTCAAGCCGATCCTGATTATCCCGCTGCTGGCCAGTCTGTTCACCGGCCTGGTGATGATCTATGTGGTTGGCAAGCCGGTGGCGGGCATGCTCGTCGCGCTGACCAGCTTTCTCGACAGCATGGGCAGCACCAACGCGATCCTGCTCGGCCTGCTGCTGGGCAGCATGATGTGCGTCGACCTCGGTGGGCCAATCAACAAGGCCGCCTACGCCTTCTCGGTCGGCCTGCTGGCCTCACAGAGCTACGCGCCCATGGCCGCGGTAATGGCCGCCGGTATGGTGCCGCCAATCGGCATGGCCATCGCCACCCTGATCGCCCGCCACAAATTCGCCCAGAGCGAACGCGAAGCCGGCAAGGCCGCCGGGGTGCTGGGGCTGTGCTTTATCTCCGAAGGGGCAATCCCCTTCGCCGCCAAGGACCCGCTGCGGGTGATCCCGGCCAGCATCGCCGGCGGTGCCCTGACCGGCGCACTGTCGATGTACTTCGGCTGCAAACTGATGGCACCCCATGGTGGCCTGTTCGTACTGCTGATCCCCAACGCCATCAACCACGCGCTGCTTTATTTGCTGGCCATAGTCGCCGGCAGCCTGCTGACCGGGGTGGTGTATGCCGTAATCAAAAAAGGCGAGGCGGTGGAGCTGGTGACGGCGGGGGAGACGGTGTAGGGGGGGCAGCAGTTGGTTGTTGGCGAGGATTTTGCGGCAGGCTGAGATGACTGCCCATCACCCCTAGCCGGGTGCCCCATCCCTCTCCCCGGAGGGGCGAGGGAGCCGATCGGCGTAGCGCTCGCGGCCACAATCATCCAGTCGCTACTAACCAACCGAGCTTTAATCGTTGCATTAGGTGCGACGGGCTAAGATCTACTGGGCGCGCACAGATCAGTTCCCTCTCCCCCTCGGGGAGAGGGTTAGGGTGAGGGGTAATTCTGCAACTTCACACGGAGGTGAAGCATGCCCAAAGGCATTCAACGGCCTACAGCCGAGCAACGCGAATTTGCCAAGCAACTGCGTCATGAGCTGACCGATTGCGAGCAGTTGCTCTGGCAGCATTTGCGCAATCGTCAGCTCAGCGGTTTCAAATTTCGCCGGCAATATCCTCTGCCTCCTTATGTACTGGATTTCTACTGCGCAGAGCTGGAGCTGGCGGTCGAGCTGGATGGTGGGCAGCACTTCGGCGATGAGGCTTTGCACCGCGATGTCGAACGCAGCCGCTATCTGGGTAGCCGTGGCGTTCGGGTGATTCGCTTTAGCAACCGGGAGGTATTGGCGCAGATGCCGGAGGTGCTGGCGGAGATTTTGCGGCAGGCTGAGATGGCAGCCCCTCACCCCAGCCCTCGGCTTTAGCGTCCTGCGTCGCCCTACCTCCTGCATCCATGCAGTCGTCTCCCCGGAGGGGCGAGGGAGCCGATTGTGTGAAATCGATAATTGCAGTCTGTCTGTTGGTTCGTAGCCAGCTCCACCGCTGCCAGGGGCGCGCGTCGGCTGCGTAGTACCTGTTTGCTGCGGACATCCAACCGCCACTGATCGGCCCCCTCTCCCTTCTAGGGAGAGGGCGGGGGTGAGGGTTGGCTTTGACCAGCGATCACCGATCAACGATGTTCCTACGTGGCCCTAAATTGCCCTATCCGGCTCAGCTCCATTCCATCCTGTTCAGGTTGACCCGCGTTAAACGGGTGTATTCGCCCATACCTCCTAGAACCGCGCTGCCCTGACTACCAACTCCCTGAACTCTGCCGGCCGCTCCGAATCCATTAAACAGGTGTCCGTCGTCGGCGGGCTGGCAAAAAACGGAGTGAACGATGACGGACGGATACGTAGCACAACCGATGCGTGTGGTGCTGACCGCCTGGGCGGCGGGGGTGATGGGTGGGTTGTTGGCCCTGGGTGGGGCTTATCTGGCCTGGCTGGGTGGCTCCTGGTACTACCTGTTGGCGGGCACGGGTTTGCTGTTGGTGGGCGTGCTGATCCGTCAGCGTCAGCGGGCGGGGCTCTGGTTGTACGCCGTGCTGCTGTTGGCGAGTCTGGCCTGGACGGTGTTCGAGGTGCGCTTCGACTGGTGGCAACTGGCACCGCGCATCGACCTCTGGTGTGTGCTCGGTCTGTGGCTGTTTCTGCCGTTTATCAACCGGCATATCGGTCCGCAACTCTATTGGCGCGACGGCGCAACGGGCCTGCTGGGGCTTGGCTTGCTGCTCGGTGCGGCGATGGCGGGCTACTCGCTGACTCAGAATTACCACCGCCTGGGCGGCTCCTTCGACAGCGCCCGGCTGGCCGGTGGTAACCCGGCGGCGCAGGCCGGTCGCTCGGCCAGTGAGTGGACCGCCTATGGCGGCTCGGACCGTGGCGACCGCTACGCCACGGCCGATCTGATTAACCCGGATAACGTCGGCCAGTTGAAAAAGGCCTGGGTATTTCACACCGGCGATCTGCCGGGCGAAGGCGACCCAGGCGAGGTGACTAACCAGGTCACGCCGCTGAAGGTCGGCGACAATCTGTTTATCTGCACCCCGCACAGCATCGCCATTGCTGTGGATGCCGATACCGGCAAGGAGCGCTGGCGCTTCGATCCGGCCATCAACCGTGAGGCTGAGTATTACCAGCATATGACCTGCCGCGGCCTGGCCTATCACGATGCGGCGGCCTACGCCGAGCCCGCGGTGCCGGTCATGACGACGCAGGCGCGCGAGCCGAGCATCGTGCCGAGCGACGCCCTGCAACGTACCCCGCGGGCACCCGCGCAACCGGCCGAGCGCTGCACGCAGCGGCTGTTTCTACCGACCAACGACGCGACCCTGTACGCCCTCGATCTGCACGATGGCCAGCCCTGCGAGGCGTTTGGCGAAGGCGGCAGGGTCGACCTCAAGATTGGCCTAGGCGATGACGCCCTGGGCGTCTACCTGCCGACCTCACCGCCGGTGGTGACCGAGAAGCTGGTGATCGTCGGCGGTTCGGTGACCGACAATGGCTCGGTGGATTCCCCTGGCGGGGTGATCCGCGCCTATGACGTACGCACGGGTGAACTGGTGTGGAACTTCGACCCCGGTCGTCCGGATGCCACCCAGCCGTTGCCGGCTGGCGAGACCTATGTACGCAGCACGCCCAACTCCTGGACCATCGCCACGGCGGACGAGGCCCTTGGGCTGGTGTATATCCCCACTGGCAACCAGACGCCGGATCAGTGGGCCGTGCCGCGCAGCCCCGAGGCCGAGCGCTTTACCGCTACGCTGGTGGCTTTGGATCTGGCCACCGGCCAGGTGCGCTGGGAATTCCGCACCGTGCACCACGACCTCTGGGACCGTGATCTGCCGTCCCAGCCCACCCTGGTTGATATCGACAGCCCCCAGGGACCGCTGCCGGCGATTATCCAGCCGACCAAGCGCGGCGATCTCTACGTGCTTGATCGGCGCACTGGCGAACCCATAGTGCCGGTCAGCGAGCACCCGGTGCCCCAGGGCACGGTGGCGGGCGATTTCACCGCGCCGACCCAGCCGGTCTCGGCGCTCAGCTATGCCCCCGAGCAGCCGCTGCGCGAGCGCGACATGTGGGGCGGTACGCCGTTCGACCAGCTGATGTGCCGCATCCAGTTCCACCAGCTGCGTTACGACGGGGATTTCACTCCACCGTCGGAGCAGGGTTCGCTGATCTATCCGGGCAATGTTGGGGTGTTCAACTGGCCGTCGGTGGCGGTCGATCCGGTGCGGCAGATACTCTTCGGCGCGCCGAACTACCTGGCGTTTGTCTCGCGCCTGGTCAAGCGTGACGAGGTCCCCGAAGACGCCCGCATGGGCGGCGGCGAGCTGGGCCTGCAACCCAACCTGGGTGCGCCTTATATGGTCCGCCTGGAGCCTTTTCTGTCGCCGCTGGGCCTACCTTGCCAGTCGCCGCCCTGGGGTTACGTGACCGCCGTGGACCTGCGCAGCATGGAGAAAGTCTGGCAGCACAAGAACGGCACCAGCCGCGACAGTGCGCCGTTGGGCATTCCCTTTAGCGTCGGCGTGCCGGCCCTGGGTGGCCCGCTGATCACTGCCGGTGGCCTGGGCTTTCTTAGCGGTACCCTGGATTACTACCTGCGGGCTTATGACCTGAGCACTGGTGAGGAGCTGTGGAAAGACCGTTTGCCAGCGGGCGGGCAGGCCACGCCGATCAGCTATGTGTCAGAGAAGACCGGCAAGCAGTATGTGGTGGTGATGGCCGGTGGACACGGCTCGTTCGGCACGCGCATGGGCGACTCGCTGGTGGCCTGGACTCTTGATGAGGATGCTGCGCGGTAATGGGGGGGGGGGCGGCTTTGAGGGTTGGCTGATTGTTAGCGGGGATTTTGCGTCAGGCTGAGATTGCTGCCCCTCACCCCAGCCCTCTCCCCGGAGGGTAGAGGGAGTCGATTGTGTTGATGCGTAATTAGCAGTCGTTCTGTTGGCTGCGATAAGCGCCACGGTTTCGAATTGCTGACCATGACCTTTTAGCCGCCACCGATCAGCCCCCTCTCCCTTTTAGGGAGAGGGCGGGGGCGCCCGGCTAGGGGTGAGGGTCGGCTTTTACCACCGATCACCGACCACCCATCAATGATGCTCGCGCGTAGCCCTGAATTTCACGTCCGGCCAGCGTTCTTCCATCAGCGCCAGGTTGACCCGGGTGGGGGCCAGGTAGGTGAGGTGGCCGCCGCCATCCAGCGCGAGGTTTTCCACCGCCTTGTTGGAGAACTCCTCAAGCTTCTTCTTATCACTGCACTCGATCCAGCGCGCCGACCACACGGTGATGGGCTCGTAGGCGCATTCCACCTTGTATTCCTCTTTCAGGCGGCTGGCGACCACGTCGAACTGCAGCACGCCGACCGCGCCGAGGATGATGTCGTTGCTGCGTTCGGGGAAGAACACTTGGGTTGCGCCTTCTTCGGCCAGCTGTTGCAGGCCCTGGCGCAGTTGCTTGGATTTCAACGGATCCTTCAAGCGCACGCGGCGGAACAGTTCCGGGGCGAAGTGCGGGATGCCGGTGAAGCCCAGCGCTTCGCCTTCGGTGAAGGTGTCGCCGATCTGGATGGTGCCGTGGTTGTGCAGGCCGATGATGTCGCCGGCATAGGCCTCGACCAGCATTTCGCGCTCGCTGGAGAAGAAGGTCAGGGCGTCGCCGATGCGTACGTCCTTGCCCAGGCGCACGTGGCGCATCTTCATGCCCTGGCTGTATTTGCCCGAGCAGATGCGCATAAAGGCAATGCGGTCGCGGTGCTTGGGGTCCATGTTCGCCTGGATCTTGAACACGAAGCCGCTGAATTTATCTTCCACCGGCTCCACGGTGCGCTCGTTGGCGACGCGCGCCAGCGGCTTGGGTGCCCAGTCGACCACCGCATCGAGCACATGGTCGACGCCGAAGTTGCCCAGGGCGGTGCCGAAGAACACCGGGGTCAGCTGGCCGTTCATAAATTCGTCCTGATCGAATTCATGGCAGGCACCCTGCACCAGCTCCAGCTGCTCGATAAAGCGCTCGTACTCGTCACCCAGGTGGGCGCGGGCCTCATCGGAGTCGAGTTTTTCGATGATTTTCACATCGGTACGTTCGTGGCCGTGACCGGCGGTGTAGACGATGATGTAGTCGTCAGCCAGGTGGTACACGCCCTTGAAGTCGCGGTAGCAGCCAATCGGCCAGGTGATGGGCGCGGCCTTGATCTTGAGTACCGCTTCGATTTCGTCGAGCAGCTCAATCGGGTCGCGGATATCGCGGTCGAGCTTGTTGACGAAGCTGACAATCGGCGTATCGCGTAGGCGGCACACATCCATCAGGGCGATGGTGCGTGGCTCTACACCCTTACCGCCGTCGAGCACCATCAGCGCGCTGTCCACCGCAGTCAGGGTGCGGTAGGTGTCTTCGGAGAAGTCTTCGTGGCCGGGGGTGTCGAGCAGGTTGATCATATGATCGCGGTAGGGGAACTGCATCACCGAGGTGGTGATGGAGATACCGCGCTGCTTTTCCATTTCCATCCAGTCGGAGGTGGCATGACGATCGGACTTGCGCGACTTCACCGTGCCGGCCACGGCAATGGCCTTGCCCATCAGCAGCAGCTTTTCGGTAATGGTGGTCTTACCGGCGTCGGGGTGGGAGATGATCGCGAACGTGCGGCGTTTGGCGACTTCGGCGGCCTGGATGGTCATTTTGCGGGAACCCGTCGACTGATAGTCGGTCTGTCAAAAAAGGCGGCGATTATAACGGTAAACGCCCGTTCGCGCGGCGACCTGTAGTCAGACCGTGAATTCCTGGTATTTCGCCCATTTGTGCAGCATTCCCTAGCGTTTTGTTTTGAATATAAAACGAGCAATCGACAAGACAAGGCTGGTGACGAAACTGCGCTAATTATTGATTGCTCTCAGCCCCCCATGGCCCTAAAGTTCGCGCCCGAACGTCCATGCTGGCAACGATCCATCCGGCTCAAGTACTGACGACGAGAGACCCCGCAGGGTACTCGGCGACATGCCTTGGGAAGTAGGCGAACCAAAGTGGGGATACTGATTAGACGTTCTGCTTGTGCGGCTAAGCCGCCGGGCATCCCTCAAGGCTGAGTAATGGCTAGCGAGTGCTAGGGTTACTTGACTGAAATGTTTTAACTGGTTCTGCCAACTGGAGTCCTAGCATGCCGATCAAGGTCGAAGACTATTACGCACCCGCCACTTTTCAACGCATGAAAGCGTTCGCCGATCAGCACGAAACCCCGTTCGTGGTGATCGACACCTCGATCATCAGCCAGGCCTATGACGACCTGCGCGCCGGTTTCGAGTTCGCCAAGATCTACTACGCGGTCAAGGCCAACCCTGCGGTCGAGATCATCGACCTGCTCAAGGACAAGGGTTCGAGCTTCGATATCGCCTCGATTTACGAGCTGGACAAGGTGATGAGCCGCGGCGTCAGTGCTGACCGTATCAGCTACGGCAACACCATCAAGAAATCCAAGGACATCCGCTACTTCTATGAGAAGGGCGTGCGTCTGTTCTCTACCGACTCGGAAGCCGACCTGCGCAATATCGCCAAGGCCGCGCCGGGATCGAAAATCTATGTGCGCATCCTTACCGAAGGCTCGACCACAGCCGACTGGCCGCTGTCGCGCAAATTCGGCTGCCAGACCGATATGGCCATGGACCTGCTGATCCTCGCCCGCGACCTGGGCCTGGTGCCATACGGCATCTCCTTCCACGTCGGCTCGCAGCAGCGCGATATCTCTGTGTGGGACGCCGCCATCGCCAAGGTCAAGGTGATCTTCGAGCGTCTGAAAGAAGAAGACGGCATCCACCTCAAGCTGATCAATATGGGCGGTGGCTTCCCGGCCAACTACATCACCCGCACCAACAGCCTGGAAACCTACGCCGAGGAAATCATCCGCTTCCTCAAGGACGACTTCGGCGACGACCTGCCGGAAATCATCCTCGAGCCGGGCCGTTCGTTGATCTCCAACGCCGGCATCCTGGTCAGCGAAGTGGTACTGGTGGCGCGCAAGTCGCGTACCGCCGTGGAGCGCTGGGTTTACGTGGACGTGGGCAAGTTCAGCGGCCTGATCGAAACCATGGACGAAGCCATCAAGTTCCCGATCTGGACCGAGAAGAAGGGCGAGATGGAAGAGGTGGTGATCGCCGGCCCGACCTGCGACAGCGCCGACATCATGTACGAGAACTACAAGTACGGCCTGCCGCTTAACCTGGCCATCGGCGACCGCCTCTACTGGCTGTCCACCGGTGCCTACACCACCAGCTACAGCGCGGTGGAGTTCAACGGCTTCCCGCCGCTGAAGTCGTTCTTCCTGTAACACCTGGCCAAGCGCTGGGCAAAAAGGCACGGGCTGATCCCCGTGCCTTTTTTTCTGTCCGCTGGGTTCGTCTAGCCTGGCTCGGTCCATGGGGCGCAGGCGGAGGATGTTCGGATTAAGATGCGGATGCTAATGCAAGTGATTTGCAACTAATGTATGGTGCGCGGCCCTGACGCTTTCACTGCGTAATTCCCCTGGAGGCCGCCCCTGTGTTCTGTCGTTCCCGTCTTTGTCTAAGCATTTCCCTGGCTTGTATGGCCCTTGCGGGTGTCCCCGTTTATGCCGAAGAGGCGGTCGAACTGGAGGCTGTGACCATCAGTGCTACCCGCGCCAAGAGCGAGGCGGGCAAGACGCCGCAGAAGATCACGGTGATCACTCGCGAGCAGATCGAACAGCAGCTGGCGATCACTTCCGATCACGGCCAGATCCTCAGCAACCTGATTCCGTCCTATTCGCCGAGCCGGCAGAAGATGAGCAGCGCCGGCGAGACCTTTCGTGGCCGTTCGGCGCTGGTGCTGATCGATGGCGTGCCGCAGTCCACGCCGCTGCGTGATAGCGCCCGCGATGGCTACACCATCGATATGTCCATGGTCGAGCGCATCGAAGTGATCCACGGGGCCAGCGCCGAACATGGCCTGGGCGCTACCGGCGGGATCATCAACTACGTCACCCGCAGGCCTAAGGGCGGTACGCTCAAACAGCACGCCGGGGTCAGCCTGGAAGCGCCGAGCGACTATGAGTCCGCCGGCCTGGGCTACAAGCTGGATTACCGGGTTGAAGGCAACGAGGGCAGCTGGGACTACCTGGCCGCCGCCAGCTGGCAGACCCGCGGCATGTCCTACGATGCCAACGGTACGCTGATCGGCGTGGACGACACCCAGGGCGACATCATGAATTCGGTTAGCAGCGACCTGCTGCTCAAGCTCGGTTACTGGTTCGACAGCGAGCAGAACCTGGAATTGATGGTCAATCGCTTCCAGATCGAAGGCGAGCATGAGTACGTCAATGTGCCGGGTGACCGCGCGGCGGGTACTCCGGCCACCTCGCGCAAGGGCAGCCCGCCGGGCGAAGCACCGCAGAACGAGGTGCTGGCCACCAGCCTGAGCTACAAGCATGACGACCTGTACGGCAACCGCCTGAGCGCGCAGCTCTACAGCCAGCGTTTTCGCGCCCGGTTTGGCGGTAATACCCTGGCGTCTTTCCAGGACCCCGCGCTTGCGCCGGTCGGCACCCTGTTCGACCAGTCGCAGAATGAGTCGGACAAATACGGCGGCAAGTTCACCCTGAGCCGCGATGGCCTGTTTGATAACCATCTGATGCTCACCGGCGGCCTCGATGTGCTGCAGGACACCACCCGCCAGATGCTGATTGCCACCGGCCGCGAATGGGTGCCGGAAACGCAATTTCGCAATTTGGCACCCTTTATCCAGGCGGAAATCCGCGCCCACGAGCGCCTGACCCTACACGCCGGGGTGCGCCACGAGTATGCCGAGCTGGAGGTTGGCAGCTTCCACACCATCGCCTCGACCACCACGCCACGCGGTGGGGTCAGCGTCGAGGGCGGTAGCCCGACGTTCGAGGAAACCCTGTTCAACACCGGCCTGGTGTTTCAGCTCACGGACTGGGCGCAGCTCTACGCCAACTACTCCGAAGGTTTTGGCATGCCGGATGTTGGCCGCGTGCTGCGCGGCATCAGCCAGCCGGGCATGAGCGTCGACAGCTTTCTCGACCTGCAGCCGATCGTCACTGACAACCGCGAGGTTGGCCTGCGCTTCAACCATGGTCCGTTCGATGCGGAAATCGGCTACTTCGAATCCAATGCCGACCTGGGCGCGCGCCTGGAGAATGTCGGCGGGGCGTTCCAGATTCGTCGCGAACGCAGCGAAATCGACGGCATCGAGGCCACGGCCGGCTGGCAGATCAACCCCGTGCATCGGCTGCAGGCCACCTATGCCCAGGTCAATGGTCAGTCCGACACCGACGGTGACGGCAAGGTCGATACTGATCTGGACGGTGCCAACATCTCCCCGGATCGCTACGGCGTCAGCTGGCAGGCCAACTGGACCGACAAGCTGAACACCCGCCTGCAGGCCAACCATTACGCCAGCCGCGGCTTCGACGACCCGGCTCTGGAGTTCGACGGCTACAGCCTGGTCGACGCCTCGCTCGGCTATCGCCTGCCGGTGGGCGAAGCCAGCCTGGGTATCGAGAACCTACTGAACAAGGAATACCTGAGCTACTACGCCCAGGCCGCCAGCAAGCGTGACGATCAGATGTTTATGGGCCGCGGGCGCACCGTGACCCTGGGTTATCGGGTCAGCTTCTAGCCGTGCAGTAGAGCGCTCGGCAGGCCGAGATGGGAGTAAAAAACGCCGTGAACACTCACGGCGTTTTGCATTGTGCTTACTACGTCCGGGTGCAGGGCTTGCGAGGCGGCGTGAGGCGCTGTTGGGCTGAAACTGTGATGCATGGCAGATCGCCATAATATTTAATGCCAATCAATTGTATTTGCAATTGGCAGTGATTATCATGCGCGCCGTTTCAGTCACCTGCCGCGCTCCTCCTCTTGGCCGCTATGTGCGCTGCAAGGGAGGCCTTTTTCTGTTGGGGATAAGCATGACCATTCGTAGTCGCAAGCACCAAAAAGTCAGTCATTTGGCAGCACTGATCGCAGCCGCTATCCCGGGTATGGCATTTGCCCAAACAGAAGAGGCGGGGGGCGAGCTGAACCTGCCGGAGATGGTCGTGACCTCGAAAACCGAGGTGCCGTACAAGGCCAGCAAAAGCGCCAACAGTAAACTGACTCAGCCACTGCTCGACACACCGAAGACCGTGCAGGTGATCAAGAAGGAAATGCTCCGCGAGCAGGGTGCCAACAACCTGATGGAGGCGCTGCGCAACACCCCCGGCATCACCATGCAGCTGGGCGAAAACGGCAATACCGCCGCCGGTGACACCTTTATGATGCGCGGCTTCTCCACGCAGAGCTCGACCTTCGTCGACGGTGTGCGTGACCTCGGCGCGGTAAGCCGTGATGTGTTCAACCTTGAGCAGGTCGAAGTGGTCAAGGGCGCAGCCGGTTCCGATATCGGTCGCGGCGCGGCCTCGGGTTATATCAACCTGATCTCCAAGTTGCCGACCCTGACCGACGAGGTCTTCGCTACCGTCGGCTACGGCACGGCGGACAAGAGCAACCTCACCGCCGATATCAACCAGCAGCTGGGCGATAATTCGGCCTTTCGCCTGAACCTGATGCGTCGCGACGGCGACGTAGACGGTCGCGATTACGTCGACACCAGCAGCTATGGCGTGGCACCTTCCATCGCCTTCGGTTTGGACACTGCCACCCGCGTTTATGTCTATTCCCAGCACGTACGCCAGGACAACACCCCAGATGGAGGCATACCCACCATCGGGATGGACGGCTTCTATAACGCCGATGCCGCGCTGAATGCCGGCCGTAAGGTCGATACCGAGAACTACTACGGTGCCAAGGGCGACTCCGAGCGTATCGACGGCGACATGTTCACCGTCAAGTTCGAGCACGACTTCAATGACGCCCTGACACTGCGCAACTTGTCGCGCTGGGGCCGCAGCAACAACGATCGCATTCTCACCGGCGTCAACGGGCTGACCGCGCCCACGGCCGACCCCTCGACCTGGACCGTGGATCGCCGACGTCAGGTGGTCGACCAAGAGAACGAAATTCTTGCCAACCAGACCAGCCTGAGCGCCTCGTTCGACACCTTCGGCCTGCGCAACGAACTGGCCGCCGGCCTCGAGCTGATGAGCGAGAAGCAGCTTAACCGCGGTTACGACGTCTCCGCGCAGACCATTGATGGTGTGCCTTATGCGGCGGTTCCCGTCCCGCCCGCCAACCTGTACGACCCGAGCGCTCACGACGGCCTCGGCGATCCCTACAAGACCGGTGCCTACACCGACGGCGAGACCAAGACCGCGGCGCTCTACGTCTTCGACACCCTGCACCTGAACCAGCAGTGGGCGCTCAATGGCGGTGTGCGTTTCGAACACTTCCGCACCGAGACCGACAGCGCCGCCGTATCCAGTAACGCGCTGGTGCCGGGCAGTGCCTACGAGTCGGGCGATCTGACCAGCTGGAACGCCGGTGTGGTGTTCAAGCCGTTGCCGAACGGCAGCATCTATCTGTCCTACGCCAACTCGCTGACCCCGCCGGGCAGCGGTAACTTCAACCTGGCCGCCAACTCTGCGACTTCCTCGTCTAACGAGCAGCAAGGTCTGGATCCGCAGGAAACCGAACACCTCGAGCTGGGCACCAAGTGGGATCTGCTGGATGAGCGCCTGGCGCTGACCCTGGCGGCTTACCGCACCGAGAACGACAAGCAGGTCAGCTACGACTCCTTCGCCGCGCGTTACTTCCAGGAAGGCAAGACCCGCGTCGATGGCGTCGAACTGGGCCTGGTCGGCCAGCTCAGCAACTTCTGGCAGGTTTCTGCTGGTATCGCCCATATGAACACCAAGCAGATCGACCAGGTCAGCCGCAATAACTCGGGTGTGGTCAGCGAGAACAGTGGCGTGCGCTGGTCGCCCGACCTGACCGCAACCCTGTGGACGTCCTACACCCTCGGCGATCTGACTCTGGGCGGCGGCGCGCGCTATGTGTCTGAGCAGGATCGGGTGGTCACCTCTGGCACCAACCTGGCAACCCAGAACATGCCGTCTATCCCGTCCTACTGGGTAGCGGACGCCATGGCCGCCTACCGCGTCAATGACAACGTCAACCTGCGGGTGAATCTGTACAACCTGTTCGACGAGGAATACATCGAAACACTGAACAATGGCGGCTCGCGTGCCCGCCTAGGCGCGCCGCGCTCGGCGATGTTTACTACCGAGCTCAGCTTCTGATAGAGCGACCCGCCGTAATCGGAGCCCGCGCGCAAGCGCGGGCTTCTTGCGTTGTGTATTTGTGGAGAAGATGTCGATGCTGCTGCATATCCCCCAGGTGCTGAGTAAACCTGAAGTCGCTGCCCTGCGCGCTGAACTGGCGGCCCATGCCTGGGTCGATGGTGTGCAGACGTCCGGCGCGCAGGCGGCAAGCCTTAAGCAGAATCTGCAATTTCCGGCGGATTCGCCGGCCTTTGCCGGGCTGGCGCAGCGCGTGGCCGATGCGCTGGCGCGCCACCCGCTGTTTGTGTCCGCAGTGTTGCCGCGGCATATGCTGCCGCCGATGTTCAACTGCTACGGCGGTGGCGGTCGTTACGGCAACCATGTCGACAACGCCCTGCAGCGTGATCGCTTCAGCAATGATCAGGTGCGCACCGATGTCTCCACCACGGTATTTCTCAGTGAGCCGGACGAGTACGACGGCGGCGAGCTGATCGTCGAGGACACCTACGGCGAACACGAGATCAAGCTGGAAGCGGGCGATGCCATCATCTATCCCGCCACCAGCCTGCACCGCGTCGAGCCAGTGACCCGTGGCGCGCGTATCGCCTCCTTTCTCTGGACGCAAAGTCGGGTGCGCGACGCCTGGCAACGCAAGATGCTCTTCGATCTGGACATGACCATCCTCAAGCTGCGCCATGACCTGGGCGACAGCGATGAGGTGGTGAGCCTGACCGGCACCTATCACAACCTGCTGCGCCAGTGGGCGGACTGAGATGGCCTTGAGCGAACCCTTGAGCGCGATCCCGGCCGATCTGGTCGCGGCCTGCGATTATCAGCGCTATGCCCTGCAGCGCCTGGATGCCAATGCCCTGGCCTACCTGCAAGGCGGCGCGGCGGATGAGCTGACCTGCCAGGCCAATCTGGATGCCTGGCGGGAGTGGGCGATAGTGCCGCGCCTGCTGCGCGACCTGCGCGGCGGCCATACCCGTTGCCAGTTGCTTGGCGTTGAGCTGCAGCACCCTATATTGCTCGCGCCGGTGGCCTACCAGCAGCTGTTTCACCCTGAGGGCGAGTTGGCCAGCGCCCTGGCTGCCGGGGTGATGGGCGGTGCTGCGGTGCTGAGCTCGTTCGCCTCCACACCGCTGGAAGAGGTTGCCGAGGCAGCGCCCGGCCCGCTGTGGTTCCAGCTCTACTGGCAGGGCGACGGTCCTGCGACCCTGGCGCTGGCACAACGCGCCGAGGCGGCGGGCTATCGCGCCCTGGTGCTGACGGTAGATGCGCCGGTGTCGGGGCTGCGCAATCGCGAACAGCGCGGGGGTTTTACTCTGCCGGCCGGCATCGCCGCGGTGAATATCGGCAATCCGCCCGTTGTGCCTCAGGTACCGCCCGGCGGCAGCGCGGTATTCGACGGCATGCTGGCCCTCGCGCCGACCTGGGACGATGTGCGCTGGCTCTGTCGGCAGACACGTTTGCCGGTGCTGCTTAAGGGCATTCTGCATCCAGGCGATGCGCGCCTGGGCGTGGACGTGGGTGCGGCGGGGGTCATCGTCTCCAACCACGGCGGCCGGGTGCTGGACTCGCAGTGGCCGGCGCTCAGGGCCTTGCCCGGCATCCGTGCGGAGCTGGGCGCGGATGCGCTGATTCTGCTGGATGGCGGCATTCGCCGTGGCACCGATGTGTTCAAGGCCCTGGCGCTGGGGGCCGACGCCGTGCTGATTGGCCGGCCCTATATCCATGCCCTGGCCACGGCCGGCGCACTGGGCGTGGCGCACCTGCTCAAGCTGCTGCGCGAGGAGCTGGAAGTGAGTATGGCCCTGAGCGGCTGTCGCGAGTTGTCCTGCATCGGCGCGGACGCGCTGCAAGCGCTCAAGGGGTGAGCGCTGGCTATGTAAATTTGCGGTAAAGCCCTGGTTGCCGAAAGCAAATGCAACTTCTTCTCAAATAGAATCGCGCCGCAGTGATAACCGCGGTGGCCGTCACGACTGTCAGGTAGCTTCTCGTGTTCAAGAAAATTCTCTTCCAACTGCACTGGCTGCTCGGCATCAGCGCAGGGCTGGTACTGGCGCTGATGGGCCTGACCGGCGCGGCCTATTCGTTTCAGGACGAATTGCTGCGCGCGCTTAACCCCGAGGTGTTGCAGGTTGAAGTGCAGGCCGGCGGGGTGCTGACACCTGACGTGCTGGTGCCGCGTATCGAGGCGGCCACTCAACAGCGTGTGGTGCGCCTGAACCTTGAGGCGGCTGCCGACCGCGCCGGGCGGGTCATGTTTGCGCCACCAGCGGGCGAGCGCCGTGGTGAGGCGCGCTATTTCGATCCCTACAGCGCCGAGCTGTTGGGCGAGCCCAGCGGTCAGGGTTTTTTCGACCTGATGCTGGAGCTGCACCGCTTTCTTGCCATGGGCGAGTACGGCAAGCAGATCACCGCCGCCAGCACCCTGGCGCTGATCTTCTTCTGCCTCTCCGGCCTCTATCTGCGCTGGCCGCGTCAGGCCTTGAACTGGCGCGCCTGGTTGACCCTGGACTGGGCCAAGCGCGGCCGCGCGTTCAACTGGGATCTGCATGCGGTGGCCGGCACCTGGTGCCTGGTGTTCTACCTGTGTGCGGCGCTGACCGGGCTGTATTGGTCCTATGACTGGTATCGCGAAGGACTGACCGGCCTGCTTAGCAGCGAACCCGCGGGTGAGCAGCGCAAGCGTGGCGGCCGGCCAGCTGCCGGGGCCGTGCCCGTGGTGAATTACCCGGCGCTCTGGGCCGGCCTGCAGCAGGCTGCCGGGCCGCAGCTGAGCGGCTACAGCCTGCGTCTGCCGGCCGCCGCCAAGCAGCCGGTGACGGTGTTCTATATGCGTGAAGACGCGCCCCATGAACGCGCCTTCAACCAGCTCAGCCTGGATGCGCAAAGCGGCGCGGTAAAACAGCACAAACGCTACGACCAGCAGGCATTTGGCGACCAGCTGCTGACCAGCATCTATGCCCTGCACGTGGGCAGCTACTTTGGCCTGCCCGGGCGCATCCTGATGATGCTTACCAGCCTGAGCATGCCGCTGTTCGCCATCACCGGCTGGCTGCTGTACCTCGACCGCCGACGCAAGAAGCGCGCAATGCTGCAGGCGCGCGGTGCGTTGCAACCGAGTGCAGGGCAGGGCGATGGTTGGTTGATTGGTTTTGCCAGCCAGAGCGGCTTTGCCGAGCAGCTGGCCTGGCAGACCGCTGGGCAGCTGCAGGCAGCTGGCCTGGCCGTCAGCGTGCAGCCCTTGGCCAAACTCAACGAGCAGATGCTGCGCCAGGCGCACAACGCACTGTTCGTGCTTAGCACCTTTGGCGACGGCGAGGCACCGGACAGCGCCCGCGGCTTCGAGCGCAAGCTGCTCGGCCAGGCCCTGGATCTACCGCAGCTGCGTTACGCCATGTTGGCCCTCGGTGATCGCCAGTATCAGCACTTTTGCGGTTTTGCCCTGCGGGTGCAGGACTGGCTGGCGCGGCAGGGCGCGCGCAGCCTGTTCGATGCGGTGCAGGTGGACGCCGCCGATACCACTGCGTTGGCCAGCTGGCAGCGTCAGCTCGGCGAACTGACCGGCGCCCAGCCGCTGCACCAGGGCGAAACACCCTATGGCCTGTGGACGCTGACGCGTCGCGAACTGCTCAACCCCGGCAGCCAGGGCGCGCCGACCTATCTGCTGGCGCTGCGTGCCGAGCAGCCGACTAGCTGGCGTGCCGGCGATATTCTCGAAGTGCCGCCGCGTCACAGCGCCGCCACCGTGCAGGCCTGGTTGCAGGCCCATGCGCTGGATGGCAGTCAGGCAGTCAATCTCGATGGTCTGACCCAGTCGCTGCAGCAGGCCCTGCGTGGCAAACAGCTGCCCGAGCAGTTCAGCCATCTGGTTGGTCTGCATGCGCAGGCCTTGCTGGAGGCGCTGGTGCCGCTGGCTGCCCGCGAATACTCCATCGCCTCCTTGCCCAGCGACGGCGAGCTGGACCTGATCGTACGGCAGGAAAGGCATGCCGATGGCTCACTGGGCCTCGGCTCCGGCTGGCTGACGGACGGCGCAGCGCTGCATGGCCAGTTGCTGGCGCGGGTGCGGCGTAACAGCGCCTTCCATGCACCGGACGATGCGCGGCCGCTGATCCTGATTGGCAATGGCACCGGCCTGGCCGGGCTGCGCAGCCTGCTCAAGGCGCGGATCGTTGCTGGGCATACGGCTAACTGGCTGCTATTCGGTGAGCGCAATGCCGCGCATGACTTCTATTGCCAGGCGCAGCTGCAGGGCTGGCTGGCCACCGGCGACCTGGCGCAGCTGGACCTGGCTTTTTCCCGCGATCAGGCCGCCAAGATCTATGTGCAGGACCGTCTGCGTGAAGCTGCCGAGCCGCTGCGCGAATGGCTGGCCGAAGGCGCGGCGATCTATGTTTGTGGCAGCCTCGAAGGCATGGCGAGTGGGGTGGATCAGGTGCTGCGCGAATTGCTGGGCGCGGCAGCCGTGGCCGAGTTGGTCGAGCAGGGGCGCTACCGCCGCGATGTCTATTGATTCGTAGCCTGGATAAGCCTTGGCGCAATCCGGGATGGCATTCCCGGATTGCGCTGCGCTTATCCAGGCTACCGAAAGCAGCGCGGACATGAGCTAGGAGTCCCCGTCGTTCTTGGTGAACTAAAAATAATTAGTTGTTTTATATAGAAATTAAATCTGCACAAAGACCTGTAGGAGCGGGCCATGCCCGCGAAACGCATCGCTGCCATGGGGCTGGCTCCCCGTCGTTCCTACAGGTACCCGCAAGCGGATAATCGCAATGCGGCGGAGTGCATTCGGACTGGTGCCGTTCTGCCTGTGGCTCTAAGCTTGGGGCCATGAAAAGAATCCTGCTGAACTGCGATATGGGCGAAAGCTTCGGCGTCTGGAATATGGGCGACGATGCCCATGCCATGCCGTTGATCGATCAGGCCAACCTGGCTTGCGGCTTCCATGCCTCCGACCCCATGACCATGCTGCGCACCGTCGAGCTGGCGGTGCAGCATGGGGTGAGTATCGGCGCGCATCCGGCCTATCCCGATATGGTTGGTTTCGGTCGTCGGCATATGGCCTGCTCGCCCTACGAGGTGACCGCTCTGGTGCTTTACCAGGTCGGTGCGCTGGATGCCTTCTGCCGCGCCGCCGGCACCCGCCTGGCCTACGTCAAACCCCATGGCGCGCTGTACAACGACCTGGTGCGCGACGATGCCTTGTTCTCGGCGGTGCTGGAGGCCTGCGCCAGTTATCGCCAGGGTCTGGCGCTGATGACCCTGGCCCTGACCGACAACACCCGCGAGCTGCGCCTGGCCGATGAAGCCGATGTGCCGCTGCTGTTCGAGGCCTTCGCCGACCGCGCCTACCTGGCCGATGGGCAGCTGGCCCCGCGGCGGTTGTCTGGCGCGGTGCATCGCGATCCGCAGCGGATTCTCGAACAGGGCCTGGCGATTGCCCGCGGCGAGCCCTTCGCCGATATCGACGGCAAGCCCTTGCAGCTGCGCGCCGACAGCCTCTGCGTGCATGGCGACAACGCCGATTCACTGGCCGTACTACGGCGTTTGCGGGCCATGCTGGACGCCTCGTGATCCGCATCGAGCCAGCCGGTGCCGAAGCGCTGCTGCTGGTGCTGGCCGAGCAGCCGGACGCGCACCTAGCGCAGCGCCTGGCCTTGCTGGCCGAGCGTATCCGCGGCGAACTCGGCCCCCTGCTGACCGACCTGGTACCCGGCTGGACCAGCCTGTTGCTGCACTACGACCTGACCCGCACCGATCACCTGCAACTGGCCGAGAAGCTCAAGCCGCTGCTGGAGCGCTGGATCGACCAGCCCTTGAGCGAGCGGGCGGGGCGTTTGCACGAAATCCCCGTCTGTTACAACGGCGAAGACCTGCCCGAAGTGGCGCGTCTGTGTCTCCTGGATGTTCAGCAGGTGATCGAGCTGCATGGCGCGACCGAGTACCGCGTCGGAGCCATCGGCTTTGCTCCCGGCTTCGCCTACCTGGGCGAGCTGCATCCGCGTCTGGTCTTGCCGCGCCGTGCCACCCCGCGGCTGGCCGTGCCGGCCGGCAGCCTGGCCATCGCCGAGCGGCTGACGGCCATCTACCCGCAGCGCTCGCCTGGCGGTTGGCATCTGCTCGGGCGTTGCCCCTGGACCCTCTTCGATGCCGCCCACGAGCCGCCATGCCCCCTGGCTCTGGGCGACCGAGTGCGTTTCCGGGCAATCGACGAACGCAGCTTTATCAGCGAGGGCGGACAGCCGTGAAGGGCCTGCGCGTGTTGAAACCCGGGCCGCTGAGCCTGTTGCAGGATGGCGGCCGCCAGGGCTGGCAGCACCTCGGCGTATCGCCGGCCGGGCCGCAGGATCTGCATGCGGCGGCCTGGGCCAACCGCCTGCTGCACAACCCCTGGGGCACGCCGCTGCTGGAAATCGCCCTGGGCGGTGTCGATCTGCAGGCCGAGCGCGACACCTGGCTGGCGGTCTGTGGTGCGGATATGCCGCTAAGCCTGGATGGCCAGGTGTTACCGCTCTGGTCGCGTTTCCCCGTGCGCGCCGGGGCGTGCCTGCAGCTGGGCTTCGCCCGCAGCGGCCAGCGCGCCTACCTGGCGGTGGCCGGTGGCTTTCGCGCCACGCCGGTACTGGGCAGCGTCAGTGCCCAGCAACGCGAAGGGCTCGGCGGCCTGGACGGCCAGGGTTCGCCGCTGCAGGTGGGGGATCGGCTGCCGTGTGGTAACCGCGGCGTATTCAGCCACCCGGCCAGCGTGCCCTGGCCCTATCGCCCGGACTACCGCGGCAAGCCCCTGCTGCGGGTGATTACCGGTGGCGATGCGGCAAGCTTCGATGAGGATCAGTTGCAGGGCTTTTTCGCCCTGGCCTGGCAGCTCAGCCCGCATTCCGACCGGATGGGCGCGCGGCTACTGGGCGAGCCGCTGCAGGTGCCGGCGCGCGAATGGTCTCTGGGCGTCGGCCGCGGGGCCATCCAGATACCCCCGGATGGTCAGCCGATTATTCTCCAAGCCGATCACCAGACCATGGGCGGCTACCCGCTGCTGGGTTGGCTGCACCCGCTGGACCAGAGCCGCCTGGCGCAATGCCCGGCGCATCAGGAGGTGCGCTTTACCCCGGTCAGCGTCAGCGATGCCCAGGCCGAGTTGCGTGAGTTTTATCGGTTTTTTCGGCGTTGAGGCGGCGGGCCTAATAGCATTATTTTTCAGCAAACTCTCATCAGGGAAGACGAAAAATATGAAGCTGCAAGAATGTGCCCAGGCTGGCGATATTGCCGGTATGAGCCGTGAGCTGGATCAGGGCGCTCGAATAAATGCAACGGATCGTGATGGTTTCAGTGCGCTGATGCGTGCCGCTGCATCGCCCGCTGCAAGTGTTGCCGCCATAGACTTTTTGCTTGAGCGGGGGGCGGATGTACGGCAAGCAGGCAAAAGACGCGTACTGCCTGCGCTGATGCATGCGGTGCGTGCCGGTAGTATCGACAAGGTCGCCGTGCTACTCGATGCCGGTGCCGATATTAGCGAGGCGCTGGCCTACGCCGTATTCAACTGGCGCGCTGATTTGCCGATGGTCGAATTTCTGCTTGCGCGCGGGGCCGATATAGCGACGGTAAACCATACCGCCGTCGGCCCTTCTCCTCTGCTTTCCGCTGCGAGAAACGCTCACTTCGACGTGATCCGTCTGTTGCTGGCCGCGGGGGCCGATCCTCAACCTTTGGCATGGACGCCACTGATGCAGGCTATCGCCTGGGGCAGCGTAGCGGATGTGCAGGCCCTGCTGGACGCGGGTGCCGACCTGACTGCGCGGGACTTTTGGCAGCGCACGCCTTGGTTGCTCTCGTTGCAAACCGCAAACGTGGCGAAAGCTGAGCTGATGCTGAATTCGGGAGCGGATCGCTCGGATCAAGGGCGATGCGGTAAGCAGCCGCTGATGTACGCACTCGGCGAAGACACCGGCATATTGTTTTGGCTCATCGAGCAGGGCTTCGATCTCGAAGCCAAGGATGAATTCGACACAACCGTTTTAGCGGAAGCCGTGAGCTGCTCGGAGGTTGCGGCAACCAAGGTGCTGTTGCAGGCAGGCGCACAGTTGGATCAGGCGATCATTGCTAGCGCCCGCTCGCGTGAAATGGCCAGCCTATTGCTGGAGCACGGCGCCGGGCTGGAGGGTTTCGACTTCATCCTCCGCAGCCAGATCATCGGTTGCCGCGGGGACAAACGGGTGCGTGTCGATGAAGCCGTTTACCGCGCGGCCAAGCACCGGCGCTTTGGCAGCAGTAATCCAGAACTGTTTGATGAGCCATTCTGGCTGGAAATGGTGGATTGCCGAGCCGGAGCCTGGGAGCCACGGCTTAAATTCGAAGGCAAAGAAAGAGATGAGGAGAGTGAGGCCATCTGGTGTTTCGAGCGCTTCGGCTGTTCGGTCAGCCGCTTGGCGGATGGCCGCTATATCGAGATTGCTGGCGAGCATGAGGACTTTTATGACCCGGATTTCTGCATCTACAACGATGTAGTCGTCCACGATGGGCATGGCGGTATCCGAATCTACGGCTATCCGCGCGATATATTCCCGCCCACTGATTTCCATACTGCCACTGTGGTCGGCGATTACATCTACATCATCGGTTGTCTGGGCTATTCCGCAGATCGGATAGCGGGATACACACCGGTTTTCCGTCTGCATTGCGACACCTTGGTCATGGAGAAAATAGAAACCCAAGGCCAGAACCCTGGTTGGATTTATAGGCACAAGGCTTGTGCGCTAGGCCAATCGGCAATCCGTATCAGCGCGGGTGAAATCGTTGCTGGGGAGGGCGAGGAAACGGCAAATGACGGCACCTATTTGCTCGAGCTAACGACCATGACTTGGAGTCGTTTGGCTGAAACTGCTCCGGAGTCATAGGTGCGCTCAGTAATGCTGGATCGCGGGCATGGCCCGCTCCTACAGGTCGGTGGCGCTTGGCTGGACTGTCTAGCCGTTGATCGTCTCCGCATGGTGGCAAGCCACCTGCCTTGCATCGAGCAGTCGCAGCGCAGGCTGTTCAACCTGGCAGCGCTCGGTCGCGTGCGGGCAGCGCTGGTGGAAGGCGCAACCGTTGGGTGGCGACAGCGGGTTGGGCAGCTCGCCGCTGATCTTGATCTTCGGTTTGCTCGGATCAGGATGGATAGTCGGCGTCGCCGACAGCAGCGCCTGGGTGTAAGGGTGCAGTGGGCGGTTGTAGATCAGCTCGCTGGGGCCCATTTCCACCGGGCGGCCGAGGTACATCACCAGTACATCGTCGGCCACATGGCGCACCACCGAGAGGTTGTGCGAGATAAACACGTAGCCGGTGTTGAACTCTTCCTGCAGGTCCATAAACAGGTTAAGCACCTGGGCCTGGATCGACACGTCCAGCGCCGAAGTCGGCTCATCCGCCACCAGCACCTTGGGTTGCAGCATCATGGCGCGGGCCAGGGCAATGCGCTGGCGCTGACCGCCGGAGAACATATGCGGGTAGCGCTGGTAATGCTCAGGGCGCAGGCCGACCTGCTGCATCATCGCCTGCACCCGCTCGCGCCGTTCCAGGCGCGACAGGCCGGTGTTGATCAGCAGCGGCTCGCCCAATTGATCGCCGACCTTCTGCCGCGGGTTGAGCGAGGCGTAGGGGTTCTGAAAAACCATCTGCACATCACGACGCAGCTGTTTGCGCTGGGCCTTGTTGGCACCGGTTACTTCCTGCCCGGCGATCTGCAGCGAGCCCGAGCTGGGTTCCTCGATCAGCGTCAGGGCGCGGGCCAGGGTGGATTTGCCGCAGCCGGACTCGCCGACCACCGCCAGGGTCTTGCCCGCCTGTAATTCAAAGGACACGCCATTCAGCGCCTGCACCTGAGCGTTCGGCTGAAACAGGCCTCGGGAAATTTCGTAGTGACGGGTGAGGTCGCGAGCAGTCAGGACGGCGCTCATCAGGCCACCTCCGCAGTCAGATTGAGCGGGTAGAAGCAGCGCGCTGCGCCGCGTTCATGGGCATCCAGGCTCGGCCGTTGTTCACGGCAGTGCACCTGGGCGTAGGGGCAGCGCGGCGACAGCAGGCAGCCCACCGGCCGGTCATAGCGGCCCGGAACGATGCCGGGCAGGGTGGTCAGGCGGCGCTGGCCCTGGCTGTGCTCGGGAATCGCCTTGAGCAGCGCTTCGGTGTAGGGATGGCTGGGGGCGCTGAACAGCTGCGGCACGTTGCCGATCTCCACCGCTTGCCCGGCATACATCACGCAGACCCGTTGCGCGGTTTCGGCCACCACGGCCAGGTCGTGGGTGATCAGCACCAGGCCCATGTTCTGTTCGCGTTGCAGGCCCACCAGCAGGTCCATGATCTGCGCCTGAATGGTTACATCCAGCGCCGTGGTCGGTTCGTCGGCGATCAGCAGTTTTGGCTCGGCGGCAATCGCCATGGCAATCGCCACCCGTTGGCTCATACCGCCGGACAGCTGGTGCGGGTAGGCATTCAGGCGGCTGGCGGCGGCGGGAATTTCCACCCGATCGAGCAGTTGCAGCGCGCGCTGGCGAGCGGCCTGGCCTTTGAGATTCAGGTGCTGGCGCAGCACTTCTTCAATCTGGAAACCTACGGTAAAGCTGGGGTTGAGTGAGGTCATCGGGTCCTGAAAGACCATCGACAGGTCCTTGCCGACGATATGCCGACGCTGGCGACCCTTGAGGCGCAGCATGTCGGTGCCGTCGAACTGCAGGCTGTCGGCCGTGACGATGCCGGGGGCGTCGATCAGGCCCATCAGCGCCATCATGGTCACTGATTTGCCGGAGCCGGATTCGCCGACAATCGCCAGCACTTCGCCCTTGTCGACGCTGAGGTCGAGGCCGTCGACTACCGGGATGGCCGTGGCGTCGCCGAAGCGGACGCTAAGGTTTTTGATATCGAGCAGGCTCATGGACGCAGCTCCGATCCGTAGGATGGGTTGAGCAGGGCGATACCCATCGAGAGGGTCGAGCGGCAATGATGGGTATCGCTGCGCTCCACCCATCCTACAACGGTAGTCATGTGCATTCGGGGTTCCTCACTGCGCATTCTTGAGTTTCGGGTCGAGTGCATCGCGCAGCCCGTCGCCCATCAGATTGATCGCCAGCACGCTGAGCAGAATGGTCAGGCCCGGCAGGCTGACCACCCACCAGGCGCGCTCGATATAGTCGCGCGCCGAGGCCAGCATAGTGCCCCACTCAGGCGTTGGCGGTTGTACGCCGAGGCCGAGAAAGCCCAGGGCGGCGGCGTCGAGAATCGCCGAGGAAAAGCTCAGGGTGGCCTGCACGATCAGCGGGGCCATGCAGTTGGGCAGCACGGTGATAAACATCAGCCGCGGCAGGCTGGCACCGGCCAGGCGTGCGGCAGTGACGTAGTCGCGGTTCAGCTCGCCCATCACTGCGGCGCGGGTCAGGCGCACGTAGGACGGCAGCGAGACAATGGCGATGGCGAAGATGGTGTTGATCAGCCCTGGGCCGAGGATGGCGACGATGGCCACCGCCAGCAGCAGCGAGGGCAGGGCCAGCATGATATCCATCAGGCGCATGATCGACGGGCCGAGCAGGCGCGGAAAGAATCCGGCGACCAGCCCCAGGAGGATGCCGGGAATCAACGACATCAGCACCGAGGCCAGACCGATCAGCAGCGACAGCCGCGCGCCATGAATCAACCGCGACAGCAGGTCGCGGCCCACTTCATCGGTGCCCAGCAGAAATTGCAGCTGACCGCCTTCCAGCCAGGCCGGTGGGGTGAGCAGAAATTCGCGGTATTGCTCGCTGGGGTCGTGCGGCGCGATCCACGGCGCAAACAGCGCGCAGATCACCAGCAGGATCATAAACGCCAGCCCGGCGACTGCGCCCTTGTTGTGGGCAAAGGCCTGCCAGAACTCCTTGAGCGGTGAGGGGTAGAACAGCGATTGGTCGAGTGTGGTGCTTAGGGTTTCAGTTGTCATAGTGGGCTCCGTAGAACCTGCTCGGGATCATGCGAGTCAGGGCCGTAGGATGGGTGATAACCCATCGTTGCGCGTGATGGGTTGCCACCCATCCTACGTAGGAAACTGGTTGCATAAGATCTTCCTTAGCGCTGATGGCGAATGCGTGGGTTGGCTAATCCATAAAGGATGTCCACCACGAAGTTGACCAGGATCACCAGGCAGGCGATCAGCAAAATGCCGTTCTGCACCACCGGGTAGTCACGCGCGCCGATCGACTCGATCAGCCATTTGCCGATACCCGGCCAGGAGAAGATGGTTTCGGTCAGTACCGCGCCCGCCAGCAGTGCGCCGACCTGCAGGCCGAACACCGTGAGCACCGGGATCAGTGCATTGCGCAGGCCATGCACAAACACCACGCGGGCCGGCGACAGGCCCTTGGCGCGGGCAGTGCGCACATAGTCCTCGCGTAGCACTTCGAGCATTGCCGAGCGGGTCATCCGTGCGATGACCGCGAGTGGAATGGTGCCGAGCACGATGGCCGGCAGGATCAGATGGCGCAGGGCGTCGACAAATGCGCCCTCTTCGCCGCTGAGCAGGGTGTCGATCAGCATAAAACCGGTGACAGACGGGATGTCGTAGAGCAGGTCGATACGCCCGGACACTGGCGTCCAGCCCAGCCATACCGAGAAGAACATGATCAGCAGCAGGCCCCACCAGAAAATCGGCATAGAGTAGCCGGCCAGCGAGATGCCCATCACCCCATGGTCGAACAGCGAGCCCCGTTTCAGTGCGGCGATCACCCCGGCGATCAGCCCCAGGGTGCCGGCGAACAGCAGGGCGGCGAGGGACAATTCCAGGGTGGCGGGGAACAGGGTGGTGAACTCGCTCCATACGCTTTCGCGGGTACGCAGCGATTGGCCCAGGTCACCCTGGGCGAGTTGGCCGATATAGTCGAAATACTGGGCGTAGAGCGGCTTGTTCAGGCCCAGGCGCTCCATGGCCTCGGCGTGCATCACCGGGTCGACGCGGCGCTCACCCATCATCACTTCCACCGGGTCGCCGGGGATCATGCGGATCAGCGCAAAGGTCAGCAGAGTGACACCGAAAAAGGTGGGGATCAGCAGCCCCAAACGGCGGGCGATAAAGGACAGCATAGGAATGGGTGCTCCCGTGTGCACTCGGCTGCAATGGCCGGGCGCTGTTATGCGGGTGGTGTCCGCTTGGCGGGCCAGGACAGCGGCCGCCAAGCGGAGTGCGGCGCGCTGTTACTTGACGCCGACGCCGTAGAAGGAGTTCAGCGCGAACGGGCTGATGCGGAAGTCTTCGACCTTCTTGCTCATCGGCTGGTAGACCGTGGAGTGGGCGATCGGGGTGATCGGCACTTCGCGCTTGAGAATCACCTGAGCCTGCTTGTACAGCTCGGTGCGCTCGGCGGTGTCGGTGACGCGCTTGGCGGCTTTCACCAGCTTGTCGTAGTCGGCATGGCACCACTTGGAGAAGTTGTTGCCGTCCACCGCGTCGCAGCCGTAGAGGGTGCCCAGCCAGTTGTCCGGGTCACCGTTGTCGCCGCTCCAGCCGATCAGCATGGCGTCGTGTTCGCCGGCCTTGGCGCGCTTGAGGTACTCGCCCCATTCGTAGCTGACGATCTTGGCCTTGATGCCGACCTTGGCCCAGTCGCTTTGCAGCATTTCGGCCATCAGCTTGGCGTTGGGGTTGTAGGGGCGTTGTACCGGCATGGCCCACAGGGTGATCTCGGTGCCTTCCTTGATACCGGCGGCCTTGAGCAGTTCCTTGGCTTTTTCCGGGTTGTAGGCGGGGTCCTTGATGCTGTTGTCATAGGACCACTGGGTCGGCGGCATGCCGTTGACCGCCAGCTGACCGGCGCTCTGGTACACCGCGTCGATGATCCCTTGCTTGTTTACCGCCATGTCCAGCGCCTGGCGCACTTCCAGCTGGTCGAACGGCGGGTGGGTGACGTTGTAGGCGATATAGCCGACGTTGAACCCGGCCTGCTCGGGCATGTCGAGGTTCGGGTCTTTTTTCAGCGAGTCCAGATCCGCCGGGCGCGGGAACAGGGTGACCTGGCATTCGCCGGCCTTGAGCTTCTGCATGCGCACCGAGGCGTCGGTGTTGATGGCGAAGATCAGGTTGTCGATTTTCACCTCATCCGGTTGCCAATATTCCTTGTTGCCCTTGAAGCGGATCACCGCGTCTTTCTGGTAACGGCTGAACACGAACGGCCCGGTGCCGATGGGCTTCTGGTTGATATCGGCGGCCTTGCCGGCCTTGAGCAGGCTATCGGCGTACTCGGCGGACTGGATCGAGGCAAAGCTCATCGCCAGGTTCTGGATAAAGGCGGCGTCGATCTCGTTGAGGCTGAACCGGACTGTCATGTCGTCGAGTTTTTCGACCTTGGCGATATTGGCGTCCATGCCCATGTCGGTGAAATAGGGGAACTCCGACGGGTAGGCTTTGCGGAAGGGGTGCTCTTTATCGAGCATGCGCTGGAAGGTGAACAGCACGTCATCAGCGTTGAAGTCGCGGCTTGGCGTGAAGTATTCGGTGGTGTGGAATTTCACCTTTGGGCGCAGGTGGAAGGTGTAGCTCAGGCCGTCTTCGCTGATGTCCCATTTTTCGGCGAGGCCGGGGATCACTGCGGTGCCGCCACGCTCGAACTGGCTCAGGCGGTTGAATACGGTTTCTGCTGCTGCATCGAAATCGGTGCCGGTGGTGTACAGGCCAGGGTCGAACCCGGCGGGGCTGCCTTCGGAGCAGAACACCAGATTGCCGGCGGCGCTGGCAAGTGGGGTGCTGGCGATCAGCCCAGCGGTGAGTAAAGCCTGGATGACGGCGTTCTTACGCATAGTGACCTCATGGTTATTGTGGTTTTGATCCTGAGGGGTCTCTTGTGGAGACCTTGGGAGAAACTATGCAGGGTGTATGCCGTAGGCAAGGGGCATGGCGCGGAGAGAGCAGGAATGGCGAGGCAGTCGTATGTTGTTGTCGCATTTCTATAAATATGCGGGGAAAATATGGCAAAGCGCCGCTATCGTCGGATAACGGCGCTGCTTCTGTTTGTAGCAGGTGATGCTTCTCTCTGGGGCCGACGCGCAGCAAACGTTGCGCTGGTCCTCAGGGCATCTGCACTTCGATTACGCCATCGGCGTTGATAGTGACCTGGCTGGTGCCGGCTTCGATCTCGGGAGTGACCGCCGCATCCATCATCGCCGCGCCTTTCATTCGCTCCATGCGCATCGGCATCGGTGGCTGGAAACCGCCGCTGTTGAGGCTCAGGCTGACCAGCTTGTAGCCATTGCCGCCGAGAGCTTCGGCGGCCAGTTGGGCGCGAGCTTTAAAGGCTGCCACGGCGTCCTTGAGCAGGGCGTCTTCGTGGGTCTTGCGGGTTGGGGTGGCGATGCTGAAGTTCATCCCGCCCATTTTCAGGGTCTGCAGCATTTCCCCGGTGAGCTTGGACAGGGCGCTGAAATCGGCGCTTTCCAGGCGCAGTTCGGCGCGTTCGCGCCAGGCAGTGATTTTTTGGCCCTTGTCGTCGTAGACCGGATAGCTGTGGCGGCTGCCGGAGGTGACGCTGACACCCTCGACCTTGCGCGCCTGGGCGATGCTGGCGTTGAGGGTCTTGCTGATCTGGGCGGCGAGGGCGGCCGGGTCGCTGTCCTGGGCTTCGCTGTAGAGGGTGACGTGCATCAGGTCGTGGGCGATTTCCTGATTGACCTCGGCGCGCAGGGAAACCTGGTTGTAGCGGGCCTCTTCGGCCATGGCCGTGGCGCTCAACAGGGTGGTGGCGCTGAGCAGCAGGGCGGTGGCGAGGCGGGACAATGGCAGCATGACGATTCCTTTATGTGATGAGCGCATGGGTTATGCGCGGCTTTCCAGAGGGTAGACGGTGCTATCTGATTAAACGGGTTAAAGCGGGTTCCCCTATTTTTCAGATTACCCCGCTGCGGCGTGTTGCCGCAGTTGGGCGCACAGTGGCTTGGTTATACTCCTGCGGCTTGTTGACTGAGCGTTTTTTGGAGAGCCCATGCTCGCACCTGTGCAGTTGCTGTCGGCCAGTCGGCAAAATCTCTGGCGTCTGACCCTGATCCGTATTCTGGTGCTGGCCGCCCAGGCCGGCTCCGTGGGCCTGGCCTACAAGTCCGGGGCGCTGCCATTGCCCTGGCTGGAGCTGAGCGTCACCCTCGGTATTTCCCTGGTGGTGTGCCTCCTTACGGCGGTGCGTCTGCGTGGCCCCTGGCCGGTGACGGAGCTGGAATACGCTGGGCAACTGGCCTGTGACCTGATCATTCATAGCCTGCTGTTGTACTACTCGGGCGGCTCGACCAACCCCTTCGTGTCCTATTACCTGGTGCCCCTGACCATCGCTGCGGCGACTCTGCCCTGGCTGTACACCATCACCCTGTCCGGCCTGGCGCTGGGTGGTTACACCTTTCTGCTGGTCTGGTCGCACCCCCTGGACCTACCCGCGGGGCCGCGGGAAATTCTGCTGATCTACGGCATGTGGCTGAGCTTTGCCCTGGCCGCCGGCTTGATCACCTTCTTCGTCGCGAAGATGGCCGAGGAGTTGCGCCATCAGGAAGAGCTGCGCGCCGAGCGCCGCGAGGAAGGCTTGCGCGACCAGCAGTTGCTCGCCGTGGCGACCCAGGCCGCCGGTGCCGCCCACGAGCTGGGCACGCCGCTGGCGACCATGAGCGTGCTGATCAAGGAGCTGCGCCGCGAGCATCAGGAGCCGACCCTGCAGGAGGACCTGGCGGTGCTGCAGGAGCAGGTCAAGCTGTGCAAGGAAACCCTGCAACACCTGGTACGCGCCGCCGAGGCGGATCGTCGTCAGGCGGTGGTCGACATGTCTTCTGTGGAGTGGCTGGAAACCACCCTCAATCGCTGGCACCTGATGCGTCCCGAGGCCAGCTATCGCTATCAATGCCTGGGCCGTGGCGCGCCGCCGCGGATGATGCCGCCGGCCGACCTGAGCCAGGCGCTGCTCAACCTGCTGAACAACGCCGCCGATGCCTGCCCGGACAAGCTGGATATTCGCCTGGACTGGGATCACCAGTGGCTGCGCCTGAGCATTCGCGACTTCGGTGCGGGCGTGCCACTGGCGATTGCCGAGCAGCTGGGGCGGCCGTTTTTTACCACCAAGGGCAAGGGCTTCGGCCTGGGCCTGTTTCTCAGTCAGGCCAGCGTCACCCGTGCCGGCGGCACGGTTAAACTGTATAACCACGAAGAAGGCGGCACGCTCACCGAGCTGAAGTTGCCGCGTGCCTATGGCCGAGCGTAAGGAACTACCCGAATGAGCGATGAAGTGCTGTTCGAAGGCGAAGAACAACCGCATTTGCTGCTGGTCGATGATGATCCGACCTTTACCCGCGTCATGGCTCGCGCCATGAGCCGCCGCGGCCTGCGGGTGTCCACCGCCAGCTCCGCCGAGGAAGGCCTGGCCCTGGCTGAGCAGGATATGCCGGACTACGCCGTACTGGACCTGAAGATGGAAGGCGACTCCGGCCTGGTGCTGCTGCCCAAGCTGCTGGAGCTGGACGCCGAGATGCGCGTGGTGATCCTCACCGGCTACTCGAGCATCGCCACCGCGGTGGAGGCGATCAAGCGCGGGGCCTGCAACTACCTGTGCAAGCCGGCCGATGCCGACGATGTGCTGGCCGCGCTGCTGACCCAGCATGCCGACCTGGATACCCTGGTGCCGGAAAACCCGATGTCGGTGGACCGCTTGCAATGGGAGCATATCCAGCGCGTGCTCAGCGAGCATGAAGGCAATATCTCCGCCACGGCCCGCGCCCTGGGCATGCACCGGCGCACCCTGCAGCGCAAATTGCAGAAGCGCCCGGTACGCCGCTGAGGCCGGTAGCGGATGTAGGAGCGGCGGGGGCACCTAGCCCATGCCCGCGAAACGCATCGCGGGCATGGCCCGCTCCTACAGATACCTACAAGCCGAAAGACGCAATTGCCCCCAGTTTGCTGCGCGACAGCGCGGCGTCTGGACGACGGGGCATCTCCTACGCAGCAGCCGAAATCGTATCTCCGACGAAGATCCGGCTACGCGCGGATAGTGCTAGGTTGTCGTACCTCTTCTCTTGCTATTATTAGCCCCCTAAGCAAATCGTCTGCCCAGGGGCTGCCATGCTTGCCGTCGTCCAGCAAACCCTCGCCATCACTGCACCGGTATTCGCCATGCTGTTTCTCGGCGTGGTGCTCAAGCGCCTGCACTGGATCGACACCGCTTTTATCAACACGGCCTCGAGCCTGGTGTTTCGCGGCACCATGCCGACCCTGCTGTTTCTCGGCATCGTCAAAGCAGACCTGAGCGCGGCGTTGCAACCGGCGCTGCTGCTGTTCTTTGTGGTTGCCACCCTGGTCTGCTTCACCCTGGCCTGGGGCTGGGCGATCTGGCGCATCCCCCGCGAGGATCGCGGCATTTACACCCAGGGCGCGTTTCGCGGTAACAACGGCATCATCGGCCTGGCGCTGGCCACCAGTCTGTATGGCGACTACGGCCTGTCTTTGGGCGCTGTGCTCGGTGGGGTGGTGATCCTTTGCTACAACGTGCTTTCGGCCATTGTCCTGGCCATCTACAGCCCCGGTGCCAAGACCGGGCCGCTGGCCATCGGCAAGAGCATCCTGGTCAATCCGCTGATTATTGGTGTGTTGCTGGCGATTCCCTTCGCCTACTGGCGGATTCCGTTGCCGGGCTGGCTGATGACCTCGGCCGAGTACTTTGCGCAGATGACCCTGCCGCTGGCGCTGATCTGCATCGGCGGCACCCTCAGCCTGGCCTCGTTGCGCCAGAGCAGCGGCACGGCGCTTAGCGCGAGCCTGATGAAGATGGTCTGGTTGCCGCTACTGGCCACTTCTGGTGCCTGGCTGTACGGTTTTCGCGAGGCGGATCTGGCGATCCTCTTCCTGTATTTCGCCAGCCCCACGGCGGCGGCCAGCTTCGTCATGGCCCGCGCGGTGGGTGCCAATCATGAACTGGCGGCGGCGATCATCGTGATCACCACCCTGGTAGCGGTGGTTACCACCAACCTTGGGCTATTGCTGTTGCAGTGGGGCGGCTGGATATAGCCATCCCGCGGGCATAAAAAAGCCGGGCAGTGCCCGGCTTCATTTTGTTGCCTTCAGGCTTGCTGGTAGTCGTCGATCACTTCCTGCGCCGCGCGAAAGGCATCGATGGCCGCCGGCACGCCGGCATACACCGCGCAGTGCAGCAGGGTTTCGCGAATTTCTTCTACGCTGCAGCCATTGTTCAACGCGCCACGCACATGGCCTTTCAGCTCCTGCGGGCATTTCAGCGCAGTAAGCGCCGATAGGGTGATCAGGCTGCGGGTCTTGCGATCCAGTCCTTCGCGGGTCCACACGCCGCCCCAGGCGTGCTCGTTAACGAAGTCCTGCAGCGGCTGGGTAAAGTCGGTGGCGTTACCCAGGGCGCGGTCGACAAAGGCATCGCCCATTACTTCGCGGCGGACTTTCAGGCCCTGCTCGTGGCTGTCACTCACAGGCTAAACCTCCTGGCCACGCTGCTTGTGCCAGGCGCGGCCGGCGATGATTACCAGGGTCACGGCGGTCAGCGGCAGGGCGTAGCCGAGCATGGCGTCACCAAAGACTTCGGCGAACGGTCGGCCGGTCGACGACAGTACCAGGTAGACCGTGTAGGCCACGTAATAGGCGAGGAACAGCAGGCCTTCCCAGCGGTTGATGCGGTAGCCGGCGAAGAAGATCGGCAGGCAGGCCACGGCCACCGCGATCATTACCGGGAAGTCGAAGGCCAGTGCGTTGGCGGCCACGCTGATGGCTTGCGGGGAGATCATCGAGGCCAGGCCCAGTACGCAGAGCAGGTTGAAAATGTTGCTGCCGACGATATTGCCCACGGCGATATCACGCTCGCCTTTGATGGCAGCCATGATCGAGGTGGCCAGTTCCGGCAGCGAGGTGCCGATCGCGACCACGGTCAGGCCGATCACCAGCTCTGAGATGCCCAGTGCGCGGGCCATGGTGACGGCGCTCTCAACCAGGAAGTTGGAGCCGCTGACCAGCAGCACCAGGCCGGCAATGATCAGCCCCAGATTGATTACCCAGGCGTAGGGTTTGGCCGGCTCATTAAGGCCGAACTCCTTGGCGAATTCGTCGTCCTCGCTGGCGGTCTTGTCGCGGCGCGAGCTGATAATCAGGAAGCTGGTGTAGGCAAGCACGCCGGCAAACAGCAGCGCGCCGTCGAGGCGGCTAAGGCTGCCGTCCCAGGCCAGGGCATACACCACCAGGCTGGCACCGATCATGATTGGCACATCCAGGCGGATCAGCTGGCGCGAGACGATCAGCGGTGCCACCACAGCGGTCAGGCCGAGAATCAGCAGGACGTTGGCGATATTGCTGCCGATCACGTTGCCGATGGCCAGGTCGCCGCTGCCGTTCAATGCAGCTTGTACGCTGACGGCGGTTTCCGGCGCGCTGGTGCCGAAGGCCACCACGGTCAGGCCGATGATCAGCGGTGGAATGCCAAACTGGGCGGCCAGCTTGGCGGCACCGCGCACCAAAACCTCGGCACCGGCGACCAGCAGCACCAGGCCTGCGATCAGATAAACAAAGGTCATCAGGGTCATTGCAAGGGGCTCCATAAAAGTGGCGCTAGTTTAATCACCCCCAGTTGGGCTGCCAGTGGGGGCTGTATGTTTATTTGTGCCAACGGTTGTCCTGGGTCAGTCCGCCAGTTGTTGCACCCGCACCGGCACTACGCCAGCGCGGAGCATGTCGAGTTGCTCTGCGGCCTTTTGCGACAGGTCGATAATTCGCCCCCTGGCGTGGGGGCCGCGGTCGTTGATGCGCACCACCACCTGTTTGTCGTTGTGCAGGTTGGTCACCCGCACCCGGGTGCCAAAGGGCAGGCTGCGATGGGCAGCGGTCAGGCCATGCTGGTTGAAACGTTCGCCGCTGGCGGTCTTTCTGCCGTGATGTCTGGCACCGTAGTAGGACGCTTTGCCCTCGGCGCTGTAACCCTGGGTGTCGACCCGGCTCGGGCTGGCGCAGCCGGCGAGCAAGGCCAGCGCGCTGAAGATCAGGCCGTTGCGCAGCAGCGAGCGTGTCCGTAGCCCGGATGCAATCCGGGGCGGCAAGGGTTCCCGGATTGCATCCGGGCTACGAGTAGGCATTCGTAGTTCCTCCTGATCGACGAACGCCGGGCAAGCCCGGCGTCGATTGGTTGCTATTTGAAGGCTCAGCCTTCGAGTTTCTTCTTCAGCAATTCGTTCACCTGGCCGGGGTTGGCCTTGCCTTTAGAGGCCTTCATGGCCTGGCCGACAAAGAAGCCGAACATCTTGCCGCGCTTGGCTTCATCGCTGGCGCGGTACTGTTCGACCTGCTCGGCGTTGGCTGCCAGCACTTCGTCCAGCATGCTTTCGATGGCACCGGAGTCGGTGACCTGCTTGAGGCCTTTCTTCTCGATCACTTCGTCAGCAGTCGCGCCTTCACCCGCGGCCAGGGCCTCGAAGACCATCTTGGCGATCTTGCCGCTGATGGTGTTGTCCTTGATGCGCAGGATCATCCCGCCCAACTGCTCGGCGGAAACCGGCGACTGGTCGATGTCCAGGTTGTCCTTGTTGAGCAGGCTGGACAGCTCGCCCATCACCCAGTTGGCGGCCAGCTTGGCGTCGCCACACACGGCATTGACCGCCTCGAAGTAATTGGCCATCTCACGGCTGGCGGCCAGTACGTCGGCGTCATAGGTGGACAGGCCGAACTCACGCTCAAAACGCGCGCGCTTTTCGACCGGCAGCTCCGGCAGGCTGGCGCGGATTTCATCGAGGAAGCTTTGCTCGATCACCACCGGTAGTAGATCCGGGCAGGGGAAGTAACGGTAGTCGTTGGCTTCTTCCTTGCTGCGCATGGAGCGCGTCTGGTCCTTGTTCGGGTCGTACAGGCGGGTTTCCTGCACCACCTTGCCGCCGTCTTCAATCAGCTCGATCTGCCGCTGCACTTCGTGGTTGATGGCTTTTTCGATAAAGCGAAACGAGTTGACGTTCTTGATCTCGGCGCGGGTGCCGAACTCGGCCTGGCCTTTTGGCCGTACCGAGACGTTGCAGTCGCAGCGCAGCGAGCCTTCGGCCATGTTGCCGTCGCAGATGCCCAGATAACGCACCAGGGCGTGGATGGCTTTGACATAGGCCACCGCTTCCTTGGCCGAACGGATATCCGGCTCGGAGACGATTTCCAGCAGCGGCGTGCCGGCGCGGTTAAGGTCGATGCCGCTCATGCCGTGGAAGTCTTCGTGCAGGCTCTTGCCGGCGTCTTCTTCCAGATGGGCGCGGGTGATGCCGATGCGCTTGCTGGTGCCGTCTTCCAGGGTGATGTCGAGGAAGCCCTTGCCGACGATGGGGTGATCCATCTGGCTGGTCTGGTAGCCCTTGGGCAGGTCCGGGTAGAAGTAGTTCTTACGGGCGAAGACGTTACTCGGCGCGATCTCGGCGTCAATTGCCAGGCCGAACTTGCAGGCCATGCGCACGGCTTCGGCGTTGAGCACCGGCAGGGTGCCGGGCATACCGAGGTCAACCAGGCTGGCCTGGGTGTTGGGCTCGGCACCGAAGGCGATGGCGCTGGAGGAGAAAATCTTCGATTGGGTGCTGAGCTGGGCGTGGATTTCCAGCCCGATTACGGTTTCCCATTGCATATCAGTGCTCCTTAGAATCCGCTCAGGACTGGTTGATGCCAGTCAGTGACTTGCTGGCGCTGAACTGGGCGTGAATTTCCAGGCAGACCACGGTTCACGGTTTCCCATTGCATGTCAGTCGTCCTCAGAATCCAGCCGGAGCTTGTGTGTGCCAGTCAGTGACCTGTTGGTACTGGTGGGCGACGTTGAGCAGGCGGCCTTCCTGGAAGTAAGGAGCGAGCAGCTGCACACCGACCGGCAAGCCATCGACGAAGCCGGCAGGCATCGACAGGCCGGGGATGCCGGCGAGGTTGGCGGTGATGGTGTAGATGTCTTCCAGGTAGGCGGCGACCGGATCGTTGTTCTTCTCGCCCAGTTTCCAGGCCAGGTTTGGCGTGGTTGGGCCGAGAATCACGTCGACGTCATTGAAGGCAGCGACGAAGTCGTTCTTGATCAGCCGGCGGATTTTCTGCGCCTTGAGGTAGTAGGCGTCGTAGTAACCGGCAGACAGCGCGTAGGTGCCGACCATAATGCGGCGTTTAACCTCGGCACCAAAGCCTTCACCGCGGGAGCGCTTGTACAGGTCTTCCAGATTCACCGGGTTTTCGCAGCGGTAGCCAAAGCGCACACCGTCGAAGCGCGACAGGTTGGAGCTGGCTTCTGCCGGGGCGATTACGTAGTAGGCGGGAATCGCGTGCTGCATATTCGGCAGCGAGATTTCTTTAACTGTGGCGCCGAGTTTTTTCAGCTCCTCTACAACAGCCATCACCTTCTCACCGATGCGTGCGTCCAGACCCGCGCCGAAGTATTCCTTCGGTAGGCCGATGCGCAGGCCGTTCAACGGCCGGCTGAGTGCGGCCAGGTAGTCATCGACCGGCTGATCGACGCAGGTCGAGTCCTTGGCATCGAAACCGGCCATGGCCTGCAGCATTAGCGCGCAGTCTTCGGCGGTGCGGGCCAGTGGGCCGCCCTGATCGAGGCTGGAGGCGTAGGCGATCATGCCCCAGCGCGACACGCGGCCGTAGGTCGGCTTGATCCCGGTGAGGTTGGTCAGTGCAGCGGGTTGGCGAATCGAGCCGCCAGTGTCGGTGCCGGTTGCCGCTGGCAGCAGGCGCGCTGCCACGGCTGCGGCCGAACCGCCGGAGGAGCCGCCGGGGACGCGGGTCAGATCCCAGGGGTTCTTGACCGGGCCGTAGTGGCTGGACTCGTTGGCCGAGCCCATGGCGAACTCGTCCATGTTCAGCTTGCCCAAGGTCACGGCACCGGCGGCGGCGAGTTTCTCCACCACGGTGGCGTTATACGGGGCGTTAAAGCCGGTGAGGATCTTCGAACCGCAGCTGGTCAGCACGTTCTGGGTGCAGAACAGGTCCTTGTGGCCGATGGGCGCGCCGAGCAGGGCACCGCTCTCGCCACTGGCGCGGCGGGCGTCAGCGGCTTTGGCCTGCTCAATGGCGGACGCTTCGGTGACGGTGATAAAGCTGTTGAGCTGCGGGTCGAGTTGCTGAATGCGTGCCAGCAGGCCGCGGGTCAGTTCTTCGGCGGAAAATTGCTTGTCGGCGAGTCCGCGGGCGATCTCGGCCAGGGTCAATTGATACATGGCTAGGCGGTTTCCCTTACTCGATGACTTTCGGAACCAGATACAGGCCGTTCTCGACGGCCGGGGCGATGGCCTGGTAAGCCTCGCGCTGATTGACTTCGGTGACCTGGTCGGCGCGCAGGCGCTGGGTGGCTTCCAGCGGGTGAGCCAGGGGTTCGATGCCATCGGTATTGACCGCTTGCATCTGGTCAATCAGGCCGAGAATCGTGTTGAGCGTCTCGGTAGTACTCGGAATATCGGCCTCATTCAGGCCCAGTCGGGCCAGATGGGCGATCTTTTCCACTTCGGAGCGTTCAAGCGCCATCAGGTTTCTCCCTCTACAAAGCAGCGCAATCGGGTGGCTGCCTATGGAAATTTGCACGAGTTGACCTGCATGCGGGTGCAGGGAACGGATAATGGAAGCTGGCAGTCAAAGGCCGCGATGATGGGCCTTAAAGCCCGGAAAAACAGCCAATCTAACATATTGGTGCCTTGCTCAAAATCCCTGTCGTTGTTAGAGTTTGCCGCACTTTTTTACCCACGCGTTGCCTAGGGTCCTTATCCCATGTTCAAAAAACTGCGTGGCATGTTTTCCAGTGATCTTTCGATCGATCTGGGCACTGCCAATACCCTGATTTATGTTCGCGAACGCGGCATCGTGCTGAACGAGCCGTCGGTCGTCGCTATCCGTACCCACGGCAACCAGAAGAGCGTGGTGGCGGTCGGTACCGAGGCCAAGCGCATGCTCGGTCGTACCCCAGGTAACATCGCCGCTATCCGCCCGATGAAGGACGGTGTAATCGCCGACTTCAGCGTCTGCGAGAAAATGCTTCAGTACTTTATCAACAAGGTTCACGAAAACAGCTTCCTGCAGCCGTCGCCGCGCGTGCTGATCTGCGTGCCGTGCAAATCCACTCAGGTGGAGCGTCGCGCCATCCGCGAATCGGCCCTTGGTGCCGGTGCCCGTGAAGTGTTCCTGATCGAAGAGCCAATGGCTGCTGCCATCGGTGCCGGCCTGCCGGTGGAAGAAGCACGCGGTTCGATGGTCGTCGATATCGGTGGTGGTACCACTGAAATCGCGCTGATCTCCCTGAACGGTGTGGTTTACGCAGAATCCGTACGGGTTGGCGGCGACCGTTTCGACGAAGCGATCATCACCTACGTGCGCCGCAACTACGGTTCGCTGATCGGTGAATCCACCGCTGAGCGGATCAAGCAGGAAATCGGCACCGCTTACGCCGGTGGCGAACTGCGTGAAGTCGACGTACGTGGCCGTAATCTGGCCGAAGGCGTACCGCGCAGCTTTACCCTGAACTCCAACGAAGTGCTCGAAGCGCTGCAGGAATCCCTGGCGACCATCGTCCAGGCGGTGAAAAGCGCCCTGGAGCAATCGCCGCCAGAACTGGCGTCCGACATTGCCGAGCGTGGCCTGGTGCTGACCGGCGGTGGCGCATTGCTGCGTGACCTGGACAAGCTGCTGGCCCAGGAAACCGGTTTGCCGGTGATCGTTGCCGAAGACCCGCTGACCTGTGTGGCCCGTGGTGGCGGCAAGGCTCTGGAAATGATGGATCGCCACACCATGGACCTGCTGTCCAGCGAGTAAGCCCCAGGCGACAAGCTGCAAGCTGAATACACCCCGGCTCGGCTTTGGTTTGTCGCCAGCAACTTGAAGCTTGTGGCTACGAGGAACTCGCCATCAAACCGCTATTCACCAAAGGTCCTTCGCTCGGCGTACGCCTGCTGGTGTTCACCGTGTTAGCGGTTGCGCTGATGGTGGTGGATGCCCGCTTTGCCGTGCTCAAACCCTTGCGTACCCAGCTCGGCCTGATCGTAGAGCCGGTGTACTGGCTCGGCCGTCTGCCGGTAACCCTGTGGGAAAGTGCTACCCAGGGCCTGAGTTCGCGTAGCGAACTGACCGCCGAGAACGAGCGACTCAAGACCGAGCAGCTGAGGCTGCAGCGCCGCCTGCAGAAGCTCGCCGCGCTGACCGAGCAGAACGTGCGTCTGCGCGAGCTGCTCAACTCCTCCGCCCTGGTCGACGACGAGGTGCTGGCCACCGAATTGATCGGTATCGACCCCAATCCCTTCACCCACCGCATCCTGATCGACAAGGGTGCGCAGGACGGCGTGCTGCTCGGCCAGCCGGTGCTGGATGCCCGTGGCCTGATGGGTCAGGTGGTGGAAGTGCTGCCCTACAGTTCGCGGGTGCTGCTGCTTACCGACACCACCCACAGCATTCCGGTGCAGGTCAACCGCAACGGTTTGCGCGCCATTGCCAGCGGCACCGGCAACCCGGAACGCCTGGAACTGCGCCACGTGGCCGATACCGCGGATATCAAGGAAGGCGACCTGCTGGTCAGCTCGGGCCTAGGTCAGCGCTTTCCGGCGGGTTATCCGGTGGCCACCGTGACCGAGGTGATCCACGATTCCGGTCAGCCCTTCGCCATTGTGCGCGCCATGCCCACCGCCAGCCTCAACCGCAGCCGCTATATGCTGCTGGTGTTTACCGATCCGCGTTCGCCGGAGGATCGCGCCACCGAGTCGGCGCAGGCCCAGGAAGCCCTGGACCGGGAAATTCTCCAGCAGGCGGGTACGCCGCCAGCCGCGGCCCCGGTCTCTGAGCCGGCCCCTGCAGTGGAGGCTGAGCAATGAGGTCGACGCGGGCGAGCAATCTGTGGGTGGTCTGGCTGACCCTGGGCTTTGCCCTGCTGCTCAGTGTTTCCAGCATGCCGCGCTTTATGGAAATGGGGCGGCCGCTGTGGCTGGCGCTGTTTCTGACCTTCTGGGTGCTGGCCTTGCCCCATCGCGTGGGGATGACCACGGCCTGGTGCCTGGGGCTGCTGGCCGATGTGCTGAATGGTTCGCTACTCGGGCAGAATGCCCTGGTGCTGACCCTGATCACCTTTCTGGTACTGACCCTGCATCAGCGCTTGCGCATGTTCCCCATGTGGCAGCAAAGCATGGTGCTGCTGGTGGTATTCGGCCTGGCGCAACTGGTGCAACTGTGGCTGCATGCCCTGACCGGCAACCGTCAGCCGACCCTCGAATTCGTATTCCCCGCACTGGTCAGTGCGTTGCTCTGGCCCTGGGTCTGCGCGATCCTGCGGGGGTTGCAGCGACGCATTGGCGTCAATTGAGCAGGGCCTGCGGGCCTTGCGCTTATCCGACAGGGAGAAGTCTGCATGGCCACGCTCTATCTGGCATCCGGTTCGCCGCGTCGACGTGAATTGTTGACGCAGATTGGCGTGCCCTTTCTCAGCCAAATCGTCCCCATTGATGAAAATCCATTGCCAGATGAGCTGCCAGTCGCCTATGTAGAGCGTCTGGCGCGGGCGAAAGCGCAGGCCGGTCTGGCCGCGTTGAGCCAGCCACTGGATGCCGTGGTGCTCGGTGCCGATACGGCCGTGGTGCTGGATGGGCGTATTCTGGGCAAGCCCGCCGATGCGGCCGAGGCCCAGGCGACGCTGCGGGCTCTGTCCGGGCGCAGCCATCAGGTGCTGACGGCCGTGGCTCTGGTTAGCCCTGCGCGGGTTGCCGTGCGGGTGGTCAGCAGTCAGGTGAGCTTTCGGCCGTTGCGCGCCGAGGAAATTGCCGCCTACTGGGCCAGCGGCGAGCCCCAGGACAAGGCTGGCAGTTACGCGATTCAAGGGCTGGCGGCAGTGTTCGTCAGCCAGTTGCAGGGCAGTTATTCGGCAGTAGTGGGCTTGCCCCTCTGCGAAACCGCCGAGCTGCTCGAAGAATTTGCCATTCCGTGCTGGCAGTCGTTGCCGGTTCACAGTCAAGAGGTTGCGGGTCGCGGGTGAGTGCTGAAGGTATGCGTTCCCCGGCTTGCTGCTTCGCCGGACAAGAGATAGAGCCATGAGCGAAGAAATTCTGATCAATATCACGCCGATGGAATCGCGTGTGGCGCTGGTGGAAAACGGCGTGCTGCAGGAAGTGCACGTCGAGCGTACGCAGAAGCGTGGCATCGTCGGCAATATCTACAAGGGCAAGGTGGTGCGGGTATTGCCGGGGATGCAGGCGGCCTTCGTCGATATCGGCCTGGAGCGCGCGGCTTTTATTCATGCCGCGGAAATCTCCAGCCGTGAAGGCAGCGCGGTGGAAAGCATCAGCGCCCTGGTCCACGAAGGCCAGAGCCTGGTGGTGCAGGTGACCAAGGACCCGATCGGCACCAAGGGCGCGCGCCTGACCACCCAGCTGTCGATTCCCTCGCGCTACCTGGTGTATATGCCGCGCACCGCCCATGTCGGCATCTCGCTGAAGATCGAGGACGAAGCCGAGCGCGAGCGCCTCAAGCAGGTGGTGGCCGACTGTGTGGCTGCCGAAGGCATCGAGGAAGCCGGCGGCTTTATCCTGCGTACCGCTGCCGATGGGGCTCGGGCCGAGGAGATCCTCGCCGATATCCGCTACCTGCGCCGCCTGTGGGAGCAGATCGCCACGCAGATGAAGGTCGGCCCGACGCCGCTGGTGATCTACGAGGATCTGTCCCTGGCGCTGCGCACCCTGCGCGACCTGGTCAACCCGAAGATCGAGAAGATCCGCGTCGACTCCCGGGAGACCTTCCAGAAAATCACCCAGTTCGTCGCTGAGCTGATGCCGGAAATCGCTGACCGCCTCGAGCACTACCCCGGCGAGCGGCCGATCTTCGACCTGTACGGCGTCGAGGACGAGATCCAGCGCGCCCTGGAACGCAAGGTGCCGCTCAAGTCCGGCGGCTATCTGATCATCGATCCGGCCGAGGCGATGAGCACTATCGACGTCAACACCGGGGCCTTCGTCGGCCACCGTACGCTGGAAGAAACCATCTTCAAGACCAATCTGGAGGCGGCCACGGCCATCGCCCGCCAGCTGCGCCTGCGCAATCTGGGTGGGATCATCATCATCGACTTTATCGACATGGAAGATGAGGAGCACCAGCGCCAGGTACTGCGCACCCTGGAAAAGCAGCTGGAACGCGACCACGCCAAGACCAATATCATCGGCATCACCGAGCTGGGCCTGGTACAGATGACCCGCAAGCGCACCCGCGAAAGCATCGAGCAGGTGCTCTGCGAGCCCTGCAGTGCCTGCCAGGGCCGCGGCAAGCTGAAGACCGCGGAAACCATCTGCTACGAAATCTTCCGCGAGATCCTGCGCGAAGCTCGGGCCTACCAGGCCGAGGGCTACCGGGTGCTGGCCAACCAGAAGGTGGTCGACCGCCTGCTCGACGAGGAGTCGGGCAATGTCGCCGATCTGGAGGCCTTTATCGGTCGCACCATCAAGTTTCAGGTCGAGACCATGTACTCCCAGGAGCAATACGATGTGGTGCTGCTCTGAACCCTCATCTGTTAGGCCGGGTATAAGCTGAATGGAGGCCTTGGCTCGCTGGACCATGACCCTGTTGCGCTGGACGCTGGGGCTCTGTGCGCTCGGCCTGGTGCTGGCGGCGCTGTATGTCAGTCTCGGCCGGGAGCTGTTGCCCCTGGCCGCCGAATACCGCCTGGAGGTGGAAGACAAGGCCTCCGCGGCGCTGGCCATGCCGGTGCGCATCGGCACCCTGGAAGGCCGCTGGCAGGGCTTTGCGCCGGTGCTGATCGCCCATGACCTGCAGGTCGGCGAAGGCCAGGGAGCCCTGCAGCTCGATCAGGTGCGGGTGGTGCCCGATGTGCTGGCCAGCCTGGCGGCGCGGCAACTGCGGGTGGCGCGTCTGGAGCTGGAGGGGTTGAAACTGCTGGTCCAGCAGGATGCCGAGGGTGGCTGGGAGCTGCAGGGCCTGGCTCCGCGCGAGACGGCCGTACCCTTGGACGTAGCCCAGCTATTGCGCCAGCTGCAGGCGGTCAAACGGCTGTCGCTGCTCAATAGCCAGGTGACCTTGCAGGCGTTCGAGCAGCCGGCGCGCACCCTGACCTACGTCAACCTGACGCTGCGCAACGGCAGCTTTAGCCAGCGCCTGGACGGTCGCCTGCTGCTGCCCGATGGCCAGCCGCTGGCTCTGCAGATCCGCACCCGGCTGCAGCCTGAACGCTGGCGCGAGGCCCAGGCCGAGCTGTATCTGAGCCTGCCGCAGAGCGACTGGGCGGCCTGGGTGCCTGCCAGCCTGCTGGCGCAGTGGCGGCTCGAGCGCTTGCAGGCCGGCGGCGAGGTCTGGTTGTCCTGGGCCGAGGGGGCGGTACAGCGTGCGGTCAGTCGTCTGCACGCGCCGCAGTTGCAGGGGGGCTATGGCTCGCGTGAGTCGGTGGCGCTGAACAACCTGAGCCTGAACGCCTACTTCACCCGCACCGCCGAGGGCTCCGAGGTGCTGTTCGATGACCTCGCCTTCAGCCAGGGCGAGCAGCGTTGGGGCGAGGTGCGCGTGGCCCTCAGCCAGCAGGCGAGCAGTGCGGAGCTGCAAGAACAATGGCTGCTCAGTGCCGACCACCTCGACCTGGCTCCCCTGCAGCCGCTGGTGGCGGCGCTGGCCCCTCTGCCGGAAAAGGCCCTGGCCGTGCTGGCGCAGCTCAATCCCAAGGGCGCGGTACGTAACCTGCAACTTGATTACCGGCCGCAGGTCGAGGGGCCTGGCCGTCTGCAGTTCTCGGCCAATCTCGAAGGTATCGGCTTTGCCGCCTACCTGGCGTCACCGGCGGCGGAAAACGTCAATGGCAGCATCAGCGGTGACCTCGCCCAGGGCGAGCTGCGGATGGCCACGGAAAACTTCTCCCTGCATCTGGAAACCCTGTTCCCCCAGCCCTGGCGCTACAGCACCGCCAATGCGCGGCTCACCTGGCAGCTCGATGAGCAGGCATTCACCCTGCGCAGCCCCTATCTGCAAGTGGTGGGCGAAGAGGGTGCGATTGCCGGCGACTTCCTGATCCGCCTGATGCGCGATCCTTTGGCCGAAGACTATATGGATCTGCGCGTCGGTCTGCGTGATGGCGATGCGCGCTTTACCGAGAAATACCTGCCGAGCCGATCCCCAGGCCTGAGCCCCGAGCTGAACACCTGGCTGAAAAGCGCGATTCGCAGCGGCCGGGTGGATGAAGGCTTCTTCCAGTACCAGGGCTCGCTGAACAAGGGCGCGGACCGTGCCGCGCGCAGCCTCAGTCTGTTCTTTGCCGTGCGCGACGCCGAACTGGCCTATCAGCCCGGCTGGCCGGCGCTGCGGGAAGGGCGCGGGGAAGTCTATATCGAGGACAGCGGGGTGCGCGTCGAGCTGGCCGAGGGGCGCATTCTCAATAGCCGGGTGAGCAATGCCCAGGCCCTGATTGCCACGGCCTTGCCCGGGCAGCCAATACGCTTGCTGCTTAACAGCGAGCTGAGCAGCAATGTCGATGACGCCCTGAAAATCCTCCAGGAGGCACCGCTGGGCACCGCCGAAATCTTCGCCGGCTGGAGTGGCGCGGGCGATCTGAGCGGCAAGCTCCAGCTCGATCTGCCGCTGCGCAAAGGGCTGCAGCCCGCGGTGGTGGTTGATTTTGCCAGCAGCAATGCCGAGCTCAACCTGAGCAACCCGCTGCTGCAGCTTAGCCAGGTGCAGGGAGCCTTCCGCTACGACACGGCTCGCGGCCTCAGTGCCCCGGATATTCGCGCCCAGGTGCTGGGCCATGCGGTGCGTGGCAAGGCCCTGGCCGACGGCCGCGGTGGCCGTGCCCTGACGCGTATTGAGGCCGCGGGCCGGGTCGGCGTTAGTGAGCTCAGCACCTGGCTGGGCGTGACCCAGCCGGTGCCGCTGAGCGGCAGCCTGCCTTATCGCTTGCGCCTGTCCCTGGATGGAGCCGACAGCCAGCTGCGGGTCGACTCCAACCTGCAGGGCCTGGCCATCGAGCTGCCCGCGCCCTTCGGCAAGGCCGCTGGCGCGGCCAGCTACGCCGATTGGCGGATGACCCTCAGTGGCCCCGAGCGGCGCTACTGGTTGGATTATGCCGAGCTGGCCAGTCTGTCTTTCGCCGCACCGCTCGGGCAGATCAGCGAAGGGCGTGGTGAATTGCGTCTGGCGGACGGCCCGGCGAGCCTGCCGGGTGGCAAGGGCGTGCGTTTGCGCGGCCGCGTCACGGAGCTGGACTGGGACGCCTGGCAGGCGGTGTTGCAGCCCTACAAACGCTTGCCGACCGCAGAGGCGCAGCAGCTGTTCAACGATGCGCAGCTGCAGATTGGCCGCTTCAGCGGCTTCGGCACCGAGCTCGACTCTCTGGCGCTGCGCTTGCAGCGGGTCGCCCAGAGCTGGGTGGTGAGCCTGGACAGCGAGCGGATCAAGGGGCGGATCGATGTGGCGGATGATGCCGCAGTGCCGATGGCCCTCAACCTCGACTACCTGCGTCTGCCCGCCGCCGAGCCCAAGGCCGAAACCAGTGTGACGGTAGACAAGCCCGACCCGCTGGCCGGCGTCGACCCGCGCCAGATCCCGCCGATCGACCTGCGCATCGCCACGGTTTATCAGGGGATCGAGGCCCTGGGTGCCTGGTCGCTGAAAATTCGTCCGAGCGGGGAGGGGGTCAAGTTCAGCGACCTCGATCTCAATCTCAAAGGCCTGCATCTCACCGGCCAGGGTGGCTGGCAGGGCGCACCGGGGGCCAGCAGAAGCTGGTACAACGGCCGTCTGGGCGGCGCGGATCTGGCCGATGTACTGATCGCCTGGGGCTATGCCCCGACCGCCAGCAGCGAGAGTTTTCGCCTGGAGGTCGACGGCAACTGGCCGGGTTCGCCGGCCTGGTTCGGCCTGAAGCGTTTCTCCGGCAGCATGGATGTAGCCATGCGCAAGGGCCAGTTTTCCGAAGTGCAGGGCCCGGCCTCGGCGCTGCGGGTATTCGGTCTGCTCAACTTCAACTCGATTGGCCGCCGCCTGCGCCTGGATTTCTCCGACCTGCTGGGCAAGGGCCTGAGCTATGACCGGGTCAAGGGGCTGCTGGTCGCCAGCGAGGGGGTGTTTGTCACCCGCGAGCCGCTGACCCTGACCGGGCCTTCGAGCAACCTGGAGCTGGACGGTACCCTGGATATGCGCCAGGAACGGGTCGATGCCAAGTTGCTGGTTACCCTGCCGGTAAGCAATAACCTGCCCCTGGCCGCCCTGATCGTCGGGGCCCCGGCTATTGGCGGCGCGCTGTTTATTGCCGACAAGCTGCTGGGCGACCGGGTGGCGCGCTTTGCCAGCGTGCAGTACGACGTCAAGGGCCCCTGGCAGGACCCGCAGATCAGCTTCGACAAACCCTTTGAAAAGCCGCAGTGAGTGCGCGTTTTTGGTCGTGTGGCTGTGCAGTCTGTGGCCATGGCTTGTAAGCTGATGGCTCGAGCCGTCTACGGAAGCCCTGCGCTATGAGTCTCGCCGTCATTCAAATGGTCAGTCAGGCCGATGTGCTGGCCAACCTGGCCCAGGCCCGGCTGTTATTGCAACAGGCCGCGGCCAAAGGCGCACGGCTGGCGGTGTTGCCGGAAAACTTCGCCGCCATGGGGCGCAGTGACCTGGCCGAGCTTGGCCGCCGTGAAGCGGTGGGCGAGGGGCCGATACTGCCCTGGTTGTATCAGACCGCCCGCGACCTGGGCCTGTGGATTGTGGCGGGGACTCTGCCGCTGCCGCCGGACGCCCAGCCTGCGGCCAAGCCCCGCGCCTGTTCGCTGCTGATCGACGAATACGGCCAACGGGTGGCGCGTTACGACAAGCTGCACCTGTTCGATGTGGAGGTCGGCGACAGTCATGGCTGTTACCGTGAGTCGGATGACTTCGCTTACGGTGAGCAGGTGGTCGTGGCGGACACGCCGCTGGGGCGTCTGGGGCTGACGGTGTGTTACGACCTGCGCTTTCCCGAACTCTTTAGCGCCCTGCGCGAGGCGGGGGCCGAGTTGATCAGCCTACCGGCGGCCTTTACCGCGGTGACCGGGGCGGCGCACTGGCAGGTGCTGACCCGCGCACGCGCCATCGAAACCCAGTGCTATGTGCTGGCGGCCGGGCAGGGTGGCAGCCATCCGGGCGGTCGGGAAACCTTTGGCCATTCCGCGATCATCGACCCCTGGGGCCGGGTGCTGGCCGAGCAGGATGCGGGCCAGGCAGTGCTCGTGGCCGAGCGCGATGCCGCGGAACAGGCCGCCATCCGCCGGCGCATGCCGGTGGCCCGGCACAAACGATTTTTTGCCACAGCCGAACCCCGGCTGCCTGGCGTGGAGCAGTCATGAACGAGATGAAGCCGTTATGAGCGAGATGTTGGTGTCCGTCAGTGAACATCTGTTGGGTCCGGGTGGTTTGACCCTTGAGCAGCTGCCCGGGGTATTGGCCGAACTGGCTGGTCCGGGTATCGATGCCGCCGACCTGTATTTCCAGAGCCAGGTCTCGGAAACCTGGGCGCTGGAGGATGGCATCGTCAAGGAAGGCAGCTTCAACCTGGATCAGGGCGTGGGCGTGCGTGCCCAGTCGGGTGAGAAAACCGGTTTTGCCTACAGCAATGCGATTACCGCCACGGCCCTGAGCCAGGCGGCGCAGGCCGCCCGTTCGATTGCCCGGGCGGGGCAGCATGGCCGCGTGCAAGCGTTCAACAGTCAGCTGGTCAAACCGCTCTATGCCCAGGACAACCCGCTGGATGTAATGGGCCGCGCGGAGAAGGTCGAGCTGCTCAAGCGTATCGACGTCGCCACCCGCGCCCTCGATCCACGGATCAAGCAGGTCACGGTCAGCCTGGCCGGCGTCTGGGACCGGGTGCTGGTTGCCGCCACTGACGGCAGCCTGGGCGCGGATATCCGCCCGCTGGTGCGTTTCAATGTCAGCGTGATCGTCGAGCAGAACGGCCGCCGCGAGCGCGGTAGCCATGGCGGCGGCGGGCGTACCGACTACCGCTACTTCCTCGAACAGACCAGCAATAACGAAGAGCGCGCCATGGGCTATGCCCGTGAGGCCCTGCGCCAGGCGCTGGTCAACCTCGAAGCGATTCCGGCCCCGGCAGGCACTATGCCGGTGGTGATGGGCGCAGGCTGGTCCGGCGTGCTGCTGCACGAAGCGGTTGGCCATGGCCTGGAAGGCGACTTCAACCGCAAGGGCAGTTCGGCCTACAGCGGGCGGATGGGCGAGCAGGTGGCCTCCAGCCTGTGCACCATCGTCGATGACGGCACCCTGGCCGAGCGTCGCGGTTCCCTGAGCATGGACGATGAAGGCACCCAGACCCAGTGCACCACGCTGATCGAAAACGGCGTGCTCAAGGGTTATATGCAGGACAAGCTGAATGCCCGCCTGATGGGCGTGGCCTGCACTGGTAACGGTCGCCGTGAGTCCTACGCGCACCTGCCGATGCCGCGTATGACCAACACCTACATGCTGTCTGGCGAAAGCGATCCGGAAGAAATCATCCGTTCGGTGAAGAAGGGCATCTACTGCGCCAACCTCGGCGGCGGTCAGGTCGATATCACCAGCGGCAAGTTCGTCTTTTCTACCAGCGAGGCCTACCTGATCGAGGACGGCAAGATCACCGCCCCGGTCAAGGGCGCAACCCTGATCGGCAATGGCCCGGAAGCCATGAGCAAGGTGTCGATGGTCGGCAACGACCTGGCGCTGGACAGCGGCGTCGGCACCTGCGGCAAGGACGGCCAATCGGTGCCGGTCGGCGTCGGTCAGCCGACCCTGAAGATCGATGCGATTACGGTGGGTGGGACGGGTAGCTGAGATTGTGGATGAACTGCTGGGGGCGTTGTCAGATTGGCTCTTCGGGTGGCTGTGCTATTTGCTGGGGCGCTGGACAGTAATCGCGGTTACGTTTGGGCGGGTTCGCCCACGCAGGACCGTACGCAGTGTGCGCTGGTTGGGCACCCTGGGTTTCGTAGAGATTTTGACTGCTGTGCTGGGCGGTTTTGTGTACTGGCTGCATCACGCCTAGGCGTGGCGTGGAGTTGCTGAACTCGGAGGGGCTGCGGTGCTGCGGGCTGGAGCTGTTGGGCTCCAGCCCCGGCGATGTAGCTGCCTAGCGCAAGCCGCGCTGGGTTTCATCCAGTTCGCGGATGTATTTGAAGATTTTGCGTGAGGCGGCTGGCGCTTTGTTCTGCGCCAGTTCGTGCTGGCCCTGGCGGATCAGCTGACGCAGGTGCTGGCGGTCGGCGTCGGGGTATTCGCCGACAAATTTTTCCAGGGTGTCGTCGTCGCCGTTGAGCAAGCGGTCGCGCCAGCGCTCCAGGTTATGAAAGCGTTCGTTGTACTGGCGGGTGGAGGCATCCAGCTGGTCGAGCAAGGTCAGGATGGATTCGATGTCCTGATCACGCATCAGCCGGCCGATAAACTGCACATGGCGTTTTTTCGCTGCATTGGCGGTGTGCTTGGGCGCTTCGGCCAGCGCGCGGCGCAGTTCGTCAGTCAATGGCAGCTTGTTCAGCAGATCGAGTTTCAGGGTAGTCAGGCGTTGCCCCAGATCTTGTAGCGCATGAAACTCGCGCTTGACCTGGGTTTTGCTCTTCTCGCCGGAGAAGTCGTCAAGGTATTCAGACATGGTGGCGGTCCAGTGGAAAACGCCGACATGATAGCAGCAAGTTTCCAGCTGTAAGCGTCTGGCTTGTCTGGCCGCGCCTGCAGCTTATCGTTCAGGAGTGTTTATGAGTGCAGTAGATATCGTTGGCCCCCAGGCCGTGCCGCAATTGCAGGCCCAGGTCGAGCAGATTATTGCCGAGGCCCGCAAGCAGGGGGCCAGTGCCTGCGAAGTGGCCGTATCGGTGGAGCAGGGCCTGTCCACCACGGTGCGTCAGGGTGAGGTGGAAACGGTCGAGTTCAACCGCGATCAGGGTTTCGGCATCACCCTCTATGTCGGTCAGCGCAAGGGTTCGGCCAGCACCTCGGCCAGCGGTGAGGCGGCGATCCGGGAAACCGTCGCGGCGGCCCTGGCGATTGCCAAGCATGCCTCCGAAGACGAATGCGCCGGTCTGGCCGATGCCGGGCTGATGGCTCGCGAACTGCCGCAGCTGGATCTGTACCACGCCTGGTCGATTACGCCGGAGCAGGCCATCGAGCAGGCCCTGAGTTGCGAAGCGGCGGCTTTTGCTGCGGATGGGCGGATCAAGAATGCCGACGGCACCACGCTCAATACTCACCAGGGTTGCCGGGTCTATGGCAACAGCCATGGCTTTGTCAGTGGCTATGCCAGCACCCGGCACAGCCTGAGCTGCGTGATGATTGCCGAAGACGGCGGGCAGATGCAGCGTGACTACTGGTATGACGTCAACCGCCAGGGCGAACTGCTGGCCGACGCCGCCAGCATCGGCCGGCGTGCCGCCGAGCGTGCGGTGAGCCGCCTGGGCGCGCGCCCGGTGCCCACCTGTGAAGTGCCGGTGCTGTTTGCCGCCGAGCTGGCCACCGGCCTGTTTGGCAGCTTTCTGGCGGCGATTTCCGGCGGCAACCTGTACCGCAAATCGTCCTTCCTCGAAGACAGCCTGGGGCAGCAGCTGTTTCCCGAGTGGCTAAAGCTCGACGAGCGTCCGCATATTCCGCGTGCTCTGGGCAGCGCCGCCTTCGATGGCGACGGCCTGGCGACTTATGCCAAGTCTTTTGTCGAGCGCGGCGAGTTGCTCTCCTATGTGCTGGGCACCTATTCCGGGCGCAAGCTGGGCATGCCCAGTACGGCCAACGCCGGCGGCGTGCACAACCTGTTTGTCAGCCATGGCGATGAAGATCAGAAGGCCCTGCTCAAGCGTATGGGCCGTGGCCTGCTGGTCACCGAGTTGATGGGCCAAGGCCTGAATATGGTCACCGGCGACTATTCCCGCGGCGCTGGCGGCTACTGGGTGGAGAACGGAGAGATCCAGTTCCCGGTGCAGGAAGTCACCATCGCCGGCAACCTGCGCGATATGTTCAGGCAGATTGTCGCGGTGGGTAATGATCTGGAGCTGCGCAGTAATATCCGTACCGGCTCGGTGCTGATCGAGCGGATGACGGTGGCGGGTAGCTAATCGGTGTAGGGCGGGCATCTTTGTCCGCCAGGGTGGACAAGGCTGCACCATGTCCACCCTGCAGTCTCGAACTATTCGCCTTCGTCGAAGTAGTTGTTGATCAACTCGCTCAGGGCGTTAAGTGCTTCGCCGTCCTGTTCTCCTTCGGTATGCAGGTGCACGGGCGTGCCTTTGCCGGCGGCGAGCATCATCACGGCCATGATGCTTTTGCCGTCCACCAGGCTGTCCGGCGCGCGGCCGATCTTGACCTGGCAGGGGAAGCGGCCGGCGACGCCAACAAACTTGGCCGCCGCACGGGCATGCAGGCCAAGCTTGTTGATGATGATGATTTCGCAGGCGGGCATCGCGGCAATTCCTTAACTGAGGTCGCGGTGGCGAGTCTGGACGTTCTTCAGAATGGGTTTGAGGGTTTCGCCGAGGCGGTTGGCCAGATACACCGAGCGGTGATGGCCACCGGTGCAGCCGATCGCCACCGTGACGTAGGCGCGGTTGCTGGCGGCAAAGCGCGGCAGCCACTTGACCAGGTAGGCGAGGATGTCCTGGAACATGTCTTCGACATCGGCCTGGGCCGAGAGGTAGTCGGCTACCGGCTGATCAAGGCCGGAGTAGTCGCGCAGATCCGGCTTCCAGTAGGGGTTGGGTAGGCAGCGCACGTCGAATACCAGATCGGCATCCACCGGCATGCCGCGCTTGAAGCCGAAGGACTCGATAAGAAAGGCGGTACCTGGCTCCGGCTGGTTGAGCAGACGTAGTTTGAGGCTGTCACGCAACTGGTAGAGGTTGAGGTGGGTGGTGTCGATCTTCAGGTCGGCCAAGTCGATGATCGGGCCCAGCAGCAGGCTTTCGTCGGCAATCGCCTCGGCCAGCGAACGGCTTTCGTTGGTCAGCGGGTGGCGTCGACGGGTCTCGGAGAAACGCTTGAGCAGGGTCTCTTCATCGGCATCCAGGTAAATCACATCGCATTTGATATGCCGTGCACGCACTTCCTCGAGCAGCTCGGGGAAGCGCTTGAGGTGGCTGGGCAGGTTGCGCGCATCGATCGACACGGCCACCTGCGGGTGCAGTAGCTCGGTATGTAGCAGGGCGCGCTCGGCCAGCTCCGGGAGCAGGCCGGCAGGCAGGTTGTCGATGCAATAGAAGCCGTTGTCCTCAAGTACATCGAGGGCGGTGCTTTTGCCGGAGCCGGAGCGACCGCTGACGATGATCAGGCGCATGCTCAGTCTCGACTGAGTTGGCTTTGCACGTCGACCACTACCTGGTACAGGGACTCATTGCTCTGAGCCTGGCGCAGGCGGTCACGCACGTCGCTGCGGTCGAGCATGCTGGCGATCTGCCGCAGCAGCTCCAGGTGGGCGTCGGTCGCGGCTTCGGGAACCAGCAGAACAAACAGCAGATCGACCGGGGCACCGTCGATGGCATCGAAGTCCACCGCGGCATTGAGCCTCAGCAAGGCGCTGATCGGCGCGTTGCAGCCGGGCAGGCGACAGTGCGGAATGGCGATGCCATTACCGAAACCGGTCGAGCCGAGTTTTTCGCGGGCGACCAGGCTTTCGAAGATGTCTTGGCCGTCCAGGTCAGGCAGCTCGCGCGCCACCAGGTTGGCAATCTGTTCGAGAACACGTTTTTTGCTGCCGCCCGGCACGTTCACGAGGGAACGGCCGGGGGTCAGGATAGTTTCAAGTCGGATCATAGGAGATAGACGAGGTCAGCGGGCCAGTGCGCCCTGTTGACGGTCGAGCTGTTTTTCCTTGTGCTTGATGAGTTGGCGATCGAGTTTGTCGGTGAGTAAATCGATTGCTGCATACATGTCTTCGTGTACCGCATTGGCGACAACTTCGCCGCCGGCAATGTGCAGGGTCGCTTCGATTTTCTGCTTGAGCTTCTCGACCTCCATGGTGACTTGCACATTGGTGATTTTGTCGAAGTGGCGCTCTAATCGACCGAGTTTTTCGGCGATGTAGTCGCGCAGGGCGTCGGTCACATCCAGCTGGTGTCCACTGATGTTGACTTGCATACCGCATTCTCCTTGTTGCCGTGTGTAAGAGGCAGGCAATAGGCCTGCCGCCGGAACACTGTGGCGTGGAAGACCCTGGCAGAACGAGTCTGGCACTGTCGCCGTCCGCGTATTGCAGCGAGGCTGCTTGCGCGAAAAGGCGAGGCCGGGTGTTGTTGTGTGCAGTGTGAACGGTCTTCCTTCTTATACCGCCTAGATCAATCGCTTGCGCTCGCTAGATGGCGCTATCCCGAGGGATTCACGGTACTTTGCGACTGTACGGCGGGCTACTTGAATGCCCTGTGCCTCCAGTAAACCAGCGATCTTGCTGTCACTCAACGGCTTTTTTGCATTTTCCGCGGCGACCAGTTTTTTGATGATGGCGCGGATCGCGGTGGACGAGCATTCGCCGCCCTCGGAGGTGCTGACGTGGCTGGAGAAGAAGTATTTCAGCTCGTAAATGCCACGCGGGGTGTGCATGAATTTCTGTGTGGTAACCCGCGAGATGGTCGACTCGTGCATGCCCACCGCCTCGGCGATATCGTGCAGCACCAGAGGTTTCATCGCCTCGTCGCCGTAGTCGAGGAAGCCGCGCTGGTGCTCGACGATCTGCGTGGCGACCTTCATCAGGGTTTCGTTGCGGCTTTGCAGGCTCTTGATAAACCAGCGCGCTTCCTGCAGCTGGTTGCGCATAAAGGTGTTGTCGGCGCTGGAGTCGGCGCGTTTGACGAAGCCGGCGTACTGCGCGTTGACCCGCAGGCGCGGCATGGCTTCCTGGTTCAGCTCCACCAGCCAGCGCTCGTTGTGCTTGCGCACGATCACGTCGGGCACCACGTATTCCGGCTCGCTCGACTCGATCTGCGAGCCGGGGCGCGGGTTGAGGCTCTGGATCAGTTCGATGACCTGGCGCAGCTCGTCTTCCTTGAGCTTCATGCGGCGCATCAGCTGGCTGTAGTCGCGGCTGCCGAGCAGGTCGAGGTAGTCGCTGGCCAGGCGCTGGGCTTCGCTCAGCCACGGGGTCTTGGCCGGTAGTTGGCGCAGTTGCAGAAGCAGGCATTCGCCGAGGTTGCGCGCGGCAATGCCGGCGGGCTCGAACTGCTGGATGCGGTGCAGCACGGCCTCGACTTCGTCGAGCTCGATATCCAGCTCCGGGTCGAAGGCTTCAACCACTTCTTCCAGGGTTTCTTCCAGATAGCCCTGCTCGTTGATGCAGTCGATCAGGGTCACCGCGATCAGGCGGTCCTTATCGGACATGGGCGAAAGGTTGAGCTGCCAGAGCATATGGCTCTGCAGGCTTTCGCCGCTGGAGGTGCGGGTGGTGAAGTCCCACTCGTCATCGTCGTTGCTGTTGCTCGGCAGGCTGCTGGCGCTGGTCTGGTAGATGTCTTCCCAGGCGGTGTCGACGGGCAGCTCATTGGGAATGCGCTCGCCCCAATCGCCTTCTTCCAGGTTGTCCACGGTCTGCGTGGTTTCCTGGTAGTTGGGCTCCTGGAAAGTGGACTCTTGCTGTTCGCTGGAAGTGGCGCTTTCTGCGCCATCGGCCATGGGGTCCGAGTTGTCGAAATCTTCGCCGTCTTCCTGGCGTTCGAGCATCGGATTGGATTCCAGTGCCTCCTGGATCTCTTGTTGCAGATCCAGGGTCGACAGTTGGAGTAGGCGAATGGCCTGTTGCAGCTGCGGTGTCATCGTCAGCTGCTGGCCCATCTTCAGGACTAGCGATGGTTTCATTGCAGACCTTATTTACCGGCGTCTGTGCGCAATCCACTACAGGGCGCGGAAGCGCCACAAGGAAGCAAATTATATGCCTGACTCTAAGGGGTTTGCCTAGGGGTGGTGCTTGTTTGCGTGAGAAAAGCCCCTGTTACAGGCGGAACTCATGCCCCAGGTACACCTCTTTGACCGTCTGGTTGGCCAGGATGGCGGCGGAATCGCCTTCGGCGATCAGTTGGCCGTCACTGACAATGTAGGCGGTTTCGCAGATGTCCAGGGTCTCGCGCACGTTGTGATCGGTGATCAGCACGCCAATGCCCTTGGCCTTGAGGTGGTAGATGATCTGTTTGATATCGCCGACCGAGATCGGGTCAACGCCGGCAAAGGGTTCGTCGAGCAGGATGAACTTGGGGGAGGTCGCCAGGGCGCGGGCGATTTCCACGCGCCGGCGTTCGCCGCCGGACAGGCTCATGCCGAGGTTGTCGCGGATATGGCTGATATGGAATTCCTGCAGCAGGCTTTCCAGTTCCTTGCGCCGCGCGCTGCCATCTAGATCTTTTCGCGTCTCAAGAATGGCCATGATGTTGTCGGCCACGCTGAGCTTGCGGAAGATCGAGGCTTCCTGCGGCAGGTAGCCGATGCCGGCGCGGGCGCGGCCGTGCATGGGCTGGTGGCTGACATCGAGGTCGTCGATCAGGATGCGGCCCTGGTCGGCCTGGACCAGGCCAACGATCATGTAGAAGCAGGTGGTCTTGCCCGCGCCATTGGGGCCAAGCAGGCCAACGATCTGCCCGCTGTCGATGCTCAGGCTGACGTCGCGCACGACTTGGCGGCCTTTGTAGCTCTTGGCCAGGTGCTGGGCTTTCAATGTGGCCATGGTTACTGCGCCTGCTGGTCGGCTGGTTTGTTCTTGGGCTGGATCACCATGTCGATGCGCGGACGTGGCGCGGTGACATTGGTACCTGTGGCGCGGCCGGCGTTGACGATCTGGCGTTTAGTGTCATAGACAATCTTCTCGCCTTCGAAGGTGTTGCCTTCCTGGATCACCTTGGCCTGGTCGATCAGCACGATGCGCTCGTTGGCGGCGAAGTACTGGATGGTCAGGCCGTAGGCCTTGACGATCTGCTTGTCGGTGGCCGGCAGCTGCTCGTAATAAGCAGGCTTGCCTACGGCGGTGAACACGTCGATATCGCCCGCCGGAGTCTGGGTGATGGTCACGGTGTCGCCTGTGATCTTCAGCGTGCCCTGGGTGATAACCACGGTGCCGCGATACACGGCCACACCTTGCTTGTCGTCAAGTTCGGCGCTGTCGGCCTGAATCCGGATCGGTTGTTCGCGATCCGATGGCAGGGCCCAGGCGCTGATGCTTCCGAGCGCGGCGCTGAGACCGAAAAGAAGGGGGAGGGTTTTAACGAGCCTCATGCTGACCTCTTACATTGGACAGCAGGAGCATCCTGCCGTCATTCAAGTACGCTTTCATTCCTTGTGCCGTGGTCACCCCATTGGCGGCGTCGATTCTAACGGCTTGCTCGGTCTGCGCATATTCCTTATCGGGGAATACGGTCAGGCGGCTGGTGGTGAGAATGGTCGGGCGGCCCTTGGCGTCGGTGCGGGCGATGCGCACCTTGTCGATCAATTCGACTTCCTTGCCGGCGGGGGCGACTTCGCCACGCTCGCTGCTGATGTTCCACGGCAACTCGTCGCCGCGGTACAGCTGCATGTTGGGGTTGTCGAGCAGGGTGATGTCGGTGCTGAGGATATGCTCGGTCTTGTCCGCGGTGACCTCATAGTGCAGCGAACCGTCGGGCATGTACTGCACGGTGGTGATATTGGTCGCGTAGAAATCAATGGTGTTCTGCGCGGTGCCCGGTTTGTCCCCGTCGGAGAAGCTTGCGGGGTTGATATTCCAGTAGCCGAGCGCCGCCAGAAGCGCGGCGGCGCAGGCGAGCAGGGCAATGTTGAGCAGTTTACGCGGCATGATGGGCTCTATAAGTAGGCGGCTTGGGCGGCTTCGAGGCTGCCCTGGGCGCGCATGATCAGTTCGCAGAACTCGCGTGCGGCACCTTCGCCGCCCCGTGCCTGGGTTACGCCATGGGCATGCTGACGGACGAAGGCGTCGGCGCTGGCCACAGCCATGCCCAGGCCGACCCGGCGGATCACCGGCAGGTCCGGCAGGTCATCGCCCAGGTAGGCCACTTGTTCATAGCTCAGGCCGAGTTCGCCGAGCAACTCGTCGAGTACCACCAGCTTGTCTTCGCGGCCCTGGTACAGATGCTGGATGCCCAGATTCTGCGCGCGGCGTTCGACCACCGGGGTCTTGCGCCCGCTGATGATGGCGGTGCGCACGCCGGAGTTGATCAGCATCTTGATGCCGTGACCGTCGAGGGTATTGAAGGTCTTGAACTCACTGCCGTCGACCAGGAAATACAGTTTGCCGTCGGTGAGCACACCGTCGACATCGAAAATTGCCAGTTTCACGCCTTGGGCGCGGTGCTGCAGGTCAGGGTTTAGCATCTCGGCGGTCATCACATTACTCCGGCGCGCAGCAGGTCGTGCATATTCAGCGCACCGACGGGCTGGTCGTTGCTGTCGACCACCACCAGGCCGCTGATCTTGTGGTCTTCCATGATTTTCAGGGCTTCGGCGGCGAGCATCTCGGCGCGGGCGGTCTTGCCGTGGGCGGTCATCACCTCGTCGATCAGGGCCTGGCGTACGTCGATGCCGCGATCCAGGGTGCGGCGCAGGTCGCCGTCGGTGAAGACCCCGGCCAGGCGGCCGTCGCTTTCCACCACCACGGTCATGCCCAGGCCTTTCTGGGTCATTTCCAGCAGGGCGTCACGCAGCGAGGTGCCGCGCTGCACGCGGGGCAGGGCGCTGCCAGCGTGCATCACGTTTTCCACTTTCAGCAGCAGACGGCGGCCCAAGGCACCGCCGGGGTGGGAAAAGGCAAAATCTTCGGCGGTAAAGCCGCGGGCTTCCAGCAGGGCGATGGCCAGGGCGTCGCCCAGGACCAGAGAAACTGTCGTGGAAGACGTCGGGGCCAGGTTCAGCGGGCAGGCTTCCTGGGATACGCGGGCGTCCAGGTTGACTTCGGCGGCCTTGGCCAGTGGCGATTCCGGGTTGCCGGTCATGCTGATCAGGCGGATGCCAAGGCGTTTGATCAGTGGCAGCAGGGTGACGATTTCCGCAGTGGAGCCGGAGTTGGACAGGGCCAGCACCACGTCGTCGCGGGTGATCATGCCCATATCGCCGTGGCTGGCCTCGGCCGGATGGACAAAGAAAGCGGTGGTGCCGGTGCTGGCCAGGGTGGCGGCAATCTTGTTGCCGACATGCCCGGATTTGCCCATGCCAACCACAACTACGCGGCCCTTGCTGCCCAGAATCAGCTCGCAGGCGCGGACAAAATCGCCGTTGATGCGCTGCAGCAGGTCCTCGATCGCTTCGAGTTCGAGGCGAATGGTGCGCTGCGCGGATTGGATCAATTCGTTGGGCTGGCTCATGGCGTCTCTAAGGGCGGCTGAGTAAAAGTCGAGGATTATAGCGGGAAAGGTGCGCCTGCCCAGCACTTCCAGCGCGACTAACTGCTCAAGCGATTGTGCAAACTGTTATCTGGCGTCACATGTTCAATCTTGGGCGGTGAAAAGCCTAGTGGTATAGTTCGCGCCCATTTTCGGTCCGTTCGGCGGATGTAGTGCCCTTTTCCCGGGATGCTGCGTCTGTCAGGCAAGCGTTGAGCAAGGAGTCCAGATGAGCGCCGAGAACCCTTACGCCGTAGAGCTGAAGAGCCTGAGCTTCAAGCGCGGCGAGCGGGATATTTTTACCAATATCGATATTCGCATTCCGCGCGGCAAGGTGGTCGGCATCATGGGGCCGTCCGGTTGTGGCAAGACCACCCTGCTGCGCCTGATTGCCGCCGAACTGCGGCCGAGCGATGGCGAGGTCTGGGTCAATGGCGTGAACCTGCCCACGCTGTCGCGCAGCGAGCTGTTCGATATGCGCAAGCAGATGGGCGTGCTATTCCAGAGCGGCGCGCTGTTCACCGACCTGGATGTGTTCGAGAACGTGGCCTTTCCGCTACGGGTGCATACCCAGCTGCCCGAAGAAATGATCCGTGACATCGTTTTGATGAAGCTGCAGGCGGTAGGCCTGCGCGGTGCTCTGGACCTGATGCCGGACGAGCTGTCAGGCGGCATGAAGCGTCGCGTGGCCCTGGCCCGCGCCATCGCCCTGGATCCGCAGATTCTGATGTACGACGAACCCTTTGTCGGCCAGGACCCCATTGCCATGGGCGTGCTGGTGCGACTGATCCGCCTGCTCAGCGATGCCCTGGGGATTACCAGCATCGTGGTGTCCCACGATCTGGCGGAAACCGCCAGCATTGCCGATTACATCTATGTAGTGGGCGACACCCAGGTGCTGGGGCAGGGCACCCCGGACGAGCTGATGAATTCCGATGACCCGCGGGTGCGCCAGTTTATGCAGGGTATCCCCGATGGGCCGGTACCCTTCCACTTTCCGGCGGCCAACTACCGCGACGATTTATTGGGGGGGCGCTGATGCGCAAGACATCTGTGCTCGAGCGGGTTCGCCTGTTCGGCCGGGCCGGTATCGATGTGGTGGCCACGCTGGGCCGTTCCACCCTGTTCCTGCTGCGGGCGCTGTTCGGTGGCGGCTCGCGCAATGGCTTCCAGTTGCTGGTCAAACAGCTCTATTCGGTAGGGGTGATGTCCCTGGCGATCATCGTCGTCTCGGGGCTGTTTATCGGCATGGTGCTGTCGCTGCAGGGCTTCAGTATTCTGACCAAATACGGTTCGGAGCAGGCAGTGGGGCAGATGGTTGCCCTGACCCTGCTGCGGGAACTGGGGCCGGTGGTCACCGCCTTGCTGTTCGCCGGGCGCGCCGGTTCGGCCCTGACTGCGGAAATCGGCAATATGAAATCCACCGAGCAGCTCTCCAGCCTGGCGATGATCGGGGTCGACCCGCTCAAATACATCGTCGCGCCGCGCTTGTGGGCCGGTTTTATCTCGATGCCCTTGCTGGCGATGATTTTCAGCGTGGTTGGTATCTGGGGTGGGGCCATGGTCGCCATCGACTGGCTCGGGGTATACGAAGGCTCGTTCTGGGCCAATATGCAAAGCAGCGTTTCATTTCGTGAAGACGTGCTCAATGGCGTGATCAAGAGCATGGTCTTCGCCTTTGTCGTGACCTGGATTGCCGTGTTCCAGGGCTATGACTGCGAGCCGACTTCGGAAGGCATCAGCCGCGCCACCACCAAAACCGTGGTGTATGCCTCGCTGGCCGTGTTGGGGCTGGACTTTATTCTGACCGCTTTGATGTTTGGAGATTTCTGATGCAGAACCGCACGCTGGAAGTTGGTGTCGGCTTGTTCCTGTTGGCCGGGTTGTTGGCCTTGTTACTGTTGGCCCTGCGCGTCAGTGGCCTGACCGTGGGTAGCAGCGATGGCACCTATAAGGTCTATGCGAACTTCGAGAATATTGCCGGTCTTACGGTCAGGTCGAAAGTGACCATGGCCGGTGTGACCATTGGCAAGGTAACGGCCATCGACCTGGATCGCGAGAGCTACACCGGGCGCGTGACCATGGTGCTCGATGAGGATGTGGACAACCTGCCGCTGGACTCCACGGCCTCGATCCTTACCGCCGGCTTGCTCGGCGAGAAGTACATCGGCATCAGCGTGGGGGGCGAAGAGGAGCTGCTGCGCGATGGTGGAACCATTCACGACACCCAGTCGTCCCTTGTATTGGAAGACCTGATTGGCAAGTTTCTGCTCAACTCGGTCAATAAAGATCAGGCCAATTGATAAAGGTAGTGAATATGATCAAGTTACTGCGTAACAGCCTGTTCCTGTGTCTGACCCTGATGTCGCTGTCCGTCCTGGCGGCCCCGGCGGCCCATGAAGTGGTGCAGCAAACCACCACCAAGCTGCTTGCCGACCTCAAGGACAACAAGGAGCAATACCGCACCGATCCGGCGGCGTTCTACGACGCCCTGAACAGCATTCTCGGCCCGGTGGTGGATGTCGAGGGTATTTCCCGCGGCGTGATGACTGTGCGCTTCTCGCGCCAGGCCAGTCCCGAGCAGATGCTGCGTTTCGAGGAAAACTTCAAGCGCAGCCTGATGCAGTTCTATGGCAATGCCCTGCTCGAATATAACAACCAGGACATCCGCGTGCTGCCGGTCAGCGGCAAACAGGATCCGCAGCGTACCGCGGTGAACATGGAGATCAAGGACGGCAATGGCGCGGTTTACCCGCTGTCCTACACCATGGTCAGCCAGGACGGCACCTGGAAGATGCGTAACGTGATCATCAACGGCATCAACGTCGGCAAGCTGTTCCGCGATCAGTTCGCCCAGTCCATGCAGAACAACGGCAATGACCTGGACAAGGTCATCGACACCTGGAGCGATACCGTCGCCAAGGCCCGTCAGGGCACGGGTGAGTCGTGAGTCAGGCCGCTATTGGCGAGTTGAGCCCCGGCGTGCTGCGGCTCGACGGCGTGCTCGATTACCAGAGCGCCCCGGCGCTGCGTGAGCAGGGTGCGCGCCTGATCGGTGCGAGCCAGGGCGCAAGCTGTGTGATCGACTGCGCCTCGGTAAGCCAATCCAGCAGCGTCGGCCTGTCTCTGTTGCTGGCCTTTATGCGCGACGCCGAGGCCGCGGGCAAAAACCTGGTGGTGCGCGGCCTGTCCGAGGATATGCGGCAGATAGCCGGTGTTTGCGGCCTGCTTGAGGTGTTGCCGCTGGAATCCTGAGGCCGCGCGAGCGGGTTTCGGTCGGCTCGGGGTTCGCAGTGGATGGGCTTTTTTGTATGATGCTCGACCCGCGAGCCTTGGCTGCCGTCGGACTTGATCGCTGCGAGCGAGGTAAAGTCCGGCTTTTGCCCGGTGCACGCTATCCGTTCGACAGGCTGCCCCATGCTTTGCTGTCGTTAATCCATGCGTTGATCGAGGTTGAGCATGCAGGCCTTAGAAGTGAAGAGCCTCCTGGAGGCTAAATTGCCGGATACCCAGGTGGAAGTTGAAGGCGAAGGCTGCAACTTCCAATTGAACCTGATCAGCGACGAGTTGGCCGGCCTTAGCCCGGTCAAACGTCAACAGCAGATCTACGCTCACCTCAACGCCTGGATTGCCGATGGCAGTATCCACGCCGTGAGCATGAAATTTTTCAGCCGTGCCGATTGGGCTGCGCGCTCCTAAACCGAGAGAATCATGGACAAACTGATTATTACCGGCGGTGTGCGCCTCGACGGCGAAATCCGCATTTCCGGGGCGAAGAACTCCGCTCTGCCGATTCTCGCCGCCACCCTGCTGGGTGATGCGCCCGTCACCATCTGCAACCTGCCGCACCTGCACGACATCACCACCATGATCGAGCTGTTCGGGCGCATGGGCATTGAGCCGGTGATCGACGAAAAGCTCAGCGTGGAAGTCGATGCGCGGGCGATCAAGACCCTGATTGCGCCCTATGAGCTGGTGAAAACCATGCGCGCCTCGATCCTGGTGCTCGGCCCGATGGTGGCGCGCTTCGGTTATGCCGAAGTGGCCCTGCCGGGTGGTTGCGCCATCGGTTCGCGTCCGGTTGACCTGCACATCCGTGGCCTCGAAGCCATGGGCGCGATCATCGATGTCGAAGCCGGCTATATCAAGGCCAAGGCCCCGGAAGGCGGTCTGCGTGGCGCACACTTCTTCTTCGATACCGTCAGTGTGACCGGTACCGAAAACATCATGATGGCGGCGACTCTGGCCAAAGGCCGCAGCGTGCTGGAAAACGCCGCGCGCGAGCCGGAAGTGGTCGACCTGGCCAACTGCCTGATCGCCATGGGCGCGAAAATCAGCGGTGCCGGCACCGACACCATCACCATCGATGGCGTTGAGCGCCTGCACGGCGCGCGCTTCAGCGTGATGCCTGACCGTATCGAAACCGGCACCTACCTGGTGGCTGCTGCTGTTACAGGCGGCCGGGTCAAGGTCAAGGACACCGATCCGACCACCCTGGAAGCGGTGCTGTCCAAACTGCAGGAAGCCGGTGCAGAAATCACCTGTGGCAACGACTGGATCGAGCTGAATATGCACGGCAAGCGGCCGAAAGCCGTCAACCTGCGTACTGCTCCGTACCCGGCGTTCCCCACCGATATGCAGGCGCAGTTTATCGCCCTCAATGCGATTGCCGAGGGCACCGGCACGGTGATCGAAACCGTGTTCGAAAACCGCTTTATGCACGTGCATGAAATGATCCGCATGGGCGCGCAGATTCAGGTCGAAGGCAACACCGCCATCGTCACTGGCGTCGAGACCCTCAAAGGCGCGCCAGTCATGGCCACCGACCTGCGTGCTTCGGCCAGCCTGGTGATTTCGGCGCTGGTGGCCGAGGGCGATACCTTGATTGATCGCATTTACCACATCGACCGTGGTTACGAGTGCATCGAAGAAAAACTGCAGATGCTGGGTGCCAAAATCCGCCGTATTCCGGGTTGATGCCATGCTGACTATCGCGCTGTCCAAAGGCCGCATTCTCGACGACACCCTGCCGCTGCTTGCCGCGGCAGGTATCGTGCCGACCGAGAACCCGGATAAAAGCCGCAAGCTGATCATTCCCACCACTCTGGATGACGTGCGTCTACTGATCGTGCGCGCCACCGACGTGCCGACCTATGTCGAGCACGGCGCGGCCGACCTCGGCGTGGCTGGCAAGGATGTGCTGATGGAGTACGGCGGCCAGGGCCTGTATGAGCCGCTGGACCTGCGTATTGCCCGCTGCAAGCTGATGACCGCCGGTGCGGTCGGCGCGCCCGAGCCGAAAGGCCGCCTGCGCGTGGCTACCAAGTTCGTCAACGTGGCCAAGCGTTACTACGCCGAGCAGGGCCGTCAGGTCGATATCATCAAGCTGTACGGCTCAATGGAACTGGGGCCATTGGTGGGTCTGTCCGACAAGATCATCGATGTGGTCGACACCGGTAACACCTTGCGCGCCAACGGCCTGGAAGCCCAGGAGCTGATCGCCCATATCAGTTCGCGGCTGATCGTTAACAAGGCCTCGATGAAGATGCAGCACGCACGCATCCAAGAGCTGATCGACACCCTGCGCGAAGCGGTTGAGTCGCGACACCCACTCTGAGTCTGATGGCCGCCCCTGTGCGGCCTAGCCTATCCGCGTTATAGCCAAAATTCTCAGGTGCCCGCGCGGAGTGGTTGTTACTCTACGGGCGCTTGAGCATTCGCCAATTTAAGAGGCCCGCTATGACCGCTCCCATCGCTATCCGCCGACTCGACGCCGCCGACCAGGACTTTGCTCGTCATCTGGATCATCTGCTGAGCTGGGAAAGTGTCTCGGACGATGCGGTCAATCATCGCGTGCTGGACATTATCAAGGCCGTGCGCGAGCGCGGCGATGCCGCCCTGGTCGAGTTCACCAAGCAGTTTGATGGCCTGGATGTCGCCTGCATGGCGGACCTGATTCTGCCGCGCGAGCGCCTGGAACTGGCCCTGACTCGCATCACCCCCGAGCAGCGCCAGGCCCTGGAAGTGGCCGCCGAGCGCGTGCGCAGCTACCACGAGAAGCAGAAGCAGGATTCCTGGACCTACACCGAAGCCGACGGCACGGTGCTGGGGCAGAAAGTCACGCCGCTAGACCGCGCCGGCCTCTATGTGCCGGGCGGCAAGGCCTCTTATCCGTCTTCGGTGCTGATGAACGCCATCCCGGCCAAGGTCGCCGGCGTACCCGAAGTGGTAATGGTGGTGCCGACTCCGCGCGGCGAAATCAACGAGCTGGTGCTGGCTGCCGCCTGCATCGCCGGCGTTGACCGCGTATTCACCATCGGTGGGGCCCAGGCCGTGGCCGCATTGGCCTACGGCACCGAGAGCGTGCCGCCGGTGGACAAGATCGTCGGCCCCGGCAATATCTATGTCGCCACCGCCAAGCGCCACGTATTCGGCAAGGTTGGCATCGATATGATCGCCGGGCCTTCAGAGATTCTGGTGGTGTGCGATGGTCAGACCGATCCGGACTGGATCGCCATGGACCTGTTCTCCCAGGCCGAGCACGACGAGGACGCCCAGTCGATTCTGCTTAGCCCGGATGCCGCCTTCCTCGATCGCGTTGCCGAGAGCATTGCCAAGTTGCTGCCGACCATGGAACGCGCCGAGATCATTCGCGCCTCCCTGGAAGCCCGCGGCGCGCTGATTCAGGTCGCCGATATGGCCCAGGCCATTGAGGTGGCCAACCGTATCGCTCCGGAACACCTGGAGCTGTCGGTGGAAAATCCCGAGCAGTACCTGCCGCTGATCCGTCACGCCGGTGCGATCTTTATGGGCCGTTACACCGCCGAGGCGTTGGGCGACTACTGCGCAGGTCCCAACCATGTGCTGCCGACCTCCGGCACTGCGCGCTATTCCTCGCCGCTGGGGGTGTATGACTTCCAGAAACGCTCGTCGATCATCCATTGCTCGGCTGAAGGTGCGTCGGAGTTGGGTAAGGTCGCCAGCGTGCTGGCCCGCGGCGAGTCGCTGACCGCCCACGCCCGCAGCGCCGAATACCGCATCAAGAACTGAATTTTCAGGGCGCGCCCCGCGCGCCTCACCCAAGATCAAATTCGAGGAGAGAAGGGCAGATGAGCAAATTCTGGAGCCCCTTCGTTAAAGACCTGGTGCCTTATGTACCGGGTGAGCAGCCGAAACTGGCCAAGATGGTCAAGCTCAACACCAATGAAAACCCCTATGGTCCTTCGCCCAAGGCGATCGCCGCGATGCAGGCCGAGTTGGGCGACAACCTGCGCCTGTACCCGGACCCCAATAGCGACCGCCTAAAGCAGGCGGTGGCCGATTATTACGGCGTGCAGACTGCCCAGGTATTTGTCGGCAACGGCTCCGACGAGGTGCTGGCGCACGCCTTCCACGGCCTGTTCCAGCATGACCAACCGCTGCTGTTTCCGGATATCAGCTACAGCTTCTACCCGGTGTACTGCGGCCTCTATGGTATCGCCAGCGAGCAGATCGCCCTGGACGAGCAGTTCCAGATTCGCGTCGAGGATTACGCGCGGCCTAACGGCGGCATCGTCTTTCCCAACCCCAATGCGCCGACCGGCTGTCCCCTGGCCCTTGAGGCCATCGAGCGCATGCTCAAGGCCAACCCGGATACCGTGGTACTGGTCGACGAGGCCTATATCGATTTCGGCGGCGAGACGGCGATCAGCCTGGTGGATAAATACCCCAATCTGCTGGTCAGCCAGACCCTGTCCAAGTCGCGCTCGCTTGCCGGGCTGCGGGTTGGTATCGCGGTGGGTCACCCGGATCTGATCGAAGCGCTAGAGCGGATCAAGAACAGCTTCAACTCCTACCCGCTTGATCGCATGGCAATTGCTGGCGCGGCGGCGGCGTTCGAGGACAAGGCCTACTTCGAGCAGACCTGCCAACGGGTGATCGAAAGCCGCGAGGCTGTGGTGGCTGGGCTGGAAACGCTGGGCTTTGAGGTGCTGCCGTCTGCTGCAAACTTCGTATTCGCCCGCCATCCGGGCAAGGATGCGGCGACCCTGGCGGCCGGTTTGCGTGAGCAGGGCGTGATCGTGCGCCACTTCAAGCAGGCGCGCATTGCCCAGTTCCTGCGCATCACCATCGGTACGCCGGAGCAGAATCAGGCGCTGCTGGATGCTCTGCAAGGGCTGTAGCCGTAGCCCCGGATGCAATCCGGAAATCTAATATCTGCCCCGGATTGCATCCGGGCTACGCAAAAGCCAGCGCTGTGTAAGCAGCGCTGGCTTTTTATTGCGCGTTTTACTCGCTGTGCGCTTCGCCGAGAAAGGTCAGCGAGGTAAACAGGCCGCGGGTTTCGATATCCGCATCGTTGACCACCGGCAAGCTGGCCTCGGCGGCGATGATATTCAGGCCTTCATTGCGCACCACCACCTGGGCGCGGCCTTCGGTGTCGGTGGTGGCGCTGACCTGGTGCGGTGCGCCGCGGTAGTCGCCTACAAGCTCGATGCCCGCCGCTGGCTTGCCGTCGATCAGCACGCGTACCGGTAGTGGCTTGCCGGGGCCAACCTGGAGTGGGTCGATTTCCGGCAGGATAACCATCTTCAACTGATCCAGCGCCGGCAGCTTCGCGCCTTCCCGGTAAATCGCCAGGCTGTACTTGAAGGTGTGCAGCGACTCGGTCGAGTTCGGCACTTTACTGCGGCCCTGGTTGATCCACTGCTTGTCCGGGGTCAACGACCAGGGGCCGTTGTCCAGGGCTACAGCCACAATCGCTGGCGATTTCAGGGGCTCCAGGCGAGCGTGGTCGTCGAGTCGTTTGACCGTGACCGGGATCATCCTGCTGTGGCTGTCGTAGGCCCAGGCACCGCTGATTTTCTCGGCCTTGAAGGCGTTGTCCTCGGCCCCATGGCCGTAGATGGTTTCGATATTGCCGCGGCGTTGTTCGGTCCACAGGCCGTGGGCATCGACCTGGCCGATAAACAGGGCTGCGGCGAGTAACGGAAAGACTTTCTTCATGGCGGATCCTTGGGTTGAGGGAAATCAGAGGTCGACAGTCAGGTTGAAGCTCAGGTTGCGCGGCTCGCCAGGCATGACCCAGAGGTTGCTGTAGGAGCGCTCGTAGTACTTCTCGTCGAACAGGTTGTTGAGGTGGGCCCCGACCTTTACCCGTGGGCTAAAGGCGTAATGGGCGAGCAGGTCGACGGTGTGGTAGGCCGGCAGCTCAAAATTGCTGCCCGCCTGGCCTGAACGGTCGCCGACATAGCTGAAGGCCGCGCCCAGGTCCGCGCCACGCAGCCAGCCGTCCTGAAACTCATAAACGCCGAGCAGGCTGCCGCTTTGCCGGGCTACCCCGAGCAGGCGGCTGCCGGCAGGCAGTGCGTCGTCGCCCTGGGTGACCTCGGCGTCGATAAAGGCAAAGGCTCCGATCATCCGCAGCGCATCGGTCAACTGGCCGCTGACCTGCAGATCGAAACCCTGGCTGCGTGCTTCCCCGGCGGCGGTTTGATAACTGGCATCGGTAGGGTCAGCGGTCAGCACGTTTTCCTTGGTCAGGTGAAAGGCGGCCAGGGTGGCGCTGAGGCGGTCGTCGAGCAGGTCGAGCTTGAGGCCCGCCTCGTAGCCGACGCCTTGCTCCGGGTCGAACGGCCGGCTGTTGCGATCCAGGCCGTTGTTCGGCCTGAACGAGGTGGAGGCATTGGCGAACAGGCCGACCGCAGGCGTTAGCTGATAGAGCAGGCCAACGCGCTGGGTGAGCGCATCGTGGCGCTGATCGCTGCGTGCATCATTGAGTCGGTTGTCGATCGACTGGTCGAAGTGCTCGAATCGCACGCCGATCAGGCCGCGCAGGCGCTCGGTGAAGACGATCTGGTCCTGCAGGTTGAGCGCATGGCTTTCCACCTGCTCATGGTTGTCGCTGCCGGAACGCGCACCCGTGGGGCGCGGGCGGCCATAGACCGGGTCGTAGATATCGATGGCGCTACGCGGGCGCACTTCGGTGACCCGCTCGTTCTTGCGGTAGTTTTCGTACTCGCTGCCGATCAGCAACTGGTGCTGCAACCCGGCGAACTGCACGTCGCCGCGCAGTTCGACCTGAGTGATGCTGTCGTGCCAGGTGGTTTCGCGCTCGCGAAAACGCCGCGTCAGGGTGCGTCCATCGTCCGCCAGGGCCTGGTTTTCCGAGGCATCGCCGGCCAGCGTGCCTTCCTTGAAGTGGCTGGCCAGGCGCAGTTGCCAGGTATCGTTGAGGGCATGCTCGAGGCTGGCCTGGAGCAGGTTGTTGTCGTTGGTGATATCACCGTCGCTCGGCTCGCCGAGGAAGGTCGAGCGCGACACGCTACCCAGCCGGTCGTTCGGTGCGACTATGCCGCGGTCGAATACCGAACGGTGGCGCACCACTTCGGCTTCCAGCAGCAGGCGAGTATCAGGGCTGAGCTGCCAACTGAGCGAGGGCGCGGCGAACAGGCGCTCGCTGCTGACGTGGTCGCGGAAGCTGTTGTTGTCTTCGACGGCCAGGTTGAGGCGAGCGAGCAGGTCACCTTGTTCGTCCAGCGGGCTGTTGAGGTCCAGGCTGGAGCGGTAGCGGTCCCAGCTGCCGGCGCTGGTTTGCAGGCGGGCGAAGCTGTCGGCCTGGGGCTTCTTGCTGACGATATTCACCGTGCCGCCCGGATCGCCGCGGCCATAAAGGCTGGCGGCGGGGCCCTTGAGCACCTCGATGCGTTCGATGCTGGCGGCGTCCGGGGTGCTCGGGTAGCCGCGGTTGGCGCTGAAGCCGTCCTTGTAGAACTCCGAGGTGGTGAAGCCGCGCACGCTGTATTCGTAGAGGGTCAGGCCGCCGAAGTCATTTTGTTTGGATACCCCGCCGGCAAAATCCAGGGCGCGCTCGACATCGCTGCTGCCAAGGTCTTCCAGCACGGCAGCGGGTATCACGCTGATGGCTTGGGGGATTTGGCGAAGTGGCGTGTCGGTCTTGCTGGCACTGGCCGAGCGGGTGGCGCGGTAGCCCTGTACCGGGCCATCAGCAACCTCGGTCGGTGCGGTGATAACGCTGTCGGTGAGCTGGACCGGGGTGTCGGCCAGCGCGCTGGGGGCAAGCAGGCTGGCGGCGAGTGCAAGGGCTGAGCGCAAGACGGAACTCCTCTCGATTGATTTCAATGTAATAACATAACATTAAAATTGAGAAGAGTTATCGTTAAGCGGCTTGTGTGGGGGAATTAGTTGCCGTTGGCGGGTGGTGGGCGCACGCCGATCTCGGCCGTGAGTTCCATCAGCTCGCCGTTGCGCATGATCTCGATGCGAATCTTCTCGCCAGGCTTGGTTCGGGCTACCTGGTTCATCGAGCGACGGCCGTCGCCGGCGGGTTCGCCATCGATATTGAGGATCAGATCGCCCGGTTGCAGGCCGGATTTCTGCGCCGGGCCATCGCGGTAGATACCGGCCACGACGATGCCGGGGCGGCCTACCAGACCGAAGGATTCGGCCAGTTCCGGGGTCAGCGGCTGCACCTCGATGCCCAGCCAGCCACGAATCACCTGGCCGTGCGCGATAATCGCCTGCATCACATCCATCGCCAGTTTTACCGGAATGGCAAAGCCGATGCCTTGCGAGCCGCCGGATTTGGAGAAGATTGCGGTGTTGATGCCGACCAGGTTGCCGTAGGCATCCACCAGCGCACCGCCGGAGTTGCCGGGGTTGATCGCCGCATCAGTCTGGATAAAGTCTTCGTAGGTATTGAGGCCCAGCTGGTTGCGTCCGGTGGCGCTGATAATGCCCATGGTCACGGTCTGGCCGACGCCGAAGGGGTTACCGATGGCCAGGGTGACATCGCCGATTCTGACGCTATCCGAGCGGCCCAGGGTCATGGACGGCAGCTGCGGCAGGTCGATCTTGAGCACCGCGAGATCGGTTTCCGGGTCGTTACCGATCACCCGGGCCAGGGTCTCGCGGCCATCCTTGAGCGCCACCACGATCTGGTCGGCATCGGCCACCACGTGGTTGTTGGTCAGCAGGTAGCCTTCCGGGCTCATGATCACCGCCGAACCCAGGCTGGACTCCATGCGCCGCTGCTTGGGCAGGTTATCGCCGAAGAACTTGCGAAACTGTGGGTCGTCGAACAGTGGCAGGGCAGGTTTGTTAGTGAATTTGGTGCTGTAGAGGTTGGCCACTGCGGGCGAGGCAATGTCCACGGCTTCGGCATAGGACACCGGGCCTTCCTGCATGCGGCTATAGATCGGGGCCTGGCGCACGTGCACATCCTGGCTCGGCAGGCCCACCCATTGCGGGTAGTACTGCATGATCAGCAGCGCCAGAAGCACGCCAGCCAGCAGGGGCCAGCCAAGAAAACGCAGGGCCTTGAACATCTATCGAATCCTGAGGGTTGCGAGGGCCGGGCCGGCCCCTTAAGGTGCGCCATTATAGGGGGGTGGTCGGTAATAAAGCAGCGATCCCCTAATCCGCGCAAGAAGGAATTCATATGGCCATTGCTCTGGCAACCCTGGTGGCAGAAGCCGACCGTTATCTGAATGCAGCGCGTATCAGCGATTACTGCCCCAATGGCCTGCAGGTCGAGGGCCGCCCGCAGGTGCGGCGTATCGTCAGTGGCGTGACCGCCAGCCAGGCGCTGGTCGATGCGGCCGTCGAGGCTGAGGCCGATGTGCTGCTGGTGCATCACGGTTACTTCTGGAAAGGCGAAAATCCCTGCGTTACCGGGATGAAGCGTCGCCGTCTACAGGCCCTGCTGGCCAACGACATCAGCCTGCTGGCCTATCACCTGCCGCTGGATGTGCACCCGGATGTTGGCAACAACGTGCAGCTGGCGCGCCAGCTCGGCATCACCGTCGAAGGTCCGCTGGAGCCGGAAAACCCGCGCACCGTCGGCCTGATCGGTTCCCTCGATGAGGCCGTCAGTGCCGAGGATTTTGCTGGCCGTGTGCAGCAGGTGCTGGGCCGCGAGCCGTTGCTGGTCGCCGGTGAAGGGCTGATCCGCCGCGTCGGCTGGTGCACAGGTGGTGGCCAGGGCTATATCGATCAGGCCATCGCCGCCGGTGTCGATCTGTACCTGACTGGCGAGGCCTCCGAACAGACCTTTCACAGCGCTCGCGAGAACGGCATCAGCTTTATCGCCGCCGGCCACCACGCCACCGAGCGTTATGGGGTGCAGGCGCTGGGTGAATATCTGGCGCGTCACTTCGCCCTGGAACATCACTTTATCGACTGCGATAACCCCATCTGAGGGGGCACTTCGGCCTGTTTTGCCGGTATAAAGCTAGATCTTTTCGATCTAACTGGGCTCCTGAATAGAAGGGAGCGCTGTGCTAGAGTGCGCCATCGTCCACGGCCTGCCGGCCCAATTACACTGCAAACCGTGAGTAACCATGCTCGATAAACTGACCCACCTGAAACAGCTGGAGGCGGAAAGTATCCACATCATTCGTGAAGTGGCCGCCGAATTCGACAACCCGGTAATGCTCTATTCCATCGGTAAAGACTCCGCCGTGATGCTGCATCTGGCACGCAAGGCGTTCTTTCCCGGCAAGCTGCCGTTCCCGGTGATGCACGTCGACACGCGCTGGAAGTTTCAGGAGATGTACAGCTTCCGCGAGAAGATGGTCAAAGAATACGGCCTGGACCTGATCACCCACATCAACCCCGATGGCGTGGCGCAGGACATGAACCCCTTCACCTACGGCAGTGCCAAGCACACCGACGTGATGAAGACCGAGGGTCTCAAGCAGGCGCTGGACAAGTACGGCTTCGACGCCGCCTTTGGTGGCGCGCGCCGCGACGAAGAGAAATCCCGTGCCAAGGAGCGTGTGTACTCGTTCCGCGACAGCAAGCACCGCTGGGACCCGAAGAACCAGCGTCCCGAGCTGTGGAATGTGTACAACGGCAAGGTCAAGAAGGGCGAGTCGATCCGTGTGTTCCCGCTGTCCAACTGGACCGAGCTGGACATCTGGCAGTACATCTATCTCGAGCAGATCCCGATCGTGCCGCTGTACTTCGCTGCCGAGCGTGAAGTGATTGAGAAGAACGGCACGTTGATCATGATCGACGACGATCGCATCCTCGAGCACCTGTCCGACGAAGAAAAAGCCCGTATCACCAAGAAGATGGTGCGTTTCCGTACCCTCGGCTGCTACCCGCTGACCGGTGCTGTGGAGTCCACGGCCACCAACCTCACTGACATCATTCAGGAAATGCTGCTGACTCGAACGTCCGAGCGTCAGGGACGTGTCATCGACCATGATGCTGCAGGTTCCATGGAAGAGAAAAAACGTCAGGGGTACTTTTAATATGTCGCACCAATCCGATCTGATCAGCGAAGACATCCTCGCTTACCTGGCCCAGCACGAGCGTAAAGAGCTGCTGCGCTTTCTGACGTGCGGCAACGTCGACGACGGCAAAAGCACCCTGATTGGCCGCCTGCTGCACGACTCCAAGATGATCTACGAAGATCATCTGGAAGCCATCACCCGTGACTCGAAGAAGTCCGGTACCACCGGCGAAGAGGTGGATCTGGCGCTGCTGGTCGATGGTCTGCAGGCCGAGCGCGAGCAAGGCATCACCATCGACGTGGCCTACCGCTATTTCAGCACCGCCAAGCGCAAATTTATCATTGCCGATACTCCCGGCCATGAGCAGTACACCCGCAATATGGCCACCGGTGCCTCCACCTGTGACCTAGCGATCATTTTGATCGACGCCCGTTACGGCGTGCAGACCCAGACCAAACGCCACAGCTTTATCGCCAGCCTGCTGGGCATCAAACACATCGTTGTGGCCATCAACAAGATGGACCTGAAGGACTTCGATCAGGGCGTATTCGAGCAGATCAAGGCCGATTACCTGAAGTTCGCCGAAGGTATCGCGCTCAAGCCGAGCTCGCTGCACTTCGTGCCGATGTCGGCGCTCAAGGGCGACAACGTGGTCAATCACAGCGAGCGCTCGCCCTGGTACACCGGCCAGTCGCTGATGGAAATCCTCGAGACCGTGGAAGTGGCCGGCGACCGCAACTTCACCGACCTGCGGTTCCCGGTACAGTACGTCAACCGTCCCAACCTGAACTTCCGCGGCTTCGCCGGCACCCTGGCCAGCGGCATCGTGCGCAAGGGCGACGAAGTGATTGCCTTGCCGTCGGGCAAGGGCAGCAAGGTCAAGTCCATCGTCACCTATGAAGGCGAGCTGGAACATGCCGGCCCGGGCCAGGCGATCACCCTGACCCTGGAAGACGAGATCGACGTGTCCCGCGGCGACATGCTGGTACACGCCGACAACCGTCCGCAGATCAGCGACAGCTTTGACGCCATGCTGGTGTGGATGGCTGAAGAGCCGATGCTGCCGGGCAAGAAGTACGACATCAAACGCGCCACCAGCTATGTGCCAGGCTCGATTGCCAGCATCACCCACCGGGTCGATGTGAACACCCTGGAGCATGGTCCGGCGAGCAGCCTGCAGCTCAACGAAATCGGCCAGGTGCGTATCGCCCTGGATACACCGATTGCGCTGGACGGTTATGCGCACAACCGCACCACCGGCTCCTTTATCGTCGTCGACCGCCTGACCAACGGCACCGTTGGTGCAGGCATGATCATTGCCGAGCCAGTGGGTGCGCAGGGCGGCGACGGCCATCACGGCAAGCTGGCCCACGTGTCCACCGAAGAGCGTGCAGCGCGCTTCGGTCAGCAGCCGGCCACCGTGCTGTTCAGCGGCCTGTCCGGCGCGGGCAAGAGCACCCTGGCCTATGCCGTGGAACGCAAGCTGTTCGATATGGGCCGTGCGGTCTATGTGCTGGATGGGCAGAACCTGCGTCATGACCTGAACAAGGGCCTGGCCCAGGATCGCTCCGGGCGTACCGAGAACTGGCGTCGCGCCGCCCATGTCGCGCGGCAGTTCAACGAGGCCGGCTTGCTGACCCTGGCGGCCTTCGTTGCCCCGGATGCCGAAGGTCGCGAGCAGGCCAAAGCGCTGATTGGTGCCGAGCGTCTGCTCACCGTGTATGTGCAGGCGTCCCCGCAGGTCTGCGCCGAGCGTGACCCGCAGGGCCTGTACGCAGCTGGTGGCGACAATATCCCGGGCGATTCCTTCCCCTACGACGTGCCGCTGAATGCCGATCTGGTGATCGACACCCAGAGCCTGTCGGTGGAAGAGGGCGTCAAGCAGGTGCTGGCCATGCTGCGCGAGCGCGGCGCGATCTAAATCTGCTGCGCACTAAAAAGCCCCGCCATGCTCGTCATGTGCGGGGCTTTTTATTGAGAATAAATTATCGATCGTAGGAGCGGGCCATGCCCGCGAGGCTCCTACAGCCGGCATATATCGCCTGCGTAAATAACAAAAGCCCCGCACGAGGCGGGGCTTTTGTTGTGTGCTCGGCTGAGCAGTCGAACGCGGCGCTGTTACTTGTTCTTCAAACCGTAGCTTTCATCCAGCATGCCCGGTACATCGGCGCTTTTCGGCGCGTAGTCCTTGGGCATTTCCTGGTGGGCGGGCGGCTTCAGGCGTTCGCGGCGTTCGCTGCCTTCTTCTGCATGCAGCGAGGCGAGCAGGCGTTGGCGGGTCAGTTCGTCGAGGGCAAGCTTGTTGGCACCTTCGGACAGGTGTGCCTGCACGTCCTGATGGCTCTGGCTGAGCTTCTTCACCAGGTTGGCGGTGGTGTTGAAATGGGTGACCACTTCGCTTTGGTAGGCATCGAAGCGTTCTTGGATTTCATCCAGTTGGCGCTGGGTGCGGCCTGGAGCAGCATTGGGCGCAAGGCGAGCAATCAGGAAGCCAATGGCGATCCCGGCTACCAGGGTAATGGCGGGTAGCAACCAGGCGGTGAGCGTCTGTTCCACGAGTCCTTCCTCTCTAAACGGCTTTGCTTTACGTTAACGGCTCGAACCTGCGCTGTATACCGCAATGCAATGCCGAGATGTGTGTGGCGATGCGGCGATGTGTGCGGCGCAGGCTGTCAGCTAGACGAGTCGACCCACTGCGAGGTCACGGAGTTCACTGTTGCTCACCCGCGAAACCCCTCTATTTATCGACGGCCCTTGCGGCCAACTGGAAGCCCTTTGGCTGGACACCCCCGACGCCCGTAGCGTGGCGCTGATCTGCCACCCCAACCCGGTACAGGGCGGCACCATGCTCAACAAGGTGGTCTCCACCGTGCAGCGTACTGCCCGTGACAGTGGCCTGGCCACGTTGCGTTTTAATTACCGCGGCGTCGGCACCAGCGCTGGCAGCCATGATATGGCCAGCGGTGAGGTGGATGATGCCGAAGCCGTGGCCAACTGGCTGCGTGCGCAGCACCCCGAATTGCCGCTGACCTTGCTGGGTTTCTCCTTTGGCGGTTTTGTCGCCGCAGCCCTGGGCGGGCGTCTGGAGGCCCAGGGCGTGAGGCTAGAGAAACTGTTTATGCTGGCCCCGGCCGTGTATCGCCTGACCGAAGAAAATCCCCCGGCCAGCAACTGCCCGCTGATCCTGATTCAGCCCGAAGATGACGAAGTAATCGACCCGCAGGCGGTTTATGCCTGGTCCGCGGACCTCGGGCGTGCCCATGAGCTGTTGAAAGTGGCAGAATGCGGGCACTTTTTTCACGGCAAGTTAACAGACCTCAAAGATCTGCTGCTGCCGCGCCTTTCGAACTGATTTAAGCGATAGCCATGACCACTCGTATCCTTACCGGCATCACCACCACCGGCACGCCGCACCTGGGCAACTACGCGGGCGCGATTCGCCCGGCCATTGTTGCCAGCCGCGCGGCCGATGCGGATTCGTTCTACTTCCTCGCCGACTACCACGCGCTGATCAAGTGCGACGAGCCGGCGCGGATTCAGCGTTCGCGTCTGGAAATCGCCGCCACCTGGCTGGCCTGCGGTCTGGATGTGGACAAGGCGACCTTCTACCGCCAGTCGGATATCCCCGAGATTCCTGAGCTGTGCTGGCTGCTCACCTGCGTCGCCGGCAAGGGCCTGCTTAACCGCGCCCACGCCTACAAGGCCTCGGTGGACAAGAACGTCGAGCAGGGCGAAGACCCGGATGCCGGCATCACCATGGGCCTGTTCAGCTACCCGGTGCTGATGGCCGCGGACATTCTGATGTTCAACGCGCACAAGGTGCCGGTCGGTCGCGACCAGATCCAGCACGTGGAAATGGCCCGCGACATCGCTCAGCGTTTTAACCACCTGTTCGGCAGTGGCCGCGAGCTGTTCACCCTGCCCGAAGCGGTAATCGAGGAAGATGTGGCGACTCTGCCCGGCCTTGATGGCCGCAAGATGAGCAAGAGCTACGACAACACCATCCCGTTGTTCGGCAGCGCCAAGCAGCTCAAGGACGCCATCGCCCGTATCGTCACCGACTCCAAGCTGCCGGGCGAGCCGAAAGACCCGGACAACTCGCACCTGTTCACTCTTTATCAAGCCTTTGCCGCGCCCACCCAGCAGGCGGACTTCCGCGCTGCGCTGGAGGGCGGTATGGCCTGGGGCGAAGCCAAGCAGGCGCTGTGCAACCTGCTGGAAGCCGAGCTGGGCGAGGCCCGCGAGCGTTATCACGCGCTGATCGAAAAGCCGGCGGACCTGGAAGACATCCTGCTGGCCGGTGCCGCCAAGGCGCGCAAGACCGCCACGCCTTTTCTCGGTGAGCTGCGTGAGGCCGTCGGCCTGCGCTCCTTTCGCAGCCAGGCCGTCAACACGGCGGGTGAGAAGAAGAAAGCCGGCAAAAGCGCGCGCTTTGTCAGCTTCCGTGACGACGACGGCAGCTTCCGCTTCCGCCTGCTGGATGCGGCCGGCGAGCAGCTGCTGCTGTCCAAATCCTTTGCCGATGGCAAGGCCGCCGGCATGGTCAACAAGCGTCTGCAATTCGGCGAAGCGCTGGATGTGCGCGAGCAGGACGGTGGTTTTGGCGTGTGGCTGGATGACGAGTGTGTGGCGCAAAGCCCGGCATTCGCCGACAGCAACGCCTGTCAGGCGGCAATCCAGCGCCTGCGTGAGGCGCTAGCTCCGCAAGAGTGATGTAGCCCGGATGAAATCCGGGGCGGTCTGGCTAAAGCTTCCCGGGTTGCATCCGGGATACGACTCTGCGCATTAATCGGATTTCCGCCCGCCAGCCGTGCTGGCCGATTGCCAAGCTGCGGGGGCGTCGCTAAAGTGACGCCCCCGTTTTACTTGCCCGGCTAACGAATATGACCCCCTTAGAACGCTACCAGGCTGACCTCAAACGCCCCGAATTCTTCCATGATGCCGCTCAGGAAACTGCCGTGCGTCATCTGCAGCGCCTGTACGACGATCTGGTTGCCGCGGACAAGGGCACGACCGGCGTGTTTGGCAAGCTGTTCGCCAGAAAGCCGCAGGGGCCGGTCAAGGGCCTGTATTTCTGGGGCGGGGTAGGGCGTGGCAAAACCTACCTGGTGGACACCTTCTTTGATTCGCTGCCGTTCGAGCGCAAGGTGCGCACTCACTTCCACCGCTTTATGAAGCGCGTGCACGAAGAAATGCGCACCCTCAAGGGCGAAAAGAATCCCCTGACCATTATCGGCAAGCGTTTCGCCGATGAGGCGCGGGTGATCTGCTTCGACGAGTTCTTCGTCAGCGATATTACCGACGCGATGATTCTCGCCACCCTGCTGGAAGAGCTGTTCAAAAATGGCGTCAGCCTGGTGGCGACCTCCAATATCGTGCCGGACGGTTTGTACAAGGACGGCCTGCAGCGCGCGCGTTTTCTCCCCGCCATCGCCTTGTTGAAAGCGCACACCGAGATCGTCAACGTCGACAGCGGTATCGACTACCGCCTGCGCGCCCTGGAGCAGGCCGAGCTGTTCCACTGGCCGCTGGATGCGGCAGCCGAGGAAAGCCTGCAGAAGAGCTTCAGCAGCCTGCTGCCCGAGCATTGCACGGTGCAGGAGAACGAGGCGCTGATGATCGAGAACCGCGCCATCACCGCGCGCAAGGTGGGGGACGACGTGGCCTGGTTCGAGTTCCGCGAGCTGTGCGACGGCCCGCGTAGCCAGAACGACTATATCGAGCTGGGCAAGATCTTCCACGCCGTACTGCTGGCCAACGTCGAGCAGATGAGCACCGCCAAGGAAGATATGGCGCGGCGCTTTATCAATCTGGTGGACGAGTTCTACGACCGCAACGTCAAGCTGATCATCTCCGCCGAAGTAGAGCTGAAAGACCTCTACACCGGCGGCCGCCTGACTTTCGAATTCCAGCGCACTCTTAGCCGTCTGCTGGAGATGCAGTCCCACGAGTTCCTCTCGCGCCCGCACAAACCCTGATGCGCCGGTGTTAAGCAAAAAAGGCTGCCCGCGGGCAGCCTTTTTGCGTTTTGGTCTGTAGAGGTTTTTAGCGTTTTAGCCCGGCTCAGTTCCGCGCCAGTTTCTGTTCGTGCTGGATAAGCATCTTCTGCGCGTGCATCACTTCCAGGGCCTCCATGGCGCTGATCGGCTTGATCGCCACGGCGCGCTCAAGGTGTTGCAGGGCCTTGGCTTGTTGCTCGTCGCCGTATACGTAGGTCAGGGCGTTGGCATACTCGTAGTGGCCGATGGGCAGGTCGTCCTGGGATTGGAAGCTGCGGCTGAAATACTTCTCCATATTGTCGGCACTGACCCCGTAGGTCATGCGCCCGACGAGCTTGCCGACCTTGCGGATGACCCCCGCTTCGTAGCCGCCATACAGGGCCAGGGCGAAGGGCAGCTTCGGCTGCTTGGCCAGCAGGGCTTTCAGTTCGTTGGGGATCTGCGTGGTGTAGCCGCGTTTGAGTACCACCGGCACCGAGAGCTCTTCGCCCAGGCGAGCCTTGGCGTAGATGCGGCCGAACTGGGCGGCTACATCGGCATTGGCCAGATCACCGGCCTGGTCGGTGTAGTCGATGACCTCTTCCAGCAGGCGGTGTTTTTCTTCCTGCTCGGGGACCAGGAACATGGCGTAGATCACCTGGGCGAACATTGCCGGGACCTGTCCACCGCTTCCTAGGGCCAGGCCCTGTTGCTTGGCCTGGGCGAAGTCGCCGCGGAACACCAGTCGCCAGACGTCCTGCAGTTTGTCGGCATAGAGCTGCGCATCTTCCGGCTTGCCGGTAAAACCGGTGTTGGCCGCAACGGTTTTCTCCAGGACCTCTGGGTAGCGGGTGGCCATGGTGGCTACCCAGTCAGCGTCCGGGAAGGGATAGTCGTTGCCAAAGCCGCGGGTCAGCTGCGGCCAGGCCTGGCGCAGTTTGTCGCCCGAGTAGTCGTAGGCGCTCTGGTCGTAGGGGAAGGGCTTCCAGTTATCGGCGGCTACAGCGCTGAAGCTGCAGGCGGCGAGTAGGGCAATAAGCGTGCGGCGCATGGCAATGACCTGATTGTTGTTGTAGGAATTCCCGCAAGGGTTGCCGCGATCATAGAGCGCTGGCGGCTGCGACCCACCCATCCAAGGATGAGTTGCGCCGCCGCAGGTGTGGCCAGTGTTACCCCTGGGAGCCTGTCGGGCTTGACCGTTCGTAGCGAGGGGAAGTCCGGGTTGAGTCAGTTTTGTTGGTCTTTTGAGGCGAATAGCGAGCTATTTAACGAGAAAGAGCAGCAAAAATGGCCAAGTCCGGCTTTCCCGCAGTAGGACAGTGTTAAGTCCGACAGACTCCTCGGCCCACCTTAAGCATGGCCGTCCTTGTGCTGGAACTGCCGACGGTACTGGTTGGGTGACAGTTCCGTGTGCTGACGAAACAATCGGGCAAAGAAACTGGCGTCGTCGTAACCCACTTCATAGCTGATGGTCTTGATGCTCTTGCGGGTGGCGCTGAGCAGGCCCTTGGCGGTTTCGATGCGCAGGCGCTGCAGGTAGTGCAGCGGTTTGTCGCCGGTGGCGGTCTGGAACCGGCGCATAAAGTTGCGGATGCTCATGCCGTGCTCGCGGGCGACATCCTCGAAGCGGAATTTGTCGGCGAAGTGATCTTCCAGCCATTGCTGGATCTGCAGGATGGTCATGTCGTGGTGCAGCTTCTGCCCGCCAAAGCCGATACGCCCCGGGGCGTAGTTGCGCTGCACTTCATACAGGATGTCGCGGGCCACGCCCTGGGCCACGCTGGCTCCGCAGAAGCGCTCGATCAGGTAGATATACAGGTCGCAGGCCGAGGTGGTGCCGCCGGCGCAATACAGGTTGTCGGCGTCGGACAGGTGTTTTTCCTGGTTGAGCAGCACCTTGGGGAAGCGCTCGGCAAATTCGTTGAAGAAGCGCCAGTAGGTGGTCGCCTCCTTGCCGTCGAGCAGGCCGGCCTGGGCCATCCAGAACACCCCGGTGGCTTCGCCGCAGATCGCGCTGCCGGCGGCGTGGCGCTCCCGCAGCCAGCTGAGTACCTGAGGGTGGCGCTGGCAGAGGGCGTCGAAGTCATCCCAGAAGGCCGGCAGGATGATGATGTCGGCGCTGTCCAGCGGGCCGTCCACTGGCATGCGCACATTGCTGAAGCTGTTTACCGGCAGGCCGTCGGGGCTGACCAGGTGGATCTCGAAGGTCGGCGTCAGGCCCAGGCCCTGTTGTTTGCCATAGCGCAGGCTGGCCATATGGAAGAAGTCCTTGGCCTGCATCAGGGTGGAGGCGAATACGCCGTCGGTGGCGAGAATGCTGACGCGGCGCAAGGGGGCGGTTGACTGAATAGGCATGGCTATTGTTCTTATTAAAGGCTAAGTGGTCATGGGCTGGCTGGATCGTCTTATTTATTGGCGCTTGTGTCCAGTGTGACCAAGCGTTTGCTTGGCTAAAGTCGAGGCCACTTTCAAATCGCCCAAGCAGGCAGGTGTCGACATGATTCCCAGAACGATTTTCAGCTCCGAACACGAACAGTTTCGCGACAGCGTGCGCCGCTTTCTCGAGCAGGAGGCCGTGCCTTTTCATGCCCAGTGGGAAAAGGACGGCCATATCGATCGCGCCCTGTGGAACAAGGCGGGGGAGGCCGGCATGCTCTGTTCGCATCTCCCGGAAGAATACGGCGGCATGGCGGCGGACTTTCTCTATAGCACCGTGGTGATCGAGGAAGTCGGTCGCCTGGGGCTGACCGGCATCGGCTTCTCCCTGCACTCGGACATCGTCGCGCCCTACATCCTCCACTACGGCAGCGAAGCGCAGAAGCAGCATTACCTGCCCAAGCTGGTCAGCGGCGAGATGGTCACTGCCATTGCCATGACCGAGCCGGGCGCAGGCTCCGACCTGCAGGGGGTGAAAACCACCGCGGTGCTGGATGGTGACGAGTATGTGATCAATGGCTCGAAGACCTTTATTACCAATGGCTTTCTCGCTGACTTGGTGATCGTGGTGGCCAAGACCGACCCGAAAGCCGGGGCCAAGGGCACCAGTCTGTTTCTGGTGGAGGCCAATACGCCAGGCTTCGCCAAGGGCAAGCGCCTGGAGAAGGTCGGCATGAAGGCCCAGGACACCTCCGAGCTGTTCTTCCAGGATGTGCGGGTACCCAAGGAAAACCTGCTGGGCCAGGCTGGCATGGGCTTCGCCTACCTGATGCAGGAGCTGCCCCAGGAGCGTCTGACCGTCGGTATTGGCGCGTTGGCCTCTGCCGAGGCTGCGCTCAAGTGGACCCTGGACTACACCCGCGAGCGCAAGGCGTTCGGCAAGGCGGTGGCGGACTTCCAAAACACTCGCTTCAAGCTGGCGGAAATGGCCACCGAAATTCAGATCGGCCGAGTCTTTCTCGATCGCTGCCTGGAGCTGCATCTGCAGGGCAAACTGGATGTGCCGACTGCGGCCATGCTCAAGTACTGGGGTACCGACTTGCAATGCAAGGTGCTGGATGAGTGCGTGCAGCTGCACGGTGGCTACGGCTATATGTGGGAATACCCGGTGGCCCGGGCCTGGGCCGATGCGCGGGTGCAGCGCATCTATGCGGGCACCAATGAAATCATGAAAGAGATCATCGCTCGCTCGCTGTAAGCCTCTCCTGGTTCGCCTGCGCGCGCTCCGGCGAACCAGTCACTCTGTGCGGCGGTCTACCGATCCCTATCTGGGTTGGAGCCGCCGATGCACACTTCGCCATTTGCCGATTGGGACGGAACCGCGCAACAGGCGCGCTTGCTGCAACGCACGCTGGCCCAGCAGGTGGTGCTGGAGGATGACTTCGCGCCGCTGCGTCTGATTGCCGGTGTCGATGTCGGCTTCGAAGAGCAGGGCAGCATCACCCTGGCGGCTGCCGTGTTGCTCGATGCCGATACACTGCAGTTGCTCGCCCACAGTGTGGCGCGCATTCCCACCAGCATGCCCTATGTGCCGGGTCTGCTGTCCTTTCGCGAACTGCCGGCCTTGTTCCAGGCATTGCGTGATCTGCCGCAGGTGCCGGATCTGATTTATTGCGACGGTTTGGGTATCGCCCATCCGCGCCGGCTGGGCATTGCCTCGCATCTGGGCGTGGTGACCGGTCTACCGACCATTGGCGTGGCCAAAAATATCCTCGTGGGCACGCATGAAGAGCTGCCCGCGACGCAGGGCGCGCGGGTTCCACTCCTGCATGCGGGCGAGCAGGTTGGCTGGGTGCTGCGCAGCAAGGATAAGGTCAGGCCGCTGATCGTCTCGCCAGGGCATCGGGTGAGCCTGGCCAGTGCCGCTGACCTGGTGATGGCCTGCTGCCGCGGCTACCGCTTGCCCGAGCCGACCCGTCTGGCGGATCGGTTGGCTTCGCGCCGCGGCGATATGCCGGCACCCAGGGCGAGTACGCCGGACCTGTTCGACTGAAACTTATGGGGCCGGGTTGGGTTGCTCGCGGTGAATGGCTTCGATGCCGGCCAGCACTTCTGCGCTCAGTTTCAGTTCGCTGCTGGCCAGGTTGCTGTCCAGTTGCTCCAGGCTGGTCGCGCCGATGATGTTACTGGTGACGAAGGGTTGCGCGGTGACAAAGGCTAAGGCCATCTGCGCCGGGTCGAGGCCGTGCTCGCGGGTCAGGGCGACGTAGCGTGCGCAGGCCGACTCCGACTCCGGGTTGGTGTAGCGCGCGAAGCGGCTGAACAGGCTGATACGGGCCCCGGCCGGGCGCGCGCCGTTCTCGTACTTGCCGCTGAGCATGCCGAAGGCCAGGGGTGAGTAAGCCAGCAGCCCGCATTGTTCGCGGATGGCGATTTCCGCCAGGCCCACTTCGAAGCTGCGGTTGAGCAGGTTGTAGGGGTTCTGGATCGAGGCCATGCGCGGCCAGCCGCGCTGTTCGGCCAGTTGGAGGAATTTCATGGTGCCCCAGGGTGTCTCGTTGGACAGGCCGATATGGCGGATCTTGCCGGCCTTGACCTGTTCGTCGAGCACTTCCAGGGTGTCTTCCAGTGGGGTGAACTCACTGTCCCGGTGGCGGTAGCCGAGCTGGCCGAAGAAATTGGTCGGGCGCTCCGGCCAGTGCAGCTGGTAGAGGTCGATCCAGTCGGTCTGCAGGCGTTTCAGGCTGGCATCCAGCGCCGCGACTATATGGGCGCGGTTGTGCTTGGGTTGGCCGCCGCGGATATAGTCGATGCCATTGCCGGGGCCGGCGATCTTGCTGGCCAGTACCCAGTCGGCGCGATCGCCGCGCTGTTTGAAGTAGTCGCCGATGATCTGCTCAGTCTTGCTATAGGTTTCGGCCCGCGGCGGTACCGGGTACATCTCTGCCGTGTCGAGAAAATTCACCCCATAGGCCTTGGCCCGTTCGATCTGGGCGTGGGCTTCGCTGGCGCTGTTCTGCTCGCCCCAAGTCATGCTGCCCAGGCAGAGGGCGCTGACCTTGAGATCCGTTCGGCCGAGTTGGCGGTAATCCATAACGTGCTCCTTAAAAACTCATTGGCATAATCTGGTTGAAATTATCTGGGCAATCTGCATAATTGCGCACCTCTTTCTGCAGTGGAAGTGATGCGCCGTCTGCCGAAGAATCTTGCCGTATTACGGACGCGCTGACCCGAGCCCCCGATAGCGCCTGTTTTCGGCTGCCTTTGACTTGTCAAAGTAAGCACTATTCAGTAAGATCCGCCGTCTTATTTATCAGGGCGGCCCCTGAGGCTATAAAGAATGAAAACTTTTACTGCTAAACCGGAAACAGTAAAGCGCGACTGGTTTGTCGTCGACGCTGCTGGTCAGACCCTGGGTCGTCTGGCCACCGAAATCGCGAGCCGTCTGCGTGGCAAGCACAAGCCAGAGTACACTCCGCACGTTGATACCGGCGACTACATCGTCGTAATCAATGCTGAGCAGATCCGTGTAACTGGTGCCAAGACCACCGACAAAATGTACTACTCCCACTCCGGTTTCCCGGGCGGCATCAAGTCGATCAACTTCGAGAAGCTGATCGCTAAAGCCCCTGAGCGCGTGATCGAGACCGCGGTTAAAGGCATGCTGCCTAAGAACCCGCTGGGTCGCGACATGTATCGTAAGCTGAAAGTGTATGCGGGCGCTGCTCACCCCCACACTGCTCAGCAGCCCCAAGAACTGAAGTTTTAACGGAATAGTTCATTATGTCGGCGACTCAAAATTACGGCACTGGCCGTCGCAAGACCGCTACCGCTCGCGTTTTCCTGCGTGCTGGTACTGGCAAGATCTCCATCAACAATCGTACCCTCGACGGCTTCTTCGGTCGCGAAACTGCCCGCATGGTAGTTCGTCAGCCGCTGGAACTGGTTGAGATGACCGAGAAGTTTGATATCTTCGTTACCGTTATCGGTGGCGGCGTAAGTGGCCAGGCTGGCGCAATCCGCCACGGCATCACCCGCGCCCTGATGGACTACGACGAAGCGTTGCGTCCTGCGCTGCGTAAAGCTGGCTTCGTGACTCGCGACGCCCGTGAAGTTGAACGTAAGAAGGTTGGTCTGCGTAAAGCGCGTAAGCGTCCGCAGTACTCCAAGCGTTAATTCGCGACCTGCGTTCAAAAACGCCCAGTTTCCTTTCGGAGCTGGGCGTTTTTTATGGGCGATGATTTAGTCTGCGGCATCATGCCGCAGCGGTGAGTGCCGTGATTTGCAAGGCGTTGCGTCTGTTATGACTGGGTAATTACCTTGTCAGTAAAGGGGCTTTTCTTTACCATTCGGCAACTTTTTGTGCGATCTGAAACTTACCGAGTATAGGCCTGCTTAAAAGGCCATAAAGCTGATGGGAGACGACTGAATGAGCAATGACGGCGTGAATGCAGGCCGGCGTCGCTTTCTGGTAGCGGCCACCTCTGTGGTGGGCGCTGCAGGAGCGGTGGGTGCCGCGGTCCCGTTCGTAGGGTCCTGGTTCCCAAGCGCCAAGGCTAAGGCTGCCGGGGCACCTGTGAAGGTGAACGTCAGCAAGATCGAGCCAGGCCAGCAGATGGTTGCCGAATGGCGGGGGCAGCCGGTGTTTATCGTGCGCCGTACCGAGGAAATTCTCAGCAACCTCGGCAAGATCGAAGCGCAGCTGGCGGATTTCGATTCCCAGTCCTCCGATCAGCCAAGCTATGTCGATCCGAAAACCCGTTCGATCAAGCCGGAAGTTCTGCTGCTGGTCGGTCTGTGCACTCACCTCGGCTGCTCGCCTTCCTTCCGTCCGGAAGTGGCACCGGCTGATCTGGGTACGGAGTGGGTCGGGGGTTACTTCTGTGCCTGCCACGGCTCGCGCTATGACCTCGCTGGCCGCGTGTACAAGGCGCAGCCTGCACCCTTGAACTTGCCGGTGCCACCGCACACATACGAGTCGGATGACGTGATCATCGTCGGTGTGGATCAGGAGCAAGCATGATGAGTAAATTCATGGAATGGGTCGATGCACGCTTCCCCGCGACCAAGATGTGGGAAGACCATCTGTCCAAGTACTACGCGCCAAAGAACTTCAACTTCTTCTACTTTTTCGGTTCCCTGGCCCTGCTGGTTCTGGTCAATCAGATCGTCACCGGCGTCTGGCTGACCATGAGCTACACGCCTTCGGCCGAAGAGGCGTTCGCCTCGGTCGAATACATCATGCGTGATGTCGAGTACGGCTGGATCCTGCGCTACCTGCACTCCACCGGCGCTTCGGCGTTCTTCGTGGTGGTCTACCTGCACATGTTCCGCGGTCTGCTCTACGGTTCCTACCAGAAGCCACGCGAGCTGGTGTGGATCTTCGGCATGCTGATCTACCTGATGCTGATGGCCGAAGCCTTTATGGGCTACCTGCTGCCGTGGGGCCAGATGTCCTACTGGGGTGCCCAGGTGATCATCTCGCTATTCGGTGCCATTCCGGTGATCGGGGCGGACCTGACTCAGTGGATTCGTGGTGACTACCTGATTTCCGGGATTACCCTGAACCGCTTCTTCGCCCTGCACGTTGTGGCCCTGCCGATCGTGATTCTCGGTCTGGTGGTGCTGCACATCCTGGCGCTGCACGAAGTCGGTTCGAACAACCCCGACGGCGTGGACATCAAGAAGAAGAAAGATGAGAACGGCATTCCGCTCGACGGCATTGCGTTCCATCCGTACTACACCGTGAAAGATATCGTCGGTGTCGTGGTGTTCCTGTTTGTCTTCTGCTTCGTGCTGTTCTTCTTCCCGGAAATGGGCGGTTATTTCCTCGAGAAGCCGAACTTCGAAGCGGCCAACCCGTTCAAGACCCCTGAGCATATCGCTCCGGTCTGGTACTTCACGCCGTTCTACGCGATTCTGCGCGCGGTGCCGGACAAGCTCCTCGGCGTAATCGCCATGGGCGCGGCTATTGCGGTGCTCTTCGTGCTGCCCTGGCTGGATCGTAGTCCGGTCAAATCGATGCGCTACAAGGGCTGGATGAGCAAGATCTGGCTGCTGGTGTTCTGCGTGTCCTTCGTGATTCTGGGTGTGCTGGGTGTGTTGTCGCCGACTCCGGGTCGTACGTTGCTGTCGCAGGTGTGTACCTTCCTGTACTTCGCGTATTTCCTGCTGATGCCGTTCTATACCAAGCTTGAGAAGACCAAACCGGTTCCGGAAAGGGTGACTGGCTGATGAAAAAACTATTTGCTGCACTCGTAATCGCCGCAATGCCGGCCTTGGCCTTGGGTGCCGCCAGCAACTATCCGCTGGATAAAGTGGATATCGATCTGTCCGACAAAGCAGCGATGCAGGATGGTGCGCGGACCTTCGCCAATTACTGCATGGGTTGCCATGCGACCCAGTATCAGCGCTATGAGCGGGTGGCCGATGACCTCGGTATCCCTCATGAGGTGATGCTCGATAATCTGGTGTTCACCGGCGTCAATATCGGTGAGCACATGAAGATCGGCATGACCGCTGGTGAGGCCAAGCAGTGGTTCGGTGCTGCGCCGCCTGATCTGACCCTGGTCGCACGTGTACGTGGTAACGACTGGCTGTATACCTACCTGCGTACCTTCTACGACGATCCAGCGCGTCCGCTGGGTGCCAACAACAAGGTCTTCCCCAACGTCGGTATGCCGAACGTGTTGGTGGCCTTGCAGGGCAAGCAGGTGATTGGTTGCAAACAGGTACAGGTGGTTGAGGACGGCAAGAAGCTGTTCGATCCGCTGTCCGGCACGCCGATCACCCACGAGGCCTGCGACCAGTTGGCCATTGAGCCGAACACGGGCAAGCTGAGCGAAGAAGAGTTTGATGAGAAGATCAAGAACCTGGTGACCTTCCTGGCGTACTCGGCCAATCCGGTCAAATTGAAAAGCCAGCGTATCGGCACCTACGTTCTGCTGTATCTTGCCTTCTTCTTCGTGTTCGCCTACCTGCTCAAGCGCGAATACTGGAAGGACGTGCATTAATACCGAGTGTCTCCGCTGTTGACCTGCGCGCCCTTTTGGGCGCGCAGGTTTTGCGCCTCATTCCTGGCGGTTACCCCTGCGGGGCCGTTGCAAGCGACGTCAAAAATTGCTCCGTGCAATTTTTTCTGCTTCACATAACTTTATAAGCGAGGAGGACCGCCATGGGCGTGACCAATCGGTTGGCCTGTTACTCCGACCCCGCCGACCACTATTCCCACCGCGTACGTATCGTGCTCGCCGAGAAGGGTGTGCTCGCCGAGATCATCAGTGTCGAAAAGGGCCGCTATCCGGCCAAGCTGCTGGAGGTTAACCCCTACGCCAGCCTGCCGACCCTGGTCGACCGTGATCTGGCTCTGTATGAGTCGACTGTGGTGATGGAGTACCTGGACGAGCGTTACCCGCACCCGCCGCTGTTGCCGGTGTATCCGGTGGCCAGGGCCAATAGCCGTTTGCTGATCCACCGTATCCAGCGCGACTGGTGTGCCCAGGTCGATCTGATTCTCGACCCGCGCAGCAAGGAGCCGGCCCGCGCCTTGGCGCGCAAGGAGCTGCGTGAGAGCCTGACGGGCGTATCACCGCTGTTTGCCGACAAGGCGTATTTTCTCAGTGAGGAATTGAGCCTGGTGGATTGCTGCCTGCTGCCGATTCTTTGGCGTTTGCCGATTCTGGGGATAGAGTTGCCAAAGCCGGCCAAGCCTTTGCTTGACTATATGGACCGTCAGTTTGTCCGTGAGGCGTTCCAGCTCAGTCTGTCGCCAGTTGAACGGGATATGCGTTAACCGAGGAAGTAGTGATGAAGTCGAGTCGTCCCTATCTGGTTCGTGCTCTGTACGAGTGGATTGTTGATAACGACTGCACCCCGCACTTGCTGGTCAATGCCGAGTTTGCCGGGGTACAGGTGCCTGCGGGTTTTGCCAGTGATGGGCAGATCGTGCTGAATGTCTCGCCCAGTGCGGTGCGCCATCTGCATATGGATAACGATGCGGTGAGCTTCGAGGGCCGCTTCGGCGGCGTGCCTCAGAGCCTGTATATCCCTTCCGCGGCGGTGCTGGCGATCTATGCCCGGGAGAATGGCCAGGGCATGGTCTTCGAGGTGGAGGCGTCGTTGGCCGAGGAGGATGAGCTGGAAGAGCCCGATGATGGGAGCCCACCGGATGGCGAGCCGCCGCGACCAAGTGGCCGACCCAGTCTGAAGGTGGTCAAGTAAGGAGAAATGGCAGGGAGCCGTTTCTGAGGTTGTGCAGCGATGCCCCGAAGGGCTGTCGCCAGGGATGATGTCTAGTCCTGAAATAGGTTTACACCTTTCCAGATAGCTCGACAGACCTCAAAACGCCCGATGCACAGCATCGGGCGTTTTGTTTTTCAGGGCCATGTGGGGCCGTTCCATGTTGTAGATCTGCACCGCCTCATCCACCA
>NZ_DATKDZ010000024.1:0-33280 GCF_035512415.1 Pseudomonas sp. | reverse complement strand
GACCATCAACCTGTCGGACGTCACGCTGGTGGCGGACAACGACAGTGTGACAGTGGATGAAGCGGCGCTGGCCAGTGGCAGTAATTCTGGAAGTGATAACGAGACGGCTGGTGGTGCTTTGAGTGTTACCGGAGCGACGGGTTATGCCTTTAAGGCGGGCACCGATGGTACTGGTACCTACGGCACGCTGACGCTGAACGCCAACGGGACTTACAGCTACACGCTGGCCACGGCGATGGACTCTGGTGCGGTGGCCGGTGCCAATACGGTTAATGGCGTGGAGACCTTCGAGTACACAGCGACGGACGCCAATGGCAACAGCGTCAACGGCACCATCACGGTCAACATCATTGATGATGTGCCGACCCTTGGGTCTTTCACCGGTGCCACTATTCCCAATGAAATTGGAACTGTTAATGGCTTTTTTGAGGTCGTCCCAGGCGCAGATGGTTTGGCAGGCTTCCAAATCACAGGGCCGGCTATCACAGGGTTGACATATACAACAGAAAATAACTTTAACGGTGATGAGTTTGTTAACACAACGTTGATAGCAAAGTCTGCTGCTAATGAGACGGTATTTGAATTAACGGTCAATGCCGATGGCACTTATAACTTTGAACTGATTAAGCCGGACGCTTCAGTCAGTGAGACATTCTCGTTAACAAATCTGGAGGCAGGGGGGCCGATAGGGTGGCGTGAAACCCCAGATGGGCGTATTGAATTTACTGGAATTGGCGGTGGCGTGAACTCTTCTACTCCGGGTTTCGGTATTTCTAACCAGTTTGTTGGGAATGGTGAGGGCTTCATCATGGAGTTCCATAATCCCGGTACTTCGGGGGATGATGATCCTGGCACAAATCCTCAATTTGTCGAGAAGGTTGAGCTGGTTAACAATAATATAAATGGTTCATTAACCATTCGCTGGACTGCGACCAATACTGAGACTGGTGCAACGCAGGTAGGTGTAATCGCTATTGTTGGTGCTGTCACTGTTATTGATCCTACCATCACCTTTAATGTGTTGAAAATTGAAGGGATTGAGGGAGAGGGGCAGGGAGTGCGTTTTGCCTCGACGACTATATACACCACCGTGCTGCCAGAAGATAAAGATTTGTCATTCGGCATTGTCGCTCAGGATGGCGACGGTGACTTGAGCGGAATTTCGACTCTAAATGTGCACGTTGTAGCCGGCAGTGGGACTGCCTTTACCCTTACTGGCACCGCTGGCGATGATGTTATCGCAGCCAGCAGCCTTGCTGATGTGATTCATGGCGGTACTGGTTTCGATATCGTGGATTATCGTGATGATACCTTGGGTGTTACAGTAAACCTGAATACAGGTGTTGGCTCGGGAGGTACTGCCGCTGGAGATAGCTATGCCTCGATTGAGGGGGTATTGGGTGGTTCTGGTAACGACACCTTGATAGGTCATAGTGTTAATGCCAATTATCTGGATGGCGGTGCGGGGGACGACACTCTGATTGGCGGAGGTGGTGACGACATACTGATCGGCGGCCTGGGTAACGATACGCTGACCGGTGGTGGTGGCGCGGATACCTTTGTCTTCGCCGAAATGGGACTTGCGCATACCGATGTGATTACCGGCTACAACTTCGATGAGGGGGATAAAATAGATCTGGGTGCGCTGCTGGATGCCAACTTCGGTGTTGCCAGCAATGTAACCGATTTTGTACATATCACCGCTGTCGGTCCAGACGCCAAGCTGGAAGTGGATGTTGACGGTCTAAATGGCGACTTTGTTGAAGTGGCGACACTGAGCAATATCGGTGTAGGAGACAAGGTGATGCTACTGATTGGAGGGCAGGAGCAAGAATACACTGTCCCCGTCTGACGCAAGGCCTGTTCTGAGCCCGCCCTCTTGAGTGAGGGCGGGCTTTTTATGGCAACTCTAGGCGCGGAAGTCTGTAGCGGGTGTTTTTGATTATCAGCGGTGCTGCGTCAGCTGCTGCAAATACCCCACCACATCCGGTGCGCCGGCCAGGCGCAGGCCTTCGCCCAGTGCGGTGGCTTCGGCAGAGTATTTGGGCAGCAGCAGGATTTCCGGGTCGCCTGGGCTGCGTAGCAGCGACAGGCGCGCATAGGGGAGGCCGCTATCGAGCAGTAGCCCCATAAAAGCCGGGTCGCTCCAGGCGGCTGCCGGCATGGCCAGGGCGTGATACTGCTGTTGTAACTCGCTCAGTCCCTGGGCACTCAAGCGATAGTGGCTGAGGTCCGCGGGCAGGTTGATTTCCAGTTCACGGCGGCGGGCATAGGCAATTGCACAGGCAAAAGCCTGAGGGTGATGCTCGCCGGCCCAGAACACCCGCTCGCCATGCCAGCTGGCCTGTCGCAGGCTGATGGGGTCGCCGGCCAGAAAGCGCGGCAGAGCCAGGCTGATGGTTTTGACAAAGTCCTTGTAGCTGATGATGCGCACCTGGCGGCATGCCGGGCTGGCGGCATAGTCCTCGAAGCTGGCGAAGGCGGCTTGGCCGGCTTTGCACCCGGAAAGACCGTCGACCATGCGTAGGTCGAATGAGCTCAGCTGGCGTTCTTCTAGTTCGATGATGCGAACCAAGGCAGCGTGGGCCTGGGCTTTGTCTTCTTGCACGGGGCCGGAAAGTGCGCCACGTGGCAGGTCAATCAAACGATGCAGTTGTGGCCCGTCCTGCCAGCAGATGCTGTTACGGATTGTGGGCAGGGGATCGAATGGCAGGCGCAACTGGCTAGCGCGCTCAAGTATTTGGCGAGGCGCGCGGCCGATAAGGCCCAGGCGTTGGGCCAGGGCTCCAAGGCGTGAGCTGAGGGTAGGGGGCTGCTCAGACAAACTCATGGCCAGGTGGGAACTCCATAGTCAGCAGTGCCAGTTTGGCAGAGGCGCAAGGCCACTGCACAGGCTTTATCGACTGATTTGGCGGGTTTTTATGGCCTGCCATCCCTGGCGGCCACCCTGCGGGCCGTCGCTGCGCGACGTTAAAAATGGCTCCCGGCCATTTTTTCACGGGCTTGTGCTTTGCCTGTGGCAATATTGCTGCATTCATTTGCGTGGGTGCCTCCATGCCCAGTCTGGTGCTGGATATTGCGCTGTCCGCCGAGCGCTTGCGTGCGGTCTATCAGGGCCATGCTAATCGCGTATTGCTGCGCAGCCGTGACGGCCGCCGGGTGAGCGTACCGGCTCATCATTTTCGGCAGTTTCTGACTCACGAAGGGGTCTATGGTTCCTTCGAGCTCGAGTTTAGTGCAGGCGGCGAACTGCTGAGCCTGCGCCGTTTGAGCTGAAGCAGCCTTGCACCTCGCCTATGAGGTGGCCAGGCGGCTATAATTGCGGCCTTTGTCACTCTATCGAGCTAAGCCTGCCCATGTATACCCTGGCCCGCGAGCTGCTGTTCAAACTGTCCCCGGAATCCTCCCATGAACTGTCCGTCGATCTGATCGGGGCCGGTGGCCGCCTGGGGCTCAATGGCTTGTTGACCAAGAGCCCGGCAGCTTTGCCAGTTCAGGTAATGGGGCTGGACTTTGCCAACCCGGTCGGCCTGGCTGCCGGCCTGGACAAGAACGGTGATGCCATCGACGGCTTTGCCCAGCTCGGCTTCGGCTTTATCGAGATCGGCACCGTCACGCCGCGCCCACAGCCGGGTAACCCCAAGCCGCGCCTGTTCCGCTTGCCCGAGGCCGAGGCAATCATCAATCGCATGGGCTTCAACAATCACGGCGTCGATCATCTGTTGGCGCGGGTGCGGGCGGCCAAATACAAGGGCGTGCTGGGCATCAATATCGGCAAGAACTTCGACACCCCGGTTGAACGCGCGGTGGACGATTACCTGCTATGTCTGGACAAGGTCTATAACCACGCCAGCTATGTCACGGTGAACGTCAGCTCGCCGAATACCCCGGGGTTGCGCAGCTTGCAGTTTGGCGATTCGCTCAAGCAGTTGCTCGAAGCCCTGCGTCAGCGCCAGGAAGATCTGGCCGCGCAGTACGGTAAGCGTGTGCCGCTGGCGATCAAGATCGCGCCGGACATGAGCGATGAAGAAACCGTGGAAGTTGCCAATGCGCTGATTGAAGCCGGTATGGATGCGGTGATTGCCACCAACACCACCCTGGGCCGCGAAGGCGTGCATGGTCTGGAGTGTGCTGATGAGGCGGGCGGGTTGTCTGGTGCACCGGTGCGGGACAAGAGCACCCATATCGTCAAGGTGCTGGTGGGCGAGTTGAAGGGGCGTCTGCCGATTATTGCAGTGGGCGGCATTACCGAAGGCAAGCATGCGGCTGAGAAGATCGCCGCCGGTGCCAGCCTGGTGCAGATTTATTCTGGTTTTATCTACAAGGGCCCGGCATTGATTCGCGAGGCGGTTGATGCGATTGCCGCGCTGCCGCAAAAGCCTCAGGCCTAAAGCCGGGAGGCAATAAAAAATGGCCTGGAGCCATTTTTAACGGCGCACAGCGATGGCCCAAAGGCTGCCATGGATGGTAGGCAATAAAAAATTACCGGGAGGAATTTTTAACGTCGCGCAGCGACGGCCCGAAGGGTTGCCGCCATGGATGGCAGGCAATAAAAAGGGCTCCCTAAGGGAGCCCCTGGGCTTACGCCCGCCGCTCGGATGGAGCGTGCATGGAAGTCGGTAGGGTTCCTTTGTCAGCCGACAGCGTGAAGTTCGTTGAGTCGATGGATGCCGGCAGTGCCGGTCATGCCGTCCCAGTTATCACCGCGTCCTTCGCGCCAGCCGTTCAACCAGGCTTGGCGTACGGACGGAAGGGTGAATGGACAAAGCTCGCGGGATTTACCATTGATCCCATATTGATAGCCGCGCAAAAAGGCTCTTTCTAACGGATCACGCTTAAGTCTTCTCATAGGGTGAAGCCCTCAATGTTGACTGTTATGTCCTTTAGACCTTGTAGCAAGGTCAGGCAGAGAAAGTTCTGCCTACGGAGTCCGCTGCCGGCGTCGCGAGCCTCCTTGCCATCACCGTTGCAGCGATGGCCTAGGTAGATTTCTAACGAATGCGCCGGGGCCTGTGAATGATCGTTTCGTCATAAGGGCGTAACATTTTTGCGGGTCAGGCCATAAGGCGTTGCGGCCGGATGCCGGTTTTTCACCCCGAGGCCTGTGCTGTGGGCGTATGCGGGGGCGGTGCTGGTATTTTGCTATCGCGAATGAATTGCGATTGCGACTGTTGTTTATTCCGACGAAGGGTCGCACTGCGACGCTTTGTCACTTATTTTGGGCGTGCTGATTTCGCTGCACGCCGTTTATTGCCTTAGGCACACTGGAAGCTCCCATGTCGGATCGTTACGAACTCTTTCTCACCTGTCCCAAAGGCCTCGAAGGCCTGCTGCTCGAAGAAGCCAGCAGCCTCGGCCTTGAAGACGCACGTGAGCACACCTCGGCCATCCGTGGCATGGCCGACATGGAAACCGCCTATCGCCTGTGCCTGTGGTCGCGCTTGGCCAACCGCGTGCTGTTGGTGCTCAAGCGCTACAGCGTGCAGGACGCCCAGAGCCTTTACGAGGGTGTGCTGGAAGTCGACTGGTTCGAGCACCTGGAATCCACCGGCAGCCTGGCCGTGGAATTTAGCGGTAATGGCTCGGGCATCGACAACACCCATTTCGGCGCGTTGAAGGTCAAGGACGGCATCGTCGACAAGCTGCGCCTGAAAGACGGTACGCGGCCATCGGTGGACAAGCTCAACCCGGACCTGCGCGTGCACCTGCGTCTGGATCGCGGCGAGGCGATTCTCTCCCTCGATTTGTCCGGCCATAGCCTGCACCAGCGCGGTTATCGCCTGCAGCAGGGCGCTGCACCACTGAAGGAAAACCTTGCCGCTGCCGTATTGATTCGTGCCGGCTGGCCGCGTATTGCCGCTGAAGGCGGTGCGCTGGCTGACCCGATGTGCGGCGTCGGCACCTTCCTGGTCGAGGCGGCGATGATCGCCGCCGACATCGCGCCGAATATGACCCGTGAGCAATGGGGCTTCAGCAAGTGGCTGGGCCACGTGCCGGCCTTGTGGAAGAAAGTGCATGCCGAGGCTGAGCAGCGTGCAGCTGTAGGCATGGCCAAGCCACCGCTGTGGATTCGCGGCTATGAAGCCGACCCACGGTTGATTCAGCCAGCACGCAATAACATCGAACGCGCGGGCATGAGTGATTGGATCAAGGTCTATCAGGGCGAAGTGGCGACTTTCGAGCCGCGTCCGGACCAGAACCAGAAAGGCCTGGTGATCTGTAACCCACCCTACGGCGAGCGCCTGGGTGATGAAGCCAGTTTGCTTTACCTCTACCAGAATCTCGGCGAGCGCCTGCGTCAGGCCTGCATGGGCTGGGAAGCGGCGGTGTTTACCGGCGCGCCGGATCTGGGCAAGCGCATGGGTATTCGCAGCCACAAGCAGTACGCCTTCTGGAACGGCGCGCTGCCGTGCAAGCTGCTGCTGATCAAGGTGCAGCCCGAGCAGTTCGTTACCGGCGAGCGCCGTACCCCCGAGCAGCGTGAACGCGAGCGTGAACAGGCCGAGGCGGACAAATCCCCGCTGGAGCCGCAAGAGCGCCAGTACAACAAGAACGGCAACCCGATCAAACCGACTCCGGCACCTGCTCCGGTGGTCGAACTGGCGCGCTTGAGCGAAGGCGGGCAGATGTTTGCCAATCGCCTGCAAAAGAACCTTAAGCAGCTGGGTAAGTGGGCGCGCAAGGAAGGCGTTGAGTGCTACCGCTTGTATGACGCCGATATGCCGGAATATTCCATGGCGGTGGATTTGTATGGTGATTGGGTGCATGTGCAGGAATATGCCGCACCCAAGTCAATTGATCCTGAGAAAGCCAAAGCCCGCATGTTTGACGCCATCGCGGCGCTGCCGCAAGCGCTGGGCGTTGACCAGAGCAAAGTGGTGATCAAGCGCCGTGAGCGTCAGAGCGGTACCAAGCAGTACCAGCGGCAGGCGACTCAGGGGCAGTTTATGGAGGTCAGCGAGGGCGGCGTGAAGCTGCTGGTTAACCTCACCGATTACCTGGACACCGGGTTGTTCCTTGACCACCGCCCGCTGCGCCTGCGCATCCAGAAAGAGGCCGCCGGCAAGCGCTTCCTCAACCTGTTCTGCTACACAGCCACGGCGACCGTGCATGCGGCCAAGGGCGGCGCGCGCACCACCACCAGCGTCGATCTGTCGAAAACCTACCTGGACTGGGCGCGACGCAACCTGTCGCTCAACGGTTACTCGGATAAGAACAAGCTGGAGCAGGCCGATGTGATGACCTGGCTGGCCGAGGATCGTGGCGAGTACGAGCTGATTTTTATCGATCCGCCGACCTTCTCCAACTCCAAGCGCATGGAAGGCATATTCGACATCCAGCGTGACCACGTGCAGATGCTCGATCTGGCCATGGCGCGTCTGGCACCGGGCGGCGTGCTGTATTTCTCCAACAACTTCCGCAAGTTTGTGCTCGATGAGAGCCTGGCGGCGCGTTATCAGGTTGAAGAAATCAGCGAATCAACCCTGGATCCGGACTTCGCGCGCAACCAGAAAATCCACCGCGCCTGGCGGATCAGCCTGCGCGGCTGATGCATTGTTGGCGTAGGGCGGACATGCCGAAGGCTTGTCCGCCGAGGCTCCGCGTAGCCCCTGGTGGACAAGGCTGCGCCATGTCGCACCCTACGTTTCGGACAGCCGGACTCCGGCTCAGTTTTTGTTGCGGATCAGCGCGCGCAGTGCGAAGCGATTCGGATGGCAGGCCTGCGCCACATCGGCAGGCACTGGCAAGGGTTCATCGTTCAGCCAGGCGGCGATCAGCTCGCCGGACAGCGGCGCGGTGATCAGCCCGCGTGAGCCGTGCCCGCTGTTGATATATAGGCCGTCGAGCCACGGGCAGGGCGTTTCCGGTACCTGGCGGGCATCCTTGCTTAGCACCGCATAGGCCTCGGCAAAAGCGTCTGTGTCGGCTAGCGGGCCGACAATCGGCAGGTAGTCCGGGCTGGTGCAGCGAAACGCGGCGCGCCCCTGCAGTTGCTCGGGGTCAAGTGCTGCTGCGTTGAGCGCGACGGAAAGCTCAGGCGATATCTCTTCCAGTAGCTGCAGATTGCTTGCGTGATCGGCGCTGTTCAGCGCCAGATCGTCACTGTTGAAATCAAAACTCGCACCCAAGGTATGTTCATCCAGGCGTACCGGGGCGACATAACCTTCGGCGCACACCACCGTGCTTAACGCGCGGCTGGCGGCGGTGGCCGGCAGGCGACTGATCTGTCCGCGGATGCGTTTCAGCGGCAGGCCTGCACTCTGGCTGAAACCCTTGATCTCGGCGGCGCTGGCCAATACCACCACACTGGCGCTGGCCAGCAGCTGCTCACCATTCCAGGCCTGCCAGCTATCACCGCCGCGGCGCAGCTCCAGCGCCTCCTGATGCAGTTGCAGCTTGATATTCGGCTGCTGGCTAAGCAGTGCACAGAGCGCAGGCGGATGCACCCAGCCGGCCTCGGGATAGAACAGGCCGCCCGCTGGTAAGGGGATGCCGGCTTTATCCTCGGCAGAGGTTTTATCCAATGCGGTTAATAGATCGGCAGGGAAGGCAGCTGCAATCTGCGCCTGGCGTTGCGCCTCTTTGTCGTCGAAGGCCAGTTGCAGCACGCCACAGTTATCCCAGTCCTGGCCTTTGTGCAGACGCTTCAGCAGCCGGCGGGTATGGCCGTAGCCGCTGACGATCAGGCGGGATAGCGTGGTGTGATGGGCCGAAAGTTTGAGGTAAAGCACGCCTTGCGGGTTACCCGAGGCTTCCTGGGCGATGGCGGCATGCCGCTCCAATAGAATGACCTGCCAACCGCGCTGGGCCAGGCTGGCGGCAGTGGCGCAGCCGGCCAGGCCTGCGCCAATCACCAATGCGCTGCGGGTGCCAACAGGCTGCGGCGGGCGAGCAAACCAGGGCTTCTCAGTCGCCTCAGCTGTACCGATAAAGCCGCCTTTAAGCACTTCCCATTTCTTGCCCAGGCCCGGCACGCGCTTCATCTTGAAACCGGCATCGTTCAGCCGACGGCGCACATAGCCGGTGCTGGTAAAGGTGCCCAGAGTGGTGCTGGCGTGGGAGAGTCTCGCAAGCTCGGCAAATAGCTCCGGCGTCCACATATCCGGGTTTTTTGCCGGGGCGAAACCATCGAGAAACCAGGCGTCGACCTTGGCGTCCAGTTGGCCGAGCAACTCCAGGGCATCGCCGATCAGCAGAGTCAGAACGATACGTCCGCCAGCAAAGACCAGGCGCTGAAAGCCTGGGTGCAGCGCCACATATTGCGCCAGCAACTGCTCGGCGTAGGGCGCAAGTTCTGGCCACAGCGCCAGCGCGCGTTGCAGGTCGGTCTTGTTCAGCGGGTATTTTTCCACGCTAACAAAATGCAGGCGCACGCCCGTTACAGCCTGTTGTTCGAACAGCTGCCAGGCGCAGAGGAAATTCAGCCCGGTGCCGAAGCCGGTTTCACCAATGACCAACTGCTGATCGGCCGTCAGTGCGGCGAAGCGCTCCGGCAACTGGTTGTTGGCGAGAAACACATAGCGGGTTTCGGCCAGAGCGTTCTCGTTGGAAAAGTACACATCGGCGAACTGGGCGGAGAGGGGTTGGCCCTGCTCATCCCAGTCAAGGTGTGCCTGTTGGCAGGCGGGGGTAGAGGTGTCGGACATGCTCGGTACCAGGTGGCGCAGGCGCGCATTCTAGCCGATTGCCAGGTGAATCCGGACAAAGCGGGGGGCGATCCGCTAGGCTCAACTCATCATGTCAGGGAGTTGGCTATGTTTGAGTCTGCCGAGATTGGTCACAGTATTGATAAAGAAACCTTCGAGGCCGAGTTGCCGGCGCTGCGCGAGGCCTTGCTGGAAGCGCAATACGAGTTGCAGCAGCAGGGGCGTTTTGCCGTAATCATCCTGATCAATGGCGTTGAGGGCGCGGGCAAGGGCGAGACGGTCAAGCTGCTCAACGAGTGGATGGATGCGCGGCTGATTCAGGTCAGCACCTTCGATCAGCAGACCGATGAGGAGCTGGCGCGACCACCGGCCTGGCGCTACTGGCGGCAGTTGCCACCCAAGGGGCGGATCGGCATCTTCTTCGGCAACTGGTACAGCCAGATGCTCCAGGGGCGAGTGCACGGGCGGATCAAGAATGCGGTGCTGGATCAGGCCATCGACAGCACCCTGGGCCTGGAACGCATGCTCTGCGATGAAGGCACGCTGATCTTCAAGTTCTGGTTCCACCTCTCCAAGTCGCGCATGAAAGCGCGGCTCAAAACCCTGAAAGACGACCCGCTGCACAGCTGGCGGCTGAGCCCGCTGGACTGGCAGCAATCAAAGACCTACGACAAATACGTCAAGGTCGGCGAGCGCGTTCTGCGTCGCAGCAGCCGCGACTATGCGCCCTGGTATGTGGTGGAGGGTGTGGATGAGTATTACCGCAGCCTGACGGTCGGGCGCATTCTGCTCGATGGCCTGCAGGCCGCGCTCAAGGTCGAGACCAGGCCACTGCCGCAACCCCATGCGGCACCGCTGACTTCCAGCCTGGACAACCGTGGTCTGCTCGACAGCCTGGATATGAGCCAGGCCCTGGCCAAGGATGACTACGAGGAACAGCTGGTTGTCGAGCAGGCACGCCTGTCCGGGTTGATGCGCGACAAGCGCATGCGCAAGCACTCGCTGGTGGCGGTATTCGAAGGCAATGATGCGGCCGGTAAGGGCGGGGCGATTCGCCGCGTGATCGGCGCGCTCGACCCACGTCAGTACCGTATCGTGCCGGTGGCCGCGCCCACCGAGGAGGAGCGCGCGCAGCCCTATCTGTGGCGCTTCTGGCGGCATGTCCCAGTGCGCGGCAAGTTCACTCTATTCGACCGCTCCTGGTATGGCCGGGTGCTGGTGGAGCGGGTCGAGGGTTTCTGTAGCCCGGCCGACTGGCTGCGTGCCTACAGCGAGATCAACGATTTCGAGGAGCAGCTGAGCGAGGCCGGCGTGGTACTGGTGAAGTTCTGGCTGTCGATCGATGAGGATACTCAGCTTGAGCGTTTCAAGGCCCGCGAGCAGATCCCCTTCAAGCGCTTCAAGATCACCGAAGAAGATTGGCGCAACCGCGACAAGTGGCCGCTGTACCGCGACGCGGTCGGCGATATGGTCGACCGCACCAGTACCGAGATCGCGCCCTGGACCCTGGTGGAGGCCAACGACAAGCGCTTTGCCCGAATCAAGGTGCTGCGTACCATCAATCAGGCGCTGGAGGCGGCGTTCGAGAAGGGCTAGCGTTTTGTATATAGGAGCGGCGGGGCCGCTCTTACGTAATACCTGAAACCGCGGTTAACGATGGTTGCGCATATGTCTGCTGAATGATCGTCGCGGGCTTGGATTGTTCGGTTTTATTCTCGCCCTAATTCAAACCCCAACAACAATGAGGTGCGGCATGCGTGAAGTGGTGATAGTGGACAGCGTGCGGACTGGTCTGGCCAAGTCCTTCCGTGGCAAGTTCAACCAGACCCGTCCGGACGACATGGCGGCCCATTGCGTCAATGCGCTGCTGGCCCGCACGGGTATCGACCCGGCGCTGGTGGACGATTGCATCGTCGGTGCCGGCTCCAACGAAGGCGCTCAGGGCATGAATATCGGCCGCAACGTGGCGGTGCTGTCCGGTCTGGGCACCAACGTGGCGGGCATGACCCTCAATCGTTTCTGCTCCTCGGGCCTGCAGGCCATCGCCATCGCCGCCAACCAAGTCGCCTCGGGTTGTAGCGATATCATCGTCGCCGGTGGCGTCGAGTCGATCACCATGACGATGAAGAGCATGAACACCGACAACCTGTTCAACCCCATCCTGCAAAAGGATGTGCCGGGTATCTACTACCCCATGGGCCAGACTGCCGAGATCGTCGCACGGCGCTATAACGTCAGCCGCGAAGCCCAGGACGCTTATGCCCTGCAGAGCCAGCAGCGCACCGCCAGGGCCCAGGCCGAGGGCCTGTTCGACGACGAAATCGTACCGATGAACGTCAAGTATCTGGTTGAGGACAAGGCCACTGGCGAGAAGAAGATTGTCGAGGGTGTGGTCGATCGGGATGACTGCAACCGTGCCGACACCACCCTCGAAAGCCTGGCCGCGCTCAAGCCGGTATTCGCCGACGACGGTTCGGTCACCGCCGGCAACGCCTCGCAGCTGTCCGATGGTGCGTCCATGACCCTGGTCATGAGCCTGGAGAAAGCCATCGAGCTGGGCCTCAAGCCGATAGCCTTCTTCCGCGGCTTTACCGTCGCCGGTTGCGAGCCGGACGAGATGGGCATCGGCCCGGTGTTCTCGGTGCCTAAGCTGCTCAAGGCCCGGGGCCTGAGCGTGGCCGATATCGACCTGTGGGAGCTCAACGAAGCCTTCGCCTCGCAGTGCCTGTATGCCCGCGACCGCCTGGAAATCGACAACGCCAAATACAACGTCAATGGCGGCTCGATCTCCATCGGCCACCCGTTCGGCATGACCGGCTCGCGTCAGGTCGGCCATCTGGTGCGTGAGTTGCAGCGGCGCAACCTGCGTTACGGCATCGTCACCATGTGCGTGGGTGGTGGCATGGGCGCAACTGGCCTGTTCGAAGCGGTGCGCTAAAGACGCGGGCAGTGGCCCGACTTTTACTTGAGCAAGCAAAAACCCCGGTGCAGTCGAACTGCCCGGGGTTTGCTGGTTATGGGGGGCTAGAAGCGGTTGGATCGCGCGTATAGCGCGCCGGAAACCTGCATGCGATGGATATAGGCATCTATCCCGTGTATCGCATCGATGCGGGTGAAGTAGGGGCCTTCCAGGGTGCCTTCCCGGGTGGAGAAAAAGTATTGGCCATTGACCGCACTGACCCGCTCGCTGCGGTAATGCGTGCCAGGGCTGGGATCCACATTGCGCTGACCAAACATGCTTACTCCTCCCACGTTAGTAGTCATTGACTTGAGTCTAATCTGCACGTGGCCTGATACGTGATTTGGCGACAAATGGTCGGGTTTTGCTGGTTTTTCTCTCGATTTCTTGAATGTTGACGCCATTTTCATGGCGACTGCTGACGACTATCAGCACAGTTCTGCTAACTAGCGGCTTACAACTGCGACGGTAGTGCTGACTGCCCTGGCCCCCTCGCTGATGGCCAGCCTGCGCAGCCGCCGCTCAGCTTTAGCCCAGCGGCTGGGCTTGGATCAGCGGGTGGCGATCCAGATCAGCAAGCCGGCCTGAAACAGGCAGAAGGCGATCAGGCAGGTGATGGTAAAGCGCAGGCTGCCGTCTTCGCGGCGCAAGCGGTCGATGCGCTCATTGAGTTGACGAAGTTTGACGTCCTGTTCGCGCAGGCTGTGGTCGGCCTGTTGCAGCATGCCAGCGGCGTCGAGCAGTTCGACGATCTGTACCTTGTCGGCATTCCAGTCGCTGTGCAGCGTGCTGACCCGTGGTGCGCCATAGCGCGCCTTGAGCTGCAGCGGGTCGAGGTATTCGATGACAAAACCCTGGGCCTGCAGGCAGTGGTCGCGGCGCGCCCGGGCTTCTTCGCTAAAGGCGTCCCTGCTGGGCAGGTCGGCACCCTGCACCTGGTAATGGCTGTAATGCCGGCGCGCCCAGGCGATGCCCTGAGCCAGGATAAAGCGGCCCAGGCCGCGGTTTTCCGGCTCCAGCTGCAGGCCATTGTCCGGGGCGAAGCGCAACAGCTTCTGGCTGTGGTCGGCCCAGACCTCCAGCACATTCTGTTCCTTGTGCAGGTGATGCCCAGGCAGCTGCAGGGTCAGGCGCAGCAGGCTTTGTCGCGGGCTCTGGCGTTCGAGGCGGCCCATCTGGATAAAGCGCAGAGGCCGCGGGCCGGTATGGCGGTCGATGGGCAAGGGGGCCAGCCTTAACAGGCTGAACTGTTCCGGGCCGAGCTCGGCCCAGGGATGGGCTTTTTCTGCCTCTGGCGGGGCGGCCTCTGTAGAGGTGGGCTGCGTTTGCTGGTCAGTCATATACGCGGATCCTGTGCGCTATGCCGGTGCTGGCCGCACCTGTTATCCGGCTTATCGGCTGACCTGCGGTTATCTGGAGTCTACGGCTAAGGTGCTGCGCTGGATAAAACCGGCAATCTTTGCACCAAGCACGCCAGCCAAGGGTAGTCGAGGGTTGTTGTAGCTGGCCAGTTGCGCCGGCATGGTCAGTGGCACGATACGCAGAACATGGTTCATGCCGGGCACTATCAGCAGGTCGGCATCCGGCTTGGCGGCGTGTAGGGCCTGGGCATCGGCGACGCTGACCTGGATGTCATGGCTGCCCTGGACAATCAGCGCGGGTATTTTCAGCCTGGCGAAGGCCTCGGCGGGGTGCTGTTTGAACAGCGAAATCAGATAGGGCTGGACGCTGGGTCTGAACAGTACCCGCAGGGCATCGGGCACCTGATTGCTGGTTTGCCCGGCCAATAGGTTGTCGAGCAGCCGGTTGCTCTGCGCCAGCAGGGGCGGCGGCAGGCGATAGGACAGTTGTTCGCGCAGCACCTGGTCAATCGGCCGGGCGCTGCCGGCCAATGTCACCAGAGCGTCGGCCCCCGCCTGTGGCGCGGCCAGGCTGGCGATCAGTGCGCCTTCGCTGTGGCCGATCAGAATCAGCCGGTCGAAGGCCTTGTCGCGCTGGAGCAGGCGGCCCCAGGCCACCGCATCGGCGACGTAGGCGTCTACACTGAGGTCGCGTTCGTTGGGCGTCGCCGCACGGCTGGCGGCCACGCCACGCTTGTCGTAGCGCAGGCTGGCGATGCCGTGTCGGGCCAGGTTCTGGGCCAGCTTCTTGAGGCTGTCGTTATGGCCATCGGCGGGGTTGTTGCCATCCCGGTCGGTCGGCCCGGAGCCGGCGACCAGCAGGGCCACGGCCAGCGGTTCGGTGCTGCGCGGCTGGAGCAGGGTGCCATACAGCGTGCCTTGGGCAGTTTCCAGGCTGAGTGGGCGTTGCTGCAGGGTGTTGGGTGCGGCCTGGGCCAGGCCGGCAAGCAGGGGGAGGGTCACTAAAAGAGCTCGAAACATGGCGGGGCACTGTAAGGGCGGGAGCATTTCGACGTTTTTCCAAGGCTAAGGTTCGAGGATGAACTCAATGGACGCCAAAGGGTATACTCGCCGCCTTATTTAACGAGGCCTGGCGCGTGCATGCAGCAGGCCTGTGATCGATTCTTGCGGAGCCTTTGCACATGTCCGGCAATACCTACGGCAAGCTGTTCACTGTCACCAGCGCGGGCGAAAGCCATGGTCCGGCGTTGGTCGCCATCGTTGACGGATGCCCGCCGGGGCTGGAGCTTTCCCTGGAGGATATGCAGCGCGACCTCGACCGGCGCAAGCCGGGCACGAGTCGCCACACCACCCAGCGTCAGGAAGACGATGTGGTGGAAATCCTCGCCGGGGTATTCGAAGGCAAGACCACCGGTTGCTCGATCGGCCTGCTGATCCGCAATACCGACCAGAAGTCCAAGGACTACTCGGCGATCAAGGACTCCTTCCGCCCGGCTCACGCCGATTACACCTATCACCACAAATACGGCGTGCGTGACTACCGCGGTGGTGGCCGCAGTTCTGCGCGCGAGACCGCCATGCGCGTCGCCGCCGGTGCCATCGCCAAGAAGTACCTGGCCACCCAGGGCATCGTGATTCGCGGCTATATGAGCCAGCTCGGCCCCATCGAGATTCCGTTCAAGAGCTGGGAGTCGGTCGAGCAGAATGCCTTCTTCAGCCCCGACCCGGACAAGGTGCCGGAGCTGGAAGCCTATATGGACCAGCTGCGCCGTGATCAGGATTCGGTCGGGGCGAAGATCACCGTGGTCGCCGAAGGCGTAATGCCAGGCCTGGGCGAGCCGATTTTCGACCGTCTGGACGCCGAACTGGCCCATGCGCTGATGAGCATCAACGCGGTCAAGGGCGTGGAAATCGGCGCAGGTTTTGACAGCGTGGCGCAGCGCGGCACCGAGCACCGTGACGAGATGACCCCGGAGGGTTTCCTCTCGAATAACGCCGGCGGCATTCTTGGCGGCATTTCCAGTGGCCAGCCGATTGTTGCCCACCTGGCGCTCAAACCGACTTCCAGCATCACCACGCCGGGGCGTTCCATCGATGTCGACGGCAATCCGGTGGATATCATCACCAAGGGCCGTCACGACCCTTGTGTGGGCATCCGTGCTACGCCGATTGCCGAGGCAATGATGGCCATCGTGTTGATGGACCACCTGCTGCGTCACCGCGCGCAGAATGCCGATGTGCGGGTCAGCACGCCGGTACTGCCACAGCTGTGATGAGCATTGCTGCGCGGCCAACCGCGTCCCGCAGCAGGGTTCCGGGTTTATGCACAGCATGAGCCCGGCATTGCCTTACTGGCGTCTGTCCGGTTTCTACTTCTTCTATTTCTCCCTGCTCGGTGCCACCGCGCCGTTTCTGGCGCTGTATTTCGACCACCTGGGTTTTTCCGCCGCGCGGATCGGTGAGCTGATCGCCATTCCCATGCTGATGCGCTGCATCGCGCCGAATCTGTGGGGCTGGCTGGGGGATTACAGCGGTCGCCGCCTGGCCATCGTGCGCTTCGGCGCGATCTGCACGCTGCTGTGCTTTGCCGGCATCTTTATCAGCCAGAGCTACGCATGGCTGGCGTTGATCATGGCCTTGCATGCGTTCTTCTGGCACGCGGTGCTGCCGCAGTTCGAGGTGATCACCTTTGCCCACCTCAAGGAACAGGCCACGCGCTACAGCCAGATCCGTCTGTGGGGCAGCATCGGCTTTATCGTCGCGGTGGTGGGCCTGGGCAAGCTGTTCGAGGTGCTCAGCCTGGATGCCTATCCCTGGGCGCTGATCCTGATCATGGGCGGCATCGTGCTGAGCAGCTGGTGGGTGCCCAACGCCCAGCCGCAGATGCGCCCCAACACTCAGGACCAAGGCGGCTTTCTCCAGCAATTGCGGCGGCCGGGGATTCTCGCCTTCTACCTGAGCGTCGGCCTGATGCAGCTCAGCAACGGCCCCTATTACACCTTTCTGACCCTGCATCTGGAGAGCCTCGGCTACTCGCGCGGGTTGATCGGCCAGCTCTGGGCCCTTGGGGTGCTGGCCGAGATCGTGCTGTTTATGCTGATGGCCAGACTGCTCGCCCGCTATTCGCTACGCAGCGTGCTGCTGGCCAGTTTCCTGATTACCGCCGTGCGCTGGTTGCTGCTGGGCAACCTGGCCGATCATCTGCCGGTGTTGCTGTTCGCCCAGCTGATGCACGCCGCGACCTTCGGCAGTTTCCATGCGGCGGCCATTCACTTCGTCCAGCGCAGCTTTGCCGACCGCCAGCAAGGCCAGGGCCAGGCCCTGTATGCCACCCTGGCCGGGGTGGGCGGTGCCCTGGGCGCACTGTATTCCGGCTACAGTTGGAATACCCTGGGGCCAGCCTGGACCTTCGCCATCGCCAGCCTGATCGTGCTGGCAGCAGCCTTGATCACTGTCATCTATATGCGCGAAGAACAGCCCTGAACGCCTTGCCGCGCCCATTGCAGCCCTTATCGAGAGTGCGAGAACCCGACCATGAGCAGCCTGACCGTCTACCACCAGTCCTCACCCGAAGCGCCGAACAAGCTGCTGAACCAGGCCGAAGACATCGCCAGTACCCTGGCCGCGGTCGGTGTGCAGTTCACCCAGCTGCCGGTCGCGGTGCCTGTGCAGGCCGGCAGTGCTGTGGAGGAGGTGATCGCGGCCTGTCGCGGCCAGCTTGACCAACTGATGAGCGAGCAGGGGTTCGCCAGTTTCGATGTGCTCAGCCAGCGTACCGAGCCACGTTATCAGCACGGCCCGCGTACCAGCCTGCCCACGGCGCAGCGCTACGGTGTGGCACATCTGCATTACTGCCTGGCGGGGCGCGGTCTGCTTTGCCTGCATATCGACGACTATGTCTATGCTCTGCTGTGCGAGAAGAACGACCTGGTGCTACTGCCGGCCGCCACCCTGCATTGGTTCGACACCGGCGAGCAGCCGCGGGTTACTCTGTTGCGTCTATTCGACAGCGCTCAGTTGCCGCTCGCCGAACCCGCCGATGATGCGCTGGTCGCAAGCATTGCCGGGCTGGATGACTGCTTAACCGCCGCTACGCCTTACTAGGTGCGCCAGCACGGTCTGACTGAACTCTGAGCGCCAGCGTCTATCCTATCCGCGCACCCCACACTCAGGAGAGTCAACATGGGTTCTACGTTTAACGGTTTACTGGGCTTGATCATTCTGGCCCTGGATATCTGGGCGATTCTCAGCGTCATCAAAAGCAACGCCGAAACAGGCATCAAGGTGTTGTGGATATTGCTGATCGTATTGCTGCCGGTGATTGGCCTGATCATTTGGGCATTGATGGGGCCGCGTGGCACGGTCAAGTTCTAACCATGTGGCGGGTCGGGCCGGCGCGTGGTTTTTGGCGCTGTGCCTGCTGAGCGGCGCGGTCCAGGCCCGCGATGAGCAAGTCTGGACGGCGCTGCGTGAAGGCCGCGCCGTTCTGCTGTTGCGCCATGCCACAGCGCCCGGCACGGGTGATCCGGCGAATTTCCAGCTGGGTGACTGCCGCACCCAGCGCAATCTCAATCAGATCGGCCGTGAGCAGGCGCAGCGCTGGGGTCAGCTGTTGCGCAGCCAGCGTATCGAGCGCCCCCGAATACTCAGCAGTCGCTGGTGTCGGGCTCTGGACACCGCACAGGAGATGGGCCTGGCTGCCGTCGAGCCCTTGCCTGCGCTGGATTCCTTTTTCGTGACACAGGCGCGGGCCGGCGAGCAGACCCGGCAACTGCTCGAAGCGGTCAACCGCCTGGCCCGCGGCGCGCCGCTGGTACTGGTGTCGCACCAGGTCAATATCACCGCCCTGAGCCGAATTTATCCCGCCTCGGGTGAAGGTCTGATCCTCGCTCTACCACTCAGTGCCCCGGCCAGGGTGTTGGCGCGGATTCCTCCCCCCTGACTTTTAGAACCCCAGCAGCTTCTGCTCCGGCAGCTGCGCACCTTCCAGTTTGAGCAACAGGGCCTTGCGCGTCAGGCCGCCGGCATAGCCGGTGAGGCTGCCATCGCGGCCGATGACCCGGTGGCAGGGAATAATGATGGCGATCGGGTTGGCCCCATTGGCTGCGCCGACCGCGCGCACCGCTTTGGGTCGCTCTATCTCGGCGGCCAGGGCGCTGTAGCTGCTGGTCTGGCCGAATGGAATTTGCAGCAGGGCCTGCCACACGGCGTGCTGAAAGGCTGTGCCCTGCGGTGCCAGGGCGAGCTCGAAGCGCTGCCGGCGTCCGGCGAAATACTCATCCAATTGCCTGCACACCTCATCCAGCTCATCGCCAGCACTGCGCCACTGCTCGACGATTAGCCAGGGCTTGTCGTCAATATCCATCAGCACTTGCTGCAGGCCGCAGGTATCGCCGCTTAGCAGCAGGCGGCCGATAGGACTGTCGTGGTAGCGGTAGAACATCGGTTCAGCCCTCCGAGTAGTTGTGCCACAGGTGCGCTGCCGCGTAGGCGCGCCAGGGTCGCCAGGCTTCAGCGCGGGCCTTGAGCTGTTTGGCGTCGATACCAGCCGGCCCCCAGAGCGGTGCCTTGAGCAGGCCCAGGTCGCTGGCGGGGAAGGCGTCGGCCTCGCCGAAGGCGCGCAGGGCGATATATTCCGCAGTCCAGGGGCCGATGCCGGGTAGGGCGCAGAGGCGTTCGAGCAAGGCCGCGCAACCGTCGCGCAGATCCAGTTGCAGCGTGCCGCTGGCCACCTGGGCGGCGAAATGCTGCAGGGTCTGCACACGCTTGCCGGGCATGCCGATGTTCTCCAGATTAGCTTCGGCGATGGCGGCCGCGCTGGGGAACAGCCATTGAATCTCTGCAGCATCGGCAAACTGTAGTGGCTCGCCCAGACGTGTGACCAGGCGGCCAGTGATAGTCACCGCGGCCTTGACCGTGACCTGCTGGCCGACGATGGCGCGCACCGCCTGCTCGAACGGCTCGAAGGCGGTGGGCAGGCGCAGGCCGGGGTTGCGGGCGACCAGCGCAGCGAGTTGCGGGTCGGCGGCAAGGTGCGCGGCTATCTGCTGCGGCTGGCAATCGAGGTCGAACATCTTGCGGACCCGGACAATCAGCGCCGGCAGGCAAGGTTCAAGCGTTGCGCTGTACTGCAGCTTTAGCGCGTGTTGATTATCCAGTGCTTGCACGCGGAACCAGCCGCGCCGGCCATCGAGCAGCACGCTGCGTGTATAGCCGCCGGGCTGCAGGCATTCGACTCCAGCCAGGGCGCGCAGGGCGAAATGAGCATGGAACTGTTGCCACTGCCAGGGCGGTTGGTAGTCGAGCAGTATGGGGGCGGGGGACAGGTTCATGGCAGGACGATAACCGCCGCCGGGGAGCTTGTCAGCGCCGAACTGACTTTCAAACAAATCTCTCCTGATAGTTAAGGCTTTAATCCAAAGCCCGCTGTTTGAGTGTGCACTAGGGGCTAGCGCTGCTTGGGCGGTGCGCACGGCGCACCCTACCTCTTGCTGCTGCCGGCCAGCGCTGGCCGCGTTCAACGCAGGCTGCGACGGTACTGACCTGGGGGCAGTCCTTTCCAGCGCCGGAAGGCATGCACGAAGTTCGACACTTCGCTGTAACCGAGGCGTTCGGCGATTTCCTCCTGGCTCAGGCCGCCTGTGGCCAGCAGCTCTTCGGCCAGGGCCTGGCGCACTTCTTCCTGCAGCTGGCGAAAGCTGCTGCCCTGTTGTTCCAGGCGGCGGCGCAGGGTGCGGCTACTCAGCTGCAGCTCACTGGCGACCTGTTCCATATCGGCCAGGCGGCCCGGAGTGCTGAGCAGGCGATCGCGTACCTGGCCGGCCAGCCCGCTGCGGACCTGACGTTGCGCCAGCAGGGCCTGGCATTGTTGTTCGCACAGCCTGGTCATCGGGGCGTTGGCGTGGGGCAGCGGTGCATCGAGCCAGTGCTGGGCAAAGCTGATGCGGTTTTCCCTGCTGGCAAATTCTGGCAGCAGGCCAAACTGTTCGGTAAAGGCCGCAAGCTGGCGGGGCGCGTTCATGCGCAATTGCACGCGGCTCAGGGGCAGGACGCTGCCGGTCAGCTCGCGCTGGATCACCATCACCGCCACCGCATCGCGCAGCACCAGAAAGTCCCGCAGCTCTGGCGGCAGGTGCGCGTCGTCGAAATGCAGGTGGGCGTAATCGTGCTCTTCGCTCAGGCGGATATGGGTAAAGGCGTAGGTCAGGTCGAGGTAGCGCAGCCCCAGCTCGGCGGCCTGGCGGAAGTTCTGGCTGCTAAGCAGCGCATAACCCCAGATGCCATAGGTGATCAGCCGGTAGCGCAGGCCGGCCTGCAGGCCCAGGTCCGGCACGCCGGGCAAAGCCGCGACCAGGTTGGCGATCAGCTGCAGTTCCTGCTGCGGGGCGATTTCACCCAAGGGCTCGGCCAGCTGCAACGGCGTCAGGTCGCAGCCCCGTAGGCAGGTTTCCAGGCTCAGGCCAAGCTCCAGGCCCAGCTGGGTGAGTAGTTGCGCGCTGGTGATGCTGCGTCTGGCGGCGCTGGGGGCAGGGCGGGGCATGCGTCTGTCCGAAAGTCACAATGAAGTGGTCGACTATGCCACAGCTCCGGGCCGCTACGCGAAGGCCGCCGAGGCGGCTGCCTGCTTGATCTGCCGGCGGCAAAGCATTAGCGTACGCCGAAATTTGCGTTCGGCTCCCTAGGCTGGTGCGCATCAGTTTTTAGCGGAGCCAGGCAGTGGCAGAGGAACCCCAGGGTATGCAGGAAGTAATCAAGGTATTCGTTGGCTGCGACCCCAACGACTGTGATTTGGAGCAGATGATGGTGCTGGACTACAGCATCCGCAAACACTGCTCCATGCCGGTCGAGATCCACTGGATGCAGCTTTCCCGCGACCCGCAAAGTTTCTGGTATTCCAACCCGGCGCAGCAGCAGGGCTGGCGCACTGAGGCCTGGGCCACGCCGTTCTCGGGTTTCCGCTGGGGCATTCCGGCTTACTGCGGCTACCAGGGCAAGGCTATCTATATGGACACGGACGTGATCGTCCTGTGCGACCTGGCCGAGCTTTGGCAACTGCCCTTCGAGCCCGGCAAGGTGGTCATGGCCAAGGGTGGTCAGGAGTCCTGGCGGTTCTGCGTGTCGATGTGGGACTGCGCGGCGGCTGAAAAACACCTGCCGGCGATCGAGGAGATCAAGAGCCGGCCGGAGGTCCACCAGCAACTCAAGAAGTACTACAAGGTCAATACCGGCGTGATTCAGCCGTTCGATACCGAGTACAACAATATCGACGGCGAGAACAGCCCAATCGAGCAGATCAAGATTCTCCACTATTCGGATATGGGCACGCAGTTCTCTCACGCTCTTTCGGTGCCGCGTCTGGCCGGGGAAGGGCGCAAGCACTGGTTCGATGGCCAGGTTATGGCGCATCCGCGTAAGGACCTGCAGAGCCTCTTCGATCGCTATTACCAGGAGGCGCTGGACAACGGCTACAGCCTGGACAACTACCGGTTGCCCGAAGTGTTTGGCGAGTTTCCCAAGTTTTCCCAGAAGGCCTACACCGGCAACCGCGTGACGCGGCCCAAGCGCTGGTGGAAGTTCTGGTAGCCGTTACGGCGCGGGGATGAGCGGCGCACTGCGCTATTTCTGACCCGCGTCCTCGGGATATCCCGCGTCCCGGCTTTGGCTGTACCTGGCATGGCTTCGGCCTGCCGCGATCAGACGTTCTGTCCGAAAGTCACAATCTGTTGTCCGGCTATGCCATAACTTTTGTCTACCCAGGCAAGTAGCATCCTGTGCTGTCAAACAGATGCGGTTGGGGAAGATAACAATGCATAACAGTTCCCGCTCGGCAGCACCCTTGCGCGTGTTGATTATCGGCAGCGGTTTTGCCGGCCTGGGCATGGCCATTCGCTTGCAGCAGGCTGGTATCGAGGACTTCCTTATTCTGGAGAAGGCCGCCGATATCGGTGGCACCTGGCGTGACAACAGTTACCCGGGGGCGGCCTGCGATGTGCCTTCGCACCTTTATTCGTTTTCCTTCGAGCCGAAGACCGACTGGAGCCGCAAGTTTGCCCCCCAGGCGGAAATTCACGCCTATATGCAGCACTGCGTGGCCAAGTATTTTCTGCGCCCGCGTATTCGCTGCAATGCCGAGGTGCTGTCGGCGAGCTTCGATCAGGCCGCCGCGCTCTGGCGGGTGACGCTGGGCAACGGCGAGGAGCTGAGCGCTGCGTTGCTGATCAGCGCTTGCGGGCAACTCAATCGGCCGGCCTACCCAAGCTTGCCCGGTATCAAGCAGTTTCAGGGAGAGGCTTTCCACTCGGCGCGCTGGCGGCATGATCTGGATCTGACGGGCAAGCACGTGGCGGTAATCGGCACCGGTGCCTCGGCGATTCAGTTTGTGCCGCAGATCCAGCCTCAGGTGGCCGAGTTGAAGCTGTTCCAGCGCTCGGCCGCTTACGTGCTGAGCAAGCCGGACCGTGCCTATCGCGCCTGGGAGCTGGCCGTGATGCGTCGCCTGCCCTGGCTGCAGCGCATCGACCGTATGCTCAAGTACATCCAGCATGAAGCCCGCGGGCTGGCCTTTATCAGCATGCCCTGGCTGATGAAGCCGATGCGTTTGAGCTTCGAGCGTCATCTGCGCCGGCACATCCGCGATCCGCAGTTGCGTGCGCAGCTGCAGCCGGATTACCCCATGGGCTGCAAGCGCATCCTGATCAGCAATGACTATTTACCGGCGCTGGCCCAGGCCAATGTGCAGGTGGTCGGCGAGGCGATCAGCCAGGTTCGGGAGCACTCGCTGGTAACCGCCGACGGCCAGGAACACCCCTGCGACGTATTGATCTACGGCACAGGCTTTGCCGCCACGGAGTTTCTTGCCCCCATGCAGATTCGCGGGCTCGGCGGGCTGGAGCTGAACCAGGCCTGGCGCGATGGCGCAGAGGCCTACAAGGGCATCAGCGTCAGTGGCTTTCCCAATCTGTTTATTCTCTACGGGCCCAATACCAACCTGGGGCATAACTCGATCATTTATATGCTCGAGAGCCAGTTCCGCTATGTGCTGGGCTGCATCGATATGCTGCGTGATCAGGGCCTACGCTATCTGGATGTCAAAGCCTCGGTGCAGCAGGGCTATAACCAGTGGGTTCAGGCCCATTCACATCGAACGATATGGGAGCAGGGCTGTACCAGCTGGTACAAGACCGCCACCGGTAAAAGTACCAATAACTGGCCGGGCTATACCTTTGCTTATCGCCACCTGACCCGCGCGCCGGAGTTAAACGACTATGAATGCACCCGCTGAATTTACCCCGCCAGCCGTCGAGCAGGCGCTGCTGCGCACAATGCTGCGCGGCAGTCTGCGCCTGCTGTTTCGCGGCCTGGTGCGCCCGCCCATGCCGATTGCCGGGCAGCGCGCGGTGCTGCGGCTGCTGACGGCGGTCAGCCCGGCTCCCCGTGGCATTACGCGCAGCACCGGCACCCTGGCCGGGCGACCCTGCGAGTGGCATAAGCCGCAGAGTGGCCGCGGCACGGTGCTGCTTTATCTGCATGGCGGGGCCTACCTGATCGGCGGGCCGAATACCCACCGGGCGATCTGCTCCCACCTGGCCAAGCGCGGGCAGATGGACGTATGCGCCTTGGATTACCGCTTGGCTCCGGAGCATCAGTACCCGGCCGCCCGCGAGGACGCCGTGGCGGCGTTCCAGGCGCTGATCGAATTTGGCTACCGGCCTGAGCAGATCGTGATCGGCGGTGATTCGGCCGGCGGCAATCTGAGCCTGATCACCAGCCTGCACCTGCGCGACCTGGGCCAGGCGCAACCGGCGGCGTTGGTGTGTTTCTCGCCGGTCACCGACTTTACCGGCACGCAGCTGCACGAACCGCCGGCGGGCGATCCGCTGATCCACCGCAAATGGGTGGAACAGGCCCTGGCGCTGTATTGCCCGGCCGGGCTGGCCCATGACGACCCCGGCCTGTCGCCGCAGTTTGCCGATCTGCACGGCCTGGCTCCGCTGCTGATCCAGGTGGGCGAAGACGAAATTCTGCGCAACGACAGCCTGCGTTTTGCCGACAAGGCCCAGGCTGCGGGTGTGGATGTGCGGCTGCAGCGTTATCCGGGCTTGTGGCATGTGTTCCAGGCCCACGCCGGCATGCTCAAGGCGGCGGATTTTGCCCTGGCCGAAGTGGTGAGCTTTCTGCGCCAGCGAGGCTGCTGAATGAACAATATCCTGATCACCGGCGCGGCCTCGGGGATTGGCGCGGCGACTGCGCGTCTGTTCCACCGTCAGGGCTGGCAGGTGGGCCTGCTGGATATCGATCATCAGGCCCTGGCGACACTGGCGGCCGAGCTGGGCAATGTCTGGCACGCCGAGCTGGATGTGACCGACCCGGCGGCCGTCAAGGTTGCCCTGGCGGATTTCTGCGCCCTGCATGGCGGCCAGATGCGCCTGTTGTTCAACTGCGCCGGGATTCTGCGCTGCGGCCATTTCGAGGAAATCGAGGTGGCCGAGCATGCGCGCATTCTGCAGATCAACGTGCTCGGGCTGCTGCAGATGACCCACGCCGCCTTTCCCTACCTGCGCGTCACACCTGGTGCCCAGGTGATCAATATGGGCTCGGCCTCGGGCGTCTATGGCGTGCCGCACCTGGCCAGCTATTCGGCCTCGAAGTTCGCCGTGCGTGGGCTGACCGAGGCGCTGGACCTGGAATGGGCGCGCCACGGCATCCGGGTCGGCGACCTGATGCCGCCTTTTGTCAGCACGCCCATGCTCAATAACCAGCAGTTCCAGGCCCCGGTGCTGCAGCGCCTGGGGGTCAAGCTGCAGGCCGCCGACATTGCCGAGGCGGCCTGGCAACAGGCCCACAGCGGTGCGGTGCATCGTCCGGTCAGCCTGCAGTTCAAGCTGATGTACTGGGCGGGGCAGCTGACCCCGGCCTGGGTCAGCCGCTTGATCATGCGCGGGCTTAGCCGCGACTGATGCCGGGCTGATCCAGCAAGTTTTGCTGGGCAAAGTGCTCTGGATAGGGCTAGTCTGCAAGTGACGCGTCCGATCTGTTCGCCCTGAACAGCCCGGCGTCGACCAGCCCTGGTTTCAGGACTGGCTTATGACACATCAAGCAGCTCCTTGCTTGAATCTCGGGCGGCTCAGCGACTTGTGCCGCGACACCGCCGGTTTCTGGCGGTTGCAATGGGAAAGTAGTTAATCCATCGCCTGAGGAGGTCACTTCATGAGCACAGCCTTGCACGATGATGTCAGTAACGGGGTTTTACGGCGGATGAAGGAGGGTGGCTTCGACTTTGCCAGCTTCCATCCCATCGAGTTCTACGCCATTTTCCCTGACGAGGAGCGGGCCCGCATGGCGACCCGCAAATTTCGTGGTGAATCTTTACACGCCCTGGTGACCGAGCGTGATGACGGTGTATGGCACCTGCAAGTCAGTAAGGTGATGTTTGCCACCTACCACGGCATTGGTGACTTCGAGCATGATTTGGAGTCCGTGGTTGCACCGCTTGGCGGCAAACTGGACGGTTGGGGCGTTACGCAGGAGGTGAAGAACCTGCAGCCCTGAACCTAGGGTCTGATGCCGTTTTATCGCCAGCCGCGCATGAAACGACAACAGACCCACACACCCATCGGCCAGCCTTGCTGGCCGATGTTTCATCTGCCGTACCGTCCCTCGACCCAATTCCTGCTTTCCTGCAGACTGCCCGGCCCATGCGCGATCCAATAGCGTTGAGAACGACAGGCCTGTAGCCATGAGCGATGTTCTGATTTTTACCCATATCGATTACTGCCCGCCGGGCCATCTGGGCCAGGTACTGGAGCAGGCTGGCTGCTCGTTCAGGGTGCTGCGCGCCGATCTGGGTGAGCTGGACGGCATCGATCTGGAGCGGCCCAAGGCCGTAGCCATTATGGGCGGGCCGATGAGCGTCAACGATCCGTTGCCCTGGCTGCAGACCGAAGTGGCGGCGCTGCAGCAGTTGATCCGCCGCGAGATCCCGCTGATCGGCCACTGCCTGGGCGGCCAGCTGCTGGCCAAGGCTCTCGGGGCCGAAGTCACGCGTATGCCTTATACCGAGAGTGGCTGGCAGACCCTCAGCCGCCAGCCAGGGGCCGCCAACAGCCCCTGGCTGGCCCATCTGCCCGCCGAGTTCCCGATGTTCCAATGGCATGGCGACAGTTTCGCCATTCCGGCCGGTGCGCAGCCGTTGCTCAGCAGCCCCTGGTGCAGCAATCAGGCCTTTGCCTGGGGCGACAAAGTGCTGGCCCTACAGGGCCACCCGGAAATGACCGAGGCCCTGGTGCGCGAATGGCTGGGCGACTGGCACCACCTGCTGGATGATAGCCAGGCCAGCCAGCAGAGCAGGGCGCAGATGCTTGCAGACCTGCCCGCCAAGGTCGCTGAACTGAACCGCGCGGCCGAAGGTTTCTATCGGCATTGGCTGCAGCTGGCCGGGCTCTGAGCACGGTTGTCGAGCCGCATACGGGCGTGATGCTAGCCTGGATAAAGCTCCACCCATTCGCCAATGGTCGTCTTGCGCTGGAGAAAAGAAGCGTTATTCACTCTGGTTTAGTGAAATTACGCTGGCGCTGCGCAACTTCCAGCCGTCGCGCGCCTTAAAATGGCGCGTGTGCGACTAGCTGGTCACGGTCTCGCACGTATTTGGTGCGTTAATTCTTGGGCTAGTATCCAAGTCATTGATATTTAAGGTTTGTTGACCCTGGCTCGGGGCTTGCAGAGCTGACTACATGTCCGGGTGACAAGGAGTAAGGCATGGCCCGCACCTTTTATGACGAAATGTACGACGCGAGTGGCGCAGTCCGCCCGCACTATCAAGCTTTTGCCCGCTGGTTGGCGGACACGCCGGATGAGCTGCTGGCTCAGCGTCGCCGTGAGGCGGATCTGCTGTTTCACCGGGCGGGTATTACTTTCACCCTGTACGGCGACGACCAGGGCACTGAGCGGCTGATCCCCTTCGATATCATCCCGCGCAGCATCCCCATCAGCGAATGGCGCATGGTCGAGCGCGGCTGCACCCAGCGGGTGCAGGCGCTGAATATGTTCCTCGCCGACCTTTACCATGATCAGCACATCATCAAGGCCGGGATCATCCCCGCCGAGCAGGTACTGGCCAACGAGGGGTATCAGATCGCCATGCAGGGTCTCAACCTGCACCGCGACCTCTACGCCCATATCTCCGGGGTCGACCTGGTGCGCGATGGCGACGGCAGCTACTACGTCCTCGAAGACAACCTGCGCACCCCCAGCGGCGTCAGCTATATGCTCGAAGACCGCAAGATGATGATGCGCCTGTTCCCCGAGCTGTTCGCCGCCCAGCGCGTGGCCCCCATCGACCACTACCCGAATCTGCTGCTCGACACCCTCAAGTCCTCCAGCCCGCTGGACAACCCCAATGTGGTGGTGCTGACCCCTGGGCGGTTTAACAGCGCCTACTTCGAACACGCCTTCCTCTCCCGCGAAATGGGTGTGGAACTGGTCGAGGGCGCGGACCTGTTTGTGCGCGACGACAAGCTGTTTATGCGCACCACCGCCGGGGCCAAGCAGGTGGACGTGATCTATCGCCGCCTTGACGATGCCTTCCTCGACCCCCTGGCCTTCAACCCGGATTCCATGCTCGGCGTGCCCGGTCTGCTGGCCTGCTACCGCAGCGGCAACGTGGTGCTGGCCAACGCCATCGGCACCGGGGTGGCGGACGACAAGTCGATCTACCCCTACGTCGACGAGATGATCCGCTTCTACCTGACCGAGGAGCCTATCCTCAAGAACGTGCCGACCTGGCAGTGTCGCAAACCCGCCGATCTGTCCCATGTGCTGGCCAACCTGGGCGACCTGGTGGTCAAGGAAACCCAGGGCTCCGGCGGCTACGGCATGCTGGTCGGGCCGGCGGCGAGCAAGGCCGAGATCGAGAACTTCCGTGATCGCCTCAAGGCCAACCCGGCGGCCTATATCGCCCAGCCGACCCTGTGTCTGTCGACTTGCCCGACCTTTGTCGACAACGGCATCGCGCCACGCCATATCGATCTGCGTCCCTTCGTCCTCTCCGGCAAGGAAACCCGCATCGTCCCCGGCGGCCTGACCCGTGTGGCGCTGCGCGAAGGCTCGCTGGTGGTCAACTCGTCGCAGGGCGGCGGAACCAAGGACACCTGGGTGGTGGAGGATTAATCATGCTTTCAAGAACAGCCTCTGATCTGTACTGGATGTCGCGTTATTTGGAGCGTGCCGAGAACCTCGCGCGCATGCTCGAAGTCAGCTATTCGCTGTCGCTCATGCCCCAGGATGGCCGCGGTGATGGCCTGGAAGAACTGGCCCTGCCGCTGCTGATCACCGGCACCCTGGACGACTACCTGGCGCTGCACGGGCCGTTGCATGCCGAGCGCATGCTGCACTTCTTCGCCCTCGATCCGCAAAACCCGGCGAGCATCTACTGCTGCCTGCAGGCCGCGCGCAGCAATGCTCACGCCGTGCGCGGGCGGATCACCGCCGATATGTGGGAGAACATCAACGCCACCTGGCTGGAGATGCGCGGCATCTCCGAGCAGGGCTTCGGCCGCTACGGCATCAACAGCTTCTGCGAGTGGGTCAAGGAGCGCTCGCACCTGTTTCGCGGGGCCACCTTTGGCACCATCATGCGCGGCGATCCCTACCGCTTTATCCGCCTGGGCACCTTTATCGAGCGCGCCGACAACACCCTGCGCCTGCTCGATGCGCGCTACGAGATGCTCGGCGAGGATATCGACGAAGTCGACGGCCGCCCGGCGCGCAGCTACTACCAGTGGACCGCACTGTTGCGCGCGCTGTCTTCCTTCGAGGCCTTCGCCGAGATCTACCGCGGCTCGCCGGGCACGCGCAAGGTCTCCGAACTACTCTTGTTGCGTGCCGATGTGCCGCGCTCGCTGCGTGCCTGCATGGACGAACTCAGCCTGATGCTCGCCAGCCTGCCCGGCGACAACGGCCGCCCGGCCCAGCGCCTGGCCGCCGAACTGGAAGCACGGCTGCGCTACACCAGCATCAACGAAGTACTCGACGAAGGCCTGCATGCCTGGCTCACCGATTTCATCCTGCTGGTGCGCCAGCTGGGTCAAGCCATTCAAACGTCCTATCTGGAGGTCGCATGAGACTGTCAATCAGCCACGACACCGTCTATCGCTATGAAGACCAGGTGCGCAACAGCATTCAGTATCTGCGCCTGACGCCTCACGACAGCGAGCGCCAGCAGGTACTCAGCTGGGAGCTGAAGCTGCCGCGGCCGGTGCGCGCGCAGCTCGACCCCTACGGCAACATTCTCCATGTGCTGACCCTGGACGAACCCCACGAATCCATCGTGATCGGTGCCCGCGGCCAGGTGGATATCGACGAGCAGCGCGAAGCCGAACATGAAAGCCAGTCGCCGCTGCCGTTTCTGCGCTTTACCCGCCTGACCAGCGCCGACGAGGCCCTGCGCGAATTCGCCCTGCGCCAGAGCAACCGCCGCCACGACCGCAGCAGCCTGATCGACCTGATGCATGCCCTCAATGCGCATATCAGCTATCAGCCCGGCACCACCGCGGTGGAAACCAGCGCCGCGGAAGCCTTCGCCAGCGGCAAGGGCGTCTGCCAGGACCACACCCACGCCTTCCTCGCCTGCGCCCGCAGCCTGGGCATCCCGGCACGCTATGTGTCCGGCTATCTGTTTGCCGACAGTGCAGACCACCTGGCCAGCCACGCCTGGGCCGAAGCCTGGCTGGACGGTGCCTGGTACAGCTTCGACGTGACCAACTGCCTGGCCAAACCCGAACGCCACCTGAAACTGGCCGTGGGCCTGGACTACCTCGACGCCTGCCCAGTGCGCGGCATGCGCCGCGGTGGCGGTTGCGAGCAGATGCACGCGCGAGTGGATGTGTCGCCGTTGCTGCTGGTGCAGCAGCAGTAGGGCTGCGCTACATCCGTAGGGTGGAAAACCGCGAAGCGTTTTCCACCATGGCGATTTGATGGGTATCGCGTTGCTTAACCTGCGCAGCCCGACCTACGCGGCCCGACCTGCGCGGCTCGACCCATCCGGCTCACCAGTCTCCGGCTCCCCGCGGGCAGGCTGCGCCAGCCTTCAAGGCACTGCCTTGCGCCCCACCATATGCCCCAGATACTCAACCAACTCCGCCAGCTCCCGCTCATTCAATACCTCAAGGGAAAACCCCGGCATCTTGCCCTGCGGCCAGTGCCGCAGGCTTTGCGGGTCGCGGATATAGCGGCTGAGGAAGTCACCGCTGAAATATTCCGTCGGGTTATGCGGCACATTCAGGTCCGGGCCGAACTGCGAGTCTCCCGCGCCGTTGAGGCGGTGGCAGGCCATGCAGTGTTTCTGGTACTGGAGCAAACCGGCCTGCACCGCGGCGCTGGCCTCGGCGGCCGGTAGCAGTTGTGGGAAGCGCTGCGCGACTGGGGCCAGTTTGCGGATGGCCACCACCTGAAAGGGCCATTGCTCCGGGCCGATCTGGCTGGCCGCGGGGTTTTGCCAGACCAGGTAGAAGGGCCCGGCGCTGGGCTTGTCGACACCAAGAACGGGCCAGGGCTGGTTCGGGTCTTCGATGGCCAGCCAGGCCTGGCTGCCGCCCGGGGTGAGCACCAGGGCGGCTGGCAGTTCGGCGGCAAAACCGTCGCTGGCCACCAGTTGCAGGTGTTCATCGGCCTGTACGCCTTCGAGCAGCGCCGCCAGTGGCACGGCGCGGTAGCTCATGGGGCCTTTGTAGCTGACGTCCTGGTCGATTTCGACCTGTTGCGCCTGCGGGTGCTTGAGCAACTCGGAGCTGCTCCAGTGCTGGCTCTCGGCACCTATATCGAGGAGCAGCTCGGCGGCCTGCAGGGGGCTGCCCAGCAGCAGGGCCAGCAGGCCGATCACCAATGGGCGGGTATTCAGGCCAAGGGCGGCAAGTCGTGAGCGCATGGTGGTCTCCTGAACCAGCAATGGCGTCACCCTAGCACAGGGTCTGGCCGGGTTGCAGGGGCGGTTCAGGGGCGGGCAGAGGCGTAGCGAAGCCTGCTGCCGAGGTGCTGCAGCGCAGCGAACTCAGCAGCAGGACGAGGGACGTCAGCTGACCAAACGGGTCAGGTTGGGAAGAATCAGAATCAGGGTGGTGGCAAATACAATCACGCTGGCTTGGCGAATCTTGGCTTGATTGAACATGGCGACTGACCTTGTTGTTATTGGTGTGGCTTTCCCTGCTCGCTGTCACTGCCTGCGGGCTGCGGCGTCACGCCGTTGGTGGTTCAAGCCGCCCCGGCAAAACCCGGCGGCGGCACCAGCTCCGGCAGCTGTTAATACCAGTGCCTGAATCAACTGTAGGGGCACCCGGCCCGGGGCTATAGACGTGTTGATTGCTAGAGCTGCCGGGGTTGCTCCCACAGGTTATGACGAAGGGCCTTCGGGGCGTGACGAAGCCTTGAACTAGACAGCATCCGCGGGCATGGCAGGAGCACCTGACCGTTCGTCTGAGCTGAGCGGTCAATAGCCCTGAGCATTTCGGTCATTGAGCCTGCAAAGTCAGGGCGTATGGTGTAGCCAGCTCAACAACAATGGGCGCAATCGATCGATATGCGCCGCCAGCCACCCTCCATTGGAGGTCTGAGGACGTCATGACCGAAGCATTTATTTTCGATGCAGTGCGCACGCCCCGCGGCAAAGGCAAGAAGGACGGCGCGCTGTACAGCGTCAAGCCTGTCGACCTGATCGCCGGCCTGCTCAAGGCGCTGCAAGCGCGCAATAACCTGGATACCAGCCAGGTCGATGACATCGTGCTCGGCTGCGTAACGCCAGTGGGTGATCAGGGCGCGGACATCGCCAAGACGGCGGCCATGGTTGCCGATTGGGATGTCAGCGTGTCTGGCGTGCAGCTCAACCGTTTCTGCGCCTCGGGCCTGGAAGCGGTGAACATGGGTGCGATGAAGGTGCGTTCCGGTTTTGAGGACCTGGTGGTAGTCGGTGGCGTCGAGTCGATGTCGCGCATTCCCATGGGCTCCGACGGCGGTGCCTGGGTGATGGACCCCGCGACCAATATGCACACCCATTTCACCCCGCAGGGCATCGGTGCCGATTTGATCGCCACCCTGGAAGGCTTTAGCCGCACTGACGTCGACAGCTTTGCCCTGCGCTCGCAGCAGAAAGCCGCCCGCGCCAGCAAGGATGGCTCGTTCAACAAGTCGCTGATCCCGGTGGCTGACCAGAACGGCATCGTGCTGCTCGATCACGACGAATTTATCCGTGGCGAGTCCACCCTCGAAGGCCTGGGCAAGCTCAAGCCGAGTTTCGAGATGATGGGCCAGATGGGCTTCGACAGCAC
>NZ_DATKDZ010000023.1:0-26519 GCF_035512415.1 Pseudomonas sp. | reverse complement strand
CTGCGCATCAGCAGCGCGCAACAGGCCCTGCTCAACCCTGCCAATTCCCTGGAACAGATCGCCGCCCAGGTGGGCTACGCCGACCGCGCCACCTTCGCCAAACTGTTCAAGCAGCTGTGCGGGGAAACGCCCGGGGCCTTTCGCCGACGTATGCGCCAGGCACCGTAAGGCGCGGTACAAAGCAGTAGGGTGGACATGGCGAAGCCTTGTCCACCGCCTGCGGCATGTACGCCCTACAGAGTCGGTTCCGCGGGACAGTGCCCATAAAAAAGGGAGCCCGCAGGCTCCCTCTCTGGTTACGGCTACGACTCAGTGCAGGATCTGGCTGAGGAACAGCTTGGTGCGTTCGTTCTGCGGGTTGGTGAAGAAGGTGTTCGGCTCGGCTTCTTCGACGATTTCGCCCTTGTCGAGAAAGATCACCCGGTTCGCCACGGTGCGGGCAAAGCCCATCTCGTGGGTTACGCAGAGCATGGTCATACCGTCTTCGGCCAGGCTGACCATGGTGTCCAGCACTTCCTTGACCATTTCCGGGTCGAGGGCCGAGGTCGGCTCGTCGAACAGCATGATCTTCGGTTTCATGCACAGCGCTCGGGCAATTGCCACGCGCTGCTGCTGGCCACCGGAAAGCTGACCCGGGTACTTGTTGGCCTGTTCCGGAATGCGCACGCGCTCAAGGAAGTGCATGGCGATTTCCTCGGCCTTGCGCTTGGGCATCTTGCGCACCCACATCGGGGCCAGGGTGCAGTTCTGCAGCACGGTCAGGTGCGGGAACAGGTTGAAGTGCTGGAACACCATGCCGACTTCTCGGCGCACTATTTCGATGTGCTTGAGGTCGTGGGTCAGCTCGGTGCCATCGACCACGATGCGCCCTTGCTGGTGTTCTTCCAGGCGGTTGAGGCAGCGGATCGCGGTGGATTTACCGGAACCCGACGGACCACAGAGGACGATACGCTCACCCTGACTCACACTCAGGTTGATGTCCTTGAGCACATGGAACTGGCCGTACCATTTGTGCACGCCTTGCATCAGGATCATCGGCTCGGCGCTGGTTTGCTTGATTGCTTCAGACATTGAAAAAACTCCTAACGCTTATGACCGGTGTCCAGCTTGCGCTCCAGGTGCACGGAGTAGCGGGACATGCCAAAACAGAAAATCCAGAAAATCAGCGCGGCGAATACATAGCCTTCGGTGGCCATGCCCAGCCAGGCTGGGTCGGTGGTCGCCTGCTTGATGCTGTTGAGCAGGTCGAACAGGCCGATGATGATCACCAGGCTGGTGTCCTTGAACAGCGCGATAAAGGTGTTGACGATGCCGGGGATCACCAGCTTCATGGCTTGCGGCAGAATCACCAGGCCCATCATCCGCCAGTAGCCCAGGCCCATGGCCGCAGCGGCCTCGTACTGACCCTTGGGGATGGCCTGCAGGCCGCCGCGAACCACTTCGGCGATATAGGCCGACTGGAACAGGATCACCCCGATCAGGGCGCGGATCAGCTTGTCGAAGCTCAGGCCTTCAGGGAGGAACAGCGGCAACATTACCGAGGACATAAACAGCACGGTGATCAAGGGCACACCACGCCAGAACTCGATAAAGGTCACGCAGATCACCCGGATCGCCGGCATGTCCGAGCGCCGGCCGAGGGCCAGCAGAATGCCCAGCGGCAAGGCCCCGACTATGCCCACAGCAGCGATCACCAGGGTCAGCATCAGGCCGCCCCACTGGCTGGTGGAAACAGTCGACAGACCAAAGAAGCCGCCGTGCAGCAGCCAGTAGGCCACGACCGGATACACCACCAAGAAGCTCAGACCGTAGAACGCCTTGCGGGGCATCTGCGGAATAAACAGAGGCGCGGCACCGATGATCGCCAGCCATAGGGTGGTGTCCACCCGCCAGCGCAGCTCGGTCGGGTAGAAGCCGTACATAAACTGGCCGAAGCGCTGCTGAATAAACACCCAGCACGCGCCGCCACTGGTGCAATCGGCGCGGGTGGTGCCGGTCCAGTCGGCATCGATCAGGGCCCACTGGATCAGGGGCGGAACGATCAGCCAGATCAGGTAAGCGGCGAACAGGGTCAGCAGGGTGTTGAACCAGCTGGAGAACAGGTTGGCGCGCAGCCAACCAACCGCCCCGACGCTGAGCGCGGGTGGCGGTAGATCAGGTTTGAAGGTATGAGTCTGCATGGCTGCTCCTTACCGCTCGATCAGCGCAATGCGCTTGTTGTACCAGTTCATCAGCATGGAAATGCTGATACTGATCGCCAGGTACACGCTCATGGTGATGGCAATCACCTCAATCGCCTGTCCGGTCTGGTTAAGCACCGTGCCGGCAAACAGCGAGACCATGTCGGGGTAGCCGATACCGGCCGCCAACGAGGAGTTCTTCGCCAGGTTGAGGTACTGACTGGTCAACGGCGGAATGATCACCCGCAGGGCCTGGGGAATGATTACCAGCCGCAGGGTCTTGCCCGCGGGGATGCCCAGGGAGCGCGCCGCTTCGGTCTGGCCATGGCTGACCGCCATGATCCCGGAACGCACGTTCTCGGCGATAAAGGCCGCGGTGTAGATGGTCAGCGCCAGAGTCAGGGCCATCAGCTCGGGAATCAGCACCCAACCGCCACGGAAGTTGAAACCGCTCAGCTCAGGCGTACTCCATTGCAGCGGATTGCCGGTCAGCAAGATCGCCAGGCCAGGCAGAACCAGCAACAGTGGTACCACACCCAGGGACACCGGGAAGTATTTGCCGGTAGCCTCGAAACGCGCCCGCGACCAGCGCACCAGCAACACCGCGCCGATAAGCGCGATCACCAGGGCGGCGAAAAAGGTGCCGAAGCTGTCCGAAGGGCTGGGGGCCGGCATATACAAGCCGCGGCTATTAAGGAAGAAGGTTTCGCCTATGCCCATGCTGTCGCGTGGTCCCGGCAGCGAAAGCATCACTGCGAAGTACCAGAAGAATATCTGCAGCAGCGGCGGAATATTACGGAAGATCTCGATATAGACGGTGGCCAGCTTGCTGATCAGCCAGTTGGGCGACAGCCGCGCGACACCGAGCAGAAAGCCCAGCAGGGTTGCCAGGACGATGCCGATAACCGAGACCAGCAGGGTATTGAGCAAGCCAACGACGAAAACCCGGCCGTAGCTGTGGCTTTCGTTGTAGTCGATCAGGCTTTGCGCAATACCGAAGCCGGCACTGTTATTGAGAAAGGAAAAACCCGAGGTGATTCCGCGCTTTTCCAGGTTGGTCTGGGTGTTGTCGAACAGAAACCAGCCGAGCGCCACAACGGCGATAACGGCGAGAATCTGGAATAGCCACGCGCGCACCTTGGGGTCGGTCCAGACCGATCCACCCGGGCGCGGGGCATTTGCAGTAGTTTGCATAGGAGCCCTCTTGGAACCCTCATGCCCGCATCGGCGGGCATGAGGTTCGCATCAATCAGAACGATGCCAGCGGCCCAGGACGGGACGCTGGCAACAGACGGTCAGCGCACTGGCGGTGCGTATTGCAGACCACCCTTGTTCCACAGGGCGTTGAGGCCACGTTCGATCTTCAGCTCGCTGCCGGCACCGACGTTGCGCTCGAAGCTTTCACCGTAGTTACCCACTTGCTTGACGATCTGTACGGCCCAGTCTTTCGGCAGTTTCAGATCCTTGCCAAACTCGCCTTCACCACCGAGCAGACGTGCCACGTCGGGGTTCTTGGTGGTTTTGGCCAGGTCTTCGACGTTCTTCGAGTCGACACCCAGTTCTTCGGCGTTGACCATGGCGAACAGCGACCAGCGCACGATATTGAACCACTCGTCGTCACCCTGACGTACGACCGGACCCAGCGGCTCCTTGGAGATCACTTCCGGCAGTACCACGTAGGAATCCGGGTCGGCCAGCTTGATGCGCTGTGCATACAGCTGCGACTGGTCGGAGGTCAGCACGTCGCAACGGCCGGCTTCAACCGATTTGGCGCTCTCGTCGGAGGTATCGTAGGTGATCGGGGTGTACTTCAGGTTGTTGGCGCGGAAGTAGTCGGAGAGGTTCAGCTCGGTGGTGGTACCTGCCTGGATGCAGACAGTTGCGCCGTCGAGTTCTTTAGCGCTGGCAACACCCAGCTTCTTGTTAACCAGGAAGCCTTGACCATCGTAGTAGTTGACGCCGGCAAAGTTCAGACCCAGGCCGGCATCGCGGGAGCTGGTCCAGGTGGTGTTACGCGAGAGGATGTCGACTTCGCCGGACTGCAGCGCGGTGAAGCGCTCCTTGGCGGTCAGCGGGCTGTACTTGACCTTGGTCGAGTCGCCGAACAGGGCGGCGGCTACGGCGCGACAGACGTCGACGTCGAGGCCGAAATAATTGCCTTTTTCATCGGCGTAGGAGAAGCCAGGCAGACCATCGCTGATACCGCACTGTACGAAACCTTTCTTCTGTACCGCGTCCAGGGTAGCGCCCGCTTGCGCGAAGCTGCTGACACCGAGAACGGCTGCGGTAGTCAGTACTGCCAGAGTGGATTTCACCATCTTCATTAAAACCTCCAGTTGCTTTTGTTGTGTTTGGAGTCTCGGTTCTACCACCGTACCCTTGTGGGGCTCGTTGACTGTGTCGGCAGCAACACACTCAACCGGGGATCGGACCTTGATGCGAGTCTAGTTGCCGAATGCTCCAACGGCCATAGACTCACATCCGCCCATTATTTGAATGAGCCAGAGACAGATAGCAAGTGACATATCGCTCAGCCTGTAGCCTGTAGCCTGTGGCGAACGTATTGGAAACCCATGCAAAGGCGTTCCAGTCTGCTCCGCGCCCGGTTTTGTAGCAGTGTTACCACTACCGGACAACGTCATCAGTCCCTAAGGTTTATAGCAAAGCCCGTACCAGCGCTGCGCCTTGAGCACGATACGGACAGGTCAAGAGGAAAACTTGCAGCCTGGCGACAACTTCTTTCCAGATTAGTCACCCTCTAAAATTTAGCGCGCACTAATTCAGCGCGCACGCACCATGGCGGAACCACAGATGAGCGAACCCTTGATCCTTCAGCCCACACTTGCGGCCGATGCCTGCGTCATTTGGTTGCACGGCCTGGGGGCCGACCGTTACGACTTTATGCCGGTGGCCGAAGCCCTGCAGCAGCGTTTGCCCAGCACCCGCTTCGTCCTGCCGCAGGCTCCGACCCGCGCAGTGACCATCAATGGCGGCTACGCTATGCCCAGCTGGTACGACATCCTGGCCATGAGCCCGGCGCGGGCGATCAACCGCGAACAGCTGGAAGACTCGGCCCGGCAGGTGATCGAACTGATCGAGGCGCAGCGCGACAGCGGCATTGATCCGGCGCGCATCATCCTTGCTGGTTTCTCCCAGGGCGGCGCGGTGGTGCTGCACACCGCCTTCCTGCGCTGGCAGTTCGCCCTCGGCGGTGTCCTGGCGCTGTCCACCTATGCGCCGACCTTCAGCGACGACATCCAGCTGGCAGATACAAAAAATGCTCAGGAAGCATTTTTGACGTCGCGCAGCGACGGCCCGCAGGGTATCGGCCAGGGATGGCCAGATACAAAAAGACAACTGCCAGTTCTCTGCTTGCATGGCACATTCGACGACATCGTGCTGCCGGCCATGGGCCGCGCCGCCCATGATTACCTGAGTGCCTCCGGCGTCAGCGTGCAATGGCGCGAGTATCCGATGGGTCATGAAGTGATCAATGAGGAAATCCGCGACATCGCCGACTGGCTGGAGCAACGTCTGAACCGCTGACCGCCGGAGCGATAACAATAGTGCACGCCATCCCCGCAATCGAATCACTGCGCGATATCGAACAGATCGAACAGACCCCGCTGGCCGCCCGCGACCTGCCGGCCAGTACCTTCGAACTGATTCGCCGCAGCGCCGCCCGCCACGGGGATGCGCCCGCCCTGTCGTTTATCCTGCAAGGCAGTGCCGATGAAGCGGCTTATCGCCTGAGCTACAACGAGCTGCTGGGCAAGATCACCCAGACCGCCAACGCCTTCCATCGCCTGGGCCTGCGCCCGGGCAAGGCGGTGTCCTTCCTGCTGCCCAACCTGCCGCAGACCCACTTCACCATCTGGGGTGGCGAAGCGGCCGGGATCGTCAACGCGATCAACCCACTGCTCGAACCCGAGCATATCGCCGAACTGATCGAAGCCTCCGACTCCGAGCTGCTGGTCACCCTGGCCCCCTTTCCCGGCACCGACCTGTGGGCCAAGGTCGCAGGGTTGCGCGCGCGCCTGCCGCAGCTCAAGGCGATTATCTGCGTGGACATGGCCAGGCTGCTGCCCGAGCCGCAGCGCAGTGCCGTGCAGGCCCAGCGCGGCGCGCTGCCGGACGGCGTGCTGGACTTCGACGAACTGATCGCCACCTGCCCCGCCGACCATCTGGAAAGCGGCCGGGTGATCGCTGCCGACGATATCGCCAGCTACTTCCACACCGGCGGCACCACCGGCACGCCGAAGCTGGCCCCGCACAGCCACGGCAACGAAGTGGCCATGGCCTACAGCATGAACCTGGTAACCCGCTTCGCCCCGGGCGACGTGACCCTCTGCGGCCTGCCGCTGTTCCACGTCAACGGTGTGATCGTCACCGGCCTGACCGCCTTCAGCGGCGGAGCCGAGGTGCTGCTGGCCACGCCCCAGGGTTATCGCAGCACGGCGCTGATCGGCAATTTCTGGAAAATCATCGAGCGCCACAAGATCAGCTTCTTCAGCGGCGTGCCGACCATCTACGCCGGCCTGCTGCAGGTGCCTAGCGAGGGTCATGACCTGTCCTCGCTGAAATACGCCCTGTGCGGTGCCGCGCCGATGCCGGTGGAGCTGATCCGTCAGTTCGAAAGCAAGACCGGCCTAACCCTGATCGAAGGCTACGGCCTTACCGAAGGCACCTGCGGCAGCTGCGCCAACCCGGTCGGCGGCGAGCGTCGCCCCGGCTCCATCGGCCTGCGCATGCCCTACTGCGAAGTGAGCATCAAGGTTCTCGACGACCAGGGCCAGTACCTGCGCGAAGCGGCATGCAATGAAATCGGCAATCTGTGCATCCGCGGGGCCACGGTGTTCAAGGGTTACCTGCAGGCCAGCAAAAATGCTGGCATCTGGGTCGATGGCGACTGGTTCAATACCGGCGACCTGGGCCGCATGGATGCCGATGGCTATATCTGGCTGACCGGGCGCAGCAAGGACCTGATCATCCGCGGCGGGCACAATATCGACCCACAGATGATCGAAGAGGCGCTGCACAAGCACCCCGCCGTGGCCCTGGCCGCCGCAGTCGGCAAGCCAGACGAAAAGGCCGGCGAGCTGCCGGTGGTCTATGTGCAGCTCAAGCCCGGCCTGCAGGCCAGCGAGGCCGAACTGCTGGCCCATGCCGCCGCGCATATTCCCGAGCGCGCAGCCATCCCCAAGGATGTGTGGATCATCGAGGCCATTCCACTGACCGCGGTGGGCAAAACCTTCAAACCGAGCCTGCGCTTCGATGCCATTCGCCGCGCTTATGAACAGGCCCTGAGTGAACTGTCCGGCAACTTGCGAGTCGAAGTGCTTAGCGATGAGCGCCTCGGCCAGGTGGCCCATATCCACCTGGCCAGCAAGGATGCGGCGCTTGCACGGGCAGTGAGCGAACGGCTGGCGGGTTTCGCCATCCCTATCGAATTGCATCACGGCCATTAAATATGCACGCCGGCGCAGGGATTGCGCCGAAAGTGTGACCGAGGGTTCATTTTCAATGCCGCCGGTCACTCAGACTAGTACCTGGGATTGTCAGGCCACAGACTCAGGAATATGTTCGTCCAAGGTGTTCGCCCACAATGCAGGGAGCGTTAGCGATGCCAACCACAATGTTCAACCAGCCCGCCATGCCACTGCCATGAAAAAGGCTACGTGGCAGGCCGACCTGCACCAGCTGCGGCAACTGCGGCTGTTCCAGAATGTCGCGGTCAGCAGTATCAATCTGCTGCTGAAAGAATTTCGCGCCTGCGATCTTGAGGCGGGGGAAGTGCTGCTCTCGCCCTTCAACCGCAACCAGTACCTCTTCCTGTTGCTCAAGGGCCAGCTCAAGGTCCACCTCGGCACCCTGGAAAGCCAGGCGGTCAGCACCCTGAAAGCGGGCGACTGTGCCGGCGAAATCAGCTTTATCGACAACGACCACCCCTCCGCCTATGTCGTGGCAAGCGAGCCAAGCCAGGTTCTGCGCCTGCACCGCGAGTCGCTGTTCCAGCTGTTCCAGCAATCCCCCGAACTGATGCAGAACATGCTCGAGCTGCTCTGCGAACGGGTGCGCAAGGGCAACCGGATCATTATCAACAGCGAGCAGAACGCCAATATCGATGCCCTCACCGGTGCCTATAACCGCCGCTGGCTGGAGCATATGTTCGAGCGGGAAAGCACCCGCAGCGCCTTCAATGGCAAGCCCCTGTGCATGCTGATGCTCGATGTTGACCACTTCAAGGCCTACAACGACCAGCACGGCCACCTCGCTGGCGACTATGCCCTGACCCTGGTGGCCAATACCCTGCGCAGCCAGCTGCGACCCAAGGACAGCCTGACCCGCTTTGGCGGCGAGGAGTTCGTTATCCTGCTGCCGGACATCTCCGAGGAGGAAGCCCGCAGCATCGGTGAGCGGCTGCGCCTGGCGTTGCAGAAAATCAGCTCGTTCCACTCCCCCGTAGGCGTTATACCGGGGGTAACCGTCTCCATCGGCCTGGCCAAGATGCGTCCCAAGGACAGCCTGCAAGGCCTGATCGCCCGCGCCGACAGCGCCCTGTATCGGGCCAAGCAGCAGGGTCGCAACTGCCTGTACGGCTAAGAAAAGGTTATGTCCCAGATATGTGTTGCTCAGACTCCCCCCCCTAGCCTCGCTTGCCCTTATGAGGAAGAGGGGAGCAAACCGCGCCCTCTGTAGGAGCGGCCCATGGCCGCGAAAGGGTCTCTGGCCGCGCTCGGATCGCGGGCATGGGACTGCGTGTCCCGCCCGGTCCTACAAGAAATTGCTGCATGCAACAGGCGACTGGAACATAGCCTAAAAAATGTGCCTCCCAGCGGTTCGCTCGCTATCCATCACATTTTTCTCTTCGCGCTTGCTAGAGTCCGCGCATAACAACCAAGCCCGGATCGCAGCCCATGCGCAAACTTCTCCTGAGCCTGCTGATTATCCTGTTGATCGGCAGCGCGCTGGTCTTCAGCCTGCCGTCCATCGTTGACCGCCAGATGAACAGCGTCGAGTCACCCGCGCCCTACCCGGCCAGCGCCCCCGCCGAGCAGTTGCACCAGACCCTGTTTATCGCCGACCTGCATGATGACGCCCTGCTCTGGGAGCGCGACCTGTTAGAGCGCTACGACTTCGGCCACTCCGACCTGCCGCGCATGCTCGAGGCGCGCGTCGGTCTGCAGGTCTTTTCAACCGTGACCAAGACTCCGCGCGGCATCAACTACGAGCGCAACAGCGGCGAAACCGACAACATCACCCTGCTGGCCATGGCCCAGCGCTGGCCGCGGGAAACCTGGAACAGCCTGCTGCAGCGCGCGCTTTATCAGGCCGCCAAGCTCGAACAGGCCAGCGCCGCCAGCCAGGGCCGCTTGAGCCTGATCAAAAGCCGCGACGACCTAGCCAGCTTTATCCAGGCCTGGCAACAGGACCCACAGCGCCTGGCCGCGATCCTCGCCACCGAGGGGTTGCAGTCCATCGAAGGCAAGCTGGAGAACGTCGATAGGCTTTATGCAGCCGGCTTTCGCATCGCCGGCCTGGCCCACTTCTTCGATAACGAAGTGGGCGGCTCGGCCCATGGCCTGGAAAAAGGCGGCCTGACCGCGCTGGGCCGCCAGGTGGTCAAGCGCCTGGAAGAAAAAGCCATGCTGATCGACCTGGCCCATGCCTCGCGGGCGCTGATCGACGATGTACTGGCCATGGCCACGCGCCCCGTGCTGGTGTCCCACACCGGCGTCGAAGGCACCTGCCCCGGCACCCGCAACCTCAGCGACAAACACCTGCAGGGCATCGCCGCCACTGGCGGGGTGATCGGCATCGGCTACTGGGAAACCGCGGTATGCGCCACCTCTGTGGCGGCCATCGTCCAGGCGATCCGCTACACCGCCGATAAAGTCGGGGTCCAGCACGTGGCCCTGGGCTCGGATTTCAACGGCACCGTGCACACCCCCTTCGATGTCACCGGCCTACCGCAACTGACCCAGGGCCTGCTCGAAGCGGGCTTCAGCCACGCGGAGATCGCCGCGATCATGGGCGGTAATGTGCAGCGCCTGCTGCTGGCCAGCCTGCCGCAGCGCTGAAAAGCCAGCCGCAAGTGCCACCCGTTTGCGGCAAAAGCCCCGTTTCATGCGCCCTCCAGCCTGGCTAACCCCTGCTAAAAATCCTGTAACGGCAGCGATCCGCGCGGCACTTCGCCGCGCCGGCTTCTTGCTTTACACTGGCAGCCGTTCACTCCTTAACCAATTGAAGAGATGACCGTGCTCAAAGCACTCAAGAAAATGTTCGGCAAAGCCGAGGGCCCGCAGCCCAGCCCAGCAAGCCCGCCTGCAACGCCTCGCGCTAATGATGCCCCCAGCGAAAACCGCAACAGCAATGCCAGCCCGCGCAAGGCGGCCAGCGAACCCACTGCTTCCCCAGCCCCTGAGGCTCCCGCGGCCAGCGTCGCCAAGCCCGAGCGTGCCCGCGCGGAGAACAAGCTACGCCGCGAACGTGCCGCCAAACCGGTGGACACCTGGAAACTGGAAGACTTCCAGGTTGAGCCCGCCGAGGGCAAGACCCGCTTCCACGACTTCAAACTGGCCCCCGAGCTGATGCACGCCATCCACGACCTGGGTTTCCCCTATTGCACGCCGATCCAGGCACAGGTGCTGGGCTTCACCCTCAAGGGTCAGGATGCCATCGGCCGCGCCCAGACCGGCACCGGCAAGACCGCCGCCTTCCTGGTGTCGATCATCACCCAGCTGCTGCAGACCCCGCCGCCGAAAGAGCGCTATATGGGCGAGCCGCGGGCGCTGATCATCGCGCCGGCCCGCGAGCTGGTGGTGCAGATCGCCAAGGACGCCGCCGACCTGACCAAATACACCGGCCTCAACGTCATGCAGTTTGTGGGCGGCATGGACTTCGACAAACAGCTCAAGCTGCTCGAGTCGCGCTACTGCGACATCCTGGTGGCCACCCCGGGCCGCCTGCTCGACTTCAACCAGCGCGGCGAAGTGCACCTGGATATGGTCGAGGTGATGGTGCTGGATGAAGCCGACCGCATGCTCGACATGGGCTTTATCCCCCAGGTACGCCAGATCATCCGCCAGACCCCACCCCGGGGCGAACGCCAGACCCTGCTATTCTCCGCCACCTTCACCGAAGACGTGATGAACCTGGCCAAGCAGTGGACCACGGAGCCGGCCATCGTCGAGATCGAGCCGGAGAACGTCGCCAGCGACACGGTGGAACAACACGTCTACGCCGTAGCCGGCAGCGACAAATACAAGCTGCTGTACAACCTGATCACCCAGAACGACTGGATCCGCGTGATGGTCTTCGCCAACCGCAAGGATGAAGTGCGGCGCATCGAAGAACGCCTGACCCGCGACGGCATCAGCGCCGTGCAGATGTCCGGCGACGTGCCGCAGCACAAGCGCATCAAGGCCCTGGAAGGCTTCCGCGAAGGCAAGATCCGCGTCATGGTCGCCACCGACGTGGCCGGCCGCGGCATCCATGTCGACGCCATCAGCCATGTGATCAACTTCACCCTGCCGGAAACCCCGGACGACTACGTGCACCGCATCGGTCGTACCGGTCGCGCCGGCAGCAGCGGCACCTCGATCAGCTTCGCCGGCGAAGACGACGCCTACGCCCTGCCGGCTATCGAAGCCCTGATGGGCCGCAAGATCGCCTGCGAAATGCCGCCGGACGAACTGCTTAAGCCGGTACCGCGCAAGCACTAAGCCTGCGTTAGAAAAACAAAAGGCGAAGCCCATGGGCTTCGCCTTTTTCGTTGCGGTTGCCACTTACAAAGAAGCCCGCCCGTAGGGTGCGCCGCGCGCACCGGCTTCCTATGTTCTGCCTCGCACCCTACTTGAAATAGCGCGCCCGCACCGCCGCCACCGTCGCCTCGCGCAGCAGGCCGATAAACAGCTGCTCCACATCCGTCAGTAGCTGGTTTTCCGGGGTCACCAGGTACACCTCGTTGACCGGCAACTCGTCGTAGGGCGGCAGCTGGAACAGCAGTTTCTGCGCCACAAAGGGCTTGGCCCCCTCGACGGTGAGGGCACCGAAGCCGAGGCCAGCGAGGATCAGCCGGCGCACTTCCTCCTCGTTGGGCGACACCGCCACCAGACGGCCCCAGAACTGCTGCTGGGTGCGCACCGAGTTGACCGCGCTCAGGCCCTCGCCGGGCTGATCGCTCTCGAAGGAGACATAGGCCAGACCGCGCAGATCCGCAGCGGTCAGCTTGTCGCGACCGAACAGCGGGTGGCGCGGGCCGCAGTAGAAGGCCATCTGCTCGTAACCGATCAGGTCGAAGTGCAGACCGGTTTGGGCGGTCTTCTTGTTGCTGATGCCGATATGCAGGCTGCCCCGGGCCACCGCGTCGACGATGTCGGCGCTGGGCTGGGAACTGAGGCTGATCAGCACATTGGGATAAAGGCTGTGGAACTGCGTCAGGCTGTCGTCGAAGGGCTGGCAGCTGACATGGCTGGCGACCTGGATATGCAGCTCGCCGAGCACCGCACCGGCCTCGCCAGCGTACTGCTCGGCCATCTTGTCGATAATGCTGCCGGCCGAGGAAATGTACTCGTAGACCCGCAGGCCCTGCTCGGTCAGGGAGAACATGCCCTTCTTGCGCTGGATCAGACGCATGCCCAGGTGTTCTTCCAGACGCTTCAAGGCATTGCTGACGCTGGGCTGGCTAAGCGACAGCTTGCGCGCCGCGCCGGTGATGCTGCTTTCCTCGACTATCACCAGAAAGGTGTACAGCAGGTTCCAGTCCAGGTTGCGCAGCAGGCGCTCGCGGGGCGACAGCATGATCGGTGGTTCTCCCAGGCAGGCCGTCATCCCGGCCACTTCGGGGGCAACAGTGCACCGCCTGCGGCCCCTAGCGCAAGGCGAGGAGCCTGTCGGACTTAACGCTGTTCTACTGCGGAAAAGCCGGACAGGCTCCTAGAAAGCCATCGAACCTCGCAGGATGCGCCGTGCGCACCGGCAATCCGCAGCCGGCTGGCGCACACGGCGCACCCTACCCGCTCAATCCAGATCATGGGCCAGCAGATCGCGGTATTCGCCACGGCGGCGGATCAGCCGGCTGCCCTGTTGCAGGTCCACCAGCACTGCGGCGGCGGACTGGCGGCCGCAGTACTGGCTCATCATCTCCAGGGCGTAGGCACCCACGTCCAGCAGGGCGATCACATCGCCCATGGCGGTGGCCGCCGGCAGTTCGCGCAGATTCGGCTGGTGCACCAGCACCTGCTCCAGCACCGCGCGATGCTGGGCCAGGGCCGGCTCCTCGGCGATCAGATCCGCCACCGCGCCCTCGCCCTCGATGTCGTAGTAGGTGTCGCTGCTGTCGCACAGCGGGCCGGCCATGCGGCAGTGCTGGGTGTCCCGGTCATCGGCGCGGGAGGCGTTGAGCATATGGAAGTACCAGCCGTTATACAGGTCGAACAGCACGCTGTAGCCGGCATCCAGGTAGAACACCGGGCGGCCCTGGCGCTGCTTGTGGGCCTCGATACGGGTCAGCAGGATGGCGGTGTCGCTGACCATGCTGCGCCCCGGTTCGACGATCAGCTCGATCTGCTCACCCAGGGCCTGGGACACCGGCTTGATCAGGTGTTCGGCAAGCAGAGCGAAGTCCACCGTGGTGCGGTAATTGGCGCGGTAGTGCGCTGCCACCGAATCGAAGTTGGCCTCGGCGCTGCTGTAGTTCTTCGGGAAGCCGCCGCCCAGGTTCAGATGCTCCAGCGGATAAGGCAGGCGCTCGGCTACCTGACGCACATAGTCGATGAGGAAATTGGCCTCGGCCTGGTACACAGCAATATCGGTGATCTGGGTGCCGATATGGGCATGCACCCCCACCAGCTTGAGCGCGGTGAGATGGGCCAGGATCAGCTCGATGGCCTCACTCTGCTCGGCGGCGGTCATGCCGAACTTGGAGGTCGAGGTGCCGGTCTGCCAGCCGGCGGCGGCACCGCCCTGGATCTCCGGGATAATGCGCAGGCTGACCCGCGCCTGCTGACCCAGCTCGGTCGCCACCGCGAGAATGCGTGAAAGCTCCGACAACGAGTCGACATTGATCGCCTTGATCCCGGCACCAATCACCTCGCGCAACTCGCCCACTTGCTTGGCCACGCCGTTGAACACCATCTGCCCTGGGGCGAAGCCGGCGATCTGCGCCTTGTAGAACTCGCCGCCGGAGTTGACCTCCAGATCCAGGCCGCAGTCCTTGAACACCTTGAGCACCGCCAGGTTGGCGCAGGCCTTGCTGGCAAAGCAGACCCGAGTCTTGGCGTGCACGCGGTGGAAGTTGTCCAGGATATCCCGGGCGTTTTCCCGCAGCTGGCTTTCCGAATAGACGAACAGCGGCGAGCCATAGCGCTCGACCAATTCAAGGGCGCTCACCCCGTCGATCAGCAGCTGGTTATGGGCGCTCTCGAGGTGCTGCGGTCTTTTCCAGGGGTACAGGGAAACAACTTGGCTCATGGGTATGGCTCACTCAGGTAGGGTGCGCTGTGCGCACCATCGCGTTATGGGGTTATTCCAGCGTCATTGGTGGTGCGCACAGCGCACCCTACGGCTTGGGTCATCAGTACTGGCTCGCCAGCAGGCGGCGCAGATTGTCCGATTGCGGGGTGTTGAACAGCTGCTCGGGGCTGCCCTGCTCCTCGATGCGGCCCTGGTGCAGGTACACCACCTTGGACGACACCTCGCGGGCGAAGCGCATTTCGTGGGTGACCATGATCATGGTGCGGCCCTCCTCGGCCAGTTCGCGGATCACCAGCAGCACCTCGCCCACCAGTTCCGGGTCGAGGGCCGAGGTGGGCTCATCGAACAGCATCACTTCCGGGTCCATGGCCAGGGCGCGGGCGATGGCCACCCGCTGCTTCTGCCCGCCGGACAGGCAGTCGGGGTACATCTGGCATTTCTCCAGCATGCCGACCCGGGCCAGCAGCTTCTTGGCCTGGGCCTCCACATCAATGCGGTTGCGCTTATGCACCAGACAGGGGCCGAGCATCACGTTTTCCAGCACGGTCATATGCGACCACAGGTTGAACGACTGGAAGACCATGGCCAGGCGCGCGCGCACCCGTTCGATCTGCCGCTGAAAGCGTCGCGAGCGCACGCCACGGCGGTTGGTGCCCAGCTCCAGCTCCTCGCCGTGCACCCGCAGGCAGCCACTGTCGGGGAACTCCAGCAGGTTCATGCAGCGCAGCAATGTGCTCTTGCCCGAGCCGCTGGAGCCGATGATGCTGATCACATCATGCTTCTCGGCGGTCAGTGAAACACCCTTGAGCACCTCAATGCCGGCGAAGGATTTGTACAGGTTCTCCACCTGCAGGGCGGCGGTCTGGGGGATGCTTGCAGTCATGGCGACACTCCGGCGGAAACCCGCTTTGCGGCTGGCGCAGTGGCGGTGGTGGGGGCTTGGCGTACCCGTTGATGGCGGGTCAGGCAGCGTTCCAGGCAGCGCCAGAGCCAGACGAAGGCGCTGGTCATCAGCAGGTACAGCAGCGCCGCCCAGAGGTACACGGACAGGTCGAAGGTTTGCGAGAAGATGCGCCGGGTCTGGCCCATCACATCGAACAGGGTGATCACGCTGACCACCGCGCTGCCCTTGAGCAGCAGGATGATTTCGTTGCCCAGGGACGGAAAAGCGATGCGGTAGGCATTGGGCAGGATGATCTTGCGGTACTGGTTAAAGCGTGACAGACCCATGGCCACGCCCGCCTCGATCTGCCCGTAAGGCACGGCGCGCAGGCCGCCACGAAGAATCTCGATCTGATAGGCCGTGGAGTTGAGGACAAAGGTCAGCAGCGCGCAGTAGTAGGGGTCGCGAAAGAACCACCAGAGCCCCAGCTGGCTCAGCTCGACGCGGAACTGCCCCGAGCCGTAATAGACCAGAAATAGCTGGGCCAGCAGCGGCGTGCCACGGAAGAACGAGACGAACAGGCGAATCGGCCAGCGCAGCAAACCGCGCTCGCTGCAGCGGGCGATGGCCAGGGGTAAGGCCAGGGCGCAGGCCAGCAGCGCGGCAATAACGGTGAGTTGCAGGGTCAGGCCGGCACCGGCCAGCAATTGGCCCGAGAAGCGCGTAAGGATATCCATCATGCTGCCTGCCCTCCCGTGCGGTAGCCACGGTTGGCGCGGCGCTCCATACGTGCCAGCAGGCACTCGCAGAACAGGCACACCAGCCAGTAGGCCAGGCACACCACGAGGAAGAACAGAAACGGCTTCTTGGTGGTGCCCACGGCGATATTGGCCATGCGCATCAGGTCGCTGAGGGCGATCACCGAGACCAGAGCGGTGTCCTTGAGCAGGTTGATCCACAGGTTGCCCAGCCCCGGCAGGGCCAGGCGCAGCAGTTGCGGCAGCTCGATCACCCGGAAGATGGTCAGCCGACGCAGGCCCATGGCCTGTCCCGCCTCGCGCTGGCCGCCATCCAGAGCCTGCCAGGCACCGCGCCAGACTTCGCTGGAATAGGCGGCGAAGACCAGGCCCAGGGCCAACACCCCGGCGATAAAGGGGCTCAGCTCGAGATAGCCGGCTGCCGGGTTGTACCAGCGCAACAAGGCGTTCAGGCCCATGCCCACGCCGTGGTAGATGATAAACAGGGTGAGCAGCTCGGGCAGGCCGCGCAGGGTGGTGCTGAAAGCCAGAGCCAGGGCACGCGCCGGGCGAGCACCGAACAGCGCCAGCGCCGCCACCAGCAGCCCCAGCAGCAAGCCGACCGGCAGGGTGGTGAGTGCCAGAGCCAGGGTTACCCCGAGGCCCTGCAGCAACTCGTCGCCCCAGCCGGCGTCACCGAAGCTCAGGTAGGTGAGCCAGTCCATAACAAATCCTCTTCTCGTTCAGCAGATGGGCCGTGATTGGCTCACTGCTCCAGGGTCAGCAGGTTGACCGAGAAGAACTTGTCGTTAATGGCCTGGTAGGTGCCGTCGGCGATGATCGACGCCAGGGCCTGGTTAAGCTGCTGACGCAGCGCTTCGTCTTCCTTGCGCAGCGCCATGCCGACGCCCTCGCCGACATATTTCGGGTCGCTGATCGGCGCGCCGGCCATACGACAGCAACTGCCATCGGCGGATTTCTGGGTCCAGTCGAGCATCGGAATCATGTCGCCGACCTGGGCATCCAGCCGCCCGGACACCAGGTCCAGGTTCACCGCATCCTGGGTCGGGTACAGGCGCACATCGGAGTCGGGAAACATGGCCATCAGGTAATCGGCCTGGGTGGTCGCGCCCTGGGCACCGATGGTCTTGCCGGCCATGGCAGCCGGGCTGAAATCGCTGAGTTCGGAATCCTTGGGCACCACGAAGGTCATCGCCGATTTCTGGTAGGGATCGCTGAAGGCGACCTTCTGCCGGCGCTCCTCGGTGATAAACATCGAGGCGATGATCACATCATATTTGCGCCCCAGCAGCGCGGGGATAATGCCGTCCCAGTCCTGGGCCACCAGGCTGCACTTGGCCTGCATCCGCTCGCACAGGGCCTTGCCGATCTCGATATCGAAACCAGCCAGCTGGCCGTCGGCGGTGTAGTAGTTAAACGGTGGGTAGGCACCTTCGGTGGCCAGACGCAGAGTCGGGCCTTCGGCGGCCTGGGCGGCGGCGAACGGCAGAGCACCGAGGCTGGCGCAGAGCAACAGGGAGCGGAGAGTCTTATTCATCTTGTTTTCCTCTGGAATCAGGGTTCGCTGTGAAGCCGGCCATCACCCGCAAGCCCACTTCAAATCGCATTGGATGGCCAATCGGCCATCACCGCGAAACAAGAATCCGCCCGCACCTCGCATTTATCAAATGTATATTTATTATGTTATGCATAACCCTGAGCTATGCATAAAGACAGAAAAAACCCGCTGTACCAGAATGGCGCAGCGGGTAGTCATGGGAGCGGCGCTTACTTCTGGCTGTAGCTCTGGATCAGGTTGGCATAGGCCGGCAGGTGGCCGCCGAGAATGCCGCCGAAGCCTTCGATGTCGTTGCGCCAGTCGCGGTGCAACTCGCAGCCGACACTAAACCAGTTGAGCATCTGCGCCCCGGCATGGGCCATGCGCATCAGCGCGGCATCGCGCACGCTGGTATTGAAGGTGCCGGAGGCGTCGGTGACCACAAACACCTCGTAGCCCGCCTCCAGAGCCGACAGAGTCGGGAAGGCCACGCACACATCGGTCACCACGCCAGCGATGATCAGTTGCTTGCGCCCGGTGGCTTTGATCGCGTTGACGAAGTCTTCGTTGTCCCAGGCATTGATCTGCCCCGGCCGGGCGATATAGGGCGCATCGGGAAACATGGCCTTGAGCTCGGGCACAATCGGCCCATTAGGACCATTTTCGAAACTGGTGGTGAGGATGGTTGGCAGGTTGAAGAACTTGCCGATATCGGCCAGGGCCAGCACGTTGTTCTTGAATTCGTCCGGGCTGTAGTCACGCACCAGCGACAGCAGGCCGGCCTGGTGATCGACCAGCAGCAGGACCGCGTCGTCTTTGTTCAGCCGCTTGTAGGTGAAAGACATAATAAACCTCCTGAGAGTAGGCAGTGACCGAGCGCCACGAAGCGCCATGGGGAAGCTAAAGCTTAGCCCCCGACACCCACGCCGACCTCCGGGCCGCAGGCGAAATGGCTTTTCGCCAGAGGCGAACAATCGGCACTCATCGTTGCGGCTATGCTTGGCCAACTCGCCACGGTATTTAGGAACCCCATGAAGCTGGATCTGCAGGAAATCGAAACCTTCCTCCAGGTGGTGGAACTGGGCAGCGTCAGCCTGGCCGCGGAACGCCTGGGGGTGGCCAAATCGGTGGTCAGCAAGCGCCTGAGTGATCTGGAGCGACGCCTGAGTGCCAAACTGCTGTACCGCTCCACGCGCAAGGTGACCCCCACCGAGAACGGCCGGCAGTTCTACCCTCGGGCCAAGGATGCCCTGGCCGCGCTGCACGAAGCGGCCGAACGCGCCAGCCTGGATGACAGCGGCTTGTGCGGTAGCCTGCGCATCCTCGCGCCCATGAGTTTTGGCACTCTGTGGCTGGCCCCGCTGCTGGCCGACTTTATGCAGCAGCACCCGCGCATCCAGCTGGCCCTGCAATTGGATGACCGCATCAGCGACTTCGAGCGCGAGGGCTACGACCTCTGCCTGCGCGTCTCACACCTGCGCGACAGCGCCCTGATCGCCCGCGAACTGGCACCCAGCCCGCGAGTGTTGTGCTGCAGCCCGGCCTATGCCGAGCGCCACGGCATCCCCCAGAGCCCGGAACAGATCCTTGAGCATGCCTGCATCGGCTACAGCAACGTGACCACCAGCCAGGTCTGGTCGTTTGCACGCCTCGATGCGCCGGACGAACTCCTTAGCCTGTCGCCCAGCGGGCGTTTTACCAGCAACAACGGCGAGGCCATGCGCGATATGGCCCTGCGCGGCCTGGGCCTGGCCGTGCTACCGGTCTTTATCGTCCAGCAGCAACTTGCAGAGGGCTCGTTGCTGGCCATCGAGCCCGGCGTGCGGCCGACGGATAACTGGATCCACGCCCTCTACCCACGCTCGCGCCGCGCCTCACCCAAGGTGCTGGCGCTGTGCGACTTTCTCCAGCAAAGCCTGGCCAGCCTGCCCTGGTGCCAGCGTTTGTAGGAGCCCGCTTGCTGACGATGCTTTTAACCTGCGGAGATCGCCGAGACGTCGGACCGCAGCAAGCTGGCTCCTACAGGAAATGCCTGCAACCGTGGCAGAGGGCATTCCCAATCAACCCTGGCCCCTTACAATGGCGTCTTTTCTCGGGATGCCTGCCATGACCCCTGCCCCCACCTACGGCGTCGGCGATGCCTCTTACCAGGCCGCCGGCGGCATCGACGGCCTGCGGCGTCTGGTCGCCGATTTCTATCAGTTGATGGATCAACTGCCGCAGGCCGCCGAGCTGCGCCGCCTGCACGGCGACAGCCTGGAGCTGGCCGCCGACAAGCTGGCCTGCTTTCTCAGCGGCTGGCTCGGTGGTCCCAAGCTGTTCCAGGAAAAGTACGGCAGCATCGCCCTCCCCGCCTTCCACGCCCAGTGGCCCATCGACGAGACCCTGAGCAGCGCCTGGCTCGACTGCATGGCCGCCGCCATCGCCCGCCAGCCTTATGCACCGGAGTTTGCCGAGTATCTGCTGACCCAGTTGCGTGTGCCAACGCAGCGCATCGTCCAGGCCAGCCGCAACCGCCATGGGGAGCTAACCCAGCTCCCGTAGGGCGCGCCGCGCGCACCAGATCCAGCCGCAACCGCCAGCCCGACAATACGAGTCCGCAAAGCCTCTATCTCCAACGCAAATCTCGCCGCACGGTTTTCGTAGGCGAGCCCAGGATCTACTCTGCGCCCGGCACCGGGCTGTAGACCCGTGGCGCGCTGTGGTGCGGCAGATGGATCAGGTTGAGCCGGTGCTCGCGCGCCCAGCGCACGCTGAGGTTGGTCGGCGCCGAGAGGCTGACCAGGGTGGCGAATTCGCCGCGCACCGCCTTGTGAATCAGCTCCAGACTGCAGCGGCTGGTGATCACCACAAAGCCCTGGCCTGTGTTGCGACCTTGCTGGCGCAGGGCACCGATCAGCTTGTCCAGCGCGTTATGCCGGCCGATATCTTCGCGGCACAGGCTGATTTCGCCGTCCTGATCGACAAATAGCGCGGCATGCAGGGCGCCGCTGTGGCGCGCCAGGCTTTGCACGCTGGCGATACGCGCGCGCAGCTCACGCAAGTGCGCGGCCGGCGGCAATGGGCTGGGCAGCAGCGCTGTGAGTTGCGGCAGTGCCTGCTCCAGCGCCGCCACGCCACACAGGCCGCAACCGCTGGTGCCGGCCAACTGACGGCGCTGCTGCTTGAGCGCCCAGAACGCGCGGTTGCTGATCTGCACTTCGGCGTTGAGGGCGTCGCCGCTGCGCGTAACCCGTACGTCGAAAATTTCTTCGACGCCGCTGACCACCGCGCTACTCAGGCTAAAACCGATGACGAAGTCCTCGACGGCCGAGGGCGAAACCATCATCACCGCATAACTGATGCCGTTATAGGCAATCGCCAGGGCGCATTCCTCGGCGAGCATGGCGCTGCCGCCCTGCTCCGCCGAATCCAGTTCGACATAGGCATAGGCGCCCTGCGCCTCGGCTTCGTCGGTAATGGCGACGGCTGCGCTGGGCGGCATGCTCGAAGACTCCCTGGCCATGGAATGCGCTTAAGCCGGTCGGGCCAGCGGTTCGAGCTGCTCGCGGTGCGTCTGCATCGCATCGAGCACAAACTCGCTCAGGCCTTCACCCTCGGTGGCGTCGAGATGGGCGCAGAGCGCGGTGCGCATCTGCGGGTCCCACTGGCGCTTGAGGTGCTGGGCAAAGTCGTCCCGCGCCTGCTGCGGGTCGGGCTGGGAGGCGAAGAAGGCACCGATCTGGTTGGCCATCTTGATCAGTTGCGTGGCGTTTATGCCCATAAAAGAGCTCCTCCCGGATGGGTGATATCCCATCGCTGCAATTGATGGGTTGTCACCTGCGCGGCCCGCCCCATCCTACATCCTGACACCTAGTGCGCACGGCGCACCCTACGAACCCGCACCCGACGAACCAGAGCCGTCGAAACAATAACTCTGCGACACAGCACACCAGGTCTCACAGCTGCACCACCTTGATCGGCGGCAGCAGATCAAGCTGCTCGTGGGTAAAGGCCTGGAACTCATTCTGCCACTGCGACGGCGCTTCGACCTTGCTGATCTGCACCGCGGTGACCTTGTATTCCGGGCAGTTGGTGGCCCAGTCGGAGTTGTCGGTGGTGATCACGTTGGCACCGGACTCCGGGTGGTGGAAGGTGGTGTACACAATCCCCGGTTGCACCCGCTCGGTAATAATCGCGCGCATCGCCGTCTCGCCGGCGCGGCTGTTGATCGAGACCCAGTCGCCGTCGTTGATCCCCCGATCCTCGGCATCCACCGGATGGATCTCCAGGCGATCCTCGGCATGCCAGGCACCGTTGGCGGTGCGCCGGGTCTGCGCGCCGACGTTGTACTGCGAGAGGATGCGCCCGGTAGTGAGGATCAGCGGACGCTTGCGCGAGGTGCGCTCCTCGGTGGCGATGTACTCGGTGATCATAAAACGACCCTTGCCGCGCACGAAGGCGTCCTCGTGCATGATCGGCGTGCCTTCAGGCGCGGCGTCGTTGCATGGCCACTGGATGCTGCCCATACGGTCGAGCTTGGCGTAGCTGACCCCGGTAAAGGTCGGCGTCAGGCTGGCGATCTCGTCCATGATCTGCGACGGGTGCGTGTAGTTCATCGGGTAGCCGAGGGCGTTGGACAGCGCCACCGTCACCTCCCAGTCTTCCTTGCCGGCCAGCGCCGGCATCACCTTGCGTACCGGCGAGATGCGCCGCTCGGCATTGGTGAAGGTGCCGTTCTTCTCCAGGAAGGAGGCACCGGGCAGGAACACATGGGCAAACTTGGCGGTTTCGTTGAGGAACAGGTCCTGCACCACCACGCACACCATGGCCTTGAGCGCATCGGTGACGTGCTGGGTGTCCGGGTCGGACTGCGCCGGATCCTCGCCCTGGATGTAGATGCCCTTGAAGGTGCCGGCATGGGCGGCGGCGAACATGTTGGGAATACGCAGGCCCGGCTCGTCGAGCAGGCTGACGCCCCAGGCCTGTTCGAACTGCGCCCGCGCCAACGGGTCGGAGACGTGGCGGTAACCGGGCAGCTCATGGGGGAAGGAACCCATGTCGCAGGAGCCCTGCACGTTGTTCTGCCCACGCAGCGGGTTCACACCGACTCCGGGACGGCCGATATTGCCGGTGGCCATAGCCAGGTTGGCGATCGCCATCACGGTCGAGGAGCCCTGGCTGTGTTCGGTCACGCCCAGGCCGTAGTAAATCGCCGCATTACCACCGGTGGCGTACAGGCGTGCGGCGGCGCGCACGCTGGCGGCCGGCACGCCGGTCAGTTCCTGCATGGCTTCGGGGCTGTGCCGTGGATCGGCGACGAAGGCGCGCCATTGCGCGAAGGCCTCAGTTTCGCAGCGCTCGGCGACGAAAGCCTCGTCCACCAGCCCTTCGCTGACGATGACGTGAGCCAGGCTATTGAGCAGGGCGACGTTGCTGCCCGGGCGCAGTTGCAGGTGATGCTCGGCTTTGACGTGCGGGCCGCGCACCAGGTCGATGCCGCGCGGGTCGGCGACGATCAGCCTGGCACCTTCACGCAGGCGGCGCTTGAGCTGCGAGCCGAACACCGGGTGGCCGTCGGTGGGGTTGGCACCGATCACCAGCACCACATCGGCGGCCAGCACCGAGTCGAAATCCTGAGTACCGGCGGATTCGCCGAGGGTGACCTTGAGGCCGTAGCCGGTCGGCGAATGGCAGACCCGCGCGCAGGTGTCGACGTTGTTGTTGCCGAAGGCGGCGCGCACCAGTTTCTGCACCAGGTAGGCCTCTTCGTTGGTGCAGCGCGACGAGGTCAGGCCGCCGACCGAGCCGCGGCCGTACTGCGCCTGGATATCCTTGAAGCGCTTGGCGGTATAGGCGATCGCCTCGTCCCAGCTCACTGTGCGCCAGGGCTCATGGATGCTCTCGCGAATCATCGGCGCGGTGATGCGGTCCGGGTGGGTGGCGTAGCCCCAGGCGAAGCGGCCCTTGACGCAGGCGTGTCCATGGTTGGCATGGCCGTCCTTGTTCGGCACCATGCGCACTACGGTGTTGCCTTTGATCTCGGCCTTGAACGAACAACCGACGCCGCAATAGGCGCAGGTGGTGGTCACACTGCGTTCGGCCTGACCCATCTTGATCACCGACTTTTCCATCAGCGTGGCGGTCGGGCAGGCCTGCACGCAGGCGCCGCAGGACACGCACTCGGAGTCGAGGAAGGTTTCGTTCTGCCCGGCGCTGACCTGCGAATCGAAGCCACGGCCACTGATGGTCAGGGCGAAGGTGCCCTGCACTTCTTCACAGGCGCGCACGCAGCGGTTACAGACGATGCACTTGGCCGGGTCGAAGGTGAAATAGGGGTTGGACTCGTCCTTGGCCTCGGCCAGGTGGGTCTTCACCGGGTCGTAGCGCACCTCGCGCAGGCCGACCACGCCGGCCATGTCCTGCAGTTCGCAGTTGCCGTTGGCCGAACAGGTCAGGCAGTCCAGCGGGTGGTCGGAGATATACAGTTCCATGGTGCCGCGGCGCAGCTCGGCGAGCTTGGGGCTCTGCGTGCGCACCTTCATGCCGGCTTCCACCGGGGTGGTGCAGGACGCCGGATAGCCGCGTCGACCTTCGATTTCCACGGTGCACAGACGGCACGAGCCGAACGGCTCGAGGCTATCGCTGGCGCACAGTTTGGGCACGGAAATTCCGGCTTCCTGGGCGGCGCGCATCACCGAAGTGCCGGCCGGCACTGTGATGGACGTGCCGTCGATTTCCACCGTTACCGGAGCGCCGGTGCGGGCGGGGGTTCCGTAGTCGAGTTCACGAAACAGGGCCATGGGGGCGTCTCCGGATCAGCGAGCTTCGGCGCTGTCTTTCGACACGCCGAAGTCTTCGGGAAAATGATTGATGGCGCTCAGCACCGGATAGGGCGTCATGCCGCCGAGGGCGCAGAGCGAGGCACCGAGCATGGTGTCGCACAGGCTCTTGAGCAGCTCGATGCGTCCCGGCTGTGGGCCTTCGGAACGGGCGACGATGATCTGCTCGAGCAGCTCTTCGCCGCGGGTCGAGCCGATCCGGCAGGGCGTGCACTTGCCGCAGGATTCGATGGCGCAGAACTCCATGGCGTAGCGCGCCATATCGGCCATATCGACGCTGTCGTCGAACACCACGATGCCGCCGTGGCCGAGTACCGCGCCAAGGGCGGCGAAGGCCTCGTAATCCAGCGGCGTGTCGAATTGCGCTTCCGGCAGGTAGGCACCGAGTGGGCCGCCGACCTGCACCGCACGGATCGGCCGGCCGCTGGCCGAACCGCCGCCGTAGTCGTAGAGCAGCTCGCGCAGGGTGACGCCGAAGGCTTTCTCGATCAGGCCGCCGCGGGCGATATTGCCGGTCAGCTGGATCGGCAGAGTGCCGAGCGAGCGGCCCATGCCGAAGTCGCGGTAGTAGGCGCCGCCCTTGTCGAGAATGATCGGCACCGAGGCCAGCGAGATCACGTTGTTGATCACCGTCGGCATGCCGAACAGGCCCTCGATCGCCGGCAGCGGCGGCTTCGGTCGCACCTCGCCGCGCTTGCCTTCGAGGCTTTCCAGCAGCGAGGTTTCCTCACCGCAGACATAGGCACCGGCGCCGCGGCGCAGATGCAGATGGAAGCGCTGGCCGCTGCCGAGAATGTCGTCGCCCAGATAGCCCTCGGCATAGGCCGTGGCGATGGTCGCCTTGAGCGCCGCCTCGGCATGCGGGTATTCCGAACGCAGGTAGATATAGCCCTCGGTGGCACCGACGGCCAGGGCGGCGATGGTCATGCCCTCGATCAGCACAAAGGGGTCGTCCTCCATCACCATGCGGTCGGAGAAGGTGCCCGAGTCGCCCTCGTCGGCGTTGCAGACGATGTACTTCTTGGGCGACGGCGTTACTGCCACGGTCCGCCATTTGCGCCCGGTCGGGAAGCCCGCCCCGCCGCGGCCGCGAAGGCCGGAAGCCTCCACTTCGGCGAGCGTCGCCTCGGTCCCGATCGACAGCGCGCGTTCAAGGCCCTTGTATCCGCTATGCGCACGGTAATCGGCGAGCGATGACTGGTCGATGATGCCTGAGCGGGAGAAGGTGAGGCGGGTCTGGCGTTTCAGCCACGGGATGTCCTCGGCCAGTCCGAGGGCGAGCGGGTGGCCGCCCTTGCCATCGAGCAAACCGGCATCGAGCAGGGCGTCGATGTCGGCGACTGTCACCGGACCGTAGGCAATGCGGCCGGCGGGCGTCGCGACTTCGATCGTCGGTTCGAGCCAGTAGAGCCCGCGCGAGCCGGTGCGCACGATGTCGACGGCGATGCCGCGCCGCTCGGCGGCGGCCGCCAGCGCGGCGGCGACATCGTCGGCGCCGACTGCAATTGCCGCGGCATCGCGGGCGATGAAGACGCGCGCGTTCATTGCCGCGCCTCGTCGATGATCGCCTCGAGTTTTGCCGCATCCAGCCGTCCGACGACGCGGCCGTCGATCATCGCCGCCGGAGCGATCGCGCAAAGGCCGAGGCAGTAGACGGCTTCCAGCGTCACCTGGCCGTCGCCGGTGGTTTCGCCGGACTTGACGCCGAGCGCGGCCTCCGCGCGCCGCGCAAGCGCCTCGCCGCCGGCCGACTGGCAGGCCTCCGCCCGGCAGAGCTTCAGCGTGTGAATGCCGGCGGGCTTCTGCCGGAAGTCATGATAGAACGTGACGACGCCGTGGACTTCCGCCCGCGGCAGGTTGAGT